>CAWHCK010000049.1:0-297031 GCA_963827585.1 uncultured Alphaproteobacteria bacterium
CGGCCGAATGGGAAAAGGCTACGGGCCGGCCCATCATCGATGCGATGAGCTGCTCAGAGCTGGTACATAAGATTTTCGCCAACACCCTTTCTGCGCGTCGCGCGGGATCGTCCGGCCATCCGGTACCGGGCGTGGAGGTGCGCCTGATCGATCAGGATGGGTCAGAGATCACCCAATCCGGCCGCAGCGGCCAACTCGAAGTACGCGCGTCTTTTCTCTGCGCCGGTTATCGCCTTGCCGATGCGCCGCCAAGCGCGGCCGCGCATCGGCCGACCGCGCGCTTTCGCGGCGAGTGGTTCGCCACTGGCGACGAATATCTACGCGACGAGGACGGCTACTATCACCACTGCGGCCGCAGCGATGACATGCTCAAGGTCTCGGGGCTTTGGGTCTCGCCGTGTGAGATCGAAGATGTGCTGGCAGGGATACCTACGGTCAGGGAGGCTGCGGCCGTTTTGAGAGAGGGCGCCGCCGGGTTATCGGAAATCGTGCTCTACATCGTCGCGACATCAGGCGCGGAGGGCGGGGCCGCGATTGCGGCGGCGCGCGAACAGCTCACGCGCAAGCTGCCGGCATTCAAGCTTCCGCGCCGATACGCGCTGGCCGCTGAGCTGCCGCGCACCCCCACTGGTAAAATTCAGCGCTATAAGCTGCGCGCTAAATCACAGTGTTCGGCTTAAAGTGAAGGCATTTGACCGCATTGTGCACTTTGGTTTCATATTGCGGAGGCGGATGAAGCGCCCGATGATGATGGCTGCACCGATGTGTCCTCCTTTGGAATTGATGACATTTGCCTGCATAATGTCGGACGCGATCTCGATGAATTTCTTGTGGTCGTCGGCTTCGATGTCGCCGCGTATGGTAATGGCATGGAGAAGGAGCTTTGCGAGTACTTCGCGGAGGATTGTCGGCGTGCCGCTGAGCAGGAAGATGATCCCCAACATCGCGCGTTATTGCTCAGGCTCGCCCAGCAATGGCTGACCGCCGCGCAGGAGCACGAAGCATTGAAGCAATCGACACCGCGCGCCCTCAAGCGTCCTTGACCAACTCGGCCAATTTCTTCCGCGCATAGAACATGCGGGTCTTCACCGTGGCGGCGGGGATGCCGAGGATGTGCGCGCACTCATCAATCGACTGCTCGTGGTAGTAAACGAGGTCGATGATTTCCCGATGTTCCGGCGACAGCCGGGTCAATGCTTGACGCAGCAGGTCGCCACGGTTCTTCTCTTGCAAGGCAGCTTTGGGGTCGTTCACGGTGTCCGCGCCCGGAGCTTGCATTCAAGTTCGCGCGCTCCGCACCTCCCAATTGGGGGTCACCAGGGCCGGGGGCTGTCGCACCCGCCCCCAAGGGGCATCGCGTCGAAGCGCCTTGGCTCTCAGAAGACGTTCCACGCCACGATGCTCGTGACGCGCGCCGAGGAGTGGTGTGTTGAGGCAGAAAGCCCGGAGGAGGCGCGTGAGCTTTTAGCGGCTGGTGCCGGCTACCGCTGCCATCTTGGCGATTGCCTCCACGTGGAGGTAGAGAGCGTCGAGGGTTAGTCGTCCGACAGGTGCCCATCTGTGCTGTCGGCAGCGCATCGCACGGCACAGCAGTCCGAGACTGCGGTTCAAGCATGATGACGAGCGACCTACCGAGCCCGCGTTCGAGGAAATTGCGTTCTGTGAATGCTGGGCAGGACGGAAATCTTCCAGATACAAAAGACGGTCTCACTATGAAAAAGCAAGGTCCCGCCTAGGACAACGGGGCCTTTCACTACGGGCGCCAGCGTGCGATTCTTCAGCGTCATGCCCCCGACCGGCCAAGGCTCAATCGGCAGTAACACGGGTAACCTGTCTTAAATTTGACCTTGTTGGGCGTAGCGCCACATCCTGTCGGTCGGCTTTCGCCACGCCTTGAAGGCGTCGAGACAGCGCCACCAGAATAGTGTCCAAGGTGGCACTTGCGCCATCAACGCGCTGAGACGTTCCGCTTCTCGTTGCCACTGGTCTCGGTTCTCCATGATCCGATTGACGGCCGCAGAGAGAAATTCCTTTGTTTTGTGCGCTTCCTCTTTCAAAGCGCGCAATTGTTCCACCTCGATGCGCAACAGGTTCATTTCGATGAGCAACAGCTTCATTTCCCGCCGCATTACCGGCAGCGGATCGGGCACGTCCCACGGCTGGGCCCCCGGAAATGTGTTTCCGAAGGGATGAACGTTCGCAGTGGACTGATTTGGCATGCGCAATAGTGTGTCGAAGCATGGTTTACAGACGGTTAATGGCCACACCGCTGGAACCCATCAGCGAACCCAAGAAGGGGAGGTCATTTTTTTCTACCTTCGGCAGAACGCGACCGCGGCGGCCGCCGCGCTCCAGACGACGCCAGTATTTAGATACAGGCCTCTAGAGATCGGCGCCTCGGCTTGGATGTGCAGCGCGAGGCCCGCGAGCTGGCGCACAAGCTGCCGCCGAAGTCCGCGCACTAAGCGCGTCCATGGCTCGGATATCGAGCCTGGCCTCATAGAACAAGGCCAACTCAATCTGCCGGCTGAGGGCGGGACGCTGACGTGTTCGATGATCATCTTGGCAGCGACTACCCGTCGACAACGGCGGCCTCATCTCGTACGGGCCTAATGTCGTCGACCAGTTCCGACAAGCCGCCGGCTACGTCGATCGCATTCTCAAGGGCAAGAAACCGGCTGATCTGCCGGTGCAGGCGCCGACCAAGTACGAGCTTGTGATCAATCTCAAGACCGCGAAGGCGCTCGGTCTCACGGTGCCGCCCACGCTACTCGCCCGCGCCGGCGAGGTGATCGAGTGAATGACGCGAGTTCCGACCAGCCCGCCAAGGATTTTAAATGCTCAGGGCGAGCAACGCGACTGCGCTCATACCCACGAGCAGAACCACCAGTGCCACCGGGTCGTAGTCGAGCCAATGCCTGCTTTGTAAACTCATGACGCGCCTCGCCTCCCAGCTACTGGCGCAAACGGAGTTCTGGCCCTCTAATCCTGGGGAGTGAGAGGGGCCGCCGAGACAACTCCTCTGGCTGCCTCGCGTTCCCTCTGTCGATAAAGAGATGAAGAAAAGCACCACCAGCCAGATGCGATACGCCGGAGGGTGGCGGCGTGGCCTATCGTGATATCGGCCTCTACGGTCGCTCAGTGCGTAATGAAAGGCCCGCCGCTCGGCCAGCAAGTGGCTGCCGAGTTCCCAGCGTCGCTTGTAGCTCACATCAAATCAGCATGGTCGCGGCCGCAATCACAACCCCGGTAACGAACGCGGCCAAACACGAGAATAGCAGAAGATCGTTCAGCACTCCGGTCATGGCAGCCTCCCCGATGCGAGCGAGCCATGTTGGTGTGAGTTCCCCCGAAGGCTCTAGCGCACTCCTGTACCGTGGCGGAAAAGTGACGAGCCGAAGTGCCAAACACGAGCGCGCCCCGCACGTCCCAACCTCTCCATGGGCTCGGCTGGGCGGTGTGATCCAGTCCGGCAACCCCAAGGGCCGGCTCCAGTTCAAGCATTCGAGACCCTGCCGGATGGTTTGAAATCCACCGCTTAAGCTAGGGCGGAGCGTCGAGCAAATTCAGCGTAGCGTTCGGACCCGAGAGATTTGCCGCAGTCCCAACGGGGATCGGTGGTTGCCCGCCCGCTATCCTGATACGTCGGGTGTTTGTCAGACATCAGCCCAATCTTCCTCAGGTGGCCAAGTCGCCGACATTGAGATCGGCGCCTTGCTCATCGCGGCTGGCAACTGACCAGAGAAGCAAGAACTCCTGCGCCTGATTGGAACGCTGGTCTAGGAGTTCCCCCGAGGTTCCGCGATGTTCTATGGCCTCGATTTGGAAGGATCGCCCGAAGTGCAAAGTAATTCCAAAAATTCGACTACTTTCTGGGGGAGGCTTAAAAGGCGTTGTTTCCTAGCAACCTCGATCGTGGAGAGGGAACATGCTTGGAATTGGCAGTGGATTTTTTGATCCCGAGACCCTCGTAATCCTGGAAACCGCCTTTGATGAAGCGTGGATAACTCTCAAAACTAACGGCAGCGGTAATATCAGGCCCGACGAGCTCGCGCGACGAATCTGCCATCTCGCGATGGAAGGAGAGCGTGATCCCGTGCGACTGCATGACCGGGCGCTTGGGGAGCTTATCCCGGCAACGATTTGGCGTGAATTAAGCTAAGGCAGGCGCTGACCGTGCCGGAGGCTTGATGCGGAAGCGGAAGCCGTCGCGCACCAAGCCGAATGTGTCACGCTGATGCCGAGTTCTAATTCTGCTGCTCGTCATCTGCGCCACCGTCGTCGCGATTGCCGTTGCCGTGATAATCGCCATCGACTAGCGGCGGGGCTTCATATTTGACGGCGGCTGTGCCCCCAAATGGGAGGTGCCTGAGAGGGCCCGCACGGCGCATGGTGGAGAGCGGCTTACTGGGGCTGGGGAGGATAGCCCCTCCTCGGCCGCCGGGCCCGGCCTCCCGCTCGAAATCGGTCGGGGCCCGCCCAATTTGCCCCTGGGATGGCCCCCCGCGGGCCTCCCTTCGGACGGCAGACGATGTCGACTGAGGAAACCAAGAAGTCGTGCGAAGATGATGCTGAGGCAACGACTTAGTGGCACCGGGCTCGGGCGCGCCGATTACGCAAGAGCGGCTTCACGAAGATGGCCCGAGAGCACGAACAGACCGCGGAGATGATCGAGCGCCGGCGGCAGCAGTCGAAATAAGGAAGGCGCGGGGCTGCCAGGTGGCCCGCTAGCTACAGGGCCCCCAAGAGCCGGTGGGCGGACCCTACTAGCGAGCGCTAGTCAGTTCGTATTTGTGGAGCGCCAACGCGCAGTCATCGTGCAGGCGACTAAGTTCCTGGCGCCATTTCTCGTTGACGGTGATCTCGTCGCGACTTTTGTAAAGCTCGAGCATGTTCGAGCAGATGCTTTGAAGCGACATCGGCTGCCGCGACATCCCGGCGTCGGCTGCGATGAAACCCGCCAAAAAGCAGATGCTGATTAGGAAAGCGCCTCCGATCATCCTGATCCAATCAGAAGAAGTGTTTCGCGCCGCCAAATGACGTCCAGGGTCGTTATGCGTCTGAGCGCGGGGATCCCGTAAGGTCAAAAAATTCATCTGAGGCGCCTCCCCCGTTCACGCTGCCTCCTGATGGTAATAACGCAAGAGTCCGCCCAGTCGCTCGCGGCATTGAACAGGCCCGTCGCGGCGGATGTTCGTACCCCGAGGGAACAGCAGGACGTTGCCCTTCCCCTGATGATTCCGCTCGGCATGGAAATGTTCGACATATTCGCTCAGCGCCCGCCGCAGTGAGCGCTCGCCAAAGAGGATCACCTTGGACAGGCACTCCTCCTTCACCGACCTGACCCAGCGCTCCGCATAGGCATTCAGGTTCGGGCTGCGCGCGGGCAGCACGAGCGGCTCGACCCGGCCTGATGCAATGATCGCTCGGAAGGACTGGGTGTACTTGGTGTCGCGATCATGCAGGAGATAGCGGCAGTCTCGCAGAGCGCCGCATCCCTCCATGGTCACGTTCCGGGCCATCTGCTGCATCCACCGCTCGTCCGGGTGAACGGTAATGCCGGCGATGTCCACCCGGCGGCTCTCGAGATGGATGAAAAACAGCACGTAGTAGGTCACCAGCCCGCGCAGCGTCAGCACCTCCGCGGTCAAGAAGTCGGTCCCAGCCAGCAGCGCCAGATGGATCCGAATGAAAGCCGGCCAGGTTGTCGTGCGCTTGCGCTCGGGCGCGGGCGGCAGAGCGTGGCGTTGCAGGACATTGCCGACCGTCTGATCGCAGACCTTGTACCCCAGATTGGCCAACGCCCCCGCAATCCGGTCATAACCCCAGTCACGGTTCTCCTTGGCCATGCGAACGATCAGCTGCTCAACCTCTCCCTTGATCCGAGGCCTGCCGGGGCTTCGACGGGCCTTCGAGCCATCGAATTTGCGGGCCACGAGCTTGCGGTACCAGGCCAGGATGGTGTCCGGCCGGGCCACATTGGCCACCTCGCCGAGAACCTTGCGGCCCAATCGATGACCGATCTCGCCGAGCGTGGCTCGCTCGGCGTCCGAGAGCTTCAGCCGCCCTTTCAACTGGGCCTTCAGGATCCGATTTTCGGCGGCCAGATATTCGTTCCGCGCCAGCAGCTCCTGGTCCACCATCCCCGTGACGAAGGCCAGGATGCGCGCCCAATCCATTCGTCCTCCACGCCAGCCGATTCGCAATTGATTGCCCCAAAAAATCGTAGCCAGCGCCACCCGGCGAGGCTACGCCGGGAATGGACAACTCACCGTCTTTTCTACAGTCTCAATTTTTTGACCATACGAGGTCCTCAACCGGGATGTCCTCGGGACCAATCCGCACAAGATAGGTGAACGCCTCGAACAGGCGCTCGTGCACGCTGCCCGCGCCTTTCTCGAGCGCGTCGACCGCGTCGGCCAGCTTCTCAAATGCATCGAGGGCGTCTGCCATGCCGGCTCCTGCGTTCCGCAAGCGAGGGGCCGAAATGAAGAAGCCGTCGTGCATCGCCTCGCCGCAATCCGCGCACGGCCGCGCTGGCCGCGGTGGTCGCCAGGAAGGAGCGTCTGTTTCACATGTGAAACGTTTGCCATGGTAACCGTTCGCCAGCTCCCAGTACGCCCGGCCTCCGGTGCAGGGCACATGCACCACCTTGATCGGCAGCTTCGACCGCGCTTTGAACAACGTTCTTTCGCTAATGCCGAACTCGCGCGCACGCTCGGTGCAGAACACGATCGGCACCGCGCCGCGACCGAGCAACTCGACGAGCATGGCAGCGTAGGCAGCGTGCAGTTTTGGGCAGTGGGTCACGGCATTTCAAAACGTGGCTAGGAGAATTGGAAAAGTTTCCAAATTTCCTAGAGCCCCCGAATACGGGAAAGGAAAGGTGCGATCGAGGCGGAGGAAGCGACACCCCGCGACCGCGCGCGCAGGACGGCAAGAACCGCACGCTGCGGTTTCCAAAAATAAGGGCGGCTCAACGGCCGCCCCCCGCGCGCACCGAAAGGGCCCCATTGCGCGCTCCCTCGGGCTGGCTATCGGTAAGTCACCCGCGGTTCATATTTCGGTCAACGCGGCCTCTTGAACGCAGTGCCAGCCGGCGGCCGCGCTCCTTGCGGCCGAAAGCGCACTGGTCGCGGCTTTCTCGCCCGTCCGCTTCTCGCTCATTTTGATGGGCGGGCGTCGTGCGGCTTTCTTCAGTGTCATGATCGGTCCTACTTCCCATTCTTTAGTCGGCGCGGGCTCGGCGAGCTCGCTGACCGTAGTGCCCGACGCAATGAGCTCCGCCTCGACCGCAAGCCGTGTCGTGTTCAACGTCTCGCGCACAATCTCGGCGGCGTTCAACGCCTCGTCGGCGCCCTCGACCTCGGCGGGGAATTTGGCCGCGAGTTCCTCTTCATAGAGCCGCGAGTGCAGCAACTCGGGAACGCCGCTCAATTCCGGCTCAGCCTCGAGCGCAGCCATGCGAAACGTAACCTTGCGCATCGCCGCGGTGCGTTCTTCGGCTTCATCGTCCTCAACATGGCGCGAAGCTCTTGACTGCCCATCGCAGCAATCAGGGTATCGTTCTTATGGTCGATCAACTTCAACTTGGCGCGCGCGGCGGCGGCCTGCTCCGCGACCGCGTTTATCCGGTGATGGATCTGCGCCAGCTCGCGCTGCTGATTGCGCGCCACCGATTGACGCACGGCGGGCTCCGCCAGGACCGGCTGCTTCCCCGTCACCTTGGCAATGCGCACCATTTCATTCTGCTCGTGCGGCACCTGCGCAATCTTCAACGCAGCTTGCCGCTCACGCCAAATTTGGCCAACCCAACCGGTCGGGCTAACGTCGCGGAATTTTTCCGGCCAGGGCGGGAAAACGCCCTGCCTGAATATCGCGTCGAGCGTCATTCCCCCACGCGGGCGCTGATTCGTGTCTGCCATTGTCACCTCCTATGAAATTCAACAACGCCGCTGCGCTGCGCCTTGTCGATGGCGTCGTTCGCTAACCGCGCGATTTGGGCCGCAGCCGCGTCAATCTCGGCGCCGTCGAAGCCTTGATGACGCAAGCCTTCGAGCTTCGCGCCATATCGTTGCCGGTGAAAGTCAATCGATTTACAAAAGTTGCCGACGTTGCCGGCACCGACGATGCGGCGATGCTGTCCAACCGCCAGCGCGACGTCGGACTTGAATCCCGCGACCAGGCTCTCGATCTCTGTCATGGGTGGTTTCTCCCTTACTCCGATGCCCCGGATAATCTCCGCAACTCGCTCGGGCCCGATAGGAGCGCTCGGCGTTGAGATCGTCGAACGGGATGTGTGCTCCCTGATGCGCCTGGGATGCCGTGGTGATGATGCGGGCCGGCGCGCTCGCCTTCAGCCGGTGGAGGAGGAGCTTGCTGAGCAGAAACGGCGCCAGGTGGTTGACCGCCCAGGTCAGTTCGATGCCGTCCTTCGTCAGCTGCCGTGTTCCGTACATCGCGCCGGCGTTGTTGACGAGCACATCCAGCTTTGGATAGCGGGCCAGCACCTCGGCGGCCAATCTGCGCACCGAGGCCTGCGACGAGAGGTCGGCGATGAATGTCGCCACCGTCGCTCCCCTCCCGGCCGCCGTCCTGATGCGAGCCGACGCAATACGCGTCCTGGTCCTGCTGCGACCGACGATGGCGAGGTTCGCGCCGCGCGCGGCGAGTGCTTCTGCCGCCGCCAACCCAATGCCATTGGGGGCACCCGTGAATCAGGATCTGCTTGTCGTTCACGGCACAGCAATCCAAGGCTATGGCCACGCGCGGATGACCTGTTCGATGGTCAAGGACCTAGCACTAAACCAACCACTGACCCATGGAGCGTTAAAACGGGGTTCAAGGCGCGCACCGGCGTCGAGGTCGTCGTCAAGCACGAGAAACCACCCCATCCGACCCTCGATCAAGACGTCGCTGCATCAGATTGCGGATGCGCTCAATACGCGCGGTGTCAGTACGCCCCGTGGTGGTCGATGGCACGCAAAGTCGGTCGCCAATTTATTGGCCCGAGCAAAGGCGTGATGCAGCCGGAGAGCGGGACTTCCGCCGTCTGATAGTGAAATCCTCAACCCACCACACTAACGCGCCCAGGAGCACGAGCGAGGCCGGGAGCCAATAAAGCAGAATTTGCCCAACGCACTCATAAGGGCGGCCACAGGCATTGTCGAAAGAACGGAGGGTAGCAAGGCCAAGAACCACAAGAACTCCAATGTAGGCGGGCCATAGGATGAAGTGAAATAGCCACGGCTGACCTTCCCTACGCTTGCGACGTACGTAGCCGATGAACAGCGCGAGCGTGCCGACCACCAACGCGACCCCAAATGCACCGGCCATGACGGGGATCGCCATATCCCGGCCGACGCTGATCGCCGTATCCCGGCCGACCAGCAGCACGAACAGGATGCCCCCGAGCACGAGCAGGATGCCCCCGAGCAGAATGATAATTAAACTGCTGTGATCCCTGTCCATGTGAGGCCCCGCTCGACATCTTGTAGTACTGTATTTGAAAGCGCGGACAAGCGGCTCGATGCGCGCGCGCGCGTCATACGCCAAGGGCGGCACGGTTGCACGCTAAGAGTGTGAGCAATCTGCTGGCACGTCCGCGACATGATCAGACGGCGTAACAGCAGGCGACGACGCGCGCGTCATGCAGCGATGCGTCGAGGAGGGAGGGTGTTGTGGACAAGCTCCTTGAGCCAGGCTTCTGGGTGACGAGCTGGAAAACATTCTCGTCTGCTCCGGAGATCGCTATCCCGCTTTTGATCCTCGTCGGGGTGGTCGTGTGGTGGATCAGGGGTGTTGTTAACGGTCGGGAGATCAGCGGCCAGAAGGAGCAGATAGGCTCCCTGAAGGAGCAGGCAGACGTTCTCAACCAGCGTCGGCTGCTCGCAATCGAACAGCTGACAGTCGTTAAAAAGAATGAGGAGACGCTGCGCGCGGAAGTGGCTGCGCTTAAGAAGAAGATCCCGAAGGGAGCGCGACACAACGAGCTGGCCACCAGCGTCGGTGCAGTGACGAACACAATGACGAAGCTGTCTGCAGCCAACGAGAGACTGCAGTGCACTCTCACAGGTTATCCACCCCGTGTGGTGATAAGCGGTCCGGTGGAGAGCAACGCAGGGCTTTGAAGAGTTGAATGACAACGCGACGCACTAGCGTGGCCAATGTGTTGGCGCGGAACGCGGTCTACTGAAAAAATTGCAGAATTAGCGACATTTCAAATCCTAACCATGTTCCTGCCCATACATCACCATGTTTCAGGGGTTTATTCGGGCTCGGGCTCCGGCCGCTCGGCCATGATGGCGTGTCCGCAGTCGATGCACTGAAATGGGAAGACTTCGGGCAGCGTGGGCCCAAGCCGGGGGAGCCGGCGGGCAACCTCCATTCGCGCACCGCAGCGTCGGCAGATCAGCCTCATCTTGGGAATCAAAACCTGTCCTTGCTCAAAAATGTATTTGGCTGGGAACCCGGCGTCGGATGATCGTGGCTGAAAAATTATTGAGGTGCCGATCAGTGCATTGGGCATCTGCAACTTGTGCGAAATGCATTGAAATCTCAGGGCACCGTCGGGTGTGGGCAAATCGGTCGCAAATGCAGCAGTCACGTCGCGGCACGCCGGTCCGCTGACCTCTTCATGCGGCGCGACGTTCGTAGCGATGATGCAGACCACCCACCTCGGGGAACGCGATGATCTCGCCTGCGGAGGGTAGCTGTATGCGGCGAGGCTGCGGACAATCCTTGTTGAGCGCGAGATGTGTTCTGGCCCCGTGATGATATTGAAAATATCTCGACAGGACATGGTGCAAGTGACGCTCGTTGAAGATGATTATGTGATCCAAGCATTCGCGGCGGACCGAACCGATGAGGCGCTCCACATAGGGGTTCTGCCAGGGTGACCGCGGTGCAGTAACAACCTCTTCGATGCCCAGCACCTGAACTCGATCGCGGAAGACCGGACCATACGATGTGTCCCGGTCCCGCAGCAGATAGCGGGGCGCGGTGTCCCAGGGAAAGGCCTCGGTCATTTGGCGCGAGAGCCAGACTTGCGTCGGATTTTCGGTCACACCGAAGTGAATGACCCTTCTGCGGTCGAGGCTGAGCACGATCAGGGCGTAGAGAAGCCGAAACGTCGCGGTTGCCACCACAAACATGTCGATCGCCGCAATGTCGGTCAGATGGTTGTGCAGGAAGCTACGCCAGGTCGGGGAGGGGACTTTGGGCCGCCACGGCATGTATCGCCCAACCGTGGCCTGGCTGACCTTGATGCCGAGTTTGAGCAGCTCGCCGTGGATGCGGGCCGCGCCCCAAAGCCGGTTGGCCAGGCTCATCTTGCGGATCAGATCACGGATTTCCGCGCTCATCTTGGGCCGTCCCAAACGGCGTGATCGCCAGCGCCAGTAGAGCCGGAAGCCCTGACGATGCCTCCTTGCTCAAAATTCAATTTGGCGCGATTGAGGACAGGGACAAGCAGCGTGGTGCCTCGCCGATCTTACGCGGCTCGACGTTCGTAGCGATGATGCAGGCCGCCAACCTCCGGGAAGGCAATTATGTTGTTGCCTGTACAGGGTAGCTGCACAGGGCGAGGCCGTGGACAGTCCTTGTTGAGCGAAAGATGCGTTCTCGCCCCATGATGATATTGAAAATAGCTCGATAGCACGCGGCGCAAGTGACGCTCGCTCAGGATGATAACGTGATCCAGGCATTCACGGCGGATCGAACCGATGAGACGCTCGGCGTAGGGGTTCTGCCAGGGTGATCGCGGGGCGGTGATGACCTCCGTGATGCCTATCGCGCGAACGCGATGGCGGAAGGCCGGGCCATACGATTTGTCCCGGTCCCGCAGCAAGTAGCGCGGTGCAGTGTCCCAGGGAAAGGCCTCGGTCATCTGGCGCGAGAGCCAGCTTTGCGTGGGATTTGGGGTGACCTCGAAATGAACAACCCGTCTGCGGTCGAGGCTGAGCACAATCAAGGTGTAGAGGAGCCGAAACGTCGCGGTGGCAACCACAAACATGTCAATCGCCGCAATGTCGGGCAGGTGGTTGCGCAGGAAGGTCCGCCAGGTAGGGGAGGGGACCTTGGGACGCCACGGCATCCAGCGCCCAACGGTGGCTTGGCTGATCTCGATGCCGAGCTTGAGCAGTTCTCCGTGAATACGGGGCGCGCCCCACAACGGGTTGGCCCTGCTCATCCGGCGGATCAACTCACGGATCTCTGTTCTGGTTTTGGGGCGCCCCGGACGGCGTGATCGCCAGCGCCAGTGCAGCCGGAACCCGGTACGATGCCATAGGACAACGGTTGCCGGCTTGACCAATACCATCGCATCGATGACTCGCGGCCAAATCCGGTAGAGCCACACCCACAGCAGCCGGTCTAGGGATGAAAGCTGAAGCCGACCAGGACGCTGTCGCCGCAGGACGGTCACCTGATGCCGCAGGGCGATTAGCTCGATTTCCAGCGAGGCGCGGCCACGGAAGCGGAAGGCGAAGATCGAAACCAGGGCGGAGAGAATCGCCACCATGACGGTGACGGTACGACCAGCCTCCGAAAATCACCAGCATTTCTCAGGCTTGTGGAAATTTGAGCAGGGACAGGTGGCGAAGGACGCGCCGCTACGCGATCCGTCCAACGAACTGGGACCATTGTCACCACACCAATCTTGTCCGGCCTGCATCAAGATACCGGATATGATTCTCGGGAAGGACAGGGACAAACCGAACAGGCTTGGCCAGAGCCAAGTCATCCATACCCATCAACGCCCGGTCACTCCCACGAAGCCGTAGACGGCGCGGTGTCACCCCTCAGCGCAATATTGAGCTGATGGCGGAGAAAGAGATTCTCGACTTCGAGCCGGCGCCGCGACTTGAACAGGCTGGCGACAAACGTCCCAAGCAGCTGAAGGAAGGCGACCATCGCGCAGCATGATGCGCTGATTCTGCCTCATCGCGCAAATCCATGTGGATGGGATTTTCGGGAACGACAGCGGTTCAACTGCCTATGGCCGGCTGTATTTATCGTTGGACACTCGCGACAGAAAGCCTAATGATCGTGTGGGATAGCCCTGGTGTCCCACCAGCAACTAAGCCGTTGATTTAGATTGGTTATGCCAGCCCGCCCCTGGGCACCACCACTTCGATTGCCCCTCTGTGCAACCGCGCCTTTCAGCTTGCTTGCTGAATGCGAGGTCGCAGGACACGCTTGGGCGCCAAGAACTTCGAGTCCTCCTTGTGCCAAAGGTGCTCGCAGGCGCAGAACGGACAGAATTTACGGGCGAAGGGACCGATCGAGCGTGCGAATTCCTTGGGATCGGCGTCCATCCCCATGAACATGTAATGGCCGGTCAGCCGGCAGCGCGTGATGACCTGCGCCATCGCACTCCTCCATCGTCCTGCGCAATAGATTCCGGTGAAACAACATCTCTGGTCGGGCAAAGTTCCGCCCACCGCGTGCATGAACGCGGCCGTGACGTGGCCGAGCGCTAGCTAGCGGTCGTTCGCGGCGATCTCGGTGATGAGCTTCTTCAAAATGGCGTCGGCGAAGGTCTCGTAGTTCTGCGCCGCCACCACGAAGGCGCCCGGGCCGCCGATCACGCTGTCGTAGTAATAGCGGTCGAGATCGGGCTCGAGCGCGAGGATCGGCAAGCCGTTGATTGCCGTGCCGGCGGCGACCGCCTCGTCGCGGGCGAGCGTAACCGGTCGGCCGCGGTTGTTGGAACCATCGCCGGAGATGTCGATGACGCGCCGGCTCGCGCGAAACGGGCTCTTCGGAAATAGCGTCGTCGCGTAGTCGATGGCGCCGCTGATCGAGGTCCCGCCGCCGAACAGCTGGCGTGGTGCACGCTCGATCGCGGCGGCAAACGCGGCCGCGCTCTCCTCGTCGCCGACCAGCGTCCATCCCACCACCTGGATCTGCATCATCGGGCCCGTCCATTGCACCATGGTGACGGCGATCGCCTGGTTCGGTCCGGAGCGGATGGCTTGCAGCACCCGCGCATGGCGGAACGCCGCGACGTAGCCGCGCTTCTGCAGCTCGAAGCGCACCTGATCGACGCTGCCTGACGCGTCGACCGCGAGCACGAGTTGCAGATCGACGGCGGGTTGCGCCGCTGCGGGCACGGCAGCGGCGAGTACGATCAGCAGTGCACAGCCGCCAGCTCGGCAGATCCATGCGAGCCAGGCATCAAGGAGAGTGTTCATCCGCCGCATCTGACATGCTGCTCATGGAGCGGCGCAAGCTCGCCGATTGGGACGGGGTCGCCGATGCAATCGCGGCTAGCTTCGTTGCATCGTGCACTCGGTTTCGACCGGGATTTTGGTGCTGCCCCCCGGCGGAGGCAGGCGCCGCAGCGTCCTGAGCTGCCTGTAGCCCTGCTTGTCACATGAAACCTCGACGTCTTTGGGATCGACGTCCTTGCCGAAACCGGGGACCTTGTAGGCGCCGAGCGCATCGGTGCGGGTGACCACGCCGCCGCGATCCTTGATCCCTACGGTCACCTTGGCGTCGGGCATGGTGGCGCCGTTCGTGTCCTTGACGAAGCCGAAATAGGACGGGCCCTCTTCTTCGCTATTGTCGTCGTCGTCCCCGAACCCGGCGCCGCCCGCCCACGCAGCAATCGACAGGGCGCACGTCAGGACGAGAACCGCGCTCCCGACGCTGCCGCTACGCCGAACCACGAATGTCATGCGGTCCTCCTGCATGGGCCGCGACGCATCCTGGCGCCGCATGCTGCAAAACATCTTAGCGCGCAAAGGAGGGGATGAGAAAGTAGGCCAACGCGCCGACCTTCCCGACGCGGGAAGGGCCTACCAGCGGCCCTGCCGGCGTGTGTCCGCAGACGAGCAGACGCAGAGCCGCTGTCAGTCTCGATGCACTGGCGCGTCGGCGGTGCTCCCGCCGGCGTTCGCCTGCCAGTTCATGCCGGACAGGTAGCTAGCGCCCAAGAACATGATGCAGCGGTCGCTATAGGGCACCTTGTCGTTGTCGGGGCAGGCCGGGGCCGCTGCCAGCACCGCAGCTTCAGTGTGGGTCGGTGCGTCAATGACGATGCGATGGCTTTGTTCGATCCAAAGCGCCCCGCCTACGATAACAGCGATGATCACCGCCACGTCGAGTTTCGACACCAATCCAATCCTCTTCACGTCAGGCCGACGGTCACGCGTGCATCAGCACCACCTGGTAAATTCATTCCCGACCCGCTCACGCCTGTGCGGGATACCATCGATCTCGCGCTCATCCGACTGCTTACTTGGTCCAGAACGGCATCAGCGAATAGGCCAGGGGGACGAAGGCCAAGATCGGGAGCAGCCATACCAATGCCAGCGGGACCCTCTTGACCAGCCATTCCGGAAGCATCGTTGCGAGCATGCCAAGGATGAAGCCCACGAGGATGGAGAGCATGGTCCAACCGTACCAGTACATGGCCGGCCCTTCGCCGCTGCGGGCGGCCTCCCACCAGAAGCCGATGCGGTTCGTGGCCGGATGGTAGGTGACAAGTGGCCAGTTCAACAGCTCACAGAGCACGTATGTCACGGGAACGCTGATGCCGAACGCGAGCGCGAAAGCCTTGAACTTGGCTGATGCCGCCAATGAGGACGTGGCCGGCGCCGCTCTGGTCGCTGATGTCGATTGCGTTACGGTGGTAGTGGTGGTCATGATCCGAACCCCCGGACGTTATTGAGAACGTGGCCGACAAGGAAGTTGAACCAGCAGATGAATGCCAGCAACGCGGTCACCGATTTGCGGGCGCCGTCGTATTCTCGTTTGTGGGCGTTCTTCCAAAAGTACCAGTAGACCGGAAGTAGCCCCAAGCCGAGCGTCGCCGCGTGTTCCTTCAATTCGAAGAAACCTTGCGTCTTCCAATAGCCGGCCTGTTCGATCGGAATTCTGACGTAGATGCGATACTTGGTGTAGATCCACGCACCCATGATGAAGGTCAATATCCACAGGACGCAGACCGCCGTGGCGTAGACGGGGGCGGGAACGGCGCGAAAGCGCGTAACGAAACCGCCGGCGGCTTGGCGCACCGGCATCAGGACAGCCACGGCCTGGTGGGTCAGCGCCCCGAGCAGGGCGACCGCCAGCAGCCCGTGAATGATGAGCAGGATGGTCCAGAAAGTGGTGACGGATATCAGCATGCGTCTCCCCCAGTATCATTGCGGCGGTCTCGGGGCGCGCGCTCGGCACCGGGGCTCGATCGCGCGAGCCTGATCACGTACCAATTGTTTTTCGTGTTGGCGCCCCGGTCGCGTCTGACTGCGTATTTCCCTCGTTGCTGCCCATTCTTGGCGTCTTCAACTCTAGCCAAGCCGAGCCCGACTGGCAATTTGCAAGCTCGAGTTTCAGTCGGGAACGCAGGAAAGCGCAAGAGTACATCTGGCAATTCAGCGTCGGACGACATGGCATCATGATGGGCGCCAGCCGCACCGCACTGCAGCGGTGGCGAGCGGCCTCGGGCCATGGTAGTTCGTAGGTGGGCTCGCCCGCTGGATGTGGTCGATGCGGCGTGTGAGGCCGGTGTGCAAAGCAAGAAACAAAGGGAGGAGGGGCTTCGACCAGCTCCGTAGGCAATCGGGAGTCCACGATGAAATGCCATGGCGCTTGGCTCGCAGTCGTGATCGCCGGCTTGACGGCGTTCGCGCCGTTGCCCGTTGCTGCCGAGACCATCGCCGTTTTCACGAAGAGCGCAGGTAATCCGATCGCCCGCGCGGTGCGCGCGGGCGCCGAAGCGGTGGCCAAGGCGAACGGGTTCACGGTATTTCACTATATTCCCACCTCGCCCGACAACGTGCTCCAACAGACCGCCCTGGTCGACGAGGCCCTGAAGGCCCAGCGCGACGCGATCGTGTTCACCCCGGTCGACGTCAAGGCCATGGTTCCGGCGGCGCAGAAGATCAACGCGGCCGACGTGCCGCTGGTCAATGTCAGCGATCGGCTGACCGGCGGTTCCGCGGTCGCATTCATCGGCACCGACGACTACGGCATCGCGCTCGAGACCGCCCGCACGCTGCTCAAGGCAATGGGTGGCAAGGGCAACGTCGTGGTGCTCGAAGGCCCGGACACGATCCCCACCGCTGCCGGCCGGCTGCGCGGCTTCAAGGACGCGCTCAAGGAGTTCCCGGACGTGAAGGTCGTGTTGTCCAAGAACGCGATGTATGCCCGCCCGGCGGCTTTCGATCTGCTCAAGGCGATGTTGAAGCTGAGCCCGCCACCGCAGATCGACGGCGTTCTCGCTGCCAACGACGCAATGGCCTTTGGCGTGATCGAAGCGTTCAAGGAGGCGAAAAAGAAGCCGCCGTTGATCGTCGGGATCAATGCCAGCAAGGAGGCGGTCGAGCTCATCAAGTCCGGCGAGATGCTCGCCAGCGGCGACTACAACGGACTCGTGGAGGGTTGCCTGGGCGCGGAGATCGCGATCCGTACGCTGCGCAAGCAGGCGGTACCCAAGGAAGTGATGGCGAAGACGGCCGTGGTCGACAAGACCAACCACCAGGCCTACGAGATCCCGGCCGAACGGCGGCCTTGTCCGACCCTGGAGAGCATGGCCGCCAAGTGAGCTGCTGCTCATCCGACGCCTGGTATTTGCGCCCGCTTGCCGTGGGGGCAGCCACGACATATCGCGCGCTTCGTTTCCGCATGGAATGAGATAGTATCTTATTCTGGCAGCGAGATTGCCCGAGCCTTTGGGATATGCGGGTGGTAGCCCGAAAGGCTCGAATGGTTGTTCTCGTCGCTGTCGTTGAACTGTGAAGCGATGTGCGATGCGTTCGGCTCGTCAATCAGCAATTCGACTGCTGCATCTGATGATGATTGCGTCGGTGGTGCTGCCGGCCGTTCTGTTCACATTCGCGGCGTGGCTGAACTACCGCCATGAGCATACCGTCGCCGACGACCGCATCGAGCGCTCGCTCGATATCCTTCATGAGCACACGCTCAAGGTCTTTCAGACCGTCGAGCGTGCTATTGCCGAAGTCGATGAAATCACGCGTGGCATGTCGGACGAAGACATCCGCAGAGACGAGGCGCGCCTGCATGAGCGCGTGAAGCGGATCGTCGAGGCCCTACCGCAATTGCGCGGAATCTTTCTGATCGATCGTGACAGCCGCCCGCTCGTCTCCAGCCAGTTCGCGCAGGTGCCGACCGATTTCAGCGTGCACGACCGAAGCTTCTTCAACGTGCATATGTCCGGACATTCCGGCACTCACATCAGCAACTCTCTCACTCCGCGACTGACGACCCTTGGCACTCCGTTCTTCGTCCTCTCCCGACGCCGCCCCTCGGCGGACGGTTCGTTCAACGGCGTGGCGGCGGTCGCCGTGCTGCCGCGCTACTTCGAGGAATTCTATGCGCTCATCGGGCGCAGCCCGGGAAGCCTTTATGCGCTGGTCCGCGATGACGGAAAGCTTCTCGCCCGCTATCCGGAGCCCCCCGACCGCCAACAAGGGCTGGCGCCAGGAAGCGGTCTTCACAAGGTGGTCGCTCAGGGTTGGGAGCGCGTCATCTACACGATCCCGCGATCTGAGTTCGACGAGGTTGAACGCCGGGTCGGCTATCGCAAGCTCGAGGGCTTTCCAGTCTACGTCATCGCCGGCATCGATAGCTCGGCGATCCGCAGCGGATGGTTCGCAACCATGGCAAGCCATTTGATCTTCGGCCTGCCCGCGACATTGCTCCTGTTGATGATCATCGGCGTGGCGCTCCGGCGCACGCGGCGGCTTTATGCCGAGGCGGAGCGCCGTGAGGCTGCAGAGGCGGCGCTGCGGCAAGCTCAGCGGCTCGAGGCGATCGGGCAACTGACAGGTGGGGTCGCGCATGACTTCAACAATCTCCTGATGATCGTGAGCGGCAGCGTGCAGCGCCTGCGGCGCGATCTGAGCTCGGAAAAGCACACGCGCCTGCTCGACATGATCGCGAACGCGACCAATCGCGGCGAAAGCCTCACCCGCCAATTGCTTGCGTTCTCCCGCCGGCAGATGCTCACTCCTTCCGTCATCGATCTCACCGAGCGGCTCCCCGAGCTCAAGGAGATGCTCAACCGCTCGCTGCGCGGCGATATCACCACCGAAGTCGTGGTTCCCGGCCGGAGCTGTGCGGTCAAGGTCGACCCCAGCGAGCTCGAGCTTGCCTTGCTCAATCTCGCGGTGAACGCCCGCGACGCCATGCCGAACGGCGGGACGCTCGGCATTACCGTCAAGCCGGTGACGCTCAAGGGCAAGGCGGTGGAGGACGGACTGCGCGGCGAATTCGTGGCTATCCGCATCGCCGATACCGGGAGCGGCATCCCGGCCAACGTCCTGCCCCATGTGTTCGAGCCGTTCTTCACGACCAAGGAGGTCGGCAAAGGCACCGGACTTGGCCTGAGCCAGGTCTACGGCTTTGCCAAGCAGTCCGGCGGCACCGCGACCATCACCAGCGCGGTCGGTCGCGGCACGGTGATCACGCTCTATCTGCCGCGTACGCAGGAATTGCCGGCGCCGCCGACCACGCACAGCGCGCCGGAGGCGGTACCGCAGCGGGCCGGGACGGCACTGGTGGTCGAAGACAATCCGGAAGTCGCCGAGGTCGCCACCGCCTATCTCCAGCAATTCGGCTACATGGTCAAGCAGGTCGCCAATGCCCATGAAGCACTGGAATTGCTGGGCAACGATCCGAAGATCGATCTCGTTTTCTCCGACATCCTGATGCCGGGCGGAATGACCGGTCTGGAGCTCGGCCACGCCATCCGCCAGCTCTATCCGGCGATGCCGGTGCTGCTGGCGACCGGCTACAGCGACAGCGCCCGCGACGCGGTGCAGCAGGGCTTCGTCGTTCTGCAAAAGCCGTTCGATCTCGCCGCGCTCGAACGCGGGCTGGGCGAGGCGCTCAAGTGGAAGGCTGAGGAGCAGCCCGCACCGCATGTGGCGGGATAGGTCTCGAGGCGGCCATCCTCGTGCGACGGATACACGCCGCGCCTACGTCCCGCCGATCATCCCCCGATCTGCGGGATCTTCGCGTCGACGATCACCTTCTTCCACTTGGCGATGTCCGCCTTGATATAGGCGGCGAATTCGGCTGGCGACATCCCGTCGGGTTCGAGACCGACCGCCAGCAGCTTGTCCTTTACGTCGGGCAAGTTGATGATGCGCGCAACTTCCGTCCACACCAGATCGACGATCGGCCTGGGCGTGGCCGCGGGCAGGAGCACGCCCTGCATGGTCTCGGCCTCCTGGTTCTTGATCCCGAGCTCGTCGAGCGTGGGCACGTCGGGTAGCGCCGGGGAGCGCGTCTTGGCCGTGATCGCCAGCGCGCGCAGCTTGCCGTCCTTCACCAACGCCGTGGCAGGAGGTATCGCCTGGAAGCACATCGGGGTATGCCCGGCCACCACCGACTGGATCGACGGGCCACCGCCTGGGAATGGTGCGAGCGCGAAATCGAGGCCGAAGGTCAGCTTGAACAGCTCGCTCGACAGATGCGGCGTCGTGCCGACGCCGGGCGACGCAAAGGTGTACTTGCCCGGATTGGCCTTGAGCAACTCGACCAGTTCCTTCACCGATTTCGCTGGAATGCTCGGATTGACGAACAGCCCGTTGGGGGAGCCTGCCGCCTTGGTGACGGGGGCGAAGTCCTTGTCGGGATCGTAGGGCGCCTTGGCGTAGAGGCTCGTGTTGACCGTGTAGCTCGACGACACGAACAGGATGGTGTGGCCGTCGCCGGGCGCCCTTGCGCCGGCGCCCATGCCGAGATTGCCGCCGGCTCCCGCCATGTTCTCGATATAGAACTGCTGGCCGAACCTGTCCGACAATTTCTGCGCAATGAGGCGAGCCACCAGGTCGGTCGGACCGGCGGCCGCGAACGGCACGATGATCTTGACCGGGCGGTCGGGATATCCCGGGCTCTGCGCGAACGAGGCGCCGGCGATGAGCAGCCCGGTGCAGCCTGCGAGCAGGCGGGTGATCACGTTGGTCCCTGTCATGAGCGTTTTCCCTGGATGTGTTTGTCCGCCGCTTGTCGGGGGCGGTCATGCACCATAGCCCATTCCTGCGGGCTTTGCCGCCGGTCTATCCTTACAGCCGGCCGCATCGGGAGACTGAAGAATGAACGTTTGGAAAGCGCTCCCCGGCGCGACCGAATGTCCATGCCCGGGGGCTCTCCGCTAGACTAGGAGTGCGGCCGCAGATCGTGCGCGCCCCGCTCAATTACCGAATACCAAACGGAGTCACACTCTAGCAGGTGTAGCCATGGTTATCGCCGAGCGACGCCTTTTCATAAGCGGCCCGTCGGGCCGAATCGAAGTTCCTGTGCGTCTGTTCCAGCCGGAACAGGAGGATGGAATGTGGATCTGTCGGGATGAGATCGACTGGCCCGACCAGAAGAAGTCATACTTCGCTGGGGGCTTTGATTCCGCTCAGGCACTTGTTCTCGCCCTTCAAACGGTCGGTGTGGAAATATATACGAGTACCTATCATGAGACTGGCTCTCTGCGCTGGCATGAATCGTATCAGGGATATGGCTTTCCTGTTGGTGCGAATTCGCGTGAGCTGCTCATCGGGGACGACATGAACCTGTGAAAAGCGAGCGTAAAGCGCTCACAACGGGTAGGCGCCTGGGGCTGAGGTCGCAAGGTCGCGTAGTGCGGCGGGACTTTCACACCTGCAATTGCACGATTTCCGGACACAGGCGGCGGCCCGACACGCGAACGCGGGCGACGGTGATCGGCAACTTGAAGCGGCGAGGGCCGGCGCTGCCGGGGTTGAGGAAGAGGACGCCATCGCGCGTTTCGATCAAGGGCTGGTGGGAATGCCCGAACACCACGGCCGCGAAGCCCGCGGCCGCTCGGGTCGAGCTCGAGCTGTGAAATCTCATGCAGGACGAAAAAATAGAGTTCGCCGATCGCGACGAGCTCGGTTGTCGGCAGTCTCGCTGCCCACTGTCCCTTGTCGATATTTCCGCGCACAACGAAGGTGGCAGCAATGCTGCCAAGGCGGTCGATCACCTCGGCGTTTCCGACGTCGCCGGCGTGGATGATCATATCCGAGCCGCGCAGCGCGTCGATAGCTTGGGGCCGCAGTAGTCCATGCGTATCCGAAATGACGCCGACGATGATCTCGCTTGCGCTCATGGGATCAGACAGGCGAGCGTCGCCGGCGAACGTGTCGGAGCAGGGGCGGACAGGACGCTCCGCCTGTCTACATTCTTACTTCGCTGATCTGAATGGTCGGCTGGGTGTTGGTGTAGTTGGGGATGTCCGCGAGGATCTCCTGGGCGTGCGGGCCGAAGGCCGCCTGAAAGGCGTCGGTCGAGTCGAAATAGAGATGGCCCATGGCGACATAGGTCGCCGGCGCCCCCGGCGCGCCGCCGGCGATGCCTTCCTCGACCGCCATGCTCTTGCAGGCTGGCCCGAGCTTCTGCCGAACCATGGGCATGTGCTTGGTGAGATAGTAGGTCATGTCGAACTTGCAGCCTGCGGTGTTGGGATAGAGCACGCTCACCTTGACCATCTTCTCCCTCCTGATCTTGGATATTCGATTGGTGGATGCCGGCGCTCGCGCGACCAAGCCTAGCGCAAATCGACGCTCCCGATAACACGGTCGCGATCAGCTGGATGCTTTAGCGCGTAGGATGCATCATCAAAGGGTGTGCTGGAGGCCGGCCAAGGTCGGACCCGGATTGCGCTGCGCTCCATCCGGGCTACGCTTGTTTCGCAGGTCGATCCGGGGCCCGGGCTATGCGAGCAACAACGGCAGCAAGCGAAATGAATTCCCAGTCCATACCGCCGGTACCTGACGCTCTCGCCGCCACGTTGCGGGAGTTGGCCAATCTCGACCGGGTTGCCGGCGTCGCCGTGACCGTGGTGCGTGACGGTCAGACCATCGGCTTCTGGAGCGCCGGCCATGCGTCGCTGCCGTTTCGCGTACCCATCACGGAAAGTACGCTCTTTCACCTGGGCTCCGTGGGCAAGCACATCACGGCGCTCGGGGTCATGCAGCTCGTCGACGCCGGCTCCGTCGCCCTCGATGCCCCCTTGGGCAGCTATGTGAGGGACTTGCCGGAGTTCTTGGGCCGCCGTGCCGGTGCGCTGCCTGCTCACCCATACCAGCGGATTGCCGGATTATGGCTGGATCATCAAGGACTGGGACCGGCCGCAGGGTCGCGAGATGATCCTCAAGGCGATCGGAGAAGTCCCGCCGCTGTTCGGTCCCGGCGAGGCCTGGGCCTATAGCAACACCAATTACCTCGTACTTGGCTGGCTGATCGAGACCGTCAGCGGCCAAGCCTATCCCGACTACGTCCGCGATCGATTATTCGAGCCTGCCCGATTGCCCACGGCGCGGGTGGATAGCGCGGAAGACGTGATCCCCGCGCGCGCCGAGCCGTACGAAAATTCGGGAGGCCGTTTCACGCATGCGGTGCGGATCGAGAAATCGGTGTCCGCCGCGGCCGACGGCGGCGCGCTGTTCTCCGCTGGCGATGTCGCTCCCTGGTCGCTGGCTTTGTCGGGCGGCCGGCTCGTGAGCCGGGCCCTCCTGTTGGAGGCATGGACCCCCGCGCTGCTCTCCACTGGACGCCAGGTGCCCTATGGCTTCGGTTGGCTCGTGGAACGCACGGCCGGGCAGGACATGCATTGGCACGCCGGCCGTGTCCCGGGGTTCAGCGCGGTGCTCGTCCACCTCGCCGGCGCGAGCCTGTGGGTGGCGGTGATGACGAACGCGACGCCGCCCCCGCCCATGCTGCTCATGGCCCTGACCGCCGCCGAGGCGTTCGTGCCAGGCTCGACCTTCCTCACCCTGTCGGCAGCGGGTGACGGACGCGATCCGGAGACTCAGCGTCTTCTGCAGATGCTGGGACGCGGCGGCACGCCTTTGAACCTGGAATGGCTTGCGCCCGAGATGCAGATGGCGCTACGCGCCTCCGGCGCGGGATCGCTCGCGACCTTGCCGCCCGACGTCCGGGTCGAGCCGATCGAGTCCTATCCGGTCGGGGGCGGCCGCATGGTGCGCTATCGCGCGACGCTCGGTACCAATTCGGCCCACTATCTTATCGGTTGGACCGGTGACGACCGCATGTTCTGGATGTCGTGAGGCGCAGCGCTGGCACAATGCTTGTTCAGCATCTGCCAGTGCGGCTCGACATCGTCGCCCGCCCCGTTACGTCCGCTTCCATGTCTCGGTACCCTGGAAGCCCCGATCCGTGCGGCGCGACCACTTGCCGGAGAACGAACCGTCGGGATTGAGGGTCATGGTCAAGATCACGGTTCGCCCTTTCGTCAAACAGGCCACCGCCAGAACGTTGCCAATCACGTGGCCGACGCCCACCTGCTTGCCGTTGTTCCAGTCGAGCTCGAGGGCACCGGATGGTGCCAAGGAGACATCCACGATATGGGCGCCAACATACGGCCTGCCGTCAGAGTCGGTGCCGGTCACCTCATAGGAACCGACGAGCTTCGCCTTGGACGCTTCAAGCTGCAGCCTGTGCGCCTCGCTGCGCGAGATTTCGAAAACGGACTCGGCCGCCTGGGTCGCGAGCGTCGTCGACATGCCCGATCCGCCCAAAGTCCCTGCCGCCAGCAGAGCCGCCACGATGACAACCGCTTTCCTGCGCTGCGCGAGCCCTGCCAAGTATTTCATGACTGGGATTTTCATGGCCAGATCTCTATCCGCTTGTGTGCTTGCCAGCACCTTGTCGCTCCGGCGGACTAGCCGCATGCCGGTCCGCTTGCAGGGGGATAGATGCCACTGATGGTGTCTATTGAAGGAGAGGCAGCTCACAGATGTCAGAAAAATTACAATCCGCTGTCACCAGGGGACGCACCAAGGCAGCGGGGCCGCCGTGTCGAACCACATCAGAGGGTCTTGCGCTCGTATGAGAGCGTGCGGACGGATCGGAAACACCGAGCGTGCGAAACCGGGATCAATGCCGGCTGACCAAGAAATTCAGTCCGTGACCTGGTAGCAGAGCGTTCGCGTCGCAGGTCCGATCTGCCCAAGATTTGCGATCTTGGGGATTGCGATCGGCAGATTGACCGAAGCCGATAGGCTTTTTAGCGCGTCGACTGGATAGTATTTCTGTACGGCCACGAGGCCGCAGAGCACCAGCAGGGCGCCGGTGTAGAAAATGAGCGCGCCGAAGGTCCACCACCGAAACGCAAACGGGTCATCGGGTGGCGGCGTGGACTTGATCCACTTGCGCATCGCCGGGGTCCTCCATCCATCGACCCCCTGCCAACTTCATACCCCGTGCGCCAATCTCCCAGCGTGACGCAATTCACAGTCTTTTTGTGTTCATGGCGATCGGCATGCCGGTCTGTTGTGCCGGCTCAGCCTCACGGCCTGGGCGGGAGTGTCGTCGCAGGGCTCCGTGAATCCCCTGACGGTGCTCATCCAGCCTTGCGGGCGCTGCAGCATCCGGGAGTTTTGGCGGGTAGTCCTGGGGGGCCCAACCGCTGTATAGTTGTCCGCAGACAAGCGAGGCACGGGACCTCTCATGAAGGTCGTCGAGATTGTTCCGCGCGAGCGGACCCGGCTCTTTGGGACGTTGGTGGCGAAAGAGGCTGCCATCCGCAAGGGCGGGCGCGGAACCTATGTCCGGGTTGGGCGTAAGACGCAGGACGCAGCACGATGGAAGCACAAGAACTATCGGGGCTCGGTGCAGCTCAAGCGTGGCGCTTCCGAATCCGTCACCGCCAAGGTTCGCGCCGCGACGCCCGAGGACGAGCGTAAGCTGCTTTCATCCTTTCTCGGATTTGTCGATCGTCATTCTGGGGATCAAGTCGCCACGATTACGATCCATTACCGGTGACTCCGTCGTGCCGAAGCAATGGCGATCCTGGTGATCGGCATCACGAGCGGGGCATGGTGATGTCCGGTATGGGCTCCAAACGCTGATTTCCCTTCAATAGCGACCCGTTGTCCGATCAAGCGTCGAAGCTCTTTTGCGAGTCCCCGAGCAACCGTGCCGGAGCCGTCGGGGAAGATCTGGATCAAGTCGAACTTGCTGTCCGCATCCACGAACTCATCGCCGGCGGCGCAAATAGGCTCGGCCAATTTCAGGATATAGGCAGGCTCGGGTGTGTCTCCTTTGCGGACGTCCTGGTAGTTCGGCGGACCGGCGAAAATGCGACGGGTCAAGGTACCTTCGAACGAGAGGCTGGTTGGTTCTTGCAAGTTCACGCATGCGGCATCCGCCGGCGCGGCTGCCCCTATCGCGAAACAGATAGCTGAAAGAAGAGCCTGGCTCCGGAGCATGGGAGGCACTCTCTGATCCGATCGAGGTCCGCGCGGCGCTTCACAGCCTGGGGAGCTGCAGCAATTGGCGATCGCCGAACCACGCTTTTGCGAGCTCCGCTTCTGCCCTGCGTGCCGCTTCGGCGTCGCCGCGCGCCTTGTAGAGTTCGGCCAGCCCGTAATAAGCCCAGCCGTTGTTCGGCGTGCGCGCCAGCGCGCGCCGAAACTGGTCTTCCGCGTCGCCGAGCCGGCCGGCCTGCATCAATGCGACCGCGAGCGATTGACGCACCGGGTAGTACCAATACGGCGGCTCCGCGTACGGCAGTCTGTCCTGCAGCACCGCCGCCTGCTCGAAATGCGCCATCGCCGCCTCGGCTTTGCCCTGCGCCAGCGCGATGCGGCCCTCAACCACGGCGCGGGCAAGCTTCAGCACCTCCGGCGCCGGAATGCCCGCCGCGGTCAGCGGCGAAAAATCGGTGGTTCGTTCGAGGGTCTCGATGGCGTTCGCCTCGGCGGCGGCGGCAGCGAAATCGCCGCGCGCAGCATGCGCAATGCCGCGTGCGTAGTGCCACATCGCCTTCACGTAGGCGATGGCATTGCCGGGATCGGGCAAGGCGAGGATCGTATCCGGCGTGCTGAACAGGGCGTACGGGAAGTAGCGTGATGCCTTTATCGCGTGCGAGCCGGGGCGAGCCAGTGCCGCCTCCTCGGGGACGAGGCTGCGCAGCTTCTCCCCCGCGGCGATGGCATTGGTTGCGTCGCCCGACATCAGCGCCGAGGCCATGACGAAGTGGACGTTGTGCGGGTAATAGCCCAGCCGATAGACGCCCATCGGCGCGTCGCTCGCCGTCAAGTACGTCTCGTCCGCCGCCGCGGCAGTCTTGTTGACCGCGAGCGCATCGAGATAGCGCCCGACGCGATAGTAGATGTGACTCGGCATGTGCACCAAGTGACCCGCGCCCGGAACGGCGTCGCGCAGCCGGTCGGCATAGGGCTCGGCGCGCTCCGGCCGGTCGGATGCCTCGACCGCGTGGATGTAATAGTGGATCGCGCCCGGATGATTCGGATCCTTGGCGAGCACGCGCTCGAGCGTCGGCACGATTGCCACGCTCTGAGGATGCGGCTCCTGCCCGCCCGGCTGCCAGTAGTCCCACGGACTGAGGTCCATGAGCGACTCCGCATAAAGGACCACGACCTCGCGATCGTCCGGGAACTGGGCCGCGACCTTGGCCATGGCGGCGGCATAGGCCGCGTCAAGCTGCGCCCGATCCGCCTTCGGGTCCTGCACGTAGCGCAATGCCAAGGCGGCGATCAGGGCTTGCTCATGCGCGCTTGCCGTGGCGGCGAGCGCCTGCGCCCGCTGCGCCGCGGCAAAGGCGGGCGCCACCGCCTCTTCCACCATCGGCATGTTGACGTTGGGCCCGAGCACGAGTGCCTCGCCCCAGAAGCACATCGCGCAAGCGGGATCGAGCTTTTGCGCCTTGCGGAAGGCGCGCTGCGCCTCGCCGTGATTGAAGCCGTAGGCAAGTATCAGGCCCTGATCGAAATAGGCCTGCGCCTGTGCGCTCGACGTCGTGACCTTGTAGGTCAGCGCGCCGAGGCCGCTCCAGATCGGCGGATCGGTATCGGCAAACGCCAGGGCGGGGGATGCAGCGTTCAAGCTCGCCTGAGGAGCCTCGGTCGGCGTCGCAGCCACGCGGATCCTGTTGCCGCTCGTCCTGCCGGCCGTTACTGGACTGCGGCAAAGGATGAAATCCAAATCCACCGCCGGTCCGGCACTTGTCGAGGCGGCCTTGGCCGACGCAGGTCGCACCCCTTCGACGATCGGCTCACCTTCGAGGACGAACAACGTGAGACCGCCTGCCATTGCTCCGGCATACGCGGCAGCAAGCGGCATGCGCATGAGACGCGCCTTCATGAAGTCCTCCAACCCTTGCGAGCGCAACGCGCATCGACGCGCGCGACTGGCCCACTCAAATGGACGCTGCTCCGCTTCCTGAGGGTCAGCTTATCGGCCGCCTCGGTGGTTTTCGCAAGCCCTACGGGCACTCGCCCACACGCTGTCCCTCGATCGACGTGCGCACGGACTGCATGAGGCGGCCCTGCATGAATGAGCGCGCGGTAATAATGGCGGAGTAGTGGTCGGGAGTGTCGAACGTGAATGCTCCCGTCACATCCACATCGATCTGACCGGTGCATTGCAGCCGCCATTTCAGCCGCTGCGGGGTGCTCTCATGCTCGACGCGCTCGCAGGTCGAGTTGGTCGTACGGCTGATCGGGCTGAACGTCTTGTCGAGATCCGCGACCGCTTCCGGGGTGAGACAGCGCGTGCCCCGCTGGACCGGGCCGACCACGCCGTCGATTTCGGCGGACTGGACCGTCGCCCATTGTCCGGCAAGCAAGCCGTCGGCCATGGCATGCGGACGACACCGCCAGAACGAGTGCCACGGTGAGTGCACAATCTCGTGCGTGACGAAGACCGAGTAGAATCACTTGGCCTGATATCCTCCAACGCATTCGGCGCCTATTTTAGCAGGTCGACGGGAATGACGTCGGTCAT
This sequence comes from uncultured Alphaproteobacteria bacterium, assembly GCA_963827585.1. Classification (GTDB taxonomy): domain Bacteria; phylum Pseudomonadota; class Alphaproteobacteria; order Rhizobiales; family Xanthobacteraceae; genus VAZQ01. The sequence continues at coordinate 28,756 of CAWHCK010000049.1, forward strand.
TCCGGCTCGAGGAACGATGCACCCGGCCGACCGCATCCTGCGACGTCCTAATCCGCCTTGATATTTGCGTCGTGGACGACCTTGCTCCACTTCGCGATCTCGATCTTGATGCGCGCGCCGAACTCGTCAGGCGTATTGGCAACGGGGGCAAAGCCGAGTGCTTCCAGACGCTGCTTGACGTCGGGCACGGCGACCATTTTGGCGATATCGCTGCGCCACCGTTCGATGACGTCCTTCGGCGTGCCCGCTGGCGCCACGATGCCGGTGAGGGTGTCGCTTTCGAGATCAGGGATGCCTGCTTCCGCGTTGGTAGGCACGTCCGGCAGCGCCTGCGCACGCCGGGTCGCGAGCACGGCGAGGCCCCGCAGCTTGCCCTCCTTGATATTGGTCATGGCCGGCGGCAGCGCCGTGAACGCGATCGGCGTGTGGCCGCCGATGGTGGAATTGATCGCGAGTGCCGCGCCGTTGAAGGGCACGGTGACGAGATCGAGGCCGTGCTTCTGCTTGAACAGCTCGCCCGCGAGGTGCGGGGTCGAGCCGGTGGCCGGTTGTGCGAAGCTCAACTTGCCGGGACTGGCTTTCACCAGATCGACGAGCTCCCGCATCGATTTGGCGGGGAAGTCGGGATTGACCGAAACGACGTTGGGAGAGGCAGCCACCAGGGTGATCGGCGAAAAATCCTTGATGGGGTCGTAAGGGATCTTCGCGTACATGCTCGGATTGACGATGAAGCCCGTGCTCACCACCAGAATCGTGTAGCCATCTGCAGGCGCGCGCGCCACCATGGCGACCCCGGTGTTGCCGCCGGCGCCCGGAATATTCTCCGTGTAGACCTGCTGGCCCCACATATCCGACAGCTTTTGGGCGACCACCCTTGCAATAACATCGGTGGGGCCGCCGGCCGCAAATGGCACGATCAGACGGACCGACCGTGCGGGATAGATCTGGGCCGACGAGCTGCCTGCAAAGGCCAGCACCGACGACAGCAGCACGGCCATGGCAATCGCAGCGCGGTAAACCGCCGGCATGTCATCCTCCCTTGACCTTTTCGTTGATGCTATGATCGTCCTTGCGTGCGGCACAGTAAACACCCCGGCCGCGCGTTCCCGCCGAAACCATCGCAGAAAAGGGAAGTGCCCATGCCGTCCAAGAAAATCACGCGCCAGGACCTGCAAGACGCGGCGGATAAATACAAGAATTGGGGCAAATGGGGGTCGAACGACGAGGTCGGCACGCTCAATTACACGACGCCCGAGGACATCATCGCGGCGGCCCGGCTGGTGCGCAAAGGCAAGGTCATCTCGCTCGCGCTCAACTTCGACCACACCGGCCCCCAGGGCGCCAAGAGTAATTATCCGTCCATGGGCCGCACCAATCCGATCCATACCATGATCCGCACCGGCACCGATGCCTATTCCGGTGTGCTCGACAAGCGCGGCATCCGCGCCGCAGACGATATGGTCACCATGCCGCTCCAGTGCGGAACGCAATGGGACGGCTTGGGCCACGTCTTCTACGAGAGCTACATGTGGAACGGCTATGACTGCCGCGAAGTGACCTCTGCCGGCGCGCAGAAGTGCGGCATCGAAAAAACCAAGAGCAAGATGGTAGGGCGCGGCGTGTTCCTCGACGTGGCGCGCGCGCTCGGCAAGGAGTCGCTCGACGACGGCTACGGTATCACCTGCGAAGATCTCGACAACACCGCCAAGGCGCAGGGGGTTGCGGTCAAGCGCGGCGACTACGTCATCGTCCGCACCGGCCAGATGGAGCGGTGCCTCAAGGCCGGCAGCTGGGATGGCTATCCCGGCGGCGACGCGCCCGGCTTTGCCTTCGAGACGCTCGAATGGGTGGCTCGCACCGAGCTGGCGGCGCTCGCAAGCGACACCTGGGGCTGCGAGGTGCGGCCGAACAACACCGAAGGGGGCATCAACCAGCCGTGGCATTGGATCACGATCCCGATCATGGGCATGACCATGGGCGAGATATTCTATTTGAAGGATCTCGCCGAAGACTGCGCCGCTGACAAGGTCTACGAGTTCATGTTCGTGGCGCCCGCCATCCCGATCACCGGTGCCGTCGGATCGCCGACCAATCCGCTGGCGATCAAGTGAACGAGACTGGCACTACGGATGTCATGCCCGCGCGCCCGATCCCGTAACCATCGCGTCGGCGATCTGGTTGTAACGTCGGTGGTTGCTGGGATCATCCGCTGTCCGCGAATGACCACACCCGCGATCAGGGGCATAAATCGACGAGAAAAAACGGCTCGCAAGAGCCCCCGCACGAAAACCCCTGTTTCGAGGTGAAACCAGACATGAACTTCGCTATCAACCCAGTGATCGCGCTCGGCGTCCTTGCGTCCACGGCCGCGACCGACGCGGCTTACGTGTTCTTCAACGCGGCCGTGAGCAGCCGGCGTCGCGTCTGGGCCGCGAATTGGAGCGCGGTCTGGTACATGCTGTCCGCGTTTGCGGTCATCAGCTATACCGAGAACGCCATCTACGTCGCATTCGCGGCGTTGGGATCGTGGCTCGGAGCCTTCGCGTCGGTGACTTGGCTGCACCGTGCGCAAAGCCTGATGCCGCCGCGTCACGATCCTCCATGACGGCCTTCCCACACACTCCCCTCCAGTCCCTGTTGCCTGAAAGGTTCATCATGCTCGGACACAACCGAAAAATGAGCGGGGCGGAATGCCTCGCCGACATGCTCGAGGGCTACGGCGTCACCCATGTGTTTCACGTGCCGGCGGTGCTGCGCAAAACCTTTGCCGTGATGGAGGGCCGCACCGACATCAAACGCCTGCACGTGCATGGCGAGAAGGCCGCGGCCTACATGGCCGACGGCTATGCGCGGGCATCGGGCAAGCCCGGCATCTGCGCCGCGCAGGTAATCGGCGCCCTCAACCTCGCGGCTGGCCTGCGCGACGCCTGGCTCGCGCACTCCCCGGTCATCGCCCTGACCGGAGGACGCGATCCGAAGACCAAGTTCCGCAAGGTCTACCAGGAGATCGATGACGTGCCGGCGTTCGAGCCGGTTACCAAGCTCAATGCCACGGTGGATGACGTGGCGCGCTTTCCCGACATGGTGCGGCAGGCATTTCGCGTGGCGACCTCGGGCACGCCCGGTCCAGTGCACCTGCAGTTCCGCGGTAACGAGGGGCAGGTCGACGCCGAGGAGGCGGAGATGGAGCCGCTCTGCGAACCGCAGTTTGCGCGGGTGCCGCCGTTCCGTCCGGCACCGGACGATGCGAGCGTGACCGCGGCGCTCACGCACCTGCAGAATTCACAACGGCCAGTGATCGTCGCCGGCGGCGGGGTGCGTGCGTCGGGCGCGTCGGCGGAGCTCGTGGCGCTGGCGGAAGCGCTGCAAATCCCGATCGCGACCTCGCTCAACGGCAAGGACGCGATCCCGGGCAACCATCCGCTTGCGGTTGGCGTCGTCGGCACCTATTCGCGTGAAAGCGCAAACCGTGTGGTCAACGCCGCCGATCTCGTCTGTTTCGTCGGCACCGAGTCCGGCGGTATGACCACGCATTTCTGGGCGGTGCCGAAGATCGGGACGCCGGCGATCCAGATCGACATCGATCCGGAAGCGATCGGCCGCAACTATCCGCTCCTCGCGGGCGTCAATGGTGACGCCAAGGTCGTGCTTGCGCGCATGCTCGCGGCCGCCGATCGCGCGAGTGCCGGCAGGCGCAAAGCGTGGATCGCGGAAACCCAGAGAATCTGCAAGGAATGGTCGGCGAAGTACCAATCGATGCTGGCCTCCGACACGACACCGATCCGTCCCGAGCGCATTTGCGCGGAACTCACGCGCCACGTGCCGGACAATGGCATCGTCGTCGTCGATACCGGCCATGCCGGCATGTGGATGGGCGGCATGTACGATCTGACGAGTCCGCGGCAAAGCTACATGCGCAGCGCCGGCCATCTGGGCTGGGCATTCCCGGCGGGTCTCGGGGCGAAGTGCGCGTGCCCCGAGCGGCCGGTGATCACGTTCACCGGCGACGCCGGGCTTTGGTACCATATCGCCGAGATCGAGACCGCTGCGCGCTGGCGCATCAACGCGATCACGGTGGTCAACAACAATTCGAGCGGCAACCAGTCGAAGCGCGGTTTTGACCGCGTTTATGGCGGGACCCAGACCGAGCGGGCGCGGGAAATGTGGACCTTCAGCAAGGTCAACTTCGCGCGCATCGCCGAGGACATGGGGGCGCTCGGTATCCGGGTCGAGAAGCCAGCCGAGATCGCGCCCGCCATCGCGCAAGCGTTGAAGGCCGACCGCCCGGTCATCATCGATGTCGTCACCGACATCGATGCGCTAGCACCGCTGGCGGTGGCCTGACGACGTGCGCGTGCCGCCGAGCGGCTCGGTTTCTTCTCCCGCCGGGTCGGGCCTGCTCGCCTCAATCTTCCGGGGTCAGGCGCCGCCGCACGCCCCAGCTGCTCAGGACCGCGGAAATCTCGGGGGCTACAAAAAATCTCGCACTCTCCTGGTCGTAGTTCTCGGCAAGCAGTTCGTCGTATTCGGTGAGTGTATGCCGCACATAGGCAACCAGCGACAACCATGCGGCTGTTTCCGGTGAAGCAACGGTCAGTCCGGGGCTGTCGAGAGCGTGATCCACGACGGCCCCGAACTCATGAGTTGGTATTCGCGGCGCCAGCCGACGCAGCGCGATCTCAATTTCATGGCGCTTGGCCACACGCTATGCCTGGACGAAAACCTGTGACTATCCCGGACCTTGGCAGCATTATCGGCTATCATTCCTTGGAAATCGAGGTGCGAGTTCGGACCATGACCACGAGTTCCGCTGGATCTTCCAATGCCTCCGCCACTGGTCGTGGATCGGGCCAGATCGGCATGGTCGCCGCCGTTTCGATCGGCATCGGCGGGATGGTCGGGGCCGGCATCTTTTCGATCCTGGGCGTGGTGGCGCAGGCGGCCGGCGGTGCGATGTGGTTGGCGTTCGCCATCGGGGGTGTGGTGGCGCTCCTGTCCACGTACTCTTATGCCAAGCTCGGCGCCACATTCCCCTCGGCCGGCGGTGCCGTCCATTTCCTGGTGAAGAGCTTCGGCGATGGCGTTCTGTCCGGCGGACTGAACCTGTTCATGTGGGCCGGCTACATCATTTCTTTGGCCTTGTACGCCACGGCCTTCGGCAGCTACGCCGCAACCTTCGTGACCACCGCGAGTTCCCCGCTATTGGTGAAATCCCTGGCGGTCGCCTGCGTCGTCGTGCTGACGGTGGTCAATGCCTTCGGCGCCGGGCTCGTGGGCCGTTGGGAAACCTTCATTGTCGTCGTGAAGGTGGCGATCCTGGTGCTGTTTGCGGCGGTGGGGTTGTGGTTCGTCAGGCCGGGCTATCTCTCGCCCGAGCTTTGGCCCGAGACCCAGTGGGTGCTGTTCGGGGCAGGCGTGCTGTTCATCGGCTACGAGGGCTTCGGGCTCGTGACCAATGCGGCTGCCGACATGCGTGACCCCAGGAGGATGCTGCCGCGCGCGCTGTACACCAGCGTGATCCTGGTGATCGTCCTCTATCTGGCAGTGTCGTTGACCGTCACCGGCAATCTGTCGGATTACGAAATTGAGCAAGCCAGGGACTATGCGCTGGCCGAGGCGGCGAAACCGTTCCTCGGGGAATTCGGCTTTCGGCTGATTGCCATTGCCGCCCTGTTCTCCACCGCTTCGGCGATCAACGCCACGCTGTTCGGCTCGGCCAACGTTTGCTACATGATCGCCCGCGATGGCGAACTGCCGGCCGGACTGTCGCGGACGGAATGGAAGCAGGCCACCGGCGGGCTGCTGTTAACGGCCGCGCTGGTGGTGGCGGTAACGTTGCTCTTCGACCTTTCCGGCATCGCTATGATGGGGAGCGCGGCGTTCCTCCTGATCTATGCCGCCGTGAACGCGGGTCATCTGAGGGTGCTCGGTCAGACCGGGGCGAACGCGCTCATCGTATGGCTGTCGCTGCTCACCTGCCTCGCAATGTTCGCCATCCTCTGCGTGTACGTCTACCAGGAGCAGCCGGCGGCGATTGTCGCCCTTGTGGTTATTGCAGCCGCCTCATTTGCCGCCGAATGGGCGTACCGGTCGTGGACAGGGCGCAGGATCAAGGATGTGGCCTAGGGAGCGCCTTGGCCCGGGCGCCTCGTTCTTCACTCCGCGCGGATGCCTGCTTTGGTCACGACGGCTCGCCACTTCTCGATGTCGGTTTGGATGCGTTCGGTGACCGCGTCCGGCGGGCCGGGCTGCGCCTCCATGCCCTGCGCAACGAGCGCCTCTTTCCCCTCGGCGGAACTGAGGATTTCATTCACCTCGCGATTGAGCCGCGCGACGATCGCCGCCGGCGTGGCGGGGGGCGCGACAAAGGAGACCCACAGCGCCGCCTCGTAGCCGGCGATGCCGGACTCGGCCACCGTCGGCACCTCCGGCAGTGCGGCGACGCGCGTCCTGCCGCTGGTCACCAGCGCGCGCAATTGCCCGGCCTGGATATTGGGAAGGGTTGGGGCGATGGTCGCAAACTGCATGTCCAGCCGACCGGTCATCATGTCGGTTACGGATTGCGCCGAACTCTTGTACGGCACGTGGGTCAGGGTCACGCCAGCCATGCTCGCAAGCAGCGCGGTGGCGAGATGCGCGAGGCTCGCCACTCCGGCCGAGCCGTAGTTGAGCGTGCCGGGCTTGGCCTTGGCCAGTGCAAGGAGCTCTGCGAGATTGTGCGCGGGCAAGCCCGGATAGAGCACGAGCACATAGGGCTGGCTGCCGATCATGGATACGGGCGCAAAATCCCTGATTGGATCATAAGGCAGGTTGGCGCTCAGGCTTGCGGCGACCGCGTGCGTGCTCGCGGTGGCAATCCCGATCGTGTAGCCGTCGGGCGCGGCCTTGGCGACCGCATCGGCGCCGATATTGCCGCTCGCCCCGGCGCGGTTTTCAATCACGATCTGCTGGCCGACGCGGTGGCCCAGCTTCTGCGCGATGATGCGCGCGATGATATCCGTGCTGCTGCCGGCCGGGAACGGCACGACCAGCCGGATCGGCCGCTCCGGCCATCCGGCATCCGGGGTCTGGGCCATGGCGGCGCCCGCGATCATCGCCGACGCCAAGGCAATCGATAGTGGCCGGATCATCCACGAATCTCCCAATCGGGTCGGTCACACCAGTCCATTTTTTCCGCGAACGACGGCCGTTACACCTTGAAGCGCGGATCGAGGTAGTCGCGCAGGCTGTCGCCGAAGAGATTGAAGGCGAAGACCGCGAGGCTGATGGCGATGCCTGGGAACAGGATCATCCAGGGTGCCTTGTCGAAGAAGTCGGCGGCGTTGCCCGAAAGCATCAATCCCCACGCCGCAGTCGGCTCGGTGACGCCGAGGCCCAGGAAGGAGAGCGATGCCTCGGCCAGGATCGCCTGCGCGATGAAGGCGGTGAGCATGATGAGATAGGGCGCGACCACATTCGGCGCCATGTGGCGAAAGATGATGCGGCTGTTGGAGTAGCCGGCGGCGCGGGCGGCATCGACGTAGGGCATGAACCGCACCGACAAGGCGGCCGCCCGCACCACGCGTTCGACCCGCGGCAGGATCGGGATGGCGATGGCGATGATGAGGTTGACGTCGATGTCGAAGAGCACCGACGAGCGCACCGCCGCGACCACGACCAGCGCCAGCACGATGATCGGGAACGCCAGCAACACGTCGATGAAACGCTGAATCCAGGCGTCAATCCGGCCGCCGAAATAGGCCGAGGCCACGCCCAGGACGGCGCCGATGGTCGAGCCCACGAACGAGGAGGTAAATCCGATCACCAGCGCGGTGCGCGAGCCGTAGATGATGCGGGAGAAGATATCGCGGCCATAGGCGTCGGTGCCGAACCAATGCTCCCGCGAAGGCGGAGCGAGGATCGAGCCGAAATCGATTTCCAGCGGGTCATAGGGCGCGACCCACTCGGCGAACATGCCGGCGAACATCATCGCGAAGATGATGACGAAGCTCACGGTTCCGAGCGGTTGCTGCCGGCAGAAGTCGACGAGTGCGCTGCGCCGCCGGGGCATGGGCAGCGATACGGAGAGCGCGGGCGAAGCCATGGTCATCGGGGTCAGCCGTAGCGGATGCGCGGATCGAACACCGCGTAAAGCAAGTCGATCACGAGATTAGTGAACACGTAGAACACGGCAATCAGCATCACCATGCCCTGGATCAGGGTGAAATCGTTACGTGACACGCTCTGCACGAACAGCTTGCCGATGCCATTGAGGTTGAACACCTGCTCGGTGACGACAAGGCCGCCGATGAGGAACGTGAATTCGAGCCCGATCACGGTGATCGCGGGGAGCAGCGCGTTGCGCAAGGCATGACGCGAAATGACGATCCGCTCGAATACGCCTTTGGCGCGCGCGGTACGGATATAGTCCTCGCTCAGGACTTCGAGCAGCGAGGAGCGGATCATGCGCGCCGTCACCGCGCAATAGCGATAGCCGACCGCGAGCGCCGGCCAGATCAGCTGCGTCAGGTTGGCGACGGGATCGACATAGATCGGCGTGAACGTGATCGGCGGCAGCCATTTGAAGAAATAGAGCAAGCCCAGCATGATCAGCATGCCGAACCAGAACGAGGGAATCGACAAGCCCCCGATGGTGATGATGCGCACCAGATAGTCGATCCAGGTGTCCCGCATGAGGGCAGCCGTCGTGCCGAGCGGAATGGCGATCAGCACGGCGATGATCGTCGCCATGATCGCGACCTGCAGCGACAGTTCGAGCCGTGTGCCGATCTCCTCCGTCACCGGCCTATCGGTCCACATCGACTTGCCGAGGTCGAGGGTCGCGAGCCCGATCATCCAGTCCGCGAACTGATTGAGCAGCGGCTTGTCGAGGCCGAGCCGCTTGCGCTCCATGTCGATCATCTCTTGCGAGACGTTGCCACCGTCGCCGCGCAGCTTCACCTCGACCACGTCTCCCGGCACGATGCGCAGCATGAAGAAGACCAGCACCGCCACGCCGATCAGCGTGGGAATCATCTGCAGCAGCCGGTTGAGCGTGTACCTAAGCATCGGGATGAACCGTGGTCGGGCAGCGCCCCGACCACGGCCCTGCCGTTTACTGGTCTAGCCAGACTTCGCCCAGATCGGCACCGAGATTGTGGCTGGGCGACATTTTCCAGCCCACGACCACCTTGTGCGTCGGCACGATGCGGTGCCACCACAGGATCGGTTGCTGATAGGCTTGGTCGAACAGCCGCTTCTCGAATGCCCTGATCAATTCCTTGCGTTTGCTTGTGTCGCGTTCGCGCACCTGCGCGTCGTAGAGCTTGTCGAGCTCGTCGTCGTTCGCCCGCGACCGGTTCTCCGGCGCGCGCTTGAACGAGACGTATTTGGCGAGGCCCAGCGAGGGCTCGTCCATGAACAGGTTGGAGAAGTCGATCGCCACGTCGTGATTGCCAGCGTTCATGGTGGCGAGATAGGGCGCGGTGTCGAACTGCTTGTGTTCGGCAGTGACGCCGATCTGCCGCCACTGGTCCACCAGGAAGATGCCTGCCGGCGTATAGGGCATGGCGAGGTTACGATTGTGAAGCGTGAATTTGAGATTCGGCACCCCGGCCTCCGCAAGCAGGCGCTTGGCCTCCGCGCGCGAAGCGTTGATGTCCTTCGAGAAGCCCGGAAACTTCACCAGCTCGGCTTCCGGCGTCGCGTAGGGGGAGCCCGGCCGGATCACGCCACCGACGGAACGCAGCGTCGAAATCTTCGACAGGCCTTGGCTGCCGCCCCAGCGATCGATCGCCATGAGCAGCGCCTTGCGCACACGCACGTCGTCGAAAGGCTTCTTTTCGATATTGAACGCAACGAGCAGATTGAGGGTCCAGCTCAACTCCTCGATGCGGATCTTGTCGCCCATCGCTTGCGTCAGCCGGTCGCGTTCGGCCGGCGAGATGCCGCGGAACTCGCCCAATACCTGTCCGCCCTGCAATGCGTTGAGCATGGCGGCGGCTTGGAGCATGAACACGCCCCGGAAGCCGTCGAGATAGGGTAGATCCTTCTTGAAATAGGCGTCGTTCTTTTTGCCGGAAACGTGACTGCCCTTGACATGCTCGACGAAGGTGAACGGCCCGGTGCCGTTGATCTTGGTCTTGGGCGCATTGGGGTCCGCCGCCAGGTCTTTCGCCGAATAGATGCAGTTCCAAGGCGAGGCGAAGTGCTCGAGCATCGCCGCGTTCACCGACTTCATCTTGAACACGACGGTGTTGGCGTCCGGCGTCTCGATCGTGCCGATATCACCGAAGGTGGCTTGCCGCGTCGAGACGACGCCCGGCGGCGGGCTGCGCAGCCGGTCGTAGGTCGCCTTCACGTCGGCCGCGGTCAGCGTCGCGCCGTCGTGAAATTTCACGCTCGGATGAAGCTTGAACGTGTAGGTCATGAGGTCGGGCGCGACCGTCCAGGATTGCGCGAGGTCGCCTTCCACCTCGGGAAACTTGGAAAGATTGAACCGCAGCAGCGTCGAATAGAACGGCGCAGCAAAGTGCAGCGTGGCGTAAGTGTCGCTGCCGTGGCAATCGTAGTGCGGCGTCTCGGCGCTGATGGCGAACTGCAGCGTTCCTCCGCGCTTCGGCGTTTGGGCATCGGCACTGGTAGCGGCGCCAGCGAAAGTGAAGGCGAACGCTCCCAGGAAGCCCAGAATTGGTGTCCTCATCCTGATATCCTCCCTGATTGTCGGCGCCCGTCGCAGCACCGCGTTCGTTATGCTTTATGACAGGCCACGACGTGTCGAGGCCCAATTTGTCGCGCCCGAGGCACCTCGCGCCGACACTCCTCGCCGACGATCGGGCAGCGGGTATGGAACACGCAGCCGGAGGGGGGGGTCAAGGGTGAGGGAATTTCACCTTTGAGTGCCCGCGGCGCGCGCGCCCGCTCGATGCTCGGGTCGGGGATCGGGGCGGCGTCGAGGAGCGCCTTGGTGTAGGGATGCGCGGGGTTGGCATAGATCTCGTCGCGGTCGGCGATTTCCACGAGGCGGCCGAGATACATCACGGCAACGCGATCGGAAATGTGGCGTACGACCGCAAGATCGTGGGCGATGAACAGAAAGCTGAGATTGAGCCGCGCCTGCAGGTCGTCCAGCAGATTGATGATTTGCCCCTGGATCGACACATCGAGCGCGGAGACCGGCTCATCGCAAACGATGAAGTCCGGCTCGAGCGCCAGCGCGCGTGCAATGCCGACGCGCTGGCGCTGGCCGCCCGAGAGTTCGTGCGGGTACCGCTCGGCCATGTAGGAAAACAGGCCCACTTGGCCCAGAAGCATCTCGACACGCTCGCGTTCCTCCTTCCGGTTGGAGACGAGGCGGTAAACGCCGAGCGGCTCGCCGATGATCTGTCCGACCGTCATGCGTGGATTGAGTGAGGAATAAGGGTCTTGGAAGATGACCTGAATCTTGCGTCGCACCTCGCGCATTCCCTGCGCCGAGTGATGGGTGATGTCGACCCCGGCAAATCGGATCGCGCCGGCGGTCGGCTCCTCGAGTTTGAGGATGGTGCGGCCGACGGTGGTCTTGCCGCAGCCGGATTCGCCAACGAGGCCGAGCGTTTCGCCGGCCGCGATCGAGAACGATACGTCGTCGACCGCTTTCACCGCTGCCGTCTTTGATGACAGAAAGCCCGCGCCGGCCGCCTTGATCTTGAAATACTTGTGCAGATGGTCGACCACCAGAAGGGGTTCTGCTGCAATCCCATTCACCGCGACGTCGGGCGCAGCCTTCGATGCGGCGGGCTTGGCAGGCGATGCTGAGGCAACAAGCGTGCGGGCCGCAATTTCATCAGCGCGCCAGCAGGCTGAGCGGTGAGCTGCTCCGATCTCGCGCAGCGGAGGATCTTGGCTGCACACTTCGACTCGATAAGGACAACGCGGCGCAAATCGACAGCCTGCGGGCGGCGAACGCAGGTCCGGCGGCAGGCCCTCGATGGTCTCGAGCCGGTGCCCCCGCGGGAGATCGAGCCGCGGCACGGAACGCATCAGACCGATGGTATACGGATGGCACGGCCGCAAGAAGATGTCGTCGGCGGTGCCCTGCTCGATGATGCGCGCCGCGTACATCACGTTGACCCGGTCGGCATAGCGGGCGACCACGCCGAGATTATGGGTGATGATGATCAGTGCGATATCGAGCCTGCGGGAGAGATCCTTCATCAGCTCGAGGATCTGCGCCTGGATGGTGACATCGAGCGCGGTCGTCGGCTCGTCGGCGATGAGGAGCTTTGGATTGCAGGTGAGCCCGATGGCGATCATCACGCGCTGGCGCATGCCGCCGGACAGGTGATGTGGGTATTGCTCGAGCCGGCGCTCGCCGTCGGTGATGCCCACCAGCCGCAAGAGTTCGAGCGCCCGCGCGCACGCTTGCGCCTCGCTCATCTTGAGATGGATGAGCAAAGGCTCCATGATCTGCTGCCCGATCGGCAGGACCGGATTGAGCGAGGTCATCGGCTCCTGGAAGATCATGGCGATGTCGCGCCCGCGCACCGCGCGCATGTCGTCTTCGGAGAGGGCAAGAAGGTTGCGTCCCTCGAACAGGATGCGCCCGGAGGGAATCCGCGCCGTATTCTTCGCCAGCAGCCGCATGATGGCGAGCGAAGAGACCGATTTGCCGCAGCCGGATTCACCGACAATGGCGACGACCTCGCCGCGGTTGACGGTATAGGAAATGCCGTCGACCGCGTGAACGGTGCCGCGCGAGGTCTCGAAGCGGACGTGGAGATCCTGCACCTCGAGCAGAGGCGCATTGGCACCGCCACGCGGCGGGCTGTGTGACAAGACTGCTTCCACCCTCAACTCTACGCGCCAGGGTCTTCTTTGGTTGCGGCCCGGCTATAGCCGATTGACCGAGGAACAGCCACCCGAACCACCTGCGGACGGTCGGCGCAATGGTCGCGGGTTGGCCTCATGCCTCGCCGATTTCGCGCAGAATTTCGGCAGTATGCTCGCCAAGGCGCGGGGAGGGCCGCTCCGCAGCCATCGGCTTGCCGTCGATGATGATCGGCGTACGTACCCCCGGGATCGTGCCCGCCTTGGCGGCCGCGCTCGCCCGGTCGATCCGCATGCCGCGGTGCAGCACCTGGGGGTCGGAAAAAACCTGATCGAGCGGGTTGATCGGGCCAGCTGGAACCTGCACGGACTCGAGCTTCTCCAACAGAGCGGCGTGGGGCCAGCTCGCGGTCAGGACCGACAGCCGTGCGATCAATTCCTCGCGGTTCTTCAGCCGATCGGAATTGCTGCGGTAGCGGGGCTCCTCGGCGATCTTGGGTTCGCCCAGGACCGCACAGAGCTTCGCGAACTGACTGTCGTTGCCGGTAGCGATGATGATGTGGCCGTCGGCAACAGGGAAGACTTGATAGGGGACGATATTGGGGTGCGCATTGCCGATGCGCTTGGGCACCTGGCCGGACACGAGGTAGTTGAGCGCCTGGTTGGCAAGCACGCCCACTTGGCTGTCGACCAGCGCGGTGTCCACGTGGCAGCCGCGGCCGGTGCGCTCGCGCTCGCTGAGCGCGGCGAGAATGCCCACCACCGAATAGATGCCGGTGAAAATGTCGGCAACGGGGACACCGGCGCGCTGGGGTTCGCCGTCGGGCGCCCCGGTCAGGTCCATGATCCCGCCCATACCCTGCGCCATCAGGTCGTAGCCTGCGCGCGCGGCGTAGGGCCCGGTTTGGCCGAAGCCGGTGACCGAGCAATAGATCAGGCGCGCGTTCTCCTTGCTCAGGCTCGCATAGTCGAGGCCGAACTTGGCGAGCCCGCCGACCTTGAAGTTCTCGATCAGCACGTCCGACCGCGCCGCCAGCTTCCTGACGATGCGCCGCCCGTCCTCGCTCTCGAAATCGAGCTCGATCGAACGCTTGCCGCGGTTGGTGGCGTGGAAATAGGCGGCACCGAGATGGCTGCCGTCGGACGCCTCGACGAAGGGCGGGCCCCAGCCGCGGGTGTCGTCGCCCGCGCCTTTGCGCTCGACCTTGACGACGTCGGCACCGAGATCGGCGAGCATTTGCCCGGCCCAGGGCCCCGCCAGGATGCGGGCAAGCTCGAGCACGCGTAGTCCGGCCAAAGGCCCCGGCATCAACTTTCCTCCGTGGGGTGGGCGGCGGGCCGCCAAGCGTCAAAACAGCCGCCTCTGTGGCCTGCCGGTCCTATCTTGTCCATAGCCTTCGGGCAGGGCGATTTGGCATGATTTGTGAATTCGTCACGTCAACACTATCTAATCCTCCGACGCGAGGAGAGCTTGGGGCCACCGGTGAATACCTCCTTCTTCGGCGATATGCTGCAGTCCATCGCGGAGCGCGGTCGGGCGCTGATCGAGCGCACGCGCGACCGCCGCGAGGCCGCCGAGCAACGCTCGGCCAACTTGGCCCATCTGTGCGAGGATCTCCTCTCGGGCCGCGGCGAAGCCTCGGGCGTCGCGCTCGCACGCGAGATCCTCTCCCGGTACGGTGGGCTCAAGACCGGTCCCCGCATCGCCTTCTTCGAAGCCCTGGCGACCCGCTTCGGCCCTGACCGGGCGAAGCTCAGCGCCGCCGCCACGGCCTGGCTCAACTCTCCCTCGGACGTGACCGCATCCAGTGTCCATCGTGCGTCCGAGCCGAGGCGACTGGAGCTCTTTCGGCGTCTCAACCTCGCGCCGGGCGGAACTGCGGCGTTGGTGCGCATGCGCGAGCAATTGATGGACGCCGTGGAACATCGCGACGACCTTGCGGTCATCGACGACGATTTTCTCCACCTGTTCTCATCCTGGTTCAACCGCGGCTTCCTCGTGCTGAGGAGAATCGACTGGTCGACGCCGGCAAGTCTCCTGGAGAAGATCATCCGCTATGAGGCGGTCCATGCAATCCGCGACTGGAACGATCTGCGCGCCCGCATCGATTCCCCGGACCGTCGCTGCTACGCCTTCTTCCATCCGGCGCTGATCGATGAGCCGCTGATCTTCGTCGAGGTTGCGCTCACGCGCGGCATCCCGGCTGCGATCGATCCGATCCTGTCCGCGAAGCGCGAGCGGATCGAGCCCGAGCGGGCGACCACGGCGGTGTTTTATTCGATCTCCAACTGCCAACGCGGTCTTGCCGGCGTCTCGTTCGGCCATTTCCTCATCAAGCAGGTGGTCGAAGAAATCAGCCGCGAAATTCCGCGCCTCTCGATCTTTGTGACGTTGTCGCCGGCACCGAACTTTGCCGAATGGCTCAAGCGCGAGCGCGCAGCCGAGGCATCGATTGCGCTGAGCGAGGAGGATCGCGCCGCGCTCGAGGCGCTCGACCGCACGGATTGGTGGCGGGATGAGGAGCGCGCCGAGATGGTGCGCGAGCCGCTGCTGCGAGCGGCGGCCTGGTACTATCTACGTGCGCGTACCCCCCGCGGCACGCCGCTCGATTCGGTGGCGCGCTTCCATCTCGGCAATGGCGCGCGGCTCGAACGGCTCAACCTTACTGCCGACACGTCGGAGCGGGCACTGCGGCAATCGCACGGGTTGATGGTGAACTACCTTTACGATCTCGAGCACATCGAGAAGAACCACGAGGCTTATGCGCAGCAGCATGCAGTTGTCGCCGCCAGCGCCGTGACGCGTCTTGTTCGCGCGCCGGCGCGCGACGTAGTTCCGGCAGCGGGTTGACCGCGGGCGGGTTGCTGGGGGAACGATCTTGCCGTCGACCGACCGGCCGCCTGCCGCCGACGCCTCCTTCCGCAAACGTGCGGAGCGCATGCGCCCCCCACAGCATCATGTTCGTCCGTAGACCGGCACGACCGCGCCGCGGGTGACGCGGTTCTCCGGCGAGGCCAGAAACAGGATCGTGGCCGCCACCTCTTCGACCTTGGCCCAGGCGGCATGGTCGGCCTTGGGCATCGTCTGCCGGTTTGCTGGGGTGTCCATGGTCGAAGGCGCAATCGCGTTGACCAGAATTCCCGACTTCACCACCTCCTCGGCGAGCGCGACGGTGAGCGCTGCGACCGCGGCCTTGCTGGCGGTATAGGCGACCATGCCCGCGCCCGCGCGCCATTCGAGCGCGGGGCGGGTCGCGACATTGACGATGCGCCCGCCCGCCCCGGTCGACGTCATCGCATTGACGGAGGCCCGGCAGCAGAGGAACGCCGTGACATAGTTGATCTCGATTTGCTTCATCAGATCGGATTTCGTCGTCTTGCTGACCGGCGCCATGGCGAAGCCCCCGGCAATATGGATCGAGGCCCACAGCTTGGGCACGCCGTCGTAGAGCTTGGCAACGGCGGCCTCCTGGGTCAGCTCGATATCGCCGACGAGCCTGACCTGCGCGTGATCACGATACGTGAAGCGGTCGGCTTCCGCTGTGCTGATGTAGGGCACGTGGCAGATGGCGCCGGCCTCGATCAGCGCGCCAACCGTCGCGGCCCCGAGGGCGCCGGTTCCGCCGGTGACCACCACATGACGGTCGCGATAGTCCATCCGCCTCTCCTGCTGTGCTGGACAGGCGTGCTTGCATCATGGCCCATGGCTCCACCGACGCAAGGCCGCATCTTGAGCCCGCTCCGTTGAGCCTGTATGCGAAACCGCGTTATCGCCGTGCCCGGAAGGAATCAGCAGCATGGCCGACTTCGATCTCGCCATTGTGGGCGGCGGCATCAACGGTGTCGGGATTGCTCGCGACGCGGCCGGCCGGGGATTGCGGGTCCTGCTGGTCGAGCAGAACGATCTCGCCTCCGGCACGTCGTCCGCCTCCACCAAGCTGATTCATGGGGGGCTGCGCTATCTCGAGCAGGGATGGTTGCGGCTGGTGCGCGAAGCGCTCCTCGAGCGCGAGGTGATGTGGCGCATGGCGCCGCACATCATCCGGCCAATGCGCTTCGTCCTGCTGCCCGAGCCGGGCATGCGTCCCGCCTGGATGCTGCGCTTGGGGCTGTTCATCTACGACCATCTCGGCGGGCGGAGCCTCCTTCCGCCGACCCGCACCATCGATCTTGCGAATGATCCGCTCGGCGCCCCGCTCAAGCGGCGCCTCGACCGCGGATTCGAGTATTCCGATTGCTGGGCGGATGACACCCGCCTCGTGGTGCTCAGCGCGCTCGATGCCGCGGAGCGTGGTGCGGTGATCCGCACGCGCACGCGCTGCATCAAGGCGGAGCGGGGCGCAGCGTGGCGGCTCGTGCTCGATGTGCGCGGCCGGCGCGATCTCGCAACCGCGCGTGTCCTGGTCAACGCCACCGGACCCTGGATCAGGCTGTTTGCAGAGAGCGCGCTCCGCGACGCGGTGCCTTTGCCCGTGCGGCTCGACAAGGGCAGTCACATCGTGGTGCCGCGGCTGTTCGATCACGATCGCGGCTATTTCGTCCAGGCCCCCGATAAACGGTTTGTCTTCGCGTTGCCATTTGAGGGCGATTTCACCTTGGTCGGAACAACGGACCGGAGTTTTACCGGCGATCCGAGCGGCATCAAGCCGGACGCGGACGAGATCGCCTATCTGTGCGACGTGATGAATCAACAATTCCGTACGACCATCAGCCCGACCGACGTGGTCTGGTCATTCTCCGGGGTTCGCTCGCTCTACGACGACGGCTCCAGAAAGGCGCAAGACGTGAGCCGCGACTATGTCCTGTTGCTCGATGAACGCGACGGTGAGGCGCCCCTTCTGACCGTCTGCGGCGGCAAGATCACGACCTATCGACGCCTGGCCGAACATGCGCTCGATCGCGTAGCGCACGTCGTGGCCGGCGGGCCGGCATGGACCAAGGAGTCGCATCTGCCGGGCGGCGAATTTCCTTACGACGGCATTGATGCGCTCGTGGCCAAGACGCGCAAATCGCGGCCGTTCCTGAGTGAGCAACACGCGCGGCGTCTCGTGCGCGCCTACGGCACGCGGGTTGAACGCATCCTCGGACCGGCCCGGCGCTTGGAAGATCTCGGGCCCTGCCTCGGCGCCGACCTCACAGCCGCGGAGGTGCGCTATCTGATGGAGCGGGAATGGGCGCAGACCGAGGAGGATGTGTTGTGGCGGCGCACGAAGCTGGGTTTGCGCTTTTCGTCAGACGAGCGGGAGCGGCTGGCAAAATTCATGGCTGCGATGGTCGGCGGCGGCGCGGGCGCGTGACCGCGGCCGTCGCAACGGCGCGTTTTTCGAAGCCGTGTGATCGGGTTTGGCTCGAGCAGGCGCCTCACTTGCTGTTGGTCTTGATGAAGGTCGCGATCGTGCTCACGGCTTGCGAACTCGATACCGAGAAAACCATGCTGCGACTTGGCCTCGCAAGGCTCGGACCGGGGAGGATCGCCGCCGTCGAGCAGCGCGATATCGACTTTTCTCGCTCTTGTCAGGTGGTTACGTAGCTTCGGGGCGTCGGACGCGGGCGTCACGCTACAGCCGTCATCGCGGTGGGAAACAATCAGGGTCGGAACTGCAATTGCTTTCAGCTCCATGCTGGCTACGCCGTCCCGGTGGCTCTGCGCGATTTTCCACTCGGGTCTCGAACGGGTGATGGTCGATGTCAGCACCAGGCCGTCGATGCCATGGCCCGCGATGGCTCCGCCTGCGGCCGAAAACGTGCCCATGCTGGTTCCGATCAGCCAGACGGGAACGCCCGCCTGCTGCTTGAGATAGGCCGCAACCGCGCCGATATCGGCGGCATGTGCGCCGCTCATGCGGAATATGGCGTTCATTCCTTGCTTTTGATCGGACGGAGCATCTACGACAGCCACCATCAGATCGTGAGCGGAAAACTTGTCACGGCTTCTGACGAGAAAGTTTCCCTCACCCCACTTCATCGACGATGCGGATGTCAGGCCGAGCGCGCCATGGCCTCCAGCGAAAAGCATCACGGATGCGACTGGCCTGTCGGGCTTGATGAGAACGAATGCTTGAGTTGTCCCTCTCGGTGTCTGGATCGAGACAAGCGTTTGGGTCTCGGCATGCGCCGACCCGAAAGACGCCGCCAGCAGCGCAACGGAGAGGACCGACAATTGGAATGAGCCGGGCACGAGTGCCTCCCATCTTCGGGGTCTGCGGATGTGAATCAGGACATCCTAAGCTGGCGAGCCAAGGGCCGGAAGCCGACAGCTCCAAGCCGGACTTCGCGCGCACCGTCGACTGGTTACCTGCCGATGTGCTACTCGTGAGTTGATCGTCGGCGCGGTTGTGCTCCATCACGACATTGCAGAGGGGCAAGTTTGCCGGATTACCTGCTCGCCATCGACCAGGGCACGACTTCAACGCGTTCCATCCTGTTCGATGCAGCGCTGGCGCCGGTCGCGACTGCGCAGCAGGAATTGGCGCAGATTTATCCGATGCCCGGGTTGGTCGAGCACGATCCCGAAGAGATCTGGTCGACGACGGTTGCCACCGCGCGCGCCGTCATGGCCAAAGTGAATGCGAGGGCAGGGCAAATCGCCGCTCTCGGCATCACCAACCAGCGCGAGACCACGATCGTCTGGGATCGAGTGACCGGCCGCCCCATCCACAACGCCATCGTCTGGCAGGATCGGCGTACGGCGGACGTCTGCGCCGCACTTCGGCAGGCCGGGCACGAGCCCACCATCGCGGCACGTACCGGGCTCCTGCTCGATCCCTATTTCTCCGCTACCAAGATCGCCTGGCTGCTCGATCACGTCGAGGGCGCGCGCGAAGCGGCGCGGGCCGGGAGGCTTGCGTTCGGAACTGTGGACAGTTTCCTGTTGTGGCGGCTGACCGGCGGCAACGTGCACGCGACCGATGCGACCAACGCCGCGCGCACGCTGCTCATGGACATTCGTAGCGGCAACTGGGACGCCGGCCTGTGCCAATTGTTCGATGTCCCGCAAGCTCTGCTGCCGGAGATCCGCGATTGCGCGGGTGATTTCGGCACCACCGATCTCCTCGGCGCGCCGATGCGCATTCTGGGAGTCGCGGGCGACCAGCAGGCGGCGACGGTGGGGCAGGGCTGCATCGCGCCGGGCATGCTGAAGTCGACCTACGGCACGGGCTGCTTTGCCCTGCTCAATACCGGGGATCAGCCGATCGCGTCGAAGAACCGTCTGCTCACCACCATTGCCTATCAGCTCGGGGGCAAGCGCACCTACGCGCTCGAAGGTGCGATCTTCATCGCCGGGGCAGGGGTGCAGTGGCTGCGTGATGCACTCAAGGTGATCGGCGCGGCGCCCGACGTGAACGCGCTCGCGGCGGCCGCCGACCCCGCCGAGCAGGTCTATCTCGTTCCCGCCTTTGTCGGGCTCGGCGCGCCCTGGTGGGATGCACAGGCGCGGGGCGCCCTCTATGGGCTCACGCGCAAGTCGGGTGTGGCCGAGCTTGCGCGCGCGACCCTCGAGGCGGTCGGCTACCAGACCCGCGACTTGCTCGAGGCTATGCATGCCGACTGGCCGGCGGCGGGCGCACAAACGGTGTTGCGGGTCGACGGCGGCATGGCGGCGAGCGATGTCACCATGCAATTCGTGGCCGATATCTTGGCCGCGCCGGTCGACCGTCCGGTGGTGATGGAGACGACCGCGCTGGGTGCCGCCTACCTCGCGGGCTACGCCGCCGGATTGTGTCCGGATTTGCCCGGCTTCGCCGCCACGTGGAAGTGTGCGCGGCGCTTTGAGCCGCAGATGGACGACGTGGAGCGGGAGCGCAAATGGGCGGGCTGGCGTGACGCCGTCGCGCGCACGCTGAGCCGCGGTTGAGCCGTTGCGGGGCCGCGCGCTCATGCCCGGCGAACCCGCGTGCCGCTTGCCGACCATGTCAGTTCCGTAACAGCGCGGGCGCCCGAGCTGACTGCGCATGATGGTGTTGAGCGGCAGCCCGCGTGTGGGTAGCGTGGCAGCATGGGGAACGGTCGCGCCGACACGCGGAACGAGCCGAAACGGCAGGACGCGCCACGAACAGTCGGGACGCGGACCGTACCGACCGCGCGGGAGCTCGTGCGCTTCGAAAACGTGCGCAAGTCCTTCGCGGGGGTCGTCGCGGTCGATGGCGTCTCGCTCGATATCTTCCCGGGCGAGTTTTTTGCGCTGCTCGGGCCCTCGGGCTGCGGCAAGACGACCCTGCTGCGTATGCTTGCCGGCTTCGAGACGCCGGATGAGGGACGCATCCTCCTCGATGGGGAGAATATTGCATCCGTTCCGCCTTATCGGCGGCCGGTCAACATGATGTTCCAGAGCTACGCGCTGTTTCCGCACCTCACCGTCGAAGGCAATGTCGCCTTCGGGCTCAGACAGGAGGGCCTTCCCAGGGCGCAGATCAACGCGCGGGTCGAAGAGATGCTGACGCTGGTCCGGCTCGAAGGCCTCGCCCGGCGCAAGCCGCACCAGCTCTCCGGCGGCCAGCGCCAGCGCGTGGCGCTCGCGCGCTCGCTGGCCAAGCATCCGCGCGTGCTCCTGCTCGACGAACCGCTCGCGGCACTCGACAAGAAGTTGCGCGGCGAGACCCAGTTCGAGCTGATGCAGCTGCAGGAGAAGCTCGGCCTGACCTTCATCATCGTCACCCATGACCAGGAGGAGGCTATGACGGTCGCCGACCGTATCGGCGTCATGGACCACGGGCGCCTGGTCCAGGTTGCAACGCCGCCCGAAATCTACGAGCGGCCGAACTCGCGCTGGGTCGCAGGCTTCATCGGGGAGGTCAACCTGATCGAAGGGCGCGTGGTCGAGACGGGAGCGCAGGGGACGCTGATCGCGAGCGCCACCGCCGGATCGTTGCGGGCGCTCTCGTCCACGGACGCAAAGCCGGGCGACGCCGTGTGCGTGGCGTTGCGGCCGGAAAAGGTGCGCATCGCCCGCGAGCCGCCGCCCGAGACGGGCGCGAATTGCGTGCCAGGGCAGGTTGCCAGCATCGGCTATCTCGGTGACTTTTCGATCTACAAGGTGCGCCTCGACAACGGATTCGTCGTGAAGGTGGCGGTCGCCAACGTCACGCGGCTGGTGGAGCAGTCGATCGACTGGGATGAGCGCGTGTGGCTCACCTGGGCACCCGAGGCCGTCATGGTGCTGACCCGATAGCACAGGGCTGGCGCGGTGGATAAGACGATGCACAAGGATTCCGGCAGGCCGTGGAGCTCGCGTCTGGTCGTGCTCGTGCCGTATCTCTGGCTCACCGTCTTCTTTCTCGTGCCCTTCCTGATCGTGCTGAAGATCAGCCTCTCCCATACCGCGATCGCGCAGCCGCCTTATACGCCGGTGTTCGACCCGGCCGCGGGCTGGCAAGGCCTGGTGGAGTTCTTCGCCGCGCTCTCGTTCGAGAATTACATCTTCCTCGCCTCCGACTGGCTCTATCTTGCCTCCTATCTCAAGAGCCTCGAGGTTGCCCTCGGCTCGACCGTGCTGCTGCTTCTCGCCGGTTTTCCGCTCGCCTATGGCATCGCGCGCGCGCCCCGGCGGTGGCAGCCGGCCCTGTTCGTTCTGGTCGTGCTCCCGTTCTGGACGTCGTTCTTGATCCGGATCTATGCCTGGATCAACATTCTGCAGCGCGACGGCCTGCTCAATCAGGTGCTGGTGGCCCTGCGCATCGTGGACGAGCCGCCGGCATGGCTCGCGACCGACACCGCAGTATATATCGGCATCGTCTATTCCTATCTGCCGTTCATGGTGCTGCCGATCTATGCCGCGCTGGAACGGATGGACGAGAGCCTGATCGAGGCCGCCGCCGATCTTGGCTGCCCGTGGTGGAAGGCGTTCTGGCTGGTGACCTTGCCGCTTGCGCTGCCCGGCGTGCTCGCCGGCGCAGTGCTCTGCTTTATCCCGATTGTGGGCGAATTCGTCATCCCCGATCTGCTCGGCAGTTCGGAGACCATGATGATCGGCCAGACCCTTTGGACCGAGTTCTTCGCCAACAAGGATTGGCCGGTGGCATCTGCGGTCGCCATCGTGCTGCTGTGCGTCCTTGTCGTGCCGATCGTGATCTATCAGCAAATGCAAACGCGCGATCTCGCGGGGGGACGCTGACCATGCGCAAGGCATCCTGGTTCAATGTTGGGTCGGTCGCGCTCGGGCTTGCCTTCCTTTACCTGCCGATCGTCATTCTGGTGATCTACTCTTTCAATGCCTCGCGACTCGTCACCGTGTGGGGCGGCTGGTCGACGCGATGGTACCTCGAGCTCCTCAATGACGAGGCCATGCTCGAAGCCGCCTGGGTGACGCTGCGCATCGCCTTGCTGTCGGCGACCGCGGCAACCGTGCTCGGCACGCTCGCGGCGGTCGCACTGGTGCGGTTCGGACGGTTTCGCAGCCGCGTGCTGTTTACCGGCATGATCTATGCGCCGCTGGTAATGCCCGAGGTGATCACCGGGCTCTCGCTGCTGCTGCTGTTCGTGGCAGTCAACATCGATCGCGGCTTCTGGACCATCGCCGTCGCCCATACCACGCTGACCATGTGCTTCGTCACCGTGGTCGTGCAGTCACGACTGTTGACGTTCGACACGTCGCTCGAAGAGGCCGCCATGGACCTGGGGTGTCCGCCGGTGAAAACCTTTCTGACCGTGACCCTGCCGTTGATCGCCCCAGCCCTGGCGGGGGGCTGGATGCTGGCCTTCACCCTGTCGCTGGACGACCTCGTCATCGCGAGCTTCACGACGGGACCGGGTGCAACCACGCTGCCGATCCGCATCTATTCGGAGGTCCGCCTCGGCGTGAAACCGGAGATCAACGCCATTTGCACGATCGTGATCGTATTCGTTGCCATCGGCATCACGGCCGCCTCGTTGCTTGCGAAGTTTCATGATGGCGGGCGTGCCTCGGCCGGCGGTCTCGCTGTCCGATGAGAAATCAGATCATCGGCCGGCCTCGAGCATGATTCGGAAAAAGTGGATACCGGTTTTCCGAAAAGATCATGCTCAAACACAAGGCTGGCCGATGGGCGGATCGCCGACTATCGCGGTGCGTCCGGTACCTGCTCGGTTCTTGCGGGCGGCGTGGCCGGTGTGCTTCCGGAGCTCCCAGCCAGCTCCGGCGCTATTGTCGCCGGCGGAGGCTCCGCAGGCTGGGCGGGCACCGCTCCCGTGAGCCGCTCGATCGCCGAGCGTACCGGATCACGCGCGCTGCGGTTGCGTACCGCATCCAAAATCGGCTGCGCCGCGCCCGAGCGTTGAATGCGACTCTGCGGGTCCGGCAATATGATTGGATCGTCCCATGGTCCCTGCACCATGAAGGGCAACTCGAAGGCAGGGACCGCCGCATTCGCCCCGCTCGCCGAGACCGACAAGAGGCTCGCCGTTCCCCGCAGATCGAGATGGCGCTCAGGAATCGACGCCGAGCCCGTCAACGCAAGGCCGACGCTCGGCCCCTCCATGCGCACGTCGTCGACATTCGCAACGCCTTGAATGATGTTGAGATTGACCGTTAGCGCCTCGTAGGGCGTCTTCCCGCTGCGGAACTCGCCGCCGCCCGAAAGCGGTCGACGCTCGATGCGCCTGAGCAATTGCTCGACGTTGAATCCGGCGATCGCGCCCTTGCGGCTGGAGAGGGTGGCCGTGCCGTTCAACGCCTTGGTCAGGTCGTAGACGCTGCTGCCGGAGCTGTCGATTGCGAAGCCGAGGTTGCCTTTGCCTTCGAGCCGTCGAATGCCGAACATCTCGCCGAGACATTGCTCGAGATCGATGTTGGAGAATTGCAATTGGGCTTTGAAATCGGCCCCCGCCGACGATTTGGCAAGCCCGAACGTCCCTTTGACTATGCCCCCGAAGGCCTGAGATTCCCCGACCACCACCGTAAGGTTGCCGGCACGCAGATTGGCTGCGACCGCTGTTCTCCCAAGTTTGGCGTTCGCGACATTGACGCGGGCAGCCGACAGCCTGAGATCGACATGGATGCCGTCGAGGCCATCGAGCGCAATCGGCTTGCTGTCCCATCCCCGCTCGCCGCTCGTCAGCAAGCGGACGGTGGATACGTACGGCGTGAGGTCGAGCCCTTCGGCCGCCAGCGTCCCCTGCAGGGTTTGTCGCCCGTCAAACGCCAGCACGCCTTCACCGGTGTTGCCGTCGAGTTCGACATTGACGCCGGAAAGTCCGATGGTTCCGCCGACGACATTGGTTTGCGCCTTGAGCGCGAAGCGGCCGAAGCCGCCACCTGGAGGTGTCTGCTGGCCCGCCCAGCGCAGTGTGTCGCGCAGGGATACCGCGTCGGCGGCAAGCGTCCCTTCCATCCTGAGCGTCGGCCGGTGGCTGATGTAGCCGTCGAATGCAAACTTGAACGGTGCGCCAGCGAGGCGGACCTTGAGACCGGATCGGTCGCCGTTCAAAGCGGCAACGAAGTCGGTGAAGCTGACGGTAGCATTGATCGGCTCGTCGTGCCAGGCGAAGCGGCCGGTGGCGGCGAAACTCCTCGAGATCGAGGGCCAGGCAAGCGCCATTTCCACGTTCGCGAGCGTCTCGACGATCCTATGAGCCTCGTCGCGCAGGATGACGGTGCCGTCCTCGATTCGGATCTCCGAAAACGACGCTGTCCGCCCGGGGCTGGGCTTGAGGTTTCGGGCCAGCGTCTCGATGTGGCCCGACCAGTTCGAGCTGCGGTCGGCGTTGAAGATGATCGCGATGGTTGGGCGCACCAGCGAGACGTCCGCGATCTCGATGCGCCCGGCCAGGAAGGGAAAAAACCGCAGGCGGGCGACCACTTGCTCGGCCGTGAGCGCCGGGGCGCCGGTTCTGCTGTCGCCGAGGCTCACATCGTCGAAGCTCACCGTTCCGGTCGGGAATAGCGATACCGAGGCGCCGCCGCGAAGCACCGGATCCAGTCCCGTGACGGCGCGGATTTCGGCCTTGACGGCTTCGCGCACGGCGTCCGCCGGCATCAGAAACGGCAAGATCATGAGAGTGCCGATACCGGCGGCGGCCAAGGCCACGACAGCAAGTCCAAGGCGTTTGATGCCAACGGCCGCGGTCACGACGCGTCTTTCTCAAGTGTTCGCCGGTCAGGCCGGCCGACTATACCGAGGGAGATCGAAGGTGCAAACTTGCCACCCCGACGACCAAAGCTTGCAATTGCTCTGTGACGCTTTCGTGGCCGGCCCATGAACCAATCCGGCCGCATTTCCAGGCTCGTTCCGGGCAATTTCCGTCGGCGCTAGGGCCTGTGTTCAGTTGAGCAGGATCATAGCGGCGGCCAGCTGCACTCCGGCGAGAAAATTTCTGGCGAGTTTGTCGTAACGGGTGGCAATGGCACGGAAGTGCTTGAGCTGATTGAAGAAGCGCTCGACGAGGTTGCGTTCGCGGTAGAGCGCGAAATCGCACGGCCGTTGGGTCTTACGATTGGCAAGCGGCGGGATGACGGGGGTGATTCCCCGCTGGGTGAGGGTGCCGACGAACGCGTCGGCATCGTAGGCTTTATCGCCAATCAAAGCGTCTGGGTCTGCATTCTCGATCAACGGCTGCGCGCAAGCAAGATCATGCACTTGGCCTGGCGTGAGCATCAGTTCGACGGGATTGCCCAACGCATCGACGAGCGCGTGAATTTTGGTGGTCAGTCCGCCGCGCGATCGGCCGATCGCTTGCGGGCCGTTTTTTTTCGCGCACCGGCACTATGCTGATGAGCGCGCACGATGGTGGCATCGATCATCATATACTCGTTGTCGGGATCGCTTGCCAAAAGCTTGAAAATACGCTCGAAAACGCCGCTCTTCGCCCACCGGCTAAAGCGCTGGTGCACGATCTTCCAGTCGCCGAAACGCGCGGGCAGATCACGCCAGGGAATCCCTGTTCGATATCTGTAAAGAACCGCGTCGACGAACAGCCGATTGTCCGCCGCATTGCCGCCGACATGGCCTTCACGGCCGGGCAGAAAATCCTTGATCCGCTCCCATTGGTCGTCTCGCAATCCAAAGCGCTGCATCGGTCGGCCCTCCAAGCCGACCGCCCATGAATCACTCGACAACTGATTTGGGAATCCCCTAACTGAACACAGGCCCTAGTGTCCCGATTCCGAAGTTCGCAAACACTTGCGGCACATTCTCATGCGAACTTCGGAATCAAGGGACACTAGCAACTCTATGATTCTAGTGCCCCTTTTGAACCCGAAGTTCGCAATCGGACTCGCGGCATGAGCGTGCGAACTTCGGGTTCGGGGCACTAGGGCATGATCCGGAAAAGTGGGTACCGGTTTTCCGAAAAGATCATGCTCAAACAAGAAGCTCGAGCGTGATTGCGACTCAACCTAAAGCAATCACGCTCTAGGGCCTGTCCTCAATTGAGCCAAATGAGGATAGAGGCGGCATAGACACCTGCAAGGAAATTTATGGCGCGCTTGTCGTAGCGGGTTGCGATAGCGCGGAATTGCTTCAGCTTGCAGAAGAAGTTCTCGATGAGGTGGCGCGCGGCAAAGAGCTCCCGGTCGTAGGGACGCGGGCTCTTGCGGCCAGGCATGGATGGAATCACCGGCGTCTTGCCGGCCCTCAGGAGCGGCTCGATCACCCGCTTGTCGGCATCGAAGGCCTTGTCGGCCAGGAGGGTGTCGGCCTGCATCTGCGGTAGCAGAACGTCGGCGCCGTCGAGGTCGTGCGCTTGGCCCGGCGTCAGCAGAAAGGCCAGAGGGTTGCCCAGGGCATCGACCAAGGCGTGGATCTTTGTGCTCAGTCCGCCTCGGCTGCGCCCGATCGCTTCGTCGGCCTGGCAGTTTTTTTGGGCGCTCCAGTGGCGTGCTGGTGCGCTCGCACGATGGTGCTATCGATCATGGCGTATTCGTTGTCCGCATCGGCTGCCAGCACCTTGAACACCTTCTCCCAGACCCCGCTCTTGGCCCAGCGACTATGCCGCGTGTGCACCTGCTTCCAATCTCCGAACCGCTTGGGCAAGTCCCGCCAGGGAATGCCCGTCCGATAGCGATAGAGCACCGCCTCCACGAACAGCCGATTGTCCTTTGCCGTTACCCCAACATGGCCGTCACGGCCTGGAAGGAGGTCCTTAATCCGATCCCATTGGTCGTCACGTATGCCATAGCGGCGCATAGGTCAGCCTCCGAATCAGCTGACCCTCCATGAATTATCAGGATCCCAACTTGGGAATCCGCTAATTGAGGACAGGCCCTAGAGTGCGTTCGAGATGTGATAGCCCGCTTCGGTCTTGCTGCGGATCTCCTCGAGGGTCGAGCCGGGCGCGAGTTCCACCAGGGTCATCCCCCCGCTGCCCTTCTTGTCGATGGTGAAGACGCCGAGGTCGGTAATGACCATATCGACGACGCCGGCGCCGGTCAGCGGCAGGGTGCAGCGTTTGAGGAGCTTGGGCTCGTTCTTGGCCGAATGTTCCATCACCACCACGACCTTCTTGACTCCGGCCACGAGGTCCATCGCGCCACCCATGCCTTTCACCATCTTGCCCGGGATCATCCAGTTGGCGAGGTCGCCGTTCTCGGCGACCTGCATGGCGCCGAGGATGGAAAGATCGATGTGTCCCCCGCGGATCATGGCGAAGCTGTCGGCCGACGAGAAATAACTCGTGGTCGGAATCTCGGTGATGGTCTGCTTGCCGGCATTGATGAGGTCGGGATCCTCTTCGCCCTCGTAGGGAAATGGACCGAACCCGAGCATGCCGTTCTCGCTTTGCAGCTGCACGCTCATGCCACTGGGGATGTAGTTCGAAACCAGCGTCGGGATGCCGATGCCGAGATTGACATAGAACCCGTCGCGCAGCTCGTTGGCGGCACGTTCGGCCATCTGCTCGCGTGTCCAGGCCATGATTAGGATCCTCGTTCAGGCGCGCTTGCGCACGGTACGCTGCTCGATGTGCTTGACCGCATTCGGCACGTGAATAATGCGTTTCACGAACACACCCGGCGTAACGATGTGGTCGGGATCGGTCTGGCCGGGCTCAACAAGGTGCTCGACTTCGGCGACGGTCACCTTGCCGGCGGTGGCCATCATCGGATTGAAATTGCGGGCGGTCTTGCGGTAGACGAGATTGCCCTCGGTATCGCCCTTCCAAGCGTGCACGATGGACAAGTCGGCGACCAGCCCGCGTTCCATGACGTAGCGTTCGCCGTCGAACTCGCGCTCCTCCTTGCCCTCTGCAATCAGAGTGCCAGCGCCGGTTCGCGTGAAGAACGCCGGAATCCCGGCGCCGCCGGCGCGGATGCGCTCGGCCAGCGTGCCCTGCGGATTGAACTCGATTTCGAGCTCACCGGCGAGGTACTGCTGCGCGAAGGTCTTGTTCTCCCCCACGTAGGACGAGATCATCTTCTTGATCTGCCGGGTGTCGAGGAGAAGACCGAGGCCGACGCCGTCAGTTCCCGCATTGTTGGAAACGACCGTGAGATTCTTGACGCCGGATTCGCGGATGGCGTGGATCAAGGTTTCCGGAATGCCGCAAAGCCCGAACCCCCCGGCCATGATCAGCATTCCGTCCTTCAGCAGGTCGGCGAGTGCCGCCCGGGCATCGGGATAGACCTTGTTCATGAACCCCCCGCTAGGGTTGGGACCGATGCCGCTCGGGACAGGGACATCGGCCGTCGCCGGCAGGATTGTCTACCGCGCTGCGGCAAAGGCTGCAACGTCCGTTGCGGTAAGCAGCAAGGCAGCCGCCCGTCCACCCCTGGGGCCGGGTGTCCGCGCTCAGCCCGGTCGCACGAGGTCGGCATAGCGGCTGATGCGGATCACCGGCAGGATGCCCACCGCCACGATGATGAGTGCCGCAAGCGAGCCCTGTTCGAAGCTGCCGCGGGTGGCGAACTGGTAGATGTAGGTCGCCAGCGTCTCGACATTGAGCGGACGCAGGAGCAGCGTCGCCGGCAGCTCCTTGAGGCAGTCGACGAACACGAGCAGCGCCGCACCCCAGATCGCCGGTCGGGCGAGCGGCAGATGGATGGTGCGCGCGAGCGTCCCTGCTCCCGCGCCGAGCAGCCGCGCGACGTCATCGAGCTCCATGGAAATGCGAGAGAACCCTGCCTGGGCGAAGCCGATCGCAATTGCGAGGAAGCGGATCACGTAGGCGATGATGAGAGCGGCCGCCGAACCTGCCAGCACGAGACCAACGCCTGTCTCGCCGAAAGCGCGCGTCAGGGCGTTGATTCCCTCGTCCACGAGAACCAGCGGCGAAAGCAGCCCGAGCGCCAGCACCGTGCCCGGCACGGCGTACCCGATGCCGGCGGCGTTCACGCTGGCGGCGACGATGGGATGTCTTACGTAGCGCAACGCCGCGACGGCCAGGAAACCCAGCGCCAGCGTGATCGCGGTCGCGATCGAGGCCAACACGACGGTGGTCAGCGCGTGGCGGGCGAGGCTGGTGTCGAAGCCCACGAGCAGTCCTCGCACGATGACCTCGTGCAGGAGATATCCGGCCGGCAGCACGAAGCCCAGGACGACCGGAGCGAAGCAGGCCATGGCGGCAAACCATCGCGCCGGCCCCGTCAACTTGACCCGCGAGAGAAGGCGCACATCCTGGGCCGACACCGCGAAATCCCGGCGGCGGCGGCCGTAGCGCTCGAGCGCGATCAGCGCGGCGACGATCAGCAGCATCAGGCATGCCATCTGCGCTGCGCCCGCGAGGCTTCCGCGGTTGAGCCAGGTGGTGAAGATCGACAGTGTCAGCGTCTGCACGCCGAGATACTCGCTCGCGCCGATGTCGTTGAGCGTCTCGAGCAAGGCGAGCGAGACGCCAACGGTGATCGCCGGGCGCGCCAGCGGCAAGGTGATGCGTCGCGCGAGTTGCCATGGTGGTGCGCCGAGCATGCGCGCGGCCTCGGTAAACAGCGAGCCCTGGGTCTGAAACATCGCGCGTGCAGCGAGATAGACGTAAGGATAGAGCACGAACCCGAACAGAAGGATGGCACCGCCGAGCGAGCGGACATTGGGAAACCAATAATCGGCGGGGGAGCGCCAGCCGAATACGGCCCTCGCCGCGGACTGCACGGGTCCCAGCGCGTCGAGAATATCGACGTAGACGTAGGCCACGATATAGGTCGGGATCGCGAGCGGCAGCGGCAGCAGCCAGGTCAGCGCATCGCGCCCGGGGAAGGCGAAAGTGGTGACGGTCCAGGCGGTGCCGGCGCCGACGACGATCGTCACCACGGCGACGCCGGCGAGAAGGAATGCGGTCTGCGCGAGTGCTGCCGGAATCACATAGCGTGCAAGATGGCTCCAAAGGTCCCCGGTCTCGCCGAACGCGAGGACGATCAGGCTGACCAGCGGCGCGATCACCAGCAGCCCCGCCGCTACGGCAATTCCGCCGATCGCGGAAGCCTGCCAGCGCAAATGAAAACGGGCCGGCCACCGATCCATGGATGGCCAGCCCGCGGATTTGGCATCAATCATGTGGCGCTGTTCTGCCCTCATTCGAACGCTCGATCTCGGGTCGCCCCGAGATCAGGCGGGTTCGTCAGCATGAGGCCGCGAGAAGGACGCCATCAGGGGATGGCGTCAGTTGTCGAAACCGACCTTGTCCACAAGGTTGGCCGCCGCCTTCTTGTTCTCAGCGATCTTCGAGATTGAGATCGGGTCGGGATTGAGCTTGCCGTAGCCGGCGATCGTCGGATTGATCTCGATGCCGGGACGCACCGGATACTCGTAGTTGAGATCGGCGTGCATGTGCTGCGCCTTCTCGCCGGCCAGCCATTCGATCAGCTTCATCGCGTTGGCCCTGTTCGGGGCGTTCTTGGCGAGCACAACTCCCGAAATGTTCACGTGAGTACCGCCACCCTGGAACGTCGGCAGGATGACCTTGGTGGCTTCGGCCCAAGCCTTCTTGTCCGGCTCGTTGTTGTTCATCAGCGCCCAGTAGTAGGTGTTGCCGATACCGAGGTCGCACTTGCCGGCCGCGACATCGCGAGCGGTCTCGCGGTCGCCGCCCGACGGCTTCTGCGCGAGATTGGCCTTGAGGCCCTTGAGCCATTCCTC
This sequence comes from uncultured Alphaproteobacteria bacterium, assembly GCA_963827585.1. Taxonomy (GTDB): domain Bacteria; phylum Pseudomonadota; class Alphaproteobacteria; order Rhizobiales; family Xanthobacteraceae; genus VAZQ01. Next base: position 60,519 of record CAWHCK010000049.1, read on the forward strand.
GGTCTTGGCTTCGCCGTGATGGGCGATGAAGGCCGCGACCAACGCGTTGTTGTAGATGTGCTGGCCGGAGCGGATGCAGATCTTGCCCTTCCATTTCGGATCGGCGAGCTCCTCATAGGTGAGGGTGTTCTGCGGCACGCGGTCCTTGGAGGCGTAAACGACGCGCGCGCGCATGGAAATGCCGTACCAGTGCCCCTCGGGATCGCGGTATTGCGGCGGCACGACCTTGTCGAGCAGGTCGGATTTGATCGGTTGGGTGATTCCCGACCGTGCCGCGTCTTCGAGCCGTCCGATATCGACGGTGAGCAGGACATCCGCAGGGCTGTTGGCCCCCTCGGTCTTGATGCGCTGTTCGAGCCCGGAGCTCGCCGAAATGACGTTGACTTTGATGCCGGTGTCCTTGGTGAAGGCGTCGAACAGCGGCTGAATGAGTTTGCTTTCGCGATAGGTGTAGACATTGACCTCGCCCGACTGGGCGAGCGCGGCGCCGGGGGCGATGACTGTGCTTGCAGCAACGGCGATACGCGCGAGCGCGCGCACGCAAACGGTCTTCATGGCAATCCTCCATCTCGACGGTTGTGCCTGACGTAGTAGCCGAAGCAGGCCCGCGTCAAATGGATTAACCTCACATCTTCAAAAGCTTAGAACAATTCCAGTTTGCGCCATCTCTAGAAGTCTTCGAAAATAGCCGCTTGTGCTTTGATTGCGCGCCGCGATTGCCTTCGTTTGGGCAAGCCGCCCCCAGATGCGGCAACAGGCCTCAGCGCAGCACGACCCGAGGTGCCGAGGAGAGAAGGGCGATTTCCGCGATCAGTTTCTTGATGATGGCGCGACCGAACGAGTTGAAGTTCTCGGCCACCGAGACGAACGCGCCCGGGCCGCCGATGACGTTGTCCTGGTAGTACTTTTCCAGGCCGCCGGGAGGATTGGTGTGCTCGGCGTTCCAGGGCACCGGCCGATCGCTGAGGATGACCAGGCCATTGATGACGATCCCCTTGGCGACCGTCTCGTCGCGGGCAAGCCTCACGTCGCGGCCCGCGTTGTTGGTGCCGTCGCCCGAGACGTCGATGGTGCGGCGCGAGCCTTCGAACGGCGCGCGCTCGAACTGGGCGGCCGCGAACTCGATACCGCCGCTGATCGAGGTGCGGTCGGCGAATGACCGGGGCAGCTCCAGGAGCTGATCGCCGAACTTGCGTGCCGCGGCGGGGCCGTCGATGAGCGTCCAATCGATCACGAGCTTCTGCGCGCCAAAGCCCGACCATTCCACAAAGCAAATTGCAATGCGCTGATGCGGGCCGGACTTAATCGCGTCCAGCACCTGCGGATCGGAGATTGCCGACGCGTAGCCTTCGCGCTGCAGCAGAAACTTAGGGTGGTCGACGCTGCGCGACACATCGGAGGACAGCACGAGCAGGAGGTCGACCTGCTCCGCCGCCAAGGCCGTCTGCGTCAGGCCCAGCGCGGCAAACGCCAGCATGCATCGAATCAGCGCCAGCGCGCATCCCACGAGCCGGATCATGACTGCCCTCCATGACATCGGCGCAGCCGACGTCGCGCAAGTGACCTCAAGGGTCGCCGAACAGGGAGGATAGCCGATTCCCGCAGCCTTGCGCATAGGGCAAAGATCGGGCACCGCTCAATTTCAGGGCATGTCCACCGACGATTGGGGGGAGATGGGCGCGTGGCGAGGCGGATGGTCTCTCACCGATACACGATCGCCTAACTCCGCGCGAGCGGCCGCGAACGCCCTCGATCAAGGCCGGGCGTTCATCCCGCCAGCACCCGGCTCGCCGGAAAGGCGATCTCAACCAGCGTGCCTGCTCTCGGCGCGCTCTTGACATGGAAGCTCGCGCGGTTCGCTTCCGCCAGCGCCTTGGTCAGCGGCAAACCCAGACCGGTGCCGCCCCAGCGCGCCGAGGTCGTCAGTTGACGGAACGGCTCGAGCGCAATCACCAGATCCTTGTCGCTCATGCCGATCCCGGTGTCGCGCACGCGCAGGACCACGTCCCCGTTGTCGTTGAGCGCGGTCGATACGATGACCTGCCCGCCGGCGCCCGTGAACTTGATCGAGTTGGAAAGGAGGTTGAGCAGGATCTGGCGCACGGAGCGCGCATCGGCGACCACCTGCGGCAGCGCCGGCGGCAGCGACGTGCGAATGATGATGCGCTCGCGGCTCGCCTGCGGCTGCATGATGGCGACGCATTGCTGGGTGACGTCGTTGAGCGCCACGCTCGTGAAGGTGAGTTCGAGCTTGCCGGCCTCGATCTTGGAGAGATCGAGCAGGTCGTTGATCAACGAAAGGAGGTGACCGCCCGAGGCGTGAATGTCCTTGATGTATTCGCGGTAGCGCTCATTGCCGATGGGACCGAAGCGCTCCTCCATCATGACCTCGGAAAAACCGATGATCGCATTGAGCGGGGTGCGAATCTCGTGGCTGATCTTCGCAAGAAAGTCGGATTTGGCCGACGAGGCTTTTTCCGCCTGACGCTTCGCCTCCGTGAGTTCGTCCTCCGCCTTCTTCCATTGGGTAATATCGCGAAAGACGACGCAGAGCTTGTCGGTCCGATCGCCGATCCGTCCCACGGTCATGAACAGCGGGATGACGCCACCCTGGCGGACGCGACCGATGACTTCGCGCCCGCTATTGAGCAGGCTTGTGGTGCCGTCGCGGGTGGCGCCGTCGAGATAACCGTAGGCCCCCTCCACGCTCTCGGCAGCGAATAGCTTGGAGAACGCGCGGCCGATCAGCTCATGCGGGTCGTAGCCGAACAGCGCATGGGCGCTGCGGTTTGCGGACAGCATGCATCCTTTGCGGTCGAGCAGGATGACGCCGTCGGTGGCGGCGTCGAGAATGGAGCCGAGCTCGGCAAGGTCGGCTTGCGCGCGATTGAGCTTCTCCAACGCGTCGTTCTGGGAGGCGTCGTCGACCGAGGTTCCATCCTTGTCCTCGTGCGCGAGACCGCCCGCCGTCAGACGTTGGGTGAGCTTGCGCGAGAGTTCGCGAAAGGCATTGCGTTCGAGCGGGCTCAGGACTGGGCCGGTCGGCTCCGCCGCGGCGGTGGGAAAGGGCACGATGTTCTCGGCCAGCGCCGGCGGGGCAAACCCGGGGGCGTCGTCGGCCGACGGCGCTGCAGGCGGTGGATTCGAGGGCACGATGTCTAACGGTGCGAGGTTCCGTGCGGCGACGGCGAAGGAGTGGCGCCGCTGCGCCAAGGCGGCGAGCCGCGCGACGTCCCGGCAGACGCCAAACCCCCGATAACCGCGGAAGATGCGGTCACGGTCGAATACCGGCAGGCCCGAAAGCTCGATCGGGAGTCGGTCAAGGCTCGCATCGACCGGCCAGAACACGATGATCCCGCTCCACGTATCGTGCGTGGCGATCGAGCGTGCGACCTGTCCTTCGGGATCGAGGTCAAGTTCAGCCGCCATCTCCTGCCAGGGCCGTCCGTTGGCGGCCGCGGTCTGCGATCCAATGAGCGTGATGAATTCGTCGGAGCCGAGCGTGAAGCGCCCGCCTTCATCCATCTGCCAGACGAAGCGAAGCGGGTGGCGTCGCTCGATCCCCGGTGATGCGCACTGGGGAGGCTTGTGCGATCCCGATGCGGGCGCCGGCTCGCCCGCTGTGGCCGATCCGGGCCGCGACGATAGTTCCGCGGCGGCTGTCGCAGACTTTTCGGTCGGGGACATGGCGCCGGATTTCCCGGCCGAGCCGGGCGCGGCAAAATTCGCGATCAGCACCGTCGCGGCCCCGCAGCCGACGCGATCGATCGAAATCTGACCGCCATGGGTGGTTCCCGCGGCATGACCGCTCGCGAGCGCATCGGCGGCAAGCGCTAGCGCTCCGAGCGTGGCGAGCGCCGTCGCGCCGCGTAGATGCGGGCGCGCGGTGTCGGTGGCGGCGATGAGATTGCCATCGGTCGCAAACGCCGCGATCGGTTCATGGGCGCCGGCGAGCAGTCGGGCAACGCGTTCGCCAAGCGGCAGGTCGGGACCTGCGCGCTCGGCCGCCACCACGAGAATGGCCGGAGTGTCGTCGGAGAGCACGATGTGCGAGCAGGCGCAGGTGAGCGTGTCTCCCATGCCCAAGCCCAACCCGCGCAGGCGCTCCAATCGGGGCGAGGCGCCGAGGGACAAGGTCCCGGCGAGCCGTGCAATCTGCGCGGCCGCGGGCTCCGCCGTGCCGAATGTGCGTGCAGCGATCGCCGCGGATGTCGGCGCTCCGAACATGGCCGCGCCGATCGGATTTGCCCACACGATACGGGTTGCATCCGTGCTCCATAGCCAAGCCGGCAGCGCGCTGGTCGCCAGCGGCGCGAGGCGACAGTCACGCAGACGGGACAGCTGGAATCCGGACGCGTTCATTCCCCGGTCGCACCCCTTCACTCCCGCCGGACATGCCGGCGCCACCCGCACGTTGACGATTTCTAATGCCACCGCGCGCTGGCGTCCATGCGATGCCCGCCCAACTCCGCGTTCAAAAGGCGAGATAACGTTAATCGGACGGCGCAGCCATTCGGCACGCTTCTTGTTCCGCGAGTCTCCCGCGAGTCCCGCACGTCATGCCGCGAGCTCGCGCATGATGGCATAGAGCGCGGACTGGCCTTCGAAGCCGATGCCGGGTCGCTCGGACAGCGTGAGGTAGCTGCCCTCCAGCCGGGCGTCGTCGGCGAAGCCGCCGAAGGGGCCGAACACGCCGGGATATGATTCCGCGCCGCCGAGGCCGAATCCGCCGGCGATGGCCAGCGACATCTGATTGCCGCCGTGGGGAAATAGCGCAGTGCGCGGCCAGCCGTGGCGCTCGAGCATCGCGACGGTGCGTGCGTATTGCACGATGCCGTAGGACTGCGGCGGATCGACCTGGATGACATCGTTGCGATTCGCGCGCAATCCGCCGAACCGAACGAGATTCGCCACGTCCTGCGTCGAAAAGAGATTCTCGCCGGTTGCGAGCGGCGGGTCATAACGGCGGGCGATCTCCGCGAGCAGGGCGAAATCGAGCGGATCGCATGGCTCCTCGAACCAGCGCAACTGGAACGGTGCGAGTGCCTTGGCGTAGGCGAGGGCCTCGTCACGGCCGAACTTGGCGTTGGCATCGACTGCAAGCTGCGCACCGGGGGGCAAGATCGCCTTGACGGCTTCCACCCGGCGCACGTCCTCGGCGAGCGGCAGCCCTCCGACCTTCATCTTCACCATGGTGTAGCCAGCGTCGAGATGGCGGCGCATCTCGTCCTGCAGATCTTGGGATGTCTGGCCCGGGGCATACCAACCGCCACCGACGTAGCAGAACACCTTGGGGGCGATCTTGCCGCCGTTGTAGCGGTCGGCCAGCAGGCGGTGGAGCGGCTTTTCCGCGATCTTCGCAACGGCGTCCCAGGCCGCGACCTCGATCGTGCCGATCGCGATCGAGCGCTCGCTGTGGCCGCCGGATTTTTCCCGCTGCATCATCACGGCGAGGATTTTGCTCGGGTCGAAATTCCCGTGCGCCTCGTCGAGCAGCGATTGCGGATCGGCGTTCAGGACGCGCGGGATGAAACGTGCGCGCATCGCCGCCCCGCAGGCATAGCGGCCGGTCGAGTTGAAAGCGAAACCGGTGACCGGCGTGCCGTCGCGCACGACATCGGTCAACACCGCGACGACCGAGGTCGTCATCTCGGAAAAATCGAAACTCGAGTTCCTGATGTCCGATTTGAGCGGGATCGCGCGCTCGCGGATGTCGACGATGCGCATCTTTGCGTTATTCCTGTTGATTCCTGTTACAGTGCGGTCCGCACGGCCGAGGGTCCAAGTCTGCATGTGTCAGTCTGCGTGCGTCAGTCCGCATGCGTCGTTTGGACCGGAGCCGACGAGCGGTTCAGACGTTGGTCCTCCAGCAGATTGCACGACCGCACCGAGGATCCATGCCGGGCTAGAGCAGGAGATGACAATGGCCGCCACCGATCGTTTCGATGTCCCCCCCGAAATGCGGGCGTTCGCCGAGAAGAGCGTCGAGCAAGCGAGGCAGGCCTTCGATGGCTATATTACCGCGGCCCGCCACGCCGTCAGTACGTTCGAAGGCCAGGCCGAGAGCGCACGCAGGGGTGCCAGGGATGTCACTGAAAAGGCGATGACTTTCGCCGAGCAAAACATTGCCAGCTCGTTCGAGTTCGCCCAGCAGCTGCTGCACGCACGGGATATCCAGGACGTATTGAGGCTGCAGGCCGACTACATCAAGCGGCAGATGCAGGTTCTTGGCGAGCAGGCCAAGGAGTTGGGCGAAAGCACGACCAGGGCGGCAAAGGACGCAGCCGCCCCCAAACGTTGACGGCCGGGGGCGGGTTGCGGTTCGCTTGGGCCGAAAAAATGGTTGTACAACCGACACTTGATTGTGCGTCGCAATATTTCTGTTGCATTGCACCAAACCCGCACCTATATTGGCCGGCAGTAAACGGCTGTGGCGTTTCCGTCGGGGACGACGGCCACGGACCCGTTGCCAACAAGGCACGGATCGGCTGTGGGCGCAGATCCGTGCAATGCCGGATCATCGCCCCAAAAGGACAAGACCAATGACTGAGGCCACCGAGAGCACATCCAAGGCCAGATCCAAGGCCGCGCCAGCGGCGTTCGAGATGCCGAAATTCGAGCTGCCGAATTTCGAGATTCCCAAGATGGAAATCCCGGCTGCGTTTCGCGAAATCGCTGAAAAGAGCGTCTCGCAGGCGAAGGAGACCTACGAGAAGATGAAGTCCGCCGCCGAAGAGGCGACCGACGTGCTCGAAGACACCTACGCGACCGCGAGCAAGGGCGCCTCCGATTACGGCCTCAAGGTGATCGAGGTGGCGCGCGAGAACACCAATGCGGCGTTCGATTTCGCGACCCAGCTGATGACGGTGAAGTCGCTGTCCGAGATGGTCGAACTTTCGACCGCGCATACGCGCAAGCAGTTCGAGGCGCTGACCGCGCAATCCAAGGAGCTCGCCGCGATTGCGCAGAAAGTAGCCACTGAGGCCTCCGAGCCGGTCAAGGAAAGCTTCAGCAAGGTATTCAAGAAGGTTGCTTGAGCTTTTTTTCCGCCTGCCCCCACGCAGGACGGCTCCAGCCATCGAGGCCCGGGCTCACCGCTCGGGCCTTTTGTCTTCGAGAGCTGCGGCGTGGGGCAGGCCTTGTCAAAGCAGCACAGTGCTCCTAGGTTGCGGCCGTTTTCGACGATACGTGCAGCTGTAGCTCAGTTGGTTAGAGCGCTTGGCTGTGGACCAAGAGGTCGGTGGTTCGAGTCCACCCAGCTGTACCAAATGTCTTGCGGCAGGATCCAATCGTCCAGAGCATGATCCCGAAACAGCCTGCCCCGGACTTGATCCGGGGTGGGTACCGGTTTTCGGAAAAGATCATGCTCCAGCAATAAGCTCTAGGCGGTACGCGTTGCGACGAACCGCGCCGCGGCCTTGAGAACGTCCGCATCGCTGCCGAAGGGCCTGAGCGCCGTCTGCGCCTCGGCGACCAGGCTTTCAAGCCGGCGTCTGGCGGCAGCGGGCCCGAGCACGCCGACGAGCGTGGCCTTGTGGGCGGCCGCGTCCTTGCCGGTGGCTTTGCCCACGGTCGCCGGATCGCCTTCGAGGTCGAGGAGATCGTCGGCGATCTGGAACGCCTCGCCGAGGGCGGAGCCGTAGCGGTCAAGCGCGATCCGCAGGTCATGGCTGGCTTTGCCGAGGATCGCCCCGGCCAGGCAGCCGAAACGCAGCAGCGCGCCCGTCTTCATGGCCTGCAAGGTCTTGACGTCCTGCTCGTCGAGTTTGCGCGGAGCAGCTTCGAACCGTCCCTCTGCCGCGAGATCGAGCATTTGCCCGCCCACCATGCCGCCGAGGCCGGCGGCTCGTGCCAGCGCCGAGACCAACGCGAGTCTGACTTCGGCATCAGGATGGGTCTCAGGCCGGGACAGAATGTCGAACGCGAAGGTGAGCAGGCCGTCGCCCGCGAGAACAGCGGTCGCCTCGTCGAAGGCCTTGTGCGTCGTTGGCCGACCCCGTCGCAGGTCGTCATTGTCCATGGCTGGCAAATCGTCGTGTACCAGCGAATAGCAGTGCACGCATTCCAACGCCGCGCCGGCCATCAAGGAATTTCGCCGCCCGACGTCGAACAGCGCGGCGGATTCCACGACCAGGAATGGTCGCAAGCGCTTGCCGCCGCCGAGACTCGCATAGCGCATCGCGTCGAGCAGGCAAATCGGCCGCGCCCGTTCGCCGTCGATGGGGGCTGACGCCAGCAGGTCGTCGAGGAGCGCTTCCGTGTCATGCGCAACCTGACCGAGCCGGTCTTGAAAGACCGCCTCGACGTCCGCGTCTCTTTTCACAGCATCGATGCGGGCCATTCCTTTGCCACCCAGAGAGCGTCCGACCTGTCCGCAGCACGCGCTCCACTCGTCATTTTGACACGCTTCACCGATCCCGGCCTTGCCAGAGATCGGCAGTTTCGCGCCCAGACCGGCCACGGCCGACTTGGATGCGGCTGGCCGTGTCCACCCAGCCCGAAGGCGCGCTGGTCGACAATCTATCAAGGGCTCCCCGCCCGTCCAAACTTTTCCTAGCGCAATTCATTGAATATGTTGAATTGTTTTTGCGGCGCCAGTTACTAGTGCCCCGAACCCGAAGTTCGCACATCCGTGCTGCCAGTCCGATTGCGAAGGGGCCCTAGGATCATGGAGTTGCTAGTGTCCCGTGATTCCGAAGTTCGCATAAGAGTGTGCCGCGCGTGTTTGCGAGCTTCGGAATCGGGACACTAGTCCCGAGGCGCCTCGAGCATGGAACGGAGGCTGTCGCGCGTGATAGTAGTTGCTTCGATGGCACTTGCGGTCTGGCTCTACCTGCTGCTCGGCCGCGGAGCATTTTGGCGCTGCGCCGAGCGCGACGATTGGGAGACAGCAGAGTTCCCGGTCTGGCCGCGGGTCGTGGCCGTGGTGCCCGCGCGCAACGAATCCGAGTCTATCGGTGACAGCATCCGCTCGCTGCTCACTCAGGATTACCGGGGGGAGTGGGCGGTCATCCTGGTCGACGACGACAGCAACGATGGTACCGCTGACATTGCTCGCCGGGCGGCAAATGCTGATACGCGGCTGCGCGTCGTGACCAGCGGCGGCTTGCCGGCGGGATGGACCGGGAAGCTCTGGGCGATGAAGCAGGGCATCGATGCGGCAGCGGCGCCGCCCGGGCCGCCGGATTATCTGCTGCTCACCGACGCCGATATCGTCCATGCATCTGATTCCGTCAGCCGGCTGGTCGCGCATGCCGAGGGCAGGCGCCTCGTGCTGACATCGCTGATGGTGAAGTTGCGTTGTGAAAGTTTCGCCGAGCGCGCCGGCATCCCGGCATTCATTTTTTTCTTCCAGATGCTCTATCCGTTCTCCTGCGTGAACCGTCCGCAGAGCACGGTGGCGGCCGCCGCCGGTGGCTGCATGCTGGTCCGCGCCGAGGCGCTTCGGAACGTCGGCGGCATCGAGGTCATTCGTGGCGCGCTGATCGACGACTGCGCCTTGGCGAAGGCACTCAAAGCTCACGGCCCGATCTGGCTCGGATTGACCGAGCGCGCGCGCAGTGTGCGTCCGTACCCGGCGCTCGCCGATATCCGCCGCATGGTGGTGCGCTCGGCCTATGCGCAGTTGCGTTATTCGCCGCTTCTTCTGTTGGGAACCATGGCGGGAATGGTGCTGACCTACCTCGTCCCCCCCTTCATGGCGATTTTCGGCGGCGGCGCCGCACGCATGATTGGAGTTGCGACCTGGGCGCTGATGGCCGCGGCCTTTCAGCCGACGCTCCGGTTCTACCGGATGTCGCCCTTGTGGGGGATCGCGCTCCCTGCGATTGCTTTGCAATACATGCTCTTCACCCTCGATTCTGCCTATCAATACGCGCGCGGCCGCGGCGGGAGCTGGAAGGGACGCGTGCAAGCCGACCTATCGAACCCATGACGACCACTCCTGCCGAAGCGCGATCGGGCAAAGGCCACCGGGACGAGAATTTTCCCGTGGCCTCGCGGCTCATTCACGCGCGCCATCGCGAGCCGATACTTGCCTTCTACGAATTCGTGCGTACCGCCGACGACATCGCCGACCATGCCACGCTTGCTCCGCAGGAGAAGCTCGCGCTGATCGATCGGCTGGAAGCGACCTTGCTCGGCGAGACCGACGACGATCCGGTCGGTACTGCCTTGCGTTCACAGCTGGCAGCGCGTCAGCTCTCGCCGCGCCACGCCCAGGATTTGCTGATCGCGTTCCGAATGGACGTGACCAAACTGCGCTATTCCGACTGGGACGATCTGATCGGCTATTGCACGTACTCGGCCATGCCGGTCGGCCGCTTCGTGCTCGACGTCCACGGCGAGAGCCGCGCCACCTGGCCCGCCAACGACGCCCTTTGCGCAGCGTTGCAAATCGTCAATCACCTGCAGGATTGCGGCAAGGATTACCGCGATCTCGACCGCGTTTACATTCCCCTCGATGTCCTGGCGGAAAACGGCGCGGCGGTGGATGAGCTGGAGGGGAAACACGCTTCCGCGGCCCTGCTCGGCTGCATCCATCAGCTTGCGCATCGCACCGGCGATCTCTTGCGCGTCAGTAGATCGTTTTCCGCAAGCATCGAGGACACAAGGCTCGCCTTGGAGGTCGCGGTCATTCAGACCCTGGCGGAGCGCCTGGTCGCATTGCTGTCCCGACGCGATCCGCTGAGCGAGCGCGTCCATCTCGGCAAGGCGGGGGTCGCGGGCCGCGGCCTTCTCGGCCTATTATGGGGTGCAACCCGACGCGTCGGCCGCATCTTGACGGCCGTTCACAAACCGCAGGATGCGTGAGCATTGGCGCTGGTAGGAAGTTCAAACACGGCTGCGGCCGAGCGGGCGTCGGGCAGCTCGTTCTACAACGCGATGCGCATATTGCCGCGCGCGCAACGCGAGGCGATGTTCGAAATCTATTCCTTTTGCCGCCAGGTGGATGACATCGCGGATTCGAGCGGTCCCCGCGGCGAGCGCCGGCAGCAACTCGAGCGCTGGCGCGCCGACATCGACGCCGTCTATGCGGGCAAGCCGGTTCCCCGCACGCAAGGCTTGGCCGCTCCGGTGCGCGATTTCAGGCTCAGACGCGAGGATTTCCACGACGTCATCGACGGCATGGAGATGGACGTGGTCGCCGATATTCGCGCCCCCGACGAGGCGACGCTCGACACCTATTGCAATCGGGTTGCAAGCGCCGTCGGGCGGCTGTCGGTCCGCGTCTTCGGAATGGAGGAACATGATGGCATTGCGCTTGCGTACCATCTGGGACGAGCCCTGCAGCTCACCAACATTCTGCGCGACCTCGACGAAGACGCGGCGTTCGGGCGGCTCTATCTGCCGGCGGAGGCCTTGCGCCAGGCGGGCATCACGACCACCGATCCAAGGCCGGTGCTGGAGAGTCCTGCGCTCGGAGCCGTCTGTGCGCGCGTGGTCGAGTCCGCACGCGGTCATTTCGCGCAAGCCGACAAGGTCATGGCGCGCAGCGCCCGCCGCTCCGTGCGCGCGCCGCGCATCATGAGCGAGGCCTATCGGCTGATTCTCGACAACCTCGTCGCCCGCGGCTGGTCGCATCCGCGCCGTCCCATCCACCTGCCGCGCGCGCGGCTGCTGTGGATCATCATGCGCCACGCCTTCATCTGATGCCGCGCACCATCCACGTCGTCGGCGCGGGACTCGCCGGGCTCGCCGCCGCGGTGCGGCTTGCGGCCCTTGGGACAAGGATCGTTGTGCACGAGGCCGCCGGCCGAGCCGGAGGCCGCTGTCGATCCTATCATGACCCGGTGCTCGACATGGTGATCGACAACGGCAATCACTTGCTGCTCTCGGGCAATCGTGCTGCGCTGTCCTATCTCGAGGCGATCGGCGCGGCGGGAAAGCTTGTCGGTCCGGCGGCGGCCGACTTCGCGTTCATGGATCTCGCAACCGGCGAGCGATGGATGCTGCGCATCAATGCCGGGCGCCTGCCGTGGTGGATCCTTGATCGGACCCGACGCGTGCCGGGCACCACGGCGGGCGACTACCTGTCGTTCGCACGGCTCATGTATGCCTCCGAGGAGCGGACGATCTGCGACGCGGTGCCTTGCGCGGGTCCTCTCTACGAACGCCTTGCGCGGCCGCTCTGGCTTGCGGCGCTCAATACCGATCCGACGGAGGCGAGCGCGAGCCTCGCCGCTGCAATCATCCGCGAAACCTTGGCAGCGGGGGGAAAGGCGTGCCGTCCGCTGATTGCCGAGGACGAACTCGACGCCGCTTTCATCGCGCCCGCGCTTCGCCTTCTCGGCCAGCGCGACGTCAGGGTCGAGTTCGGACACCGGCTGCGCATGCTCGATTTTGCGCACGACAGGGTTGTGGCGCTCGACTTCGGCGACGACACGCTGGCGGTCGGCGAGGATGCGGTGATCCTCGCGGTGCCCCCGGTGGTGGCTGCGGAACTCGTGCCTGGCCTCGAGACCCCGGCGGAGTTCCGCGCCATCGTCAACGCCCATTTCCGCATCCGCCCGCCCGCCGGGCTCGCGCCAATCATCGGGGTCGTGAACGGCACGATCGAGTGGCTCTTCACCTTTCCCGATCGATTGTCGATCACCATCAGTGCGGCCGATCGCTTGCTCGATGTTGCGCGCGAAGCGCTGGCGCAGGACATCTGGGACGAGGTCGCAACGGTCGCCGGTCTTCCCAAGACGCTGCCGCCGTGGCAGATCGTGCGCGAACGTCGCGCGACCTTTGCCGCGACGCCCGGCGAGAATGCAAAACGCCCTGCAGCGACAACGGCGTGGCGCAACCTCTTTCTCGCCGGCGATTGGACCAAGACCGGGTTGCCTGCGACCATCGAAGGGGCGATCCGGTCGGGCAACCGGGCGGCCGACCTCGTCGGTCGATTGTAATCGGGACGACAAATAAATCGCGTGTCACTCGAGCCGAGAGCATCCATGCCGGCATCAGCCGTCGAGCGGAGCATCGAGACGGCAACCCGCGCGCTGCTCGCCTTGCAACAGCCCGACGGACATTGGGTTTTCGAGCTCGAAGCGGACGCGACCATCCCGGCAGAGTATGTCCTGTTGCGGCATTATCTGGCCGAACCGGTGGATGCGGCACTGGAAGCCAAGATCGCGGTCTATCTGCGCCGCGTCCAGGGCGACCACGGCGGTTGGCCGTTGTTTCGCGATGGCGACTTCGACATGAGCGCGAGCGTGAAGGCCTATTTCGCGCTCAAGATGATCGGCGACGGCGTCGACGCTGCGCACATGATCCGTGCGCGCGAGGCCATCCGCTCTCGCGGCGGTGCGGCGCGCTCGAACGTGTTCACCCGAATGATGCTCGCGCTGTTTGGATTCATCTCCTGGCGCGCTGTTCCGGTAATGCCGGTCGAGATCATGCTGCTGCCGCGATGGTTCCCGTTCCATCTCGACAAGATGTCGTATTGGAGCCGCACCGTCATCGTGCCGTTGTTGGTGCTGCAAGGGCTCAAGCCGAAGGCGCGCAACCCCAAAGGGGTCACTATCGACGAGCTCTTCCTCGAACCATCGCAGACCGTTGGTCCCGTGCCGAGGGCGCCGCAACAGAAGGCCTTGTGGTTTTGGTTCTTCCGCGCAGTCGATGCCCTTCTTTACGCCATCGAACCGATGTTTCCGAAGCAATTGCGGCAACGCGCGATCGATCGCGCAGTGGCCTGGGTCACCGAGCGCATCAATGGCGAGGACGGCCTCGGCGCCATTTTCCCGGCCATGGCGAACAGCGTGATGATGTTCGACGTGCTCGGTTATCCGGAACGTCATCCGCAGCGGGCGATCGCGCGCAAGTCCATCGAGAAGCTGCTGGTCGTGGGCGAGCATGAAGCCTATTGCCAGCCTTGCGTCTCGCCGGTGTGGGACACCGGGCTCGCCTGCCACTCCCTGCTCGAGGTCGGCGGCGAGCGTGCCATCGGGCAGGCGCGCAAAGGTCTCGAGTGGCTCGTTCCCAAGCAAATCCTGGACGTCAAAGGCGATTGGGCCGCGCGTCGGCCCGACCTCCCTCCCGGCGGCTGGGCGTTCCAATACGCCAATCCGCATTACCCCGACGTCGACGACACCGCCGTCGTAGTGATGGCCATGGATCGTGCGGAAGGCTTCGGCGGACCTGTCGACTTCCAGCCATCGATTGCTCCGGCACGGGAGTGGATACTGGGAATGCAGAGCGAGAACGGCGCCTGGGGCGCGTTCGACGCGGACAACGAATATTACTATCTCAACAACATTCCGTTCGCCGATCATGGCGCGTTGCTCGACCCTCCCACCGATGACGTGACCGCGCGCTGTGTTTCGATGCTGATGCAGATCGGCGACGCGCCGGAGAACAGCGCGGCGGTGGCGCGCGGCATCGACTATCTGCGCCGCACGCAGATGCAGGAGGGGAGCTGGTACGGCCGCTGGGGCATGAACTACATCTACGGCACCTGGTCCGTCCTGTGCGCGCTCAACGCCGCGGGCATCGACCATGCCGCACCCGAATTCCGCAAGGCGGTCGCGTGGCTCGTGGAAATCCAGAATTCCGACGGCGGCTGGGGCGAGGACGGCACGAGCTACAAGCTCGACTATCGCGGTTACAAGTCCGCGCCCAGCACGGCGTCGCAGACGGCGTGGGCGCTGCTCGGTCTGATGGCCGCGGGGGAAGTCGACCATCCCGCGGTCAAGCGCGGGATCGACTATCTGTCATCCACGCAGAGCAATGACGGCTTCTGGGACGAGCCGCGCTATACCGCCACGGGCTTCCCGCGCGTGTTCTATCTTCGCTATCACGGCTACGCGAAGTTCTTCCCGCTGTGGGCGCTCGCGCGCTACCGCAACCTCCAGAACGCCAATGCGCGCTCGGTGGGGTTCGGGATGTGACCGCCCTACGGTCATTGCCCGCGGTGGCGGCGATAGAACTAGTCCCTTGATTCCGAAGTTCGCATGAGAGTGTGCCGCAAGCACTCGCGAACTTCGGGATCGGGACACTAGCCGCGGAGAGCTATTCCGCCGCTTCCAGCGGGGTGGCGGGCTGTTTCTGCGCCTGATGAATAGCCGCCAGCTCCTGTTCGACGTGGCGCGAGAACATGAATTCCGCCGGTCGCTGTCGGTCGAGCGGGATTTCCGGCGCCATCGGTCCTTCGGTGCGCGGGCCGAACATGGCGACCTTGAGCGCCTGCCAGGGGTGCGAGATCGTCGCCTCTGCTGCCGTCGGCTCGTAGCCGCAATGGGCCATGCAGTTCGCGCACTTCTCGTACTTGCCCGTGCCGTAGGAGTCCCAGTCCGTGGTCTCCATCAGCTCGCGGAACGTCTTGGCGTAGCCTTCGCCCAGCAGATAGCAGGGCTTCTGCCAGCCGAAAATGTTGCGCGTCGGCATGCCCCACGGCGTGCAGTGATAGGTCTGGTTGCCGGCAAGGAAGTCGAGAAAGAGGTTCGAGTGGATGAAATTCCAGTTCTTGCCCTTGCCCATGCGGAAGATCCGACGGAACAGCTCCTTGGTCTTCCTACGGCTCAGAAAATGCTCCTGGTCGGGCGCGCGCTCGTAGGCGTAGCCGGGCGAGATCGAAACGCCCACGCCCAGCTCCTGGGCATAATCGAGGAAGGCCGCGACATCCTCGGCGGAATGACCGTCGAAGATCGTGGCGTTGACGTTGACGGTGAAGCCCTTGGCCTTGGCGGCCTTGATCGCGGACACGGCGCGATCGAAGACGCCCGTCTGGCAGACGGATTTGTCGTGGTGCTCGCGCAACCCATCGAGGTGGACGGAGAAGAACAGATAGGGCGAGGGCTCGAACAGATGCAGCTTTTTCTCCAGGAGCAGCGCATTCGTGCAGAGCGAGACGAATTTCTTCTTGGCCACCAGGCCCTTCACGATCTCGCCGATCTCGCGGTAAATCAGCGGCTCGCCGCCGGGGATTGCGACCATGGGCGCGCCGCATTCATCGGCAGCCTCGAGGCATTCCTTGACGGACAGCCGGCGATTGAGGATCGGATCGGGATAGTCGATCTTGCCGCAGCCGACACAGGCGAGATTGCAACGGAACAGCGGCTCCAACATCAGCACGAGCGGATAGCGTTTGTGCCCCAACAACTTCTGCTTGAAGATGTAGGCGCCGATACGCATTTCCTTGAGAAACGGGACTCGCATTTTTCTGTTTTCCTGTTTGGCCCCTCAGGCCCTCGCTTTCCGCTTTCCGCCTTCAGGCCGTCGCCAGTTCGCGTGATAGCCGCGGCTCAATATGCTCCTCCCGGCCCCCGAGAGTCGAGACTTCGACCTTACCGAATGCTCGCAATAAGTTGATGACGTTCTCGTCCGGGAAAGCGCCGCCTGTGATGCTCATCGTGTGTGCGTCCGTGCTCGACGCAAGTTTTTGCCGCCGACAATGAAATAGCTCCGGGCACGGGCTATCTCGCGATCTCAAGCCGTGAATTGGAATTGGAACTGTTCGCAGGGCCGGCCCTGAAATCACGCTTGGAGACGCCGGACAGGCCGCCGCGGCACAGGGTCCGGATCCGATCGCGCCCGGCGGCCATGATCTTGTGCGGATAGGCCTGATGCCCCACATGCCAACCCAGCCGGTCCCGCGGGGTGTCGAAGGCATGACGCAGTGCGACCATCAGCTCTACGCCCGCGAGCCGAGCACCGGGGAGCCCTCTTGTGACAGCAAGCGCCCTCATCGCCTCGGAACGCCGCTCGTCGGCCACTCGCCGCGGCGCCTTGTCGGGACGTCGGCGCAAGTCGTCTGGATTCTCGATAACATTCAAGAGGGGGGTCGGCCGGATCATGATCCGAAGATTTTCCGTGAGGATTCGCGCGAGCACAGCCCAAATACCGGGAAGCTGCGGTTTGACGGGTCTCCACCGGGTCGTGCGTCGAACTCAACGCGCACCCTAGGGGTTGTCGCATAGATTCGGTAGGGTGTTGTCCCTGCAACCTTAGTCGTTGTCAACGCACTGAATTGCCTGATATTCCGCGGCGACAGGCTCAGGTTCCCGAGGGCCCGCCGCCCGATTGGTTCCATCGCGTAACTCCTAGGACAAGGCATGTTGCAGCAAGCGATCGTTTCTACCGTTGATTATTGCATTCGCTATGCGACCCAAATCATTGGCATTGCGGCACTTTTGGGCCTCGTCACGGCCATCTATGCCGCCGGCCATTTCGCCATTGACGCCGATGTCAACAAGCTCATTTCCAAGGACCTGCCGTGGCGCCAGCGTGAGGCGACGTTCCAAAAGTTCTTTCCGCCGAAGGAAGAAACCATCCTGGCCGTTCTCGACGCTCCGACCTCCGAACAGGCAACGCAAGCCACAGCCGCCTTGATCCAGAAATTGTCGGATCAGAAGAACCACTTTCAGTCCATCATGGAAGCCGGAGGAGGGCCGTTCTTCCAGAGGAACGGGCTTTTGTTCCTGCCTACCCACGAGGTGGTCGACCTCACCAAGAAGCTCGGCGAGGCCAAGCCCATCATTCAGGCCTTGGCGCAGGATCCCAATCTGCGCGGCCTGACCACGGCGCTGAATTACGGACTGATCGGCGCGCGGATGAATCACTATACGCTCGATGATTTTTCCGGAACCATGAATACGGTCTCCGACACGCTCGACGAGGTCATCGCCGGGCGGCCGGCCAGCTTCTCGTGGCGCGCGATGCTCAACGGCAGGCCGGCCACGCCCGGCGAGCGGCGACGCTTCATCGACATCAGGCCGGTGCTCGACTACAGCGCGCTGACCCCGGGCAAGGCCGCGACCGATGCCATCCGGCAGGCCACCGCCGATCTGAATATCAGCGGGCAGTATGGCGCAAGACTGCGCCTCACCGGGCCGGTTGCCATTGCCGACGAGGAATACGCCACCCTGGAGGAAGGCGCTTTCGTCAACACCACCGCGACCATCGTGGTGGTGTTGACCATCTTGTGGCTGGCCTTGCGGTCGTTTGGGATCATCTTCGCGGTGTTCATAAGCCTCTTGGTGGGCCTTTCCATTACTGCTGCGATCGGATTGGCCCTGGTAGGCGCGCTCAACCTGATTTCGATTGCTTTCGCTGTTCTCTTCATCGGCCTCGGCGTCGACTTCGGTATTCAGTTCACCGTCCGCTATCGCGCCGAACGCCACGAGGTCGACGATCTTCGCGAGGCGCTGCTCAACACGGCCAGGCACGTGGGAGCGCAGCTGACGCTTGCCGCCGCCGCAACCGCTGCCGGCTTTCTGTCCTTCCTTCCCACCGACTACAAGGGCTTGTCCGAGCTCGGCCTGCTCGCTGGCCTCGGCATGATCATCGCGTTCCTGACCAGCGTGACGCTGATCCCGGCCTTGCTCATGCACGTGCGGCCGCCGGGCGAACCGGAAGAAATGGGATTCAGGTGGCTCGCGCCCGTCGATCGCTTCATGGAGCGGCGCCGGATTCCGATCATCATCGGAACCGGGCTGGTCGTGGCAGCCGGGCTGCCATTGCTGTATTGGCTTCAGTTCGATTTCAATCCGCTCAATCTGAGAAACGCTCACGTCGAGTCGGTTGCGACGTTCCTGGAGCTGCGCAGCGATCCCGCCATCGGAGCAAGCTCGATCTATGTGCTTGCGCCCAACAAGGACGCCGCGAAGTCCGACGTGGAGAAGCTCTCCAAGCTACCGGAAGTGTCGAGCGTAAAGACGATCGAGAACTTCATCCCCGCCGACCAGCAGCCCAAGCTTGCCGCCATCCGGCAACTCGCAACCGTGCTCGGCCCGGTGCTGCGGCCGGACCCCAACAAGAAGCCGCCGACGGACGCCGACAATATCGCCGCGCTCAAAGCGGCGGTGGGAAGTCTCAAGCAGTCGGCGGGCACGCAGACCGGGCCTGGCGCCGTCGCCGCCAAGCGGCTTGCTGACGACCTCACGAAGCTCGCGGATGGCGATGAAGCGCTGCGGGCGCGCGCGCATGCCGCCATGATTCCGCCGCTCAATACGGCGCTCGACGAGTTGCGGCACTATCTGCAGGCCGAGCCGGTCACGCTCGAATCCCTCCCGCCCGAGATCGCGCGCGAATGGGTGACGCAGGACGGGCGCTACAAGGTGGAAATCCTGCCGAAGGGTGATCCCACCGACAACGAGACATTGCGCCAATTCGCACATGCGGTGCAGCAGGTCGAGCCCAACGCCACCGGCGGCCCGATCGCGATTCTCGAATCCGGCCGCACTGTGATTCGCGCGTTCTTCGAAGCGGGCTTCTGGGCGCTGACTTCGATCACCATTCTGCTTTGGATCGTGCTGCGGCGGTTCGGCGACGTTCTTCTCACCATTATTCCGTTACTGATGGCGGGTGTCGTGACCATGGAGCTGATGGTGCTCCTCGACATGAAGCTTAATTTCGCGAACATCATCGCGCTGCCGCTGCTGCTCGGCGTGGGTGTGGCCTTCAAGATCTACTACATCATGGCGTGGCGGGCGGGCCAAACCGACCTGCTGCAGTCGAGCCTGACGCGCGCCGTGATGTTCAGCGCGTTCACGACCGCCACCGCGTTCGGCAGCTTGTGGCTGTCGAGTCATCCCGGAACGTCGAGCATGGGCAAGCTGATGGCGCTCGCGCTCGTGACAACGATGGCCGCAGCCGTGCTGTTCCAGCCCGTGCTGATGGGGCCGCCGCGCGAGCGCGCGAAACCGGAGCTGGAATCGAAGCCGGAACCGGAGCCGAAGCCGGAACCGCAGGCGCAGACATAGGCTGCCCTGCAATACCCTGCTGCAACCAGCGATGTGGCTGTGGGCGCGTCAAATCATCTTGACGCGGGTCACGACGCCGTCTCCGCGGGCATGGAAAGATCGACAAATACCTGCCCGTCCTTCACTTCGGCCCGGAAGGTCTTGAGATCGGTGAAGCAGGGTGCCTGCACGGCCTTGCCGGTTGGAACGTGGAATGCCCCGAAGTGCAGGCTGCATTCGATCACGTCGCCTTCCAGGATGCCGTCGGCGAGGTCGGCCGTGGCGTGCGTGCACCGCGCTTCGGTCGCGTAGAAGGTGCCGTCGATATTGTAGACGGCGACGATTTCGTCCCCGACCTCGAAACTCTTGACGGTGCCGGGGGCGAGATCGGCGGCGGCGCAGACGGGAACAGGATTATCTGCCATGACCTGACTGCCAGCAAAAGGGATGACGTGCTTTAGCGAGCTGCCTGAAAAGTTCAATAGGAAAGGGCACTGCACCGAGTCCGGGCCTGATGCCCGCGACCGAATTGACCCGGTTTCGGGCGAGCATGTACGTTAAGTCTGCGAGCCACGACCGCCCAACGCCAAGGCAACGGAAAATGCCCGTCCGCTCCTATATCGTCGATGACCGCGAGAAAAAGACCTTCCTGCTCGACCGCGAAGTCCTGGTGTCGGGCGACGTGCTGCGCAGGGAGATGGCGCAGATCTTCGGCCGCTGCTGGATTTATGTCGGCCATTCCTCCGAGCTGAAACGGCCGGGCGATTTCCGTTCGCGCAAGGTCGCCGGGCGACCGCTGATCTTCTGCCGCGATCAGGCGGGCCAGTTCCACTGCCTGTTCAATACCTGCCGGCACCGCGGCGCCATCGTGTGCACCGAGCGCGAGGGCAACCGGCGCCGCTTCCAGTGCATCTATCACGGCTGGACCTACGGCAATGACGGCCGGCTCGTCGGCGTGCCGGGCGATGACGCCTATGCCGAGAGCTTCGACAAATCCGTGCATGGCCTGCGGCGGCCCGCCCGTTTCGAGGACTATCGCGGCTTCTGGTTCATGTGCCTCGACGCGGACGTCGAGGCGCTCCACGATTATCTCGCCGGAGCCAAGGACTATATCGACCTCGTCATGGATCAGTCGCCGTCGGGCCAGATGGAGATCATCGCCGGCGTCCAGGAATACGACGTCGCCGCCAATTGGAAGCTCATGGTGGAGAACAGCGTCGACGACTATCACCTGCCGTCGACCCACTCGACCTGGCTCAACTTCATGGCCAATTCGGGCGTCAAGATCGAGCCGCCCAAGGAGGAGGGTTTGGTGCTGCCGACCCGGGGCAAGGCGGTCGAGCTCGGCAACGGCCATTTCACCACCGACAACATCAATTTCCGCGGCCGGCCGGTCGCCAAATGGATCCCGCTCTACGGCGAGGCCGCGAAGGCGGAGATCGACGAAATCCGCAGCGAGCTCGTCGCTCGGCTTGGTCCCGAACGGGCGCAGCGTGTAGCCGATACCAACCGCAATCTGGTCATCTTCCCCAACCTGGTCGTCAACGACGGCTCATCGGTCACCGTGCGCACCTTCTATCCCGAGGGCGTCGGCAAGATGCACGTCACCGCCTGGGCGCTCGGCCCGCTGGAGGAGAGCGAGAGCGCTCGCGCGCGCAGGCTCGATGCCTTTCTGACGTTCTACGGCCCCGGCGGCTTTGCCACGCCCGACGACGTGGAAGCGCTCGAACTGGTGCAGCAGGGCCTCGCCAATTGGGCCGACGACCGCTGGTCGGAAATGTCGCGCGGCATGGGCAAGGACGGCGAACAGCTCAACAGCGACGAGCACCACCTGCGCATCTTCTGGCGCCGATGGAACGAGCTGATGGGGGCACAGACATGACCATGGCGGCGCCAAGCGTAGTGACACGGGCCGAGGTCGAGGATTTCCTCTACCACGAGGCCGCGCTGCTCGACAACTGGAAGCTCAACGAGTGGCAGGAGCTCCTGACCGACGACGCCGCCTACTACGTTCCTCCCAACGACCAGCTCGAAGGCGACCATCGCAACACGTTGTTCCTCGTTGCCGACGACCGTGAGCGCATCCGCCAAAGGATCATCCGCGTGCTCGATCCGAATTGCCACGCGGAGTTTCCCAAGTCGCGCACCCGGCGCATGATCTCGAACGTGCGCATCGTCGGCCTGGAGGGCGATCTCGTCACGGTCGCCGCCAACTTCGTGTGCTACCGCTACCGGCGTTATGAGCGGATCCGGGAATATGTCGGCGCATATCGCTACATCCTGAAGCGGACCGGCAATTCCTTCCGCATCAAGGAGCGCCGCGTGCTCATCGACGCGCATGAGCTCGGCACCCTCGGCTCGGTGAGTTTCATTCTGTAAGGACGGTGCTGCCCCGCCCCCGCCACGCTCCCCTCCTATCGCCCGCGAGCCTGCCCTCGGCCGGCTTGCGGCCGGGCCCGCGGGGCGGGCGATGACATCGAAGACCGTGTGTAAGGAAACGCCGATGGCCACGCTTGATTACCTCATCGAAGAGCTCGTCACCGCAAACCGCATCCTCGCCCGCGAAGGCGTGGTGGATTCCTTCGGCCACGTCAGCGTGCGCCATCCGGACAATCCGCAACGTTACCTGCTGTCGCGCTCGCGCGCGCCCGACTGCATCGAGAAGGACGACATCATGGAGTTCACGCTCGACGGCACGCCGGTCGATGCCCGCGACCGCGCACCATATCTCGAGCGGTTCATCCACGGTGCACTCTACGAGGCGCGGCCGGATGTGGCGTCGGTCGTGCACAACCATAGCGAAAGCGTGATTCCATTCGGAGTGACCGCCAGGAAGATCAAGCCGATCTTTCATATGGGCGCATCGATCGGCCACCAGGTTCCGGTCTGGGATTCCCACGATCGTTTCGGGGACACCGCATTGCTGGTCGAGAACATGGAGATGGGTCGGGATCTTGCAAAGCTGATCGGAGCGGGCGCCACCGCGCTGATGCGCGGCCACGGCGCAACCGTGGCGGGTAAGACCATCCGGCAAGCGGTCTATGTCTCGGTCTATCTCGAGGTCAATGCGCGCCTGCAGAAACAGGCCATGGACATGGGCGAGGTCAAGTTCCTCACCGCCGGCGAGGTGGACAAGGTTGCCTCGCGCACGGGGTCCTACGGCATCAACCGGGCCTGGGAGAACTGGTGCCGCCGGGCGGGCCGCCCATTCCAGGCGGAGCAGGGCTGATCCTGGTGCTCAGAGCCCGGGGATCACAGATGAGTACGCGCCCTTCCTCGCTCAGCCGGCGACATAATTACGCCGCCGCGCTTCGTGCTCCCTTTGGGCGGGATGTGCTATAGGGCGGGAACGGGCCAGGCAGACGGGCTAACCGTGCCGCGCAGACGGATGGTCGCAGAGGGGACGACGAATGGCTGCCGTAACTGTGCCGTTTGAACGGATTGACGCGGGTGCGCCGAAAGTCGCGTCCGCGAACGCCATTCTGGTGGTCGACGACATCGTCAAGCGCTTCGAGACGCCGGACGGCGTGCTGACCGCGATCGATCACGTCTCGCTCAGCGTCGCGCCCGGCGAGTTCGTGGGAGTGATCGGCCCCTCCGGCTGCGGCAAATCGACCTTGTTCAACGTGATCGGCGGATTGCTCGACGGCTACGAGGGCACGGTCAAGGTCGCGGGCGAGCGCGTGCGGGGGCCGCATCCGTCGATCGGCATGATCTTCCAGGAGGAGTCGACCTTTCCCTGGCGCAACGTGATCGACAATGTGGCGTTCCCGCTGGAGATTGCGGGCCTGCCGAAGGCCGAGCGCTACGACCGGGCGCGGCATTTCGTGAAGCTTGTCGGCCTCGACGGGTTCGAGCGGCGCTATCCGGCGGAGCTGTCGGGCGGCATGCGGCAACGGGTCTCGATGGCGCGGACGCTGGCGGCGCAACCGAAAATCCTGCTGATGGACGAGCCTTTTGCTTCGCTCGACGAGCAGACGCGGCTTCTCCTCGGCGACAAGGTCTTGCAAATCCAGCAGGAGCTCAAGCAGACGACGCTTCTCATCACCCACAACATCACCGAATCGGTGCAACTCTCCGACCGCATCCTGGTGATGACCTACCGTCCCGGCAAAGTGAAGCGGATGGTCGAGATCAAGCTGCCGCGCCCGCGCAGCTCCGAGATCGTGTCGAGCGAGGCATTCGGGCGTTACGTCGCGCAGATCTGGAGCGATCTGCGCGAGGAGGCGAGCCGCGGAATGCACGACGAAGAGAGCCAGAAGCTGCGCGAGGCCGAGAAGCGATGAGCGCCGCCGCGACCCTTGCCAAGAACAGGTATGTTCCGGCCGCGCTCGGCATCGGCTCGTTCGTCGCGTTCATCGTGCTGGTCGAGCTGCTCATTCGTGTCGGCGTCATCAATCGATTCATCGTGCCGATGCCGTCCGACATCATCGCCGCCTTTCCGCGCGTGATCGTCGAGGAGCATGTGCTTGAGCGCTTCCTGCTCACCGCCGGCGAGGCTTTCTCCGCCAGCATTCTGGTGACCATTTTCGGCGTCGCGGGCGGTGTCCTGCTCTACCGCTACCACTTGCTGCGGCTTGCGACCGAGACCTGGGTTGCAGCGGTCGCGGCGGCGCCGCTGGTGCTGATGTATCCGCTCTATCTCGTGATCTTCGGCCGCAGCGCGCTCACCATCGTGATGATGGGCTTCACCGCGGGACTTGCCCCCATCATCCTCAAGACGCTCGAAGGCCTCTCGGCCACGCGGCGCGTGCTGATCAATGTGGGCAGGAGCTTCAATCTCACGCCGTCGCAGCAATTCTGGAAGATCCTCTTCCCTGCGGCGCTGCCGACCATCTTCGTGGGCCTCCGGCTCGGGCTGATCTTCGCGCTCATCAATATTGTGGGGGTCGAATTCCTGATCAATTTCGGCGGGCTCGGGCAGCTCATCAACGAGCTTGCCGAGCGCTACGATCTTCCCGGAACCTATGCTGCGATCTGCTTCGTGATTCTGGTCAGCATCTGCGTGTTCGTCCTGATGGAAAGGCTTGAGCGATGGCTGAGACCGGTCGACTGAGCCTGCCGGCGACAAGAGCGTTCCGACTGCCGGTGCACCCGGTCACGGCGCTGCGCATCGCCATTATCGTCGCCGTTGTGGTGATCTGGGAAGCGATCTCCGCGTCGGGCTGGCTCTACCGCGACGTGGTGCCGTCGCTCGTCGCGATCGGGAGAGCCCTCTATACGACGCTGAGCGATCCGACCTTCTATTTCCACCTCGGCACCACCGCCTACGAGATCGGCATCGCCATGGTGATCGGCGGCTTGAGCGGGCTCGCCGTCGGCATTCTGCTCGGCGGCAGCAGGTTCATGTCGCGCGCCTACGAGGCCTATCTCTACTATCTCGGTCCCTGTCCGAAGATCATCTTCTTCCCGATCATGATCATGTGGTTCGGCGTCGGCCCGGGATCGAAGGTCGCGATGGGCGCAATTTCGTGCTTCTTCCCGGTCGCGCTCAACGTCGCGGGTGGGATGCGCGAGATCGACAAGGTGTTGATCCGCGTGGGCAGGAGCTTCCGCGCCAACACCTGGCAGATGGTGACCAAAATCTATCTTCCGGCGATGCGTCATCCCGTGATCAACGGCGTGCGGCTTGGCCTCGGCGTGGCGCTGATCGGCACGCTGCTGGCGGAAACGAAGCTCTCGAACCGCGGCATCGGCTTCCTGGTCATCCAGGCCTACAGCATCTTCAACATGCCGCAGATGTATGCGCTGCTCATCATCCTGTTCGTAATCGCGATCGGCGCCAACACGCTCATCGGTCGTTTCGGCGGCCTCGACGACATCAGACGATCCTGAACGCTCCCAACATCGCTAGAGGTGTCCAATGGTTGCAGTTGCGTCCGCGGCGAAGGCTCAGCCGCTCGCTCCCAATCTGCCGTCGCATCGCGATCCCTACTATGCCGGCAAGTGGCAGAAGCCGAAGTCGGGTCGTTATGTCGACACCATGAGTCCCGGCACCGGCGAGTCGCTGGGTAAGGTGGTCGACGGCTCGGTGGCCGACGCGGAAGCCGCCATTGCGGCGGCCAAGGCCGCGTTCCGCGAGTGGCGTCGGGTACTGCCACTCGAGCGCTCGAAGATGCTGCGTGCGATCGCCGACGTGCTGCGCAAGAACGGCGATGAGCTTGCCATGATCGACGCGGCCGATTGCGGCAATCCCTACGCCGAAATGGTGCGCGATGCGCAGGCGGGGGCGGCGCAGCTCGATTTCTACGCCGGCCTCGTCACCGAGATGAAGGGCGCCTCGATCCCGATGGGGCCGGACGCGGTGAACTTCTCCGTGCGCGAGCCCTTCGGCGTGGTCGGGCGCATCATTCCGTTCAACCATCCGTTCATGTTCGTCGCCGGAAAATCGGCGGCGCCGCTCGCCGCCGGCAATACCATCGTGGTCAAGCCGCCGGAGCAGGCGCCGCTGTCCTCGCTTCGGCTGGCCGAGCTGATCGACGGCATCCTGCCGCCGGGCGTGTGGAATCTGGTGCCGGGCGGCAAGGAGGTCGGCCAGGTGCTGGCCAGCCACCCCGACGTCGCCAAGGTCGCGCTCATCGGCAGCGTGCCGACCGGCCGCGCCGTGATGAAGGCCGCGTCCGACACGCTCAAGCCGGTGACGCTCGAGCTTGGCGGCAAGAATGCGTTGATCGCTTTCCCCGACGCCGATCTCGACGCGGTCTCGGCTGCCGTCGTCGACGGCATGAACTTCACCTGGTGCGGGCAGTCCTGCGGCTCGACCAGCCGCGCCTTCGTGCATGAGAAGATCTACGATGCCGTGCTCGAGCGCGTGCAGAATTCGGTCAAGCGCTACAAGCCCGGGATTCCGACCGATCCGGCGACCACCATGGGCTCGATCGTGAGCAAGGTGCAGTACGACCGGGTGCTCAGCTACATCGAGGCCGGCAAGCAGGACGGCGCGCGGCTTCTCAGCGGCGGGAAGCGGCCGAGCGAGCCTCATCTCGCCAACGGCTTCTACGTCGAGCCCACGGTGTTCGCCGACGTAACCATGGACATGCGCATCGGCAAGGAGGAGATCTTCGGCCCCATCCTCTCCATCCTCAAGTGGAACGACGAGGAGAAGATGCTCGCGCAGGTCAACCAGGTCGAATACGGGCTCACCTGCTCGATCTGGACCAACGATCTCGTGACCGCGCACCGTGCCGCGGCGGCGGTCGAGGCGGGCTTCGTCTGGATCAACGAGGTGTCGAAGCACTTCCTCGGCGCGCCGTTCGGCGGCTACAAGCAGTCCGGCGTCGGACGCGAGGAAGGTATCGAGGAGCTGCTCAGTTTCACGCGCGAGAAGAACATCCACGTCAATCTGAAGCGGCGTGGCGGCGGGCACTGACGGCGCATTGCGGGCGAGGCTACACCCTTGCCACGCCGCGCACCTCGCGCGGGAACAGGTCGTCGATGGTCATCCGCCGGTGGGTCACGCCCTGGTCGTGGGCATAGCGGCAGAACGCCTCGATCGTCGGCCGGCTCTCCTCGACCCCATAGGGATAAGGATCGGGGCCGTAGCTGGCGGCGAGCTCGTCGGCGATGGCCGCCGCCCACGGCAGTGGGATGCGCGCGCAGGTGAAATCGCGCAGCCGGTTGAAGCAGCGACGCTTGGCCTCGTCGAACATCTTGAACAGGTTCATCGCGATCCACGGATACTGCTCGAACGCCGTCCGCCGGATGGCGATGAGATGCATGATGGGGAAGATCCCGGTCTTCTTGAAGAAGCGCTCCTCTTCGGCGCGATGGTTCGGATAAAGCCGGACGAGCGGACCGCCGGGCACAAATGTTTCCGGCGCGCGCGCGGAGATCACCGCATCGATCTCGCCGCTCGCGAGCATGGCGGAGAGGCTGGTGTCGGGTCGCGGCTGATAGCGGATACCGGTCGGCAGCTTGAGCTCCACCTTCTCCGCGCGTCCGGGTTCGTTGACGCCGGCCTGCAGCCAATGGATTTTTGCGAGGTCGACGCCCTGGTCCTCCGCGAGAAAACCCCGCACATAGATGCCGGCGGTCTGCGCCCATTCCGGAATACCGACGGCACGGCTCTCGAGGTCCTTCGCGGTGCGGATGCCGCGGTCGGCGCGCACATAGATCGCGGAGTGGCGGTGCACGCGCGACGGGAAAACCGGGATCGCGACCATCGGCGCGGCGCCCTGGGACGTCAGCGAGACGAATTTCCCGAACGACAGTTCCGAGACGTCCCATTCGAGCGACTTGGTGAAGCGAAAAGTGATCTCCTCGATCGATGGAAAGATCAAGGGCGTCAACGTGATGCCGTCCGCCCGCACCAGTCCCTGTGCGATCTCGCGCACGTGCTCGTAGTCGCAGACCGCGAGCGTGAGATGCACTGCGGCGATGCCGTTGCTGCTGACGATGTGTGGGCTGCGCAGTTCCGGCAGCGGCCCGCGAGCGGCCTCGTGTCCGCGCGTCGGCCTCGGCATCTCTTGGGCGGTCATGGGAAGTCCCTCTCTGTGTCCGCGTGATCGTTATTGAGTTGCTGCGCCCGCTGCAATGATTAGAGCATGATCCCGAAAAAGCCTGCCCCGGACTTGATCCGGGGTGGGTACCGGTTTTCGGAAAAGATCATGCTCCAGCAATGAGCTAGAGCGCGATGACGATTCGAAGAAAAGTCATCGCGCTCCAGCCGATTTGCCCGCGCCGGCTTTCCGGGGGCATGTAGGGTCGAAATTGTCGGGCGGGACGGGCAGGAGGGGCTACCGGGACGCTGCATAATGCGCGAGCGCGGTGAGATCGGCGTCGGATCTCCCGAGCACGACGCTGGTCATGAGTGTGTCGGCACCGGACCGCTTGTCGTCGCGAAACTGCTTCATCGCGTAAATCATGTAATCGATGCGCTGTTTCGCCAGGCGCGGCATCTGCTCTTGTCCGGCCAAAGTGGGCAGGTGACAGGACCCGCAGCGCAGCGCGGCGGCAAGCTCGCCTCCGCGTGTCACCAGCGCGGGATCGATCGCCTCGTCGCTTGCCTTGGGTGCAAGCTTGGAGAAGTGTTTCGCCAAGGCATCCATTTCGTCGTCTTTGAGATCCTTGACCAGCGGCATCATCACCTCGATCCGGCGTACGCCCTCGCGCATCAGGAACAGCTGGTTCAAGATGAAGAATTCCGGCTGCCCCGCCAGCGAGGGGATATTCTCCATGCGCGAGTTGCCGTCCTCGCCGTGACAGGCGCCGCAGAGCTGGATCCGCTCGGCGAGCGGCACGCTCTGGCCGAACGCGGAAGCGCCGCAGAGAACGGCGGCCGCCAGCCCGAAGACCAGCGACCGCCACCATGTTGAAACGATGTGCATCACATCGTCGCGCATCACGTGTTGCGCGCTACGTTCCAGGTCCTACTTGACCTTGCCTTTTGGCGCGGCCGCGGTTTTCGGCGCGGCGTAGGAGATGCGGTAGGTCGCACCGTTCTGCTCGTCGGATACGAGCAGCGCGCCGTCCGGCATCTGCAGAAGGTAGGTAGGTCGGCCGTAGAACTCGTTCTTTCCCTCGTCGAGCAACCCGGTCATGAACGGTTCGAGCTTGGCGGTTCCATTCGGCTGGGTTCTCGCCACCACCACGTCATAACCGAACTTCTTTTCCCGGTTCCAGGAGCCGCGCCGGGCGATAAAAGCCGTGTTCTGGTAGGTATTGGGGAACATGCCGCCGGTATAGAACTTGATGCCGAGCCCGGCGGCATGCGGTCCCGTCAGGGCGGCAGGCAGTACCACGCCGACGCACGGATTCGGCCGCTTGATGTCGGGATCGGGCACGCCGTTGGCGTGGCAATAGGGGAAGCCGAAATTGGCGCCTTCCTGGCCCTTGGCGACGCGGTTGAGCTCGTCCTGCGGTCCGTCGTTGCCGGCCCAGTCGCGGCCGTTGTCGGTGAACCACAGCTCCTTCGTGACGGGATGCCAGTCGAAGCCGACCGTATTTCTCACCCCGCGCGCAACGATTTCCATGCCCGAGCCGTCGGCGTTGTAGCGGCGGATCTGCCCATGCACGCCCGGATTGACCTCGCACACGTTGCAGTTCGCGCCCACCTGTACGTAGAGCTTGCCGTCGGGCCCGAACGCGACGTATTTCCAGTTGTGGTGGATATCGGGCGGGAGATTGAACTTGTCCGTCAGGTCGACCGGTTGCCCGACATTGTCGAGCTTGTCCTCGATGTTGTCGTAGCGCAGGACCTTGTTGATGGCGAACACGTAGAGCGCGCCATCCTTGATCGCGAGGCCGTTGGGCTGGGTCAGTCCCGACAGCAGGGTCTTGACCTCGCGCTTGCCGTCCTTGTCGGTGATGGCATAGACGCGTCCGAGCTGCCGCGTGCCCATGAAGATCGTGCCCTTCGGGCCCATCACCATGGTGCGCGCGCCCGGATGGCCGTGCGACCAGACCTCGGCCTTGAAGCCCGCCGGCAGCTTGAGCTTGTCGACCGGGAGCTTCTCGGCCGCGGTCACGGTGGGCGGCGTCGGGTGCGGCTTGAGGTTCTGGTCCTGATTGCTGGCCCCTTGCTTGGTCTGGTCGAGGGGGCTGAACCCGGGTGGCTGCTGGGCGGCGGCCGACCAGGCGAAAAGGCCGGCGATCGTGCCTGCAAGGAGCAGGCTCCGCCGGATGGCATGGCATGTCGTCATCACGTTTCCTCCCTTGGTGCGGAAATCCTTCGCCGCTGGTCCGATCGGATGTGGCCGGTCGACGGCGCCGAATAGTTTCCTTGTTGCAATATTCAACGCCTTGCCCGCCCTGTGCAATCAGCAATTTCAGGGTGCGCAAGGCCCGTTCTGCCGTATGTCGCGTCCGCGGATTGCTATCAGCACGGCGACGGTTCGTGGATGCGTCACTTCAGCCTTGCGAGGAAATAGGCGAGATCGACGAAATCCGCGTCCTTCATGGTATAGACGACTTCCGACATCTGCGCATCGTAGCCGCGGCGCGAATTGTCCTTGTATCCGCGCATCGCCTTGAGCAGATAGTCCTCGCGCTGACCGGCAAGCCGGGGAACGTTCTCTTGCCCGGCATAGTTGGCCTGGTGACAGAAGTTGCAGCGGTGCTCCTGGCTCAGCGCCCGTGCTCGTTCCATGCGCGCGGGATCGGGCGTGTCCGAAACCGGCACTGGCGGCGGCAGTTTCGCAATGATGTCCGCGGCTTTGCGCAGGTCGTCGTCGGAGAGCCCCTTGGCCATCTCGTTCATGGGTTCGGTGACGCGCATTCTCTCCCGGAACATGAGCAGCTGCACCATGCTGTAGAACGCGGGCTGAGCGCCGAGCGAGGGGGTTTCGGGAAGCTGCGACGTGCCGGTCTCGCCATGGCAGGCGAAGCAGGTCGGCAGCCGGGCGTCGAGCGACTGCGCCCAGACGGGCAGGGCAGCCAAACCGGCGAGGATCGCCCCGACAGCAAGGCTGCGCATACATCCTCCAGGGCTGTTCGTAACGCACGAGGACGAGGGCGGCGGAGCGCCCTCGAGGCTGGATCATCAGCGCGCGGCGGTGCGCGCGTCACCATAGCTCACCCGCCAGACCGCGCCGTTCCAGTCGTCGGAGATGAGCACGGAACCATCCTTCATCACCAGCACGTCCACTGGTCGCCCGACATAGGTGTTGTTGTCGAGGAAACCGGTAACGAGGAACTCCATCGGTCCCGCGGTGCCGTCTTTCTTGACGTTGACGACGACGACATCGCCGCCGATCTTGTTGGTCTTGTTCCAGGAACCGTGGCGAGCGACCAGGATCTGGTTCTTGTATTTCGCGGGGAACGAGTTGCCGGTATAGAACTTCATGCCGAGCGCGGCCGAATGCGGTCCCATCAGCGCGATGGGCGGCGTGAACTCGCTGCACTTGCGGCCCCAGCCGAATTCCTGGTCGGGCAAATCGCCCTGGTGGCAGTATGGGAAGCCGAAGTGCTGGCCGACCTTGGTGATGCGATTGAGCTCATCGTTGGGAAGCTCTTCCGAGAACCAGTCGCGGCCGTTATCGGTGAAGTACATTTCCCTCGACGTCGGGTGCCAGTCGAAGCCGACCGTGTTGCGGATGCCGTGCGCGATCGTCTCCATGCCGCTGCCGTCCAGGTTGACGCGGCGCATGGTGCCGTAGCCTTCGCGCGGCATGCAGATGTTGCAGGGCGCGCCGATCTCGAAATAGGCCTTGTTGTCAGGCCCGATGGCCAGGTATTTCCAGCCGTGCGCCTCGTCCTTCGGCAGGTCCTTGACGAGTACGGTCGGCTTCGGCGGGTTGTCGAGATTGTCCTCGATGTTATCGATCTTCGAGAGCTGGGACAGCTCCATGATGTAGAGCGTGCCGTTCTTGAAGGCGACGCCGTTGGGGCGATAGAGGCCGGAAGCAATAACCTTGACCTCGCGCTTGCCGCCCTTGTCGACGATGGCATAGACCTTGTCGAGGAGCCGCGACCCGACGAACACCGTGCCCTTGTCGCCGAGCGCGAGCGATCGCGCATTGGCCATTCCGCTGGCATAGACCTCGATCTTGAAGCCCTTGGGCGCCTTGAGTTTGTCGACCGGCAGCTTGTCCGCCGCGGCCGCCAGCGGCGGAGCGGGGACCGGGGCGAGCTTTTGGGCATCGGGGTTGTCGGGCCGGCCGAACAGCGGCTGGTTCGGCGCGCCGGGCTCGCCGGGCCTGGGTGGGGGCGACTGCTGCGCGGCGGCGGACCAGGCGAAAAGACCGGCGATGGTGCCTGCAAGCAGCACGCTGCGGCGGATGGACGAGCTTGTCATCGTGATGATCCTCCCTGAGATGAAAAACTGATCCGGCGCCGCTTGGAACGGGTAGCACGTCCGCGGGGGACGCGCACTGGATCAGCTTTCTTGGATTGCAGTGTCCGATATTTTGCCTCCCACGTGCAATTGGGGTCCGGGAAGCCAAGAAAGGTCTCTCGACCGGGTTTGCGCCGCAACGTCGGCATTGCGGCGATCAGCGCCCGGCAACGCGGCCGTCATAGCTGATGCGGTAGATCGCGCCGGCATAGTCGTCCGACACGAGTAGCGAGCCGTCCTTCATCACCTCCAGATCGACGGGGCGGCCGATATAGGAGTTGTCCTGCAAAAAGCCGGTCATGAACGGCTCCCAGGATTTTATGCTGCCGTTCGGATTGAGCTTCGCAACGATGATGTCGCCGCCAAGCTTGGTGGTCTTGTTCCACGAGCCGTGGCGCGCAATGAAAATCGCATTGCGGTATGCCGCCGGAAACATGCTGCCGGTGTAGAAGCGCATGCCGAGCGCAGCCGTATGCGGGCCAAGCAGCGCAACGGGCGGCTCGAACTCACTGCACTTGCGCCCCCAACCGAACTGGTCGTCGGGCAGATCGCCCTGGTGGCAATACGGGTAGCCGAAATGTTGCCCGGCCTTGGTGACGCGGTTGAGTTCGTCGTGCGGCAGCTCCTCCGATAACCAGTCGCGCCCGTTGTCGGTGAAATAGAGCTCCTTCGTTACCGGATGGAAATCGAACCCGACGGAGTTGCGCACGCCGCGCGCATACGGCTCGACGCTGCTGCCGTCGAGACTGATGCGCACGATCTGCGCGTTGGTCTCCGGCGGCAGGCAGATGTTACAGGGCGCGCCGACATTGATGTAAAGCTTGTTGTCGGGTCCGACCGCCATGTATTTCCAGCCGTGCGATTGGTGGTTGGGGAACCGGTCGTAGATGACGACGGGCTTCGGTGGATTGTCGATATTGTCCTCGACATTCTCGAGCTTGGAGACCTTGGTGCCTTCGGCGATGTAGAGCGCGCCGTTGCGGAAGGCGAGGCCGTTCGGGCGATCCAGGCCCGAGGCAAGGATGTGGAGTTCGCGTTTGCCACCCTTCTCGACCACCGCGTAGACCTTGTCGAGGATGCGGTTGCTGACGAAGACCGTGCCTTTGTCGCCGAGCCGCAGCGACCGTGCATTGGGCACGCCGCTCATGAAGACTTCGATCTTGAAGCCCTTGGGCAACTTGAGCTGTGGGATTGGTAGCTTGTCCGCTGCCGTCGCAAACGGAGGAGGAGTGATGCCGCGCAGCCTGGTCGCGGCGTCCGAGCTTGGCTGGTTTGGCGTCGGCGGCGGGGGTGTGGGCGTCGATTGCTGGGCTGCGGACGGCCAAGCTGCGAGCGCAGTAGCGAGCGTGCCGGCAAGCAAGAAGCCGCACCGGTGCGGAAAGCGGATGGGCATGCGATCCTCCCTCTTCTTGGGATTTCGTCGGCCCCAGTGTCTGACAGTCGTACCTTGCGTGCAATTGGAATTGCACCAGCCTCGCATGCCCGTGCAGTGCGGCCGCGCGTGTTGCTCCGCAAGCGCCACAGATGGGAATGCCTGCGATGCGCCGTGCAGGGGGAAAAACGTCACATCCGGCGGTACGCGTAAGGCGCGTCGGTGCGAACCGCCGCCAGTTCCGCGACCTGTGCGTGATCGGGTGCGAGATGGCAAACGGGATCAGTCGCCCTGGCGTCTCCGGTCAGCGCAAAGGCCTGGCACCGGCAGCCGCCGAAATCCTGCTCGCGCCGCGGGCAGCTCGCACACGGCTCCTTCATCCACTGCGTGCCGCGGAACGCGTTGAAGGCCGGTGAGTTCGCCCAGATATCGGCGAGCGCATGGTCGCGCACGTTCCAGAACGCAAGTCCGGTAATCAACTCGGCGGCGTGGCAGGGCAGCACCTTGCCCGCGGGCGTGACATTGAGCGAGCGCCGGCCCCAGCCGCCAACGCAAGGTTTTGGATAGCGCGCGTAGTAATCCGGCACCACCGCGTCGATGACGATGCGACCGTGATGCCGCGCACGCAATTCCTCCACCACACGCGCCGCACGCTCGACCTGCTCGTGGGTCGGCATCAGCATCGCGCGGTTCTTCAGCGCCCAGCCGTAATATTGCACATGCGCGATCTCGACGCGACTGGCGCCGAGGGCAAGGGCGAGATCGACCATGTCGTCGATCCTGTCGATGTTGGCGCGGTGCATCACGGCGTTTACGGTGAGCGGCAGTTTGTGCTGCACGACCTCGGCGGCAAGCGCGCGCTTGCGCGCAAACGCGCCGTCATAGCCCGCGATGTGGTCGGCGGACGAGGCTTCGCTGTCCTGGATGGAGATCTGC
Source organism: uncultured Alphaproteobacteria bacterium (assembly GCA_963827585.1). Lineage (GTDB taxonomy): Bacteria > Pseudomonadota > Alphaproteobacteria > Rhizobiales > Xanthobacteraceae > VAZQ01. Next base: position 95,263 of record CAWHCK010000049.1, read on the forward strand.
ACATGATCGAGCCCGGCCTCGGCGAGTGCGCCGAGCGTCTTGGGCGTGATGCCGACGGCGGAGGTGATGAGATTGGTGTAAAGCCCGGCAGCGTGGGCGCCGGCGGTGATGTCGACGAGGTCGCGCCGCGCCCCGGGCTCGCCGCCCGACAGGTGCACCTGCAAGACACCGAGCTCAGCCGCTTCGCGGAAGACCCGGAGCCAGGTCGTGGTGTCGAGCTCGTCTTCCCTCGCATCGAGGGCGAGCGGGTTGGAGCAATAGGGGCATCCCAGCGGACAGCGGTGCGTCAGCTCGGCGAGCAGGCCAAGCGGCGAGTGCAAGGGAGCTGCATTGGCCAATGCCACGTCGGGCTTGCCTCGTGCAATCTTCACGGCCGCGCCGCCGGTCTTGTCAGCCGGGCAATAAGGGCGTCATCGGCGTCCATGGACGGATCAAACACATACGTATGAAGCTGCGATCCTCATCGCAAGCGCGAACCTGCTCGATGATATCACAGTTCCAGGAGTTTCTTGTCGGCCAAGCCGCGCAACAGCGCGCTGACATCCAAGAGGATTTTCTCCCGCGGCGCCGCCGGATAGGTCCTCGCGAGATCATCGACGATCTCGCCGAAGGTTGCCTCGCCGGTGCAGCGCTTGATGATCTCGGCCGCGATCTGGTCGGCCTTGAACACGCGCTCGGGCGCCAGCAGCACCCAACCGCCCTGTGCCTCATTATGGACGAGCCGCACGCCGCGCGGCAGGCGCGGACGCGCCTCGTCAGCAATGACGGCGACCGGATCGCTCATGCGCTGCCCCGCTCGTTCGGCACGAAGGCGCCGGGTGGGACATGTTTGGGTGCCACATAGGCGTGATAGAGCGCGTCCAGCATCGCCCACAATACGTCGCACTTGAATTCGAGCGCCTTGAGCACGGCCTGCTGGGCGTCCGGCGTCTTGGCGTGACGCTTGACGTAATCGAGCGCAAAATCGGAGTCGCGCTGCGCCAGCGGCGGGCGCTTGGAGAAATAGGCGAGCGTGTCGGCGCTGACGAAATCGTAGCTCTTGAGCATACCTTCGACCCGCTCGCTGATGATCTGCGGCGAGAACAATTCGGTCAGCGAGGAAGCGACGGCTTCGAGCAGCGTCTTGTCGCGGACGAAATGCACGTAGGCTTCGACCGCAAACTTCGTCGCCGGCAACAGCCCGGTCAGCGAAACCACGTAGTCGCGGTCGAGCCCGAGCCCGTCGGTCAGCTTGAGCCAGCGCGCGATGCCGCCGTCGCCTTCCGTTTCGCCGTCGTGGTCGACGAGGCGGCTTCGCCATTCCCGCCGCAGCGCGGGGTCATCGCAGCGCGCGATCAGGCTCGCATCCTTCACCGGGATCATCGCCTGGTAATAGTAGCGGTTGAGCGCCCAGGCCTGCACTTGACCCTTGGTGCATCTGCCGCCGTGCAACAGCGCGTGGAACGGGTGCAGCCGGTGATACCGTCGCGCACCGATTTCGCGCAGTTCGGCCTCGAGTTCCTGCGGCGTCATCAGCTTCACAGCTCGATCTCCATTCCGTCCTCGGCGATCTCCCAGCCCTTGCGCTCGACATGCACGCGTTCCGGCGAGCCGTCGACCAGGATCGGATTGGTGTTGTTGATGTGTACATAGATGCGCCGGCCGGCAACGCCGTCGAGGGCGGACAGCGAACCGTCGTGCCCGTCGATCGGCATATGCCCCATGCGGCGGCCGGTCTTGGTTCCGGTTCCGGTCGTGATCATCTCGTTGTCGCGAAAGAGCGTGCCATCGAAAAGAACCACGTCGGCGCGGGCGATCCGCTCTCTCATCGCCGGAGTGATGGCTGCAGCGCCGGGGATGTAGGCGAGGCGGGCGCCTCCGGCCGAAATCTCGACGCCGACATTGGCCGCGGTCTCGGTCGCGGTGTCCGGGTTGTCACCTTCCAGATAGAGCGGCACCTTGCCCGGCACCGTGAACAGCTGCGCCTGCAGTCCGCCTGCAAGCGTCTGCGAGACCCCCGGGACGAGCGCCCGCCGGGACACAACGCCGGGCGCGAGCACGCCGAACATGACGTTGTCGGCGAGTGCAGCCAAGGTGGCCGCGGTTCCACAAATTGCAAACGGCTCGCGCTCGCGCAGGCTCAACAAGCCGGCGACCTGATCGATCTCGGCACCGGTGAGCACCACAGCTTTGATCGGGCTGCCGCGCGTTCCCGCCCGCGGATGCAGCGGCTTTGCTCGGCGAACCTGCTGGGGAAGGTCAGGGGAGGCATTGATCAGGAGCCAGTTCTCGCCGTCCGCCGTCACGGCAAGGCTCGCTTGAGTGCGGGGCCGCACGCGAGCGTCACCCGACCATGCCAAGAGGCATGTCGGGCAGCGACAGTTCCATTGAGGAAAACCCCCACCCGCCGCCGAACCGAGCACGATGGCGGTGAGGCGCCCCATTCAAAACCGACGCAAATGCGCCGGAATTAGAACTCGGCCGGGAGGTAGCCGTTGATCTCGAGGCCGATGCAGATCTCGACGAGGATCGGAGTTGTCCAGGCCATGGTTTCTTCCCTAGTTTGTTTGTGTGAACCGCCCCAATTTAGATGGGGTTTGGTCGCGGCGCAAGCACCCCTCCGCTACCGATCGAGACATAACAAAACAGATTGAGGCATAAGAAAACCGGACCCTTGCGGGTCCGGTTGTAGTTCGTCGGCGCGGGGCCGACAATCACCTTCCAGAGGGGAACAGCTGGCGGTTGACGATTGCAATCTGGGAGGATGGGCAACCGGCTGCCGCCAGTGACCGACAGTATGCCGAGGCAATTTTCTCACACAATACAAAGGGTCGCATGCCAGCCATGCGAGGTCGACACGCGTTTACGGACGCTTAACGGAAATGCCGAACCGCACGTGCTGTGCCTGCGGTCGCCAATTGATTTTCAGAAATGCCAGCGCTGCGCCTTCGCGACCAGAAAATCGCGAAACACCTGTACCCGCGCGACCGATTTCAGTTCCTCCGGATAGACGAAATAGGCATCGAGCGCGATGGTGTCGGACTCGCCGAACAATTGCACCAGCCCGCCGTTCTCCTCGACCAGATAGTCCGGCAGCAGCGCAACGCCGATGCCGCGCTGGCACGCGCGCAGGACCCCGAGCACGTTGTTGATGGTGAGTTTGGGCGTGCGCGGGCCTTTGCCGTTGCGCGCGACCTCGATCAGCCAACGCCGGTTCTCGAGATAGTTCGGTACGGTGCTGCCGCCGAGCAGCAGGACGCGATGGTCGTCGAGGTCGTCGAGCGCGCGCGGCGTGCCGAACCGCTTGATGTATTCCGGCGATGCGTAGGCGTGGAAACGCACCGAAAAGAGCTTGCGCTGGATCAAGTCGGGCTGCGTCGGCAGGCGCAGGCGGATCGCCACGTCCGCCTCGCGCATCGCGAGGTCGAGCTCCTCATCGGTGGTGATCAACGTGAGGTGGATGTCGGGATAGAGCTCGACGAACTCGCCCAGCCGCGGGGTGAGCCAATGCACGCCGATGCCGGGCGTCGTCGTGACCCGCAGGTCGCCGTTCGGTCGCTCGCGGCTGTCGGTCAACTTGGCGCGCGCGGCCTCGAGCTTCATGAACACGTCGTGGGCGGTGTGATGGAGGAGCTCGCCCTGTTCGGTAAGAATAAGTCCGCGCGCGTGTCGATGGAAAAGCGAGACCCCGAGTTCCTGTTCGAGCGCCGATACCTGTCGCGATACCGCCGACTGCGACAGCCCGAGCTGTTCGCCCGCGTGGGTGAAGCTGCCGGCCTCGGCAGCGGCGTGGAATACTTTGAGTTTGTCCCAGTCCATGATCGTTTTGGCGTTCAACAGGCGCTTCACTCCGCCGCGACGGCCGGCTCCGCTTCGCCCTGCGCGGCGAGGAAGCGTTCCGCCTCAAGCGCGGCCATGCAGCCTTGGCCGGCCGCGGTCACCGCCTGGCGATAGACATCATCGGTGACGTCACCGGCGGCAAACACTCCTGGCACCGAGGTCGCCGTCGATGGCGCGGTCTTGATGTAGCCCGAAGGCTTCATCTCCACTTGTCCGACGAAGAGCTCGGAAGCGGGGGTGTGGCCGATGGCAATGAACACGCCGTCCGTCCGACGTTCGGTGAAGGTGCCGCTCTTGACGTTGCGGAGGATCGCTCCCTTCACTTTGAGCGGGTGCTCCTCGCCGACGACCTCCTCCAGCACACTGTCCCAGATCACCGAAATCCTCGGATTCTTGAACAGCCGCTCCTGGAGAATCTTCTCCGCGCGGAAACTGTCGCGCCGGTGGACCACCGTGACCTTGGATGCGAAATTGGTGAGGAACAGCGCCTCCTCGACGGCGGTGTTACCGCCGCCGATGACCATGACCTCCTTGCCGCGATAGAAGAAGCCGTCGCAGGTGGCACAGGCGGAGACGCCATAGCCCTTGAACTTTTGCTCGGACGGCAATTCCAGCCAACGCGCCTGCGCGCCGGTTGCGATGATGATGCTGTCTGCGAGATAGCGGGTACCGGAATCGCATTCGAGCCGGAACGGCCGGTGCGCGAGATCGACCCTGCTCACATGGTCGAAGACGAGCTTCGTCCCGACATGCTCGGCCTGCTTCTGCATCTGCTCCATCAGCCAGGGGCCCTGGATGACGTCGGCGAAACCGGGATAGTTCTCCACGTCGGTCGTGATGGTGAGCTGGCCGCCGGGCTGGATGCCTTGAATCAAGATCGGCTGCAGCATGGCGCGGGCGGCATAGATCGCGGCGGTATAGCCGGCCGGCCCGGAACCGATGATGACGACCTTGGCGTGGGTAACCTTGCCCATCGAGAACGAACCCCGTCGTGAGGCTTGCGGGCGCCTTCGGCGCGCCTGCGCTTCGGCGATGACGCTCCGAGCGCGCACAGCGCGCATTGGTGCCCCGCACAATTTATGAGATCCTGGGAGCTATGCAAGATATGCAGACCAGAATGCCACAGGATTGTGACTGATGGGGCTGCTGACGGTGTTTAATTACCTCGCTCAGGCAACTGGTAGTTCTAGCCGGCTTTCGCGGCGGCATACTTGCCGGTCAGCTGCGGCGTGGTCACCTCTTTTCCACCCCTGTTCGCGATCTCGAGCCTCGTCTCCCGTCCCCAGCTACGCTTGAGCTCGTCACGGATGTTGATCCGCAGGCGACCGAGCCCGTCGGTCTCGAGCTCGACCACGTCGCCATCCTGAAAGGCGCTCAAGCCGCGGTGATTGGTGCCGGTCGCGAGCACGTCGCCGGGCTCGATCGTATGAATGGAGCTGACCCACTCGATGCAGCGCGGGATCTTGTGCGCCATGTCGCTGGTATTGAAATTCTGCTTGAGCGCGCCGTTGACCCAGAGCCGGACCTGCAGCTGATGGGGATCGCGAATCTCGTCGGCGGTGACGATACAAGGGCCGAGCGGCGCGAAGGTGTCCCGCGACTTCATCTGGTAGAAGACATTGCCGGGCGGCGGCAGGCCGCGGGCCGAGCCGTCGATGAAATTGACGTAGCCGAAGACGTACTCCATGGCATCGGCGGCTTTGACGTGCTTCGCGCGCTTGCCGATCACCACGGCGACCTCGGCCTCGCCCTCGAAGATGGTGGCGGGGACATCGGGCAGCACCATGGTGTCGCCCTGGCCGATCACGGCGGCGGGCGACTTGTGAAAGGCATTGATCGGCGCCGGCTCGGTGCGCGTGCCGTCCTCCATGTAATTGACGGCCATGCAGTCGATGTTGACCGGCCTGGGCAGCGGCGGGCGAACCTTGACATCGGCCATCGGCGTGCCCTTGCCGTGCGCCACCGCCTCCTCCAGGCGCGGCCGGTACTCGGCAAAACGCTCGATCAGACCGTTGATCAGGTCGTGCGGGCCGGTGTGCGGAATTTTCTCGATCACGGGCGAGACGTCGACCACGGCATCGCCCTTGAGCACGCCGAGCTTGTAGTCGTCGAAGTAGATGAGCTTCATGGTTGTTCTCCGGAAGAAAAGGAAGAAGGGCGATCGATCTGGCGCGGATCGCGGACCGACTGACGACTACTCGGCCTTGATACCGTTGACCTCTGCGATCTTGGCGTAGAGCTCGATTTCGGTCTCCACCCGCCGTTGCAGCTCCTCGGGCGAGGACGGCGCGGCCAGCACGCCGGTCTCCGCGAGCCACGCCTTGATGTCGGGCGATTCGAGCGCGCGCCGCAATTCGCTGTTGAGCCGATCGATGATGGGGCGCGGAGTCTGCGGCGCGGCCGCCAGCCCGAGCCACGACATGAGCCCAATGCCGGGCACGGTCTCCGCCATCGTCGGCGTGTCCGGCATCAGCGGATAACGCTCGGGCGACGACACCGCCAGCGGCCGCAGCTGGCCGTTGCGGATGCGCGGAATGGCCGAGGTCGCGGTATCGATCATGGCGTCCAGCCGGCCGCCGACCACGTCGGTAAAGGCAGCGACCGACCCGCGATACGGCACCGCCACCATGCTGACGCCGGCGCGATTCTCGATCCATTTCCCCAACAGGTGATAGACGCTGCCGCCGCCGATGATGGCGTAATTCACTTTCCCGGGCGCGGCCTTGGCCCGCTCGATCAGGTCGCGGAAACTTGCAATCGGCGAATTCGGGGCGACCAGCAGGAACATCGGGTAGGCCACGACGGTCGTGACGAATGCAAAATCGCGCACCGGATCATAGGGCAGCGACTTCATCACCGCCGCCTGGGTGGTAAAGCCGCCGGTGAGCATCGCGAAGGTGTGGCCGTCCGGCGCCGACTTCGACACCATCTGGTTGCCGACCATGCCGACCCCCTGGGTGACGCTCTCGACGATCACCGGTTGGCCCAATCGCTCGGTCAGCTTGTTGCCGAGCGTGCGCGCCACCATGTCGGGACTGCCGCCGGGGGCGGTCGGGATGATGATCTTGAGCGGGCGCACCGGCCAAGCGCCGGTTTGAGCCAAGGCCGGCGAAGCAACAGCGAGTGCGGCCGCAATGCCGGCGAGAGCCGTCCGTCGTGTCGGCGACATCTGCTTTTTCCTCCCTCAGTCGGTCGGTCTTGTTCGGCGCAGCTTCATGGTCGCTGCGCGTTGCCGGCCGCGTTTCCCGAATTGTTGCCCATCGTCGCGCCACCGTCCAGGGGCGGACGCTGGCGAAGCAGCACGCGACGATTGCAGGGATATCAGACACGCGCTTTGTCGATTGCCCGTGCAGCGACTAACGACGTATGGTCGGGACGGTGATGCCTGCTCAGCGCGCGCGGAGACGAGACCCATGAATTCCAAAGCCCGCATGTACGACGTCGGCGGCGTCCTGCTGGCGCGGCCGTTCAAGGCGCGCCGGCTCGGCCATTTCGCGCTCTGGCATACCGATCTCGCGATGGCGCGCCGCCTCTACGTCGACGTGCTCGGGTTTCGTGAAACCGACGTGGTCGAGCGCGATGGCCAACCGGTTGCAGTCTTCACCTCGCACGGAACCGATCATCATTCCCTGGCCGCCATTCATGCCTCGACCGCCGAGGGCGTCCGCAAGGCGCACTACGAGAACGGCGTCTTCGTCAATCAGATTTCCTTCCAGGTCGGCGCCCTCGAGGAAGTCGTCAGCGCGCACGAGTATTTCGCCGAGCGGCAAGTGCCCATCAGTCGCCTCGGTCGCGACTTTCCCGGTAGCAACTGGGCGCTCTATGTGCTCGACCCGGACGGCCACCGCATCGAGTTCTACTACGGCATGGAGCAGATCGGCTGGGACCGCAGGAGCAAGCCGGCCGCCGCCTATCTTCGCGCGGTGCGGGACGGCTTCGCGCTTCCGCAACCCGCTGAGATGACGGAAATCACGACCTGCGAGCGCAACGGCATCGCGCTCGGTGACGGATTCCGCCCCGCCGAGGACCTTCCCTACGACTATTGCGTCGGCGGCATCATGCTGCAGCGGCCGTTCAAGGTGACCAAGATCGGCCCCGTGCACCTGTTCGTCTCCGACCTCGATGCCTCGGAGCGCTTCTATACCGAGCTCCTCGGCCTGACCAAAACCGAGGACGTTCATTATCGCGGGCACCGCTGCGTATTCCTGCGCTGCGGGACCGATCATCACTGCATCGGCCTCTACCCGATGGCGTTACGCGCGGAGCTGGGGCTCAATCCCGCCACGACCTTGATGAGCATCGGAATGCAGGTCGCGACCTACGCACAATTGAAGGACGCGATCGCGTTTCTGCGGGAACAAGGGCTCCGCTTCGTCGACACCATTCCTTTCGACCTGCATCCCGGCGTCGACTACGCCGCCCATGCGATCGGACCGGACGGGCACTGCATCGAGCTCTATCACGCCATGGAGCAGGTCGGATGGGATGGCAGGCCGCGTCCGGCCGCGCAGCGCAGGCGGGTCGATGCCGATTGGCCGCAGACCCTCGAAGCCGCGCCCGATACCTACGCCGACCAGGCCTTTCAGGGGCCGCTCGGGTGAGCGGGCACGCCTTTAAAACGGCGTAGGATGGGTAGAGCTGAAGGGCGTTTACGCCCGTCTTCGCGGGCTATGGCGATACCCATCACTTTTCGGCAGACAAGACGCTCGCGTCCCGATGGGTTTCGCTGGCGCTCAACCCATCCTACGGCTAATCGGCGATCACGGCGATGGCGTTGATCTCGATGAGATAGTCGGGCGAGGTCATCTTGCAGATCTCGACCATGGTCGAGGCCGGCGCCGGCGGCTTGAAATATTCCCGCCGCACTTTGTGGATCTGATCGAAGTGCTCCATGTTGCGGACATAGACGTCGACCCGGCAGATGTCATCCATGGCGCCGCCGGCCTCCTCGACGGCCGCCTTCAAGTTCTCGCAGACCTGCCGCGTCTGCGCTTCGATGTCGCCGACGCCCGCGATCGTGCCGTCCGCGCGCCGCGCCGTCATGCCGGAGATGAAGACCATGCGGCCACGCGCCTCGATCATGGTCGCATGGGAAAAATGCCCGGTGGGCTGGCGGATTTTCGACGACGTGATCTGCTTCTTCGGCATGCTGTGGCTCCTGGAGTTGCGAGATTGAGCATGACTGGCGCGCCATATCTCCCCCAGGCGCCGATCAAGCGGAGAGCTTTATGAAGACACTCAAGCAGGAGGAGGTCGACGGCCGCAACTATCGTGATCTCAACGAGGCGCGCGAGGCGATCGGCGCCTTCATCGAGGATGTCTATAACCGACAACGACTGCACTCGGCCCTGGCCTATCGACCTCCGGCCGAGTTCGAAACTACACTGGCGCGACCGATGCGTTATCCACCGCATTATCCACAGGCCGCGCAACCAACTGTAAACGCAACCAGTCTCTAGTTTCGTGTCTCACTCGAAGGGTGCAGTCCAACCTGTTTTTCCTGTAAACAACAGGCAAAAAAACAGGAGCCCGACGCGTCCGGCCCTGCAGCGGTAGGATGGGTTGAGCGCAGCGAAACCCATCACTTCTCGCCCGCACCCCTTGCTCTCCGCCCAGTCTGATCGTCGGCATAGCGCAAAAGTGGATTGGCCCTTGGCGATGGGTTTCGCCATAGCCCGCGAAGACGGGCGTAAACGCCCTTAAGGCTCAACCCATCCTACGAGCGCCGCACTACCCCTATTCACAATGTCAAACAGCGAAACCTCGGATGCCTTTTGCGCGGCAACACATATCCAACAGCAGCTCTCGTTCCCGCGGCGCGTCGGCCCGACCTTCATTCGCCGCCACCTCGCCCCGTCGAGCGGGATGCTCGACTCATACGCCAGATGCGATAGGTAGTCAACAAATAAATACTTGTCGTAGCGATAAATTGCCAACCAATTTCCCCTGTAGCCGCCTGATCGGGACAGAATCCGGCGTCACAGCCGGTAGCCGAAAATGTTGCAATCGGTGCGGCCTTCGATGTGGCGGCCGAAGCGATACTTGAGCTCGGGTCCGTCGAAAGGCGGCTGCTCGAGCTTCTGCTCCACGGCGGAGAACGGCGTGACCTCGAGCACCACGAAGGTGTGGCCGGCCACGTTCGCGGCCATCACGGCAGGAAAGTCGCGCTCGAGCGCGTCGAGGGTGCGGAACTCGAACACGCGCTCGAGACCCATGGCGCGGGCGATGGCCGGATAGTCGTTCTTCGTCGGGTTGGGCAGGTCCGCGTTGGAGGTCGCGCCATAGACCCGGTTGGAGACCAGGAAGTGCGTGAGGTTCGGCAGGTTCATCTGCCGCTCGACCATCAGCATGCCCGGGTTCATGCAAAACGCGCCGTCACCCATGAAGGCCCAGATCTTCAGCTCCGGGCGCGCCAGCGCAAGACCGGACGCGAACATGGTCGAGAGGCTCATGGAGGCGTCGAGATAGAAGCTCGCCTCGCTGTCACGGGTGGCCGCCCACCAGGCCTGGCTGGAATTGCCCGCCGAGGTGACGACGATCTGATCGGTGCGATGGCGCGCGAGCGCGCGAAAGCAGTCGACGTAGTTCATGACCGGGTGCCCCGCAGCAAGTCGCGCGTGAGGATGACGGCCATCGGCCGCAGGAAGGTGCGCGTGTGGTGATAGCAGCGCGAGATCGCCGCGATGTCGTCGCCCCGGTCGATGATCTGATACGGCATGTCGATCGCCTCGAGCACCGGACGAAGATAGAGGCTGTTCGACACATGGTGCTTGTGGTGATCGCCCACGCCGCCGCGCAACGTCAGCATCAGGAACAGCGGGATTTCGTAGGTGTAGTTGATCTTGGTGATGGCGTAGACCACCGTCATGAAGCCCGACGCTCCCATCAGCGCCGCGGAGCCCATGGCACCCATATAGGCGCCGGAGCACAGGCCGATCGCGGATTCCTCCCGGTTGACCGGAACATGCACGAACCGGTCATCCCCATCGATGGTATCGATCACGCCCGTCAACCAATTGTCGGGCAGCGAGGCGACGAGCTTCACCCCGCACGCGGCAAGCTCGTCCGCGATCAGCTTGCCGATATCAGCCTGCTTGTCGTTCATGCGTCGCCTGGGCCTCCCCGGTTGCCTGCACGCGGCGTGCGTCCCGAAGCGCACGCCAGACGGTCTCGGACGTGATCGGCAAGGTGATGTCGCGCACCCCCAGATGCCACAGCGCGTCGATGACCGCATTGCCGATGGCCGCGGGCGCGCCGATCGTTCCGCTCTCGCTTGCGCCCTTGACGCCGAGTGGATTGCTCGGCGCGGGGCTCGCGATGAAGGTCGTCTCGAACGCCGGAAGGTCGCCCGCACGCGGCATGCCGTAATCGAGAAAGCTCGCGGTCAGCAGTTGCCCGGACGCGTCATCGTAGACGATGTGCTCCGTGAGCGCCTGACCGATGCCCTGCGCCAGGCTGCCGTGCACCTGGCCCTCGACGATCATCGGATTGATGACCACGCCGCAATCGTCGGCGGCATAGAGGCTGCGCAGCCGCACCGACCCGGTCTCCGGATCGACAATGACCACGGCGAGATGCATGGCCTGCGGATCGTTGGTATCGGGCGGGTCGTAGAACTCGGTGACTTCGAGCCCCGGCGCACAGTCCGGCGGCAGGAGCGACCCGTGATAGGCAATGTCGGCAATCTCGGCGAAGCGAATGGAGCGGTCGGTTCCGCGTACCTTGAACACGCCGCGGGCATAGTCGATGTCGCTCTCCGCGCATTCGAGCACGTGCGCGGAGAGGCGCAGCGCCTTGTCCAGCACCTTGTCGCAGGCACGGTAGATTGCCGTTCCGGCCACCGACGCCGAGCGCGCGCCCCAGGTGCCGTTGCCGAACGGGATCAGATCGGTGTCGCCCTCGACCAGTCGAATGTCATCGATGGGGAGCCCCAGGCGGTCGGCCGCGATCTGGCAGAACGTGATCTCGTGCCCTTGCCCGTGCGAGTGGCTGCCCGCCAGCACGGTCACCTTGCCGTCGCTGTGCACGCGCACGATGGCGCTCTCCCAACCGCCGTGCAGCCCGCCGCGCTTGGCGAGATTGGCGCTCGGGCCGGTGCCGGCCTTGTCGATGAAGGCGGCAAGCCCGATGCCCATCAGGATGCCCTTTACACGCAAGCCGCCTGCTCGCGCCGGAGCGCTGAATAGTCCGCCAGCAACAGGAGCTGATCGAGAAGCGCCGGCGGATCGCCGGAATCGTAGACGCGCCCGCCGGGCGCCGAATACGGAAACTCGGTCCGCGCAATGAGATTGCGCCGGCGCATCTCGACCACGTCGATGCCGAGCTCACGGGCGCCGAGCTCGAGCAGCCGCTCGTTGGTCCAGGTCGCCTCCGGCCGCCCCGAGCCGCGATAGGCATCGACCGGCACGGTGTTGGTATAGACGCCGCGCACGCGCAGGTGAAGGTTGGGCGTCTTGTAGAGGCCGGTCACCGTCTGCGGGTAGGAGTTGCCCGGAATGCTGGGCGCGAAATTGCTGAGATAGCCGCCCAGCGCCGCGACGGTATCGATCTGCATGGCGACGATGCGTCCGTCGCGATCGAATCCCATGCGCGCGATGGTGTCGTGATCGCGCGCTTGCGCGTCCGAAAGGAACGTTTCGGTGCGCGTGGCGGTCCACTTGACCGGCCGGCGCAGCATCTGCGCCGCCCAGACGATCGTGGAGACCTCGACCGCGAAGTTTCCCTTGACCCCGAAGGCGCCGCCGACGTCGGGCGAAATGACGCGGATCTTGTGCTCGGGAATGTGGAGCGTGTAGAGCGAGAGCCAGCGGCGCAGGTAATGCGGCTGCTGGATGGTTGCGTAGAGCGTGTAGCGGTCGCTCGCGGCGTCGTAATCGCATAGATAGGAGCGCGGCTCGATCGGATTGGCCGACAACCGGCTGTTCTTGAGGTGAAGCTCGACCACCTTTGCCGCCGCCGCCATCGCCGCCTCGACCGCGTGGCGGTTGCCGCGCTCGATCTCGAACACGAGATTGGTGCCGAATTGCTCATGCACGAGCGGCGCGGCGCGCTCCACGGCTTGCCGCGGTCTAGTGACTGCCGGCAGCGGGCGGTAATCGACCTCGATGGCCTCGGCCGCGTCTTCGGCGGCGAACCTGCTCTCGGCGACGACGGCGGCGACGATATCGCCGACATGATGGACCTTGTCGCGGGCGAAGGCCGGGCGCGGGGCTGAGTTCATGGGGCGTCCGTCGCCGAACGGCATCGGGTGCACCACTGTGAGCTCGCCGTGTCCGGCCTTGGCCCAATCCTGTGCGGTGAGCGTCAACAACACCCCGGGCCGTGCCGCGGCGGCCTGCGTCGACACGGCGAGGATCCGCGCATGGGCGTGGGGGCTGCGCACGAACGCGCACCACGCGACGCCGGGCAGAAGCAGATCGTCGACGTAGCGTCCCTGGCCCTGCACGAAGCGGACGTCCTCCCGGCGCCGCAACGGCTGGCCGATATAGCCGTCCTGCTTCTGCGTTCGCTCCAGCATCTTGCCCGCGCGACCCTTCAGCCGAAGACGGGCACGGCGCCGCCCGTCCCGCTGCGCGCCTCGAGCTTACGGCAGAAATAGTGCCAGGAATGCTCCACGTGTGCAGGCGTCATCATCTGGCTGTTGCGCCTGGCGCGCGTGGCGCGGTCCGGCATGGACGCGCGGAAGCCTGCCGCCTGTCCTGCCAATTGCGCCTTGCAGGCCTTTTCGAGAAAGACGCCGACGCAGGTCGCGTGCGCGATGGAGGTACCGCAGAACGTCACCCCGTGATTTGCAATCAGCACCGCAAATCCATCGCCGAGCGATCGGGCCAAAGCGACGCCCTCGTCCTTGGTTGTGATCAGGGCCACCTGGTCCACGTGGCGCGGCACGTCGATGAAGTAGTCGGCGTCGAGGCTAAACGGCTGCAGCGGATCGAGCGAAGCCGAGAACACGCAGGCATGAAACGGGTGGGTATGCGCGACGACCTCGACATCCGGACGCAGGTGCAGGATCTCCGAATGGATCGGCCATTCCGAGTGGCGCCCGCCCGATCCCGCCAACTGGCGGCCGTCCCAGTCGACCAGGACGAAGTCGTCGGCGCCCATGACTTCGCCGAGCCCAATGCGATTGCGCTTGAGCCAGAAACCGCGCCGCTCGGGGTCGCGCAGCGAGAGATGGCCGAGCGTCATGTCGCCGTGGCCCTCCATCTCGAGAATGCGGCAGGCGCGGGAGAGCTCGTCGAGCGCCCCGGGCAGGTCGGTCTCGGCGGCGACATCGGTCATTCGCCACTCCCAATGAACGATGCGAGCATAATCAAGCCGCCTCCCGCTGCCAGTAGACGGCACGATGGCGCAGCAGGAGCAGGGCCTGGTCGAGCACCAGGCCGCAGATTCCGATCACGATGATCGCGGCATAGACGTTGGCGAAGGTGAAGCGCGTGCTCCAGATCGTGATGTAGTATCCGAGCCCGATCGAATCGCCGATCATTTCGGTGATGACGACGACGATGATCGCGACTGGCAGCGCGACCCGCAATCCCGAAAAGATGCTGGGCAGCGCCGCCGGCAAAACAACCCGCCGGAAAATGGTGGCGCGGCCCGCGCCGCAGTTCTGCGCGGTCCAAATGAGCCGCGTCTGCACGCCGCGGAAGCCGAAATAGCAGGTCACCACGATCGGATAGAGGCACTCGAGAAAGGTGAATGCGATCTTCGATGGCGTCCCGATGCCGAAGATGTAGGTGAAGACCGGAAACAGCGCGATCTTCGGGATCGGATATCCCATGAAGAAGACCGGCTCGAACAGGTTGCGGACCAGCTCGGACCGCGCCATCACCGCCGCGAACGGAACTCCGACCAGCGCTGCAATCGCGAAGCCGGTGAGCGCGCGGGAGACGGTCACGCCGGCGTGGAAAACGAGCGTGCCGTTGCCCACTTCGGTCGCGAGCGCATCCCACACCCTGCCGGGGCCCGGAAGCAGACGGAACTCGACCAGACCGCTCCCGACCGCGACCTGCCAAACCAAGAGCAGCAGCGGGATCGAGTACCAGCGGGCGACCAGGGACCAGGCCTGCGTGAAGGTTTGGGCGATCATCGCACAACCTGCTCCTCGGTCCCGATCATCTGGCCTCTGAGCACCCGCGCTCGGATCGCCAGCAAGATGCGGTCGCTCAAGAAGCCGAGCACGGCGAAGCAGGCGATCCCCGCGAACATCAGGTCGAAGCGCACCCATTCCTCGCCGTAGGAGATGATGGTGCCGAGTCCGGCCTTGGAGCCGATCAGCTCGGCCGCGAACAGCACCACGAAAGCGTGCGCGAGCCCGATGCGGATGCCGCCGAACAATTGCGGCGCCGCCGCCGGAATGATGACCCGGAAGAAGATGGTCCGCGACGGCGTTCCCATGTTGCGCGCCGCCCAGATCAGAAGCTTGTTGACCGACAGCACGGCGTGCCGCGAGGCGACGAAGACAGGAAAGAACCCGGAAAACGCGATGATCGCGATCTTGGACGCGTGACCGAGACCGAACAGCAGCAGGAACACCGGCAGGAAGGCGATCTTCGGAATGGAATAGAGAAAGGACACGAGCGGATCGAAGAAATGCCGCACGCCGGGCAGGATTCCCGCGCCCAGGCCGACGATGATGCCGGCGACCGTGCCCATCACGAAACCTGCGGACACGCGATAGAGGCTCGCGGTCAACGCCGCGAGCAGCTCGCCGGAGAGCGTGATCTCCCACAGCGCGGCGAGGATCGCGCTCGGGAACGACAGGTAGCGGGGCAGGAGGCCCGCGCTGCCGAACACCTGCCAGGCCACCACCACCGCGACGGGCACGATCCAATGCTGGACCGAGGCCGAGTTGATCCTCACGCTTCCTCCAGGGCCCGCGCCTTCAACACCTCGTCCCGCAACAGGTCCCAGACCTGCACCCGCAGGGCGAGGTATTCCTGCGACTTGCGGTAGTCGCCGGAGCGATCGACGTTGGGAAGCCGGATATCGGCCTTGATGCGGCCCGGACGGGCGGTGAATACGATCACCCGCGTTCCGAGATAGATCGCCTCGTCGATGTCGTGGGTGACGAACAGCGCGGTCTTGCGCGCCCGCCGCCAGATCGACTGCAACTCTTCCTGCAGCAATTCCCGGGTCTGGGAATCGAGCGCACCGAACGGCTCGTCCATCAGCATGATTTCCGGATCGAGGGCGAACAGCCGCGCGAGCGCAACGCGCTGCTTCATTCCGCCGCTCAACTGGCCGAGATAGAGGTCCGCAAAGCGCGAGAGATGGACGAGGTCGAGATAGTCCGCTGCCTTGGCGCGGCACTCGCGCTTGGGCAGCCCCTTCATCTCGAGCGGCCACGCCACGTTCTCGATTGCCGTGAGCCAGGGAAACAGCGACAGCTCCTGAAACATCATGCCGCGGTCGGGACCCGGAGGCCCGATCGGCTTGCCGTTCAGGCGCAGGTCGCCGCCGGTCGCGGGCTCGAAGCCGCCGACGATGTGCAGGAACGTGCTCTTGCCGCAGCCGGAAGGCCCGACGATGGAGACGAATTCGTGCTCGTCGATCGACATCGACAGATGATCGATCGCGACGACGCTGCGGCTGTCGACCGTGAACGTCTTGTCGAGGTCGGTGACCTCCAGCAGCGACATCGGCGTGGGCTCGAGCAGACCTATTTCGGCAGATAGCCGGGATCGACCAGCGACTTGACGTCGGCGTTCTTCTTCTGGAATCCGGCCTTGATCTGTAACGCCTGCATCTTCTCGAGCGCCCCGCTGTCGACCTGCAAGGTCGGATCGCGATAGTAGTCGTTCATGGTCAGATAGACGTCGGGACTCACGCGGACCATCTTGTTGTCGATCAGGAGCTGGCGGGCCTCGCGCGGTTTCTCGAGGTAGAATTGCGTCGCTGCCTTGAGATCGTCGAGGAAGGCGCGCACCGCGCCGGCATTCTTCTTCAGGAATTCGTCTTTTCCGATCAGGACGATCAGCTCCTCCTCGAACGGCACGCCATATTTTGCATCGAAGATCTTGCGCACCTTCATCTGCTTTTCCGCCAGCGCCGCGAACGGCTGCGGGAACTGCCCGAGGTCGACCTTTCCGGCGTCGAGCGCTTCCTGCATCGCCGGAAACGGAACCGGCGTGATGGTCACGTCGGTCTCCGCCAGCCCGTGCTTCTCGAGCGCCGTCTTCAGCCAGAGGTGGCCCGACGTGTAGAAGCCGTTGATGCCGACGACCTTGCCCTTGAGATCGGCCACCGATTTGATGGGCGAATTCTCCTTCACGTAGAAGGTCGTGCTGAAGCCGCGCGGGCTTTCGCGCGAAACGGAGGCGATGATCTTGGCCGCGACGCCTTCGGCCGCGGCGAAAATTACCCCGTTGGCGCTGCTGGCGGCAAGGTCGATGGCGCCGGCCTCGAATGCCTGGCTGCGCTTGTCGGAACCGGTGAAGCGGGTCGCGTCGAGGGTGTAGGCCTTGCCCTGGTTCCTGGCGAGATCGGGCCTGGCAACGGTCAGCCACAGCGGCTCTTCCGCTGCCGTGCCATAGCCCAGACGCAACGTGACCGGCTGGCCGAGCGCCGCGTCGGCCGTAGCCGTCGCGAGAACGAAGAGGCACGCCATTCCGTGCAGAGCGGCCTTGATGTCAAATGCACCCATGTCGCGTTCCCGTGTGGTGAACATTCATCCGTCGAGACGTCCGGTCGAACGCCGTCGCGCCCGCGCGCTCATTGCGGCAGGTAGCCGAGGTCGACCAGCGACCTGACATCGGCATTCTTTCTCTGGAATCCGGCCTTGACCTGGAACGCCTGCATCTTCTCGAGCGCATCGGCGTCGACCCGCAACGTCGGGTCGCGATAGTAGTCCTGCATGGTCATGTAGACATCGGGGCTCACCCGCACCATGCGGGCATCGATCAGCAGCTGCCGGGCCTCGCGCGGCTTGTCGAGATAGAACCGCATCGCCGCCGTGAGATCCTCCAGGAGCGCGCGGACCGCGACTGCGTTCTTCTTGAGGAACTCGTCCTTACCGACCAGGACAGTGAGCTCCTCCTCGAACGGCACGCCGTATTTGGCATCGAAGATCTTGCGCACCTTCATCTGCTTTTCCAGGAGCGCGGCGTAGGGCTGCGGAAACTGCCCGATGTCGATGCGTCCGGCTTCGAGCAATTCCTGCATCGCCGAGAACGGGACCGGGGTGATCCTCACGTCGGTATCGGCGAGGCCATGCTTGTCGAGCGCCGCCTTCAACCAGAGATGGCCGGAGGTGGAGAAGCCGTTGATGCCGACGGTCCGGCCTTTCAGGTCGGCCACCGACCTGATCGGCGAGCTCTCCTTGACGTAGTAGCTCGTGCTGAACCCGCGCGCGCTTTCGCGCGAGATCGAGGCGATGAACTTCGCGGTGATGCCTTCGGCGGCGGCGAAAATCACGCCGTTGGCGCTGCCGGCGGAGAGGTCGATGGCGCCGGCCTCGAATGCCTGCGCGCGCTTGTCCGAGCTGGTGAAGCGGGTGGCATCGATGGTGTAGGCCTTGCCGTAGTTCCGGGCGAGATCGGCCTTGGCCACGATCAGCCACATCGGTTCCTCGGCCGCCCCGCCGTAGCCGAGACGAAACGTGACCGGCTGCGAGAGCGCCGGGCCGGCAATGGCGGCCGCGAGAGCAAGGAAGAAAGCCGCGGCTAGTCCGCGCCGGACGGTCTTCATGTCAAATCCGCAGTTCAATAATGAACGGACATTTCGGTAATGAGCGTACCGGCTCGACCCTTCACTGCAAATACATTTTTTGCGCAGCGGCTGGCTGGAAAACGGTCAATGTCGTCGCACCCCGCCGATCTGTCGTACGGGGGTGACGGTGAATGGTGAATAGCGGAGTGTTCGGCTTCAGGGCTTCGCGTTGTCGCGTGCGCGGAAGGGCAACGCTATGGTCCCCCTCGGTGTCATCGTCCGCGAAAGCGGATGATCCAGTAATCGCCAAACTGCGTTAAAGGCATCGGTCTCGGCCTCACTGCCCGGTGCATGGGTTACTGGATGCCCGCTTTCGCGGGCATGACAACGGAGAGATCGCGGCAAACCCCGGCAGGTATCCGGTCAAAATACTCGAAGCGAGTTCAGAAAAACGCGAGCGTGCGGATCTCGATGCTCTCGCGCGGGCGCGCGTTGGGCGGCGAGGTCGGGTCCTCGAACGCGGTGTGGGCGGACCAGCGGGCGCGGCCGTCCTTTGCCGAGTCGTACACCTTGAACACCAGCGCCTCCTCGCGCCGCATGCGCGGCAGCCAGTACCACTGGTGCGCGGGGTTGTAGGTGATGGCGTAGGTCTGGCCGACCCGGTTGGGATAGCGGCGTTCGTTCACCACGAAATCGTCGGCCGATATGCTGCGCGCATCGCAGATCGCGAGCGGGAAGCTCTCGACCGGGTGACGGATCGGCCGCCACACCTGCACGATGGCGAAGCGGCGCTGCAGGAGCTGGTCGGCCTCTTGCGGGCAGGAGATCACGCACGCGCTGCGGGCCCGACCATTCGGTGTAATCGTTGTGCACGCGGCGCACGACCTCGCGGATCTTGCGCGCCTCGCGTTGCTCGTCATCGGCCGTGCGGAGCGTGTGATCGAACACCACCACGCGTGACGCCCCGCTCTCCTTCTTCACCAGGGCTTCCATCTCGGGGTAATAGACGCGGCGCACCTGGTCCTCGTCGAAGAAATCGACGACCCCGGTGTCGTGACGGACGAAGCGGAAGCCGTCGCGGTCGAGCGCGAACGGCTCGGCGTGCAGCCTCGCATTGTGGATGGTCACGCGGCGCGGGTCGACCGTGCCGCCGGTGCGCACGTCCCTCCCGCCAGGCCCCGCCGTCTCGGTGAACAGTTTCTGGCCATCGTTGACGATGTAGTTGACCGTGGCCTCGATGGCTTCGTTGACGGTTTCACGCTCGATGACGTCGACCATGGACAACTCCTTCGCGCTCGGCTGTTCGAATTTGCGCTCTGCTTCCTCGCTGCCGCGCCTACAATCGGCCGCGGCGGATTCGTACCACCGATATAATTCCACGTTCGGGGGCGGACAACCAGACCGCTGCGACCGCTCGCGGATGTGATGGCACGGAGACCGGATCATCGGCCGGCGGTGCTGCTGCCATGCCAAAATTGCTCCGTGAGGCCGCGAATGCGGAAAGTTCTTCCACGTGGCCGGCCGCGCACGTGCAGCCCGCACGAATGACAAGGCGGGTCGGGAAAAAAAGCCCCGGAGGACGCTCCGGGGCTTTTCACACCTGAGAGCTAGGCCTCAGTAGCCGCCGTGACGCGAATTGAATTCACGCTCCAGATCGAACTGGACCTGCGGGTCCGGATCGGAACCGAGATATTCGCCGCCCTGATACACCGAATTGCCCTGCTGCTGCTGTGCGGCGTTATGCGAGGCGGTTCGGGCCAAGGCCGGGGAGGCGATGACGGTGACTGCAAGAAGCGCTGTGGCGATGACGGTCTTCATGACACATCTCCATGGTTTGAGAGGTTTGAGTTGACGGACGCCCGTTTCCGGGCGCAGTGGCTGGGAAGTAGTTGCTGGACGTCAGAAAAACTTGATCGGCTTTGCGTGGACTTATTGGGAATTGCGTTGATCACCACCACATCGATAGGGCGTCGGACATGCAGATCACTGGGGCGTGAACAGCCGTGGCAGGCGATGAGCCGATTTGCGCAAGACTGAAAGCAACGTCGCAAGATCCTCCAAGCCCGCTGGAGCGCCTTGCACGAAATAAGACCACCACCGGAGGGTTCCCAGCAGAGAGGAACTGTGCACAAGGAGAACGACAATGCTTACCAAGACCAAGATGGCTCTCGCCGCTCTGCTTGTCCTTGCCTCTGCGTCAGCGGTCTTGGCCCAGAGCAGCCGCGGGACCCATCATCGTGGCCCAGCTGCCGGGGGCAGGACGGCACCGACTTCGTTCGAACAGCAAAAGCCTGCCGTGAAGCCATTCACGGCCGAGGAGAAGGCTTGGTTCGACCGCGCGAGCCGGGTCTTCTGATCCGGTTGCCGCCACATCGGCTTCGCCGAGGCGAAGGCCAACGAACGATCTAGATCACGCGCTCGCGCGCCACGGCGCGGCAATCCATCTCATATTCGAGCTCGCGCACCGGCGGCCGGGCATAGTGCCAGGTCAGCCCGGAACGCGCCGACCCGCGCCGCACGATCTCGTCGGCGAGGAACGGGTGCAGATCGTGCACGGTATAGACCTGCGTCGCCGTGGTGTCGGCCCAGCGAAACCCCAGCGCCGCCAGCCGCCGCTCCATCTCGCCCAGCACGTAGCGCGCCTTTTCTCGCATGGCGTCCGGGCTCGTTTCGCCGTGCCGGATGGTGCGTTCGCTGTAGCTCGCGCCGCCCTCTCTGGCCTCGGCGCTGCCCGCAATCACCACGCTCGGCGCGGCCTCGGCCGCCGCGATCGTGAACGAGAAGGCATGGAACGAGGGCTCGGCCGGCGGATCGATCTCCGGGCACACATTGCTGCGCGCCACCGGGTTGACCTTGCCGTCGAACAGGCCCCACTTTTCGAGCGTGACCACATAGATCTCGTTGAAGGCGCGAAAACCCTGCTCGGTGAACGGCGCCGGCGAGCGCAACTCGCAGGCACAGAACGACGTCAGCGGACGGTCGGCTGCGGCGATGATGCGCTCGATCTGCTCGAAGCCGCGCGCCAGCGGCACCGGCGCGCGGAAGCGCACGCGCTGGATCTCATGGCCGGGCAGGGCAGCGGCGCCGGCCGAATACTGGAACACGCTCGGGATGAAGCGGTAGCCGCCCGCGGGAAAATCGACTGGCTCGGCCATGCTGTGGTCTCCCCGCTGTCATCGCATCGATAGCCCGTAGGATGGGTTGAGCGCCAGCGAAACCCATCGAGCGCGAGCATTATATCGGCCGAGAGATGATGGGTATCGCCGTAGCCCGCCTTAAGGGCGTTGACGCCCGTCTTCGCGGGCTATGGACGGGCGTAAACGCCCCGAAGGCTCAACCCATCCTACGAGCTCTATAGTGCGCCGACTCTCCACACTTCTGTTGACTTACACAGATGTGTGGAGCGGTCTATATTCATGAGAGCGCAGGAACTAAAGAAACTGCTGGCGGAGAAGGGTTGCACCTTCGAGACCCATAAGGGCGGTAGCGGGCATCTGACCGTCCGTCGCGGCGACCGCAAGACCCAGCTTCCGATGCATGGCGGCCGCAAGGAACTCGGTACTGGCCTGGTCAACAAGATCCTCAAGGACCTGGGATTGAAATGATGCTGCGTTATCCGATCAAACTCGAACGAGATGACAACGGCACGCTGCTCGTCACCTGCCCCGCGCTCCCCGAGGTTACGACCTTCGGAGAGGACAAGGCAGAGGCAATGCGCCATGCCGCCGATGCGATCGAGGAAGCTTTGGCGGCGCGCATTGCGGACGGAACGGAGATTCCACCACCTACGCGCGCTGCAAAACACGATTGCGTGGTGGAATTGCCTCTGATGATGACATTGAAGACGTCGCTTTATTGCTCATTGCGCGAGGATGGCATCACCCGAGCGGAGCTAAGCCGACGCCTGAAATGGAACCGGGAATCGGTCGATCGCCTGTTCCGTCTCGACCACGCGTCGCGGCTCGAGCAGATCGAGGCGGCATTTCACGCGCTCGGCCGAAAGGTCAATGTCTCGGTCGAGGAACACGCGTAGCCCGTAGCCTGTAGGATGTGTTGAGCGCCAGCGAAACCCATCAATCGAGAGTATTATGTCGGCCGAGAGATGATGGGTGTCGCCATAGCCCGCCTCAAGGGCGTTGACGCCCGTCTTCGCGGGCTATGGACGGGCGTAAACGCCCTTAAGGCTCAACCCATTCTACGACGCATCAGAAGCGCGGCTTAAATCCCTTGCTGGTGGCTTCTATGTAGCCCGCGAACGGCGCCCCCACGTGGCCGGGCAAGACCAGCGCCCCGGTCGACGCGCAAAGGTCGAGCACCCTGCGGCGGCTGGTGCGCGCCTGTTCGACGTCCGAGTTCTTCGGAAAATTCCAGTGCGGGTAATACACCTGCAGGAGATGATGGAACACGTCGCCGATGAAGACGGCCTGCGCGCCCGCGCTGTCGAGCTTGAACACGACATGGCCGGCGGAATGGCCCGGCGCCGGAAGGATGTCGATATGCTCGTTGAGACGGTGCGGCCCGGTGACGAGGTCCGCGCGCCCGGCTTCGACGATCGGGACCACGCATTCGCGGAAGGTGCCCGAACTCCGCCGGAGGAAGCGCGGGATCGGCGTCCAGGCGCTGGTAGTATTCGAAGTCGGGCTTGGAGAACACGTAGCGGGCATTCGGAAAGGTCGGCACCCAGCGGCCGTCGCGAAGCTGCGTGTTCCAACCGACATGATCGTGGTGCAGGTGCGTGCACATGACGAGATCGATCTCGTCGGCGCGCGCCCCGGCGGCCGCGAGCCGCTCCAGATAGGGCAGGTCGAGCATGTTCCAGAACGGCCGCGCGGGCTTCGACTTGTGATTGCCGCAGCAGGTGTCGATCAGGATGTTCTGCCCGCCGATCTGCAACAGCCAGCTGTGCACGCTGATCTTGAGCAAGCCGCTGGCGGCGTCGTAGTGGTGCGGCGCGAGCCAGTGGGCGTGCGCGGCCAGCGTCGCATCGCTCCATTCCGGAAAGATATCGGCCGGGCGGAAGGTCGGGCCATAGGTTTCCTCGACCCGCGTGATGGTGGATTGGCCCACCGCAAAGCTGATCATGTGCTTGGTCCCCCCGCGGCCGCCGACGGTTGTCCTACTTCGGCAGGAAGTCGTTGGTGAAGGTGGTCGGGAAATCGACCGCCGAAGGCCCCTCCGGCTGCAGGTAGGCAAAGGTCGCCCGCGCCTGCTGCTCGCTGATGCGGCCGTTCGAGGTCCAGATCTGGCTGACCGTCTCGTAGGCCTGCTCGTTGGTTTCCGGCGCCATGTTCGGATATTCCTTCGCCATCAGCGCCTTGCCGCGCTTCGGATCGGTCTTGAGGATCGCCGTTGCCTCGGTGAAGACGCGCGCGACCTTGCGCAACAGTTCCGGCTTGTCCCTGATGAGATCGGGATGCGTCGCGAGCACGATGAACAGGATATCGCGAAACTCGGGGATGTCCCCGCTCATCATGTTGAGATAGATCTTTCCCTTGCCGGCCTGCTGGACCAGCACGCCCGCCGGCTCGAACGGCAGCGCCGCGTCGATCAGGTCGCGCTGGAAGGCGGCGACATAGGCCGGCGCTTCGGCGCCGAGATAGACGCTGCTGATGTCGCCGGGGAGCGTGAGACCGTATTTCCTTGCCAGCACGCCGAGCATTTTTTCGCCCGAGCCGTTCGCCGACGGCATCGCCACGCGTTGACCCTTGAGACGCTTGATCTTCTCTTCGATACCGAGCTTCTCGGCGCCCGCCAGGAGCTTCTCGCTGGCGATGACGTTGTTCACCGGCCGGTTGCAAAGGTTGTAGATGCCGACCACCCGCTTGCCTTGGACGGCGGCGGTGAGGATGTGCTCGTAGCTCACGAGGCTGATGTCGGCCTGCTTGGTGAGCGCCGCCTGCAGCGCGAGCGCGCCGCCCTGGACGTAGGAAATGTCGGGCTCGAGCCCGTGCTTCTCGAACAGCTTCTCCTGCTTGGCGATATAGAGCGCCCCGGAATAGTAGCCGTGGCCGATATTGGTGATCTTCACCGGCTCGGCGCCGGCCGACCACGACAGGCTCCCCGCCAGCGCGGTGCCGACGGCGATGGCCGCAATGCTGATCATCCTCATGGCGTGTTCCTCCGATGTTTCCTGCGTCAGCGGCTGACCATGCGCCAGCGCTCCATTCGATGTTGCACGGCCTCGACCAGGAAATTGAGCGCCACCGCGAGCAATGCGATCACGAGCAGGACCGCAAAGACGCCCGCCGAATCGAATTGCGATCCGGAGAACTGCACGAGGTAGCCGAGCCCGCGATTGGCGGCGATCATCTCGCCCAGCACCGCGCCGATCAATGCATACGGCACGGAGATCTTAAGTCCCGCAAACACCCACGACATCGCCGAGGGGATGATGACCTTGGCGATGACCTGCGCCCGGGTGGCGCGCATCAGCCGCGCCCCATCGATCAGATCCTGGTCGACTTCGCGCACGCCGGCGAAGGTGTTGAGGAATACCAGGAACAGCACCAGCACGGCCGCAAGCGCGATCTTCAACTCGAGGCCGAGCCCGAACCACAGCACGAACAGGGGCGCGAGCGCGACCTTCGGCAAGGCGTTGAGCGCGTTCAGATAGGGATTGAGCAAACGGCTCGCGAGCGGCGAGACGCCGAGCCAGACCCCGAGGATGGCACCGCCGACCGCGCCGATGAAGAACCCCATGGCGGTGGCGTAGACGGTGGCCCACAGATGCCGGAACAGCGAACCGTCCATCACCCAGCCCAGCAGGCGGCGGCCGACATCGATCGGATTGGAGATGAAGAAATTGTCGACCAGCCTGCCCGACGCACCCTGCCAGACCAGGAGCACCGCGAAGCCGAGCGCGATCTGGCACAGCACCATGGTGACGCCGCTCATCTCTTGAAGCCGCGCACGGGAGGGCGGTGCGTCGTCCAACGCTGCCGGCTGATCGAGCTTGGTCTCCGGCACGGTCATACCCGATCCTCGTGGTATTCCACGCGCAGGCGCTCCCACAGCACGTCGTAATAGGCCTTGAACGCGTTGGTGAAGCGCACGTTCAGCACGTCGCGCGGGCGCGCAAGCTCGATGCGCTGCTCGAGCGCCACGGTCGCGGGCCTGCGCGTACAGACCAGGACGCGATCGGCCAGCGTAACCGCTTCCATCAGGTCGTGCGTCACGAACACGACGGTTTGGCCGTTCTCGGCGGCGAGCCGCAGCACCAGATCGTGCATGGCGAGCTTGAGCTGTGCGTCGAGCGCCGCGAACGGCTCGTCCAGCAAGGCCGTTTCCGCGCCGTAGAGCAGCATGCGCGCCAGGCAGGCGCGCTTTCGCATCCCGCCCGAGAGCTCGGTCGGAAAGCGGTCCTCGAAGCCATCGAGACCGACATGCTGGATCACCCGGTCGGCGCGCTCCATGCGCTCGGATCGCGCGACGCCCGCGAGCTCGAGCGGGAACGCGACATTGTCGCGGACGTTCCGCCACGGCAGCAGATTGTCCTTCTGCGTCATGTATCCGACGTCGGTGTTGACGTCCGCGACCCGCGCCCCCTTGTAGACGATATGGCCACGCGTGGGCGCGTAGAGGCCGGCGATCATGTTGAGCAGCGTCGACTTGCCGCAACCGCTCGGTCCGATCACGGCGACGATCTCGTGCCGTGCGATGGTCAGGGTGATGTCCCGCACGGCGTCGACCACTGCATCGCGCTTGTGAAAGCTCTTCGATACGTGACGGATGTCGATCATGCCGATCGACCCTAGAAGATCGAACGTTGATGGCCGCCATCGACATCGATATTGGCGCCGCAGATGAATGCGGCGCGGCTCGATGCGAGGAAAGCGACGGCGTTGGCGATATCTTCGGGCGTGCCCCACCGGCCGAGCGGAACTTCGGCGCCCCAGCGCGTTTCCTGCTGCTCGAGGCTGCGCCCGAAGAAAATCTCGTTATGTAGCGTGAGACCGTCGGTCAGCGGCGTCCTGATGCGGCTCGGGCACACCGCGTTAACGAGAATATTGCTCGACGCCAGCTCGTCCGATAGCGATTTGACGAAGGCGTGCTGAGCGGCATTGGTGACGGTCGAGGCGATCGCATTCGCCTGCGGCACCTTGCCGGCCTGCCCGATGATGACGATGAACCGGCCGCCGCCGCGCCGGCGCATATGCGGGGCCACGCAACGGGCGAGCTCCCAAGGGCCGACGACCTTGGTGCGGAAATGCCGCGCGAGGTCCTCGCTGCCGACCTCCTCGAAGCGGCCAGCCAGGTGGGTGCCCGCATTGCTCACCACGATGTCGATCTGGCCGAAGGCTTCGATGGCATCGTTGACCAGCGCGGCGACCTCAGCCGGCTTGCAGATATCGGCACCAAATCCCTGCGCCTTGACGGACGTGAGAGCGGCAAGCGCGGCGTCGAGCCTCCCCTTGTCTCGTCCGCACACGGCGATGCTGCATCCCTCCGCACCCAGGCGCCGCGCGATGGCGAGGCCGATGCCGCTGCTGCCGCCGGTAATCAGCGCGGTCTTGCCGGAAAGACCGAGGTCCATGCCCGCGTCCTCACCCGAAGACATAGCGGTGATAGCCGCCGTCGATGCTCACCGCGCTTCCCGTCGTGAAATCGGAACAGTCGGATGCCAGAAAGGCGACGAGATCCGCGACCTCCGCCGGCGTCCCGGTGCGTCCCAACGGATTGGCGCGCGAGAATCCCGCCGCCGCGGTCGTCCGATCGACCCCGCGCTCGCGCATCTCCCTGGCAATCAGCGACGCGAGCAGCTCGGACTCGATGTATTGCGGGCACACCGCGTTGACCCGGATGTTGTCGCGCGCCACCGCGTCGGCGACCGATTTCGTCATCGCCATCACCGCCGCGTTGGTCACGCCCGACGGAAACCGGTCGGGGTGGGGATGTCGTGCCGCCTGTCCGACGATATTCACGATCCGTCCGTCGCGCTGACGCTTCATGATGGGGAGCACCGCCTGGATCATCGCGAAAAAGCCGAACAGCTTGTCGCGAAGCTGCTGCTCGAGGATGGCCGAGGTCGTGCTCTCGACGGTGCCACGCAGGTGCGTGCCGGCATTGTTGACGAGAACATCGATACGGCCGAATGCCTGGAGCGCCGCGCCGACGAATCTGTGCACCGCCGCCTCGTCGGCGACGTCGGTCGGAACGCCAATGATGCGCCCACCGGTTTGAGAGAGCTCGCCGACGGCGGCGTGCAGGCGCTCGGGGTTGCGAGCGCAAATTGCGACCGCGCATCCTTCCTGCAGCAGCGAAAGCGCGACCGCCTTGCCGATTCCGCGTGAGCCGCCGGTGACGACGGCTGCTTTGCCGCGCAGACCCAGCTCCATCTCCGCTGGCCTCCCCCTCCGCAATCTTATTGTTTAGGTCGCAAAGGATACTCTATGGACCTGTTCGGGGCGTCAAGCTGACGGCAAGGGCAACCGTCTGAGCAAGGGTGAGGAACGGGAGCTGGGCATCAAGGGCGGCGAGCCATCGGCAAACTCGGTCGTCATGTCCCGCGCGTATCATGCTCTTCTTTGGATACCTTGGCGCACAAACGACATTCACATAGTCTTCGCGCTCGATCTCGGGCCGCCGACCCTCCAACGGAGAGAGGTGGAAATTTTGGGCCCTGCGCAACCACAAGCTGGAGGAACAGCCGATGACCGATTACAAGTACGAGTTCGTGAAAATCAGGGTGCGCGACGGCATCGCCTGGGCGGCGCTCAACCGGCCGGACAAGCGCAACGCCATGTCACCGGCGCTCCACTACGAGATGGACGATGCGCTGGCGCGTCTCGAGGTCGACGATGACGTCAAGGTGGTCGTGGTCACCGGCGAGGGCGGCAATTTCAGCGCCGGTCAGGATCTGAAGAAGTTTTTCCGCGAGCTGGAGAGGAATCCGGGCGAGCGCAAGAAGGCGCAGGCCGCCGCCAATCGCTGGCGCTGGGAGCGGCTCTACGGCTACGACAAGCCGACCATCGCCATGGTGCACGGCTATTGCGTGGGCGGCGCATTCATGCAGCTGCTCGCCTGCGACTTCGCCATTGCGGCCGAGAACGCGACCTTCTCGCTCTCGGAGGTGAACTGGGGGATTCTGCCCGGCGCGCTGGTGTCGAAGGTGGTCGCCGACATGGTGCTGCCGCGCCACGCGCTCTACTACGCCTGCCTCGGCGAGCCGTTCGACGGCAAGGAGGCGGCGCGCATCGGCATGGTCAATTTTGCCGTTCCGCCGGAAAAGCTCGAGGATGCGACCATCGAGCTTGCGGAGAAGCTGATGAAGAAGAGCGCCGCCGTGCTGCGCGCGACCAAGCAGGCCATCCGCCACGTGCGCACCATGGACGTCGCGCAGGCCTACGACTACCTGGCCGAAAAGGGCAAGGCGATCAAAGCCGGCGACCAGGAGGATTCCTACAATACCGGGCTGCGGCAGTTCCTCGACGAGAAATCCTACAAGCCGACCTTCGAGCCGTTCCGGCTCGGAACCATGCTGACCGATCAACGCTCGAAACCAGCGGCGAAGAAATAGGCAAACGACCGACGTTCCGTTGCAAGGGAGAATTCCATGACGCGAACGATAGTTCTTGTCGCCGGCCTGATCGCGCTGGGCGCCGCCGGCTTTTCCGACGCCGCGCTTGCCCAGTTCTACAAGGGCAAGACCGTCACCATGATCATCAACTACCCGGCCGGCGGACCGACCGATATCGAGGGGCGCATCATCGCCCAGCATCTTCCCGCGCACATCCCGGGCAAGCCGACGATCGTCATCAAGAATGTGGGCGGCGCCGGCGGCGTGATCGGCACCAATCAGCTTGCCGACGCCGCGCCCAACGGCGACACCATCGGCTTCTTTACCTTGGACATCATCGCGCAGCTCGTGGGCAACCCGGCGCTCAAGGTCAACTACGCGGACTTCGTGATGATCGCGGGCGTGGAGAATCCGCTGGTGGCCTATATCCGCAAGGACACGCCGCCGGGCCTCAAGGTTGCGGCCGACATCATGAAGGCGAAGGAGTTCAAGGCGCTCTCGCTCAACGTCCAGAACAGCAACACCATCAACCAGGCGCTCACGCTCGACCTGCTCGGGCTCAAGTATCACGCGGTTCCGGCCTTTCGCGGCCTCAAGGAAGTCGAGACCGCGATCCTGCAGAACGAAGGGCAAATGGCGAATACCTCGCTTCCGGGCTGGCGCGGCTCGGTCGAGCCGACCATGGGCAGCATCGTCATGCCGCTGTGGCAGATCGCTGCGCGCGGCAAGGACGGCAGCTATCCGCGCAGCCGCGCGCTTCCGGACTTGCCGACCTTCGAGGAATTCTTCGCGCTGGTGAACGACGGCAAGAAGCCGTCGGGGTTTTCCTACGAAGTGCTGCGCGCCTCGAGCGACCCCTTGGTCGCGATGTTCCGCACCGCCCTGATGCCGCCGAAGAGCCCCGATGAAGCGGTGGCGGTGATGCGAGCGGCATTCGTGGACCTGTGGAAGAACCCGCAGTTCATCCGCGACTATGCCAACGTGGTGAAGACGGAGCCGATCCTGCTGACCGGCGAGGAGGCGCAGGAGATCGTGGCCGATCTCGCCAAGGTCAAGCCCGAGATCAAGACCTTTCTGGTCGACTACAGCAACCGCCTGGTCAGGTAGCGAGCTCCGCGGCTCGCGCATGCGCGGCGAGCAGCGAAGGCAGCCGCGCGGGATCGCCGCGCGCCATGCCGCACTCGGTGGCGATGCCGTCGACGCGGGCGTGGCGGCGCGCCGCGGCCAGGCGGGCGGCGTCACCCTCGGCATCGTCGTGATGGATCAGGCCGAGGTAAAGCTCGGTCTCGGGAGCAAGCTTCAATCGCGCGAGCGGCGCGAAATAGGCGTCGTCGGTACGCCCCTTCGGCACCGGCAGATGGAAGAACTGGATCGGGCGCTTGACCCCGGCGGCGATCGCGTTGGTCATCTCGACCATGATGCCGGTGTCCTTGGGCTGCACCATGTGCTCGTCGGCCGGGCTGCCGTAGCACAGGTGATAGCCAAGCTCGATGCCGCGAGGCACCGCATCGCCGATCCTGGTCAGCACGTCGATCGTCTCGGTGCGGAAATCGACCGGGCCCTTCTCGTAGTAGCCCTCCCATGCCAGCACCTCCTGGCACACGTCCCATTGCAGCGCGATGCGATCGTTGGGGAGCGCCGCGGCGATCTTTGCAACCTCGCCGGCAAGGGCTTGCGTGAACGCGGGCAAGACCTTGGGCCGGTCCGACGGCAGCATGTTGTTGTAGATCGGCGCGACGGGCGTCGGCAGAGAGATCTGGAACTTGACCTTCGCCGGGATGACGCCCGCCTTCTGCAATCGGTCGAACAGGCCCCACGATTCGATCGCCATGTCGGCGTAGCCGGTCTTGAAGGAGGCGGGATCGGGCGTGGCGCCGGGCTTGACGCGAAGGCGCGGGATTTCGCGCACCACCTTGCCGTCCCACTGCGTGAACTTGAACGGCGGCACGTCGGCGGCGAGCTCGATCGCCGGGCTGTCGGCGAGCACGTCCTGCAGGAAGCGAATCCAGGTCTTGCGGATGCCGGTCTCGCCGTCCGGAAGGCGGACGAGGTAGGGCCCGACCGCGCCCGACACGGTGCGGAACACGGTCTCGGCATCGGGCAACGGGATGCTCCCGACCAGGTGAACGGTTGGATGCCTGCTGCGATCGGCGTTCATTGCGATTTTCCTCCCCCGTTCGGTTGTTGTCCTTGGCGCCAATTCTAAAGCGGATTGAGACCCGGTGAAATGTGAAACCGCTCCGGATACTTCGCCGTTCGGTCGCGGTTCCTGGCTTGGGGAGCTATCGCGCCGTCGTTGGCGCTACGGGTGATAGACCCACATGTCCGCGACGATATTGCAGCCGGGCACCGGCATCGGCGACGGTGTGCGCACCGCGCCGAACGGGATGGGTGCGCCCGCAAGCTGCTCCCGCCAGGCGCGCAAGGCGGGGTAAACCGCATTGAGATCGCCGACGAAGTGATTGACGCGAAGCAGGTTTGAGATCGAGGCGCCTGCGGCGCGGCAGATATCGTCGGCGGCCGCCAATATCGCCCGCATCTCGTGGTGCGCGGGCGCGCCGAAGTATTTCAGGGCGGCGGTGTCGCGTACCGGCGGGATTGCCCCGTCGGCGTCGGCGGCATAGAGCGCCGACAGGCACAAGAGATCGCCCGCGCGCACCGCCGCGGGACCGAGCCGCATGTGCTGCGACGCCTGATGCTCGACGATCTGCTTCTTGGTCTTGCCGTTGTCGCGCACGCCGAAAATGTTGATCTCCAGGATCGACTCGAGAAGGGCGAGGCCCTTGGTCGCCACCACCGTGAGCGCGCATGGATTGCCGCCGAAATGGCCGTTCCAGACATCCAGGAATTCCGGCAGGTCGTCGATATTGGTGAGATAGACCTGCGCCTTGATCGCGTTCTGCAAGGAGCTGCCGCCGGCCTCGAGCGCGGGCTTGAGCCGCGAGGTGATGAGAAACTCGGTCTGCAGCCTGATATCGGTGCCGTTCCAGACGGCGTTGGGCGGGCGATAGGCCGGCTTGGCGATGCCGGTCATCTCCTCGTTGTTGGGCATCTGGCCGGCGACGAAGACATAGTCGCCCGAGACCAGCGACGCGATGAAGCCGGAGTGCTGGGGAACGGGCACGCCCTCCGGCTGGGCGGGTTTCGGCTCGCGGCCGCCGCCCGGCAGCACCGCAACCATGGACACGTCCATGTTGACGCCCTCGACCAGCAGGGCGTCCATGAGCACGGACGTGCTCGGCGGCACGAACTCCTTGAGCACCGCCTTGCGCGCGCGCTGATACGCGTTCACCACCTGCGCATCGGGGTAGTACTGATCGACGCGCACGATGTGGCGAAGGTCCCCGCCCTCGGCCGCAATGAGCTTGGCGAAGCGGTCGATGATGAAGTCGCCCTCCCGGCGATAGCGCGGGGGACTGCCGAGCGGCAATCCAGGCTTGCCGGCGACCGGCGCCGCGAGACCGCGCTCGAAATCGCTCGCCATGTGGCCGGTAAAGAACAGCCACGGGCCGGCGCGCATACCCTGCGCGTATTCGATATCGGTGCCGCCTATTCGCGTCGGAGCGATGCACTTCACATCGACCATTGCCGTCTCCCATCATCGTCGGCAGCTCGCCGCTGCCGCGCGCGAGCTTCGCAAGCCGCTCCATGCGAGTGAGCCGGCGGCACAACCGGCATCGGCGCGCCCGTGCGAAGCCGTCCCGCGCCGAGAAAACGGCATCTCCTGCTGAAGTTCATTCATTGACACCCGGATGGTGCAACCTTACGGTTTTGCAGCCGTCGTGCTCCTGCTGTCCACCGGAGGCAGAGATTGTTGCGGGTCGCCAACCTTCGCAAGACCTACAATTCCGCGCATCAATCCTACGTCGCACTGGATGGAGTCGATGTCGAGATCGTGGACGGCGAGTTCTTCTGCCTGCTCGGCCCCTCCGGCTGCGGGAAGTCGACGCTTCTCAACATCCTCGCGGGATTCGAGCCTGCAACCAGCGGATCGGTGACGTCTGACGGCACCGTGGTGACCGGCGCCGGCCGCGACCGCGTCATGTTCTTCCAGGATGCCGGCTCGGCCCTGTTTCCCTGGCTGAACGTCGAGGAAAACGTGCGTTTCGGCTTGCGCGTGCGAAAAATCCCCAGGCGCGAGTGGGGCTCGATCATCGACACCTATCTGCGCATGGTCGATCTGGATCGGCATCGCACGAAGTTTCCTTCGCAACTCTCCGGCGGCATGCGCCAGCGATTGCAAATCGCGCGCGCACTCGCGGTCGAGCCGGAAGTTCTGCTCATGGACGAACCCTTCGGCGCGCTCGACGCGCTTACCCGCCGACGGATGCATTCGGTGCTGCTCGCAATCTGGCAGCGCACGCGCAAGACGGTGGTCTTCGTCACCCATGATATCGCCGAGGCGATGCTGCTCGCGGATCGGATCGGCATGATGTCGGTCGGTCCGCGTTCCAGCATCACGAAGGTCTTCGACGTCGATTTTCCGCGTCCGCGCGACCTCACGCACCCGAAGGTCGCGCGACTGTTTCATGAGATCGAGGCGTTGCTGGAGCCGGACGTCGCGCTCTCGGAGCAGCATGCGGCCTCCGCGTAGCCGGCCGCCGATGGAGACCCGGGCCAATGGCTGAACGTTCGCGACGGCAGGGCAGCGGTACCGCGGGAATTGGCGGTGCCCGGCACCTCGCTGCACGCGCTCCGGCTTTGGCTCGGCAGCGGCAAACGTCGCGGAATTCTCCTCGCCGCCGCATCGCTGTTGATCGCGTTCTCCATCTGGCAGGTTTTGTCGACGTTCATATTCAATCCGTTCCTGATCCCTCCGCCCGTCGAGGTGATCCGCACGGCCATCCCGATGATACTGAGCGGCGAGATCTTCGCAGACGTCGTCGATCAGCATGGTGCGGGTGCTGGTGGGTTTCGTCTGGGGCTCGCTGTTCGGCATCGTGCTGGGCGTTCTGCTCGGGCGCATACGCATCCTGCACGACCTGCTCGACCCGATCATCGAATTGCTTCGCTACCTGTCGCCTACCGCCATGATCCCCATTGCCGTCATCTGGTTCGGCATCGGCGAGATGTCGAAATACTTTCTGATCTTCTGGGGCACGTTTTTCATCGTGCTCGTCAACACCACGGCGGGAGTGTGGCGGGCGCCGATCGCCCGCCAGCGCGCGGCCGAATGTCTGGGCGCCAATCGCCTGGAGATTTTCGTCATGGTCGTGGTCCCATCCGCGGTGCCCTACATCGTCACCGGCATGCGCGTCGCCATGGCATCGTCGTTCATGAGCATCATCCCGGCCGAGATTCTCGCCGCCAATTCCGGCATCGGATACCTGCTGCAGAAGTCGTCGCTGCTGTTGCAGACCAACCGCATCTTCGTGGCGCTGCTGACGATCTGCATTCTCGGCTTCGTCGTGGACCGCATGTTCCGCTTCTTCGTCGAGCGGGTTCTCGCCCGCTACATGTCCTACGTCTCGGTGACCTGATCACACACAAGGAGAGCCAAATGTCCATCCTCCCACGGGGCGTCAGCAGCAGCGATCGGTATCGGCATTTTGATGGGCGCGATGCCGGCGCAGGCGCAGCAGGCGCCGCTCAAGATGACGTTGTTCGGACAGCCGTCGGTCAACAACGACGCGGTCTGGATGGCATTCGACAAGGGTCTCTACCAGCAGGAGGGCCTCGACATCACCTACCGGCTGTTTCCGTCCGGCACGACCGCATTCCAATCGTTCCAGACCGGGCAGGGCGACATCGTCATGAGCGGCGACCTGCCCAGCGTGCAGTACTTCTTTCGGGTCAAGGGCGACTACCGCACCATTGCCGTCATGGAACGCGACGCCAAGGGATACGTCGTCGTCGCGCGCAAGGAGATCACCAAGCCGCAGGATTTGGTGGGCAAGACGGTCGCGACCCGGGTCGGCTCTACCGGATCGTGGTTCATCTCCGAATATCTGACCAAGAACGGCGTCGATCCATCGAAGGTGACGGTGAAGAACCTGGATACGCAGGTGCTGCCGGCGGCGCTGTGCGGAGGCGACATCGCCGCCTTCTTCATCTGGCAGCCGGTCGGGTCGCGCACGCTCGAGATCTGCGCGGACAAGGCGCACTATTTGGCTGATGCGACGGGTTACATCCAGGGCTACCTGGTGGCGGGCGCGCGCCCGGAATGGCTTGGGAGCGCCCAAGGCAAGGAAATCGCGACGCGCTGGCTGCGGGCGACGATCAAGGGCCGCGACATCGCGGAGAAGGACTTCGCCAGCGTCGCGGCCTATGCCAAGGCCAAGCTCGATCTCAGCGAGAAGGCGACGCGCGAGCAGTGGGAGACCAATACCCGCCCGCTGGCGATCGACAAAGTGTACTACGACGACTTCTGCAGTCTGAGCCGCTGGGCGCAGGCGGAGAAGATGACCGAGCAGAAGATCGACTTCACGCAATTGACCTGGCCCGACGGCCTCAAGGCGATCAGTCCCAAACTGGTCGATGCTCCCCCGCCGCCCTGCTGAAAGTCGACGCGTCGTCGAAAAGCTTGGGGCAACGCGGCGTGTTGTCCCATCCTGCCGAGCCGTTGCGCCTTGCCTAACCGGCGCGCGTCCTGCACCATCGGTGCATACGACGGCGCGAATGTCGAACGCCAGGGCGCAATCGCCCGCACGGCTGCCGCGCCGGGGTCAAAGCCGACACAAGCTCGGCCACCTTTGACAACACGACGATCGGGAGGACGACAATGCTGCGCATCATTACCCTTGCGACCGCCGCCGGGCTTGCGCTCACCGGCGCGGCCGCCGCGCAAAACTATCCATGGAAACCGGAGAAGCCGATCACGCTGATCGTGCCGTGGTCGGCCGGCGGCTCGACCGATCAGGTGAGCCGCTTGACCGCGGTCGAGATCGAGAAGGCGCTCGGCCAGAAGGTGGTGGTCGTCAATCAGAGCGGCGCTTCCGGCTCGATCGGCACGCGCAACGCCATGCAGGCGGCGCCCGACGGCTACACCTGGACCGCAGGCGCGGCCAAGGACCTGGGCACTTACGTGATCAGCGGCCTGCTCGATACCAAGATCACCGACTGGCGGCTCTATCTCAGCGTCATCAACGTCTCGATTCTCGGCGTCAACAACAACACGCCGTACAAGACGCCCCAGGACGTCGTCAACGCCATGAAGGCAAAGCCCGGCCAGGTGTCGGTCGGAACCGCCGGCATCAACTCTTCGGGCCATGCCGCGATCGAAGCGTTCGCCCGCGCGCTCGGCCTTACCTACAAGCACGTGTCCTACGACGGCGGCAATCCGGCGGTGATCGCAACTGTTGCCGGCGAGACCGAGGTCACCACCCAGCTCGCGGTCGAGCAGGCCAACATGATCCGCGGCCACCGCCTGCGCGCGCTCGCGGTGCTGTCCGACAAGCCGCTCGAGCTCGAAGGCTACGGCACGATCCCGCCGATCACCTCGGCGATCGCGGGCTTCAAGCCCGACGCCAACTATTTCGGTATTTTCGTGCCGAAGAACGTGCCGGCGCCCGTCCTGCAAACCCTCGACATGGTCTGGAAGGACGTGGTGATGAAGTCGGAGGCGCTGAAGAAGTATGCGACCGCCAACGGCGCCTTGTTCGCGCCGGCCTATGGGGACGAGGCGCAGCAGCTGGTGATGCCGGCGATCCGCACCACGGCGTGGCAGCTGCAGGACGGCGGCAGGGCCAAGGTGTCGCCGGACACGGTCGGCATTCCGAAGCCCTAGCCTCGCGCTCCGGCGCTGCCGCGTCGCACGAGGATGCAGGCAATGAGGGCGCTGTCGGCCGACCGTATCGGCGGCCTCATCTGGGTCGTCTTCGGCATGGCCGTGGTCTACGGCGCGTGGACGATGGATCGGCTGCAGTCGCTGGGGATCCCGCTGGCGACTGCCCCCGGGGTCGTTCCCGGCCTGCTCGGCATCGCCTTCGTCATCTTCGGAGCGATCCTGCTCGCTCGGCGGCAAGCGCCTGCCGACCATGCGACGGAGCCGGTCATCGCCCCGTCCCCCGACGCAGCCGCTCCCGCCGATACCCCGGCGCCGGTTGCCCATGGCGAGTTCGATTGGAGACGGGTGGCGCTGAGCTGGTTCCTCTGCATCACCTATGGCGGCGTGCTGCTCGGCGGCGGTCTGCCCTACTGGGTGCTGACCGCCGCGTTTCTGTTCCTGCACATTCTCCTGCTGGACGAAACCAGCCGCGTGCCGGCGTCGCCGACGCTGCGCCGCCTGGTGATCGCCGCGGTCATCGCGCCGGCGGTGGCGACCGCGGTCATGCTGACGTTCCAGCACGTCTTCCTGGTCCGGCTGCCTTGAGACGGCAATGTTCGACGGCCTCGTCATGTTCGGCAATGCGGTGGTCGGGTATCTCAACCCGGTCTCGCTCGCGCTTGCCTTCGGGGCGACGCTCCTCGGCGTGGTCGCCGGCTGCATGCCCGGCCTGAGCGCCACGCTGGTGATCACGCTGCTGACGACGCTGACGCTGAAGATGCAGCCCAACCAAGCGATCCTGGTGCTGGTGTGCGCCTACAACGGCGCGATCTACGGCGGCAGCCGCACGGCGATCCTCTTGAACATTCCGGGCACGGCCGCGAACGCCGCCGCCTGCATCGACGGCTACCAGCTCGCGCGCCAGGGCCAAGCCGGCCGCGCCATGGGGATCGCCACCACCGGCTCGGTGGTCGGCACGCTGTTCGGGCTCGTCTGTCTCGCGCTGTTCACCCCGATGCTGGGCGAAGTCGCGCTGAGCTTCGGCGCGTTCGAGTTCTTCTGGCTGTCGCTGCTCGGCGTCGTCATGTCGGGCAACGTGGTGGCCGCCGATCCGCTCAAGGGCTGGCTTGCCGGGTTCCTCGGCCTGTTCGTCGCCGGCATCGGCCAGGAAGGCATGTATGCCTACGAGCGCTTCAGCTTCGGCAACGCCGACCTCGCCGGCGGATTTGGCCTCATTCCGGTGCTGGTCGGCGCCTTCGGCTTCTCGGAGGTGCTCACGGTGATGAGCGAGCGCTTCGCGCGGCCGAAGATCATGGAATTCGGCTCGCCGATCCCGCGCATCATGGACGTACTGCGATATTGGCGCACCATCCTGCGCTCGGGGGTGATCGGCGTGTGGGTCGGAATATTGCCGGGCGTCGGCGAGGACATGGCAGCGTGGTCGTCCTACGCCACCGCCAAGCGGTTGAGCAAGGAGCCGGAAAAATACGGCAAGGGCTCGATCGAGGGCTTGATGGCGGCAGAGACCGGCGACAATGCCTCGGTCCCGGGCGGGATCATTCCCGCGCTAGCGCTCGCCATCCCTGGCTCTGCCCCCTGCGCGGTGCTGCTCGCGGCCATGATCATCCACGGCGTGCAGGCCGGCCCGATGCTGATGGTCGAGAACCCGCAATTCGTCTACGACGTCGTCGCCATGGTGCTGTTCTCCACCATGGGAATTCTGTTCTTCGGGCTGTTCTTCATCCGGCCGCTGCTGCGGATCGCGCAGATCCCGCGCTCGATCATGATGCCGATCATCTTCGTGCTCTGCGTGATCGGGTCCTATTCGCTGTCGTCGCGGCTGTTCGACGTCTACACCATGCTCGGCTTCGGGACGCTGATCTTCATCATGCGCCGGAACGGATATCCGGCCGCGCCCTTCGTACTGGGCCTGGTGCTGGGCGACATTTTGGACAAGAACCTGCGGCGGGGACTGGTGCTCAGCGATGGCGATCTGCTGCCCTTCTTCACGCGGCCGATCAGCGCGCTCCTGGCCGTCCTCGTGCTGTGGACGTTCATTACCAACGTCCCGGCCATCCACGCCGCCGTGCGGCGGTGGCGCGACGCGCTGATGGCGCGGATATTGCCGGCATTGCGCCGGTCGAGCTGACGATATGCGCATCGCACTGTGCAACGAGGTGATCGCCGCCATGCCGTTCGACCGGCAGTGCGCATTTGCCCGCAGTGTCGGCTACGACGCCATCGAGATCGCGCCGTTCACCTTGACCGACGACCCGGCCCGCCTGCCGCCTGGGCGCGCCGCCGCGTGGCGTCGTGCCGCCGCCGATGCCGGGATCGCCATCACGAGCCTGCACTACCTCATGCGCGCGCCCGCAGGGCTGTCGATCACCGCATCCGACGCCGGCCAGCGCCGCCGCACCGTCGAGGTCATGCGCGCGCTGTGCGCGCTGGCCGCCGATCTCGGCGCCCGCGTCCTGGTCCATGGCTCACCCGATCAGCGCGCGCTCGCTCCCGGCGAGGAGGACGACGGGCGCAAGCGCGGCGTGGAGTGTTTTGCCGCGGTCGCCGATGCCGCCGCGCAGGCGGGCGTCGTCTATTGCATCGAGCCGCTGTCGCACCGCCAGACGAAGTTCGTCAATACCGTCGAGGAGGCGGCCGCGATCGTGCGTGCCATCGACAGCCCGGCGGTACGCACCATGATCGACTGCTCGGCGGCCGGACAGACCGAGGCGGTTCCGGTCGCCGACCTCATCCGCCGCTGGGTGCCCACGGGCCTCATCGGGCACATCCATTTCAACGACCCGAACCGTCGCGGCCCGGGCGAGGGCGCGATGGCATTCGCTCCCATTCTTGCCGCGCTCGAGGCCAGCACCTATGGCGGCGACTCCGCGGTCGAGCCGTTCATCTACGAGCCCGACGGCCCCACCTGCGCCGCGCGCCAGATCGGCTACCTGCGCGGCTTGATCGAGGCAGGCAACGCATGAGCGCGACGAAACTGCGCCTCACGCAGGCGAGCTTCCATGAGCGGCCGGTGAAGCTGCGGCTGCCGTTTCGTTTCGGCGTGGTCACGCTCACGCAGGCGCCGCAGGCATTCGTACGCGCCCGCGTGCGGCTCGCCGATGGCCGCGAGGGCGAAGGCGTTTCTGCCGAGCTCCTGGTGCCGAAATGGTTCGACAAGTCGCCGGCGTTGAGCAACGAGGACAATTTCAACCAGCTTCGCCGCGCGCTCGAGATTGCGCGGCAGCACGTTCTCGATGCCGGAACCGACACCGCCTTCGGCCTTTCCGCGGCGGTCGAGGCAGCGCACCACGCGGCCTGTGCGCGCGCGGGCCTCAATGGCCTCGTCGCGTCGTTCGGGCTGGCGCTGATCGAGCGGGCAATCATCGACGCGCTCGGCCGGCTGGAAGGCGCGCCGGTGTTCGAGCTCGTGCGCGGCAATCGCATCGGGCTGAGCGCAGCGACCGCGGCCGACCTCGCGGGCTTCGACTTCGATCGCTTCCTCGCAGACGTGCGGCCGGCGCCGTCGATCTTCGCGCGCCACACCGTCGGGCTCGTGGACGCGCTGACCAAAGCAGAGACCGCCGGCAAGCGGCTCGACGACGGCCTGCCCGAGAGCCTGGAAGAGGTCATCGCGGTTTACGGCCAGCGCTACTTCAAGCTCAAGGTCGCGGGCGCGCTCGATGCCGACATCGATCGGCTCGCGCGCATCGCCGCGGTGCTCGACCGCATGCCGGAGCCTTACTTCGCAACGCTCGACGGCAACGAGCAGTTCGAGCATGTCGACGCCGTCGTCGCCTTGTGGCGTCGGATCGACGCGGAGCCGCACCTGGCGCGCCTCAAAGGTTCCATCCTGTTCGTCGAGCAGCCGATCGCCCGCGCCAAGGCACTCGCCGAGCCGATCCACGCGCTCGCCCGCGAGATTGCGGTCGAGATCGACGAGTCCGATGCCGACATCGGTATCTTCCCGGCCGCTCGCGCGCTCGGCTATCGCGGTATCTCGGCGAAATCCTGCAAGGGCTTCTATCGGGCGCTGCTGAACCGCGCGCGCGTCGCAGCGTGGAACGCGGCGGGGGCGGGGCAATACTTCATGTCGTCCGAGGATCTCACCACCCAGGCCGGAATTGCGGTCCAGCAGGACCTCGCGCTGGCAACGCTGATCGGCGCGACCCATGTCGAGCGCAACGGCCACCACTATGTCGACGGTATGGCCGGCGCGCCGGAGCGGGAACAACTCGACTTCCTGTCGGCGCATCCCGACCTCTATGCGCGCGCCGACGGCCGGGTGCGGCTCGCGATCCGCTCCGGCGTGCTTGCGCTCGGCTCGCTCGCGCAGACGCCCGGACTGGCGGTGGGCGTGAT
Source organism: uncultured Alphaproteobacteria bacterium (assembly GCA_963827585.1). Classification (GTDB taxonomy): domain Bacteria; phylum Pseudomonadota; class Alphaproteobacteria; order Rhizobiales; family Xanthobacteraceae; genus VAZQ01. Next base: position 136,311 of record CAWHCK010000049.1, read on the forward strand.
GCCGGACTGGGACGCGATGCAACCCATGCAGCGCGCGCCTGCCACAGCTGACGCCGAATCGATCCTAACGGGAAGCGCCGGCCTTTCCCTTCATCTGCCGGAAATAGGCCCACTCGTCCACGACGCGCCCATCGGGAAGCCGGCAGACGCCGTATTGTCCGCGCGCGCCCTTGCGGATCTCGCTCTTGCCCCCGCTCTGGGCGCAGAACACCGAGGCCGGGTTGGCGAGCGCCCACGCCCGCTCCGGGCCGATGACCAACATGGCAAGGAAAATGAATCCGATCGATCGCCGCATCTCGTGCTCCGGTTTCGGTTCTCTAGCCACTGTAGCCCATATGCCACAACCACCTACAATCTCAACGCCAATGCGAACGCTCTTACGTTGGGGACCGGCAGCACCGGTCTGACCGCCTGGGGTTGGACCATCGGCGGCGGCATCGAGTATGCGCTCACCAGCAACTGGACCGTCGTGCTCGAATACGTACCCGGCACGACCGTCCCATTCCCGGCCGTCAGCGTGATCAACGCGCAAGACATTTCAGTCCGGCAATGGATCGATGTCGTGAAGCTCGGCGTGAACTACAAATTCGACTGGAGTCCGTTCGTCGCTGCGTACTCGGGCAATTTGTCTCAATGACTTTTCATATTGGTCTTTTCGACCAGTGCGACCCATTTCGCCGTGTCGGACCGAATGAAGGCCGCAAAGTCGTCGGGTGAATTGCGTGCCGCCGGCTCATAGCCCGATGTCGCGAGGCGCTGGCGCAGCTCGGGATCGTCCAGGCCGCGTTGCAGGGTTGAACTGAGCTTCCCGACGATGGCGGCAGGCGTCCCCCTGGGCGCCACGAACCCGTTCCATCCGATCACCGTGAACCCGGGAAGTCCCGATTCCGCCAGCGAGGGAAGGCCGGGAAGGAGGGGCGACGGTCTGAGCGAAGTGACGCCGATGCCGCGCACCGTGCCGCCGCCGATCTGCGACGCGGCCGTGGAAGCAATCGAGAACATCATCTGCACGGAGCCGCTTACGACTGCGTTGAGCGCGGAGTTCGCTTCCCGGAAAGGGACGTGCACGACGTCGATGCCGGCCATGGACTTGAACAGCTCGCCGGCGAGGTGCGGCGGCGTGCCGATGCCGGACGAGGCATAGTTGAGCTTGCCGGGATTGGCCTTGGCCAGCGCAATGAGCTCGGCAAGGTTTCTTGCCGCGAGCGAAGGATGCACCACCAGCACGAACGGGACGGTCGCGACCAGTCCGATTGGAGCAAAGTCCCGGCCGAGGTCGAGCGGGCTTTGCGCCATGGCAGTGTTGATGGTGTAGGATGCGCTCGCCAGCAGCAGGTTGTAGCCGTCCGGCGGGGCGCTCGCGACCGTTTGCGCAGCGATCGTTCCGCCCGCGCCGGGGCGCGGCTCGACCACCACCTGTTGACCCACCACGTCGGTGATCTTGGCACCGAACAGCCGCGCAACGATGTCCGGCCCGGGACCAACGATCACGCGGATGAATCTCGTGGGGTAGTCCTGCGCGTAAGAAACACAACTGGCGCCCAGCGTGACCGCAACGAGCGCGAAAGCGCAGCACCGATGTATCGCAGTCATGATTCGCCTCGCGGTGGATGCGCTCTCCTGCCCCGACGTCCACCAGTTTTGGCGCGGTAGAGGTGCCCGCCGGCGGTGGTTACGTAGAGCGTATCAAGACCGACGCCGCCGAAACAGCAGCGATTGGGACAGTCGGCGGGGAAGGGCTGCGTCTCGATCACCGCGCCCTGCGGTGAAAAGACATGAATCAGCGGTCCCGGCCCGCTCCGGTTCCAGCCGCCGCAGGCGACGATATTGCCGTCGGCATCCAGGCACATGCCTTCGATGCCGCGATGGGGGCCGCGATGGTCCGCGCCGAAGGTGTGCAGCACCGCCTGATGACCGACGCTGCCGTCCGCGCCGATGGGATAGGCGCGCAGCTCCCGCCGCTCGCCCGGACGCGGCTCGCCGTCGGCGACGTAGAGCACTGTCTCGTCCGGGGACAACAGGACCGCGCGGGGAGATACGGTGTCGTAGGTGATGCGCTTTGCCATCCATGCCCGGCGGTCGTTGCGCTCGAGGCGGAGCACCGAGGCATGGTCGAGATAGGGAAAGATCGCCGGACCGAACGGGATCACCGCATGGCGTGGGTCGGCGAACCAGATGCGATGCCGCGTGTCGACGGCGAGGTCGCACGGCTGGTTGTGGAACTGGCCGTCAAGCAGCGCGTCGACGGCGGTGACGCGACCGTCGGGCGTGAATTCAACCAGCCGCCGCCCGCCTTCCTGCGCGCCGTACAGCTCTCCACCCGGGCCATGTCCGAGGCCGTTCACGCGGTTGGTGTAGCGGCGGAACTCGGTAACGGCCCCGGTGTCGGGGTCAAACCGCATCAGCCGGCCTTCGTCGATAGTGCTGAACAACACGCCGCCGTCGCGCCAGACCACGCCACCGGTAGGGCCTTCATAGGGTCCGGCGACGAGCTCGAATTGCCATGTCATGTCCGCTGCTCCTACCACGCCGGAACGCCGGGAATTTTCAGCCGCGTGCGCAGGACGTAATCGTAGGTGGTCACGTAAAGCGAGCACCAATCGTCGTCCCCCCAGGCCATGTTCGTGGCATGGCCGGGAATGCGCAGCCGGCCGAGCAGCGCGCCGTGGCGATCGATGACATGGATACCGCCAGGACCGGTGCAGTAGACATTGCCCTCCTGGTCGCACTTCATGCCGTCGGCGACGCCAGGCTCCGTGCCTGTGAGCTTGTGGAAGATGCGGCCGTCGCGCACGCTGCCGTCGGGATTGACGCCGAAGGCGCGGATGAGACCGAGCCGCGTATCGTTGACGTAGAGAATCAATTCGTCCGGGCTGAAGCACAAGCCATTGGGATAGACCGTGTCCTCAACAACCAGCCGCACCTCGCCCAGCGGCGTGACGCAGAACACGGCCTGAATATCCAACTGCCGCTGCAGGTCCTCACCGACCATGCCGGGGATCACCAGTCCGCCGGCGGAATCGGTCCAGTACACCGTGCCGTCGGAACGCACGACGATATCGTTCGGACTGTTGAACTTCTTTCCTTGAAAGCGCGACGCGATGGTGACGAGGGAGCCGTCCTTCTCGAGCCGCCAGATCGTGCGCGCCGACCACCCCGCAACGACGAGCCGGCCTTCCCGATCGAAAGTCATGCCGTTGGCGTGACGTGACGGATGAAGCAGGATGTTCTTGCCGACGCCCGGCGTCCACTGCCAGATCGTGTTGCCGATGATGTCGGTCCACAAGAATTGCCTCCGTCGGCGGTCCCAGACCGGACCTTCGCCGAAGGTGAGGCCGTCGGCGATCTGATCGAGTGGCGGATCGCAACCAACGATCCGCTCCAGGCCAGGCGTCGCCAAGTCGATGTCCATTACTTGCTCCCCGTTGCGCACGGCTGATGTGCAATAAACGGCATGGGGTTGGCAAGCGCGCGCGGGGCGTGCAGGGGAGGGATGCCAAGCCTGCCTACGAAGGCTGTTGCCAAACACGGCGCGGGAAAGGGTGCTGACGAACCGCGCCAGGTCCGTTGCGGTCCGCGCGGCTGCGCCAGAAAAATACTTTGGGGTTGATGGGGTTTCGCTGACGCTCAACCCATCCTACGAAGAACCATTGAAAACGACAGGCGCGATTCGGTTGGATCGCACCTGCCGGTGGTTGTCGTGCGTGAGCCGCGGCTCAGCGCAGCGAATTGGTTCCCGGCTTGCCGTTGGTCACGGAATTCGGGGTCCGCGGGTCACGGTCGGCCGCGCTCCGGTGAAATTGCCGAGATTGCCCGTCGGCTTCGCCGGATCTCCTCCCGATTGTCGTCGCCGCGCGGCTTTATTTCGCCAGCCCCGCGGCGTCGACCGCGCCTTTCCATTTCATCAGCTCTCGGGCCTGGACAGCAGCGAAATCCTCCGGCGTGCCGCCGATCGCGTCGAACCCTTGTGTCTTGAAGACGGTCTGCGCTGCCGCGGTCTTGATCGCTTCGTTGCCGGTGCGCGAGAGCTTGTCGATCACTTCGCGCGATGTGCCGGACGGCGCCCAGATCGCGAACCACAGGCCGGCATCCAGGTCGACGCCCGCTTCCATCAAGGTCGGCAGGTCGGGCGCGGTGCTGGGACGCTTCGCCGGTGTCGAGGCGAGGGCTTTGAGCGCACCGGCTTGGATGTGAGGCAGCACGGCCGCGGCGGGCGAGAACATCAGGTGGATACGGCCTGCGAGCAGATCAGTCACCGCCTGCGGGCTGCCCTGGTAGGGCACATGAACCATCTTGGTGCCGGTCCGCACCTGAAACAGCTCGGTCAGGAGATGCGGCGAAGCGCCGACGCCGGTAGAGCCGTACGACAATGTTCCGGGCTTGGACTTGGCGAGCGCGATCAATTCGTTCACGCTCGAAACTCCGATCGAAGGATGCACCGTGAGGATCATCGGCTGACCCGCGATCAGGATGACCGGCGTGAAATCCCGCACGATGTCGAACGACTGCTGTGTGTTGATCAACCCCGTGCTCAGGTTTACGGTGCCGCCGATCAGCAACGTGTAGCCGTCCTTTGGAGACCGCGCCACAAGATCGGCAGCGATGGCCGACGCCGCGCCAGGCCGGTTCTCGACCACGAATTGCTGGCCGAGCAGGCGGCTCCACTGGTCGGCCATCAGACGCGCGATGATGTCGGTCGATGAGGCCGGGACGAAGCCGGCAATGATACGCACCGGGCGGTTGGGATAGTCGCTCTGCGCGTTCGCAGACGCGGCCAGACAGACGAATACGAGCGCAGCGAACGCGACGGCCAAGCATTTCATTTGACGCACTGTGTGATTCCTTCCGACCGATATTCCCAGATGACTTTCATTCAGGCGCGACCCACTGATTTATGGACCTTCCAAGATCAGCTCACCCTCACGCTTGATCAGCGCCTCGGCCGGCTTGACGAGATGTCCCATGAGCCAGGTCAGCATCACCTCGGTCCGAACCTCGTCGTCGGCGACATCGATGGCTCCCGTGATGGTCTGGCCGAGCACAGCGGCGCGAAAACGCAGGCGATCGCCTTCCCAGTGCTCCTCAGCGATCTTGAGCTGCGCCGTGTAGCGCGCGCGCATGCCTTCGATCCCAGCCTTGATCCGGCGTGTCGCCTCTGCCTTGCCATGACGATGGGGAATGGTGACAACGACGGGGTCCATGGTGCCTCCATCTCACGGTATGCGGCAGTCTATTCCAACTCGCATGCGCAAGGCGAGGGTGCGCGAAGTAGATCATCTGGGCCAAGGTGCGCAAGGAGCTTGCCGCGCATGAAAGGAGCCTACTGCGCATGATCTCATCCGAAAAGTCTGCAACTTCTTCGGATCATGCTCTAGCTAGTCGAAATTCTGCAGCATCTTTTCGCGCACGAACTTGGCGATATCCGCAAGATCGCCATCGCCAGCCCCGCCCGCGACCGCCGCCGAGAATGACGCCAATGTGCCGGCCGACAGCGGCATCGGCACGCCGGACCGTGCGCCGGTCGCGACCGCCGACATGATGTCCTTCCTCATCGTGCGGATATCGAGCGTCACGTCGGCCGGCGTGCCGAGAAGGACAGGGATTTTGCTATGCAGCCAGCCGGTCGCGGTCGGTGCTTCCTTGAGCACGTCGAGCATCTGCTCGAGCGTGAGGCCCTGCTTCATGCCGAGCGCGAGCGATTCCGACAACGCCTGGATATAAGCGCCGAGCCCCAGATTGACCGCGAGCTTCATGGCATAGCCCGAGCCGTTGGGGCCCATATGCGCGATGCGCCGCGTGAGCTTGTCGAGCACCACGCGCGCTCTCTCGATATCCTCGGGCCGACCGCCGGCGAGCGAGAACAGCTCGCCATTGCGTACGCTCGGGATGGTGCCGAGCACCGGCGACTCGATCAGCCGCGCGCCCTTCGCCTCGACGATCGGCGCAAGCTCGCGGCCGGTCATCGGTTGCAGCGTGCTCATCTCGATGAACAGCTTGCCCTTGACGTCGGCTTCGAGCAGCCCGTTTCGGCCAGTGAAGATTTTCCGCACGCCATTGTCCTCGGTGATGATCGAGATCACGATCTCGGCTTCGGCAGCGACGGCCTTGGGATTCGTCGCGATTCTCACGCCGCGTCCCGCCGCCGCCTGCGTCGCCTTCTCCGCGTGATCCCAGGCGACGATCTCGAAGCCCTGTTCGGTGAGCCGCTGCGCGATGGCGCCGCCCATACGGCCCAGCCCGATAAGCCCGATTTTCATTAATGCGTTCCTTTCCCTGGTTCCGCGGGGTTCGGGGCATTCACCCGCCGTCATTGATCGATGGTCAAGTGCCTGGATTGGCGAAACGTGGAAACAGCGCGCGCGCATTGTCGAGTGCGATCTTGCGCCGCAGCGTGGCGTCGAAGCCCTCGAAGCGCGCAAGCGCTTCGATCGTATCCTTCAGGACCTTCTCCGCATTGCGCGCGAACGGATAGTCGGTGCCGAACAGAATGCGCGAAGGGTCCGCGATTTCGAGCAGCGCGCGAAATGACAGCGGCGCGGCCGACTGCGCGACGTCGTAATAGAGACGCCTGAGATGGGCCGCGACGCCGTCCGGGAAACGTGCGCGCAGCTTCGGCTCGTCGTCGAGGCCACCCAGCCGGAACAGCAGGAACGGCGTCACGCCGCCCATATGCGACATGATGAAGCGGATGTTGGGATACTTCGCCAGCGTTCCGGTGCAAAGCAAATTGGTGATGGCGCGCGTGGTATCGAATACCAGCTCGGTATAGCCGGCGGGATAATCGACCGGCGGTAGCACCTGCGGCCGCACCGGGTGAACGAACACGACGGCGCGGCGACGGTCGAGCGCGGCATAGAGCTCGTCCTCCTCCGGGTGCCCGAGATAGCGGCCGCCGGTATGGGTCAGTAGGTTGATTCCGTCGAGCTTGAGCACGTCAAGCGCGTAGGCTACCTCGCGTACCGCCGCGGCGACGTCGGGTAGTGGGACGAAGCCCATCGCGCCGAATTTCGCCGGTCGTTCGCCGACCATGCGCGCCAGCGCCTCGTTGCAGTTCCGCACCAGAGCTCTGGTAAATTCGACGTCGCCGAAATACGTCCCCGGCGACGCGATCGAGATCATCACGCCGGCGATGCGGTTCTCGTCCATCAGTTCGAGCGTGCGTGCCAGGCTCCATTGCGGCCAGGGGTTCTCGCCGCTGCCCATGACGCCGATGCGCGCCAGTGCGCTGCGGTAGACATCAGGGATCACGTGCTGATGGATATCGATGAGGGGGGAAGCGGTCATTCGCGGCATTCTATTGGGTCGGTCGCCGTTGCTCTACTGCCGTGATAGCGACACGACATTGTGCCGCGACCGTCCGTTCCGGGCGAGCCCAGGCGAGGCCATGGCCCCGACAATTCCTGCGCGAGACGCTTCGGCATTCCTGCGTGCAGCAGTGCTTACGCCCGGGTCATGGCAATTGACACTGTGTTCCCGGTCCGGGATAGTTTGCATGGCAACAGCCGGCGCGCTCTCGACAATCAAAAAGACGTCAGGCTGAGGGACGCCAGGGAGGGAATATCACGATGCAACCGCGACACATTTTTTCGACGACGGCGTTGCTCACTGCTGCGTTGCTGACGGCGCCCGGGCTTGCGACTACGCCGGCAGAGTCCGCCGATTTCACGCTGAAATACGGCGTCGTGACGCAAGGCGACATGCAGAATTTGTACGGCCTCAAGCTGAAGGAAGCGGTCGAGAAAGCCACCAACGGCCGGGTCGAGGTCAAGGTTTTCCCCGGCGGGCAGTTGGGCTCTCCGGCCGCGCATATCGAGGGACTGCAGCTTGGCACGATCGAGGGTTATTCGAATCCGGCGGACTTCTTCGCCGGCGTCGACTCGCGGTTCGGCACGTTCAGCATTCCCTACCTGTTCAAGGATCGCGACCACGCCAACCGCACGTTGCGCGATCCGGAGCTCAGGGCCTTGATCCTCAACCTGGCCGAGTCCAAGGGCCTTGTGGGCGTCAACGTGGCCGCTCAGGCGGAGTCGCACTATTTCGCCAGGAACCCGATCCGCAAGCTCGCCGATTTCAACGGCAAGAAACTGCGCGTCAACGCCACCCCGGCAGAGCGCGCGCGCATGCAGGCGTTCGGCGCCACCGCGGTGCCGATGGGCCTCGGCGAGATGATCACGTCGCTACAGAACGGCGTGATCGACGGCACCATGAGCGGCATATCGATTTACGTGAACTTCAATCTGCAAACGGTGAGCAAGACCATCACCGAGACCAACGACACGCTGCTGGTGTCGTTTGGCGCGCTGAGCAAGCCGTGGCTCGATAAGCTGCCAGCCGACCTGCGCAAGATCGTAGTCGACGAGGCGCGCGGCCTGCAGGCCTGGGCAATTCAGCAATCCGACGACGAGAAAGTCGCGCTGCGGGCGAAGTGGATCGAGCGCGGCGGCGAGATTGTTGCGCTGCCGCCCGAGGACATGGTCGAGCTGCAGAAGCGCCTGAAGCCGATCGGCGCGGACATCACCAAGTCCGATCCGAACCTCAAGGTCTTCTACGAAAAGGTGCTGGCGACGGCCGCGAAATACTGACGGGCTGCCGTATACCGAAGCTTGTGACGCCCCGGATCGACCGCGATTCGGGGCGTCGATTTGAAAGCCTGAGGTGTGCATGGCGGAAGAAACGCCCCCACCGAAGCAAAATCCGATCCTTCAATTCTGCTTCGTCAGACTGCCGTACGTGATCACAGGCGTGATTTTCCTCGCTGCCGCATTCATCAACATCGCCAACGTCGTCGGCCGCTATGTGTTCTCGGCCCCGATCTTCTGGGCCGAGGAAGTGATGGTCTTCATGGTGATCTGGGCAGTGTTCCTCTCGGCGATATCGATCACCTTCAGCGGCAGTCATCTGTCGATGGACCTGTTCTACGCCAAGCTCGAGGCCGCCATGGAAGCAGATCGTCAACGGGCTGATCGTCGCCGTGTTCCTGGTCTGCAGCTTGTTCACGGCGATGCAATCCTACACCGTCGTGATGCTTTACATCGGCAACGGCAACGTCAGCACCGCTGCCGAAATACCCTTGTACATCCCGCACGCCGCTTTGCTCGTCGGCTTCAGCTTGATGGCGCTGGCCGTGATCTGTCGCCTCAAGGCCTACCTCAACGGAACGTTCGGGTAGGTGGGGCGACGATCATGTACTGGACGATGGCACTGCTCCCGTTCGCCCTGCTGCTGCTGGGCTTTCCCATCTTCCTGCTGCTGCTGGCGACTTCGTTCGTCGTGATGATCTTCTTCTTTCCTGTTCCGCTGACCGCGATCCATCAGATCATCTTCAACAGCCTCAACAAGTACGCCCTGCTCGCGGTGCCGTTCTTCATCTTCGCCGGCGATCTGATGTCGCGTGGCGGCATCTCGACGCGCCTGTTGCGTTGGGTGGCCGCGATTATCGGAGGGTTCCGCGGCAGCATTCCGCTGACTTCGCTCGGATTCGCGGCGCTGTTCGGCGCGATTTCCGGCGTGACCACGGCCGCAACAGCCGCGATCGGCACGCTCACCTATCCGCGCATGCGCGAGGCCGGCTACAGCGAGCGGTTTGCATCGGCGCTGATCACCGCCGGCGGCGCGCTCGACAATCTCATCCCGCCGTCGATCGCGATGATCATCTACGGCATCGCCTCCGATACCTCGATCATCGCCCTGTTCGCCGCCGGGATCGGTCCGGGGCTTCTGCTGGCAGGGCTGTTCGCGATCTACATCTATTTTCATTCCGTGAGGGCCGGAATTCCGGAGTCGGGACGCTTCTCGGCATGGGAACTCCTCCTGGCGACCCGCAACGGCGTCTGGGCGCTCGGCGCGATCGGTATCATCTTCGGCGGCATCTATTCGGGCGTGTTCTCGCCGACCGAGGCGGCCGGCGTCGCCTGCATCTACGCGATCATCATCAGCTATTTCGTCTATCGCGAGGTCACGCTCAATGAGCTGTTCGAAACCGCCGCGCGCGCGATGTACCTGACGGGGCTCATCTTCATCATCATCTCGGTCGCGGGCCTCTATGCCTGGCTGCTAACTATCAGCGGTATCGCTCAGCAGGCCGCAGCCTTCATCACCGGCATGCATGCTGAGCCCTGGATGGTGCTGCTGACCATCAATGTCTTCTTGCTGTTCGTCGGCTGCTTCCTCGATCCGGCTTCGGCGCTCATCATGCTGACGCCGCTGCTGGCGCCGATCGCCGCGGCGATCGGCGTCAATCCGGTCCATTTCGGCGTTATCGTAGTGATGAACCTGACTATCGGCACTTTCCATCCTCCATTCGGGCTCAACATCTTCGTCTGCCAGGCGTTGTTCAAGACACCGTCCGCGACGCTCTATATGGGACTCATCCCGTTCGTCGTGCTCGCCGTCATTGCGTTGCTGATGGTGACCTATATCCCGGCTATATCGCTGTGGGCCCTGAAATACCTGCTGTGACATGAGCGCCGCATCCGAGCAGGACCGGCGCGGCTGGCAGCGCGCCTCGCACCGCGAGCTCGACGAAAAGCGCTCGACGCCTTATCAGCCGTGGCTCTCTACTCCACTTTGATCACGATCTTCCCAAAATGTCCGCCGGTCGCGTGGTAGGCATAGGCATGCTTCGCCTCCGCAAACGAAAATACGCGGTCGATCGGCGGTCGCAGCCTGGCAAGGCTGACGGCACGGTTCATCGCGGCGAACATCTCGCGCGAACCGACGTGAACGCCGTGAAGATGCAGTTCCTTGCGGTTGATGATGCGTGGGTTGATATTGCCGGCCCCGGCGAGCGAGCCGATGATGTAGATCGATCCGCCCGGTCGCACCGCGTTCATCGATTTCTCGAGCGTGTTGGCGCCGCCGACCTCGACGACATGGTCGACGCCGACGCCGTCGGTACGCTTGAGGATCTCCTTGTCCCAGTCCGGCACCGACTTGTAATTGACCAGCGAGTCGGCACCGAGCCCCTTGCCGCGCTCGAGCTTGGCGTCGCTGCTCGATGTGAGGAAAACGCAGGCCCCGTGCATCTTGGCAAAGGCTATGCCAAAGCACGACACGCCGCCGGTGCCGAGGATCGCGACGGTTTCGCCGGACTTGATGCCGCCAGTCTCGATCAGCGCGTTCCACGCCGTCAGCGCCGCACAGGGCAGCGTCGCCGCTTCCTCGAAGCTCAGGTGATCGGGAATGCGGATCGCCCCGTTCTGCGACAACACGATGTACTCCGCCAGCACGCCGTCGAGTTGGCCGCCGAGCGAATTCTTCGACGCGTCGGGCGGAATCCGTCCACCGGTCCAGGTCTGGAAGAACGTGCTGGCGACGCGGTCGCCGACTTTGAATTGCGTTACGCCCGGACCCACTGCCACAACTTCGCCGGCGCCGTCGCACATCGGAATCACCGGAAATTTCGTATAGCCGTAGATGCCCTTGATGACGCCCTGGTCGCGGTAGTTGAGCGCGGCTGCGCGCACGCGGACGAGGATTTGGTCGTGCAACGGCTCCGGCTGGCGACGATCGACATTGAGCACGATGCCGTCGAGGCCGGTGGGTTCTCGAACTTCGTAGGCTTTCACGGCAATCCCCCAATCGCTCTAGCTTTTTGTTTGAGCATGATCTTTTCGGAAAACCGGTACCCACCCCGGATCAAGTCCGGGGCAGGCTTTTTCCGGATCATGCTCTAGGCGCTGCGTTTCTCGATCAGATCTGCGACCAGCTTCAGCGCGTGCCGCAGATTGTCGAACATGACGAGGCCGTCGGCCCGGTTCCTGCGGTCGATCTCGGCGCTGCGTGCGCCCGGCAACCGCGGCGGCGATGCGCCTTCGATCGGCTTTGCATTCTTGACCTTGTCCGCAATATGCGCTGCCCGCTTGCGGTAACGATCGAGGCCGACGAAGCCTTCCGGATTCATCGCGAAGAAGAACTGGCTGATCGTACTCGGCCGCTTGACCACGTTCTCGTAGGTGACCTGGAAGCCGGGCTCGCAGTCGGACAGCGCGCTGCACAGCAATTCGACAATGAGCGACAGCGCATAGCCCTTCGGCCCGCCGATCGGCAGCACCGAGCCTTTCACCGCCACGGCGGGATCGTTGGTGGGCTTTCCATCCGGGTCGAGCGCCCAGCCGTCAGGCAGCGTCTTTTGCCCGAGCGCCAGCATGTAGCGGATACGCGAGCGTGCAACCACGCTGGTCGCCATGTCGACTACGATGGGATCGGCATCGGGCAGCGGGAACGCAGCGCCGATCGGATTGGTGCCGAGCAGCGCCTCTTTCGAGCCGGTCGGCGCGATGGCGGGCGACGCATTGGTGAAGGCGAAGCCGATCAGCCCCTGCTGCGCGGCGCGGTCCGAGTAGTAGCCGGCGCCGCCAAAGTGGCTGCTGTTGCGCATGGCGACGGCGCCTAGACCGTATTTCTTGGCGAGATCGATCGCGGCGTCGATCGCGTGCAGGCTGACCACGAGGCCGAGCGCATTGTCGGCATCCATAACAAGGCAGCACGGCAGATTGTTGGTGGTCTTGATGTCGGGCGAGCTCTTGATCGTGCCGTCGAGCAACCCGGTGATATAAAGCGGCATCTGCACCGCGCCGTGCGCGTCCGAGCCGTGCAGCGTGCCATGGGCCGCGACCTCCGCGGCGATATCGGCATCCGCAGCGGACAGGCCGGCGTGGCGGAACGTGTCGCTGAGCAGCGCGGTGAAATGCTTGGCCGAGATGCGCTCGCTGCCGGCGGCGCCTCTCAGTCTCTGCACGAGTTGGAGGGCGTTCGTCGCCATCAAGCTCTCCATTTGCGTCAGGCCGGTCTACGTCGGCGCCGCGCCGGGAAAGAAGGACTCGGCGTTGCGGTGGAAGATCTTCTCGTAGACGTCCTCCGGATAGCCGAGCTCGCGCCAGTCCTTGGTCAGGCGGTCCAGCGTCAGGGTCGGCCAGTCCCAGCCGAACATGATGCGGTCCTGCAGGCGGCCGCCGATCTCCTTCTTCAACGCGGGCGTGAAATATTTCGGCGACCAGCCGTGCAGCTCGTATCTGATGTTTCCCTTGTGCAGCAGAACCGCGATCATGTCGTCCTGCCACGGCCAGGCCGGACGGCCGGCAAGGATTTTCAGCTCCGGATAGCGCGCCGCGACTCGATCGACATGACGCGGATGGCCGTCCTCGATCACGACGCCCATGCCACCGGGCATGCCCTGACCGATGCCGGTCAGGCCGGTCATCAGCAGGACCGGAACGTTTGTCTCGATCGAGAGCTTGTAAAACGGGTCCCAGACCGGATCGCTGGGAGGATAGCCCAGACTGTTTTGGCTCTGGCAGAAGCCGAAGAAGCCCGCACCGCCGCCGGCAAGCCGTTTGAACTCGCCGATCCAGAAGTCCTTCATGGTCGGATTAATGGCGAGCCAGTTGCCGTAGACGATGTCGGGATTTTTCCTCGCGAAGGAGGCGGCGTAGTCGTTGGATGAGCGGATCTCGTCCTCGTCCGTCATGCGCCACGTGCGGTAGATGTCGAGGATGGTGCGGACGTTGCGCGAACGAAACGTCTCAGCCATCTGCTCTTCAGTCTCGAACTCGCGTTTGCGCTTGAAGATGCGTTGCGCGTTCTCATACTCCTCGATGGTGCGGTGATGCAGGCCCGCGCGCGTCGAGAAATGGGAATGGCAGTCGAAATAGCGCATGTTGATGCTATTGTCCGGATGTTGGTTGCTCGCCCGGCGCTTCAAGAGCAGGCGAAGGCTATTTTTTCTCGTAGCGCCGATCGATGATGCGCTTGGGCTTGCCCTCGCGGCCGCGGTTGGAATATTCGATCAGCGCGTCTTCCGGCACGAGATCGACCGCGAGCTTGAGGCCGAGATCGGAGTGCAGCCGTTTCTCGATGTGTTCCTTGAGCCCGTCCCAGCCGCCGGCATCATCACGAACTTCTACCTGCAATGTCATTTCGTCGCGCACCACGCCGTCGCGATCGTGGCGCTCGGCGATGCACAACCACTCGCCGGTGGTGCGGGGATCGCTTTTGATCGCCGGCAGGCAAGCCTGTGGCCAGATGCTGACGCCGCGGATGCGCACCATGGTGTCGCTCCGCCCCAGCATCTTCTGCATGCGGCGGAAGCAACTGCCGCATGAACAACGGTCAGTCGCGACGATCTTGGTCAGATCGCGCAGATTGAAGCGGATCATGGGCATTACGCGGCGATGCAGAATGGTGCACACCATGTTGCCGATCGTGCCATTCGGAACCGGAGCCTCCGTTTCCGTGTCGACGATCTCGAAGAAGGTGCAGTCCTCCATGAAGTGCATGCCGTCCTTGGCCTGGCATTCGAACGAGCCCATGCCCATCTCGTGCGTGCCGTACATGTCGTAGACCGGACAGCCCCACAAATCCTCGATCTGCTTGGCGAATGCGCCGTCCGTGTCGGGCCCGAGGCCACAGCCGAGGAACTTGGTCTTGAGCTCGCGCAGGTCGAACTTCAATTCGTCGCGCGCCACCTTGGCGAGCTGCGTCGAATATTCCGGCCGCACGTACCAGACGTTGGTGCCCCATTCCTGAGCGATCTCGATCTGCCGCCGCGAGCTCGTCACCACGCCGGTGCCGGTCGTCAACGGCAGCGCGCCGAGATAGTCATGCCCGGCCTTGTAGCAGCACCAGCCGGCGTTGCCGAGCGAGCAGGTGTGGGGAATCTGGATGACGTCTCCCGGCCGCAGGCCGCAGATATAGAGCACGCGGGCCATGGTCAGGCCGTTCATCTCCCACTCGATCGGACCGTACATGGTCGGCCGCGGCTTGCCGGTGGTGCCGCCGCTGGTCTGGACCTTGGTCGGCATGGATTTCAGACGCTCGCGCACGGGACCGTTGATGAGGCCGAACGGCGGGTTCTCCTGCTGGTCCTTCTTGATGTCATCAGAATCGAACGTTGGCAGCTTGGTAATGTCGTCGATGCTCCGAATGTCGCCCGGCTCGATGCCGGCGGCCTTCCAGCGGCGCTGGTAGAACCCATTCTGCCAGCCGGTCTTCATCAGGTCGAGAAACTGCTCGTTCTGGAATTCGCGGGTCTGGTCGGCCGACCACTTCCAGCGCGTGTTCGCGAACACATCGGGTACCGGATAGCGCCTGTAAAGCGCGTCCCAATCGATCGAGCGATGGTACGTTGGAAGCGCGGAGACGGACTGTTGGGCGTCGATGACGTTCATCTTGATCCCAGTTTGCGGGCATTGCGGAATTTTGCGGGCGAAATGTATCGGCGGGCGCGCCGCTCATGCGAACGCGGCGCGCACAAGTGCGGGTCGACCATCAGGTCTTGTAGGATGGTGCATCGCGATCAAGCTTGCGTAGCAGTGTCTGCCACGTCACTTGATTGAACGGCGCTTCGCCGAGAGTAATGATCTTGGCTTGCTGGACGGTGATATCGAGTACCGATTGCGGCGGCACGTAGGGCTTGATGCCGCCGGCCCCCGACGCGATCTGCACCTCGCAGGCCCGGATCACGAGGAATGCGAGCATGTAGGCTTCTGCCACCGAGTGCCCCCACAGCACGAAGCCGTGTCCCTTCTGCAGCACGACTTGACTCTCACCAAAATTCCTCGCCAGACGCTCGCCTTCCTCCGGCGTCGAAACCAGGCCTTCGTAGTTGTGATAGCCGATCGGGCCGAGCCACAACGCGTATTGATTGCCCGGTATCAGGCCCTGATCCTGCATGGCAACGGCGGTCACTGCCTTGGTATGCAGATGCATGACGCACTGGGCCGCCGGAAACGAGTCGTAGATCCCCTTGTGGAAAGGGAATGCGAATTTGTGCGGTATTTCGTCGCTCGGCACGACGTGATTGCAGTTCTCGTCGAGCTTGTGGAGGTTCGAGGCGGTGACCTCCTCGAACAACAAGTGCGCCGGGTGCATGAGATAATGATTTACTTCGCCGGGAACGCGGGCAGACAGGTGAGCGAACAGCAGCTCGTCCCATTCTTGCATCGCCGCCAGCCGAAACGCAGCAGCGAGATGAACTCTGATTTTCCATTCTTCCGGGCTGATGCCGGGCTTCATGCTCTGAACATTGGCCGCGACGGGCGTCATGGTCACCTCCCCATTTTCATCGACCAGAGGCCGGATTGATCCGGGACGTCTTTCATCTGTAGCGGGCTGGTCGATCAGGCCCCTTTAGCAGGCCTTCAGCACCACCATGTTATGGGATGACTTGAGGTTGTGCGAGTCTCGCTTTGGCTACTCAAACTAAGGCACGAGCCGTAACCACTCGGTCTCAATTCATGAATACACGGCATAGATCGACTGCCCCAGCGCCCCCAGGACATCGCCCAGCTCCTTGGTCTGCGCGACCACGCTTGTCGCAGTCCACCGCCTCGCTTTCGGGGTCAATCAAGAGGTGAGCCGTTCTCAAGCAAATATACGACAGGCGCGATCGCTGGATCGCGCCTGCCGGCGGTTGTCGTGCGTGAGCCGCGGCTCAGCGCAGGGTATTGGTTCCCGGCTTGCTGTTGGTCACAAAACTCGGGGTCACGCGGGTCACGATCGGCCGCTGTCCGGTGAAATTGCCGAGACTGCTCGTCGGCTTCTGCGCGACATGACTGAGATTGCTCGTCGGCTTCTTCGTGACATTGCCGAGATTAAGCGTCGGCTTTGGCACGGAGTTGCCGAGATTGAGCGTCGGCTTGTGCGTGACAGTGCCGAGATTGACCGTTGGCTTGGTCGGAAAGCGATCGACGATCGGCTTCCTGCCGGAGCCGATCGAGCCGATGGGGCCGGTCGGACCGACTGGGCCGGTGGGGCCGATCGAGCCGAGCGGACCGGTCGGGCCGGTCGGGCCGCGACCGTTGGAGCCGCCACCCTTGGAGCCGTCACCTTTGGAGCCGTCATCTTTCGGCGGCTTGTCGGGGTTGCCGACTATTCCCGGACGTCCCGGCTCGATGATCACTATCGGCTTCTCGCGCGGCGGCCAGTTGATGGTCCCGCCGGGCGTCAAGCGCGGCGGCAGGTCGATGGTGATCTCCGGCTTGCCTCGCGACGGCGGATCGGTGACGACGCCGGGCTTGGGCGGCTTGTCGGTGCCGGTCGGCGGTGGCGTATCGGCGAGCTTCTCCGGGGGCTTTCCCGGGGGCTTCTCCGGGGGCTTCTCGGTGTGCTTCCACGGCAGGATGACCGGCGGACAGAAGAGCGGATCAGCGATGATCACCACGAGCTGGCTGATGACCCAGAACGACCAGTACGGCACGAAGACGACGTCGACCAGCAATCCCGGCGGCAGATCGAAGATGGTCACGTATTTCGTCAGGTGGATCACCTGCGACGCCGGCGCGGTCTGCACGTTCTGCACGTTCTGCACGGTGCCGCCGCATTCGCCGTTGAAGAACTTCTTGGCGTCCATGAACACCCAGAACTTGTCGTTGTTGAATTCCGCGGACGAGACGAGCTGCGCGTCCTGCTGGGGCGGCATCGGCGCCCAGCCGATCCATTGATCGCTCTTGCGCCAGGCCACCCAGCCGGGGCTCCAGTTTTCGTCGGGAACCCAGAACCAGCCGATCTTCTCGTCGTGCGACCAGCGGCCGTAGTGGTGGACGATCGAGCCCCACGGGGTCTCGTCGTTGAAGTACCAACCGTTCTTTGTGTAGACCCACTGGCAGGCCGGATAGGGGTGCCAGCCCTGCGGGGTCACGGTGGGTACCCAGATCTCACCATACTTGGCGTGCGTGCCGAAGGTGCCGTAGTCGGCGAGCACGGCCTTGAATTCGGCAATCGTCCGGGCCGTCGACGGGGCGGCGTAGGCCTTGGTGATGGAGAGCGCCTCGGCTGCCGGCAGCAGCGCCGCGGCGGGGAGGGAGAGGGTGGCGAGCAGCGCAGCGCGCGCCAGTCGCTTGGTCGTGGCAGTCGTCATGGTCGTGTCCTGGTGTCGTGCACCAATTGTGCTCTTGGTGCTTGCTGCCCGCGCTCACCACCACGAGCCGGGCAATCATTGGTCGGCCCGGAAGGCGGACGCGTTCGATCGCAACCGACAAAATCCTTTCGCCGCGAAGAATAAGTTGCGACAAACTAAAATGAATTCTCGTTCAGCTCCGGCCTCAGCCCCGCTGTTTCCCAGCCCGGATACGGTGCGTAGGGTTCTGGCGTGAAGGCGTGAAGGGCGCGGGTTCTCAGCCCTGGGGCTCGATCTTGGCCACCCGCACGTAGTCGGCCCAATCCTTGATCTGCTGGAGGAAATAGGCCTGCCCTTCCTCCGGCTTGCTCACCCAGGGATCGCTGGCGATGCCGTTGAGGAACGTCCTGGTCTCCTCGCTTTTGACCACCTGGCTGAACCAGACGTTGAGCTGATCGACGATCGGCCTTGGCGTGCCGGCCGGCACCAGCGCCGCCCACCAGCTGCGGATGTCCATCGGGTAGCCGAATTCGGTCAACGTCGGGATGTCCGACGCCGACTGCATCCGGGTGCCGGCGCCGACGGCGAGAATGCGCATGCGGCCTGCGTTCGTCTGCGCCATCGCCTGGATGTTGTCGGCGACGGCGAAGTCGATTTTCCCGGCATACAGCTCGTTGAGGTAGTCCGCGCCGGTGCGGTACGCCACCTCGACGGCCTGCAGGCCCGCCCTCTCCTTGTACATCGCGCCGAGCACCTTCGAGGTGGGGTTTGCGAATGCGTAACTCGCCTTGTCGCCCTTCTCCTTCATCGCCGCGGTGAGCTCGGGCACGCTCTTCCACGGCGCATCGGCACGCACGACCACCATCATCGTCGCCTTGTTGATGGTTGCGACGATCTGAAGCGCGGTGCCGACGTCCACCGGCGGTTTCTTGAATATGTGCATGCTGGCGGCAACCGAGTTCGCTCCGGTGACGTAGATGGTGTGCCCGTCGGGCTTGGAGCGCGCGACGAATTCGGTCGCGATGTTGCCGAGCGCGCCCGGCTTGTTCTGGACGACGATGGTGCGGTTCATGAGCGGACGCATCTTGTCGGCGAAGTACCGCACGATGATGTCGGCGCCGCTGCCGGCAGCGAACCCGCAGATGAACTGCACATCCTGCGAGGGATAAGCCTGGGCCCGGGCGTCTTGCGGTACCGCCGACACCGCGATGAGCACAATCGCGCAGGCGCGCAGCAAGTTCGGTACCTGCCTCATGGCGTCTCCTCCCAGGGCCAGCTTTCTTGTTCGAGCGTGGCCGGACGATTGTCGGTCAGCCGCCGCTGCAAATCAACGACATGCCGGGAAGCGACATTTTTCCGATGCCCGGACGATCGGTCTGCATGGCTGACCTTGCTCTCGCGATCCGTAACCCGCTTGCAGTTTGATGAGCGCCGGGCTTGACTATCGGAACGGTCCAACCTCTAGCGGCAGCATCAGGATTCCGGCCGCGGGCCGCGCCGGCGCGTCGTCCAAACGGGCCGCCCTTCGAGTCGCCGGTGGAGTAGGCGATGAGCAAAGGCGAGATGGAGGCTGATCGCTCATGCAACTGCGTCGATCCGTCGACGCGGCGCGCCTTTCTCACGGCCCTATCGGCCCTTGGGTTTGAGCTCGCGGCCGATGGAGTTCCCGCTTTGGCGCAGCCGTCGAGCGAGCGGCCCAAGGAGGGGGATGTCCTGGTCTCGGTTGCGAGCGAGCAGCTGGCCGCGCTTGCGCCTAAGGACGTCCCGATCGGCGGCCCCCCGGTGCTTGCATGGCCGATGGATCCCGCTACCGCCACCATCCGCAACGACTCCCGCCTCAACAAGATTCTGCTGGTGCGCCTGGATCCGGCGACGCTGCTTGGAGCGACCGTCGAACGGGCTGCCGACGGAGTGGTCGCCTATTCCGCGATTTGCCCGCACGCGGGCTGCGAGGTGAACGGCTGGGTGCCGGATCAACAGACGCTGGAGTGCTCGTGTCACTACTCGCACTACAATCCGCGCGCGGGCGCGGCCGTCATCGACGGCCCGGCCACCCGCGCCTTGCCGGCGCTTCCACTCAAGATCGCGGACGGCAAGCTGATGGTGGCCAAGCCGTTCACCAGCCGCGTCGGCATCGTTCCGACCTGAGGCCGCCGTTCGGCGCGGCAGACAACGCCGATCTGGAGGAGACGATCTGAAGGCAACCAACAGACAAGCCCGACACTCGCTTGGGAAACACAAGGAGGAGACGCCATGACCAATGCCAAGGTTCTCATGCGAAGCGTGTGCGCGGCCGCCGTTCTCGCGGCGGCCGGCATGCCCGGTGCGTCCGCGCAGCAGACCATCGCGCCGGCTTCGGCAACGCCGGTGCCGGGGCCGATGCCGGAGATCCTGCAGAAGTATGCGCCCGTCACCGCCGAGCGGCTGAAAAAACCGGAGGACGGCAACTGGCTGATGTTCCGCCGCACCTATGACGGCTGGGGTTACAGCCCGCTCGAGGAAATCAACCGCGACAATGTGAGCCGGCTGCAGCCGGTGTGGAGCTTCGCTACCGGACAGGTGGAGGGTCATCAGGCGCCGCCGATCGTCAACAACGGGGTGATGTTCGTGGCGACGCCGGGCAACCAGTTGCTCGCCATCGAAGCCAAGACCGGCAATCTCCTGTGGCGTTACAAGCGTCCCTTCCCCGAAGACATGACACCGCTGCATCCGACCAACCGCGGCGTCGGTCTTTACGGCGACAAAGTCTACTTCGCGGCGGCGGAGGCCGTCCTGGTCGCGCTCGACGCCAAGACCGGCAAAGAGGTGTGGACCGCGAAAGTCGACGACTACAAGAAGGGCTACTACATGTCGCTCGCGCCGCTCATCGCCGACGGCAAGGTGCTGCTCGGAGCGTCAGGCGGGGAATTGGGCGTGCGCGGCTTCCTCGCCGCGTTCGATGCGGAAACCGGCAAGGAGCTGTGGAAGACCTACACCGTCCCGGCCCCGGGCGAGCCCGGAAGCGAAACCTGGCCGGCGGGCGGCGATCATTACAAGCGCGGCGGCGCCACGATCTGGATGACCGGCAACTACGATCCGGAAACCAACCTGACATTCTGGGGTACCGGCAACGGCGGCCCGTGGTTCGGCGATCAGCGTCCCGGCGACAATCTCTACACCACATCGGTGGTCGCCTTCGATGCCGCCAGCGGTCAGATCAAAGGGCATTTCCAATATCATCCCAATGACTCCTGGGATTGGGACGAAGTCTCGCCGCCGCTCGTTCTCGACTTCCGGCACAACGGACAGAGACGTCAAAGGCCTCGTCAACGTCGCCCGCAACGGCTACCTGTGGCAGCTCGAGCGCACCCAGGACAAGATCAACTTCGTCGCCGGCCAACCCTACGTGCGCCAGAACGTCTTCAAGAGCCTCGATCCCAAGACCGGCCGGCCGGAGATCGACGAGGCGCGCAAACCCGGCACCAACAAGACCGCCGAGTTCTGTCCGAGCCTGTGGGGCGGCAAGGATTGGCCGCCGGCCGCGTACAGCCCGCAGACGCGTCTGCTCTACATTCCCGCCAACGAGAACCTCTGCACCGAGCTCACCGGCGAGGTCCCCCGATACGTGCAAGGCGAGCGCTTCATGGGGGTGGCGAAGAACGTCATGAAGATGGTTGCCGGAGCCGACCACATCGGCGAATTGCAGGCGTGGGATATGGACACCGGAAAGAAGGTGTGGACGACCAACTTGCCGTCGTTCAACTGGGGTCCCGTGCTCGCCACCGGCGGCGGGCTCTTGTTCGCGGGCGGCACCAATGACCGCATGTTCCGCGCGTTCGATGCCAAGACCGGCAAGATCGTGTGGGAGTTTCCGACCGCATCGGGGATAGCGGCGGTCCCGGTATCGTTCCAGGTCGACGGCAAGCAATATATCGCGGTCCAGTCGGGCTGGGGCGTTGACCCCGCGAAAATGCAGGCCCGCATGAACCTGATCTTCCCCGGCAAGTATCCGGACGTACCGCAGGGCGGCACGATCTGGGTGTTCGCACTGAAGTGACAGGCGATCGAGATTGCGTGGGGCTCGCGCGTTCGCTTGCGGGCCCCACGACTTGTCTGAGTTTGAAATCGCATCCCGCGTGTGCCCTACGGGATGGGCAATAGCGGCTTTTGCCCCGCGTGCAACTGCATGTCGACGGCAATGAGCAGCGCCGCCGTGCCGGCGTAGTTGCCCATCAGCATTACCAGCTCGACCAGCCTGTTCGGCCCGAACAGCGCCGTCGCCTTGGCGAACAGGCCGGGCGTCACCTTGTGGTCACGGAAGATTCTGGCGACCGAACTCGATCACGGTCGCATCCGTTTCGTCGAGGCCGGCGGTAGGCTTACGGTACTTGATCACATCGATCACGTCCGGACCGACACCTTCCTTCAGCGCCTCCGGCTCGTGCGCGACCCATTCGAACTGGCTGTCCATCTCGCGCGCCGTGGTGAGAATGGCGATCTCGCGCACGCGCGGGGTGAAGCCGGCCTCGAAGCGCAAATATCGATTGAGCGCCCGCATGTGCTCGGCGGTTTTCGGGCTGTAGAGCTGGATCCCGCTGGGCCCTTGCAGGCCGGCGAGCGAGGTGCCCGGCGTGGCCGCGCGGTCATAGTGCTGCTTGCCGGCCTCGTCCAAATCCTCGCGTTTGGGCAGCGGCAGGCGAAATCCCGATTGAGGATCGATGTCGGATGGCATGTTGCTTCCCATGATCGGCGCGCCGCCGACCTGCGTGGGGGCCGCCGGCAAACTCAGGCCAGGATGGGCGTCGGCGGGCGGAGAGACAAGGGCAGGATGAATGCGCGCGAGGCGCCCCTCGCAGCGCTGCTTGTGCTCGGGAGGGTTGCGCCTATCGGAACGCGATGCGCCAAGCGTTCTTGAAGGCGGGCCAGGGCCTGAGGGGATACCGCCGGTATATGCCGTAATGCAGCAACAGACGTTCCAAGAACAACACGGTGTCGCCTCCAATTCGCCCAGGCCAACGCCGAGGCGGCGTGATCGTTCCAATCCTTTCTGAGTCGGTTCGAGCAGTCGACAAAATCATGGGAGCGGTCCACTGACCCTGTCGGCGCGGCGCTCCCGCACTCCAGCCGGAATCGATGCGGCCGGCCGGGAGTAATCAACCGGGACAATGTCTCCCGACCGGCCAAGCCTCGTGGAGTGTGCTGACGAACAAAGTCTCCTGAAGGCTTTGAAGCGCAACGCCGGGGCAATAAACGCAGCCCCCGCAAAGGTTCTAGGAGCGGTGTGTTTCCGTTTGATGACGCCAATGCGACATCTCACCGCCGAGACGCGACGCGGAAAATTCCATTGTGCAGCGCATCGAACCGGCCGCCCAGCTGGTGCACGTTCAGTCGTAACGCCGGCTGCCCCAGAAATAGTTTGGATCCGCGCGTCGCCACTCGCGCTGATCCCAGCGCTGCCCATGGTCCCAGCGCCAACCCCATTGGCTTCGCCAGGGATCGCGTGACCACCCGTCCTCGACGGGGTGCACGCTGGCCCTGCTGCGGGATGGCTTGTCTTCTCCATCGCGCTGCGCGTAGGCGCTCTCGCGCGACACCAACCGATACTGGGTATCTATGACTTTGCCTTTGGCATCGACCCGGAAGCATTCGGTGACTGCTTTTCCGCGGCCGGCTTGCGTGTCGCCGGACTCCAGGTCGATCGATTTGCATGCGAGCTGGCGCTTGGCCTCGGGCGAGGGCGGGGCGAGCGCGGCTTTGGGCGCGACATTGGCCCACACCGCCTGCATCACCGGCTCGAAGATCGGCACCGCGACGCCGCCTCCGGTCGAGCCGCCGCCGAGCGTGCGGCGCTTGCCGTCGGCATTGTCGTAGCCGATCCAGACCGCGACCGTGACGTCGTTGGTGAAGCCGACGAACCAGGCGTCGTTCTCGTCGTCGGAGGTGCCGGTCTTGCCCGCCACATAGGGGGAAAGACCGGCGATCGCGCGCGCGGTGCCGCGCGCCAGCACGCCCTGCAGCATGGTCTTGAGCTGGTAGAAGGCGGCGCGATCGACCGACGTGATGGTCACCGGCGATGTCTGCTCATGACGGTAGATGGTCTCTCCATCGCGTTCGATGGCGTCCACGACGTGGGGTACGGGGCGCGGGCCTTCATTCGCGATCGCCGCGTAGAATGCCGCCAGATCGATCGGCCGCACCGGCTGGGCGCCGAGCACGAACGGATAGTAGCGCATGCATTCGCGGTAGATCTGCGCTTCGACCGCAAGCTCGCACAGACGATTGAGACTGGCTTCCGGCTTGTTTTCGATGCCACCGTCGAGCAAACGGGCGGTGGCGAGATTGCGCGAATTCTCGAGCGCGCGGCGCAAGGTCAGCGTACCGCCCGAGCCGCCGTCGTAGTTGCTCGGCGTCCAGTAATCCTGCTGGCGGGCGCGGCCGCCGCCGATGGGCGGCAGCGTGATCGGCTCGTCCAGCACCAGCGTATTGGGCTGCAGCCCCTTGCCGAGCGCCGCCAGATAGCTCAGCGGCTTGATGGCGGAGCCCGGCTGGCGCACCGCCTGGGTCGCGCGGTTGAGCTGGCTCAGCGGATAGGAGAAGCCGCCGGTCATGGCGAGCACGCGGCCGGTCTTGTTCTCCAGCACGACCACGGTCCCCTGCACGATAGGCCGCACGCGCAGCTCCGCCCGCGCCGCGGTCTTGCCCTTGCCCTCGGCCACGCGGATGAGCACCACGTCGTTGAGCACGAGCTTGCGCTGGGCGGCGGCGTTGTCGATCGCGAGCGGAAGAACGCGCCCGTCGGCGAGGCCGACACGCCAGGCCTCGCCCTTCTTGCCGCTCGGTTTCTCCACCACCAGCGCCGGCGTCCAGTGCACGTCGTAGAGCGGCAGCCGCGCGCTCGCGAGCGCCCGCTGCCAGGCCGGCCGCTTGTCGCCGCTTTTCGTGTCCGCTTCGACGCGCTTGATCGCCTGCGACAAGTTGGCTTCCGCGCCACGGAACTGGAGGCGCCCGGCGTTGCGCTCGTAGCGCCACAATCCTTCCTGCAAGGCCGCTTCCGCCGCCCGCTGCAATTGCGGGTTTATGGTCGAGCGCACGGTGTAGGAGTGGGCGGTGATCGCTTCGATGCCGGCCACCGACTTGGCTTCGCGGGCGACCTGATCGACGAAGTGGAAGCCGATGTCGCGCCGTGGCCGCTCATAGGCCACCATCGTCGGCAGCGCAGGCAGTCCCCGGCTGGGCAGCTCGACGCGGCCGCTCCGTCCTCCTGCATGCGGCTGAGAACATAGGCGAGCCGTTCCTGCGCCCGCCCGGGATGCCGGTCGGGATTGAAATGGTTGGGACCTTTCGTGAGCCCGGC
Organism: uncultured Alphaproteobacteria bacterium; assembly: GCA_963827585.1. Lineage (GTDB taxonomy): Bacteria > Pseudomonadota > Alphaproteobacteria > Rhizobiales > Xanthobacteraceae > VAZQ01. Next base: position 161,480 of record CAWHCK010000049.1, read on the forward strand.
GAGCAGTGCGCCCTCCGCGAGCTCGAGCGCATCGACGGATTTTCCGAAATACGCTCGCGCCGCCATCTCGATGCCCCAGGAGCCGCGGCCGAGATAGACGGAATTGAGATAGAGCTCGAGAATCTCCCCCTTGCTCAGCTCGCGCTCGACCCGCGACGCCACGATCATCTCGCGGATCTTGCGCTCGTAGGTGAGATCGTCGCCGACCAACAGGTTCTTCGCGATCTGCTGGGTGACGGTCGAGCCGCCCTGCGGGCGGCCGGACTGGGCAAGGTTGCCGATGAAGGCGCGGATCAAGCCGCGCTCGTCGATCCCCTTGTGCTGATAGAAGCGCTTGTCCTCGGCCGCGACGAAGGCTTTCTGCACGTGCTCCGGAATGTCGGCGAGAGAAACCCATACCCGGCGCTGATTCTCCTCGAACACTTCCGCGAACGGCTTGCCTGCGCCGTCGAGCACGACGCTCGCGCCGGGAAGCTTCAGGCCCTTGAGCTTGGTGTGATCGGGCAGGTCGGCGACCGCCTTGTTGTAGAAATCGATCACCGCGCCGAGATCGACGGCCGGGACAGCGACGGTCTCGTTCTTGCAAAACTGCCGATAGGCGGTCTGCAGATCGACAAAATTGATGCCGCGGAATGCCTTGCTCTCGCCGATGGCCTGCGGGTCGTCCAGCGCCGTCGCGATGAGTTCCTCGAGGTTGATGTCCTCGATGTCGAAGGCCTTGCGCATATGGGCGCAGCCTGCGCGCAGGAGCTGCGCGACCTGCTGCTGATCCTGCGTGCGATCGAACTGGGTCTTCACCGCCTGCGGTGCGGTCGCGACCTGACTGAGCGCCAGCGCAGTGGCAAAGATCTTAGCGAGGATGGATTCCATGGAAGTGGATTGGCCTATTCTGGATTCTTCCAAGCCAAGCTCACTCACTGGAAAGTCATTGGGAAAGGCTCGGTTCCCGTTCCTCCCAAAGTATTTCGCAGAAGGCTCGCTTGTAGGATGGGTTGAGCGAAGCGATACCCATCATCTCTCGGCCGATGCCCTCGATTGATGGGTTTCGCTGGCGCTCAACCCATCCTACGGGCTGTGGGCCGTCAGGTCGCCGGCTCGACCGTCCCGCGGCATTCGCCGAAGCCGATGGTGGCGAAGCCGTCGCGCTGGCAGCGCGCCCGCATGATGACGCTATCGCCATCCTCCAGGAAGCGGCGGCTCTCGCCGGAGGCGAGTTCGACCGGCCGGCGACCGCCGGCGGAGATTTCCAGCAAGCTTCCGAGCCCGTCGTCCTCCGGCCCTGAGATCGTGCCGGTCCCGAGAAGGTCGCCCGGCCGCAGGTTGCAACCGCCGCTGGCGTGGTGCGCGACCAGTTGGGCGACGGTCCAATAGAGGTGGCGCGCGCTGCCGGAAGACAGTCGATACTCGGGAAATCCTCTCGACTGCAGGCCGTCCGTGAGCAAAAACACCTCGAGATCGATGGCCAGCGCCCCGGTTGCCTGGTCGGCCGCATCGAAGAGATAGGGAAGAGGAGTGGGGTCGCCCACCGGCCGCGGCGCCTGCGCGGTGCGGAACGGCGCCAAGGCTTCGGGTGTGACGACCCACGGCGAGATGGTGGTGCAAAAGCTCTTGCCGAGGAATGGGCCGAGCGGCTGATATTCCCACGCCTGGATGTCGCGCGCGGACCAATCGTTCAGCAGGCAGAAGCCGGCGACGTGGCTCGCCGCGTCCGCCATTGCAATCGGCGTGCCGAGCTCATTGCCCGGGCCGATCCAAACGCCGAGCTCCAGCTCATAGTCGAGATTGCGCGAGGGCCCGAAGCTCGGAACGGTTTCGGTTGAGGGTTTGCGCTGGCCGTGCGGGCGGCGCACGTTGGCGCCCGATGCCCGGATGGACGAGGCGCGACCGTGATAGCCGATCGGTACGTATTTGTAGTTCGGCAGCAGCGGATTGTCGGGGCGGAACAGCTTGCCGGCATTGGTGGCATGGTGGATGCCGGCAAAGAAGTCCGTGTAATCGCCGATCGTGGCCGGGAGCTCGAGGCGGCAATCGCCGCTGCCGTAAAGGAGGCGGGAACGCTCGGCTTCGATCCGGGCGCGGTCGGCGCCATCGGCGTCGAGGATCTCGCCGAGCCGGCGTCGTAGCGCAAGGCGCCCGTCGCGCCCGAGCGCGAACAACGGGTTCAGCGTCGCGCCGGACGCGACCTGCGCTGCTTCTGCGGCAACGCCCTCGAACAGTCCGAACTCGAGCGCCGCGGCGAGATCGAGGATTTCATCTCCGATCGCGACGCCGCCGCGGGCGCCGCCGCCCGGTGGCGTGAATACGCCCAGCGGCAGGTTCTGGATCGGGAAGTCGAGGTGACCGTTGGCCGACGCGACCCAACTGCGCCGTCCCGGGGAATGGGTTTCGTCGATCATGTTCCAGTCTTTTTTGGAGGTATCTGGAGAAGCGCCTGAACGGAATCGGCTCCTGTCACGGCTGCTTGCTGGATGGATCGAAGTGCCTGCGCAAGCCCTTCCAGCAATCGATGTAGTCGTCCTGCCGCTCGTCGAGCTCGGCCGCATATGCCGTGAGGCGCTGCGGGAAGCGCGTCTCGAACATAAACGCCATCGTGTCGGCGAGCTTCACGGGTTTGAGCTCGCTGTTGCTTGCATGCTCGAAAGCAAGCTCATCGGGCCCGTGCGGCAACATACAATTGTGAAGCGAAATGCCGCCGGGGACGAAGCCCTCAGGCTTGGCGTCGTAGACGCCATAGATCAGACCCATGAACTCCGACATCAGGTTGCGGTGATACCACGGCGGCCGGAAGGTATTTTCCGTCACCTGCCAGCGCTCGGGAAAGATGACGAAGTCGACATTGGCAGTCCCCGGAGTCTCGGACGGAGCAGTCAAGACCGTGAAGATCGAGGGATCGGGGTGATCGAACAGCAACGCCCCCACCGGGGAGAACTGGCGCAGATCGTATTTGTAGGGCGCGTAGTTGCCGTGCCAGGCGACCACGTCGAGCGGCGACTGATCGATCTGCGCGGCATAGAGTTCGCCGCCCCATTTCACCAGCAACGTCGAGGCTTCCTCCCTGTCCTCATAGGCAGCCACGGGAGTGAGGAAATCGCGCGGATTGGCAAGGCAGTTCGCGCCGATCGGTCCACGATACGGCAAGGTCAAGGCGCCGCCGTAGTTCTCGCAGACATATGCACGCGCCGGCCCGTCGACGAGCTCGACCTTGAAGATCATGCCGCGCTGGATCACGCAGATCTCGCCGGGCGCGATCTCGATCACGCCGAACTCGGTGCGGAAACGCATTTTGTTGTGCTGCGCGACGATGAGGAGCTCGCCGTCGGCATTGAAAAAATATTCGTTGCGCATGGATGCGGTCACCAGCAGCACATGCGCCGCCATCCCGGCCCGCGTCTCGGCATCGCCCGCCGTGGTCATGGTGCGCAGTCCGCTGACGAAGGTCAGCGTCTCGTCAGGGATCGGGATCGGTCCCCAACGCAGCTGGCCGATCGGCAGGTCGCTTTCCTCCCGCGCCATCGGAGCGGTGCGGACCAATCCCTTGTCGATCTTGCGGTAGCGGCCGGAGTGCTTGACGGTCGGCCGGATGCGGTAAAGCCAGGAGCGCTGATTGGTCGCCTGCGGTGCCGTGAACGGCGACCCCGAGAGCTGTTCGGCATAGAGGCCGAACCTCACCTTTTGGGGCGAATTGCGCCCGACCGGGAGCGCGCCCGCGAGCGCCTCGGTTTCGAAGGAGTTGCCGAAGCCGGACATGTAGCCGGGAGCGAGACCGTCGCGGCGCAAACCGGCCGTGACCTCAAATCGCGATGAATCCTGAACGTTCATGGCGATCCTCCGGATATATGTCGTGCAGATAACGCTCCATATAGCAAGTCGAGACGTTAGGAAACGTCAATTGCGATGCGCGGTGTCCTACCGCATCGTCGCCGGTAGCCAGAGCGCGATCTGCCGCGTCACCGCCACATGCGGCGCAGTCGCGCAGCGATATCGACGCCCTCGCGGGCAGGCCTCCTGGTCGATGCCGTTGCCGCGGCAACCGGCCAGGCCGCGCATTCGAAACGATCGAGCATGGCCGTGGTGATGAAGCGCGTGCGCGCCGCATACATGTGACGATCGCCGTTGCTCCTCTGCTGGTGAGCGAAGAAGCGCTGCGGCATGATCAGGTGCAGATGATCCTTGGCGCGGGTCATGGCGACATAGAGCAGGCGCCGCTCTTCTTCGAGCTCGGCCGCGCTGCCGGTACCGAGGTCCGAGGGGATGCAGCCGTCGACCGCGTTGAGCACGAGCACCCACGTCCATTCCTGCCCCTTGGCCGAGTGGATCGTCGAGAGAATGAGATAATCCTCGTCGATGAGCGGCGTCCCGGCCTCGCCGCTGGTGGCTTCGGGCGGATCCAGCGTGAGCTCGGTGAGGAAGCGCTGGCGCGTGGGATAGGTGGATGCGATCTGGGCCAGCTGCACAAGGTCGGCCTGACGAAGGACCGCGTCGTCATGGATGCGCTCGAGATGCGGTGCGTACCAGCGGCAGACCAGGTCGAGCTCGGCCGGCCACCCGGCGGCCCGGCTGCGCACCAGCCCGATCGCCTCGGCGAAGGCTGGCCAGTGCGCGGCGCACGCCGCAGGCGGGGCGAACGCGGCGATGGCGGGTAGCGGATCGGACGCCGCCATGACGCGATCGAGCAGCCGCTCCGCCGTTGCCGGGCCGGCGCCGGGCAGCAGCTGGATGACGCGAAAGCCCGAGACGCGATCGCGCGGGTTCTCCGCCCAGCGCAGGAACGCCAGGACATCCTTGATGTGCGCGGCTTCGAGAAACTTCAGGCCGCCGTATTTGACGAACGGGATGTTGCGACGGGCGAGCTCGATTTCGAGCGGCGCGCTGTGATGGGATGCCCGGAACAGCACCGCTTGTGCCTTGAGCGCGACGCCTGTTTCGCGGCTCTCCAAGACCTTGCCGGCGACATAGCGCGCCTGATCGGCTTCGTCGCGCACGCTCACCAGCCGTGGCCGCTCGGCGGAAACGCGGTCCGACCAGAGCGTCTTGGTAAAGCGCTCGTCGGCGAGCTCGATCACCGCGTTCGCCGCAGCAAGGATCGGCTGCGTCGATCGGTAGTTGCGGTCGAGCGTGACGATCTCGGCGCGCGGGCTGAAGTGGCCGGGAAAGTCGAGGATGTTGCGCACCGTCGCCGCCCGGAACGAATAGATCGATTGCGCATCGTCGCCCACCACGGTCAGGCCGGTGCCGTTGGGCTTGAGCGCCAGGAGAATCGACGCCTGCAGCCGATTGGTGTCCTGATATTCATCCACCAGCACGTGATCGAAACGCTCGGCGACGTCCGCGGCGATCGACGGCTCCGCCATCATCTGCGCCCAATACAGCAGGAGATCGTCGTAATCGAGCACATGCTGGCGCTGCTTGGCCGCGACATAGGCCGCGAACAGTCGGCGCAGTTCCGCTTCCCACGTCGCGCACCAGGGAAACACGGCGCCGAGCACGTCCGCGAGCGGCGTTTCCGCGTTCACCGCACGCGAATAGATCGCGAGGCAGGTCCCCTTCGCGGGAAAGCGCCGCTGCATTTTCGAGAAGCCGAGATCGTGCCGGATCAGATTGAGGAGATCGGCGGAATCCTCGCGGTCGTGAATCGTGAACGCGCGATCGAGCCCGATGTGCGGCGCATATTCGCGGATGAGGCGCGCCCCGATCGCATGAAAGGTTCCCGACCAGGCGAGAGCGTCCGTGAGTCCAGCACCGCCCCGCATGACCCTGGCCGTGATGCGCTCGACCCGCCGCGCCATCTCGGCCGCGGCGCGGCGCGAGAACGTCAGCAACATGATGCGTCGGGGGTCGATGCCGTTGACGAGGAGGTGCGCCACGCGGTGCGCCAGCGTGTTGGTCTTGCCGGAGCCCGCGCCGGCAATGATCAGGAGCGGACCGGCGGCGACAAAATCCGGCCCGCCGTATTCGACGGCGCGGCGTTGCTCGGGATTGAGATGCGCGAGGTGTGGCAAGCTCATCGGGGTAGGCGGGACGAATTAGGGTTCTGCTCCAGCGAGCACGCCTCGCGGGCGATCCACAACCATCGCGCAGCGACGATCCCGCCCTTCCGGTGCTGTCGGACGGCGTTGCCCATTCTCGGTGCTCTCCCGACTCAGCGTGACGACGAGAACAGATAACGAACGAGAACACAAGCTCGGGCTGAGCTGTGCGTTTGGCCGATTTCGCCGGCGCTCCAACCGCGCTACAGCCAGTCGCCCCCACTCGCATGGAAGAGAGCACACCTGCATGCCATCGAAGCGCGAAGCTCACGTCATCCGAAGCCCCGATCTCGAGCGCTTCGCGGCTGCGCTGTTCGCGGCGCTGGGCGTTGCGCCGCCCATGGCCGAGCAATGGGCCAGGTCGCTGGTGTGGGCGAACCTGCGGGGCGTGGATTCCCACGGCGTCTTGCGGATCCCGGGCTACATCGACCGGCTGAAGGCGAAGGCCATCAACCCGACGCCCCGCATGCGCGTCGAAATGCGCGCCGGTGCCATCGCGGTGTTGGAGGCCGACCGCGCGCCCGGCGCGGTCGCGATGGCGATGGCCATGGAGGAAGCGATCGCCCGGGCGCGCGAGGTTCACGTCGGCTGGTGTGCCGCGCGCAACATCACCCATGCGGGCGCGGTCGGCTACTTCGCGCTGCAGGCGGCGAACGCGGGGATGGCCGGCATCGTCATGTCGGCGTCCGGCCCGATGATGGCCTATTACGGCGCCAAGGTCGCGGGCGTGTCGACCAATCCGCTCGCGATCGCCTTCCCCGCCAAGAACCGGCCGCCGCTACTCCTCGACATGTCCACGTCGACCGTCGCCATGGGAAAGATCATGAGCGCACGCGACGCGGGGAGGGACATTCCGCCCGGCTGGGGAATGGACGCTGAGGGACGCGAAACGACCGACCCCAGGAAGGTCGCGGCGCTGCTGCCTCTGGGCGGACCGAAAGGGTCGGGACTCTCTTTCATGATCGAGTGCCTCTGCAGTCTCACGGTGAGCAACCCGATCATCGCGCCAGCGCTCGCCGCAGGTGGGGCGCTGGACGCCCCGTTTCTCAACGGCGTTGCCATTGCCGTCGATCTCGCCGTGTTCGGCGATCGCGAAGGCATTCTCGCCGAAGCGGATCGCCTGGGAAGCCTGATCCGCGCGCTTCCGCGCGATGACGGCGTCGAGCGCATCTACCTGCCAGGCGAGCGCGGCGACAGCATCCTGGACGAGCGCACGCGCGACGGCATTCCCCTGCCGCTCGGAACGTGGTCCCGCCTGCTGGCATCTGCCGAGAAGCTCGGCGTGGCGCCGCCGTGACGACGGTGCCGGTGGGACCGGCTTGTCGCGGATCGGGGATGCAGCCATATTCGGATTGACCACGACCCCCAGATACGAGCGGCCGCGTCCCGGTCAGCTGCGGCGGCGGTCGCCGAACAAGGGTGTCACATCCTCGTAACGCAATGTGGCGAACGTAACAGGTCCAGCTTCAAGGCGAGGGCAGCCATGACCGACGACACGACAGCCCGGTTCCATCGCATCAACGGCGAAATGCTCGACACCATCGACGAAGAGCTCGAGCTCGAAATCGATGACGATCGACTGGCCAAGCTCCTGACCGGACTGGCCGAGCATCCCCCGGCGGAGACGCTCGACCGTCACATCTACTTCAAGGAGCTGCTTCGCCTGCAGGGCGAATTGGTCAAGCTCCAGGACTGGGTCATGCACAACAAGCGCAAGGTCGTGATCATCTTCGAGGGGCGCGACTCGGCGGGAAAGGGCGGCGTCATCAAGCGCATCACCCAGCGCCTCAACCCGCGCATATGCCGGGTCGCGGCGCTGCCGGCCCCGAGCGAGCGCGAGCGCACGCAATGGTATTTCCAGCGCTACGTGGCGCAACTTCCGGCCGGCGGAGAAATGGTCCTGTTCGACCGCAGCTGGTACAACCGCGCCGGCGTCGAGCGGGTGATGGGGTTCTGCACGGAGCAGGAGTACGAGGAATTCTTCCATTCCGTGCCCGAATTCGAACGCATGCTGGTGCGTTCAGGAACCATCCTGCTGAAGTACTGGTTCTCGATCACCGACGAGGAGCAGCAATTTCGTTTCTTGATGCGGATTCACGATCCGCTCAAGCAATGGAAGCTCAGCCCGATGGATGTCGAGGCGAGGAGCCGCTGGGAGCAGTACACCAAGGCCAAGGAAGTCATGTTGGAACGAACGCACATTCCCGAGGCTCCCTGGTGGATCGTCGAGGCGGTCGACAAGAAGCGTGCCCGACTGAATTGCATCGCGCACCTGCTCGACCAGATTCCGTATGAAGGCGTCCCGCATCGCGAGATTGCCTTGCCGCCGCGCGTCCACAACCCGGAATATCACCGCGGTCCCGTTCCGAAAGATATGTATGTTCCGGCGGTCTATTAGCCGCCGTAGCTCGTAGGATGGGTTGAGCCTTTAGGGCGTTTACGCCCGTCCATAGCCCGCGAAGACGGGCGTTAACGCCCTTAGGGCGGGCTATGGCGAAACCCATCACGTCGAAGATTGCCCTTGTCTTGCGTCATCGACCGACATGAACGGTCCGCGCATCGCGATGAGTTTCGCTGCACTCAACCCATCCTACGCCTACGCCGTCAGAGCTTGCGCGCCCTACAGCGATGCCAGCAATTTGCCGAATCCATGGATCGCGCCGGCGACCTTGCCGCGGCGCAGGGAGCTCCAGATCATCGCATTCATCCAGGTGACCACCGTGGTATCGAGATCCTTTTCGAGCAGATCGATATTGCGAATGCTGCCCCAGCCGCCGCAGGGAATGTAGATGCCGTCGGGTTTCTCCGCGGCTTCGAGGTAGGTCTTGCGGGCCACGGTGTATTCGACCGGGATCGGCAGTCGGCGGATCTCGACGTTCCGCTTGATGCCCAGCGCCGTGTTGTTGGTGATCTCGATCTTCTCGGCGGCGAGATAATCGACCAGCCGGTCGTTGATGAACTGTTCGAACGGCGTCGCCATGGCGAGCGTGCGCAGCTTCGACGCGCGCATGGCGTCGATCACGCTCGACATGTCGGTGATCGCCGGCAGGCCGGATGCCTGCGACAGCCGATCGGCGAGCTCGTCGCCGAAGCCCAGCCCGCGGCGGACGACCGGGGGGACGCCCGATTGGTAGATGACATCGACGTCGAAGTTCGCCAATTGCTTGGCGGCGCGTTCCATGCCCTTGATCGCTTCGTCCATGTCGTCGTCGGAAAGCTGCTGGATGGTGAGCGAAACGGTGGTCATGTCGACGCCGTCGGGCACCGCCTCGTAGAACTCGAGCACGGCGCGCGGCGGAACCGGGGTCGGAAAGATCACGCCGACATGCAGCCGCCATCCGGTAATGCCCTCAGCCATGCTGGTGCTCCTGGCGTGAACGCGAGATCGTCATTGCGTGGATCATTGCGGGATTTTGGCGCCGGTCGCAGCGATGACCTCGCCCCATTTCTTGGTATCTGCCGTCATCACCGCGAGCATGTCGCCAGGAGAGCTTCCGACGACATCGAGACCCTGCTCGGTCAGGCGATCCTTCAATTTCGGATCGGCGACTGCCTTGCTGACCTCGCTGGACAGCCGATCGACGATTGTCTGCGGCGTCCTGGCCGGCGCCAGCAACCCGAACCAGCCGCTCAGCTCGTATCCCGGCACGCCCGCCTCCTGCACGGTTGGCACCTGCGGCATCAGGCTCGAGCGCCGCGGCGAGGCCACCGCCAGCAGCTTACCCTTGCCGCCGGCCGCGAGCGCCATGGCCGACGGCGGGCCCGTGAACATGACGTCGACCACGCCGGCCGCGATGTCGGTCATCGCCGGCGCAGTGCCCCGATAGGAGACTTGCGTGATGTCGGTCCTGGTCATCATCTTCAGCAACTCCATGCCGAGATGTGCCTGGGTGCCGAGCCCGATCGAGGCATAGTTGAGCTTGCCGGGGTTTGCCCGTGCGAACGTCAGGAGCTCCTGCACGCTGTTGGCTTCGACCTTCGAGCTGGCGACGAGCACGAGATAGACCTTGGCGATGATGCTGATCGGCCTGAAGTCGCGGAACGGATCGTAGGCGAGGTTGGGATAGAGGCTTGGATTGACCACCAGATTGGTGTCGACGGCCATGAACAGGGTGTAGCCGTCGGGCGCCGACCGCGCGACCTGTCCGGCCGCGAGGCCGCCATTGGCGCCGGGCTGGTTCTCGACGATCACCGGCTGGCGCATCTGTTCGCTGAGGCGATCACCCAGCGCGCGCGCAATCAGGTCGACCGCGCCGCCCGCCGGCTGCGGAAGAATCAAGCGGATGGGCCGCGACGGATACGGCTCATCGGCGCGCGCGGTATCGCCGGACGCCGCCGCGAGGGAAAAGCACGCCAACGCCGTTGCGGCGATCAGTCGATACATGTGTTCCTCCCCGCAATATTTTTCGGCGAAACTCTGCCCCCGGACTGATCCGAAGCAAACGGTTCGTCATGAATTAGGTCATCGACATTCTACGCCACCGCCGCATCGCCCACGCGCGATGGCATGGTCGGGGCACGCGAAGCCGTCGCCGGCGGGAACGGCTGGCGCAATCCCGCCTGCACCATCAGCGGCAGGACCTCCTCGTTCCACTGCGCCAGCTCTTCCTTGTATCTGACCCAGGAGATCAGGCAGCCGTCGACGCCGATATCGGCGAGCTTGCCCAGCTCGTCGACGATCTGCTCGGCGGTGCCGACCAGCGGATAGCCGCCGTGCCCGGCGATGAAATGCGCCTTGTGTCCGTCGAGCGTCTTGGCGTCGAGCGTCTGATTGTGCAGCCCGAAAATCTTCAGGAGATTGCCGGCCGCCTCCCAGTCGCCCTTCTCGTGAACGTAATAGTTCAGGTAGTCCTTGGCCTCCTTCTCGGTTTCGCGGCAGACGACGTAGACATGAATCCAAATCCGGGTTTCACGTCCGTGCGAGCGTGGGCCATCGTCTTGAGATGATCGATCTGCGCCTTGGCGCCTTCGAGATGGGTTCGATCCTTGAGAATGACGAAATTCATGTCGCAATAGCGCGTGGTGAAGTCCTGCGCGGCAGGCGACCCGCCGGCATTCATGATCGGCGGGTTGGGCTTCTGCAGCGGCTTGGGCTGGCTCCAGACCGAAACCGCATTGAAGCTCTCGCTGTTGAAATCGAACTCCTCCTCCTCGGTCCACGCCCGCCGCACGAAATCGAGCCATTCGGTGGCATATTTGTAGCGATCGTCGTGCGGGCGCATGTGCGCGCCGAACATGTCGAATTCGTTCTTGAACCATCCGCACACGACGTTCATGGCGAAGCGGCCGCCGGTGACGTGATCGATGGTGGTCGCCATCTTGGCCACCATCAGAGGATGAACCAGCGGCACATGCACGGTCGCAAGCACCGTGCAATAGTTCGTCACCGCGCCGATCGCCGAAGCCCAGGTGAAGCTTTCGAACGTGCAGTTGTTGAAGTTCGACGGCCCGCCATAGCCTTTCCAGCGCCCGACCGGCAGCAGCGCCTCCATGCCCGAACGATCGACCGCCTGCGCGATGTCCTTGGTGTCGGGCCAGTCGAGCTTCCAGGCTTCCGGGACGGTGGTGATGGTGGAGCCGTGGCTGCAATTGAACGCCATGACCCCGAGCTTCATGCGGTTGCCGCCGAACAGCCGCGCGCGGGCGGTGTAGTCGGGAGTGGAGGGGGCGGGACTCATGGTCTCTTTCTCTTGTTGTTGTAGAGCGGTGCGAGCGGGCTCAACGGCAAACTCACCACTTCATCGGGCATTCCTGGTGATAGGGATCCTGCCAATCCTTGATCGCGGTATCCTTGAGCACGGCCCTCAGATTTCCCTTCTCATCCTTCTTCACCTCCATGATGTAGAGGTTCTGGATCGGGTAGTGGTTGTTGTTGAACTTGAAGGCCCCGCGCACCGACTGGAAATTGGCCTTGCGCAGCGCCGCGCGCACCGCGTCCTTGTTCTCGATCTTGCCGCCGACGTCCTTCACTGCGGAGTCGATGAGCTTGAGGGCGTCGTAGCCGAGCGCGGCGAAGGTGGCGGGCAGGCGGTTGTACTTGGCGGTGAAGGCGGCGACGAACTTCTTGTTCGCCGCGTTGTCGAGGTCCGCCGTCCAGTTCGTGCTCATGATCAGGCCGAGCGCGGCATCGCCTTGGGCGGGAAAGGTCAGCGGATTTGCAACGGGATCTTCCGAGTAGAACGGGATCTGGTTCTGCAGACCGGCCTGCGCGTACTGCTTGACGAAGGCGACGCCGCCGGCCCCGACCAGGAAGGCGAACACGGCCTCGGGCTTCTCGGCGCGAATGCGCGCGATCTCCGCGGCGAAATCGAGCTGCGTGAGCGGCGTATAGACCGGGCCGATGGCCTTGCCCTTGAAGTATTTGATCGCGGCGCCGACGTGCTCGTAGCCGGCCTGGTAATCGGCGCCGAGAAAGAACGCATTCTTGACGCCCTTGTCGCTCATGTACTTGCCGACCGCGGCCGGCCAGTCGTCATTCGAGAACGAGACCACGAAGCCGTTTGGCTGGCAGTCCTTGCCGGCGAATTGCAGCGGACCCGCGAGCGCGCCGACGGCGAAAATGCCGGCGTCGCTGAAGGTCTTCCACACCGGGATCATCGTGTTCGACGAGCTGAAGCCGGTCACGAAATCGACCTTGGCGTCGTCGATCAGCTTGGAGGCGCCCTGGACGGCTTCGGCCGGATTGGTCTTGTCGTCGACCACCGTGTACTTGACCGGCAGGCCGCCGAGCTTGTTGCCGAGCTCCTCCAGCGCAAGGTCGACGCCGCGCTTGGTCTCCGCGCCGGCCGGCGAAATCGGACCGCTGAGCGGAGTCATGAAACCGAGCTTGACTTGATCGGCCGCCTGCGCGCCCGCGCAAAACGCGACCAGCATCGTTCCGGCTAGAGCAGTTCGTCCCATCGTCGTTTCCTCCCGTCCTGGTTCTTTTGCCAACATGTCTTCTGCGGACATGCTTGGTGTATCAGCTTTCCCATACTTAACATCGGGCGCCGACGCAGTCTAAGAATCGTTAGCGCATGTTCCGGAAAAGTGGGTACCGATTTTCTGAATAGAACTTGCGCAAAATCTAAGAATTTAGAGACCGACGAAGCGGCGGATGGCCTCATACTCGCCGCCCAGGGCGCGCGAGTCGCCGCTCCAGCGCACGCGTCCGCGTTCGAGCACGTAGTGGCGGTCTGCAAGCCTGGCGAGAATCTTCACGTTCTTGTCGACGATCAGGATCGATTGCCCGCCGTGCTTGAGCTTGCGCAAGACCTTCCAGATCTCGCTGCGCACGATCGGCGCGAGCCCTTCGGTTGCTTCATCCAGGATCAACAGCTCCGGGTTGGTCATGAGCGCGCGCGCGATCGCCAGCATCTGCTGCTCGCCACCCGAAAGCTGTCCGCCCATCTGATGGCGGCGCTCGCGGATCCAGGGAAACAGCTCGAGGACGGCGTCGGTCGTCCACCGCGGCGTGCCGCGCGGTCCCGCGGCCGAGGTGGCGGTGAGGTTCTCCCACACGGTGAGGCTCGGAAAGATGCAGCGTCCCTCCGGCACCAGGCCGAGCCCGAGCTTGGCGATGCGGAACGAGGTCAAGCCGCGCAGCTCCCGCCCCTCGAATGCGATCCGGCCGCCGTGCGGCGGGGTCATCCCCATGATCGAACGGATGGTGGTGGTCTTGCCCATGCCGTTGCGCCCGAGCAGGGTCACGACTTCGCCGCGGCGCACCTCGAGGTCGACCCCGAACAGAACCTGGCTCTGCCCGTAGCTGGTCTTGAGCCCCTCAACCGTCAGCATCGAGGTCCTCTTCGCCGAGATAGGCCACGCGCACGCCGGGATGGTTTCGGATCTCGTCCGCGGTCCCGGACGCAACGATACGGCCGCCAACCAGAACGGAAATGCGGTCGGCCAGCGAAAACACGACGTCCATGTCGTGCTCGATCAGCAGGATCGTGTACTCGCCCTTGATGCTGGCGAGCAGCTGCGACATCGCGCGCGATTCCTCGATGCCGAGCCCCGCCATCGGCTCGTCGAGCAGCAGCAGCAGCGGGCGGGTTGCGAGCGCCATGCCGAGCTCGAGCTGGCGATGCTGGCCGTGCGACATTCGCGCTGCGATGAGATTGCCCAACCGCCCGAGGCCGACGTCTTGCAGAAGGCTGCGCGCCGGCTGCCGCAGGCGCGCGATCCGCTCGGCCGGACGCCAGAACCGGAAACTGTGCGGCTCGGTGGCCTGGACGGCGAGCGCGACGTTTCCTTCAGCGGTGAGGCTGTCGAAAATGCTCGTGATCTGGAACGACCGCGCCAGCCCGAGCCGCGCGCGCCGGGCGGTCGGAAGGTCGGTGATGTCACGGCCGTCGAACGTGATCCGCCCGCCATCGGGCTTGAGCTCGCCGGTCAATTGCCCGACCAGCGTGGTCTTGCCGGCGCCGTTGGGCCCGATGAGCGCATGGGTCTCGCCCTTGCGGATGCGCAGCGTCACGTCGTCGGTGGCGACGAGCGCGCCGAACGCTTTGCGCAAGCGATCGATCTCGAGCAGGAATTCGCTCAACCGCTTGCTCCCGGTTTGGAATCGGCCACGGGCTCTGCCGCCTCGGGAAAATCGACTTTGGGCTCGCCGGGCTTGTCCTCGGCGCCCACCGCATGGAGAAGCATGCTCCAGATGCCATCCTTCACCAGCAATACGCGCGCGACCAGCAGCGGACCGAAGAACAGCATCCAATGCTCGGTGAAATCGGACAGCACGTCGCGAAAGGCGAGAAAGAATGCGGCGCCCAGGATCGGTCCGATCAGCGAATTGGCCGAACCGAGAATGACCATCGCCAGCAACTCGCCCGACAGCTGCCAGCTCAGGGTCGCGGGACTGACGAACTTCGCGTGGTTGGCCATGAGCGCGCCGGCAAGTCCCGCGATGCCGCCGGCAATGACGAAGACGACGAGCTTGTAGGGATAGGGCGGAAAGCCGACCGCGGCCACGCGCCGCTCGTTGTCGCGAATCCCGCGGATCACCATGCCGAATTCCGAGTTGACGATCCGGTGCGCCAGGTACGCGACCAGCACCAGCAGAAGAAGCACGACGTAGTAGAAGGTCGTGTGATCGGCGAGCGAGACGAAGCCCAGATGGTCGCGCTGGGGCACGGTGAAGCCGTCGTCGCCGCCCCAATTGCGCAGGCTCTGGGCGAAGTAATAGACCATCTGGGCGAAGGCGAGCGTCACCATGATGAACTGGAAGCCGCGCGTGCGCAGCGACAGGCTCCCGATCGCCAGTGCGAACAGCATCGAGACCAGAATGGCGAGCGGCCAGGCCACGAACGCATTGGTGACGCCGTAGACCGTCAGCATGCCGGCGGCATAGGCGCCGACGCCGAACAGCGCCGCCTGTCCGAAGGTGATCAGCCCGGTATAGCCGAGCAGCAGGTCGACGCTGAGCGCGGCCATGCCGTAGATCGCGATCTGCGTCGCAAAGCGGGTGTAATAGGTGCCGAAATAGGGCGGCAGCACGATCGCGCCCGCGAGCAGGAGCAGCACCAGCACGCCGCGTCGTCCGAGCAAGGTCATGCTAGCCCCGATGCGCGGCAAACAGGCCGGTGCGGCTGAACAGCAGCACGACCGCCATGAGCACATAGACCGCCATCCCCACCAGGGCGGAGGTCGCGTTGGTCTGGATGACGAGGGGAATGAGCACGCGGCTCAGCGTGTCGAAGATCCCGACCATCAACGCGCCCACCAGCGCGCCGCGCACCGAGCCGATGCCCCCGATCACGACCACCACCAGGGCAAGGATGAGGATGGGATCGCCCGCCCCCGGCTCGACCGAGAGGAGCGGGCCCATCATGATGCCGGCGAGCGCCGCCAGCATGGCGCTGAGCGCGAACACCAGCGTATAGAGAAGGCTGATATTGATGCCGAGCGCGGCCACGATCTCGCGATTGTCGCTGCCGGCGCGGATCAGGGCACCGACCCGGGTTCGGGTGATGAGCAGGTAGAGCAGCAGCCCGGCGACGATGGCGACGGCGGTGATGACGAGGCGGTAGATCGGATAGGCGCCGCCCGGAATGATCTCCACCGAACCGGTGAGCAAGGGCGGGATGCTGAGCGGGATCGACTCGCGGCCCCAGATCACCGTGACCGCCTCGTTGAAGAACAGCGAGAGCCCGAACGTCGCCAGCACCTGGTCGAGCGGACCGCGCCGGTAGAGCGGCCGCAGGACCACGATCTCGAGCACGACCGCGACCAGGGCGGCACCGACGAACGCCAATGGAATCGCCAACGCATAGGACTGCGTCCAGGCGAGCGCGGCCATCAGGAAATAGCCGCCGAGCATGAACAGCGAGCCGTGGGCGAGGTTGATGACGCGCATGATGCCGAAGACGAGCGTCACGCCGACGGCCATCAGGAACAGCATCAGCCCGAACTGCACGCCGTTGAAAAGCTGCTCGACCAGGAGGGCAAGCGTCATGACGGCTCGATCTTCACGACGGCAATGAAGGGATCGGTCTTGCTCGATCAGGGCGGTCGCGCAGCATGATACGCAGCGAGCGCGAGCGCCTGCAACATCTTCTGCCGAGTCCAAGCGAGCTGCGGCGACGCGCCACGCTCGTAACGAGCGTTGTGGTTGCGATCCGGGCTGCGGCGTACCGTTACGCTGTTGCCGGCGAGATTGGGTTCAAGCCTACAATGCGTGAGTTCGGACAAATAGCAGAAGGGGTCGGAGACATGAGCGAGGGCGCCATTCGTCGCGTTGGCATCATCGGGCTCGGCAAGATGGGGCAGCCGATGGCCCGCCATCTGCGCAAGGCCGGGTTCGACGTGACCGCGTGCGATATCGATGAGCGCGCGTGCAGCGCGGCACAGCGCGCCGGGATCGCGATCGCGGCCGATCCGCGCGCGGTGGCGGAGGCGAGCGATTTCGTCATCGTCGTGGTCGGCTTCGACAAGGAGGCGGAAGCCGTCATCCTGGGGCCGGACGGGCATTGCCGCCGCCGCGCGTCCCGGGCTGATCGTCGGCGTCGCCTCGACGGTCGCGCCGCGCACCATGGCGCGGCTCGCCGGCGGTCTCGCCGGCACCGGTATCGTTCTTCTCGACATGCCGATCACGCGCGGCGAGCCCGCCGCCGAAGCCGGAGAGCTCCTGGTGATGGTCGGCGGCGATGCCGCGCGCGTTCGAGGCCTGCAAGGGCGCGCTGCGAAGCTTTGCCAGCAGCATCTTCCATCTCGGCGACCTGGGCGCGGGGCAGGTCGGCAAGATGGTCAACAACATGATCCTGTGGTCGTGCATCTCGGCGAATTTCGAGGGCTTCAAGCTGGCGCAGGCGCTCGGCGTCGACCTCGATCGCCTGCGCGCCGCGCTCGTCGAGAGCAGCGCCTCGAACTGGGCGCTGCAGACCCAGATCGACCGCTTCCCGATGCCGTGGGCGGAAAAGGACATGCGCATCGTGCTGACCGAGGCCGATGACTTGCGGCTGAGCCTGCCGCTCTGCGGCGTCGTCACCGAGGTGGTCAAGGCCGTCAAGATCGAGCGCGGCTGGCCGACGCCGAAGCAGCGCGACGCGTAGACGCCCGGGGCGAGCAAGCGAGGCGTGCCCACGCGCTGGGTGCTCTCGGAGGCACGTTGCCTTCTTGCCCCAGTCGACCACCATGCAACCGATGGCGGCGTCGGTCTGCACCGCGATCTCGGCGTCCTCGAGCTTGCGCGCCCTGACGACCTCGAAGCCGGAGCGCTGGATTTCGTCGACGATCTGATTGAATCGGATGCCCTCGAGATTGTCCGCGTCAAAGGCGGGTGCCGCGAACAGAAACGTGAAGCGCCTGAAATAGTCCATGTATGCCCCTGATCGTGTCCGCTGCGAGCAGTCGACGCGTTCGATGACACCTCGGTGACAATCGGTGTCGATCGGCGTCCCCGGGCGGAAAAACGCGTCACATTCGCCAGACGAAGTTGGCGCTCCCGAAATCACCGTCTGGGCGCATCCGGCGCCGCGCAATTGATCCACCCGCGAGCGGGCCGCTGGCTGTAACCAAGCGCCCGCGGCATTTTCTTGATCTCCCGGCGACAAGTTGGTCCATATTCACTCTCGTCACGGGCCCGACGCCCGGCAGGGATGTCTGACATGGACTTCGAGCTTCCCGAGGAGCTGAGGCTTCTCAAGAACACGGTCAGGACGTTCGTCGATCGCGAGCTCATCCCGATCGAGATGCATGCCATGGATGGGCCGGCGTTGCGCCCGGACATTCGCGCCGACCTCGAGCGCAAGGCGAAGAATCTGGGCCTGTGGCTGCTCGATGTTCCGACGGAGTATGGCGGCCAGGGCCTCGGCCTGTTGGGCATGGTCGTGGTCTGGGAGGAGATTTCGCGCACCATCGCGCTGCCGCCGCGCGGACCGGGCGTGTTCGGTCCCGACCTGAGGCCAGTCCTGTTCACGCTCACCCCGGCGCAGAAGGAGAAATATCTGTTCCCCGTCCTGCGCGGCGAGAAGACGACCGCGTTCGCGCAATCGGAGCCCGACGCCGGCTCCGACCCCGGCGCCATGCGCACGACCGCCGTGCGCAAGGGCGACCATTACGTCATCAACGGCTACAAGCGCTGGATCACCAAGGCGCACGACGCCGATTTCCTGCAGCTGGTCGCCGCCACCGACCGTTCCAAAGGCAGCCGCGGCGGCCTGAGCATGTTCCTGGTCGATACCGACACCCCCGGCGTCAAGATCGTGCGCCGCACGCCCACCATGATGAGCGACATGCCGTGCGAGATCGCGCTCGATGACGTGATCGTGCCGGCCGAGAACCTGATCGGCAAGGAAGGCGACGGCATGCGGCAGGCGCAATCGTGGATCACCGCCGGGCGGCTCTATCAGGCCTGCCGCGGGCTCGGCGTCGCCAAGCGCTGCTTCGACTTGGCGGTCGCCTATGCCAAGCAGCGCGTCACCTTCGGCGCGCCGCTCGCGGACCGCCAGGCCGTGCAGTTCATGATCGCCGACAGTTTCACCGAGCACCACATGACGCAGCTCATGGTCTACCAGCTCGCTGCGCGCACCGATGCCGGCGTCGCTGCCCGGCACGAAAGCTATATGGCCAAGGTGGTGGGGACCGAGCTCGGCTTCCGCGTCGCCGACCGCTGCATGCAGATCCACGGCGGCATGGGGCTCGCGGCCGAGATGCCGATCGCGCACATGTGGCGCGACGCGCGCAGCTTCATGATCACCGAGGGGCCGGTCGAGGTCATGCGCATGGTGCTGGCGCGCGAAATCTTTCGCGGGCATGTCTAGAGCATGATCCGGAAAAGTGGGTACCGGTTTTCCGAAAGATCATGCTCAAACAAAAAGCTAGAGCGTGATTGCGACTAACCTAAAGCAATCACGCTCTAGACCGGCGCGAAAATTCTGACTGGACTGCACCTCCGGAGTGAGACAGGGAAGTAAGGGACGGTTTTTCTTCGATCAGGGCGGACGGCCATGAACATCTACAGGATCAAGCTGGGAATTTGGCAGGCCATCGCCGTGGCGGCATGCATCGCCATGCCGTCGGCTCCTTCGGCGGCGCAGGACTACCCGAACCGTTTGATCAAGATCATCGTGCCGTTCCCGGCCGGGACGACGGCGGACACCATTCCGCGCATCGTGGCGGACAAGCTGTCGGCCCGCTGGGGCCAGCCGATCATCGTCGAGAACCGTCCCGGCGCAACCGGCAATATCGGCGCCGAGCTGGTGGCCAAGGCCGATCCGGACGGGTACACGCTGCTGTCCTCGGCGCCGCCGCCGCTCGCCATCAACCAGAGCCTTTATCCCAAGCTCGGTTTCGATCCAGCGGCGTTCATCGCCATCTCGCTGATGACGGTGGTGCCGAATGTACTGGTCGTGAACCCGAATGTTCGCGCCAACACGCTGGCGGAGCTGGTCGCGCTCGCGAAGTCGAAACCGAACGAGCTCACCTACGGCTCGACCGGACCCGGCGGCACGCCGCAGCTCACCATGGAGATGCTCAAGCTCGACAGCGGGGCGAGCTTCAGGGACATCCCCTACCGCAGAGGCACAGCGCCCGCGGTGATCGATCTGCTCGGCGGCCGGCTCGACGCCATGTTCGTCAACATTTCCGACGCGCTGCCGCAGATCAGAGCGGGCGCGTTGAAGGCGCTGGGCGTGACAACGGAGAAGCGCCTTCCCGAGCTCCCCGACGTGCCGGCGATCGCGGAGAGCTTCCCCGGCTTCTATTCCGCTACCTGGTACGCAATGATGGCGCCGCCGCAGACGCCCGCCGACATCACCGCCAAGCTTTCGACCGCCGTCATCGAGACGCTCCATATGCCTGACGTGGCCGGGAAATTGCGCGAGCAATCGATGATCGTCACTGCGTCCTCACGGGCGGACACAGAGGCATTTATCAAGAGCGAGATCGAGCGCTGGCGCAAGGTCATCGTCGCGGCCGGCCTCAAGCCGGAATGAGGCAGGCGACGGGGTCTGCGTTTGGCCCTGCTCACTCGAGCTTGGCGCCGCTTGCGCGAATGATCGGCGTCCAGCGTGCTTGCTCGTCCCTGATGAAACGTTCGACCTGCTCGGGCCCTTGGCCGAGGATCGGCTCGTAGCCGAGCTGCAAGAGCCTCGCCTGCACATCCTGGTCACGCAACAGCGCCGGCGTCGCCTGGTTGATGCGATCGATGATGGCCCGCGGTGTGCCGGCGGGAGCGAACAGGCCGCATCGTGCCGCTGTTCAGATCCGCGCCATGGCGAAGATCGAAGGTGCGAACAACTCTTCGATATCGAGCTTGCGCCGGGTCAGGCCCTGCTCGTGCGCGTAGCGCGTCATCACCTCGATCTCGTGTGCGCAGTCCTTCACGCCGTAGCGCCAATAGTCGGCGCCCATCAGAGCCTTGGTCTCCGCCGCCTCGGCCTCCATCCACGGCAGCGCAACGGCAAGCTGCGCGAGATTGGACAATTTTTCCAGGCCGATGGCCTTGGACTCGAGCAAAGCCTTGTAGGTGCTGGCGGGCAGCCATGGATACTTTTGCACGAGCGAGCTGCGCATGGCCACGAGGTGCATGATCGGAAAGTAGCCGGTCCGCTTGTAGTAGCTCTGCTCGACGTCCTTGTAGTTCGCAAACAGGCGATCGACATCCGGAGCCCGGCGCAGAAAGACCGAAGGGGTGCGGGCCGAGAGCATGGCGTCGATCTCCCCGGCGGCGAGCATGCCGGACAGCGTCTTGCCGGCCGCAATCGGTGCGAGGTCGAGGCCTGCGATCTCGACCGGCATGCGCTCCTCGCGTCCCGGCTGCTCCTGTCCGCCCGTGCGCCAGCGCATGTCCGAAGGTTTGATGCCGTAATCCTCCTGCAACATGCCGCGCAGCCAAAGCGCCGCGGTCATCTGATATTCCGGCACGCCGACAATGCGGCCGGCGAGGTCGGCGGGCGAGCGGATGCCGCGATCGGTGCGGACATAGAACGAGGAGTGGCGGAACGCCCGGGACAGGAATGCCGGAACGGCGATATACGGCGAATCGCCCATGTCCACCATGCGCATGTAGCTGCTAAAGGACAATTCGGTGATGTCGAACTCGGCATAGCGGCACGCGCGGGCAAACATTTCGGCGGGCTCGAGCACGAGGCAGGTGAGGTCGCACGATTCGATCCCGACGCGGCCGTCGATGATGGCGCGCGTGCGGTCATTGTCGCTGCACGCGAATGTCACTTCCAGTCGGCTGCGGCCCATCAAGATGTCTCCCTTTCGACGACCTGTTGGCTCGGGCGCCCTCATGTTGCCTGCGCCATCGATGCAAAGCGCCGCGCAACCGGCGTCAGCTCGCCTTCCGTCGGTGGGGTCGCGGCGTGCCGGCAGCCGGACCGACGAGCGTGGCGCCTTGCACGCGGGCGTATTCCGTCAGCGACCGGGCCATCCGCGCTTGCACTTGTGCGACGCTCGGAAGCAGCGTTTGCCCCCCTTTCGTGACGATGCCGACCGTGCGCGTGATGCGGGGCTGCGTCAGCGGAACGAACGCGAGCCCGAGCTTCTTCTCGGCCCTCGTGAGCATGGGGACCAGCGTAATTCCCAGTCCCGCCTTGACGCAGGCCATCAGACTCACCCGGCTCGTCACCACCATCGCCGGATCCTCGATCCACTCTCCGAGGCCCGATCCCTTCAGCAGCTCGAAGGAATCGTTACCGATCAGTCGCTCGTCCCGCAATGCGCTCCACGCAACCCCGCGCCGGTTGCGGGCGAGGCGATGCGACGGTGGACAGAGGATGCCGAAGGCGTCGATCGCGATCGGCTGAAACGACAGCTTCGGATCGTCGGCCAGCTGTCCGCAGACGCCGATGTCGACGGTGCCGTCCGCCACCAGGGCGCGGACCTGCGGCGATCGCTGATCGGTCGCGCGGATGCGGAGATTGGGATGCTCGCGGACGAGCTCGGTCAGGAACACGGGCAACCACTCCTCGGCGAGAACCGGAACGACCGCGAGCGAGATCGACCCGCGCTCCGCCTGTGCGAGCTGGCGGGCGTCGGTCAGCGCGCGATCATGCAGCGTCAGAAGCTCGTTGAAGATCGGAAGCAGCATCTGCGCCAGCGGCGTGAGCCGGGCACGGCGGCCCTGCTCGAACAGCTTGGCGCCGATCTGGCGCTCGAGATCGCGCATGGCGGCCGAAACCGCGGCCTGGGAGCGGAATGTTCCGGTGGCGGCGGCGCGGAAGCTGCCGCTGGTGGCGGCGATGACGAACTGCCGGATCTGCTGAATGCGCAAGGGCTCGACCATCCACCCGTCTCCTGCTCGCGCCCCCACGTACCTGGAAATATTTGGAACTCTAGTTCGATAAATTAAGTTTGGCAAAAGTGGGGACCTTGCCCAAGATCGCCCGCGCAAATGCGAGGAACGGGATGGAATTCGGAATTTTCGACTACATCGATTTGCGCGCCGAGCCGCTGACGCCGAACCTACGATGAGCGGATGGTCCTGTTGCAGGCGGCGGAAGACGCCGGTTTCTACGGCTATCATGTCACCGAGCATCATGCGACCCCGCTCTCGGCGACGCCGTCGCCCGCCGTGTTCCTGGCGGCGGCCGCGCGCGAGACCAAGCGCATCCGCCTCGGCGCCTTGCTGTTCCTGCTCCCCCTCTATCATCCGCTGCGGCTGCTGGAAGAGCTCCTGATGCTCGACAATTTGAGCAAAGGACGACTGGACATCGGCGTCGGACGCGGCATCTCGCCGTTCGAGTTCGCAGCCTTCGGCGAGAACATCGAAGAGAGCGAGCCGGCCTATGGGGAGACGCTGGAGATCGTCCGCAAGGGACTTGCGCACAAGCGGCTCAGTCACGACGGCAAGCGCTACCGCTTCGACAACGTGCCCTTGACGATGGACTGGGTACAGAAGCCGCATCCACCGCTGTGGTACGGGCTGCGCAGCGGGCCTGACGGATCTCTGCTGCCGGCCCGGCTCGGGATGAATGTCGTGACCCTGGGCAACGAGGAACGCACGGCGTTCGCGATCGCACGGTTTCGCGAAGTCTGGCCGCGGCATGCGGCGGAGCGCGCGCAGGCGGGGTCTGCCATCGCCGAGCCGCTGATCGGAATGGTGCGCGGCCTGTTCATCGCCGATACCGATGCGGAGGCGGAACGCCTGGCGCGGCCCGCCTATCGGAAATGGTTCGACAACCTGATGTGGCTGTGGCGCGAGAACGATGCGTTCCCGACGATCCCGCTGTCGCAGGACTACGATGAATCGATCAGCGACGGATCGCTCGTGGTCGGCGGCCCCGACACGGTGCGACGCACGCTGCTTGCGCAGAGCCAACGCTGCGGCCAGAACTATCTCGTGCTCAAGCTTGCTTTCGGCTCCTTGAGCCATGCGCAGGAGATGCGATCGCTCGAGCTGTTCCGGCGCGAGGTGATGCCCGCCCTGCGGGAGGCGAGTGCGGCCTGCGGCAACGACCGCGCACCGTCACGTGAGCGGGCTCATGGCGAAACTCAATGCAACGCACGACCCCGCGAGGCGAAGCTGGGTGCCATCGGCGAACGATCCGGGCGGCGACTTTCCGATCCAGAACCTTCCGTTCGGCGTGTTTCGCCGGCGGGGCGGCGAGCCCCAGGGCGGCGTCGCCATCGGCGACCGCGTCTTCGACTTGAAGGCGGGGCTTGCTGCCGACCTGTTCTCCGGTATCGCCGCCGAGGCCGCCGAGGCCGCCGCTGGTCCCAAGCTCAATCCGCTGATGGCGCTCGGCAACGCCCATGCCGCGACGCTGCGCGCGCGGCTCTCGGATCTGCTGCGCGACCATGGTCCCGAGCGCGCGCGTGTCGAGGCGATGGCTGATCGCCTGCTGGTTCCGATGGCCGAGATGCGACTCGAAATGCCGGCCGAGATCGCGTCGTTCACCGATTTCTTCACGTCGATCTTCCATGCCGAGCGGGGAGGGAGGGTGCGCAATCCCGACAGTCCGCTCACACCCAACTTCAAATACATCCCGATCGGCTACAACGGCCGCGCCACCTCCATTTGCGTGAGCGGCGGAGGCTTCAAGCGTCCCAACGGACAGTACCGGGACAAGGACGGCGACATCCGCTTCGGCCCGGAGCCGCGGCAGGATTTCGAGCTCGAGGTCGGCGTCTTCATCGCGCGCGGCAACCCGCTCGGCACCCCGGTCCCGCTGGCCGCGGCGCGCGACTACATCTTCGGCTATTGTCTTCTCAACGACTGGTCGGCGCGCGCGATTCAGGCCTGGGAAACCGTCCCCGCCGGTCCATTCCAGGGCAAGAGCTTTTGCACCACCATCTCTCCCTGGGTGGTCACGGGCGAGGCGCTGGCACCGTTTCATTGCCCGGCATTTGCCCGCGCCGCGGACGATCCCAAACCACTGCCCTATCTCGCGAGCGCCGAGAACGATGTGGAGGGCGCCATCGATCTGCAATTGGAGGCCTATCTGCTCACGCCCGCAATGCGACGGCAGAACGAGCCCGCAGCGCGCATCACGCGGACGAGCCTCACGACGCTGTACTGGACCTTCCCGCAGATGGTGACCTATCACGCCAGCAACGGCAGCAACTTGCTGCCGGGTGATCTGCTCGGAAGCGGAACGGCATCGGGCCCGACCGATGAAAGCCGTGCCTGCATGAACGAGCTCAGCGCCTTTGGGACCAACGACATCCCGCTGCCGAACGGAGAGCGGCGCCGCTATCTCGAGGACGGCGACGAGGTCATTCTTCGGGCGCGGGCGCAGCGCGAGGGGCATGTCCCCATCGGCTTCGGCGAATGCCGCGGCCGGGTCGAACCGGCGATACCGTGGCCGTCCGCCCAGTGAGTGGCGAAGGACTATAGGTCACGCGCGTGGCAGATGAATTTTGGTTCATCGCGTCGCGTAATCGCGGTTCCACGCGAGCGCCCGCGTCGAACCGACGCACGCATCCTTTTGTGATTCCAAATTCCGGGTTCCCGTCGGAACTGGGGAATGAGCGGCGTGTTTTCCCGCGAGGAGAACCAAGCGAGGTGGAACACGAAAGGAACATGACCATGCGCATGATAACGAGATCGATGGTCGCGTTGGGATTCGTCGGCGCAATCGCCGGTGGCTCCGCGACGCCCACGTCGGCGCAGGGAATCTATCTGCAAGGACCGGGCTTCGATATCGGCATCGGGCGCCCTGCGTACCGCGATCGTTACTATCGAAGTTACTACGACTACAACTATGTCGGCCCGCCGGTGTACTCGGGCAGGCGCTACTACGGCCCGCCCGGCGTCTACTACGAGCGGCGTGGCAACCGGTGGCGTGACCGCGATTGGGATTAGTCGCACTGGTCGGGCCCCGGCCGCAATTTGGCGGCCGGGGCCAATGCGGGTCTTGGCCCAATTGCGTCGTGCCGCAGGCAAGGTGTCCTTATGACACCTGTCGTCCTTGACCCTGCCAGTAGCGCGCGCGCAGCTCCTTCTTGTCGATCTTGCCATTGAAAAGGCGCGGCAGCGTTTCCACGAAGTCGATGCTGCGCGGCTTCTTGTAGCTGGCGATCAGATTGCGGCAATGCTGGATGAGGTCGCTCGCATCGGCGGGGCACTGCGGCCGTAGCACGACGCAGGCCTTGATGGATTCGCCCCAATGGGCGTCGGGCACGCCGATGACGGCGGCTTGCAGGACCGCCGGATGCGTCAACAGCGCCTCCTCCACTTCGCGCGAATAGATGTTCTCGCCGCCGGAAACGATCATGTCCTTCTTGCGGTCGACGATGAAGAGAAACGCCTCCGAATCGAAGAAGCCGACGTCGCCGGTATGCATCCAGCCGTCGCGCAGCGACTCGGCCGTCGCCGCGCTGTTGTTCCAGTATCCGCTCATCAGGCTCGGGCCGCGGATCAGGATGTCGCCGATTTCCTCCGGGGCGCAGTCGCAACCGTCGGGCCGAACCACGCGGATGGCATGGTCGAAAAAAGGTTGCCCGGCCGACGCCAGCCGCCGCGCCTCTTCCGCGGTCCCGTCCGGCCGATGCTCGTGCGCGTGCAGGATGGTACCGACGATGCACTCGGTCATGCCGTAGACCTGGGTGAAGATCGGCCCGAAGGCGGCCATCGCCTCGCGCAGCAGTGCAACCGACATCGGTGCCGAGGCGTATTGGATGCTCCGCAGCGTCTCCTTGCGGTAGCGCGCGAGCTCGGGATGGTCGAGCAGGCTCCGCACCATCACGGGCGCAAAATGCGCGCTGGTGATGCGCTCTTCCTCGATGCATCGCAGCACCGTGGCCGGATCGAACGCGCGATGAAGGAAAACGGTGGCGCCCACCACCATGTTGGCGAGTTGATTGATCTTTCCGCCGATGTGGAAGAGCGGCATCACGATCAGCATCCGATCCGACGGGCGCATGCCGGTCTCCCATGAAATGCCGATGGCGGAAGCCAGGATCGCGCGGTGGCTGAGCAGGACGCCCTTGGGCCGACCCGTGGTACCGCTGGTATAGATGAGGTAGACGCCGTCCTCGGGCTCGGGCCGGAGCGAGGTTGCGGCGTCCGGAGCGCCGGCGAGCACGTCCTCGTAGCTCTCAGCCCAGTCCGTGGCAGGACCGATGACGATGAAACGCTCGATACTGCCGCCGTGCCGCCGAAGGCTTTCGGCCTGCGCCGTGAACTGAGGTTCGAAGATCAGCACCGTGGGCGTGGCGTCGGCGACGATGTGGCCGAGCTCCGGCGGCGACAGACGCCAGTTCAGCGTCACGGCGATGAAGCCCGCGAGCTCCGCGGCGCCGACCGCTTCGAAATATTCGGGACAATTTTGCGCCAGCACGGCGAGCCGCGCCTGGCGTTGCAGGCCGCCCGACGCCAGCGCGTTGGCGAACCTGCGCACGCGCGCCGCGAATTCGGCATAGGTGACGCGGCGTTCCTCGAATACGACGGCGAGCTTGCGTGGAAAATACCGGGCGTTGCGCTCGATGACGTCACCGAGCACCGTCGGTGTGTCGTGCATGCATGTCCTCGCGAAAGCAAAGAATCGAATTCCCGACGATAGATTGCTCATTCGACCTTGATGTTTGCGTCGCGTACGACCTTGCTCCAGGTTTCGATGTCCGCCTTGATCTGCGCGGCATAGGCCTCGGGGGTGCTGGCGACCGGTGCGAAGCCGAGCGCGTCGAGACGTTCCTTCACGTCCGGCAAGGCGACGATACGGGCGATCTGGCGCTGCAAGAGGTCGATGACGGCCTTCGGGGTCGCGGCGGGCGCCACCACGCCGATGATCAATTCGGACTCCTGGCCGCGAATGCCGGACTCGGCCATGGTCGGGACATCGGGAAAAGCCGGCGAGCGTTTGGGGCTGCTGACGGCGAGCGCGCGCAGCGTACCCTGCTTGATGTGCGGGGCTGCCGGCGGCAGGCCAAGGACCGCAATCGGTGTGTGGCCTGCCAGGGTCGACGTGATGATCGGCGCTGCGCCCTGGAATGGCACCCTGACGAGGTCGAGGCCGAGGCCGAGGCGAAACAGCCGCTCGCTCGACAGCTGGCCAAAGCCGATGCCGAGCGAGGCATAGTTGTATTTGGCCGGATCGGCCTTCGCGAGCGCGATGAGCTCTTGCATGGTCTTGGCGGGGAACGAGGGATGCACCACGACCACCTGCGGGGAGGCGGCGGCGATGCTCACCGGCGCAAAGCCCTTGATCGGGTCGTACGGGACTTTGCTGGAGATCGTCGGGGCCACCGCGAAGTCGTTGGTCACGAACAGCAGGGTATGCCCGTCACCCGGTGCGGCGGCAGCCGCACCGGTGCCGACAACTCCGCTCGCGCCGGTGAGGTTTTCGACGAAGAAGGTCTGGCCAAGGCTCTCCGAAAGGTGCTGCGCGACGAGCCGCGCCACCACATCGGTGGGACCGCCGGCCGGATAGGGCACGATGATGCGCACTTGTCGTTGAGGATAGGCCGGCGCGGCTCCCCCGGGCGCGTTTTGAGCCTGGCTTGTGACGGAAAACATCAGCGCCGCGCAGGCGGCGGCCAAACACACGATTGATTTCATGGCGTCTTCTCCCTGGGTGATGGCAGCATAGATGCCAAGCAACCCCAAATCGAGACAGGACGGAGCAAGCTCGCGGTGCGCCTGAGTAGTTACCCTCGGTTGCATATGCATGCGTTTGTTACGCCGCGCCGCGCCGCGACCCTGCAACCGCAGAGGAGGTCTCGATCCTCGAACCTATTGGTGGTTTCTCGCGGCGCCGTGGTGCGCGCGGTGTTATTGCGTAGTATGAGACCATAACGATCGTGATGTGGGGACGGTGACGACAAATGCAGATCGCCTACGCGCCGCTTCGCACGTTGCAGGACGTGGAAGCGCTCGAGCGCGTTCCGCTCGGCGAGCGGGTGTTTTCCTGGAACCTGAACGACTGGATTGCCCGCGGATGTGCGCGCGATCGCGAGAAGATCGCCATTCGCTACATCGCCGACGGCGACCCGGCGAGTGAGTCGAGTCTGTATCCGATATGGCGAACTGCAATCGCGATCCAATCAGGCCGCCAATCTCTTCCATTCACTGGGCGTGTCGTCGAACGACGTCGTGATGTTCGTGCTGCCGACGCTGCCGCAGCTCTACGTCGTCATGCTCGGTGCGGCCGCGTGCGGCATCGCGTGCGGTGTGAACTGGATGCTCAAGCCGGAGCAGCTCGCCGAGCTCATCCGCTCGACCAAGGCGAAAGTCGTGGTGACGCTCGGGCCGACTCCCGGCTACGAGATCTGGGAGAACGTGCAGGCGATCCGCGCGGACGTCGCGGCCTCCGTGCATATTCTCACGGTGCCGGGTCCGGGCGGAGCGGTGATGCCGGAGACCGATTTCGACACGCTCGCCGGGCGCGAGCCCGGCGATCGCCTGCGGTTCGAGCGCAAAGTCGAGGGCGATGATATCGCGGCCTATGTCCATTCCGGCGGGACGACCGGATCGCCCAAGCTGGTGAAGCTCACGCACCGCGGCTTTGCCTACAAGTGCTGGGCCAATGCGCTTGTCATGGCGCACACGGCCGACGACGTCATCTTCTCCGACTATCCCATGTTCCACATCGCGGGCATTTTCGGCCGCGGCTATTTCGCCATCGCACACGGCATGTCGATCGTCATTCCGTCCCCGCTCGGGGCGCGCGACAAGCGTTTCATCGAGAATTACTGGAAGTTCGTGGACCGGTTCGGGATCACGATATTTTCGGGCGTGCCGACCACGCTGGCGCAGCTCGCCAAGAGCGGGCCGAAGGGCGAGGCGCTCGCCACGTTGCGCGACTATGCCTGCACCGGCTCGACCGCCTTTCCCGCCGAGGTGGCGCGGCAGATCGAGAGCCTGATCGGCGTGCGCGTGCTGCTGACCTATGGCGCCACCGAATACACGCAGAACGTCACGCAGGCGCCGCGCGACGGCGATCCGAAATTCGGCTCGCCCGGCATCCGGCTGCCCTACACGCAGGTCAAGGCGGTCGAGCTCGACGGCGACCGGATCAAGCGCGAATGCGGCGTCGACGAAATCGGCGTGGTCGTGGTCAAGGGCCCGAGCGTCACGCCGGGCTATCTCGACCCGAAATACAACGAAGGCGTGTTCACGCGCGACGGCTGGTTCAACTCGGGCGACCTCGGACGCTTCGATGCCGACGGCTATCTCTGGCTCACCGGCCGCGCCAAGGACGTCATCATCCGCGGCGGCCACAATATCGACCCGGCCGTCATCGAGGAAACGCTGCTCAAGCATTCCGACGTGATGCTGGCAGCGGCCGTGAGCAAGCCGGACGCCTATGCCGGCGAATTGCCCATCGCCTATGTCCAGCTGGTGCCGAACGCGCGGGCGCGCGCCGACGACATCCGCGAGTTCGCCCAACGGCATATTCCGGAACGTGCCGCCGCCCCGAAGGAAGTCATCATCGTCGAGAGAATGCCGCTGACCGACGTGCAGAAGCCGGCCAAGCTCGAGCTGCGCCGCGACGCGGCGTGCCGGCGCGTTCCGCGAGGTGCTGGCGGACATTGCCGACGGCAAGGTCGCGGTCGACATGGCGGCTGATCCGGTCAAGGGCAACATGGCCGTGATCAGCGTGACCGGCACGCCGGACGCGCAACGCGACGTGGAGGGCAAGATCCACGAGCGCATGAAGGGATTTGCCGTCCCGTATGCGATTCGATGGACGGCATGATCTCGTGGCTTGACCAGCCGATCCGGAAGCCACCACACTGGCGAGAAGAAAAAAATCGGAAAGGGAGGAGAAATCGATGCAGGCCCGTAAGCTCTTGACCATCGCGACGCTCGCCGGTGGACTTTGCATGATCGGCGGCGCGGGCCTCGCGCAGGGGAGCTATCCCTCGGCCCCTATCCGGGTCATCATCCCGCTGGCGCCGGGCGGGGCGATCGACGTGATGGTGCGCGCGCTCGGCAAGGCGTTCGAGCAGCGCAATTCCCACGGTTTCGTCGTGGAAAGCCGCGCCGGCGCGAATACCATCATCGCCGCCAATGCCTGCAAGGCGGCGCCGCCGGACGGCGGCACCATCTGCCTGCTCTCACGCAGCAGCGTGTCGCTCAATCCGACGCTCTACAAGAACCTGTCCTATGACCCGCTGAAAGACTTCGAGCCCATCACCAATCTTGCGTTCGCGCACCAGGTTCTGATCCTCAACAAGAACGTCCCGGTCAAGGACTTCAAGGAGCTGGTTGCCTATTCGAAACAGAATCCCGACAAGCTCAACTTCGGCTCGTTCGGCGCGGGCGGCGACACGCACCTGGTGGTCGAGTGGCTCAAGCATGAAACCGGCGCGAGGATGACGCACATACCGTACAAGGGCGCCTCCGATGCCATGCTGGCGTTCAAGGCGGGCGACATCCAGCTCATCTATCTCATCGTCGGCAATCCCGATATCGCGCGGCAGATCAACGAGGGCGAGGTCAGGGGGCTGCTGGTTCCGGGATCGAAGCGCAATCCGCTCGTTCCCGGCGTTCCCTCGTTCGCCGAGGCCGGCTTGTCGCCCGACCAGTCCGCATTCGAGACCTGGTTCGGCATGTTCGCCCCCAGGGGCACGCCGGCCGAGATCGTGAAAAAGCTCAATGCAGAGCTCTCGGCCATCGTGAAGACGCCGGATTTCGCCGAGCCGTACCTGGTCTCGAAGGGCTTCGCGCCCGTCGGCAATACCAGCGAGGCATTTGCCAAGTTCATCGTCGAGGACCAGAAGAAGGGAAAGCTTCTCGTCGATATTTCCGGCGCGAAGCTGGAGCAGTGATGGGCGGCCAGCGCGTATTGTGGAATCAGCCATGGGCCTGAACTACGAGCGGATCATGGCCTATCGGCCAGCCGACATTCCCGTGAACTACGGTGCGCGCGAGTGCATCCTCTATGCGCTCGGCATCGGGCTTGGCATGGATCCGCTCGCGCCGGGCGAGCTCAAGTTCGTCTACGAGCGCGCCGGCCTCGAGGCCTTTCCCACCATGGCCGTGGTGCTGGGCTGGCCGGGCCGCATGACCGATCCGGCCTTCGGCATCGACGAACGTCTGGTGGTCGCCGGCGACCTCAAGGTGGTGCTGCATCGTCCGCTTGCGCCCGCGGCGCGCCTCCTCAGCCGCCCGCGCGTCAAGGAGGTGATCGACAAGGGCTCCGGCAACGCCGCCATCATCCTCAATACGCGCGACCTGATCGCCGACGACGGAATGCCGGTCGCGACCGTGGACAGCAGCACGTTCGCGCGCAAGCACGGCGGGTTCGGCGGGCAAGCGACGGAGACGCCGGTACCGCATGCGGTGCCGACGACGGCACCTGAGAAAACCTGCGAGCTGCCGACGCCGCTCAATCTCGCGCTCTTGTATCGGCTCAACGGCGACGAAAATCCGCTGCATGCCGACCCCGAGCGCGCCAAGGTTGCCGGCTTCGATCGCCCCATCCTGCACGGCGCGGCAAGCTTCGGGATCGCGGCGCACGCGATCCTGCGCGTCTGCGCGGACTACCGTCCGGAGCGGCTCGAAAAGCATCGAGGCGCGGTTCTCGCGCCCGGTCTTTCCCGGTGAGACCATCCGCACCGAGATGTGGCCCGAGCGCGAGCGCATCTCGTTCCAATGCCGGGTGGCCGGGCGCGACGAGATCGTGCTCAGCAACGGCCTTGCGACCTTGAGGACCTGACCGGATGTCTTCGCAAGTCCCGTGGGACAACACCACGCTGTTCGCCGACGACGATCCGGATGACCGCGCCTTCCGCCACGAGGTGCGCGCTTGGATCGCGCAAAACCTTCCCGGCGGGCTCTGCAACCGGTCCGCCCGCATCGATCCGCCGGAGCTCAAGCCGTGGCACCGCCAGCTCTACGAGCGCGGCTGGATCGCGCCCCACTGGCCGAAGGAACACGGCGGCATGGGCGCAACGCTGACACAGCAGATCATCCTGTTCGAGGAGATCAGCCGCGTCGGCGCCCCCACGCCCTATCCGCACGGCCTCAACTTCATCGGCCCCTTGATCATCGACGCCGGCACGGCAGAGCAAAAAGCGAGACATCTGCCGCCCATCCTCACCGGCGAGATCACCTGGTGCCAGGGCTACTCCGAGTCGGGCGCCGGCTCCGACCTCGCGAGCCTGACGACGCGCGCCGAGCTCGACGGCGGCGACTTCGTCGTCAACGGCCACAAGATGTGGACCACCAACGGCCACTTCGCCGATTGGATGTTCGCGCTGGTGCGTACCGATCCCAAGGCGCAGCCGCGTCACGCCGGCATCAGCATGCTGCTGATCGACTTGAAGTCGCCCGGCATCACGGTGCGGCCGATCCAGACCATCAAGGGAGACGCGGAATTTGCCGAGGAGTTTTTCGTCGACGTGCGCGTGCCGCGCGAGGATTTGCTGGGCGCGCTCAACGACGGCTGGAAGGTCGCCAACCGGCTGCTCGGATCCGAGCGCTTCACCACCGGGCATCCGCGCAACGCCGCCGTGCTCCTCAATAAGGCGAGGCAGGTGGCGGAGCTCACCGGTGCGATACGGGAGGCCGCCTTCTTGCAGAAGCTGGCGGCGCTCGAGATCGATCTCCTGGCCTTTTCCGCCTACTACCGCCACGCCGCCGCACTGCACGGGGAGAAGCGGGCGCCGTTCTCGATGGCGCCGGTGATCAAGATCGTCGGCGGCGAGCTCGGCCAGCGCGCCTCCGAGCTGCTGGTCGATGCGGCCGAGCGATACGGGCCGCTCGTGGAGGACATGACGATCGGCAATCACGTCGTCAATCCGGCGGCGGACATGTTCGAGATGCGCCGCGTGACCGTCGGCAGCGGCGCCGTCGAGATTCAGCGCAACATCATCGCCAAACGGGTGCTCGGACTGCCGAGTTGATGCGCTTTACTTTTACGCAGCTGGGGGATTGGTCTTGGACTTGGTGCTGACCGAGCAGCAAAGCTTGTTCGCTGAGACCGCGACGCGCCTGTGTCTCGATCACGGCGGGCCCAAACGCCTGCGGGCGCTGCGCGCCGCGGGCATGGAGGTGGACCGCGAGGCCTGGCGCGCGGCGGTCGCGGCGGAGTGGCTCGCGACCGTGGTTGCGGAGGGCCACGGCGGGCAGGGGCTCGGCGCCTTTGATCTCGCACTCGCGCTCGAGCAGGCGGGCCGGCAGCTGCTGATGGTCCCGCTGGTCGAGGCCGCGGCGGCGGCATGGACGATGTCGCGGGCCGAGGACGGCTCGCGCGCAGGGGCCGCCCTCGCCGATCTGCTGCGCGGGTCCCGCCTGATCGTGCCGGCGACCGAGGCGGCGTCCTGGCGCTATGGCGGGCGTTCGTCCGGCATCCACTATGATCATCGAGCAGGCGTGCTCGACGGCAGCATTGCGTTCGTTGCCTATGGCGGCTCGGCGGATGCGTTTCTCGTTGCGATCGATTCCAAAGCGCAGCCCGTGTTGGCCGTCGTCCCGCGCAGCGATGTTTCGGTCGCGATCGAAAGCAATGTCGACGGATCGACATCGAGCAGGCTCACCTTCCCCGAGGTCCATGTCCCGGCCGAGCAAGTGATCGCGACCGGTGCCGAGGCGCGGAAGCTGGTTTCGCAAATGCAGGAATTGCTGATGCTCGGTGCCGCGGTCGAGCTTATCGGTCTTGGCTTCCGAAGCGCTCAATGTCACGCTCGATTACATCAAGCTGCGGCAGCAGTTCGGCCGCCCCATCGGCAGCTTCCAGGTGCTGCAGCACCGCGCCGTCAACGGCTTCATCGATATCGAGCTCAACCGCTCGCTGGTCTATCGCGTGCTGGCCGCCTACGACGCCGGCGAGCACCATCCCGCGATGGTGTCCGCGGCGAAAGCGCGGGCGTCGCGCTGCGCGCTCGAGATCGTTCGCGGTGCGCTGCAGATGCACGGCGCCATCGGATATACCGAGGAGCACGACATCGGCCTCTATTACAAGCGGGCAATCGCGCTTGCGGCCCGCTACGGCGGCGAGCTCGGCCATACCGCTCGGTTCTCCGAGCTCACGCTCGGATTGGAGACGTCGCCGTGAGCGACGTGCCGTCCGATGCCGCCGTGCTGCGCTCCATCGACGTGCGCGGCGTTGCCACGCTCACGCTCAACCGGCCGCACAGGGGCAACAGCTACGATCAAGCCATGCTCGATGCACTCTCGGAAGAGATCGCGGATCTCGGCGCCGATCCGACGGTGCGCATCATCGTGCTGCGCGGAAGCGGCAAGCATTTCTGCGCCGGTGCCGAGATCGGGGGAGCAGAGGCTGCCGCAAAGGACAGACCGCGCACCACGATTCCAGCCCTCTGCCTCGAATGGGATGCGGCACCGAAGCCGACGGTCGCGCTCGTCCACGGCGCCTGCATCGGCGGCGGCGTTGCGCTCGTGTCCTGCTGCGACGTCGTCATCGCCGCGCGCAACGCGTTTTTCTCCTTGCCCGAGGTGCGGCTCGGCTTTGCGCCGGGTCCGCTCATTCCGTTCTTTCTGCGCGCCATGGAGGCGCGCAGCCTGCGCCGCTACCTGCTCTCGGGCGAGCGCTTTGCGGCCGCGGAGGCGCTGCGGATCGGCCTCGTTCATCAGCTCTGCGACGCCGAGGCGGGCGATGCCGCCTTGGCGGCACTCATGGACGAGTTGCTGCTCGCGGGTCCGAACGCCGTCGCGCAGGCCAAGGCACTGCTGCGCCGTCTCGGGCACAAGTCCATACCGCGGGAGCTTCTGGCCGAGCTTCAGGGCGAATTCGACCAGCATTTCCATTCGCCCGAAGCGACCGAGGGCCGGGCGAGCTTTCGCGAGAAGCGCAAGCCGCGTTGGTTTCCGCCGGAATGAGAGCCGCAGTGCGTAGGATGGGTTGAGCCTTTAGGGCGTTCACGCCCGTCTCCGCGGGCTATGGCGAAACCCATCGCCGAGCCAGGCTTGATGTCAGAGATGGGTTTCGCTCCGCTCAACCCATCCTACAACTCAACCCCATCCTACGCACCTACTTCGCCAGCCGCCGCGTCGCCTTCATGCGTTGCACGCTGTCGCCGGCGAGATGGCTCCAGATGATGGCGTCGCGCACGAGCTTGTCGGCGCGGGGAGAGAGGACGCAGGCGCTGGCGTGGATGTCGAGGTTGAGCTCGGTCACCTCCTGGATGACGTCGGTCGAGAAATTCATGCACAGCCCGGCGTTCGCCGAGTGCACCTTGTGATCGTGCTCCCAGGCGATGCGCATCACGAAGGAGCGCAGCGCCTCGGTCAGCAGATGCATCCTGTTGAGCTTGAGCTGGACCAGCTGCTGCTCGAACAGGTGGCGCCCGCCCTGCTTTTTCGTGCGCGCCAGCGTCAGCGCCATGCCGCAGGCGTCGTCGCAGACCCCGAGCGCATTGGCCGCGAGCTCGAGATCGCCGAACAGGTCGCCGCCGGTCCGGTCGCCGGCCTGGTGGGTCTTCATGTCGGAGCCGTTCACCGGGCCGACCACATTGGCGTGCGGCACGCGCGCGTTCTCGAAAATCATCTCGCCGTTCTGATAGAAGCGCCAGCCGCTCTTGTTGAACACCTTGCCGATGCGGAAGCCGGGGGTGTCGCGCGGCACCAGGAACATGGTGGTGCCTTGCTTGAGCGGAGCGCTCGGGTCGGTGCGCGCGTCGATGAAGAACAGCTTGCCGACGCTGGCATTGGCGATGAAGCATTTCTCGCCGTTGAGGATCCATTCGTCGCCGTGGCGCTCGGCCCGCAGTTTGAGGCCGGCTTTGGGATCATCCGCCGGCGGCAGCCGGTTGTCGGAGCCCGCGCTCGGCTCGCTGATGCCCTTTCCCAGCAGATAGGTGTCGTCCTCCAGGAATGGTTTCAGGAACCGCCGCTTCTGCTCGTCGGTGCAGGTGGCGGCAATCAGGTGGCTCCACTTCCAGCACTGGCTGAAGGTCTTGGAGATGGCGCTGTCGGCTTTGGCGAGCTCGCTCATCACCAGGGCTTGCGTCACGAAATCGGTGCCCTGGCCGCCCCATTCCTTCGGAACGGCCATGGTGCGAAAGCCGAGCCTCGAGCCCTTCTTGATGATCTCCCAGTCGAAGGTCTCGCGCGGATCGCTGACCTCGTCGCGCTCGAGCGAGATCGGGCGGATTTCCTCTTCCGCGAACTTGCGCGCCGTCATCTGCCAGGCGCGCTGCTCGTTGCTCAGCGTAAAGTCCATGGCTGCTACCTTCGGTTCATTCGGCCGCCAGCACGGCGGCGGTCGCGCCTCGGCGATAGCTCGCCAGCGCCTCGGCGATGCGCAGCTTTGCCTCGCTGTTGCCCGCGCCGGAATGCAGGCAAACGAGCGCATCGTGCACGTATTTCTGCAACGGCATGTCCCGCATCACGCCCATGGCGCCGAAGCATTCCGCCG
Source organism: uncultured Alphaproteobacteria bacterium (assembly GCA_963827585.1). GTDB lineage: Bacteria > Pseudomonadota > Alphaproteobacteria > Rhizobiales > Xanthobacteraceae > VAZQ01. The sequence goes on from CAWHCK010000049.1 coordinate 198,702, forward strand.
CATCCTTGGTGGCGTGGTAGATCGCCTCCGACGAGAACGCCTTGGCGATGCTCGTGAGCGGCAGATCGGCGAGGCTGCGGTCCGCGAAAGCGTCAGGGTGGTCCGACGCCCACGCCGCCTGCCAGATCGCGGCGCGCGCGACCTCGAGGCGGATGGCGACCTCGGCGAGTTTGGCTCCGATCGCCTGATGCTCGATGATGCGGCGTCCGCCCTGCATCCGCAGCTGTGCATAGTCGAGCGCCGCCTCGTACGCCGCGCGGCCGATTCCGAGATTGAGCGCCTCATCCTGCGGGACCTGGCGGCCCGTGTCGGCGGCGAGCGGGCTCTGCCCCTCCGCGCCGAGGAGATTGTCGGCGGGCACCCGGCAGTCCTCGAATGCCACTTCGCCGCAGGCGCCGTGCTGCCAGCGCATGTTCGGCTCGCTCTCCGCCACGCTCACACCGGGCGTGTCGCGAGGCACGAGCAACGTGCTCACGCCGCCTGCGCCCGTGCTCGCCTGAACGGCAAGCAGCTTTGCAAGCGGCGCGTTGGCGACGCGATCCTTGACGCCGTTGATGACCCAGACATCGCCCGTGCGCACGGCGGTGGCCTTGAAGTGCGGTTCGCTCGTGTGCGGGCGATGATAGTTGATGCCGAGCGTGGCGTCGTAGTCCGGCTCGTGTTCCGCGAGCGCCAGGTGGTAGCGGTCGTCCGCCAGGAACGGCGGCAAGAAGCGCGCGCGCTGGTCGGGCGTCATCAGCCGGTCGAAGAGGCGGTGCGCAAGCGTCGAGGTCTGCGCCAGCACGGCGGCGACGTCGGGGTCGCCGACGGCAAGCTCCTCCGTCACGATGCAGCAGGTGAGATTGTCGGCGCCTGCGCCGCCCGCATCCTCGGACAGCGCGAGCGTGCGCAGCCCCATCTGCGAGGCCTTGTCCAGCACCGCCATGAGCAGCGGCCGGGCGCGCGCCTCGAGCCGCGCCGGCGCGAGCGCGAGCGGCTTGATCTCGCGGGCGACGAAATCGCGGACCGTGTCGCGGATTTCCAACTGCTCGGGGCTGAGGTGAAGATTGTACATTCGGCCACTCCGAAATTTTGTGAGACGCCGCGCCCGATCAAGGAGACTTCGGCACGAATTTTTGCACCCGCCAATTCAGCGTGTCGGCGATATAGACGTCGCCGACTGTGCTCACGGCAATGAAATGGGCCTCGCCGAATTGGCCGAGTGCTTTCCCCTGCTTGCCGGTGACGCCCATCACGTTGCCGGCGAGGTCGAGCTTCATGAGTTGCCCGGCATGCCCATGCGCGAGCCAGATATGCTGATCCGGGCTGATGAAGAGACCGCATGGCGTGCCGGGATGCCTCGATTCCCGAAGGTACGTGCCGTCGACATCGAACACCTGAATCCGCTGATTGTTGCGGTCGGCCACGTAGATGAGGCCCTTGGCGTCGATCGCGATCGAGTGGGCGATGTCGAATTCCCCCGGTCCAGTGCCCTTCTTGCCCCAGGCCTTGATGAAATTGCCGTCCTGATCGAACTTGATGACCTTCGGCTCTGCCCGTCCGTGGCCCTGGACCACGAAGATCTCCCCGGCCGATCCGAACGCCACGTCGTTGGGCTCGTTGAGCAGACGCAGGTGGCCGTACGGGTGCATCTCACCGGCGGTGTCGCGCACGCCCAGCACAAGCAGCACGCGTCCCTCGGGACTCATTTTGTAGACCACGTGGGATCGCACATCGGTCGCCCAGATGTTGTCCTGCGCATCGATGCGCAGCCCGTGCGGCCGGTCGAACAGGCCGTCGCCCAGCGAGCGGAGGAACTTGCCATTTGCATCGAACTCCATCAGCGGATGGGGGCCGCGATGCAGCACAAAAATGTGCCCCTTGGAGTTGATCGCTACCGCGGAGGTGCTGCCGAACGTCATGCCTGCGGGCAGGCTGAAACTGTCGGGGACCGCAACGTAGTCGAGCGGCGGTGGAGGGGCCGACTGCGCGAGAGCAGAGATGGACATCAGCGAGCTCATCAGCAGGATCGCGAATGCTCTAAAGGCTTGCATGTGAGCACCACCCTGGATCGAGACTAATCTCCCTTGATGCCCGCGGTCTTGATCACGCGGTCCCACTTTTCCAATTCCTGTTTGACGTATTGATTGAGCTCGTCCGGGCCCTTGTAAAAGTCGATGATTTGTTGCTCCGAGAAGATTTTCACGACGTCCGGATCCTTGAGAAACGCGGCGACCTCCTTGCTCAAGCGGGTTATGACCTCGTTCGGCGTCCGGGCCGGAGCGAAGACCCCGACCCAGGCCGACATTTCGAAGCCCGGCACCGTTTCGGCGATCGCCGGGATGTCGGGCAGCGCCGGCAGCCGTTTCGGGTCCCCGATCGCGAGCGGGATCGCCTTGCCGGCGCGTACATGCTCCAGCGCGGTCGCGACATTGTTGTACATGAGCTGCACATCGCCCCCGATCAGCGCCATGGTGGCGGGACCCACGCCCCGGTAAGGCACGTGCAGCAGCTTGATGCCGGTCTGCAGCGCGAGCAGCTCGAGACCCAGATGGCTGAAATTGCCGGTGCCGCCGGAGGAATAGGTCAGCGCGCCGGGCTTTGCCTTGGCGAGCGCGATCAACTCCGCCACGTTGCGGATGCCGACCGAGGGGTGCGCGATCAGCATCGAGGGATAGCGGATCATCATGGCGACCGGAACGAAATCGCGCAGCGGCTGGTAGGCGAGCTTCTCGTAGAGCGCCGGATTTGCCACCGTCGGTCCGTCCGAGACCGCCGCGATGGTGTAGCCGTCGGGATCCGACTGGATCAAAGCCTGCAGACCGATGGCCCCGTTCGCGCCGCCGCGGTTCTCCACGTAGACCTGCTGGCCGAGTCGGTCCGACAGGTGCTTGGCAGCCAGGCGGGCGATGAAGTCGGTGCCGCCGCCGGCCGGGAATGGACAGATCATTTTGATCGGGCGTTGCGGCCACGCTTGTACCGTGCCTTGTACGGTGCCTTGCGCCAGCGCCGCTGCCGGCAAGGCAGACGCGAGCACCAGCGTTGCCGCGAGCCTGATGAGGTGAGTGCGCATAGGCTTCCTCCCGATGACGTTTTTTTGCTTGCAGCGCCCGCCGGTTGCCCCGGCGCGGCTGGTCGCAGCTATCCGCTACGCTTACACGACGGCGGCGATCGCGTCCCCCATTTCCGCGGTGCTGGCGCGTCCGCCGAGATCCCTGGTGAGATGCTTCCCCTCGGCGAGCACCGTGTTGACCGCCGCCTGGATGCGGCTCGCGGCGGCCGTCGCGCGCGGCTCGCCCTGCTTGCGGCCGAGCCAGGCAAGCAGCATCTGGCCGGAGACGATCATGGCGTAGGGATTGGCGATGCTGCGTCCGGCGATGTCGGGCGCCGAGCCGTGGGTTGCCTGCGCCATCGCCTGCCGCTCGCCTACGCAGAGGCCGGGTGCCAGCCCCAATCCGCCGACCAGGCCGGCGCCGATATCGGTGAGGATGTCGCCGAACTGGTTGGTGGTGACGACCACGTCGAACTGCTGCGGCGCCGTCACCAGCTTCATCGAAATCGAGTCGATCATCATCTCCTCGAACGCGACGTCCGGATAGTCGCGCGCGACCTTGCGGCACTCCTCGGCGAACATGCCGCAGGCGAGCCGATAGACCGGCTCCTTGTGCGCGGCCGTCACCTTCTTGCGCCTGCGGGTGCGGGCGATCTCGAACGCCTCGCGTGCGACGCGGTTCGAGCCTTTGCGGGTGATGACCCGCATCGCGACCGTGATGTCGTCATTGGGCCGGAACTCGGGCAGCCCGGCGATGACCGTCTCGGAATACAGCATCCCTTCGGTGAGCTCGCGCAGGAAGACGATGTCGACGTCGCGATGGATGGATGCGATCGTGGCGTGGGACAACGACGGCCGCACTGCCGCGAACAGGTCGAACTTCTTGCGCACCGGCGGCATCACCCAGGTCGCGTCGCCGCGCGGATAGGCGGCGTGACCGATCGGGCCCATGATCCAGCCGTCGAGCTCGCGCAGGGTCTGCTCGGTGATTGAGGGAAGCGTATTGCCGTGCTCCTCGTGCCCGCGCTTGCCGATCGGCAGCGGCTGCCAGTCGATGGGGAGCCGCTCGCGCGCGGCGGCGGCCGTCATCACCTTGACGCACTCCGGAACCACTTCGAGGCCGATGTCGTCGCCGAGCAGGATTTCGATCCTCAAGCTCATTCCTCCACGACGATGCCGATGTCGTCGACATCGCGTTTCCAGCTCGCCATTTCGTCGCGCAGCCAGCCCTTGGCATCTTCGAGCGCGGATGGCCGGGGGACGACCATTCCGCCGCGCGCAAAGGCTTCCTGCATCTCGGGCACGGTCATGGCCTTGACGAACGCCGTGCGCAGCGTCTCCACGATCTCGGGCGCGACCGCGGACTGGGTGAAGGCGGCGACCCATTGCGAGGCGCGGATGCCCGCAAATCCGACTTCGGCGAGGGTGGGAACGTCCGGGTGCTGCGGGAGGCGCTGCTCCGCCGCAATGGCGAGCGCCCGCACCCGACCCGCCTTCATCATGCCGACCGGGTTGGTGATGTTGAACCAGGACACGTGGATGTCGCCGTTACCGAGATCCCGGATGATCTCGGCGCCGCCGCCTTTGAACGGAATGTGGGCGAGATCGAGACCGGCACGTTTGGCGAGGATCTCGGTATTGATCTGCTGATAGCTGCCGATGCCGGCGCTGCCGTAGCGGACCTTGCCCGGGTGCGCCTTGGCGTAGGCCAGGAACTCGGCGAACGTCTTGGGCGAAGGCGTGTCGGGCGAGAAATTCGTGGTGGTCGCAAGAAAAAGACCGGGACGTCCGCCAGCGGCGTGATGACCTGGACGTCGCGCTCGTAATCGATCTTCATCTTTTTTGCGAGCAGAACCGGCGTCAGCCCGTTGGTCGAGATGTTCCCGATCATCAGGGTGTGACCGTCGGGCCGGGCACGCGCCATTTCCTCGATCGCGATGATCCCGGAGGCGCCGGGCTTGTTTTCGACGAACACGCCGCGGCCGAGGCTTTGACGCAACTGCTCGGCGTAGAGACGGGCCACCACGTCGGTAAGCCCGCCGGGCGCATAAGGCACGATGATCCTGATCGGCTTCGATGGATACTGCGTCTGCGCGAGCGCCGGCACTGCGGTGACGATGGCAAGCAATGCATACGACAACAATACCAGCCCGAAGCGCCGCATGTGGTGTTCCTCCGCCGGCGCTTTTCCGTAGCGAGCGCTCTCTGCTTGTCGGCGGATTGTATGGACGGGCTATGGGATTGCACAAGCCCCGAACCGGCATGGCGGCCGCATGGCCGCCGCCGGTGCTGCGAGGGTGACGCGCGGAGGAACCTGTTTTGCGCGAGGCGCGCTAGACTAGGTCATCGTGCCGGCAACGGCTCCACGCCGCCGCTTGCCGGCGTCGTGTCATGGGCTGCGATCCTTTGACGCCGGCCGCGAACGTAATCCTCGCACAGGCACCTGTAGATTGCAGCGACGAGGAGCACGTGGCCGAGAATCACAACGCACACATAGGCCATGACAAGCGCCATCATGATCAGCTCGACGAGCATAGCGGGCTCCTCGCGGGTTGTTGAGCCATGGCGGCTTCGGCACTCGCCGGCCGCACATCGGCCAGCGCCTGCGCGGCTTCGCGCGCATGATCTGCGTTTTGCGCGATCCGGGTCAGGTAGGGTTGCACCGCCTGGCCGAGTGCGGTGAGCGTGATGTGCGGCTTGCGTTGAAAGAGCGTTCCGCCCAGTTGGCGCTCCAACGCAATGATCGCGTTGGTCAGCGAAGGCTGCGAGACGCCGCTGCGTCTGGCCGCGCGCGTGAAATTGCGCTCCTCGCAGAGCGCCAGGAAGTAGCGGATTTGGTGCATTTGCATGGGTCCACCTCGGCGCAGGAATAGCGCTTGACGCGCGGGACGATGCCATCGACGCTTCGCTCTTGACGGTGAGGTAGCTCACAAACGGCAGATTTTTGCCGCGGAGGTCAGGCGCGGGCGCAACGTGCGCCTTGCAGTGTGCTGGCGATCGACTTGGAGGTGTGGGCAAGTGCCCAAGGACAAGCAACGAGTGCGCTCGTCAGTCGATGACCGCCCGCACATGAACAATCGTGGTTTCGTGCACGGAGTTCGGCCGGCCCCGCAGCGAGAAGGCGAACGCGTCGCTGCCCTTGAATCCGGGAGCGGGCCGGTAGACGACGCCGGTCCGGCCGCGGGACGTCAGAGTTCCATGCTCGGGCGGCGCATGAACGATGATGTCGTCGAGAACCGCATTCCCGGTCCGTACCAGAATCGTGCACGGTGTATTGGCCGGCAGCGTGATCGACACGTCCGAGGTGCGACCAGGCGCGATCGGCTCGACATGGCAGCCGCGGGCACCAAGCATGCTCGCCCATACCATGGCGGCCACGCACAGGATCGAGAGCGCGACAAAGCACCATGCCGGCAATGCGCGCCGTGCATCCATGGTCTCGGACGCAGGCTCTCCGAGATCCAGCGACCGGTGCACGCGCGATGCCGTTCGCGTCGCCGACCTCATGGCTCGTAGATTGGCTTCGGGCATGTTGTCGAGGTGCCGAGTTGGAGGAATCGACTTCGATACGGCAATGAAAACATTAGTACGAATTGCGGTGACGGCCGTGTGAAGTGCGTCACATCCATCGGTCGGAGAGGCATCCCGATCTCGACAACGGGCGGGAGATCAGGCGCTCCGGTAACCCGATACTGAGAGCGTCGTCCAGAATCGGTGCAGTACGCATCGGGCACCGTTGGGGCACCTGGAGTCCGCTGTTGAAACAGAAGAGCTAGTTGTAAACTGCGAGTTACGGTCGATCGTCGCGGGCCGTACAGTTTCTGCCAAGATGAACGCCTCCGACCGGGCGCCTGCTTGGGCCGGGCTCATGACGCAGAGGTCGAATTGCAAGCTTTGCCGTGACGAGGAGCTAACGCGCATGTCGATGCCAGGGGGCAAGCCGCCGGTGGAACGGACCCGGGACAAGTTGTCCTTGCTGCGCAATCATCCCTTGTTTCAGGATCTTCCACCCGCGGTGATCGAGCATCTGGGCTCGTACATGAAGACGCGCAGAGCGGCGCGCGGAGCCACCATCTTTGCGAAAGGCGACCCCGGCAGCGGGCTCATGGGGGTGCTTACTGGGAGCGTCAAGATCAGCGTCGCCTCGGCGGATGGCAAGGACATCGTGCTCAACATCTTTCGCGAGGGTGAGATCTTCGGGGAAATCGCGTTGCTCGACGGTCGTCCGCGTACCGCGGATGCCACGGCCATGTCCGCCTGCGAGCTCGTCGTCATCGAGCGTCGCGACTTCGTTCCGTTCCTGAGCAGCCATCCGGACGTGACCCTCAAGTTCATAGAAATTCTGTGTTCGCGCCTGCGCCGGACGAGCGAGCAGGTCCAGGACGTAACATTCCTGAACTTGCCCACCCGCCTGGCAAAGGCGCTGCTGCAGCTTACGTCCGCCGAGGATGGTTCACCGCTGCGCGGCAAGGTGACCATTACTCAGCGCGAGATCAGCCAGATTATCGGCAGGTCGCGAGAGAGCACGAACAAGCAGTTGCGCGCCTGGGCCAAGCGCGGGTGGATTCGGCTCGAGCGGGGAGGCGTCAGCGTGATAGCGCCGGGCAAGCTTACTGCGATCGCTGCGGAAGGCTCGGAATTCGACGCCTCGTGAGCTCACCTGCTTGCAAGCCGGATGTGCGGCGCCGCCGGCTGCAAGGTGCGGTTGTTTTGGGAACACGCATGCTGCGGCCGATTGCGCGCTGTCGCTGAAGCCCGAGCCGTTCAGGCAAGCTTTTCATATTCTCGCCGAAAGGCTGCTTCGATGATCGCTTCGGCGTCCGCATTCCAATGCTTTGACCCGCAGTGATCGCAGACGCCCACGGGCACTATGGTACGACAGAACACGTAGCCCTTGTCGGTCCATTGGCGAAACGCGATCTTCTGATTGCGTCGCGTGACGTGGCCGCTCTTGCAGAAATCGCAGTCCTGCGCGTCATTTGGGTCGGACATTGGTCCCAACCGACCTTGAATTTTTCGAGTGGGCAACCTCGCATGACGCTCGGTCGGCGTGTGTGAGCTACTTCACACATGGCTTTGATTTGGAAGCGGCGGTGGGCGTGGCGCGGACGTGGTGGAAGAACGCGTGGCGCGTATCCGTCCGCGACCAGGCGGGAGACTGTGTCGTTGCTCGACAAACATGCGCGCGCCCCCTCTTCAGCGCGCTACGACCACGCTCCGACGACACCTTCGGCTTCGAGCAGCTCCGATAGTTTCCTTCGTGCGTAGAACATTCGGGTCTTGACGGTATTGCCGGGAATACCGACGATCTGAGCGACCTCCTGCACGGATTTTTCATGATAGTAGACGAGGTCGATGATCTCCCGATGCTCTCGGGACAGGCGCGTCAAGCATCTGCGCAGAATCTCTCCGCGATGCTTGATCTCGAACGCCGCTTCCGGATCGGCTGCCGGATCGATGGCGTCCACGTTCTCCTCCTCGGACGACACCTCGGATCGCCGCCGCAACTCGCCGAGCGCCTTGTAGCGGGCGATTGCCAAGAGCCAGGTTGTGGCAGCCGAGCGGGCCTCGAACCGGTGGGCTTGCCGCCACACGCTGAGGAACACTTCACTGGTCACATCCTCGGCAAGAGCATGGTTGCCGACCAGGCGCAAAACGAAACGGTAGATCCGTGCATGATGCCGTGCGAACAGGACCTGCATCGCGAGCCGGTTGCCGGAGGCGATTTTTCCGATCAGCGCCTCATCCGAGTTGTCGCGGGTTTTGGGCAGTGGGCGCGTGCCTGAAATGCCCCGCTTGGACCCGGCAATTTCGTTGCGCATTTGGTAGCTCCGCTGTTCTCGAGCTACCAAATGCCTAGACCGCCTGCGCGCTAACCCTCTGTTAACCACTTCACACAGCCGGCCGGCTTTTGACGGGTCGCAACCGTCGGCTGAATGCAAGAGAGTTTGCTTGGGGCAATTGCAGCGACAAGCGCGGCCGCCTTGCCTTCGTGCCGATCGGGTGACAAGCGCGGGCGGGCCGGCTTAGACTGGGGTCGCATAACAACGCTGCCGTTCGCACGTCGCGCGGCAGCCAGGGAGGACATGATGACGACATCGGGCGCGCTCACGCGGCGAATTTCTCGCCGCAAGTTCATGGTCGGCACGGCAGGGGCGGCGCTCGCGTCCAATCTTGCCGCGCCCGCCATCCTGGCGCAGACGCGCGCGCCCATCCGGCTCGGCAATCTCAATTCCTTCACAGGCGCAATCGCCTATGCCGCTGAGAACAATTTCAACGGGATGAGCCTCTACTTCGACAGCATCGGTTGGACGATCGGTGGCCGCAAGATCGAGATCATCAAGGAGGACGACCAGTTCAATCCGCAAGTGGGATTGCAGAAGGCCAAGAAGCTCGTCGAAAGCGACAAGGTCGACATGATCGTCGGCGTGCAGGCGAGCAACGTCGCACTCGCCGTGCTCAACTACGCCAAGCAGCAGAAGGCGTTCTACGTCGTCTCCGGCGCCGGCACCGATGCCATCACGTGGGATCGCTATCCCTACCTGTTCCGCACGTCGATCTCCGCCTACCAGTTGAGCACGCCGATGGCGAACTGGGTGTACGACAATCTCGGCAAGGAGATCGTGACCACCGCCTCCGACTACGCCGGCGGGCGCGACGTCATCGCGCAGTTCAAGGGACCCTATGTGGCGCGAGGCGGCAAGGTGCTCAAGGAAATCTGGCCGCCGCTGGGAACGACCGATTTCAGCCCCTATCTCGTCGACATCAAATCGATCAATCCGCCGGTGACCTACGATTTCATGCCGGGCGCCGACGCCATCCGTTTCATCCAGCAGTATACACGAGTTCGGATTGAAGGAGAAAATTCCGCTCACCGGCTTCACCATCATCAATTCGCTGACCATCAGCGCGCTCGGCAAGACCGCGCTCGGTGTCATCTCCGCCACCACCTATACCGACACCGTCGACAACCCGGAAAGCAGGAAATTCGTCGCCAACTATCAGGCCAAGTTCAAGGCCCTGCCGGATATCTTCTCCGACTACGGCTACGTCGCGGCGCGCGCGCTCGACGAAGCATTGAAGATGACCGACGGCAATACCTCCGACAAGGACAAGCTCGCCGAGGCGATGAGCAAGCTCAAGTTCAATGCTCCGCGCGGACCGTTCCGGATGGATCCGGTCGTTCATAATCCGATCCAGGACATCCACATCTGTCAGGTGGTGGAGAGCCAAGGCAGGGTCACCAGCAAAGTGCTCACCACGTTCAAGGACGTGCAGGACCCCGGCAAGAAGATCTACTGATCATTGCCGATCATCCGGATCGTCGAGCCAGCGATGATGGGCTGAGGGGCCGCATGGAGTTCCTTGTCGCCCAGCTCCTGAACGGGCTGGTCTACGGTGTGCTGCTGTTCCTGATGGCGGCAGGCCTCTCGCTCATCTTCGGATTGATGAACGTGGTCAGCCTCGCGCACGGCTCGTTCTTCATGCTGGGCGCGTTCTTCGGGCTCTCCATCTTCCAGCTGACGGGCAGCTTCTGGCTGGCACTCCTGCTCGCGCCCATTCTCGTCGCCGTACTCGGGATCGTGATGGAGGTGCTGTTCATGCGGCCGCTCTACAAGCGCGGCCACATGGATCAGGTGCTGCTGACCTTCGGCTTCACTTTCGTCTTTTTCGACCTGGTGCAAGACGGTGTGGGGCCGCGTGATCGTCCGGTTGCCGGCGCCGGAAATTCTGCAGGGCGCCACCCAGATCGGTCTCGGGGTGTTCTCGACCTACCGGCTGTTCCTGATCGGGCTCGGCTTCGCCATCGCTTTGCTGCTGTGGCTGTTCCTCGAGCGCAGCCGTATCGGCGCAATGGTGCGAGCCGGCGTCGACGACGCCGCCATGGCCGCGGGGCTCGGCGCCAACATCCCCGCGCTGTTCACCGGCATCTTCGGCGCCGGCGTCGCGCTGGCCGCGCTCGGCGGCGTCGCCGCCGGCCCGGTGATCGGACTCTATCCGGGCATGGATACCGAGATTCTCATCCCGGCGTTCATCGTCATCGTGATCGGCGGCATGGGAAGCCTGCGCGGCGCCTTCATCGGCAGCCTGCTGATCGGCGAGGCCGATACCTTCGGCAAGGCCTATTTCCCGAGCCTCGCCTTGTTCCTGATCTATCTCGTCATGGCGCTGGTCCTGCTGGTGCGCCCGCAGGGCCTGTTCGGCATCAAATATACCGGCGTGTCCGCCGCTCCGGCCGTCACCACCGTGAGCATGCCGGCGACGCAAGGAAACGCGCACGGTGGGGCTGCTCGTGGTTCTGGCGCTGGTCGTCTTTCCGTTTCTGGTGTCGGATTATCCGCGCGCACTGGTCGCCGAAATCTACATCTTCGCGATCTTCGCCATGAGCCTCGACCTGCTGCTCGGATTCACCGGGCTGATGTCGCTCGGCCATGCCGCGTTCTTCGGCCTCGGAGCCTATGCGGTGGCGATCCTGGGAACGCTGTTCGGCGTGAACGCCTGGCTCGGGCTCCTGGCCGGCGTCGTCGCCGCCGCCGCCGGTGCCGCGTTGATCGGCTTCTTCTGCGTGCGCACCAGCGGCATTCCCTTCCTCATGCTCACGCTCGCCTTCTCCCAGCTCGTGTTCTCGGTGGCGCTGAAATGGCGCGACGTCACCGGCGGATCGGATGGCATGGCGATCGCCGAAAAGCCCGGCTTGCTCGGATTCGATCTGTCGAATTCGCTCGCCATGTATTTCATGACGCTCGCTTTCCTTCTGCTCTGCTACTGGGGCCTGCGGCGACTTCTCAACGCCCCGCTCGGGCACGTTTTCGTCGGCATTCGCGAGAACGAGCCGCGCATGCTCGCCATCGGCTATCCCACGCGTGCCTATAAGCTTCTCTCCTTCACCATTGCGGGCGCGTTTGCAGGGCTGTCGGGCGGGCTTTATGCGATTTTCAACAGCTTCATCTCGCCCGATGCGATCTACTGGACCGCGTCCGGCGATATTCTGATCATGACCATGCTCGGCGGCGCCGGCACGCTGATCGGGCCTGCGATCGGCGCCGGCATCTTCCTCCTGATGAAGAACGTCGTGAGCTCCTACAGCGAGCATTGGCTCGCGATCATCGGTGCCGTCTTCATCTGCTGCGTGCTGTTCTTCCCCGGCGGCATCTGGGGCGCGCTGCGGCAAGTCCGATTGCCGGGGCGCAAGCCATGAGCGTGCTGCGCACCGATCATCTCTGCCGTTCGTTCGGAAGTCTCGTCGTCACCAACGACGTCAACCTCACCGTCGAGGCGGGCGAGCGTCACGTCATCATCGGGCCGAACGGCGCTGGCAAGACCAGCCTGATCAACCAGATCGGCGGCCAGCTCGAGCCCAGCGCCGGCCGGATTTTCGTCAAGGACACCGACATCACGGGCTGGTCGCCGAACCGCATCAGCCGCCTGGGCGTCGCGCGCACGTTTCAGCGCAACAACCTGTTCCAGAATCTCAGCGTGGTCGAGAACCTGCGGCTTGCCGTGCAGGCGCGCCGCGGCAATTCGCTCAACGCCTTCATCCCGGTGCGGCGCCTCCACGACCTCCTCGCTCGCGCCGAGGGCCTGATGGAGCGCGTTCATCTCGGCAAGGACGGGAACCGCCTTGCGCGCAATCTCTCCTACGGCGAGCAGCGACAGCTCGAGATCGGGATTGCGCTCGCAGGGGAGCCCGATCTCCTGCTGTTGGATGAGCCGACCTCGGGCATGTCTCCCGCCGAGACCGGCCGCATGATCGATCTGATCGCGAGCCTGCCGCGCTCGCTCTCGATGCTGATGATCGAGCACGACATGAAGGTCGTGTTCTCGGTCGCCGACCGCATCACCGTGCTCTATTACGGCGAGGTGCTGGCGACCGGCACGCCGGCCGCAATCCAGGCGAACGACCGCGTGCGCGAGGTCTATCTCGGGATGGCCACTAGACTCTTTAGTGTCGATTTCCGCGGAAAACCGATATCCACTTTCCCTGGAAAATGCTCCGATGCTCGACCTCGAGAACGTCAACGCCTATTACGGCGACAGCCACATCCTGCACGGCGTCTCGCTCGCGGTGAAGGAGGGGGAGGTGGTCTGCCTGCTCGGCCGTAACGGCGCCGGCAAGACCACGACCATCCTCACAATCATGGGCTATCTCAAGCCGCGCCCGGGGCGCATTCGCTACCGCGAGCGCGATATCGCGGCGCTTCCGCCCCATGCGGTGGCGCGGCTCGGCTTCGGCTTCGTGCCGCAGGAGCGCGGCATTTTCCCAAGCCTCAGCGTGCGCGAGAACCTCACCGTGTTCGCGCGCGCTGGCGGCGAAAGCCGCTGGACGCTCGAGCGGATCTTCGTGCTGTTTCCCAATTTGCGGGCGCGCGAGCGCAATCTCGGCTTCCAGCTCTCCGGCGGCGAGCAGCAGATGCTTTCGATCGCGCGGGCGCTCATGCTCAATCCGTCGCTGCTCCTGCTCGATGAGCCGTCCGAGGGGCTGGCGCCGATGATCGTGCAGGAGATCGTCGAGGTGCTCAAGAATCTCAAGCGCGAGGGCCTGGCGATCCTGCTGGTCGAGCAGAATTTGCGCACGGCGCTTGCCGTAGGCGACCGCCACCACGTGATGAACAAGGGCGAGATCTGCTTCACCGGCAGCTCGGCGGAGCTCGAGGGTAACGACGTTCGTGCTGCGCAACTATCTCAGCGTGTAGGCCGGGAGGCTGCAGCCGTGCAACGATCAGGCCCGCCGGTGAGTCGGCGATGGGGCGACGAGGAACCGGGCAGCGACGGCGCCCCCTTGCTGTTTGACCGAAATGGGGGAGAGGACATGTCCGAGGCGAATTTGATTGGTGGATCAAAGTCCGATCGCGAGCAGATTCTGAAGCTGCACGGCGACTACATCGAGGCCAATGCCAGCTTCGATCTGGAAAAGCTCGATCCGATCTGGAGCACGGCACCGCAGGCGCTGTTCTTCAACCTCAATGGGCACACTTACGAGGGGCGGGACCATTGGTTCCGGCTCTGGAAGTTCTACAAGCAGAATGTGAATTCGAGCTATTGGACGCCGTTCGACATCGGCGGTGTGGTGGCGGAGGACATGGCGGTGGTCTGGTGCCATCGCCACACCAGGCGCAATTGGACCGGCAAGGAGCCGCCGCCCAAGGACATCCACTACGGCGGGGACGAGTTCATCAGCCGCTCGACCATGGTGTTCCGCAAGGAGGCCGGCGCGTGGCGCGTCGTGCACGCGCATTTTTCCGAGGCGAGCTCGGGTGAGCGCCCCGGCGGCGTATGATGCGTGGACCGAGCGTGGCCGATCTGCCGAAGCTGAGCGTACGGCTGCACGGCGGCATCGATCCGCGTCGTTCCGTCGATCTCGCCAAGGCCGCCGACGCCAATGGATTCGATTCCATATGGTTTGCCGAGAACCCGTTCAATCGCGGCGTGCTGCCGGCGGCAGCGGCGTGCGCGGCCGCGACCAGCAGGGTCGGCATCGGCATCGGCGTGTTCAATCCCTACAACCGGCACCCCACGCTGATTGCGATGGAAATCGGCGCGCTCGACGAGCTGGCGCAGGGGCGGGCGCGGCTGGGAATCGGGTCCGGTATCGCGGCCGCGACCGAGCGCATGGGCTTGAGCACCGATCGCCCGCTCGCGGCGGTGCGCGACGCGATCACCATCGTGCGCGCCATGCTCGCGGGCGACGAGGTGAACTACACCGGGCGAGTGTTCTCCGCGCACAAGGTCAAGCTCGAATACAGGCCGCTTCGCCCGGATATGCCGCTGTTGATGGCGGCCAGGGGCGAGCAGGCGCTTGCGCTCTGCGCGAAGATCGCCGACGGGCTGATGATCTCGAACATGTGTCCGCCGGACTTCACGAGCGAGGCGGTCCGGGTGATCGAGCGCGCCGCGCGCACAGCACAGCGGCCTGCGCCCACCGACGTGGTCCAGTACGTTCCATGCGCGGTGCGGCCCGATCGCGCCGAGGCTTACGATCTGGCCAAGGCGACGATCGCCGAGATGCTGCCGGGCTTCTGGTCCCTTGCCCAGCGGGTGCCGACGGCCAAGTCCGCGTTGCTGCGGGCCGGCGAGTTGTCGGAGCCCGACTTCGTCGCCGCGGTCGGACGCTTGCGCGCCGGTGAGCCGCCCGCGGATGCGCTCGATGACCGCTTCGTCGCGGCGTTTGCAATCGCCGGCACCGCGGAGGATGCCCTCGCCCAGACCCGACGCTACCGCGCCGCCGGGGCCAGCGAGCTCGTGCTCACCTTCGTCGGCCCGCGGCCGGAAGCCGACATGGCGTATCTCGCCCGCGCCGTCGCCAGCGCCTGAAGCTAGAGTCACACGCCGGCGAACCAGTTGTAGCCGCGATCTTCCCAGAATCCTCCGGGGAAGCGGTTGGTCACGTACATCGCCGTGATCCACTTTGGATTCTTGAATCCGAGCTTGGTCGCAACCCGAAGCTTGAGCGGATAGCCGTAGCGCGGCGCGAGGATCTCGTCGGAGATCTTGAAGGTGAGCAGTGTCTGCGGGTGCAGCGCCGATGCCATGTCGATGCTGGAGTAGTAGCCGTCGGCACATTCGAAGCCGACATATTTGGCCGTGGTGTCCGCGCCGATACGCTGCAGGAACGTCCGGAACGGGACCCCGGTCCATTTGCCGATCATGCTCCAGCCTTCGACGCAGACGTGGCGCGTCACCTGGGATGCCTGCGGCAGCTGATAAAGCTCTTGCAGCGTCCAAGGTGCCCTGCGATCGACCAGGCCGGACAGATTGAGCTTGAAGCTGTCGCCGTCGATCTTCGGAATCTGGTCCTGGCCGAAATAGGCATTGTAGCGGAAGTCCTTCACCGCTTGGCTTTCCGGATAGGTCGGCATCGGCCGCTGCAGATTGAAGATCGCAGCCTGGGCGCGGTCGTTCCATTCGGAGATGCCGTTGAGCGCGCTCTGCACGGCGCTGGTGTCGGTGACGTCGCAGCCGGTCAACAACGTCAGCGCACCGAGGCTGAGCCCCTGCTTGAGAAATAGCCGGCGCTCGATCTGGCGCGCCTCACCGCTGGCTCGGAGAATTTCCTTCGATTCCCTCGTGCCGGTCGGCGGCGCGGCGATGTTGCTGCGAATCTCGCGCATGGCTCAGTCCTCGCGCTGGGCTTCTTGGGCAGGGGCGCGGCCGGTGATCATGGCCGGCAGCGTCTTCGGAACGATAAGGACGAGTGCAATATGCACCGACCAGAAACAGGACGATGGCGACCATTCCGAGGAAATGGATGATGCGCGCCACGTCGAAACCGCCGAACAGCCAGGTCAGCTCCTGAAACTGCGCAGGCTTCCAGATCGCAAGGCCGGATAGAACCATGATCACGCCGGCCGCCAGCACGCCGAGATAGAGCGTCTTCTGCACCGCGTTGTAGACGCCAAGCCGGTGCGGCAGCCGAAACTGCAGCGCGGCTACGGTGTCGCGCAGGAACGCGGCCGGCCCGACCGGAAAGAAGGCCCGCTGGAAATGGCCGGATAGAATTCCATACGCGAGATAGATGATCCCGTTGATGGTCAAAAGCCACATCCCGGCGAAGTGCCATTGCAAGGCGCCGGCAAGACCATCCTCGTTGTGAATGTCCACCGAGCCCTCGTAGGTGCCGCCGAGCGTGACCTCCACGGGAAACTTGAACGGAAAAATCGGATCGGCATTATAGATGCGCCACCCGCTCATGATCATGATGACCATTGCGAGCGCATTGAGCCAGTGCGTGACGCGCACGGTCAGGGGATGGACGATCACCTTCGAAACCCGCTGCAAACGTCCCGCCGTGATGTCAGTCACCGTCGCCTCCCAGTACGCGGATCATCTGGTCGCGGCGTCTTGCGCAGCGACGTGATTGGCAATCCGGGTCAGGTCCGGAGCAGGCTCTCGCCGGAGAGCGCTCTGGTCATCGATGGGCGCGAGTCCCGCCGATTTGAATGTCGCCTTCGCTTCCGCCGACTGCAGAAACGTCATGAATGGTTGCGGCTCCACGGCGGGATAGCGAGCCTTCGCGACCACATATTCGATCGCCGGCAGGTCCGATGCCGGCAGCGGCACCACCAGCTTGAAACCAGCCACCGCATCGGTTGCATACACGATGCCGAGGCGCGCCTTGTTGGTCGCAAGGAAACTGACCACGCCGGCGGAGCTTTCGGCGACCACAACGCTCTTGTTGCGGTCATCGACAGTTACTCCGATCCTGCGCAGGAGCTCGACCGCATGGGCACCGGCCACGTCACGCTCCGGATTGGCGATCGCAAGGGTCTTGCCGGCAATCAACCTGGAGATGTCGGCGAGAGCTGCGTTGGCCGTTGGCCCGCTGCCCGGATCGGTGCCGATGAGGGCCAAGCTGTTGCGCAACACGCGCCTGACCGTGTCGGCATGAATGATCTTGCGGCGGGCGGCATCTTCGCTGACGGCGCCGGCAAGCCCGAAGATCACGTCGCAGCGCGCGCCGCGGTCGATCTGCGCATAGGACAAGTCGCTCGGTGCCACGAACACGTTGACGCGCGTGCCGGTGCGCGCTTGCCACAGGGCGCCGATCGATTTGAGGGCCTTCTCGAGCGTCGGCTCGCCGAAGACGACGAGGTCGCGGGCAGGGGCAGCGCCAGAGCCAGAGGCCAGAAGGGCGACTGCGCACAACACCGCTGCGACGATGGAACGGGATGGGCGGCCACAGCGCAACCCGCCGGCCTCATGTCCGTCATGGCTGCGAACGACCCGCACCAACAGCTCCCCATGCTCGAGCGTTGCGGAGCGGACCATGCGCGTGCGCAATGCGTGAGACAAATCACGTTGTGGCGATACGCACTTGATCACGGAACATTCGATGGCGTGGGTGGAACGTTGCGTGCGCCCGCGACTCGCGCTACCGCGACTCGCTGAGAACCCGCACGAACGTCGCGACGATGCGCGCACCGGCCCGAACGGTTCCGGACAAGCTCCCCGCCACCTTCGACCTGCCGCCGCTGCGACGGTGATAGTCGACCGGAATTTCGAGAATGCGTCGCCCCGCCCGCGCGGCGCGCATTTGCATTTCAATGTTCCATCCGTAGGTCGGCTCGCGCATTCCAAGTTCGAGCAGGACGTTGCGCCGGATCGCACGAAAGGCGCTCATGTCGGTGTATTGGACGCCATAGAGGAGCCGCATGCCCCAACCGGCCAAGCGGCCGGCCGCGAGCTGATGCCAGGCGATGCTTCCGGGCTCGCGCCTGCCGCGCGCCCGCGACCCAATAACGAAATCATAGCGGCCGGATCGGATCGGTTCGACCAGCTTGGCGACGGCGTGCGGATCGTCGGCGCCGTCGCCGTCCATGAAGACGATGATGTCGGCGTCTTCGGCCGCCAGGGCGCCGGCCAGGCAGGCACGGCCGTAGCCCCGCCCGGCATGAATCACGTGCGCGCCGGCATTTTCGGCGCGGGCGGCGGTGGCGTCGCGGCTGCCGCCATCCGCCACGATGATGCGCGATACCACGGCGCGCGGAATGCTGCGCACGACGTCCGCGATCGATTGCTCCTCGTTGAGCGTCGGTATCACGACCGCGATACGGTCCGCCGCGGTTTCCCGGGTGGCGCCGCGATCATTTTCGCAAGCCGCGTCAGGCAGCGATGGCGTCGGCATGACGAGCCCCTGCTTTGCGGCGGGCACGGAACCCAAATTCAGCGAGCAGAATGAGAATTGCGGGGCCGTAGATCGGAAGTCCGTCCCACAGCGTGGGAGGCCAATGTCCGAAATAAAGATAGCCGCAGGCGCAGGTGAGATAGACCACGCCGATGACCGGGTAGAAGCACAGAAACGGCACCAGCCACGCGAAGTACCACGCGTAGTGCGGTGAGAACAGAATGGTGAAAGCGACGGCGAGCAGCATGGCGCCGGCGAGGTCCGCGCCCGGCATTCGATTGCGAAAGACAACGAGAAGGGCCAGCGCCGCCAGGATCAGCGCGACAGCTCCCAGATAGAATGGAAATGCCTGCTCCGGCAGCGGCATGATCGCGCCGAGAAGCTGCCACAGGAAAATCCCGGAACCCCGGTCGAAGCCCTCCTCGCTGATGTACTGGCCGAGGAAACCGAACACTTTCGTGCCGGCGCCGAGATAGGGCAGGTAGAGCACGGCGATGGTCGCGACGAACGCGGTCGGCAGGCGCCAATCCCAGCGCTTGTAGAGGGCGGGCGCTGTGACGATGGGAAAATACTTGACCAGCACGCCGGCCCCGAGCGCCACGCCGGCAAGGATCGGGGAGCGCCGTTCGGCGGCCAGGAAGGCCAGCAGCAGAAAGGCGATGGCCACGACATCGACATGGCCGCTGCGCGCGAACTCCCATAGCGGCAGCGGGTGCCACGCATAGAGTAGGATTCGCGACCGCGGCAGGCCGCGCAACGCGAGCATCTGCAGTATGGCCCAGACCGCCAGCCCTTCGAACGCCACCATGGCGGCCTTCATGACGATCGGCGCCTCGGATATCCGGGTGACGAGATAGAAGACGATCTGCGATGTCGGGGGATAGATCGTCGGGGCATAGTCGGCACGATTGATGTAGGGATAGATCGCCGCGTCACGCAGCGTCGCCAGGGCGGCATCCGCCGGCAGGTGAAGGTATGGATTGATGCCGGCGCCTTGGACGCGGCCGTCCCAGACATACCGGAAGATGTCGGTCGAGACCGGCATGCCCGGCAGCAGCAAGAGCCGCATGGCGAGGCCGACCAGGAGGATGGTCAAGAGCGCGCGTCTGCCAACGGCGTGGTCGTCCCGGCCCTTGACGATGAGCCATGCCGCGACGGCGTAAGGCACGGCTTGCAGCAGCAGAATGACGCCCGCATTCACATCGTCGAAGGATGTGACGGAGACCGCGCCGGCGGCCGCAAGCACCAGCAGGCAGGCCGCAAGCGCTAAGAGCGGCCAATCGAGCCCCGTGATCCGCTTCACTCCGCAGCCCTCCGGAGCGCATGGCCGGCGGGATGATCCGTGCGCGCGTTGGTCCATCCCGGGACCGGCGCCTGGGCCATGACGGCGATCCCGCAGGCCGGGACCAAGGGCTTATCGATCCGAGGGACTTCAGTCCGCATGACCCCTCCCATGCGTCGTCGACGGCCAACCGATGCTCGTTTCGCGCGGCGTGGCAAGAAAAAAGCGTTTCATGCCGGGGGGTGGCCGGTCTCCAGTTCGACGGCAGAAGCGTAAGGCGGCGGCCGGCTCACGGAGGCGTGAACGCGAGTTCCGCCAAATAGTTCCGAGGCTTAGGCGAGCCGACGGCGAGCCCCGGAGGAAAGGAATCGACGAGGTGTTCAAACCTTGCTCGCGAGGAGAGCGCGCCACGGCTTGCCGCGGATACTTCTCTCAAGACGGGAGCTGCGGGTGCGCGCATTCACGAACACGTCGCGAAATTCATCTTCAATCGGCGCTCACGGAATGCATGCGGATCCGTGATCGAACGCGGCGTCCGGATAACGTTGCGAGCGTGGTATTGTGAATGTGGGTCGGTCAGGCGTTACTCCATGTCTCGAAGCTTTGAAGCTACCTGCATGCGCTGTCTTCAAAGCGGATTATGCACCACGGGAGAATTGAGATGAATATCGCCAGCAAACTGCTCGTCGCTTCGGCTGTTGCATTCGCCTTCGCCCTTCCCGCAGTCGCGGAAGAGGCTCAAGATATGCCCGACCGCACGGTGGTCCTGCTGGACAAGTCGGGCAAAACGATGCGGATGAAGGCGAGCGACAAGGCCCATGCCGAGCTCATGAAACGGGCCAGACCGCTACCCCAGGGCGCGCTCATCTACATGAGCGGCGGCAAGCTCTACAGTGTGCCCAACCGCAAGCTGCCGAGCGGCATGATGCTGATGGACGCCGTCAGGGACAACAGCTTCTGAGTCGAAGGTCTCTGATGTCGCTCACGCCGGGGCGGCCGATGTCCTGAGATCGTCGGCCGCAAACCCCGCGACCTTGCGATAGCGCTCCTGCCATTGGAGGAGCTCGCCGCGGGAGATGACGTCCTCGATGCAGGCACCGCTACCGAGATCGCTCAGCCCGGCGCCGTTTCCTCATTGCGCGTTTGCGCCTGAGCGAGCGGAGCTTGGCCTTCTTCTTGGCGCAGGCCAGGCACTTGCACCCGACGGCCTTGATGAATGCGTCGAAATAATTGCGGCCATAGTGGTACGTGATCTCGTCGTCGGGCTTGATGCTCTTGATCGCCCGAATCTTGATCACGTGCTTCACGAAATAGACTTCCGCATTCGGCCGGCATGAATGGTTGATATAGCGCGCCCGGTTTCTCCGGCTGGAGCCGTCGATCGTCCAGCGATTGTTGATCTCGAACAGATACCGCGTATCGAGATCCTCGGTGTCGTCGGTGTGAATCTTCCTGCCGATATATCGAACGATGAACTGGCCCTTTTTGATCGGTACGCGAGCGAACAGGCCGAGCCCGGACTTGGATCGGCCGATGCGAAGGTGGCGCGATGGTGACAGTTTCGCGGGCATGAGATTAGAATAGGTGCTGGACGGGGATGTCCCGATGGCGATTCATCGGCGGCGGGTCAGCGTTGCGGCGGTGAGCACTCGCTCACAATTCGAATGTGACGAATTTTGCAACCGATGACATTGGGCTTGGTTCCATGATGGCGTGCGAATTCCGGCAAGCCTGCGTGAGGCAAGGCAAGCGATGAGTCCTTGTGGCCCGCGCCCCTGCGACGGGAGATAGCATCTTGCCGGCATACGACGTCGTGATCATCGGCGCAGGTCACAATGGGCTGACTTGTGCCGCCTACCTCGGTCTGGCGGGACTTAAGGTCAAGGTCCTCGAACGAAGACCGATCGTCGGCGGCGCGGCGGTTACGGAAGAGTTTGCTCCGGGTTTCCGAAACTCGGTCGCAGCATATACCGTGGGCCTGCTGAACCCCAAGGTCATCGCGGACCTCCGCCTCTTCGACCACGGGCTCAAGATCGTCGAGCGGCGCGCGCAGAACTTCCTTCCCACCCTGGACGGCCGATATCTGCTGGCTGCGGAAGGTCATACCGAGCGCAACCTTGCACGTTTCAGCCGTACCGACGCGCAACGGTACGGCGCCTTCAACCGGGAGCTCGATTCAATCGCCGATCTCCTGCGCGAGCTTGTCCTGCAGGCGCCGCCGAACCTGACGCGGGGTGTGACACTCGGAACCATCCGCGAACTACTCAAAGCGGGGCGCTTCGGCAACCGGCTTCGTCGGCTGTCCACGGAAAATCTTCAGACGCTGCTCGACCTGCTGACAAAATCGGCAGCCGACTATCTCGATGGCTGGTTCGAAGGCGAGCTCGTGAAGGCCTGGCTCGGGTTCGACGCCATCGTCGGAAACTATGCAAGTCCGTACGCGCCCGGCACCGCCTACGTTCTCTTGCATCACGCCTTCGGTGAGGTGAACGGAAAGAAGCGTGTCTGGGGGCACGCGATCGGCGGGATGGGCGCGATCACGCAGGCCATGGCGCAGGCCGCGGCACGTCACGGCGTCGAGATCGAGACCGACGCTCCGGTTCGGGAGCTCTTGATCGAGAAGGGCAGGGTGGCCGGCGTCGTTCTCGAGGACGGACGCGTCGTGCCGGGAGCTGCGGTGGCAGCCAACGTCAACCCCAAGCTCCTCTATACCAAGATGGTTCCGGAGAGCGAGCTTGATCCGGCCTTTCTTCGCCGCATGCGCGGATGGCGCTGCGGTTCCGGCACCTTCCGGATCAACGTCGCGCTCTCGGAGCTGCCGAGCTTTTCCGCGCTGCCGGGACGCGATCTCCGGGATCATCACACCGCGGGAATCATTCTCGGCCCGAGCCTTGGCTACATGGACCGCGCCTATTGCGACGCGCGGCAATTCGGATGGAGCCGCGAGCCGATCATCGAGATGGTCATCGCTTCGACCCTGGACGACACGCTGGCGCCGCCGGGGGCGCACGTCGCAAGCCTGTTCTGCCAGCATGTGGCGCCGGTGTTGCCGGACGGCAGCGCTTGGAACGATCACCGCGAGCGCGTGGCCGATCTGATGATCGACACGGTCGATCGTTATGCGCCGGGGTTCAAGGCCAGCGTCGTCGGGCGGCAGGCCATGAGCCCCTTCGACCTCGAGCAGGTGTTCGGGCTCACCGGCGGCGACATCTTCCACGGCGCACTCTCGCTCGATCAGCTGTTCTGGGCCCGCCCCGCCTTGGGTTACGCGGACTATCGCGGGCCACTCAGGGGACTCTACCACTGTGGATCGGGCGCTCACCCCGGCGGAGGGGTTACCGGGGCGCCGGGCCACAATGCTGCTCGCGCGATCATCGCCGATCGACGTCGGCGCTTTCGATTGTCCTGAGACGTTGAACCGATCCGCGAGGGCCGGCACAGTCTGCCGAGGCGACGGCATCGGCAATCAGTCCTCGGCAATGAATCCCGATGCCTTCACGACCGGCGCCCAGCGCGCAACGTCCGCCTTGACGATGGCGGCGAATTCCGCCGGCGTCTGGAACGCGGTCGTGTTGCCCAGCTTTGCCAGGTTCTCGATCATCTGGGAGGAGTTCACGGCTTCGGCGATCGCCGTGCTCAGCGCGTTGACGATATCCGCCGGCGTCCTCGCCGGCACGAACACGCCGAGCCACGCTTCCACCACCACGTTGTAGCCGGCTTCGCCCATGGTGGGGACATCGGGCAGAAACGGCGAACGCTGCGAGCCCGTCACCGCCAGGATTCGGATCGTTCCCGCTTTGGCCAGGGACATGCTTTCGCTGATCGGGTTGACGCTCGCCGTTACGTGGCCGCCGATCAAATCCTGCAGCGCCGGCGCGCCGCCGCGGTAGTGCACGGGGGTCATCGCAATGCCGGCCGCGTTGGCCAGCATCATGCCCACGAAATGGGGCGTGCCGCCGGCGGCCGTGGTGCCGTACACCGCCTTCGCTGGGTTCGCTTTGCACCATTGGACGAACTCGGCCAAGGTCTTCACGCTTTCCGGCACCGCCGGGCCGACATTATAGGTCAGCATCGACTTGGCCGCCGGCGAGACCGCCGTGAAGTCCCGCAGCGGGTCGTAGTTCAGCGAGCGGAAACTGTGGGGGTAGACCGTGAGCGGAAAGTCCGGCGTGAACAGCATGACGCTTCCGTCCGGCTCCGCGTTCTTCACATATTCGACCGCGATGCGCGCCGCGGCGCCGGGCTTGTTCTCGACCAGCACGGTCGAGGCATAGGGCCCACGCAGCCGGTCCGCGAGGATGCGGGCGATGGCGTCGGTGCCGCCGCCTGCCGGAAAGCCCACGATCACGCGCACCGGTTTCTTGATCGCCTGGGCGAAGGCGCGCGAGAGGAAGCTCGTGTGAGCGCAAGCAAGCGCGGCCGCGGAGGCGGCAAGCACGTCACGGCGGGTCGGCATGGGGCGTTTCCAGCGTTGCATGGACTGGCGAGTTTACGGGTCTCGACCCGCGCAGTCGAGCACCGGTACGCCAGATGGTCCTGATTGTCTTGGCAGGTTCAGTGCCGCTGCGCCGCGTCCGCGACCGGCGCGACCGTCGGCGCTTGGTGACGCGGCTCCTGCTCGCGCCGTGCGAACAGTTTTTGCACCGCTACGAAGAACACCGGCACCATGATCAGGGCCAGCACCACGACGGCGATCATGCCGCCCATCACGCCGGTCCCGAGCGCCTGCTGGCTCTTGCCGCTCGCACCCGACGCGATCACCATCGGCGCAACGCCGAACACGAACGCGAAACCGGTCATGAGGATCGGCCGGAAGCGCAGATAGGCGGCCGCGACCGCGGCCTCGATCAACGGCTTGCCCTGGGCGCGCAGGTCTTTGGCGAATTCGATGATCAGAATCGCATCCTTGGCGGCAAGCCCGATGATGGTGACGAGCCCAATCGTGAAGTAGACGTCGTTGGGCATGTCCCGTAGCGTCACCGCCGCCACCGCGCCGAGCATGCCGAGCGGCACCACGAGCAGAACGGAGAGCGGGATCGTCCAGCTCTCGTACAAGGCCGCCAGCAGCAGGAATACCACCAGCGCAGAGAGCGCCAGCAGCAGCGGAGCCTGCGAGCCCGCCAGTTTCTCCTGCAACGATTGCCCGGTCCATTCGAAGCCGAAGCCGCGCGGCAGCGTTCCGGCGATGCGCTCCATCTCGGCGATCGCGTCGCCGCTGGTGTAGCCGGGAGCGGCGGAACCGCTGATTCGCACCGACGGATAGTAGTTGAAGCCCACCAGCTGGGTCGGGCCGACGCTCCATCTGATGGTGGCGAAGGACGAGAACGGCACCAGAGTGCCTTTGCTGTTGCGCACGTTGAACGTGAGCATGTCCTCGGTCTGCATGCGTCCGGAATTATCGGCCTGGACGATCACGCGTTGCATGCGGCCGCGGTTGGGGAAGTCGTTGACGTAGGACGATCCGAGGTTGGTCGAAATGGTATTGTTGATGTCCTGAAAGGTCACGCCGAGCGCGGCCGCCTTCTCGCGGTCGATGACGAACTCGACCTGCGGCGCCGGCGCCAACCCTTCGACGTACACGTCGCGCAGAACGGGTGACTTCTTGGCGGCGGCAAGGAGTTGATCCTTGGCCTGCATGAGCTCGACATATCCCTTCTGACTGCGGTCCTGCAGCCGGAAGCTGAAGCCGCTCGAATTGCCGAGATTGTCGATGGGCGGCGGCTGCAACGCCGAGATCTTGGCGTCGCTGATGCTCGCGAGGCTCTTGTTGATGTCGACGACGATGGCCTCCGCCGAGTCGTTCGGGCCGCGCTCGGACCAGTCCTTCAGCGTGACGAAGGCCTGCGCGGTGTTCTGGCCCTGCCCGAGGAAGCTGAAGCCGGTCAGAAAGGTCACGTTGTCCACGCCCTTGCGCCGGGCGAGGAACTCTTCGACGCGTTTCACCGCGTCCAAGGTTCGGTTGAACGACGCCTCCGGCGGGGTTTGCACGTCGGCGGTAATGAAGCCCTGGTCGTCGACCGGCAGGAACCCGGCGGGCAGCCGCACGAACGCCCAGCCGAGCGCGATGACGATCGCGAGATAGATGAGCATCAGCCGTCCGGTGCGGGCGAGCGTCCACCGCACGAAGCCGCTGTACCGCGTCTTCGTGGTCTCCATTCCGCGGTTGAACCAGCCGAAGAGACCCTTCCTCGCGTGCTGGTGCCCGGCCGCGACCGGCTTGAGCAGAGTGGCGCACAAGGCCGGCGTCAGGGAGAGCGCCAGGAATGCCGAGAAGGCGATGGCCGACACCATGGTGACGGAAAACTGCCGATAGATCACCCCGACCGAGCCCGGAAAGAAAGCCATCGGAACGAACACGGCGATCAGCACCAGCGTGATGCCGATGATGGCGCCGGTGATCTGCGTCATGGCCTTGCGGGTGGCCTCGCGCGGCGGCAGCCCTTCCTCCGACATGATGCGCTCGACGTTCTCGACCACGACGATCGCGTCGTCCACCAGAATGCCGATGGCGAGCACCATCGCGAACAACGTCAGCATGTTGATGGAGAAACCGAGCACCAGCAGCGTGACGCAGGTGCCGAGCAGCGCGACCGGAACGACGACGGTCGGAATGATCGTGTAGCGGATGTTCTGCAGAAACAGGAACATCACCAGGAACACGAGGACCATGGCCTCGGCCAGGGTGACGAGGACCTTCTTGATCGAAGCCTCGACCACCGGCGTGATGTCGTAGGGGATGTCGTACTTGATATTCTGAGGGAAGAACTTCGACAGCTCCTCCATCTTGGCCTTGACGGCGTTCGCGGTGGCGAGCGCGTTGCCGGTCGGCGACAGCAGGACGGACAGCCCGGCGCTGGGTTGGCCGTTGAGCCGGGTGGTGAATTGATAGCCCATGCCGCCCACCTCGATGCGGGCGACATCGCGCAGACGGACGGTCGAGCCGTCGGGATTGGCGCGCAACACGATGGCGCCGAATTCATCGGGAGATGCAAGCTGGCCCTTGACCAGCACCATCGCAGAGATCGGCTGCGACTTGCGGCTCGGCTCGGCGCCGAGGCTTCCAGACGCCACCTGCGCGTTCTGAGCCTCGATCGCGTTGGTCACGTCGTCGGATGTGAGCCGGTAGCCGACGAGCTTATCCGGATCGATCCAGACGCGCAGCGACCGCTCGGTGGAATACAGCGTGGCGCGGCCGACGCCCGGAATGCGGCGAATCTCGCCCAAGACATTGCGGATCATGAAATCGCCGAGCCCGATGTCGTCGACTTTGCCGTCCGTCGAGCGCAGCGTGATGATCTGCAGGACCGCGCTGGAGGCTTCCTCGATCAGGATGCCCTGCTGGATGACCGCGCGCGGCAGGCGTGCTTCGACGCGCTTGATCCTGTTCTGGACCTCGACCGAGGCCAAGCCCGGATCGGTGCCGGGAACGAAGGTGGCCGTGATCTCGACCTGCCCGAGCGAATCGCTGGTCGACTCGAAACTCAGGATTCCGCTGGCGCCGTTGAGCTCTTCTTCGATCAGGCGCGTGACGCTGTTGTAGAGATTTTCCGGCGAAGCGCCGGGATAGCTGGTGCTCACCGAGATCGAAGGCGGGGCGATGATGGGGTACTGGGCGATGGCCAGGAACGGAATGGCCAGCGCCCCGCCGAGACAAATGAACAGCGCGATGACCGCCGCAAAGATCGGGCGGCCGATGAAGAAGCCGGCCATCACGCGCCTCGTCAGCGTGCGTTGGAGTAATGAGCGGGCGTCGGTTCCGAGTCCTGGGGGTTCGGGGCGGATGCGGGTTCCGCGGCGTGCATGGGCTGCCAGGGGACCGGATCCACGATGTCGCCCGGCTCGAATTTCTGAAAGCCCTCGACCACGACGCGATCGCCGGGCTCGAGCCCGTCGAGCACGAGCCACTGGTCGTCGACCACCCGCCCGGCGCGCATCGGCTTCACGACTGCGCGGTTGTCCGCGCGCACCACATAGACCTCGCTGCCGCCCTCGTCGTTGCGCTGGACCGCTTGTTGCGGCACCGCGAGCGAGTCGCCGTCGGTGCCCTGCTCGATCTGGACGCGCACGTACATGCCCGGGAGCAATTCGCCCTTCGGATTCCGAAACTCTCCGCGCAGCGTGACCTGACCGGTGTCGGGATCGACGCTCGCATCCGAGAACAGCAGCTTTCCGGGATACGGGTAGAGCGTGCCGTCGTCGAGCACGAGCCGCACCTTGGCCGCGTCCGACTCGACCCGCTCGAGCACGCCGTTCTCGAGATCGCGCCGGAGCTGCTGGAGCTCTCCGACCGATTGGGTGAAGTCCGCGTAGACGGGATCGAGTTGCTGGACCGTTGCCAGGTGGGTCGCCTCGCCTTGTCCGACCAGCGCGCCTTCGGTGATCAATGCGCGGCCGATGCGGCCGCTGATCGGCGAACGGACCTGGGTGTATTCGAGCTCGAGCTTCGCGCGCGCCACTTCCGCCCTGCGCGCCGCCACATCGGCTTGCGCCTGGCGAAATGTCGCGACCGCGATCTCGTACTGGGCTTGCGATGCAGCCTGCCCACTGATCAGCTTTTCGACCCGCTTGGCCTGTTGGTCGGCCTGGTCGTGCACGGCCTGGGCTTTTGCGAGCGCGGCCTCGGCCGCTTGGAGATCCACTTCGAATCGCACCGGGTCGATGCGATAGAGCACGTCGCCGGCCTTGACGTCGGCCCCCTGCTGGAACGAACGCTCCAGGACGATGCCTGCGACGCGTGCGCGCACCTCCGCGACTCGCGTCGGAGCAATGCGGCCTGGAAGTTCCCGGATGTAGGGCCGCGGCGACGGCTGCAACGTGACCACGCTCACTTGCGGCGGCGCCACCGCATCGGCGGTCTCTGCGGTTTGCGATTCATTGCAGGCGGAAAGAGCGAACGCTGCGCAGGCCAGGGCTAACCAAGTTGGAATGGCACAGGTCTGAGATTTCATTCGGCTCCTTCTCCTTGCGTCAACCCGCACGAATGCCCCCCGAAGGCAACGGAGCGGCCGTTCGCCGACGGTTCGAACAACAGCACGTAAGTATGGCTGAATTTGTGCGCCGCAATATCGATACTGCGTCGCGTCATCGCCCCCCACGATTTCGTGAACACGAGTTGAATCGCGGACACGAGTCGAATTTCACTAGATTGCGTTGGAAGCAGGCAAAACGGGCAAAAAACAGGCAATGTCCGACGCTCGCGGCGCCGGTGGTTCTGGACTACTCCCGCGCTGGGAGCAGCGTTCGCAATCGGTCGGCCGATGCCGACAATTGTGCAAGCGCGAATTGACGCGGCTTCTCTGAGAATCGTCCGATCAGCCCCGAGATGGCGAGGGCGCCTCGGAACTGGCCGGCGCGATCGAACACCGGCACTGCGACGGCCGCCACCTGCGGATCGCGCTCGCCGAGCGAAATGTCATAGCTGCGTTGCTTGATTGCCTTTGCCTTTGCGCCTTTGCCGTCCGAGAAGGCGAGCAGCACATGGGCGCTGGCACCGGCTGTCAGCGGCAACTCGGTCCCTTCATCGAGGTGGTGACGCGCCGATTGCGGCGAGTTGTGCCGGAACAGGCACACGCGCGAGCGGCCCTCGCGGATGTAGAACGACGCTGTCTCTCCGGTGGCGTCCACCAACCGGCGCAGCTCGGGCCTGACTGCGTCGTCGAGATTGAAGCCGGCCCGGTAGATTGATCCCAGTCGCCCCAGCGCCGGCCCGAGTCTGAAGGCACCGCTCTCGTCGCGGACGAGATAGCCGAGCCGCTCGAGCGAAGCGGCGAGGCGCAGGATGGTGCTCTTGTAGAAGCCGGTCGCCGCGGCGATCTCAGCGAGTGTCATCGCCGGCTGACCGGCATCGAACGCGTTGAGCACGGTGAGGGCGCGTTCGACCGCCTCGACCTTGTCGTTGCTCATGCACTCGTCCTGTTGCCGTGGCACCGAGTCTGCCCGACTCGGTCAGTCAATATTACTAGAACGATGTTGCGCTGTACAGAACGTTGTGGTAGATAGAATATTATTCTGTTGAACAGAACAACGCACGGAAACGCAGGGATGGCAGGACTTCTCGCCGGGACGCGGATCCTCGATCTGACCAACGTGCTGGCGGGTCCGTTCTGCTGCTATCAGCTGGCGCAGCTCGACGCCGAGGTGATCAAGGTCGAGGTGCCCGGCTCCGGCGACCTGGCCCGCCAGCTCGGGGCCGATCCCGAGCTCAATCGCCGCGGCATGGGTGCATCGTTCCTGGCGCAGAACGCCGGCAAGCGCTCGATCGCGCTCAACTTGAAGTCACCGAAAGGTCGCGACGCCTTCGTCCGGCTGGTCGCCACGTCCGACGTCGTCGTCGAAAATTTTCGCCCCGGCGTGATGAATCGCCTCGGGCTCGGCTACGGCGCGCTCAAAGCCGCCAAGCGCGACATCATCTACTGCGCGATCTCCGGCTTCGGCCAGGACGGGCCGCTCAAGTTCAATCCCGCCTACGACCAGATCATCCAGGGGCTGTGCGGGGTGATGAGCGTGACCGGCGACGCGCAATCGGCGCCGCTGCGCGTCGGCTATCCGGTCGCCGACACCATGGGCGGCATTACCGCGGCGTTCGCCATTGCCGCGGCGCTGTTTCGCCGCGAGCGGACGGGGGAGGGCGAGTTCATCGACGTCTCCATGTTGGAATCCTCCCTGGTCGCCATGGGATGGGCGGTGTCCAATTGGCTGATCGCGGGCGTGAAGCCGCAGCCGATGGGCAACGAGAACATGACGGCGAGCCCCTCCGGCACGTTCCGCACCGGCAGGGGGCTTCTCAACATCGCGGCGAACAAGCAGGAACAGTTCGAGACGCTGTGCCGATTGATCGGACGCGAGGAGCTGATGGCGGATCCGCGCTTCGCCGCCCGCGAGGATCGCAAGCGCCGGCGCTTCGAATTGAATGCCGAGATCGAGCAGGCGCTGGCGGCGCGGCCGGCGCAGGAATGGTCGGCGCTCTTGAACAAGAATGGCGTGCCCGCCGGCGAGGTCCTCGATGTGCCGTCGGTGCTCGAGCATCCGCAGATCGTCGAGCGCGGACTGCTCAAGACCTTCGAGGCCGTGCCCGACGTCGGTCGTGCGGTCCGCGTCGTGCGATCGGGCTTCCGCCTGGCGAGCGGCGATCCGGAGCCGGCATCGCCTCCGCCCGCGCTTGGTGCCGATACGCAGGCGCTGCTTGCCGAGCTCGGGTTTTCGCAGCGCGAGCTGGACGAGCTGGCGCGGGAAGGTGCGATATGAGCAAGACCCCCGAGGACTGGTGGTCGACTGCGATCATCGACA
Source organism: uncultured Alphaproteobacteria bacterium (assembly GCA_963827585.1). Classification (GTDB taxonomy): domain Bacteria; phylum Pseudomonadota; class Alphaproteobacteria; order Rhizobiales; family Xanthobacteraceae; genus VAZQ01. The sequence continues at coordinate 229,923 of CAWHCK010000049.1, forward strand.
TGAAGCCGGGGATGATCCGCTATCGCGGCTACGCGATCGAGGACCTGATCGGCCGCGTCGGCTTTGGCGCGATGGTCTATCTCATGACGCGCGGCGAGCTCCCGCATCCCGCTGCCGCCAAGCTGCTCGAGGCCGCTCTGGTGGCGGCGGTGGACCACGGCCCGCAGGCGCCTTCGATCGCGGCCGCGCGAATGGCGATCACCTGCGGGGTGGGCATCAACAATGCCATGGCCTCGGCCGTCAACATGCTCGGCGACGTGCACGGCGGCGCCGGCGAGCAATGCGTCACGCTCTACAATGCCATTGCCGCCCGCATGGGCGACGATCCTGTGAACGAACAGCGGCTGGCGCAAGCCGTGAGCGCTGAAATGGCGGCGCTGGCCGAGCGGGGCATCCGGCATGTGCCGGGCTTTGGACACCGCTTTCATCCGCGCGACCCGCGGGCGCCGCGTCTGCTCGAGCTCGTCGAATCGGCTGCTGCGGACGGAGCGGTGAGCGGACGCTTCGCCGCCATCGGCCGCGCGGTCGAAGCGCAGCTTGCGGCGGAGAAGGGTCGGCTCATCCCGATGAATATCGACGGCGCCACCGGCGTCGTATTCGCCGAGCTCGGCTTCCCGCCGCCGCTCTGCCGCGGCCTGTTCGTGTTGTCCCGCTCGGTCGGCGCCTTGGCTCATGCATTCGAAGAGATGCAGTCCGGCGAGCGCAACAAAGGGCCGATCCCACGCCAGATGATTTGGACCTATACTGGGCCGCCGCCGCGCAAGCTTGCCGGAGAACCGCGGTGATGGCTCGACTTCGCGCGCTTCTCCTGCTTTCGTAATAGGCGACCAAGGCGCCGCAGAGCGCCGTTCAAACAGCATCTTGGAAAGGAAACGCCATGCCGACCCGACGTGACCTCCTGCGCGGTGCAGCCCTGGTTCCGGCCGCAGCCTTCCCGCTGTCGCTTGTGACCGTCGCGGCGGCCCAGACCCAGACCCAGGTCCAGGCCATCGATCTGCTCAAGCTGTTCGTCCCGGCGGCGCCGGGCGGCGGATGGGATCAGACCGCGCGCACGATCGAGCAGGTTCTGCGCGCGACCGGTGCGGTCAAGGGCGTGCAGATCACCAATGTCGGCGGTGCCGGCGGCGCGGTCGGGCTTCCGCAATTCCTGAATCAATGGAAGGGGCAGAGCAACGCGCTGATGGTCGCCGGCATGGTGATGGTCGGCGCGATCATCGCCAACAAGAGCCCGGTGCGGCTGGCGCAGGCCACCCCGATCGCGCGCTTGACCGGCGAGTTTCTGGCGCTCGTCGTTCCCGCCCAGTCGTCCTTCAAGAATGCGAAGGACTTTGCCGCCGCGCTCAAGGCCGATCCCACCAAGGTTCCCGTCGCCGGCGGCTCGGCGGGCGGGTCCGACCACATCCTTCTCGGCATGATCGCCAAGGCCATCGGCGTCCCGCCGCCGAAGGTGAGCTACGTCGCGTTCGCCGGCGGCGGCCCCGCGACCGCGGCGCTGCTCGGCAACCAGGTGGCGGCCGGCATCTCCGGTTACGGCGAGTTCGCCGAGCAGGTGAGAGCCGGCAAGCTGCGGGTCATCGCCGTCTCGTCCGACAAGCGCCAGGAGGGAATCGCGGCGCCGACCCTGAAGGAGGAAGGCATCGACGTGGAGCTGTTCAACTGGCGGGGTGTGTTCGCGCCCCCCGGCGTGAACGACATCCAGCGCAAGGCGATGATCGCGCTGATGGAGAAGATGACGGCAACGCCGCAGTGGGCCGAGGCCTGCAAGACGCGGGACTGGACTCAAATCACGCTGCTGGGGGACGACTACAAGGCCTTCCTCGACGGGGAGACGGCGCGCATCGAAGGCATTCTCAAAGAGCTCGGGCTCGCCTGACATGGCGAGCGGGGGCCCGCAGCCAAGCGGCCCGGCGGCGCGGCCGCGAGGGGCGATGGGCGAGGCGATCATCGGCGCCGGCGTGCTCGTGCTCGCGGCGGTCATGTTCTGGCAGACCACCACGATTCCGGTATCGCCGATCTACGCCAAGGTCGGACCGACGGTCGTGCCGACGATCACGGCGCTGGCGCTCGGGATGCTCGGCGTGCTCCTGCTGATCGCCGCATGGCAGGGCGGCTGGCAACCCGAGGAGCAGAAGGCGTTTGTGCCGGATCGGACGGCGCTGCTCTGGATCGCTGCCGGGCTTATCCTCAACGTTCTGCTCATCGGCACGGCAGGATTCACCATCGCGTCGGTCATTGTGTTCGTCTGCGTGGCGCGCGGCTTCGGCTCCAAGGCGATCGTGCGCGACGCCCTGATCGGCGCCGCCTTCGCGCTCATCGCCTATTTCGGCTTCGCCCAGACGCTCGGCATCAATATCGGCTCCGGCCTGGTCGAGAGCGCGATCGAACGCGCGCTGGGCATCGAGGGCGGCTGAGATGGATGCCTTCTCGCAGCTGCTCGATGGCTTTGCGGTCGCACTCACCCCGATGAATCTGCTGTGGTGCCTGGTGGGCACCACGCTCGGCACCGCGATCGGCGTCCTTCCCGGGCTCGGCCCGGCGCTCACCATCGCACTGCTCCTGCCGATCACGTTCAAGGTCGAGCCGACCGCGGCATTCATCCTGTTCGCCGGCATCTATTACGGCGCGATGTACGGCGGCTCGACCACGTCGATCCTGCTCAACACGCCGGGCGAAAGCGCCACCATCATCACCGCGCTCGAGGGCAACCGGATGGCCCGCACCGGCCGCGCCGGTGCGGCGCTCGCCACCGCCGCCATCGGCTCGTTCGTTGCCGGCACCATCGGCACGCTCGGCATTACCTTCCTGGCGCCCGTGGTCGTGGACTTGGCGCTCAAGTTCGGCCCGGCGGACTACTTCTCCCTCATGGTGCTGGCGTTCGTGACGGTATCGGCCGTGCTCGGGTCCTCGACCGTGCGCGGACTGGCTGCGCTGTTCTTCGGCATCTGGCTCGGCTTGATCGGCGTCGACCTGCAGACCGGCCAGGCGCGCTTCACCTTCGGTCTTGCCGAGCTGCTCGACGGCATCAACGTCATCGTGGTGGCAGTCGGCCTGTTCGCGGTCGGCGAGACGCTCTACGTCGCCTCGCGCTATCGCCTGGGCACGGACGAGATCATGCCGCTCTCGGGCTCGATCTGGATGACCGTCGCGGAATGGAAACGGTCGTGGAAACCGTGGCTGCGCGGCACCGCCATCGGCTTTCCGATCGGCGCCTTGCCCGCGGGCGGCGCCGAGATCCCGACCTTCCTGAGCTACTACATCGAGCGGAAGCTCAGCTCGACGCCGCAGGAGTTCGGCAAGGGCGCGATCGAAGGGGTCGCGGGTCCCGAGGCCGCCAACAACGCCTCGGCCGCGGGCGTGCTGGTGCCGATGCTCACGCTTGGCCTGCCGACCTCGGCAACCGCCGCGATCATGCTGTCCGCGTTCCAGAGCTACGGCATCAATCCGGGGCCGTTGCTGTTGCAGTCGCAGCCGCACCTGGTCTGGGGCCTGATCGCATCCCTGTTCATCGGCAACGTCATGCTGTTGGTGCTCAACCTGCCGCTGATCGCGCTCTGGGTGAAGCTCCTGCACATTCCGGCGCCGCTGCTCTACGCGGGCATCCTCGTGTTCGCGACCATCGGCACCTACGGGATCACGCAGTCCCCCGTCGATCTGGTCCTGCTCTATCTCGTAGGCGGGATCGGTTACCTCATGCGCCGCTACGACTTCCCGGCGGCTCCGGTCATCATCGGGATGATCCTCGGGCCGCTCGCCGAGCAGAATTTTCGCCAGGCCATGACCATCTCGGCCGGCGACTGGACCGTGTTCTTCACGCGGCCGCTGTCGGCAACGATCCTCGCGCTGGCGGCGCTGGCGCTGTTCGGGCCCGTGCTCTACCAGCTCGCCACGAGGCGCAAGGTCGTGCCTTAGCCGCGGTAGCCCGCGCCGCTGCCGGTACGAGCTACGATTCCCTGCTGTGCATTCCATAGTGCGCGTCGTGGCACGTGCGACTACAAAACACGCCGCCATGATCGCCGTACTGTTGTGACCGGAAGCGGTAGAGATAGCCGCGCTTGCTAAGCCCGCCGCACCATTTGCAGCGCTCGCCCGCGGCCGGGCGAACAAGGCTGCGCTGCACAAGAATGGTGTGACCGGACGTTGTCATTGCGGCCCCCGGGAGGGAAGCCCGCGGATGCCGCACGAGAAACGGTCGGATCGCTACCCCCAATTGGGAGGTTTTGCCTATGAAAGCGCTGAGGAGCCGGCGCCGATCAGGACCGCCGTCCCGCAGGCGCGCGATGCGGAGCGATGTCTCCACGCGCCAACCACCGGATGTCGCTGGCGCCATCCGGGCAACGAGGAGCCGCCAGCCGAGCGGGCCGGCCTCCAATTTCACGATGTCAAACAGCGCAACCTCAGCTGCCGGATATGCGTGGGCGCCGGCGACGCCCCTTTGAACAGTCCCCTTTCGTTTCCGCGGCGCGTGGGCACCGCGGTTTGACCTTTCGTCTGCCGCCGCCCCCAACCGAGGGGCTGCGGAGCGCCGACAAGGCGCACTCGACTTAAATGGTCGCGCCGGCAAGACGCGACAGCCACGTTCGCGAGGCGTGGGCGCACCTTGCGAGGGTGCGCGCGCCTCTCGGCGCTCCGCATGGCGGTTTTTGGCGCAGGCCCGCTTTGCATCTCCGGCGTTGCCGCCGGATCCGTCGCGCGTGTTGCGCGCGGCCGGGAGTCGTGCCCGGCGAGCGGGGTCCCAAGCCTCCCGAGCCGGCGATCTCTGCCGCCGTCCAGGACGCCACTCCCGCTCCGTCTTCAGGATCGTCTCCGGAGACGCCCCTCGTCGAGCAGGATGGGTGAATCATAGGTCATATTCGTTTCGTAGTCAATACATATCTACGAATAGTATTCGAGAAATATCGCCGAGTGGGCTCGCGGATGACCGGCGCCAGGGGCGTGCGACCACACCAACGTCAGCCGATATCGCGCCGCTCGATGCGCCAGCCCGCGACGGCGACCAGGCAGGCGGCGATGGCGAGCAGGGTCGCTGCGAGCGGGAAACCCCAGTGGCGGCTGAAATCCGGAAACCAGACCAGGTTCATGGGAAAGACGATGAGGTCTCGCAGCGTCGGAGCGCCGGCGAAGACATCCGGGCGGTACATGTAGATCATGCTGGGAAGGATCGAGACCGCGATCGGCACGAACCCGATCAACAGCGCCGAATAGATCTCGCGCGCGCCCAGGACGGCCAGATTGACGATGCTCACGAGCAGGACCACGGCGGCCACGATCGCGGCGGCGGCCCCGGCATAGGCGAGGGGATCGTAGGAAAGACCCGCGGCCGCAAGTGCGAGCCAACAGGCGGCCGCCGACACGATGCCGAGCCCGATCATCGTGACCGCAGCCGGGATCACCTTGGCAAACAGGTATCCCCGGCGCGTCAGCGGCTTCGACAGGTAGATATCGAGCTGCCGTTCCTCCAGCGGTACGACAAAGATCGCCAGCACGTCGAAAACTCCGACCCAGTAGATGAAGAAGAAGAGGCCGGCGAAATCATTCGCCACCACGATCTGCGGCCAGCCGTCGAGATTGAAGACCTGCTCGAAAAAGCGCTGGATGCTCGCCGGAAACGTCGGAAGCCAGAACGCCAGCGTCAGGCCCATGAGGCACAGGCTCGCCAGGCTCACGACATGCCGCCTGCCGATCGCACGCGCCGTCTCGGCCCGCAGCAACGAGACGAACGGCGTGTCGCTCGCGCGCCGGCCGGCGCGCAACCGGAATGGCTGCGGCATTCCGTTGGTCGTGGCGGCGCGGCATCCGCTCGCCGGATTCGAGCAACGCGGCCGCGCGCCGGCGCCCGATCCCGGCAAAGACGAGATTGAAGGCGATGAGCAGCAGTATCGGGAAGAGAATGTCCCAGGTGGTGAAATTCGGAGCGACGCCGATCGGGAGGATGCCGTCGAAGAACGGGTTGAGATAGCTGACCGTCCGGAACTCGGGATAGTAGAAGCCGAGGAAGGCAAGGCCCACGAGCGTTCCGAGAATGCAGACGCTGACCAGCATGCCGGTCAGCTTGTTCCGGAACACGGTTGCCATGGCGCCCGCAAAGGTGACCGCGAACAGCGCCGCGAACAGGTGGACCGCGCTGAGCGCCACGAAGGCGCCGGCATCGAATCCAGTGACGCGCCACGGAAACGTCAGCAGCGCGCCCGAGACGCCGGCGAGATAGAAGGTGGCCAGCGCCGCCGCGGCCGCGGCAAGCTTCACCGAAAAATAGTCGGCCATGGTCACCGGCTTTGACGCCACGACATCGAGCGTGCCCCGCGCGCGCTCGTCGACGATGATGCCGCCGGCGAGAGCAGGCCCGAGAATCACGGCGAACTTGTTCATCGAGGCGTCGACCCAGACGAACAGGATGGCCTTTGAATGAATGGCTTCGCTGCCCAGCCAGCTTTCGAGCGCGAGCAGGAGCTCCGGCTGCGGCCGCTGCATCATGAAAGGCACTGCGAGGAGCGCATAGGCGATCAAGAGCCAGATCAGGATCGCGACCCTGCTGCGCATGATCCGGAGATATTCCTGGACGAAGAAAAGGCGCAAGGCATCGCGCGCGCCGCCGGGCATGGCCGGAGCGGGAGCGGCGAGGACACTCATGCCGCGGCCTCGACCAGCGTCAGATAGAGATCATCCATCTCCTGCGCGCCATGACGGCGCTTGAGATCATCGAGAGCTCCGCTGGCGATGAGACGGCCGTGATGGATGATCGCCACGCGTGCGCATACGCGCTCGATATCGCTGAGGATGTGGGTGGAGAACAGGACCGTCACGCCTCCGCTTGCCAGCCGGCGGATGAGATCGAGCGTGTCACGACGCCCGATCGGATCGAGTCCCGCCGTCGGCTCATCGAGCAGAAGGACGCGTGGGTCGTTGAGCAACGCTTGCGCGAGGCCGACCTTCTGAGTCATGCCCGACGAGAACGTGCCAAGTCGTCGATCGGCGACGGCGGACAGATCGAACTGCGCGAGCAGCTGCTCGATGCGTTTCTCGAGCGGCAGCCCCGACATGCCGAACATCGCGCCGATGTAGCGCAGGAATTGCCGCGCCGTCATCTCCCTGGGCAGGGAGTAATCGCCGGGCAGGTATCCTGCGATCTGGCGAATCGCCAGGCTGTCGCGCACGATATCGTGGTCCAGCACGCTGGCGCTTCCGCCGGTGGGGCGAAGCAGCCCGAGCAGCATGCGGATCGTGGTCGTCTTGCCGGCGCCGTTGTGGCCCATGAAGCCGAATACCTCGCCCGGCATCACCGCGAACGTCACGTCGTCGACCGCGACCGTGTCGCCGAAGGTTTTGCTGAGGCCGCGGATGTCGATGGCGGTTCCGTCCGGCATGAAGGCACCCGTGGATGACGCGGCTGGATTCGCAACGATGAAAGCGGCATTGAGATGATCGTCCCGCCCCGCGCCGTGGAAATTCTTTTCAATCGTCGCGCGACCCCCAATATTGTGTCCCCATCTCACCGGATCGAGAGGAGCAAGCTGCGATGTCCATGTCCATCGAAGAAGCGGCGATCAATCTTGCAGTTACCCTGGGCTTGAGCGCCGTCATTGGCTTCGAACGTCAGTGGCGCAATCGCCTGGCCGGGCTGCGCACCAACACGCTGGTCGCGCTCGGCGCGGCGAGCTTCGTCATTTTCGCGGCGGTCGTGCCGGGCGATGCGAGTCCGACCCGGGTCGCGGGCCAGGTCGTGTCGGGGATCGGCTTCCTCGGTGCCGGCCTGATCTTCCGCGAGGGCTTGAGCGTGCGCGGGCTCAACACCGCGGCCACGCTGTGGTGTTGCGCCGCAATCGGCGTGCTGGCGGGCGCGGGCTATCTCCTGTACGCCACCCTGGCGACGGGTTTCGTCGTCTTCGTCAATCTGTGCCTGCGGCCCATCGTCAATTTCATCAATCGCCAGCCGCTCACGTCGACCGAGATCGAGATCGGCTACATCCTATCGGTCACATGCCGCAGCCTGGATGAGGCCCATGTCCGCGCCCTGCTCTTGCAGGAAATCGCCGGCAGCGGATTGGGGCTGCGGCGCCTCGACAGCAACGATCTCGACGCAACCGGCCGCGTGGTCGTGACCGCGTTCGTGACCGCACCCCACCGCATCGACGGCGACGTCGAGAGAATCGTCGGCCGCCTGAGCCTCGAGCAGTCGGTGTCGGCGACGCGCTGGCAGGCCGAAGTCCACGTCGACGCCGAGAGCCGACACTCGCTCAACCTCGCCACCCTGAACCCGAAGGTGGACCGCCCGGGCGGGTGATCGAAATGATGGTCATCCAAAGCGGGTCGCCGTTTTCAAACCCGCCCCAGTGGGAGCACACCACCGTGTTTGGTGTCGTGGTACTGCGCGCTCGATCAGCAGATTGAAGTGCGGGCACGTTCGATGGTGCTATGGTGCTACGGGGGCTATTAACCAAAAGAGACCGAAGCCGTGGTCGCGCATCGAACGCGCCGCTCCTGTCTTGAATGCGCCACGTTGCAATACTTTACTTTGTATTGCGTTCTGAGGGAGGGGGATGAATTTCCGCTCAGCTGGTGTCATTGCGGCGCTCTTGATCGGCCTCGGAGGTCCGGGCTGCCAGGCTTTTGCGCAGTACTATCCCACGCAGATCTACACGCCACTTCGGGCTTATCCAGCTTCGCCTGGTCCGCCGCATCGGCCACTTCCGCCGGTCGCTGTCGACGACGATGAAGCGCGGCACAGTCCCTACGGTTGGTCAGCGGGGGTAGGGGTGCCGCGTATCGGCGCCGGGCAGCCCACCGCAGCCGGTTCCGGCTTGGTCCACCAAGGCGATCCGCGTGACATGGCGGCGCTGCCGCCCGAGGTCCGGCCGGAGACCGGCCGCAAAAAGGAACTGCCGCCGCAATTCCAGCGCACGCTGGTCGATTACTATACCAAGGAGCCCGCCGGCACGATCATCGTCGATACGCCGAACACCTACCTCTATCTCGTACTCGGCAATAGCAAGGCGCTGCGCTACGGCATCGGTGTCGGGCGCGAGGGCTTCACATGGTCGGGCGCAGAACGGGTTTCCAGAATGGCGGAGTGGCCCGATTGGAACCCGCCAGAAACGATGATCGAGCGGCAGCCGTATCTGCCGCGATTCATGGCCGGCGGCGATGGCAACCCGCTCGGCGCGCGTGCCCTCTACCTCGGTCAGACTATCTACCGCATTCACGGCACCAATCAGCCCTCGACCATCGGGAGCTTCGTGTCCTCGGGCTGTATCCGGCTCACCAACGAGGACATCACAGACCTTTACAGACGGGTGAAGGTCGGCACACGGGTGGTCGTGTTGCCGGGCAAGCTGCCGGCGACTGCTGCGGCGACGCCAGCCGATGCGCCTAGAGGCGTCGCGGCGGTTAAGCCGTCTGGGGTGACCTCGGCTTCAGACATGCAGAAGAAGAGACCCAAGTCTGAAGAAATTGTCGCGAAACTGCGCCAAGTTGACGTTCTGGTCTCGGAAGGTCAGACCATTGCCGAAGCGATTCGTCAGAGCGGGCTAACGGAGGGGACGTATTATCGCTGGCGTCAGGAAGTCGGCGCGTTGAAGAAGAACGAGGTGAAGCGCCCGAAAGACCCCGCGCCCGAAGCGCCGAGCGTCCCAGAGGGTAGGGTGGATCGCGACGTTTCCCATCAGACGAAGCCCGCGGCGGAACCTCCGGCCTTCGAGGAGTAAGTGGCTCGGCTGGGGCAATGGCGCGATCGGAACTGCCGGCGGGCGTTCCAACTTGGCGGAAGCTGCGGGGGTGGAGATAGTCTCCTCAGTCGACTTCGCGACGACAATCTCGTCGTCCCACTCGCTTGCCGTAACAAATAAACCAATCCTTAACCAAACCCCCGCACGCTGCGCACACAACCGGAGCGCAGCAACATGTCCATGTCCCTGCAGCAGGCGGCACACATGACCGGCCTAAACCGCACCGCAATCCTGAAAGCAATCAAACGCGGCGCTCTCCCAGGTTCCAAGGACAACGAAGGCGGTTGGCAAGTCGACGGCGCAGAACTCGCCCGTCTCTTCCTAACCCAACCCAACACCCACAACACACTAGCCGCAGAACGCCTCAAACTCGCAGAAGAACGCATCACAGACCTCAAACAACGCCTCGATGAAATGCGCCAAGAACTCGTCCACGCCAGAACCGATGCCGACGACTGGAAACAACAAGCAAAAACCGTAACGCGCCAAGTCACACTCCCCACGCCCCAAAACGAAAACCCCATCTCCTGGTGGCAATGGCTGCGCACCACCGGATAACCAACCTGATGATCTGCCATGTCGGCTAGGTCGCTTTCTGACCCGCCCCGATCGCGGACTGGGCGTGGCAATCAGGCTAGCCAAGCAGGGCGCGCCTTACTCAGCATCATGCGTCAAGTCGTGGTGGACGGCCCGTCTCCTTGGGCGCGCGTGTGTGGAAGTGGAACGGGCGACGTCGTTGAGCCTAAACCCAGATCAGTTGTTCGATGCCATCGGAACGTCTGACCGCATGACGCGCCGACGGCGCGGGCTGGGCTTCGACGATGAGCCTCCTTCCTCGTCTGTTGAATTGATTTCGCCGGTATCATTCTGGAGGCGTTGGTGGTCGCTCGCCATCTTGTGCCAAGTACACAATCGTCAACATCCGCTGGAAGAGGACGCAGCGTGACTTCTCTGGCAATGTGTTAAAAACCGCCAAGATAAAGGGCTCTATCAATTCTACCCCGTCAACCTTCCACAAGTAACGGCAGCATTCCATAAACTTCATTTCGGAAGCGTCGCCGCCAGCTCTCAAGAACGGCTCGATTTCTTTTAGCGACAGCCCGATGCCTCGTTTAAGCTCTTCGTCCACAACGTTCTTCCCGAGCATTTGCCAGCTCCTGACCCCGGTTACATTGCCGGTTGCCTCGAAAACGGTGGGCTCACAACACGCCGTCACCGCCACCTTTACGCCCTCGGATTGCACGAGCAATGCCCTATTTGCGTCAATGAGGCGCCATCGCGACGGATCGGTATGCGAGCATTCACCTTCGGGGATAGGGGGGATGCATGTTTACCCTGCGCACTGTGGTAATCGTAGCGACTGGAGCGGGGATGTTCGCGGGTCTGCCATGGACCGACGCGCAGGCGTGCGACGGCGACAGATTCCCGTGCCCTGTGGTGTCGGAGGCGGCGCCGCAGGAGAGCGCCGATGCGCCGGCCAAGCCCGCGTCATCAGCTCAGCCGCGCAAGAAGGCGAACAACCCGGCAGCCCCGGATAAAAAGGCGCAGTCAAAGGTCGAACGAGACGCGCGACCCACTGCCACCCGCACCAAGGCGAGCAAACCGGCGGTGCAGGAGTCAGCGTCCGCTCCTATCGCGCAGCAACCTTCCATTTCGCCGAACGCGGCCGAGGGGGCTCCCGCGGTGGTTTCCCCTTCAGCCGCTGATCAAGCTCCCAAGGAAGTGAGCCCGAACGAAGGTCTGGTAGCGGCTGCGGGGACGGTTTGGCCGGCTCTTGCAAACGCCGATGGCGTCAGCACGGCGGGCGCCAAGGGCGCAGACGCAGCGCAAGCCGCCCCGGCAGATGCGGTAAGAGCGATCGATGCGAACGAGTTTAGCAAACTCGATAGTGCCGACATTGGCACTACACCGGCGAAGTCGTCGTGGATCACTTATTTGTTGCTCATCTTGGCCGCAACACTCGCCGCGGCATCGGCCATGTGGTTCCTTCCTCGCATGACATCCATGTACGCGCGCCGAGCAGCAGGTCCGCGCATCCACATTAACTCGTGAAAATGAGACAGTAACTTTCCAACGGTCGGCGGCGCTCGCTCGAACTCGCCTAGCGCCGTGCTTGCACGGTGCTCACCGGCACTGACGCGGCGCTCTGGCGTAGGCCAGCCCGGCCGGCCTCGCCTTCTGCGCCGCCTCCTGTCTTATCGACGACTTAAAGCGTGTGAACGGAAACGGAGCAATCAGGCAGTTCGGGAGGCGGAGAGATCCTCACCCGAGCACTGCTCCGCTCATTGCAGTTTTGGACGCGGACGCGGCAACGGAACTGCGCCTCGGTCCACCGCGTTGCTTTGCACTAGCCGCGGAGAAGGTTGAGACAAAGCCGGAGCGAGAAAAGAAGCCATCGGGTCGTTCGACTCCGACCTACCAACGGCAGATGATCTCTGGATAGAACCTGTAATCAGTTCGTCAGCTGGTGTCTGTTTCCCTCGGCTGCCGATTTTCAGAAGCGCGAATACGCCGAACACCAGGATCATCGCAACTGCAAAGCTGAGCAGCTTCCGGCAGCGAAGAGTTAGCCAAGGCACCGCAAACAGATTTCGCATTGGCAAGAGGACCCAACCTCTGGAAGGCGCCTGCAGCGTGCGGCGCCCACAGAAGTGAAAATTTTACAATGCGACCGCTTAACAGATCATTGGAGGTCTGCGGCCGTCACATGATTCGTCGAAAAGCTTGTCCAAATCTTCGCGGTGCAGCGGAGACGCAACGAGGTCGCACAGGGCGCGTTAACGAATGCTTAACATCTGGGCGCCACATCACCTGGCATGTACAAGCTGCTTAACGCCAGCCTGTCCGATCTTTGGCGAACTGGGCAATCAGCCAAGATCGATATGCGCATGACGCACCGGATCATGCAGCGACCTCTTCTGGCTCAACTTGCAGCAATCATTCGCTCTGCGTCGCGAACTCAAGCGGATCGCCGCGCTCAGGAGCATATCGATCCTGGACGTCGTTTTGCGATGCGAATCCCTTCGTCAGTTGTCGAAGTCTGGATCAGGATGGTCGCAGGCGCCTTCCTGATCAGCATTTGCTTTTTAGTGGGTTTCATCGCAGCCGACCGCTGGATGTCGCGCCGCCAGCATTACGATGCAAAGTCGCTTCAAAGGATCTGCTCCAGCGTGCTGGAGCTTTACAAACGTCGGGACGAGATCACCGACAACGAGAAATGGCAGCAGGATTTTCGGCGCCTGCAGGACGACTGCGCGGCCGGCCTCCACAAATATGACCCTGACTAGCAATTGCTCGCGGTGCTTGGATCACCATCCATCGTCAACGTGTTCCACGACTGAGCGGGGGTCCCACCAGATGTGAAAGCTCGAAATGCTGGGCTCCCGGCGCGTCATCCTGTGCATCAGTCATTCGTCCAAGTTTGGGGCGGATTGGATGGAACAGATGGCGGCGTCGGTTCCTGGTAATCGGATCCACCGTCGCTGCGGGTGAGCACCCACGCCGCGCCGACGCCCCCATTGTCGTTAGATCCGCCGACGATGACGATGCTGCCGTCGGCGGACAGCGCGACAGAGTGTGCGGACTTTCCTACGGCGCCGGCGCTAACGAGCTTCTTTTCCTGCGTCCAGTGACCGCCGCCGCGGGTGAACACCGATGCTGCGGCTTCATCGTCGGCAAACCCGCCCATGATGGCGATGTTGCCGTCGGAGGACAGCGCGACGGACATGCCTTGGCGGGCAGCGCCGGTGCTGACCAGCTTATTGCCTTGCTGCGCCCAGTCGCCGCCACTGCGGGTGAACACCCACGCCGCCCCTGCGGCGCCAAGGCCGAACGGCACCGATCGATCCCACGGGCTGTCGCCAGGCCCACCCACGATAGCGGTGTTGCCGTCGGCGGACAGCGCAACGGACATGCCTTGGTGGGCGCTTCCCACAGCGTCCGTGCCGACGAGCTTCTTGCCCTGTTGCGTCCAGACACCGCCGCGGCGGGTGAACACCCATACTGCCCCGGCCTTGCTGTTGTCGGCCCATCCGCCCACGATAGCGGTGTTGCCGTCGGCGGATAGCGCGACAGACATGCCTTGGCGGGCGCTTCCCACAGCGCCGGTGCCGACTAGCTTGTTGCCTTGCTGCGTCCAGACACCGCCGCCGCGCGTGAATACCCACGCCGCCTCGGCCCGCCACCCACCAACGATGGCGGTGTTGCCATCGGCGGACAGCGCGACGGACATGCCTTGGCCCAGCGGTAATGGCGGTTCGCCCGCCCGATGAGCGCCGGTGCCGACCAGCTTACCTTGCTGTGTCCAAACGCCGCCGCTGCGCGCGAACACCCACGCCGCGCCAGTCGCGCTATTGTCGCTGGGGCCGCCCACGATCGCCGTGTTGCCGTCGGCGGACAGCGCGACGGACGCACCTTGAGACCACAATCCCCCTCCATATTCGCTAGTGGTGCCGACCAGCTTGTTGCCTTGCTGCGTCCAGACACCGCCGCTGCGAGTGAACACCCACGCCGCCCCAGCAGGGCCGACGGAGGGCGACCGATCGCGATCCGCGTTGTTCGGGCCAGGCCCACCCACGATGGCGGTATTGCCATTGGCGGACAGCGCGACGGACATGCCTTGGTTGGTGCTTCCCACCGCACCGGTGCCGACCAGCTTCGACCCCTGCCGGAAGAACTGCGCCGGCGCTGGTTGCCCTCGGCCAACCGCTTGCTGCGCCCGCTCAGCCTCGGAGGCCGCGCGGGGGTTCGGGTCGCTGGAAAAATCGGCTTGTGACGTCAAATACCGCTCGTAAATCCCCCTGAAACCCAGCACTGCGGCTTCCCGTTCGTAACGGTCCCAGAGACCAATCAGCACGAGAAGCACAAAGCCGGCAGCCGCAAAGACGGCCAGCGCAAGAAGAATACGGGCAATCATTCGTGCCACTGTACACTCGTTCGAATCGGCATCGATGGACAGCGACCAGGTAGTCGCATTTTGTGTTGATTGTGCGATAGCGGCTGCCTTGGGAAGGCTGGGTAGTTCGAAGGTAAATTTGTTGAGAGGAACCGCGCGAGCTCCGCGGCGTTGAATGGCCTTTGTGCAATCTGACACTTTATCGCAATGGCCTTTCTACGTTTGTCCTCGCCAGGAGTTGTTGATGGCCAGAAGCAATCCTTCCTCAATGTCCGTCGACGCACTTTTGAAGCTTCGTGACGACGTCGGAAACGTCCTAAGTCGCGCGGGACCGACCAGCTGAAAGACCAGCTCTCGAGGCCAGGTGATCAAATTGGCCCCGGGAGAACCACACGTGGGGGCGCGCTGAGGGGTCGAAAGGCATCATCGACCTGATCGATATAACCGGACGGGACATTGGTGTTGCTCAAGGACGCTTGAGTGCATCGGCTCGGGCGTCTTGCATTGCTGGCGCGATCGACACGCGACCTCTCAACGTCCGAGCGAGGCTGCTAGGTGTCCCGGTGCCGTTTTGCGCCTTGAGTGTGATGGTTATGCAACAGTTCGCGGCGATTAATTACTTGGGTTGGACCTACTCCACGCAGAGTGAATTGGTCCTTCTGGATGGCCTGTGCGCTTGTGAAGTGGAGGGCTGGGTATGTCGTCCTATGCAAGATACTGCGAGGATCAAGCTGCCGACTGCGCGCGACGAGCACGATTGGCGAGGTCATCGGAAGTAGCGGCCTACTGTCGGAGCTTGGGGCTGCGTTGGATGAAGATTGCCGAGCAGGCACAAGAGAAGGCCGCTCCGGGTTGGACGCACGACGCAACACTTGGGCAAGCAACGCCACAACGGCATGTCACCAAGACACATCCATCTGATGTGAGACTACTTGAAAAGCTTTACAGCAGTCTCGAAGCTTGGGCTCCCTCACACTTGGACGCAACTCCTGCTGAGCAGCGAGCCGGTTGTAATGGGCCAGCAATCAACACGCTCAAGGCTGGGTGCGCGGTGCTACCTGACCCCTGACGCGTTCGAGGTCGGCCGGCTCGATACAGGCTATTGAGAACTGAATGCGGGAGGGCTCGCATGAAAGTCAACTGGCACGACGTCGGTTGTCCTGACGGCCCGGGCAGCTATCCGTTCAAAGACGGCACGATAAATGTCAGGCAGCAAGAGATTGATGTTTGGATAGGCCGCCCTGACGCGCGCTTTACAGTTAGGGGCTTCCGGCAGTGGACTGGTGAGCCTCAGTACGCGCTTGGCGAGTACGAGCTGCCGGATTGATGCCAGTTCGACTGCTTCCGGCAAGGCGAGAACCTTTCGCTTCGCTTTTCAGCGCCGCCCGCTTCCGCTGCGCAGGCAGTATGAGCCGGACGAAGCCCCACGGACAGGTACCGTTCGCCGGCCTGGCGATGGCGTCCTGCGCACCTTGCGATGGCGTTCGCAACCTGTTTGGGCGTGCTCTGAGGCGCTCAACGCGGTTTGAAAGGCAGCGGGCCCGATGCCTCAGACCGCGGGAGCCGGCATTAAATGGTCTGGGGGCACGAACCGTCCTGTCGCATCAGGCGCGAAGGCCCGTGAACTGCACGCGCACCCACTCGGCAATCTGTCTGCCGCTTTCGAGGCCGTTCTGGTTGGCGAAATCGAAATGTATGCCGCCATAGATCCGGCTGCGGCCGGCTTCCTCGGCGGCCTCGGTGAAGCTAGAGAAGCTGCGCGTCACGCCGGCTATGGCCGGATCGGTCGAGGATGTGCCGGTTGTGAAAGCGTAGTTGTCGCCGAATTCGGCCGTGAGGATGGCGGCTGCTGCGCCGCTAAAGGTGGAGTGGCCGGATGTGTACTCGGGGAACGGCGGTGTAACGATCAGCGGGCGCCAGCTCGGGTCGGCGACGGTGAGCGGATTACCGTCGAGGTCGCCGAGGTTGATCGCCGTCACGGGGCGCCAGAGATCGTAAGTGTATTTCGCCTCCCAGCAGGTGATTGCAGCATCGGCCAGGGCGACGTTGAGCTCGGCGAACAGGCCGGCAATCTCGGCGGTGGTGCGGCCCTCGGCCTGTGCGACCTCGCCGGCAATGTTGTTCCAGTGGCCGGGTGGCGTGTAGGTGCCGGCACCGTCGGCCCAGAACAAGGCGATCTGGGTCTGGTCGGCCGTGCGGAGCCCGAGTTGCTCGCTGTTGGCAGCGCCAAGCTGCTTCGTCTCGTTGTAGGCCGCGGCGTACTCGTTCGAGGTGAGTGTTGGCGGCGCCTCCGGCATGAACTGCTGCGCGGACTCAACCGCCCAGGGGGTCACGTCGCCCCAGTGCGGCGCCAGTGGATTGGCGAAGCCGGTCGGCGTCGGGCGCCATTCGCCGGGATCGGTGCCGATCTCGGTTTGCGGATCGATGACGGCGTCCCAGCCGTCGCCGGCGCGTTGCGCCAGGATCGACCGTGCGATGTCGTGGCCGAGCCGGATGCCACGCTGCTCCGCGCCCCCGTCGGGAATCTCGGCGAGCGAGGCGGTCAGCTCAGCCTGCAGATTTTCGCGCAACGCGGCGCTGCCAGCATAGGGACCGCTGTCGCTGGCATAGATGCCCATGAGCACCTCGTAGCCCGCCTGCGCGATGGCGGCCTCCGTGCTGATCCTACCGCGCACGGGCCGATCGAGGTCGGCCATGAAGAGGGGATCGTGCTCGATAGCGTTGATTACGTCGTAGACAGCTACGCTCTCCATCACGAGCAGGCGCGTGGCGTACATCGGGGCGGTCGAGGTGTCCTTGATGGCCTCGAGTGCGATCTCGTTCCAGTGTACGGCGCTGTTCGCGAGCCGGGTCACCTCGATCGTGCTCGTCGTTGTGTTGCCGACCCGGTCCGTGAGCGTGATGATATAGTCATCGGTGCCGAGCTCGAGGTGCACGTCCTCCAGCTCAAAGCGGCCGCGGCGATCGGCGGTGGTAGTCACGTCGCCAATCGTGACAGTGGCAAATGCCTCGGTCCGGCCGACGAGGTCAACGACGGCGGTCTCGGTGCGCCAGTCGCCAAGGTGGCCGGTGTCGCTGTCCGTGTCGAGGGCGATCGAGCGGAGAGCAGGGGGCGATGTATCAATTTCATGCCAGGATGATGCCGAACAGTCAAAGTCGAATAGGCTCTCAAAGAGAGACATTTTGGGATTCTCCCTAGCAGGAAGTGTTACTGCTCCATGCGGTTGCACTGCGATGGCGGGCCGTGGTCATGGCAAGCCGAGCAAAAAACCTCCGCCGTAGTAGTCGGTCGGGGTCACACCGAAACGCTATCGACAGCCGACACTGCCGCCAGGGCCAGGAGGCTCGCGGCCAATGCGGTGCTTGTGCACCATCATAGTTCTCCCATTTCGTGGCGGTTGCACACGAGATACGGAGGCGCCACCGCGATGGTTTCAGCCGGCGGTAAAACATTTGTGAGGGAACCGATGGACCGCGATCGAGATGATCGCCGAGGTCGCTGCGCAATTGGCTGTGATGGCGCGGCGGCCGACGAAGGTCGCCGCCATCGCGGATGTCACTTGCTCGAGTTCGCGTGTCACTCCGACGTCGGTCAACTGCGCCCTGCGACCGGCATTTTTGCATCGCTGTTCTTCTCCTTGGTCTCGGGCATCAGCAGCCAGACCAGCACAAGTCCTGCGGCGCCGATGCAAGCGAGGCCCAGGAACGCGGTGCTGCTGCCGAGGCGATCGCTCATCCATCCGCCCAGCGTCGTGCTCAGCGACGCTCCGACCCCGATCCCGCTTGCGACGATCCCCTGTGCCAGATTGAAGCGGCCGGTACCGCGCGTGATATCGGCAATCGTGAGCGGAACCAGCACGCCGAATACCGCGGCGCAGATTCCGTCGAGCAACTGCACCGCCACCAGCAGGTAGGGGTCGGTCACCACCGTGAACAACAGGCCGCGGACGGGTAATGCCGCGAAACCGATCAGGAGCAGCGGCCGGCGTCCCCAACGCTGCGCCCAACGCCCGACAGAGGGAGACGATATTGCGACTACGATCTGCGGCACCACGATACAGGCCGCGACCAGTGTCGTCGCCCACGCGCTCGAACGCTTGGTGACGACGCTCGCCATCAGCGGAAGCATGGCCGCGTTCGCCAGCTGGAACACGGCGACACACCCGGCGAAGGTCAACAGCGGCCGGTGAGTGAAAAGGGTCCGAAAGGCCGCGGTTCCGGTTCGCTCTTTGGCCACCCCGCCGTGGGCGCGCACGGGGTCGATCTCGCTCGCCGGGATATGAGTGAGAGTAATGAGCGTGGGAACGATCAATGCGGCGGTGACCAGGAAGACCGCCTGCTGCGACCAGAAATATCCGACCGCACCCATGCCCGCCGCCGCCAGACCGTTTCCGATCGAGGCGAAGCGGGCATTGCGGCCGAACCGCTCGCCGCTGGCGGCATGACCGACGAGCCCGAGGCTGATCGCGGCGATCGCCGGGCTCACCAGGCTGCTGGCCGCGGCGTGCAGAATTTGCGCGCCGAGAACGGCCGGAAAGATCGGCCACAGCGCGATCACCAGCGCGCTCACGCTGATCGCGACCATTGCAAACGCGGCGAGGCGCCGTTCGCGCCGAACGGCATCGACGATGGCCCCGCCGGGCATTTGAAATGCCAGCGCGGCCAGGCCTCCAGCCGTCAGAATCAAGCCGATGTCGACCTGCGTCCATTGGCGCGCCGTGAGATAGACGGTGAGGAACGGCCCGAATCCCGTCTGCACGTCGGCAACGCAGAACGTAAACCAATCGAGCCCGCGCTGGCTCTTGCGCGACGCGGCGACCGGCGGCTCAGGGGGCGGCGTCTGCTGCGGCGGGATCGGCGGTTCGCCGCGTTCGCGCCTGTCGCCTTCGACCCTGCGGCGATTGGATTCGCTGGCATCGTGGGGTGGCGGTGCAATGGACAGGGTTACCGCTCCGGTACTGCAGCCTCGCTCGACGGCGCGGCTCGTTCGGTGCCGGCTGCGCCGACCACCACGACCACCGGCTCGCCCCGCTTGTATTCCGGCGCCAGCCGCACCTGATTGCGGGTGAGCTCCAGGGAAATCGTGCCGGGCTTCCCTGCCGGTGCGAAATTGAGCGCGCGCCAATCGACGGCGATCTTGCGGGTGCCGATGCCGAGGAAGCCCCCGAAGTCGATGATGGCCGCGCGGATCTGCCCGTCGCGGCTGACGATGACATCCACGATCCGTCCCATGTCCTCGCCGGCGCTGCTGCGAACGCTCTTGCCGAGGATTGCGGAGACTTCCTGGTCGTCGAGCACGACCGCCGGTGTCCCGCTCTGGGGATTGGCCGGCGGGGCGGTAGCCGGTGCCGAGGGGATCGCGGATGGCGGGCTCTCCTGAGCAGGCGGCTCCGCGGGCGCCGATGGCTCCGGCGCTTGCACGACCTGCCTCGGTTGCGCCGACCGGTCCGCCGGTCCGGCGTCGGAACCGTCGCCATGGAAGCCCCATGCCGCAATCAATCCGATCGCGACGAGGGCAACAGTTCCGGGACCAATGCGCATGCGTGCTCTCCCCGTGCAAACCAACCCGTGACGAGGAAACGCGAATGCATCGCCTCGGTTCCGTGGACGGCGAGGTGCAAGGGGAGGACAGGCGGAGACGGGTGGACCGGAGCGACCGGTTTTCGTCGATCTGCTCGCGCGAGCCATCGTCGACTTCGTCGATTGGCAGCCGCCCCGACGCTTATTTCGCTCTTATAATGCTGACCATCGGCTCATCTCGAATTCCTATGTCCGCTTCAATAGGTTCGCGGCAGGAGATTGCAGATGAGCCATCAGCTCTCGACCCTGGCATCGGTCCTCGCCTCCGCGACGGTGGGAGCATGGACCATAGTGCTGCGCTCCTGGCGAACGGCGATCGCGGATGACGTGAACACCTATCGGCCGGAGGCGCATTATATGCGCGGCCCCGGCCCGAAATGGCACGCGAAGCACGCCCGCGAGCACGAGCCGGCCGTACGGTAGGGGCGAATCGCAAACTTTCCGCTAAATCTAGCGACCGCCGCAGATTGCAGTCAGCCGCGCAAACCTGCCCACAAATCTGGCTACCTGCTCGTGAAGGAGGCAGACGGCAATTCGTAGGATGGGTTGAGCGCCAGCGAAACCCATCATGGAGAATAAGCACATCGGTTGAGAGATGATGGGTATCGCTTCGCTCAACCCATCCTACAAGCTGCCACGACGGATCGCTGCTCCAGCTCGACCGCCGCTTGAAAGGCTTTCCGCAATCGAGGGTGGTCGATACGGGCAATGTGGTTCTTGAGAACAGTTGCTCGCTGCGGATGATCGATCGCGGTGATCGCGCTGCAGACTTCACGGCTCGTCCTGCGAAAGAAACTTGGCGCCGATGGCCTCCAATGGAGCCCGAGCGCGTCCATTTCATCGGCCATGGCGAATGCGGCCGCTTCATCCGTCGGATCCCAGGTGATGGCGAAGCGCAGAAGCAGCAAGAGCCATTCCCGAATTCGACCGGCCCGCCAATCGCGGGCATCGATTGCGCCGTCCATCGCGCTCGATTTTGCCGCAGGCGGAGACTCCCCCGGTCCCATGCCGTTGTCGACACGTCCCGCCGTCGTGCCGATTGGCTGCTCAAGCATGGACCGCATTGATCCCGCTCCCTGCACATGAGCGAAACAAACTGGCGCTGGTCAGGACACAACCGCAAACTTCCGTTTCGGCCGTCCGTGATTGACCGGCTGAGCAGTGGTCTGGTCCCGCCTCGCCAGCTTACCAATCATAGAACCGGGATATCTCTCGCACGCTCGCGCCAGAACCGCATCGACCTCGGCTTTGGTGTCGCTTCTCAATTCGACGAGCGGCAACCGGACACGCGGTGACATGACGTCCATCAATCCGAGTGCGTACTTGAGCGGAACCGGATTGCTCTCCCGGTACAATGCGGCGGTTAGCCTTGCAACGACCGCTGCCAACTGCTGGGCCTGAGCGATTTGGCCCCGTGTCCATGCCGAGTGCATGTCACGGCAGAGACCCGGAGCTATGTTCGAGGTGACGGAAATGCAGCCGTCGCCGCCGTAAGCAAAAAAGCCAAAAGCGGTCGCGTCGTCTCCCGACAGCAATCGAAATTGTGATCCTACCATTGCCCGTAAACGAAGCGGACGCGTGACATCGCCTGTTGCATCCTTGACACCGATGAATTGCGGAAGCTGCGCCAGCCGTGCAATGGTGTCGTCCGCCAGACCACACACGGTGCGCGCGGGAACGTCGTAGAGGATAATCGGCAGGCTGGTCGAGTCAGCGACGGCCCGAAAATGGGCGTACATCCCGGTTTGCGTCGGCTTGTTGTAGTAGGGCACCACCGACAGCACGGCATCGGCGCCAGCTGCTTCGGCATCTCTCGACAATTCGATGGCCTGGCTGGTCGAATTCGAGCCTGCGCCCGCGATCACCGGTATTCGGCCATGGGAAGCGTGGACGGCAACTTGGACAACGCTATCGTGCTCGGCTCGGCTCAAGGTGGGAGCTTCACCAGTCGTTCCACACACGACCAAGGCGGCGGCACCCTCCTCGATTTGACGATGACAGAGACGTTCGAGTGCGGGGAGATCGAGTTCACCCGCATCGTCGAATGGCGTCGGCAGCGCAGGCGCATAGCCGGAGAGGCGCAGAACATGACGTGCCGTCCTGGACATTGTCACGCCTCACGCGACTTTGGAAATCGGCCAGGGCTCGCCGCACCGTGCCGCGACCGCGCAGCCGTGGTCGCGAACCGTGCCGGCTTCGACGACAAGACCATGTGCTTGGAGCACGGCGCGAAGTTTTCGGTTGCCGGCGCGGTCCTGAGGGTCGACCCAGACGACCAGCGCGCCTGCGGGCCCAAGAAAATGAACGAGCCAATCCAGCGTCGTCTCGAGGGCTTTGATCGAATGCCCCCGCCAATCAACGAGGGCCACGTCGTATTGTCCACCCGGAAGGCCGCAATTCGTCGTGGTGGCGACGCGAATGTAGCCGCGGCGATGCAGCTCGAACATGAGCTCGGGGCTTCTAGCGCCCGCCACGATGATCCGATGATGCTTCGAGCAACGTGCGAGCCCGATCATCGGTTCGATGATGCGTTCGCCTGAAGGCGTGAGACGGGACTGGATCATGTGTTCCACCAGTCAGATCATTTTCGATCGCTGTTGAGTAAGAGAGAGCGGCTAGGCGGCGCGGGCGAGCGCAGGTTGCGCGTCAGCCGTGGCCTGATCACTTGTGCCCGGCCTGCCGCCCATGTTGAGCTCGAGAACTCCAGGCACCATGATCACGGCCTGCGGGCGGTTGCCGTTCTCGAACATCGCGAATTTGAGGGCTTCGGTGCGGTCAACGAACAGGCCGCCGCGGAGGCCTTTTTGATCCTGAACGACCCAGTTGCCGCGGCTGTTCTTGCCGATCAGGAAGAGCGAGGATTTCGAGCAACTCGGCGAGGGAGGTTTGTCCATGACACTGCTCCTTTGGTTTGGGCTATGGAATGTCTCAGCGCACGATCGGAAGATCGTCGTCGTTTTTCGATGAGATGTGGTACCGGTTGCGGAACAGCTCCGCCTCGAGCTTGCGGCGCTGCTCGCGCGCTTCCGCGATTGCCTCGCGCATATGCGAGACGAGGTCGAGAGCTCCGGCAGCAGCCCGGCTCACCAGACGCTGGCTCGCATGAACGAAACCAACCATGTGCATGCTCCTCGGGTGCGAGGGGCGCGCTCCGCTGTCCACGGACAGCCCGTCGATGTCTTGCGCGCCCCCCGCCATGCCCCCCCTCATTGCAATGCGCGACAAGATCAGCGCGCGGCCGGTTCGACCCATGGCGCAAATCTGCCCATGAGCGGATATGAATTCGAGAGGGAGGCGGGCTCGCTTTCATAAGCGCGGCATAAAGGCGGCGGGAGGAACGAAACTGATGTTTGCCAAGCGGGAGCCCGGCCGGGATCAGCGGTCTCACACCGGGGCGGGGAGCATATAAGCCATCACGCCATAGCCCGCCGCCTCGTCCCAGTGCGTGAGGGCGGGGCCGAACAACGGTTCGCGCCGGGTTACGGCGAGAATGGCGCAGAAGACCGACGTCAATAGCAAGAGTGAAGCAAGGGCTTGGCCAAACCCTTGACGAGTCATACCTGCGAAGCCGCAGACGATGACGAGTCGCAGCAGAAATCGCACCAGCACTTGGAAGGAACTGGCGTGATGCGGAATGTCGGGTGTGGGTTGCACGTTCACCACTCGGATGGCCAATAGAACGAAACGGCCTCAGGCGAAGTTGTCGCAGCAGACCCCGCAGTCCGCCGGGAGTCGAACCGACGGCACTGTGGTCGAGCTGACCTGGTCTGAAGGCGCCGCGTCACGCTGCGCCTCGACGATTGCAGCCAGGATTGCCAGCGCAAGCGTCTCGTGGCGCGCGTCAGCCGCATCGTCGAGCCAGTCGGGGAGTTGCCGGTTTCTGGACAACGAGCAGATCCACTCGCCGTCCTCGTAGACGAGGCGGCGCAGCTTCCATCCCGGCACCTCAAGCTCGATGAGTGCAAGTGCTGCCTCGACGAAGGCGCCTGATTCGATCAGGCGGACCACTCTTGTCTTTGCGGCCGGATGGTGTGCTCGGAGCCTTAGACACGCGTGAGCGATCACGTCGACCATGAGCTGGGGCGTAACCGTCCGAGCGCGATGAAGGTGTTCCTGCAGTTGGGACAGGTGCTGTTCGTGGTTCGGATCGAGTGTCATGGCGCCGTCTCGCGTGAACGCCGGCGATGGCGATAAAGATCTGCGACCGCACGAGAGAAATGGACAAGGCACCATAAAAAAGCGAGACGAGGAAAGCGCCGGCGGCATAGGGATCTCATAAGTGACCGCAGGGACCTCGGGTCCCTGCGGAGGCCAGAACTGCCAACACGGAGACCGTGATCGCGCCGCGCTTCGCCGGCCACCATGCTGGGTCGAGAGTTGCCCCACCTACAATGAGTTAGCTGCCGATTGCGGGGGGCGCGGACGGCGGGTTTGCCCGGATCTTTTTATGGAATTCCTATAACGTTTCCGTCCGCTCCCCCTCGAAAACATACGGCGTGCCTGGCACTTATTGCAACGCAAGCCAAAGCGCCAATGTGGCGCTTTCGTTCCACGTCACGGTTGGCCGAGGCGCAAAGATTGCGGCAAGGCCATACTAATGAGCGCAAGCAACGCAAAGTCTTTTCGTGCCGATGAACGAAGATGATGCGTTTGTCATTCTCGAATTTGCCGGCGATCCCAATGCCGCCGCCTCTTCAAGCGCTATCTGCCGCTACGGCACGGACCGCAGACGTGCGCGCCGCAAGGAGCATCCCCATGCTGGACGTCATCGTGCTGGCTATCGCGTTCGCCTTCTTCGCGCTGTCGGTCGGTTACACGATCGCCTGCGACCGGCTCTGAGGAGGACGTCAAATGATCTTCGACTATTCGCTGGCCAGCCTCGTGACGGTGGGGCTGATGATCTACCTCGTCTACGCGCTGCTCAGGCCCGAGCGGCTGTGAAAGGGTCGCGACCATGACCGTGATCGGCTGGATTCAAATTTTGATCTATTGCGCCATCGTCGCTGCGCTCGTGGTGCCGCTCGGCGGCTACATGACGCGCGTGTTCAACGGCGAGCGCACCTTTCTGTCGCCGGTGCTGCGGCCGGTTGAAGCCGGTATCTACTGGCTCGGCGGCGTCGACGAGCGGCGCGAGCAGCACTGGACGACCTTCACGGTCGCCATGCTGTTTTTCCACGTCGGGGGATTTCTGATCCTCTACGCGCTGATGCGCCTGCAGGCGGGGCTGCCGTTCAATCCGGCCGAGATGTCGGCGGTCGCCCCGGACCTCTCCTTCAACACCGCCGTGAGCTTCACCACCAATACCAACTGGCAGAACTACGGCGGCGAAAGCACCATGTCCTACCTGGTGCAGATGCTCGGCCTCACCCATCAGAACTTCCTCTCGGCCGCGACCGGCATCGTGCTTGCGGTCGCGCTGATCCGCGGCTTCGCGCGCGCCTCCATGCGCACCATCGGCAACTTCTGGGTCGATATCACGCGCTGCACGCTCTACATCCTGCTCCCGATCTGCGTCGTCTACGCGCTGTTCCTGGTCTGGCAAGGGATGCCGCAGACGCTCGGCCCCTATGTCGAGGCGACCACGCTCGAAGGCGCCAAGCAGACCATCGCGGTGGGCCCGGTCGCCTCCCAGATCGCGATCAAGATGCTCGGCACCAACGGCGGCGGCTTCTTCAACGGCAATGCCTCGCATCCGTTCGAGAACCCGACCGCATTGTCGAACTTCGTGCAGATGATCTCGATCTTCGCGATCGGCGCGGCGCTCACCAACGTGTTCGGCCGCATGGTCGGCAACCAGCGCCAGGGCTGGGCGATTCTCGCGGTCATGGGCGTCCTGTTCATCGCCGGCGTCACCGCTGCCTATTGGGCGGAGGCGCACGGAAACGATGCCTTCACCGCCATGGGCCTCACCGGCGGCAACATGGAGGGCAAGGAAGTCCGCTTCGGCATCGTGGCGTCCGCGCTGTTCGCGGTGATCACCACCGCCGCCTCATGCGGCGCCGTCAACGCCATGCACGACTCCTTCACCGCGCTCGGCGGCATGATCCCGCTGATCAACATGCAGCTCGGCGAGATCATCATCGGCGGCGTCGGCGCCGGCATGTACGGCATGCTGCTGTTCGTCATCCTCGCGATCTTCGTCGCCGGCCTCATGGTGGGCCGCACCCCGGAATATGTCGGCAAGAAGATCGAGGCCAAAGAGGTCAAGATGGCGATGCTCGCCATCCTGATCCTGCCGCTGATGTATCTCGGCTGGACCGCGGTCGCCGTCGTGATCCCGACCGCCGTGGCGTCGATGGCCAATCCGGGACCGCATGGCTTTACCGAGGTGCTCTACGCCTATACCTCGCAGACCGGCAATAACGGCTCGGCCTTCGCCGGCCTGACCGGGAACACGCTGTTCTACAACCTCACCGGCGCCATCGCGATGCTGGTCGGCCGCTTCTGGATGATCATCCCGGCCATGGCGATCGCGGGCTCGCTCGCCGAGAAGAAGTCGGTGCCGCCCTCGGCCGGCACGTTCCCGACCACCGGCGCCCTGTTCATCGGGCTGGTCGTGGGCGTGATCGTGATCATCGGCGGCCTGACCTTCTTTCCTGCGCTCGCGCTTGGTCCCATCGTCGAGCATTTCGCGATGACCGCGGGCACCTTGTTCTCATCGAACTAATCTCGGAGTCACACGTCGATGGAAACCTCCAACCTGCGCAAGCAGATGCCGGTCTCGGCACTGTTCGATCCCAAGATCGTGGTTCCGGCAATCGGCGCGGCCTTCGTCAAGCTCGATCCGCGCAGCCTGATCGAAGAATCCGGTCATGTTCGTGCTCGAAGTCGTCACGATGCTGACGACCGTCATACTGATCCGCGACCTGGTGACCGGACGGCGAGAACCTCGCATTCGAGTTCCAGATCGTGTTGTGGCTATGGTTCACGGTGCTGTTCGCCAACTTCGCGGAAGCGATCGCCGAGGGCCGCGGCAAGGCCCAGGCGGATGCATTGCGGCGGACGCGCACCGAAACCCAGGCCAAGCTACTCAGCGCTGCCGGTTCGAGGGACTACAGGATGGTCCCGGGCACGAACCTGAAGGTCGGCGACCTGGTATTGGTCGAAGCCGGCGACACCATTCCCTCGGATGGCGAGGTGATCGAGGGCATCGCCTCCGTCAATGAAGCGGCGATCACCGGCGAGTCCGCGCCGGTCATTCGCGAGTCCGGCGGCGACCGCTCCGCGGTCACCGGCGGGACGCAGGTGCTGTCCGACTGGATCAAGGTGCGGATCACCGCGGCGCCGGGCTCCACCTTCATCGACCGCATGATCAAACTGGTCGAGGGTGCCGAGCGGCAGAAGACGCCGAACGAGATCGCGCTCGATATCCTTTTGGTCGGCCTCACCATCATCTTCGTGTTCGCGACCGCGACCATCCCGAGCTACGTGGCGTATGCCGGAGGCGCCATTTCGGTGGTGATCCTGGTGGCGCTGTTCGTGACCTTGATTCCGACCACCATCGGCGCGCTGTTGTCGGCCATCGGCATCGCCGGCATGGATCGCCTGGTCCGCTTCAACGTGCTGGCGATGTCGGGCCGCGCGGTCGAAGCCGCGGGCGACGTCGACACACTGCTGCTCGACAAGACCGGCACCATCACGCTCGGCAACCGGCAGGCGACCGAGTTCAAGCCGGTGCGCGGGGTGAGCGAGCATGAATTGGCCGACGCGGCGCAACTGGCGTCGCTTGCCGACGAGACGCCCGAGGGGCGCTCGATCGTCGTGCTCGCCAAGGAGAAGTACGGCATCCGCGGCCGCGATCTTGCCGAGCTGCGCGCGCATTTCATTCCCTTCACCGCCCAGAGCCGCATGAGCGGGGTCGAGGTCGGCGGCTCCTGGGTGCGCAAGGGAGCAGTGGACTCGATTCTCGGCTTTCTCAACGCCCCGGGCCCGACCTTGGTGTCCGGCGGCGCCGCCGCCCGCGCGCTGCAGCCGGCGGTCGGCAGCGACATCGTGCGGGAGATCAATGCGATTGCGGACGGTATCGCCAAGTCGGGCGGCACGCCGCTGGCGGTCGCCAAGGACGGGAGGCTGCTCGGCGTGATCCATCTCAAGGATATCGTCAAGGGCGGCATCCGCGAGCGTTTCGCCGAGCTGCGCCGCATGGGCATCCGCACCGTCATGATCACCGGCGACAATCCGATGACCGCGGCCGCGATCGCGGCCGAGGCCGGCGTCGACGATTTTCTGGCGCAGGCGACGCCCGAGGACAAGCTCAAGCTCATCCGCGACGAGCAGGCCAAGGGTAAGCTCGTCGCCATGTGCGGCGACGGAACCAACGATGCGCCCGGCGCTCGCCCAGGCCGACGTCGGCGTCGCCATGAATACCGGCACCCAGGCCGCGCGCGAGGCCGGCAACATGGTCGATCTCGACTCCAACCCGACCAAGCTGATCGAAGTGGTCGAGATCGGCAAGCAACTGCTGATGACGCGCGGCGCGCTCACCACCTTCTCGATCGCCAACGACGTGGCAAAGTATTTCGCCATCATCCCGGCGATGTTCGTCGCGTTCTACCCGCAACTGCAGGCGCTCAACATCATGAACCTGGCGACGCCCCAGAGCGCGATTCTCTCGGCGATCATCTTCAACGCGCTGATCATCGTCGCGCTCATCCCGCTGGCGCTCAAGGGCGTGCGTTATCGTCCGATCGGCGCCGGCCCGCTGCTGCGGCGCAACCTGCTGATCTACGGCGTCGGCGGCGTCATCATCCCGTTCATCGGCATCAAGCTGATCGACCTCGTGGTCACCGCCTTGCACTTAGCTTGAGGTGTCTGGCTTGAAGTGTCCGGCTTGAAGTGTCTGGCTTGAGGAGAAGGTCATGTTGAAGGAAATCCGCCCGGCGATCGTGCTCCTCGTCGCGCTGACCATCATCACCGGCCTTGTCTATCCGTTCGTGATGACCGGCATTGCCGGGGTCATTTTCCCTTATCAGGCGCAAGGGAGCATGATCGAGCAGGACGGCAAGGTGATCGGATCCGCGCTGATCGGGCAGGAGTTCACCAGCGACAAATATTTCCACGGCCGGCCGTCGGCCACCGTTGCGCCCGATCCGAACGACGCGAGCAAGACCGTGCCGGCGCCCTACAACGCGGCGAATTCCGGCGGCTCGAATCTCGGCCCCACCAACAAGGCCCTGATCGAGCGCGTCCAGGGCGACGTCGACAAGCTCAAGCAGGAGAATCCTTCGGCCCCGGTGCCGATCGATCTGGTGACCACCACCGCCGGCGGCCTCGATCCGCACATTTCGCCGGCGGCGGCGCTTTTCCAGGTGCCCCGTGTTGCGAAAGCCCGCAACATGCCCGAAGATCGCGTGCGCCAGCTTGTCGACGAGCACACCGAGGGGCGCACCCTCGGCTTCCTGGGCGAGCCGCGGGTGAACGTGCTGGCGCTGAACCTGGCCCTGGATCGCGCTCCGGCACGCTGATACTTCGGCCGTCAGGGGAGCGGCGGGCTCGGTCTTCTCCTTCTCCCGGCCGGGACGAGGAGAGCGGCCGAGATTGCGTCACCGGCGCCGGACACTAAATAACGGGTCGAGATGGCGGATCAACGGCGCGACTCTGACCAGCGACCCTCGCCGGACGCCCTGCTCGAGGCTGCCCGGCGCGAAGAGCGCCGCTCCGGCCGGCTCAAGATTTTCGTCGGTGCCGCCCCCGGCGTCGGCAAGACCTACGAGATGCTGCAGCAGGCCCGCGCCAGGAAGCAAGACGGCTACGATATCGTGGTCGGCGTCGTCGAAACCCATGGCCGCAAGGAGACGCAGGCCCTGCTCGACGGGCTCGAGATCATTCCCCGCAGGCGTTTCGAGTACAAAGATCAGTGGCTCGAGGAGATGGACCTCGACGCCGTGATTGCCCGGCGGCCCCAGATCGCCCTGGTCGACGAGCTTGCCCATACCAACGCGCCCGGCAGTCGTCATCCCAAGCGCTATCTCGACGTCGAAGAGCTGCTCAATCGCGGCATCGACGTCTACACCACGGTCAATATCCAGCACATCGAGAGCCTCAACGACGTCGTCGCGCAGATCACCCACGTACGCGTGCGCGAGACCGTACCGGATTCGGTGTTCGACCGCGCCGACGCCATCGAGCTCATCGACCTTACCCCGGACGACCTGATCGAGCGGCTCAAGGAAGGCAAGGTCTACGTTCCCAAACAGGCCGAGCGCGCGCTCGAGCACTACTTCTCGCCCGGCAACCTGACCGCGTTGCGCGAGCTCGCGCTGCGGCGCACCGCCGAGCGGGTCGACGAGCAATTGCTCACGCACATGCAGGCCCATGCCATTCCAGGGCCCTGGGCGGCGGGCGAGCGCATTCTGGTCTGCGTCAGCGAGGATCCGCGCGCCGCCGGCCTCGTGCGCTACGCCAAGCGCCTGGCGGACCGGCTGCATGCTCCCTTCACGGCGTTGTGCGTCGAGACCCGGCGCAGCCTGCAGTGGAGCGAGGAGGAGCGGGACCGCGTCGCGGACACGCTGCGGCTGGCCGAGGCGCTCGGCGGAGAAGGGATCACCGTTCCGGGCGGCGACGGCAGCATCGCGGACGAGGTCGTCAGCTTCGCCCAGGCGAACAACGTCACCCAGATCGTCATCGGGAAATCGTCGCGATCGCGATGGTTCGAGATCGTGCACGGCTCGGTGGTCCATGAGCTGGTCCGGCGTTCCGGCAATATCAGCGTTCACGTCATCGCCGGCGAAGAGCTTGCGCGCGATCCAATCCCGAAGAAGACGGTGCGGGCGGCCGAAGACAGTACGCCGTTCGATCCGTGGCCCTATATCGTCGCGCTGTTGGCGGTTGCCGGTGCCCTCGGCGTCAGCGAGTTGCTTCATCCGCTGCTCGGAATCGAGAACACCGACCTCATGTTTCTGACCGCGGTGGTGGGCATCGCCGTACGCTACGGGCTGTGGCCGTCGCTGCTTGCCACCGTCGCCTCGTCGCTTTGCTACAATTTCTTCTTTCTCCCGCCGGTCTACACGTTCACGATCACCGATCCGACCAACGTCGCCGCCTTCGTGTTCTTCACCTTCGTGGCGGTCGTGGTGTCGCACTTTGCCGCGCGCGGGCGGACCCGGACCGTGGCCGCGCACGAGCGCGTGCGCGCGGTGGAGTTGCTCTACGCCTTCAGCCGCAAGCTTGCCGGCGTCGGCACCCTCGACGACGTTCTCTGGGCGACGGCGTATCAGGCCGCCTTGATGCTGAAGGTGCGGGTCGTGCTGCTGTTGCCGGAAGAGGGCACCATCGTCGTGAAGGCCGGCTATCCGCCCGAAGACATGCTCGACGACGCCGACGTTGCCGCCGCGAAATGGGCGTGGGAGCACGATCGAGCCGCGGGCCGCGGCTCGGACACGCTTCCGGGCGCCAAGCGCCTGTTCCTGCCCATGCGAACGGGCCGCGGCGCCATCGGCGTCGTCGGCATCGACAGCGACAAGCCCGGGCCGCTTCTCACGCCCGATCAGCGCCGCCTGCTCGACGCATTGATGGATCAGAGTGCACTTGCGATCGAGCGTGTCCGGCTGGTCGAAGACCTGGAGCGGGCCAAACGGGCGGCCGAGACCGATCGCCTGCGCTCGGCGCTGCTGACCTCGATCTCCCATGACCTCAGGACGCCGCTCGCCGCCGTTCTCGGGGCCGCGGGAACGCTGCGCGACCTTTCCAATGCGCTCAGCGACGGCGAGAAGGCCGATCTGCTGGCGACCGTCATCGACGAAGCCGAACGGCTCAACCGCTTTATTGCCAACCTGCTCGACATGACCAAGCTCGAATCCGGCGCCGTCGTGCCCAACACCGCCCGGCACGATGTCGGCGAGATCGTCGGCAGTGCCTTGCGCCGGGCCGGCAAGATCCTCTCTCGCCACAGCGTGGACCTTGAACTCGCCGCCGGCTTGCCGATGCTCGACGTCGACGCGGTTCTGTTGGAGCAGGTGCTGTTCAACATTCTGGACAATGCGGCGAAGTATTCGTCTCCCGGGACCAACATCCGTATCCAGAGCTGGCGCGACGGCGAATCGGTCTATCTGCGGATCGTCGACGAGGGCGACGGCATCCCGTCCGGGGACCTGGAGCGCATCTTCGACAAGTTCTACCGCGCGCAGAAGGGCGATCAGGTGCGCGCCGGTACCGGACTTGGGCTCGCCATCTCGCGCGGTTTCGTGGAGGCCATGCACGGGACGATTACCGCGGAAAACCGCATGGATCGGCCCGGAGCGGTGTTCACGATCAGGCTGCCGATTCCCGCGGGAGCGCAGCAGCTGGACACCGCCGCATGAGCGCCGCCCCGCTCAAGATTCTCGTTGTCGATGACGAGCCGCCCATTCGCAAATTGCTGCGAATGGGGCTGAGCACGCAAGGCTACGAAATCCTGGAAGCGCCGAACGGCAAGGTGTCACTCGACCTGCTGGCGCAGCATCCCGATTTGATCATTCTCGATCTCGGGCTGCCCGACATCCAGGGACTCGAGCTGTTGCGGATGATGCGCGCGCGCAACGGGGATGTCCCGATCGTCGTGCTCTCCAGCCGCGGCGACGAGGTCGGCAAGGTTCAGGCGCTCGATCTCGGCGCCGACGATTATGTCACCAAGCCGTTCGGCATGGATGAGCTTCTCGCCCGCATGCGCGCGGCGCTCCGCCACCAGCTTCAGGTGCACGGCGAGCGCCCGGTCTTTCGGACCGGCGATCTTTCGGTCGATCTCGTGCGGCGCATCGTGAAGGTGGCGGACAAGGAGGTGAAGCTGTCTCCCAAGGAGTACGAGCTTCTGCGCGTCCTCGTGCAGCACGCCGGCAAGGTGCTGACCCACAAGTTCCTGCTGGGTGAGCTGTGGGATGACCTCACCGACGCGCAGTATCTTCGGGTCTATGTGCGCCAGCTGCGGCAGAAGATCGAAACCGATCCCCAGCGTCCGCACTACGTGCTGACGGAAACCGGAATCGGCTATCGGCTGCGGGCGCCCGACTGAGCGGAGCGCACCCCGGATCGGACCCGCGAGCTTCGCCAAGCCACTGAATTCAAGAACGAAAACGACGTCGCCCGGCTGCGCCAAAGCGGCCCGCATCACGCCGTGGAAACCGTGTTAGTTTCGGCGCGCCAAGGAGCCAGTAGGATTTACCACGGGAGAAACCAGGCATGACGGCACATGCAAGAATAGCCGCTGCGACCGCCCTCTGCCTCGCCATGGGTATCGGCGAGGTCTGCGCGCAAGTGAAGGTCGGCGCGGTCTTGTCGGTGACGGGACCGGCGTCGTTCCTCGGCGATCCCGAGAAGCGCACGCTCGAGATCTACGTCGACGAGATCAATGCCAAAGGCGGCGTGAACGGCCAGAAGCTGCAGCTCGTCGTGTATGACGACGGCGCCGATGCCAATGCGGCGCGCACCTTCGCCACCCGCCTGGTGGAAGAGGACAAAGTCGCCGCGATGGTCGGCGGCACCACCACCGGCGCCACCATGGCCATGATCCCGCTGTTCGAGGAAGGGCAGATCCCCTTGATCTCGCTCGCCGGTGCCATCCAGATCGTCGAGCCGGTGCGCAAGTGGGTGTTCAAGACGCCGCACACCGACAAGATGGCCTGCGAGAAGATCTTCGCCGACCTCAAGCAGCGCAACCTGACGACGGTTGCCCTGATCTCGGGGACCGACGCCTTCGGCAAATCCATGCGCGACCAGTGCGTGGCCGTTGCGCCGAAGGCCGGCATCACCATCGCGCACGAGGAATCCTACGGGCCGCGCGACAGCGACATGACCCCCCAACTCACCAACATCAAGGGCAAGCCCGGGGTGCAGGCGGTGATCAATCCGGGTTTCGGCCAGGGGCCGGCCATTGTCACCCGCAATTACCGGCAGCTCGGCATCACGCTGCCGCTCTACCAGAGCCACGGCGTCGCCTCGAAGCAGTACATCGACCTCGCAGGTCCCGCGGCCGAGGGCGTGCGGCTGCCGGCTGCCGCATTGCTGGTCGCCGAGAAGCTTCCCGACAGCGACCCGCAGAAGCCGGTGGTCGTGGGATATACCCGCACCTACCAGCAGAAGACCGGCCAGCCGGTCTCGACCTTCGGCGGCCACGCCTATGACGGCCTGATGATCTTCGTCGAGGCGGCGAAACGCGCCGGCAGCTTCGACAAGGCCAAGGTGCGCGACGAGATCGAGAAGACCAAGAATTTCATCGGCACCGGCGGGATCGTGAACATGTCGCCGACCGACCACATGGGGCTCGATCTGTCCGCCTTCCGCATGCTCGAGATCAAGGGCGGCGACTGGACCTTGGCGCAGTAGGTAGCGAAATGGCGAATGGCGAATAGAGCCACTCGCTATTCGCGACTCGCTAATCATGCCTGAATTTCTGCAATTCCTCTTCTCCGGCCTGACCGTCGGCGCGGTCTATGCGCTGGTCGCGCTCGGCTTCACGCTGATCTACAACGCATCCGACGTCATCAATTTCGCCCAGGGCGAGTTCGTGATGCTGGGCGGAATGACGACGGTGTTTCTCGGTCTCGCCGGGGTGCCGCTGCCCGTCGCGGCATGCCTTGCCATCGTCGCCACCGTTGCGGTCGGGCTGGCCTTGCATAGCTTCGCCGTCGAGCCGGCGCGCGGCGCCGGCGCCGTCGTGCTCATCATCATCACCATCGGCGCGTCGATTTTTCTGCGCGGCGCCGCGCAGGTGGTGTTCGACAAGCGGTTTCACAGCCTGCCGCCCTGGTTCGGCAGCGAGGCGATCCATGTCGGCGGCGCCGCCATCCTGCCGCAAAGCCTGGTGGTGCTCGCCGGCGCGGTCGTCATCGTCGTGCTGCTGTGGGCGTTCATCGACCGCACCCTGCTCGGCAAGGCGATCGTCGCCACCGCCGCAAACCGGCTCGCCGCACGCCTGGTCGGGATCAACACGCGCGCCGTCGTCGGCTTCTCCTTCGCCATCTCGGCGGCGATCGGGGCGGTGGCCGGCATCCTGATCGCGCCGATCACGCTCACGAGCTACGACGTCGGGACCTTGCTGGCGCTCAAGGGATTCGCCGCCGCGATGCTCGGCGGCATCGGCAGCGCCGTCGGCGCGGTGGTTGGCGGCCTGCTGCTTGGATTGCTCGAGGCATTTGCCGCCGGCTACCTCTCCTCCCAATACAAGGATGCCGTTGCGTTTCTGGTCATCCTGATCGTGCTGTTCGCCATGCCGCGGGGACTGTTCGGCCGGGCGTCGGTCGAGCGCGTGTAATGAGCCGTGGCCCGGATGCAGCACAGCGCGAGGCGCGAGATCGCGGCAGCCGTGAGACGGTCGTGCAAGGGCTCCTGAACCATCGACTCTTCCCACTGGCGGCGATGGCGCTCATCATCGTCCTGCTCCCGCTTGTCTTTCCGTCCGGCTATTACTTTCGCGTCGCGGCCCTGGTGTTCGTGTTTGCGCTCGCCGCCGTCGGGTTGAACCTGCTGATGGGCCTGGCCGGACAGGTGAGCCTGGGCCATGCCGGCTTCATGGGAATCGGCGCCTACGCGGTCGCCATCGGCCCGACCCATCTCGGCGTGCCGTCGTGGCTGTCCTTGCTTGCAGGGGCGGCGCTGTCCGCGCTGGTGGCGCTTGTCGTGGGGCGCCCGATTCTGCGGCTCAAGGGGCACTATCTCGCGGTTGCCACGCTGGGCTTCGGGCTCCTCCTCGCCATCGTCTTCACCAATGAGGCGCGTCTCACCGGCGGTCCGGATGGCATGGCGGTGCCGCGGCTCGTTCTCTTCGGCTGGTCCGTGCGCGGCGCGGAAACCTGGTACTGGGTCACGGCCGCGAGCTTCCTGATCGGCGCCGCGCTCGCGCTCAACCTGATCGACAGTCCGACCGGACGGGCGTTGCGGGCGATCCACGACAGCGAGGTCGCCGCGCGCGTGCTCGGCATCGACGTCGCAAGGAAGAAGCTTGCGGTGTTCGTGGTCTCCGCCATCTATGCCTCGGTCGCAGGCTCCTCTCTTGCTTTGCTCAACGGGCACATCACCCCGGACGTGTCGGGGTTCCTGCGATCGATCGAGCTTGTCGCCATGGTGGTGCTGGGCGGGATGGGCTCGGTCGCCGGCTCCCTCGTCGGCTCCGTCCTCATCGTCGTGCTGCCGCAGACGCTGACCTTCCTGCACGATTACGAGCACATGGTGCTCGGTCTCATCGTGATGGGCGTCATGATTTTCTTGCGCGCCGGCATCGTGCCGACGCTTGCGAGCGCGCTGGCCGCGAGGCGCGCGTGACCATCCTCGCCGCCGAGCACCTGTCGATTTCCTTCGGCGGCGTGCACGCCGTCGACGACGTGAATCTCGCGATCGCGCCGGGCCAGGTCTTTTCGATCATCGGCCCGAACGGCGCCGGCAAGACCACGCTGTTCAATCTCATCTCCGGTCTCTACCTGCCGGAGCGGGGCCGCGTGCTGCTCGGCGGAGCGGACGTGACCGCGCTCGCGCCGGAAGCGCTCGCGCGTCGTGGCCTGTCGCGCACATTCCAGAACCTGCAGATTTTCTTCCGCATGAGCGCGCTCGAAAACGTCATGGTCGGCCGCCACCGCCACGAGACCACCGGCATATTCGCGGACCTCCTTCATCTGCCCGCGGTCGCACGGCAAAACCACGCGACCCGCGACGCCGCGCTGGCCGCGCTCGCACGCGTCGGCCTCGCCGCGGTCGCCGAGCGGCCGGCGGCCAGCCTGGCCTATGGCAGTCTCAAGCGCCTCGAAATGGCGCGCGCGCTTGCAAGCGAGCCCAAACTGCTGCTGCTCGACGAGCCGGCCGCGGGCTGCAACGCGGTGGAGACCGCGGAGATCGAAGCCATCATCCGCCGCCTCACCGGCGACGGCATCACCGTCGTGCTGGTCGAGCACGACATGCGGCTGGTGATGAACGTCTCGGACCGCATCCACGTGCTTGCCAATGGCCGCACGCTGGCCGAGGGCACGGCCGCGGACGTGCGCGCCAACCCGGCCGTGATCGAAGCCTATCTCGGAATTCGCGGCGCGCAGGAGGCCGCGCGTGCCGCCGGTTGAGCAGGTCGGGGGGCAGCGACTGCCGCATATCAGCGACGCCGACGCCTTCTCGGGGATCATGCCCTATTGCGACCGACGCGTATGGAGCCCGCACTCCTTCTTGTCTTCGTCCTCCCACCACCAGCGTCCGGCGCGTTCCGGCTCACCGGCGGCGATCGGCCGCGTGCAGGGCGCGCAACCGATCGAGGCGAAGCCCTTGGCGTGGAGCGGGTTGATCGGGATGTCGTTGGCAGCGACGAAGGCGAGAAGCTGCTCGCGGGTCCAGTCGAACAATGGATTGAGCTTGATCAGACCGCGCTCGATGTCGGCGGTGACCGGTGCCATGTCGTGCCGGTGCGCGGATTGCTCGGCCCGCAGTCCGGCAATCCACGCCCGCGCGCCTCCGAGCGCGCGATTGAGCGGCTCGACCTTGCGCACCGCGCAGCAGGCGGTGCGCCCCGCGCGCGATTCATAAAAGCCGTTGATCCCGTGGCGCTCGACCAGCGCTTCGAGATCGGCGTGCCGCGGATAGACGGCGCGGATTCGCCGCCCGTAGCGCTGCTCCAGTTGCGCCCAGAGCGTATGGGTCTCGGGAAACAGGCGGCCGGTGTCGAGCGTCACCACGTCGATGTCGTCTGCGCGCTCCGACAGCAGGTGCAAGATGGCCTGGTCTTCCAGTCCGAAGCTGGTGGTGAAGACGATCTTGCCGGCGATCTCGCGGCGCAGATGCGCGATGCGTTCGGCGGGAGACAGGTCGGCGAACAGCCGCGCGAGCGCCGCGGCGCGCGCTTTGAGCTCGTCGGAATTGGAGCCCGCGCGCAGCGCGCGCATGCCGGCGTCGGCCGCCGCCTTGACGGCTGCACGCGGGTGGGATGCGGCGTCGGCCGACTCCACCGCAAGCACGAGACCGCCGCCCGCGATCCGTCCGTCGAATTCAAGCACGACGCGCCCGGTGACGGGATCGACGGTGTAGGGATCGGTCGCGAGCGGCCGCGACAGCTCGATCTCGATCTCCCCGACGTGGTTGTGGCCGATGACTTCGGCGCCATCGGAGGCCAGCAGTCCGGGATCGACGGCGTCCTCGATGGCGGTCACCACGGCGGGCGCTTCGGCCGTCCCGATGCGGGCCGCGATGTGGCCGCCCACCGCGAGCGGCCGCTGGTGCAGCCAAAACACCCGCGCGCGCAGCCGTTTTCCGGGAACGGCGGGGCGCTTCACGGCCGAGATCACGTCGCCTCGCTCGACGAAAATCTCGCGATCGAGCGTGATGCCGACGGATTGTCCGGCGATCGCAAGATGCGGCGCCTGCGCGGCGTCGCGCGCCGGCCATGCCTCGATCGACCTGACGCGCGCGGGCTTCGCGGCCGGCATGATGAGGATGTCGTCGCCGACGCCGATACGGCCGCTCTCCACCCGTCCCGCAACGATGCGACGATCGTCGAACTTGTAGATCGCCTGCACCGGCATGCGCAGCGCCAGGTCATGGGGCTTGGGCGCGGGCGAAAAGGCATCGAGCGCCTCGAGCACGGTCGGGCCTCGGTACCATGCCGTCGAGGACGTATGATGCGCGACGCCGTCGCCGTGGCGCGCGGAAATCGGCATGACGGCGGT
Source organism: uncultured Alphaproteobacteria bacterium (assembly GCA_963827585.1). GTDB lineage: Bacteria > Pseudomonadota > Alphaproteobacteria > Rhizobiales > Xanthobacteraceae > VAZQ01. The sequence goes on from CAWHCK010000049.1 coordinate 268,721, forward strand.
CGGCGTCAGTCCAAGCCCGGCAAGGTGAGCCGAAATTTCGGATTCGATGTCCCGGAACCGGCGCGCATCGAAGCCCACGCGATCCATCTTGTTGATCGCGACCGCCACCTGGCGCACGCCGAGGAGATGCAGGAGATAGCCGTGGCGGCGCGTCTGGTCGCGCACGCCTTCGGTGGCGTCGACCATCAGCAAGGCGGCATCGGCCTGCGCCGCCCCGGTGATCATGTTGCGCAGGAACTCGGCGTGCCCGGGCGCGTCGATCAGCACGATGTCGCGCGCGGATGTCCGCAGCCGGATCTGGCTGGTATCGATGGTGATGCCCTGATCGCGCTCGGTCTGCAGCGCATCGAGCAGAAACGACCATTCGAACGGCATGCCGCGGCGGGCGCTCACCGCCTTGAGCGTATCGAGCTTGCCCTCGGGAAGGCCGTCCGCTTCGTGCAGGAGGCGGCCGATCAATGTGGATTTGCCATGATCGACATGGCCGACGATGACGATTCGCACCAACGCGCGCACGGGGACGGGAGCGACGGGATGGAGCTGACGGGAAATCCGAACGTTCATGGCAGCTTCGTACTCGATGCTACAGGGAGTTGCAGGGAGGGGAGGGGGGAGCGATCACAAGTACCCGGCTTTGCGCAGGCGCTCGAAAGCGTCCTCGGATTCGTGATCCATGGCGCGGCCGGCGCGTTCCGGAATCCTGGTCGCGTCGAGCTCGGCGATGATCTCATCGATCGTGCCGGCATTTGATGCGATCGGGAACGTGATGTCGGCATCCCCGAGCGAGCGGTAGCGCTTGCCGTCGCGCGCCAGATAGAGCGGGACGATGGGAATGCCTTCGCGCCGCGTGTAGGCCCAGATGTCGCTCTCGGTCCAATGCAGGATCGGGTGCACCCGCAGGTGTGCGCCCGGAGGCGGCGAGGCGTTGAAGTGATTCCAGAACTCCGGCGGCTGGTCGCGCACGTCCCACAGGCCTTCGGTGCCGCGCGGAGAGAACACGCGCTCCTTGGCGCGGGTGGCCTCCTCGTCGCGCCGGATGCCGGCGAGCAAGCCGTCGAAGCCGTGCTTGGCGAGCGCGAGCTTGAGCCCTTCGGTCTTGCGCGCGGCCGAGCGCGCGGCGGGCGGCAAGCTCGGATCGACGGCCTCGATCGGCGGACACGGCTCGACCACGAGGTCGAGCTGCCATTCGGTCGCGTAGCGGTCGCGGAACGCATACATATCCGGAAATTTCTTGCCGGTATCGACGTGCATGACTGGAAAGGGCACGCGGCCGAAGAAGGCCTTGCGCGCGAGCCAGATCATCACATTGGAGTCTTTTCCCAGCGACCACAGGATGGCGACGCGCTTGAGCCGGGCGAACGCTTCGCGCAGGATAAAGACGCTTTGCGATTTAAGCTCGTCGAGGCGATCCATCGGCACGGCTGCGGCCGCCGGCGTGGCCAGCCGCGGCGCGGAGGCAATAGCTGCCCCTTTATTGGTTTTGGCCCTCATTATTTCTTCCAGGTTTGCGCTCAAGGTTGGGAGAATATTTTTCTAATTGCAGCGGTGTCTGCCTTTGTATATGGAAAATAATTCTCGTCAATCAGGAAGTTCCATGATCACTTTTGTCTTACTGAGGTTGGCCCTGGAGCGGGGCCGCGCCTGGACGGTTTGGTCGGGCCGGCGGCACCACGGCCCGCGATCCGACCGGGGCGGATGCGCGTTACCTACCGACGCGTCCGCGCCCTGGCAACCGGAATCGACCTTGCTGCAGGCCTTGCCGCCTTCGTTCGGAATTTGAAGATGTCACACTTGAGATGTCGAACTTCGGCCGGACGAGGTCGGCCGACGGAGATCGTCATGAAACGTTTGACTGCGGGCTTCGTTCTATCGATGGCCCTGGCAGGAGCGGTCCAGGCCGCCGATGTCACGCTGCTGAATGTCTCCTATGATCCCACGCGCGAGCTCTACGTCGAGATCAACAAGGCGTTTGCCGCGAAGTACAAGGCGGACGCCGGCAAGACCGTCGAGTTCAAGCAGTCGCACGGCGGTTCGGGCCGCCAGGCGCGCTCCGTGATCGACGGCCTGCAGGCCGACGTGGTCACGCTTGCGCTCGCATATGATATCGACGAGATCGCCGAGCGCGGGATCCTCGCCAAGGACTGGCAGGCGAAGCTGCCGCAGAACGCCTCGCCCTATACCTCGACCATCGTTTTTCTGGTCCGCAAGGGAAACCCGAAAGGCATCAAGGACTGGGATGACCTGGTCAAGCCCAACCTGAAGGTGGTGACCCCCAATCCCAAGACGTCCGGTGGGGCGCGCTGGAACTATCTGGCGGCGTGGGGTTATGCGCAGAAGAAGTACGGCGGCGAGGACAAGGCGCGCGGCTTCGTTCAAAGCATCTACAAGAACGTCCCGGTGCTCGACACCGGCGCGCGCGGGTCACTGATTACCTTCGTCGAGCGCGGTGTTGGCGATGTCTTCATCTCGTGGGAAAATGAGGCGTTTCTGGCTGTGAACGAATTCGGCAAGGACAAATTCGAGATTGTGGTGCCGTCCGTATCGATCCTGGCGGAGCCTCCGGTTGCCGTCGTCGACAAGGTCGTGGACAAGAAGGGTACGCGCGCTGCGGCCGAAGCCTATCTCAAGTTCCTCTACACGCCGGAAGGGCAGGAGATTGCCGCGAAGCACTACTATCGTCCGCGCGACGCGGGCGTGGCGAAGAAACATGAAGGCAGCTTCCCGAAGATCGAGCTTTTCACCATCGACGACGTATTCGGCGGCTGGCGGAAGGCGCAGACCACGCACTTCAAGGATGGCGGCGTATTCGACGCCATCTACGCGCAGTGATATAGCGCGACGTCGTCTGCGCACTGTCGCGAGGGGGACGCGGTGAGCTGGGCAACGATCGTGCGGCACAAGCGCCGCGTGATTCCGGGCTTCGGAATCACGATGGGAACCACCTTGCTGTGGCTGTCGCTGATCGTGCTGATCCCGCTCGCGGCGCTGTTTGTCAAGACGACCGATCTGTCACTCGAGCAGTTCCTGCGCATCGTCACCAGCCCGCGCGCGGTCCACGCGCTCCAGCTGTCGTTCGGGCTGTCGCTGGTTGCGGCGGTGGTCAACCTCATATTTGGATCCGCCGTCGCCTGGGCGCTGGTGCGCTATGAGTTCCCGGGCCGGCGGGTGTTCGATGCGGTGGTCGACATCCCGTTCGCCCTGCCCACGGCGGTTGCCGGCATCGCGCTGACCAATCTCTATTCGGAGAACGGATGGCTCGGCCGGATCTTGGCGCCCCTCGGAATCCAGGTGGCATTTACTCCGCTGGGAATTTTCGTTGCGCTGGTGTTCGTTGGCCTGCCGTTCGTCGTGCGCACGGTGCAGCCGGTCCTCGAGGACCTGGAAGCCGAGGTGGAGGAGGCGGCGGCGACCTTGGGTGCCTCGCGCTGGACCACCATTCGCCGCGTCATCTTTCCCGCCCTCCTGCCTGCGCTTCTCACCGGCTTCGCGCTCGCCTTCGCCCGCGCGGTGGGCGAATACGGATCAGTCATCTTCATCGCCGGCAACCTGCCGAACGTGTCGGAGATCGCACCGCTCCTGATCGTCATCCGCCTGGAGGAATTCCGCTATGCGGATGCCACCGCCATCGCCGCGGTGATGCTGGTCGCGTCGTTTCTCATTCTGCTCGCGATCAATCTGCTGCAGCGCTGGTCCGAGCGGCGTGCCAGGGAAAATTCATGACCGACCAACCGCTTGCGCTCCCCGGCTATTCGTCAAGGACGGGAGCGTCTAGAACATCCTCGATGGTTCTGCGAAAGGCGAAGCCGGTCTCCGATGCCCGCGCCGATCCCACGCCTATGCGCTGGGGCATCATCGGCATCGCGATTGCATTTTTGACGCTGTTTGTCCTCATTCCCCTGGTCAATGTCTTCGCGCAGGCGTTCGCGAAGGGGCTCGATGCCTATATCGCGGCCATCGACAACCCGGACGCCGTCGCTGCGATCAAGCTCACATTGGTGGTGGCCGCGATCTCGGTCGGACTCAATCTTGTGTTCGGCGTCATTGCCGCCTGGGCCATCACCAAGTACGAGTTTCCCGGCAAGAGCCTGCTGATAACGGCGATCGATCTGCCGTTCTCGGTCTCCCCGGTGATTTCGGGCCTGGTGTTCGTCCTCCTGTTCGGCGGCCAAGGCCTGCTCGGCCCCTGGCTGCAGGCGCACGACATCACGATCATATTCGCGCTTCCGGGCATCGTCCTGGCCACGGTATTCGTGACGTTTCCCTTCGTCGCGCGTGAGCTGATCCCGCTCATGCGCGAACAGGGCACCCAGGACGAGGAGGCGGCGCTGTCGCTCGGCGCGTCGGGCCTTCGCACCTTCTTCAAGGTGACGTTGCCGAACGTGAAATGGGCGCTGCTCTATGGCGTGTTGTTGTGCAACGCGCGCGCGATGGGCGAGTTCGGTGCGGTCTCCGTGGTCTCGGGCCACATCCGCGGCGAAACCAATACCATGCCGCTGCACATCGAGATCCTCTACAACGAGTACCAGTTCATGGCCTCGTTCGCGGTAGCCTCGCTGCTGGCGCTGCTGGCGCTGGTCACGCTCGTCGCCAAAGTGGTGCTGGAAGGCCGCACCGCAAAGGAGTGACTCCGATGAAGATCGCGTTGCACGAGGTCACCAGGCGCTTCGGCGCTTTCGCCGCCCTCGACAGCATCAATCTCGATATTCCCTCGGGCGAATTGGTCGCACTGCTTGGCCCATCCGGATCGGGCAAGACCACGCTGCTGCGCATCATCGCCGGCCTGGACTGGCCCGACCGGGGTGAAGTGCGTTTCGACGGCGAGGACGCGTTGTCGCGCAGCGTCGGCGAGCGCAATGTCGGTTTCGTCTTTCAGCAGTACGCTCTCTTCCGCCACATGACGGTGTTCGAGAACGTGGCGTTCGGATTGCGCGCGCGTCCGCGCCGCACCCGTCCGCGGGAGGCGGAGATTCGCGCGCGCGTCGCGCGCCTGCTGGAGCTGGTGCAGCTCGGTCCGCTCGGCGAGCGCCTTCCGGCCCAGCTGTCGGGCGGCCAGCGCCAACGCATCGCGCTCGCGCGCGCGCTCGCCATCGAGCCGCGCATTCTTCTGCTCGACGAGCCGTTCGGAGCGCTCGACGCCAAGGTTCGCAAGGAGCTGCGGCGCTGGCTTCGCCAGCTCCACGACGAGATTCACGTCACCTCCGTATTCGTGACCCACGATCAGGAGGAGGCGTTGGAGCTCGCCGACCGCGTGGTCGTGCTCGACAAGGGACGCATTCAGCAGGTCGGGACGCCGGAAGAGGTGTACGAGCGTCCGCAGAGCGCGTTCGTGCATCACTTCATCGGCGAGTCGCTGGCCATTCCCGTCACCATCGACTCGGGCTCCGTCCACTTCGCCGGACGCAGGCTCGATCTCGATCCGCACGGTCTGGCCGATGGCGAGGCAAGCCTGTTCGTGCGGCCGTACGAGGTCGCGATCGTTCCGGATGCCGGCGTCGCCGCGCTCACAGGGGTCGTGAAGCGCGTGCACGGGTTTGGACCGGCGCGGCGCCTGGAAATCGCGCTCCGCGAGGGTGGCCGTGAGCATTTCATCGAGGTGAATGCCCCGCGCCATGACGCGATCGGCGTCGGACAGGAGGTCGGCCTGCAGCCGCGGGCCTATCGTCTCTTCCCGGCAAGTGGGGATCGATCGCAGGCCTCCTAACACGGCCGACGCCGGAGAGCGCTGCCCGAGTGGAACTATTTCCCGCCTGCGGCTTTGAGGTCCGGGCCTGCAGGGACGGCCGCGTCCCCGGGGCGCACCATGGCGCGACCATGGCGAGCATAATACAACCATTCGCGGCAGCCAGACAGGAAGCGCTCTCCTCGTGATGCCCCCCCGTCCAGCGGAACCAGTCGACCACACTGATGCGTCGCGGTTCGAGCTTTTGGTCAACGCGGTCACCGACTACGCCATCTACATGTTGGACCCTGAAGGGTTCGTCACCAGCTGGAATTCGGGCGCGCAGAAGATCAAGGGCTATGCGGAGGCCGAGATCATCGGCCGACACTTCTCGCGGTTTTATACCGAGGCCGACCGCGCCGCCGGCCTTCCTGCCCGCGCGCTTGCTACGGCGGGCCGGGAAGGGCGCTACGAGGCCGAGGGCTGGCGCCTTCGCAAGGATGGATCGATGTTCTTTGCGGCCGTCGTGATCGATGCCATCCGCGACGAGCAGGGCGCGCTCGTGGGCTTCGCAAAGATCACCCGTGACATTACCGAGCGCAAGCAGGCCCAAGCCGCGCTGCAAAAGGCGCAGGAGCAGCTCGCGCATTCTCAGAAGATGGACGCGCTCGGCCAGTTGACGGCCGGCATCGCCCACGACTTCAACAATCTGCTGATGATCGTGAGCGGTCATATTCACACGCTCAAGAAGCTCGTCGCCGACGATCCCAAGGGCCTGCGCGCGGCCGAGGCCATCGCCGGCGCCGCGCAGCGCGGAGAGACGCTGACCCGGCAGCTGCTCACCTTTGCGCGGCGTCAGCGGCTCAATCCCAGCAGGATCAACCTCCGGGAGCGTGTGGACGCTCTGCGAGACATGCTCGCCGGCTCGCTGGGCGGGGACGTAAAGCTCATGATCGGCATCGCGGCCGAGGTCTGGCCCGTGCGGGTCGACCTCGGCGAGCTCGAGCTCGCGTTGGTCAACCTCGCGGTCAACGCCCGCGATGCGATGCCGCGTGGCGGCGTGATCTCGGTCACGACGCACAACGTGAAACTTCGTCGCGGTGACCACGGCAAGGACCTGCAGGGAGATTTTGTTGCGCTCACCGTGGGCGACACCGGCGTGGGGATACCCCCGGATATCCTGCCGCGGATTTTCGATCCGTTCTTCACGACGAAGGAGATCAGCAAAGGGACAGGACTTGGCCTGTCGCAGGTCCACGGCTTTGTTCACCAGTCCGGTGGCGCGATCGATGTCGGCAGCGAGGTTGGAAAGGGCACCCATGTGACCATTTACCTGCCGCGAGTGCGGTCTGCGGCGAGCGTAGCCAATGCCACGGACGCGCCCTCCGCCGAGTGTGCCGGGAGCGGAACCGTCCTGCTGGCGGACGAGACACGAGGTCAGACCGAGGAAACGAACCTGCTGCGTTTCCCGCGGGCGAAACGAAGCCGCGCTCCAAAGTCCGAGCGGCGATAGTCCATTTGAAATAGATCAAAGCGCGTGACGGTGCGTTGCCGCGGAGCAGGTCCGTTCTCTTGCTCATCTCGTGTTGCCGCCGGCGCGCGTCTTCTTGCCGAAGTGTCGTGACGCGGCTCGCCCGCTGGCGAGACCTGAACGTCTGATGCTAGGATACACTTGACCATGTGACACTTGGACAAACCCTGGCCCAGCGAGGCAACGCAATGACCGCAGCGGATCCGAAACGCTGGATGTGGGCCGAGGCCTGCGCGATGATCGAGCGGGCGGAGCAACTGCAGCGCCAATTCTTTCAGCCCGGGCTTGCACCGGTGCCGGCGGCAAGCTGGGAACCTCCAGTCGATGTATTCGAGGGCGAGGGGCAGTTGACGATCATCGCTGCTTTGCCGGGCGTCGAGCCCGATGACATCAAGCTCTCGATCGAGCGGGATGTGTTGCTCGTCGCCGGCGTGCGGCGGCTGCCCGCGCTCCCCCGCGGCACGGCGATCCATCGCCTGGAGATACCGCACGGGCGCTTCGAGCGCCGCATTCGACTGCCCGAGGCACAGTGGGAACTCGGGCGGCCGACGCTCGTGAATGGCTGCCTCGTTGTCAGCCTGACGCAGCGAAGTTGATATCGGGTCGCTCCATGGCCGACCAACCGGAACAAAACACGGTCGATGCGGGCGAGGGTCATCCGACGCTCCCGGCGGACAGCATGATCATCCTGCCGGTCCGGCAGACCGTCCTGTTCCCCGGCATCGTGCTGCCGCTGGCGATCGGTCGAAAATCTTCCATCGCCGCGGCCCAGGAGGCGGCTCGCCGCGAGCGCACGCTCGGCGTCATCCTGCAGACCGATCCCGCGGTCGAAGATCCGACGCCCGAGCAATTGCACAAGGTCGGAACCGCGGCGCAGGTTCTTCGCTACGTCACCGCGCCCGATGGCACGCATCACGTGATAGCCCAGGGCGTGCGGCGCTTTCGCGTCATCGAGTACCTGCGCGGCTTTCCTTTCTTGGCGGCACGCATCGACGAGATCGGCGTCACCGAGGTCATGACGCCCGAGATCGAGGCGCGCGTTCGGCTGGTCCGTGCGCGTGCCCGCGAAGCCGTTCAATTGCTGTCGAACGTCCCGGCGGAAATGGCCGCGACGATCGAGAACCTTGAATCGCCATCCGCGCTTGCCGATTTCATTGCCGGCATCATCGACGCCAAGCCATCGGAAAAGCAGGAGGTCCTGGAGACCATCGACATCAAGGAGCGCCTCGACAAGATTCTTGCGCTTCTTGCGCAGCGTATCGAGGTGCTCAAGCTTTCCAAGCAGATCGGCGAGCAGACCCAGCAATCGCTCTCGTCCCAGCAGCGCGAGCATATCCTGCGCGAGCAGCTCCGCCACATTCAGAAGGAGCTCGGCGAAGGCGACGAAAAGTCGGGCGAACTCTCCGAGCTGCGCGAAGCGACCGAGAAGGCCGGCATGCCGAAGGAGGCCGAGGATCAGGCCAAGAAGGAGCTCAAGCGCCTCGAGCGCATGCCCGAGGCCTCGCCCGAATACGGGATGATCAGGGCCTATCTCGACTGGCTGATCGATCTGCCGTGGTCGAAGCTCGACCCCGACAATATCGACATCGCCGAAGCGCGCCGGATCCTGGACGCGGACCACTACGGACTGCCCAAGATCAAGCGGCGCATCCTCGAATATCTCGCGGTGCGCAAGCTCAATCCCGAAGGCAGGAGCCCGATTCTGTGTTTCGTCGGCCCGCCCGGCGTCGGCAAGACCTCGCTCGGGCAAAGCATCGCCAAGGCGACCGGCCGCAAATTCGTCCGGCTCAGTCTCGGCGGCGTGCACGACGAGGCCGAGATCAGAGGGCATCGGCGCACCTACATCGGCGCCCTTCCCGGCAACATCATCCAGTCGATCCGCAAGGCCGGCACCCGCAATCCGGTGATGATGCTCGACGAGGTCGACAAGCTCGGCGCCGGCTTCCACGGCGATCCGTCGTCCGCGCTGCTCGAGGTGCTGGACCCGGAGCAGAATTCGACCTTTCGCGACAACTATCTCGCCGTGGCCTTCGATCTCTCGAAGGTCATGTTCATCGCGACCGCCAACGTGCTCGACACCGTTCCCGGCCCGGTGCGCGACCGCATGGAGGTCATCGAGCTTCCCGGTTATACCGAGGACGAAAAGCTCGAGATCGCAAAGCGCTATCTGCTCAAGCGCCAGCTCGAGGCGACCGGCCTCACCGCCGAGCAGTGCGAGATCACCGAGGACGCCATCCGCGCCGTCATCCGCGACTACACCCGCGAGGCGGGCGTGCGCAATCTGGAGCGGCTGATCGGCGCGGTGTGCCGCCATGTCGCCGTCCGCATCGCCGAGGGCAGCGTCGAGCGTATGCGCGTCGACGGCGCAGCGCTGCCGGCGATCCTCGGCCCGCGGCGCTTCGAGAACGAGGTTGCCATGCGCACGAGCGTGCCGGGCGTCGCCACCGGGCTCGCCTGGACGCCAACCGGCGGCGACATCCTGTTCATCGAAGCGACCCGGGTGCCCGGGCGGGGCAACCTCATTCTGACCGGCCAGCTCGGCGACGTGATGAAGGAAAGCGCGCAGGCGGCGCTGACCCTGGTGAAGTCGCGCTCCCCCGATCTCGGCATCGACGTCGGCTTGTTCGAAAAGTCGGACGTCCATATCCATGTGCCTGCGGGCGCGATCCCCAAAGATGGGCCGAGCGCCGGCGTCGCCATGTTCGTGGCGCTGGTTTCGTTGCTCACCGGACGCACCGCGCGCAGCGATACGGCGATGACCGGGGAGATCTCGCTTCGGGGCCTCGTGCTTCCCATCGGCGGTGTCAAGGAAAAGGTGCTCGCCGCCGCCCGCGCCGGCATCACCACGGTGCTGCTGCCGGCGCGCAACCAGAAGGACCTCGAGGACGTGCCGGAAGCGGCGCGCCAGCAGGTTCGCTTCGTCTGGCTGGAGCGGGTCGATGATGCGGTGGCTGCGGCTTTGAATCCGCCCGGCGAGCGCGAGGAAGCGGAGCTTTCCGCGCCGGCGCGAGGCCGGTCGCGAGTCGTCAAGCCGCGCGGTCGCGTGTAGCAGCGCGCAGTGCTGCGGGCCCGGCGAGCCGCTTCACCGTGCACGCTTGCCGCAGCAGGCGCGACGGCGGACGGCCGGCGTGATACCCTCGCATCTTCGCCGAAGTGCCGGCGCTTGCCGTACCGGGAGGGTTGCATGTGCAGAGCGTCCGTCGTCCTTGCCATGGTCCTGGCGGCGAACGCGATGGCAGGGGGCGAGGCGGCTGCGGAGCTGCTGTCGTCGCGCCCGATCACGATCATCATTCCGTTCACGCCCGGGGCGAGCGCCGACACGCTGCAGCGCATGGTGGGCAGGAAGGTCACCGAGAATACCGGCCAGATCCTGGTCGTGGAGTCGCGCCCCGGCGGCGGCGGCGCCATCGGGGCCTCGGCGGTCAAGCAAGCCCCGCCGGACGGGCACACCCTGTTCCAGGCCAATGCCGGAAGCCACGCCGCCAACGTGTCGCTGTACTCGACGCTGCCCTACGATCCGGTCAAGGATTTCCGGCCGATCACGCTGATGTGGACCTTTCCCCAATTGCTGACGGTTCCCCTCGACAGTCCCGCCAAGTCGGTTTCCGAACTGGTGGCGCTCGCCAAATCGAAGCCCGGTGGCTTGAGCTTCGCGTCGCAGGGAAGCGGCTCCGGCGGACATCTGCTCGGCGAAATGCTGAAGGTACGGACCGGAGCAAACATGGTGCACATTCCCTACCGCGGTGCCGGGCCGGCCGCGCTCGACCTGGCCACCGGCCGGGTCGATTTCTTCTTCGTCTCCTATTCCTCGGTGCTGTCGTTCCTGCAGGCGGGCAAGGTGCGCGTGCTCGCGGTCACCTCGCCGAAGCGACTGCCGGTGCTGCCGGATGTCCCCACGATGCGAGAAGCGGGTTTTGCCGGGATCGAGCTCGACGCCTGGTTCGGCCTCGTGGCCCCGGCCGGGACGCCCGACGCTGTCATCGGCAAGCTCAATACCGCGTTCGTGCAGGCGGTGCGGGATCCGGAGATCGTCAAGCAGGTGAGAGATCAGGGCGCCGAGGCGGTCGCCACCACGCCGGCAGAGTTCGCGGCGTTCATCGCCGCCGAAACCGAGCGCTTCGGCAAGATCGTGAAGGCGGTCGGCGCCAAGGCGAGTGAATGAAGGGTGAAGCGCGCGCACCGTCGTGAGCCTTGACGGCGCGTTGGCAGCACGCGGTCGCCGGCGGCAATTTCAGTCGATCCACAGATCCGCAATTCCAGCCAGGAGCGCTTCGATGACAATGTGGCAGCCCGACCCGACCTTCTATCCATCGCCCCGCATGGCCATGAAGGCGCCGGCCGAGACGGTCGCCTATGTCGCGGCCTTCGATCCCACCCGCACGGTGCCGGACGGCATCGCTGTCGTCGATGTCGACCCGGGCTCCGCGACCTATTCCAGGATCCTCAACACGGTGGCGATGCCGAATGCCGGCGACGAGCTGCACCATTTCGGCTGGAACGCGTGCTCGTCGTGTCTGTGTCCCAATGCACCGCATGCGCATGCCGAGCGGCGCTACCTGGTCGTGCCGGGCCTGAGATCATCGCGCATCCACATCCTCGACACCAAGCCCGACCCGAGGAAGCCCGCGATCGTCAAGGTGGTGGAGCCCGCAGGAGGTCGCCGAACGGGCGGGATATACGCGCCCGCACACGGTGCACTGCGGGCCCGAAGGCATCTACGTCGCGGCGTTGGGCAACCGCGAGGGCAAGGGACCGGGTGGCGTGTTCCTGATGGATCCCGAGAGCTTCGATGTGCGCGGCCAGTGGGAAGTGGACCGCGGCCCCCAGCACTTCGCCTATGACGCCTGGTGGCACCTCGGTCACGACACCATGGTGACGAGCGAGTGGGGCACGCCGGATACCTTCGAGAATGGCTTGATTCCAGAGGTTCTGCTCGGAGCCAAATATGGCCGCAGGCTGCACTTCTGGGATCTGCACGGACGCAAGCACCTGCAGACCATCGACTTCGGCGACAAGTACCAGCTGGTGTTCGAGTTGCGGCCCGCGCATGACCCGACCAAGGCCTATGGCTTCGTCAATTGCGTGCTGAGCCTGGAGAACCTCTCGTCCTCGATCTGGACCTGGTATCGCGACGGCGGCAAATGGGCGGTCAAGAAAGTGATCGAGATCCCGGCGGAGCCGGCGGATCCTGAGGTATTGCCGCCGGTGCTCAAGGGGTTCAAGGCATGTCCGCCGCTCGTGACCGACATCGATCTTTCGATGGACGATCGCTTTCTATACGTGGCCTGCTGGGGCACCGGCGACATGCAGCAATACGACGTGTCGGACCCGTTCAACCCCAAGCTCACCGGCAAGGTGCGCATCGGTGGCATCGTCGCGCGGGCCGGGCATCCGAGCGGCGCGAGACCGCTCAACGGCGGACCGCAGATGGTGGAGATCAGCCGCGACGGTCGGCGCGTCTATTTCACCAACTCGCTCTACGGCGCCATCGATCCGCAGTTCTATCCCGACGGCATCGAAGGCTGGATGGTGAAGCTCGACGCTCAGCCTGGCGGAGGCATCGCCTTCGATCCCAAGTTCTTCGTCAAATGGCCGACGCCGCACCGTCCCCATCAGGTGCGCCTCGAAGGCGGCGACTGCTCGTCGGATTCCTATTGTTATCCGTAGAGCATGTAGCCCGCGTGGAGCGAAGCGGAATGCGGGACCGACTTGCGGCGCGACAAGAATCCCGGATTTCGCTCCGCTCCATCCGGGCTACGGGATAGAGCGGACATGACCGAGATCTGGCCTTGGCTCGCGCTCGCCGGCCTCGGGGCCTTCCACGGCCTCAATCCCGGCATGGGGTGGCTGTTTGCCGTTGCGCTCGGCATGCACCGGCACGATGGGCGCATCGTGCGGCTGGCGGTGGGGCCGATCGCGTTGGGCCATGCCCTGTCGGTCGCCGTCGTCGTGGCCGCGTTCATTTGGGCGGGTTTGCTCATCGACGCGCGCGCGTTGGGCATCGCCTGCGGCATCATCCTGATCGGCTGGGCGCTCTATCACTGGCGCTACGGGCATCGCCATCGCGTGCGCTTCGGCATGCAGACGGGACTGGTCGGTCTCGCCGCGTGGTCCTTTCTTATGGCGACGGCGCATGGCGCCGGCCTGATGTTGTGGCCGGCGCTGATGCCGCTCTGTCTCGGCGAGGTCTCCGCGCCGGGCCACGCCAGCCCCATGGCGACGGCATTGCTGGGCGTCGGCCTGCACACGCTCGCGATGCTGACCGTGACCACGGCGATCGCGGTCACGGTCTACGAGTGGATTGGAGTGGAAATGCTGCGACGGACGTGGATCAACGTCGACCTGGTCTGGATGGTGGCGCTGGTCGGCGCCGGCCTGTGGCTGCTCGTCGGCGGGTTCATCGTCATCTAGCTCTTTTCTGGAGCATGATCTTTTCCGAAAACCGGTGCCCACTTTTCGGGATCATGCTCTAGCGCACCGCGGCAGCGGTCCGGGTCACTGCGGCACCGTCATCAGCTCCAGCAGGTGACCGTCGGGGTCCTTGAAATAGAATCCCCGGCCGCCGCCCCAATCGTTGAGCTTGCCGTTGTCGTAGGCGTCCGGGTCGCTGCCATATGCCAGCCCCGCGTCCTTGACGCGATTGAAAATGGCATCGAACTCGTCCTCGCTGACGTGAAAGGCGTAGTGGTGGCTTTCGAACGATCCGTTGTCGTCGAACAGCAGCGTCGTCTGGTCGTTCACCCGCACCGGTGCGAAGTAGCCGCCGGCCTCGGGTTTCAATCCGAAAATCTTCGCGAAGAAGCGCGCTGCCGCTTTCTTGTCGCGCGCCGGAACGATGGTGTGGTTCAAGACGATCGTCATGGCGTTCCTCCTAGGGGCTTGGCGTCGGACATATATGGGCGATGCGGGGGAGATCCCGCGGGCACGGCAGGCACATTTATTGCAGGGACAGATTTGAGATGGGCGTTCCTTGAACGTCGCAAGCTGCAGTAGGATTTTCTATCGTAATGGCGCACTTTGCTACAATATTTTTCTCTTTGTGCGCCACGATCAGGCTACTATGTGGAAGATATTACTAGTCCCTAACCGCGCGGAGCTGAACGAAATGCGTTTCCTTCCGGTGTTCGTCGATACCGCCGCTGGGGTCATTGTCCTAGTCGGTTCGGGCGAGCCCGCGCTCGGCAAGTTGCGCCTGCTGCGGGCGGCCGGAGCGCATGTCCGCTGGTTCTCCTGCGACGCCGACGTGGTCGAAGAGGTGGTGACGCTGCCGGGAGAGGGCCAACTCGATGTCAATCTCGGCGATCCGCTCGAAGCCGATTTGAGCGACGTCGTGGCCATTGTTTCCGCGGCCGGCGACCCCCTCGACACCCGCGTCGCCGCGCGCGCGCGTCGTCAACGCATTCCGGTCAATGTCGTCGACCGGCCCGAGCTCTCGACGTTCATCTTTCCCGCCATCGTCGACCGTGGCGACGTGGTGGTCGCGATCAGCACCGGCGGAGCCTCGCCGCTCCTCGCGAGCCGTCTGCGTGAGCTGATCGAAGCCTTGCTGCCTAGTCGCATCGGCGACCTCGCGCATTTGATCGGTCGCCATCGCAGCCGCTTCGCAGCGATGCCGCGGGGGCTGTCGCCGCGCCGTTTCTGGCAAAATGTCATCGCAGGTCCCATCGCCGAGGCGGTGCTGGCGGGACGCGGCGCCGAGGCGGAGGCGCGGCTTGCGGCTGCGATTGATGCGAATGGCGCGCGCCATGGCGGCCACGGCAACAGCGAGACGGTGTTTCTCGTCGGCGCCGGTCCCGGCGATCCCGATCTCTTGACCTTGCGCGCGCTCCATGCGCTGGCCGACGCCGATGTCGTGTTCTACGACGAGCTGGTGACCGCGGGCGTGCTCGACCGCGCCCGACGCGGCGCCGAGCAGGTTTTCGTCGGCAAGCGGCGTGGCCAGCCCGGTGTCAGCCAGGACGAGATCAACCGGCGGCTCGTCGAGGCGGCGCGCGCCGGTCGCCGCGTGGTGCAACTCAAGGGCGGCGATCCATTCGTATTCGGACGCGGCGGCGAGGAGCTGGAATATCTGCGCCAGGCCGGCGTCCCGGTGGTCGTGGTTCCCGGCATCACTGCGGCGCTCGGCTGCGCCGCCGAATCCGCCCTGCCGCTGACGTTCCGCAACGAAGCCTCCAAGCTCACCTTCGTCACCGCCCACCGCGCCGAGGAAGCTGCGGCGATCGACTGGTCGGACCTCGCTGATGCGCAGACTACAGTCGTCGTCTATATGGGACTTGCCTCCGCCGCTGCCGTGCGTGACGGCTTGATCGCAGCCGGCCGCGATCCTGCAACTGCGGCCGCCGTTCTCGCGCGTGGCACGCGGCCGGATTCGCAAGCGGCCGTGGGACGCCTCGAGCAGTTACCCGCCTTGGCCGCCGAAGTAGGCGAGGGCCCGGCCATTCTCGTCATCGGCGACGTGGTCGCGCGTTCGGCGCCTTGGCGCGCCGCCGAGCTCGGCGCCTTGATCGCGCGGGAGGCCGCATGACCTCGCCGCTGCAGCAGAAGGTCAAGGTCACGGGGCCGGTCGTGGTCACCGCCAACCGGCTCGGCGATGGCGCCGTGGTCTATCGCTCCGCCGATGGGAGCTGGACGACCGAGCTTGCTGCGGCCGCGGTCGTGACGACAACGCCGGCTGCAACCGACTTGCTCACCGCCGCGCTCGCCGACAGGCTCAGCGCGGTCGATGCCTATATCGCTCCGGTGGAGGTCACCCCGGAACAGCGCGTGCTGCCCGGCAATCTGCGCGAGCGAATCCGCTTGAATGGGCCGACCGTCGCGTTCCCGGCCGGGAGCTGAGGACACGCCATGTATCTCTACGACGATTTCGACCGCACGCTTGTCGACGAGCGCGTCCGCGAATTCCGCGACCAGGTGGCGCGCCGCTTGTCGGGCGAACTGACCGAGGAGGAATTCAAGCCGCTGCGGCTCATGAACGGGGTCTATCTGCAACTCCACGCCTATATGCTGCGGATTGCGATCCCCTATGGCACGCTCTCGACCGACCAGATGCGCATGCTGGCGCATGTGGCGCGCCGCTACGACCGCAACTACGGCCACTTCACCACTCGCCAGAATATCCAGTTCAACTGGATCAAGCTCGCGGAACTCCCCGACGCGATGGCCGACCTCGCGCGCGCCGGACTGCATGGCATGCAGACCAGCGGCAATTGCGTCCGCAACATCACCACCGACCAGTGGGCGGGGGTTGCGCCCGACGAGATCGAGGATCCGCGGCTGTGGGCCGAGCTGCTGCGCCAGCACCTGACGCTGCATCCGGAATTCTCCTTCCTGCCGCGAAAGTTCAAGATCGCGCTGACCGCGTCGGCGCACGACCGCGCGGCGGTGCGGGTTCACGATATCGGCCTGCGGATGCACAGAAACGGAGCCGGCGAGACCGGCTTCGAGGTGATCGTCGGCGGCGGGCTCGGACGCACCCCGTTCATCGGCAAGACCATCAAGCCGTTCCTGCCGAAGCGCGATCTGCTCAGCTACGTCGAGGCGATCCTGCGCACCTACAATCAGTACGGCCGGCGCGACAATATTTACAAGGCCCGAATCAAGATTTCTCGTCCACGAGCTCGGCGCCGAAAGATTTGCGCGCGAAGTCGAAGAGGAATGGCAGTCGATCAAGGACGGCGCGCTCGCGCTCGATTCCGCCGTCGTCGCCGAGATCGCGTCGCGATTTCGCTATCCGGACTACGAGGCGCTCTCCGACAGTCCGCCCGAGCTGGCGAAAGCGCGCGCGGACAAGCGCTTCCGCGTCTGGCTCGACAATTCGGTCGCCAACCACAAGGTCCCCGGCTATGCCATCGTGACGCTCTCGCTCAAGCGCGTGGGAGAGCCGCCCGGCGACGCCACCGCCAGGCAAATGGACGCCATCGCCGATCTCGCCGACCGCTACAGCTTCGGAGAGATCCGCGTCGGACACGAGCAGAATCTGGCCCTGCCGCATGTCGCCCAGCGCGATCTGCCGGCGCTGTGGCGGGCGCTCGACGAGATCGGCGTCGCCACGCCGAATGTCAATCTGATCTCCGACATCATCGCC
The DNA here is from genome assembly GCA_963827585.1 of uncultured Alphaproteobacteria bacterium. Classification (GTDB taxonomy): domain Bacteria; phylum Pseudomonadota; class Alphaproteobacteria; order Rhizobiales; family Xanthobacteraceae; genus VAZQ01. The sequence goes on from CAWHCK010000049.1 coordinate 285,995, forward strand.
TGCCCGGGTCTCGACTATTGCAGCCTCGCCAACGCGCGCTCGATCCCGGTCGCAGAGGAGATCACGCGCCGGTTCCGCAATCTCGACCTGGCGCATGATCTCGGACGGCTGCACATCAACATTTCCGGCTGCATCAACGCCTGCGGCCATCATCACATCGGGCACATCGGCATCCTCGGCGTCGAGAAGAACGGCGAGGAATATTACCAGGTGACCATCGGCGGCCGTGCCGACGAGAGCGCCGAGCTCGGCAAGATCCTGGGTCCGGCCGTGCCCTACGGCGAGATCGCCGACGTGGTCGAGGACATCGCCGCCGCCTATCTCGAGCTGCGCGAGCGCCCGGGAGAGCTCTTCATCGACACGGTCAAGCGCGTCGGCGTCGATCCCTTCAAGGAGCGGGTCTATGCCGCTCGTTAAGGCAGGCCGCATCATCGAAGATCGTTTCGTGCGCGTGCTCGATGACGCGCCGGTGCCGGAGGGCATTGCGGTCATCCTGCCGGCGGGGCGGCTCATAGCCGACGCGCGCGAGCTCGTCCTGCGCCAGGCGCCGACCGGCGTCATCTGGCCCAACGACCGCAAGATCGCCGAGCTCGCTCCCTATCTCGACTGGATCGCGCTGGTGGCGCTGGCATTCCCCACCTTCCGCGACGGTCGCGCCTACAGTCAGGCGCGGCTGCTGCGCGAGCGCCATGAATTTCGCGGAGAGCTGCGCGCAACCGGTCAGGTATTGCGCGACCAGCTCATGTTCCTGCAACGCGCCGGCTTCGATGCATTCGAGCTGACCAAGGAGGCCGACGCGGCGGCCTTCGCCGAGGCCGTCCACCGTTACAGCGTGTTCTATCAGCCGACGGGCGACGGGCGGGCGACGACGCTGCGGGCGCGGCTGTCGCATGGTCCGTCGTCGACGGTTCCCGGCCGGCGGGAGTTTGCCCGGTGATGCTCACGCGGTCTGTGCTACGCTAGCTCAATGTCGGAACAGGCCGCAGAGCATGTACTGTCCGCGACTGCCGAGCCGCTCGTGCCGCCGGAGTGGCTCAATGCGCACCTTGGCGACGGAGACTTGCTGATCCTCGATATTCGCTCGGTGGTCGACGGCGGCGGACGGGAAGCCTATGAAGCCGGGCATATTCCGGGAGCGCTGCACAGCGACTACGTGAAAGACGGCTGGCGCGCCACCAAGGGAATGGCCTCCGGGCTTCTTCCCGATCACGCCGCGCTGGCCGGCCTGTTCAGCCGCATCGGGCTCACGCCGCAGCATCACGCCATCGTCGTCTCGGCCGGGACGACGGTGGGCGATTTCAGCGCGGCCGCCCGCGTCTACTGGACGCTCAAGATCGCCGGCCACGCGAAGACGTCCATCCTTTCGGGCGGCATGGCGGTCTGGGACCGCGATCCGACGCGGCCGCTGGCCGCCGGGACCGTTCCCGCGCGCCCGCCGTCACCACCCTATCCGATCCGGCTCGTACCGGAGCTGCGCGCCGATGCGGGCGCGGTCGCAAGCGCGATCGCCGATCAAGCCACGGTCCTGCTCGACAGCCGCGCAACGAACTTCTTCGAGGGCCGCGCCAAGTCCCCGCAGGCGACGCGGGCAGGGCGGCTTCCGGGCGCAGTCCAACTCGATCACGTGGTGGCGTTTGATTCCGCGGCGCAGACGTTGAAGTCGAAGGCGGAGCTCGAGAAAATCTTCGCAGCGATTCCCGCCCAGCCCGTCATCAACTATTGCAACACCGGGCATCAGGCCGCAACGAACTGGTTCGTCTTGTCGGAGGTGCTCGGGCGCCGCGGGGTATCGCTCTACGACGGCTCCCTGTCGGAATGGACCGAAGAATCCGACCGTCCAGTGGACGTCGGCCCGGTCGAGCGTTCGTAGCGCCTATTCCGACAGCCGCAACACCGCATGCAGCAGCACGGCGGCGCCGGCTTCCAGGTGCTCGGGCGCGGTGTGTTCGCGGACGTTGTGGCTGAGCCCCCCGACGCTCGGCACGAAGATCATGCCGGCCGGGCAGAGCCGCGCCATCATTTGCGCATCGTGGCCGGCACCGGACGGGAGCCGGCGGCACGGGAGAGCGAGCTCGCGCGCCGTCGTCTCGACGAGCGACACCATCCCGGCCGGAAACGCGACCGGGGTAAAGCGCGCGAGGCTGCGCGTTGCGACCGCGACCTGCTCCTGCGCGGCAAGGCGATCGAGGAAGGCGGCAAGCTGCTGCTCGGCCTCCTGCAGCCGGTTTTCATCGGTGTTGCGCAGATCGATCGTCATGACGGCCCGTTCTGCAACCACGTTCACGAGGTTCGGGTAAAGCTCGATCCGTCCGACGGTGCCCTTCTGATGGCCGCCCATGTCTTGGGCCAGCCGGCGCACGAACAGCGCGACCTCGGCGGCCGCGCAGGCGGCGTCGCGCCGCAGATGCATCGGCGTCGTGCCGGCATGCGCCGACCGGCCGGTGATCGATACCTGCGTCCACGAGAGCCCCGTGATACCCTCGACCGCGCCGATGACGAGGCCTTCGTCTTCCAGGATCGGCCCCTGCTCGATGTGCAATTCCAGATAGGCATGCGGCGTGAGCGCGCCCGGCCTCGCGTCGCCCGCGTAGCCGATACGCCGCAGCTCCTCGCCCACCGCCGCGCCGTCGATGCCGCGGATGGCGTAGGCGTCGTCGAGCGCGAGGCCGCCGACATAGACCAGGCTGCCCATGGCATAGGGTGGAAAGCGCGAGCCCTCCTCATTGGTGAAGGCGACCAGCGCCAGCGGACGGCGCGTCGCGCGGCCGGCGTCGTCGAGCGCCGCGCAGGCTTCGAGGCCGGCCAGCACGCCGTAGAGGCCGTCGTAGCGGCCGCCGGTCCCGACCGTGTCGATGTGCGAGCCGAACATCACGGCCGGCATGTTTTCGCGCCCGGCGCGCACGCCGATGATGTTGCCGATCGCGTCGATGGTCACGTCGAGGCCAAGCTCGCGCATCCACCGCACCAGCAGGTCGCGGCCGGCGCGGTCCTCGTCGCTGAGCGCGAGCCGGCAATTGCCGCCGCCGGGCAACGCGCCGATGCGATTGAATGTATCGAGCCTGCCGAGCAGGCGCTCGCGATCGATCCGAGGCGATGTCGTCATCGTGCGCGCTGACGCCCGATCGTGTAGGGCAAACTCAGCCGACCGCACCATGGGCAAGGGCGGCACCGCCGGCGAGCGCCGGGCAGAATGCCGGTGCCTGCACGCGCAGGCAACAGAAGAAATGACCGGGCTCAACAGCAGGCGCGACAACGACGGAGTCAAAGGCTTCCCGGGCCGCCGGCCCTGGATGGCCTAGCACTGAGGTCGATGCCAATTCGTAGGTTTGTAGGATGGGTAGAGCGAAGCGAAACCCATCACCTTCCGGGCAAGAAAGGCGCTCGCGATTGATGGGTTTCGCTGGCGCTCAACCCATCCTACTATCCTCGACCGCAATCTTTGCGTTCTTGATGACCGTCCGCCAGCGCTCCGTGTCCGAGCGAATGTGCTCGGCGAATTGCTCGGGTGACCCCGCGATCGGCTCGTAGAAGTTCGGCGTGAGAAACCGCTGGTGGAAGTCGCGATCGGTAAGCATGCGTTGCACGGCATTGTTGATCTTGGCGACGATTTCCCCGGGCGTGCCGCTTGGAGCAAAAAGCCCGAACCAGACCACGGCGGTGAAGCCGGGCAGGCTCTCGCCGACGGTCGGCAGGTCCGGGAGCAGGGCCAGACGCTCGCGGCTGCCGACGCCGAGCGGTCGCAATTGCCCTGTCTTCCACGGCTGCACGATCAGCCCCGTGCTCACGAACATCATCGGAATGTGACCGGCGACCACGGCATCTAGGGCGACACATGATGCCACTCCCCGCCACTTCCCTCCGGATAACCCGCGAATTTGCTTGATGTTGTGCCCTGTGTCGGCGACATTACCCGCCACAGGGTAACACACGCAGACAGCCGATTTTGTTACCCCCAGGCAGTCGGGGTAACGGCATGGCCAAGCTAACAGCGATCTCAGTCGAGAACATCAAGCCGGGGCCACGGCGGCGCGAGATACCCGACAGCGGATGCCAGGGCCTGTACCTCGTCGTCCAGCCGAGCGGCCGAAAGTCATGGGCGGTGCGCTACCGCTTCCAGGGGACGCCGCGCAAGCTGACGCTCGACGGCGCGCTGACCTTGGCCGCCGCCCGCAAGGCCGCCACCGATGCGCTGCATGTGCTGGAGCGCGGCCACGACCCTGCCGCCGCCAAGAAGAGCGCGAAGGTGAGGGCCGAGCTGGCGGCGGCCAACACGCTGCGCGCCGTCGCCGAGAGCTACCTTGTGAGCGAGGAACGCAAGCCAGCCGACAAGCGGCTGCGCACCATCGAGCCAGCGCCGCGCCACGTTCGAGCGGCTGATCTTCCCGGTGCTTGGCGGCAGGCCGATCGCCGAGATCAGGCGCAGCGAGATCGTCAAGCTGCTCGACCACGTCGAGGCGGGGCGCGGCGGCCGCATGGCCGACGAGGTGCTCGGGGTGCTGCGCATCCTGTTCGACTGGATGCGCGCCGGGACGACGACTTCCGCTCGCCCATCGTCAAGGGCTTGCAGCGCACGCGCCCGATCGAGCGCATGCGCAACCGCGTACTGACCGACGACGAGCTGGCCCGCGTGTTGACCGCCGCCGACGGCATGGGGTGTTCGGCCGCTACGTGCAGTTCATGCTGTTGACGGCCACGCGGCGCAATGAAGCGGCGCGCATGACCTACAGCGAGCTGTCGAACGGCGACTGGCTGATCCCGGCCTCCGCTACAAGAACAAGCTCGACCACCTGGTGCCGCTTTCGAAGGCCGCACAGGCGCTGCTGGCCAAGGTGCCGAGGATCGTCGATTGTGACTATGTGTTCACCGCCGACGGCAAGCACGCGATCGCCAATTTTGGGCACCTCAAGATGAGACTTGACGCCGCTTCCGGCGTCACCAGCTGGCGGCTGCATGACCTGCGACGCACGGCCCGATCGCTGATGAGCGCGCTCGGCGTCAACCCGGATCATGCCGAGCGGTGCCTCGGCCACGCGCTCCCCGGAATCCGCAAGACCTATGATTGCCACGAGTATCGCGCCGAGAAGCTGGCGGCGTTCGAGGCGCTGGCGGCGCGGATCACACAGATCGCCGATCCCCCCGACGGCAGCAACGTCGTCCGGCTGCGAGGGTGACCTATGGCAAGCGAACCAAAAACGGGCGTCGTTCAGACACCACTTGGCCCCTTGCCGGAAGACTTCTTTGAGCTTGAACCGAAGGCAAAACTACGGGCGCAGCTAGCGCAGGCCCATGACATCTGGCGCGGCGCGAAAGACGATCAAGAGGGTCAGAACCGGCGCCGCTACGCCTATCAGGTGGCTCTCGGGGCCGTGTGGGAATATGTCAAAAACGACGCTCCATCCGAGCACTTGTACTTGCTCGTGCGCCTCGCCGAGCACCTGGACGACCTCAACCTCGGAAGACGGCCGAAGGAGCTGAAGCCAGCTCTACGACTACGGCCGAAGCGTGGGAACCGGGGGTTGGAGACGCACCGTGCGACGACGCTCGCGGGGGCCTGTGCGATGGTCGACGTCTTATCCAAGGTCCGGCGCCCAACCTCGAAAGAAAAGATCGAGGAAGAAGTAGCGGAAGCGATCGGGGAACAGCCGGGCGCGTTTCGATCCTGGCGTAAAGCGTTCAATGCCGGGTGGAAGGGGCGGCAAGCCCGCGAAGCCTACGATGGCATACTGCGCATGCTTCAGGAGCAGCCTGATCCCAAGCAAGCCGCGCGCAACCTGCTCAAAACGCACAAACGGACGCTCACCTAAAAAAGTTCGCCAAATATCTGGAAGCGAACCGCCCTCCGGGGCGACGCTCCGCGACAGTTCACAACCTGTCGGGGAGGTCGCCGCCATGCCGTCCGAAACGTCCGAAATTGAAATGCGCCCCGCCGCCCCGCTGCCTACGTCGCTAGAGTCAGCGGCGACCGTCGCGCGACGCCTCGATCGTTCCGTGCGCACCGTCGACCGCTATGTCGAGGTCGGAATTCTACCCGAGCCGCTGAGAATTCGCGGTCGGCGGTTTTGGCCTGCCGGGGTCATGCCGAAATACGACACCGCCTGAAACGAAACGCCGCCCCACAGCCTGGGGACGGCGTTCGCATGTGAGCAAGGGCAAAACACCCGGATCGCCATCCGGGGCAGACAAGAGAGCAACGGGGGATGGCCATATCGCAACGAGCCTCGGGCCGCAAGGCTGCTTACGGCGCTAGCCTCGTAAAGCGCCGACGCGCCACCCACGACGAGATGGAGGAACGCGCGCGGTTCCTTATCGACTACGCCTCCGAGCACGGGCCGATCACCGTTCGCGGGCTCTACTATCAAGCGGAAGTGCGGGGACTGCCAGGCATCGACAAGGCCGACCCGGCCTACGCCAAGATTTAACGCCAAGTCTTGAACCTCCGGCGCGACGGCCGTCTTGACTACGATCACATTGCCGACGCTACGCGCGGGATGCGCAAGCCCAAGACGTTCGCTGGCGTCGAGGCGACGCTCGCCAACACTGCCCGGTTCTACCGGAAGGCGCTGTGGGATGGCGCGGAAACCTACGTAGAAATTTGGTGCGAGAAGGATGCCCTCGCGGGCGTTATCTATCCGATCACCTCACGCTACGACGTGCCCTTGATGGTGACGCGCGGATTTCGTCCGAGACGTTCTGCTACGAAGCGATCGCGGCGCGCACCGACGACGAGCGGCCCTACTATGTCTACTATCTCGGCGACTTCGACCGAGCCGGACAGGACGCCGCTCGCTCATTGCAAGAGAAGCCCCGGCGCTTCGCTGATGAGGACGGGATCGAACTTGTGTTCGAGGCGATCGCCGTCACGCGCGAGCAGATCACCAAGTGGAAGCTCCCGACGCGCAAGCCGAAACGAATCTCGGCGGCGGATCGTAATTGGCCGCAGGTTACACAGGCAAGTTGGCGCTGCTGTGTAGCCCAAAAGCGGTCCCGGCCGCAAGGAAGCTGTACAGATGATCGTGACCAAAATCGACAAAGCGTTGGGTCTATTGCGCAGGGTGCGCGGCTTGTGCGGCTGCACGCGAACAACGGCACGGGTGGGTTTTACATTTGGCCGCGCGGCGGTCGCGTCTCGGATGAAGTCGCGCCGAAGTGGGTGCCGAAATAACCGGCCGCTACCAACCCGAAGCCATACTGCAGCGCTCGCTGATCGAGCACCTGCGGTGGGGCGCTCGTGGTGATACGTGGTGGACGCACGTCCCTACCGGCGGCTGGCGATCGCCAATCGAAGCCGCGATCTTCAAGTCGCTTGGCGTCCGGGCGGGCAGTCCCGACCTGCTGATCATCCGCGCCGGTCAGCCGCTGTTTCTCGAACTCAAGACGCCCGGCCGCAAGCTCAGCCCCGTGCAGACTGACTGTCACCGCCGCGCTGCGGCGCGCAGGCGCAACGGTCGAGACGGCAGACAACATCGACACGGCAATCGCTTTCCTCAACCGGATTGGGGCAATGCGATGACGCCCGACCTGTTCGGCGCAACACCCGAGCCCGCATCGCCAGCTATCGGCATGACGGTGAAGCTCGATCGCGACATCGATCGCCAGCAGCCATGCCATGACAACATCGCCCGCATCCTGCCGGGCAAGCCGCCGCACGCGGGCGAGCTTCGCTGCGCGGCCTGTGACCGCCATCGCGGCTGGGCGCCCCATGCCCTGATCGCATTCATCACCGAGACAGCTCGGCGGTTCGGCGCGCCGAACGAGCCGCCCGTCTGGCGCCAACAGGAGAAGACAATGGCCTTCGAGCAGAAAGACAACGCCGGCGCGATCTTCGTCAACGACCGTAAGACCGAGGAGAAGCATCCCGACCGCACAGGCACGGTGATGGTGGGCGGGAAGCTCTACTACGCAAACGGTTGGCTCAAGAAAACCAAGGACGGACGGCCATACCTTTCTTTGACTTTCAAACCAAAGGTCGAGGACGACGCCAAGAGCAGCAAAAGCCTAAGCGAGGACATGGGCAGCGAGACGCACTTTTGATGCAACACAACTCAAGCCGCCGCGGGAAGGCAGCAAGTGAGCACGTTCGAGCCCGACCGTAGTCAACTCGAAATCTTCGTCGACGCCCTGTTTCGCCACGCCGGCGCCGAGGGATGGGTGTCTTGTCGCTCCTTTTTCGAGGGCAAGAACAAACTGTTTCGGCTCTCGCCGGCAAGCCTTGCAGGTGGCTTCAAATTCCTGGTCGATGTCGCCGAGGACGATGCTCGCCGCGCTGCCAATGATCCCAAGCCCGTCGTGTTCTGTCCGCCGTTGGCGGTGTTCAACGACAAAGATCGCGCGGGGGAGGACGACGTTGCGCGAGGGCTTACCCTGTCGACTGAATGCGACCGGGGCCCGCAGGAAGCTCGCACGAGGCTGAAAGAAATTATCGGTCCGGCGACTCTCGTGGTGCGAAGCGGCGGCACATGGATCGACCCGGAGACCGGCAAGGCCCAGCCCAAGCTTCACCTGCATTGGCGCCTACGTCAGCCCGCACAGGGTAGCATCGCGTTGGCTAAGCTAAAGCGCGCGCGCGAGCTTGCCGCCAAATTGGTCGGCGGCGACCCGTCGAACCAGCCGGTATGTCACCCAATCCGCTGGCCGGGGAGCTGGCACCGCAAGAACGATCCGGTGCTGTGCTGCATCGAAGAGCAGAACTCCGACATCGAGATCGGTCTCGATACCGCGCTCGCCGCGCTGGAGGCTGCGACCCCCGCGGACAAGACGAACGGCGCCGGCAGCAGGCCCCACACCGGCAGCGAGGACTGGGCCCCGCTGATCCAGAAGGTGCTCACCGCAGAAAGCTTCCACGAGCCGCTGACGGTGCTCGCCATGAAGATGCTCGTCGCCGGCATGGACGATCGAGCGGCCGCGAACATGCTCCGCGGGCTCATGCAGAACGCGGCCGGCGAGCACGACCCGCAGCGCTGGCAAGATCGCTATGACAACGATATCCCCCACGCGGTCTCGACGGCGCGGGCGAAGATCGCAGCGCAAGCGCAGAGGGCAACGCAGCCGATCGTGCCGATCGACCTATGGGCGAAGCTCATCCCGCCGCTGCTCCCGCGCGGGCTTCTCCCCGACGTGATCGAGCGGTTTGCGTTCGACCAGGGCGCTTCCATGGGATGCGATCCCGCGGGTTTGGCCGCATCCGCGCTCGCCATCTGCGCTGCCGCCATTCCCGACCGCATAAAAATTCAGGTCAACCAGCACGATCCCACTTGGACCGAATCGGCGCGAATATGGGTCGCGGTCATCGGGGAGCCGGCCACGAAAAAGACGCCCATGCTCGCTCAGGCCGTGCGTCCGCTCGCGCGGATCGACCATGACCTCTGGCGCACCTATGTCGATGCGAAAGCGAAATACGACAAGCTTTCCGCCGACGAACGCAAGGCCGCGGCACCACCGCGGCAGATACGCGCGAGGCTCGAAGACACCACGATCGAAGGGGCGCAGGATGTCTTCAAGGACACCATCGACGGGGTCCTATGCCTGCAAGATGAACTGTCGGGATGGTTTGGCGCGATGGACAAGTATTCGAGCCACCGCGGCGGGGCGAAGGACCGAGGGTTCTGGCTACAGGCATGGAATGGCGGCCCCTACGCGGTCAACCGCATAAACCGCGGGGCGTTTCTCATCGAAAACCTGTCGGCTTGCGTACTCGGCGGCATCCAGCCGGACCTGATTCGGAAGGTTGCCGCCGAAACAGTGGACGACGGGCTTTTGCAGCGCTTGCTGCCGATCGTCCTCGCTCCCGGCGCCGCGGGGAGGGACGAGGAAATGCTGGACGCCGCCAAAGACTACGGCGACCTCGTGCGGCGGCTGTACAAGCTGGGACGCCCCGATCTCTTGTTATTCGACGCCGGCGCTCTAGCAATTAGGCGGGCGCTAGAACAGAAGCATCTCGAACTGATGGCGCTCGGGACCATCCACAGAAAGCTCGCGGCGCATATCGGGAAATACGACGGGATTTTTGCCCGCCTGTGCGTCATCTGGCATTGCATCGAACATGCCGACGAAAGGCTACCGACCGAGGTAACTGAGGAAACGGCCCATCGCGTGGCGCGGTTCATGCACGAGTTTTTGCTGCCACACGCCCTCGCGTTCTATGCCGGTGTTCTCAACTTGGCCGACGAGCATGAGCGCCTGAGCGCGGTCGCCGGCTATATCCTCGCCCACAAGCTCCAGCGCATCACCAACCGCGACGTGCAGCGCGGCGATCGCACGATGCGCAAGCTGACCAAGCGGGACACAGAGGCGGTATTCGAGCAGCTCGAAGCGCTCGGATGGGTCAGTCGCTCGGCGCCGACACGGCCGTCAGACCCGCCGCATTGGGTCGTGAACGAGCATTGTCACCGCCTTTTCGAAAATCGGGCGAAAGACGAGGCCGAGCGGCGACAGCGCGAGCGCCGGATGTTGGCAGGCTTCTTTGCGCGGGTAAAAGGGTAGAGGAATTGTCACCATTGTCCCTTACGCGTGCGGTACAGAGTAAGGCCGGACATCTCTTTTCTATAGGGACACCTCTGTCTCGCGCGCGCGAGGGACAATGGCGACAGCCGCGACGCAGCACCATACCCGCAGTATACATCCGGGCCGCGAGGCCCCGCGAGGCCGGCGACGAAATGGGAGCACTCCCGTAATTTGCACGACGCTCTTCCATCCGATGAAGTCCGGGCAAAAATCAAGTAGCCCAATAGCGGTTGCTGGCAACCTCGGGGAAGTCAAATGGCTAAAACTCCTCTCGAAATCGCGTCTTTGGCAAGAATGCACACCAAAAAGGCCGTAAAGACGCTCGCTGCCATCATGAATGAACCTCATGCGCCTTATGCTGCCCGCGTGGCAGCTGCGGAGGCCTTGCTGGATCGTGGCTGGGGCAAGCCGAGGCAATCGCATGAGGCGGAGATAACGCACCGTTACGTGATCGAAATCCCGGCGCTGATGGACAATGCGGCATGGGAAGCGGAGGCGCTCGAGCACGAGCCCGATAAGCTGCAATGATGGACCGCC
>CAWHCK010000050.1:0-201645 GCA_963827585.1 uncultured Alphaproteobacteria bacterium
GGAGGACCCGCTCGGGACGATGTGCGCGAGCCGACGTCCGACCGCGTGCGTCGTCATCGGGAAGCGAAAGCGCAGAGCGACCAAGGCTCGAAAGAATTAACTCGGCAGATGAGTGGGACTATCAGACGGTTACGGCGGACCCCGTACTATTTACAAATCGCTGGCGATTCGCGTACAGTAGTGCGTTGCCCGCTGATGCCCCATCGTGAGCACGTCTGAGCGGCAACAAGAAGACCAGATGAAGAGTTCCTTTCTCGCGCCGACATTTGGCGCGCAGCGGCCAAGCAGTACGTCGAGGCCCGCGAAACGAGGGCGGTGTCCCACGCCCATGAAAGCTGGACCACGGGTTGGTCCATATCCGACGTATGGGTGATCGATGCGTAACAGCAAAGGCCAATTTCAGTTAGGTCATAGTGGCGGCCGGCCGAAGGGCGCGCGCAACAGGCTTGCGGCTCAAGTCTTCGAAGATATTTTGCGCCATTGGTGCGAGCCGGCGGCACCAGGCAGCAAGCTGTGCAAAGGTGCAGAGGCACTGGAAACGCTCTACAAAGAAAAGCCCGGCGAATATCTCCGTCTTACCGCCAGCGTGCTACCGCGCGAGTTCATTTTCGAGAACGTCACGTCGGACCTGGACGACGAACAGATCGACGAGCTTCTCCTGGCGCTGCGTCAGCGCATGATCGAGGCGCGCACAGCACCGGCGCTGCTCGCATCGCCCGACGCTGATGGGGTTGGCAATGAGCCTGAACCTCGACATTGACAGCTTGCCGCCGGAGCAGGTCGAGGCCGCCATAACTCGGCTTGAGGCGATGAAGGCGCAGCGTGCGGCCGAGAACAAGCTTGCGCACTATCGCCCATATCCCAAGCAGGCCGCTTTTCATGAAGCCGGCGCCAAGCACCGCGAGCGCTTGCTCATGTGTGCAAACCGTTTCGGCAAAACAATGTGCGGTGCGGCTGAGCTGGCGTTTCACCTCACCGGCGATTATCCGGAGTGGTGGAATGGCAAGCGCTTTGACAAGCCGGTGCGAGCGTGGGCTGCTGGTGTCACCGCAGAGACGACGCGCGACGTCCTGCAAGAGAAGCTGATCGGACCGCCCTTTCGGGAATCCGAATGGGGCACGGGGATGATCCCCAAGGCTGCCATCGCTGGCGTTGCTACATCGCGCGGTATCCCGGCCGCAATCGATACCGTCAACGTCCGACACATCAGCGGCGGCCTCTCTTCGCTTCAGTTCAAAAGCTACGAGCGTGGTCGAGAGAAATGGCAGGGCGCCGCGCTGGAAGTTGTCTATTTCGATGAGGAGCCCGACGAAGGCATCTACAGCGAAGGGCTAACGCGCACCAACGAAACCGGCGGGATCGTATATCTGTGCTTTACGCCCTTGCTCGGGATGAGCACGGTCGTTCAGCGCTTCCTTTCGAGCAGCAGCGCAGTCGCATCCTGACCGCGCCGTGGTTTGCGCGACGATCGACGACGCGCCGCACTTCTCCGAGGCGGACAAGGCGCGGATCGTGGCCTCTTATGCACCGCACGAACGCGAGGCGCGCACCAAAGGTGTTCCGGTTCTCGGCAGCGGCCGCATCTTCCCGGTGAAGGAGGAGACGCTTGCGATTGAGCACCGCGAGTTTCCCAGGCATTGGCCGCGCATTGGCGGGATGGATTTCGGCTGGGATCATCCCTTTGCGGCGGTTGAGCTGGTATGGGATCGCGATACCGACACGGTCTATGTCACCAAGACTTACTGCCTGCGCGAGGCGACAGCTGTTATTCACGCTGCGGCGCTCAAGCCGTGGGGCAAATCTGCCGTGGGCTTGGCCGCGTGACGGTCGCAGAGAGACCTTGGAAGGCGCCGGCGTGGCGCTGGCCAAGCAGTACACGGCGCAAGGGCTCGACATGCTCTACACCCACGCACAATTCGAGGATGGCTCGGTGTCGGTCGAGGCTGGCATTCAAGACATGCTGATTCGGATGGAGAGCGGGCGCTTCAAGGTTTTCAAGCACCTGACCGATTGGTTTGACGAATACCGCCTTTACCATCGCAAGGACGGCAGGGTGCACAAGGAGGGTGACGACCTTATGAGCGCCACACGCTACGCCATGATGATGCTGCGCTTTGCGAGGTCGCTTAAGCCCACCAGAGTTCGCCCGCATCGTCACCGCTACGGCGAGCATGGGTGGATGGCGCGATGAAACGTGGACCCAAAGCGCGGCGGGCGAGATCAATATTCTGTGCTTTGACCAAGCCAAACTCGTTGCCAGCAACATGATCGAGGGAGCACATGCCAACCACCCTGGCGACCACGCTGATGTGTTCCAGGTGCCAGGGGATGAGCAGTTCGAAACTTTCGGTCGGGATACGCCGTGAGCGCACGCAAAACCCCGCGCTGAACGCTGCCGCGCCTCTTCATCTCCGAAACCGCCAATATCCGGCCCTTAGTTGAGGGGCTGCCAACGGCATCACGGCATCGTCAGGTTGGAAGCTGCGAGTAGGGACGTTAACTCGCGCCCGATGCAGCCTCTCAACGGCGACGACCGCCTTTCAACTGCACCACTGATCCGGCTCGCTTCCCGTCCAGCGCGGCGGCGATCCGGCCGCCAATCGCCTCCGATGCACGGCGGAGAGGATCGGCATCGAGGTGCGCATATCGTTGCGTCGTTGATGCCTGGGTATGCCCCAACAGCTTGCCGATGATCGGCAAGCCGAGCCCGCCACCTGCACCGAAGCTCGCATAGGTGTGGCGGAGATCGTGAAGGCGAACGCCATCGAGCCCGGCGCGCTTCGCCACCGCCTCCCATGGACGTTTCAGATCGGCGCGCGGCTTCTCGGGATCGTCGCCCGGCACGACGTAGGAGCCAATCCGATCGAGGCCGGCCAGCACCGCCAGCGCCGGGGCGTTCAGGATCACGGTCTTCCTGCCGGTCTTGGAGTCGGCGAGAAACAGCAGCCCGCGCTCCAGGTCCACCTGCTCCCATTTGAGGTGCAGGATTTCCCGAAGGCGACAGCCGGTGAACAGCAGCAGCCGGATCGCTGCTGCGGCAAAGGGGCCGATCTTGGTGAAGCGGTTCTTGGCCTTGGGCAGGTGCTTGGCCTTGGGCTTCGTCTCGTCCACGTCCCAGGGAATGCCCTTGGTCTCGGCCTCGCGGATGGCCGACCCGAGCCGTTCAAGCTCCTCGCCGGTCAGGAACCGCTCGCGGCGGTGCTCCTTGAACTGCTCGATCCGGCGGGCAGGATTCATGCCCTCGGCGACAATGCCGCTTCGGCCCGCAAAGGCGTACATGCTGCCGATGACCGCCAAGACGCGGTTGGCCTGGAACGGGGTCGCCTTGAGCTTTCCATGCAGCTTCGCGACCTGCGCCCGCGTAACCTTGTCGGCCTTCGTGGCCCCGAGTTCGGGCTTGATGATCTTGTCCAACAGGTGCCGGTAGAAGGCGGCGGTTCCGGGCTTGCGTTTCTGCTCGACGTGCTCGGACATGAACCGGTCGGCCAATGCCGCGATTGTCAGCGTGCCGCGTTCGGTGGCCTTCTCTCCCGCCGGATCGTGACCATGCGCCACCGCTCCCAGGATGGCCTTTGCGCGCCTTCTGGCGGCCTCTGGCGTGGCCTTGCCGACGTTCGCGATGGTATAGCGCCGGACCGGCGCGCCGCGCCCAGAGCCCGCCCGGTAGACGACGACGTAGGACATGGCGCCGCTCGGCCGCACGCGAACACCGAAGCCGGGAAGCTTGGAGTCCCAGACCGCGAACTCCCTTGCCTGCGGCCTCAGTCCGTCGACAACGCGCTTGGTGATCCGCCGGTCGGCCATGGCTGCCCCTCGCTTTGGCCCGAAAATCCTCCGGGGAAGCACCGGGGAAACACCGAAAAGGAAGTCCGGGGAAACTCCCGGAAACAAGATACGCTCAGAAATGCCCATTACAAGCGGATTTCCGACAGTCCAGGAAAGTTGAGGAACCTCAAGGAATTGGCTGTCTTTAGAATGGCATTCAAGAGGTCAGGGGTTCGAACTCCCCTTGGCTCCACCAATTAGCCTGCTGAGTCATTGTTGGTAGTTCGCATATTCTTGGTCTCGGGCGGGTGCCAGCTCGCCGCGAGCACCGGGGAAGCGCGAAGCTTAAGCTCTGGGGGTTGAATTCGAACCGCGCTGCTCGCCTCACCCATTAGCTGCAGCGCAGCTTCGCACCATTGGTCAGGCCGCAATCGACAAGCAGCCCGTTCTCGGAGTGAAGCAGCGCTTGCTCGACACGCAACGACGGCTGTCCTGCGGCAACGGCCCCTCTTTTCGTTCAGCTCCCGTTCAGCTACGAACCTCAATAATGCTGGGAGGAAAAAGGTGCGCGCTCCACGAAGAGCGCGGTGCAACAAAACTGCTCGCCGCAAGAGGGACCCCCACGGGGCGTGTTGACCCATTGCTTGGAGCCGCGGCCGTCGATGGTTCGCGGGGCTGATTGAATTTTTGCGAGGGTCAACGGCGTCCAAAGTAGTGCGATGGCTGGTCGGATCGAGTTTGGCCCGTTGGGGGTTGCACTATCGTCGGGCTGCGTGGCAACGCCGCCGGGCCGCCTCGCACATGTCCGAAGCGTCCACGACTTACCGGTCGCGCTCGAACGCTTCGAACGAACGACCGTCCGGCCCCCGGTATTGTCCGGCAAGGACGGCGCCCTTCGTTGGAAGGAGGGCGAGCGGCTTCATCATCTCTTGGAACAGGCCTGCCTGCGTTTTGGGGCGAACGATGCGGTCGTCACCGACGAAACCGTCATCACGTATCGCGACCTCGACAATCGTGCCAACCAAGTCGCCCGATACCTGATCGACCAGGGGATCGAACCCGGCGATCGGGTCGGTCTTTTGTTCGACAAATCGGTCGAGACCTATGTCGCGTTGCTGGCGGTGATGAAGGTCAACGCCGCTTACGTGCCGCTCGACCCAGGCTTCCCGGCGGAGCGCGTTAGCTTCATCCTGGCCGACGCGAGCATCAAAGCCGTCGTGTCGATGTCCGGCTTCGGCGCGCGGCTCGGCGGTGCGCCACATTCTTCTCGACACCGCGAAGCGGGCCATCGACGCGAAGCCGAGCACGCCCCTCACCGACCGCGAGGTCGGGCCGCCGGTCGATCGGATCTGCTACATCATCTATACCTCGGGGACGACCGGCAATCCCAAGGGCGTCGTCATCGAGCATCCCAGCATCTGCAACTTCGTCCGGGTCGCGGCGGAGCGGTACGGGTTTGCGCCCGGGGATCGTGTCTATCAGGGCATGACGATCGCCTTCGATTTCTCGGTGGAGGAGATTCTGGGTCCCATTGATGGCTGGCGCGACCCTCGTTCCGGGCCCCCCGGGCGTGACGCTGCTCGCAGACGAACTCGCCGACTTCCTGCGGGATCGAAGGGTCACGTGCCTCTGTTGCTGCCCGACCCTGCTGGCCACGATCGAGACGGAGTTGCCCAAGCTCAGGATTCTGCTCGTCGGGGGCGAGGCCTGCCCCCACAACCTGGTGGTCCGGTGGCACCGCGCGGGGCGGACCATCCTGAATTCCTACGGCCCGACCGAGGCCACCGTCACCGCGACACTGGCGGAACTGACCCCGGACAAGCCGGTCACGGTCGGCCGGCCGCTGCCGACCTATTCGATTGTCATTCTGGATCCGGGCTCGGATCGGGTCGCAGCCAGGAGCGAGCTGGGAGAAATCGGGATCGCCGGCATCGGGCTCGCCGCCGGCTACCTGAACCGCGATGACCTGACGCGCAGGAAGTTCATTGCCGATTTCCTGGCAATCCCCAACAACCCGTCGAACCTGATCTATCGGACCGGCGACCTCGGCCGTTTCAATGAGGACGGGGAGATCGAGTACCACGGCCGGATCGATACTCAGGTCAAGATCCGTGGCTATCGGATCGAGCTCATCGAAATCGAATCCGTGCTGCTGGATTTGCCGGAGGTCGCGCAGGCGGTGGTGACGACCTACGAGCCTGAGCCGGGGGTGGTCGAGCTCGTGGCCTACTATGCGCTGAAGCAGGACGCATCAATCCTGTCGCGCGGCGAGATCACGCAGGCGCTGCGAAACCGGCTGCCGGCCTACATGGTCCCGGCCTATCTCGAAGAGCTGCCGTTCATTCCGATGACGATCGGCAACAAGGCCGATCACAGGCAGCTGCCGAAGCCCAAACGGCCGCACCTCTCGGCCGGCAACAAGCTGGTCGCCGCCAAGACCGACAGCGAGCACTTCCTCATGCGCGCGCTGGCCGAGGTGCTGAAGGTCGACCATATTTCCACGGCAGACCATTTTTTCGACGACCTCGGGGCGAACTCCCTGCTCATGGCGCGCTTCTGCGCCCGCGTTCGGCAGCGTCCGGGCATGTCGAACGTATCGATGCGCGACATCTACCTGAACCCGACCATCGCCAAGCTCGCCGAGCGCCTGCGTCATGGCGCCGACGAGGGCGGTCACGACGGCGAAGCGAGAGCCATTCCACGTCCCGACCGACTTCGCCTATTACGGGTGCGGCGCCCTTCAGCTCCTGTTCTATGCCGTCTCCAGCCTGCTCGGCCTGTGGTTCTTCGACGCCGGCCTCGAATGGACCTATGCGGCGATCGGCAACCCGCTGGAAGTCTATCTTCGCGCCGTGGCGTTTGCCGTCGGCTCCTTCGTCGTGCTGACCGCCATCCCCATCATCGCGAAGTGGGTTCTGATCGGACGGTGGAAAGCCGAGTCCATCCCGATCTGGAGCCTGCGTTATTTCCGTTTCTGGGTGGTCAAGACGCTCATTCGCAGCGCACCCGTCGTGGCCTTTTACGGCAGCCCGATCTACAGCGTCTACCTGCGCCTGCTGGGCGCGAGAATTGGATCGAACGTCGTCGTCGAGTGTCGGTTCGTCCCGGTCTGCACGGACCTCATTGCCATCGGCGACAACACGATTCTCCGCAAGGACTCCATCCTGCTGGGCTACAGGGCCCAAGCCAATTTCATTCATACCGGCCCGATCGAGATCGGCAGCAACGCGTTCGTCGGCGAAGCCAGCGTGTTGGACATCGGTACGGCGATGGGCAACCACACGCAGCTCGGACATGCCTCGTCCTTGCAGAGCGGTCAGCGCATCCCGGACGGCAAGCGTTATCACGGCTCTCCCGCGCAGGAGACGACGTCCGACTACTGCCCGATCGAGAACATGCCCTGCTCTGGGCTCCGGCGCGGACTTTTCGACGCGGTCCAGCTCTTGGGCCTGTTTGCGATCGCCTTTCCAGTCCCGATCCTGCTGCTGGCCTATTGGGAGCATTACTCCGCCGGTTTCGCGGGCGGCGCCTCCGCCAGCATCGACGCGCTGACATGGGGGCTGCTCCTGGTCTCCGTCGGCTCTTTCCTCGGCTCGCTGGCGGCGGCGCTGTTCGCGGCCTGCATCGTCCCGCGGATTTGCCAGTTTTTCCTCGAGACCGACAAGACCTATTCCCTTTATGGCTTTCATTACCGCCTGCAAAAAGTCATCGCGCAATTCAGCAATTCGCGCTTTTTCAATCTGTTGTTCGGCGACAGTTCCGCGATCGTCCACTACATGCGGCTTGTCGGTTGGAACCTGAACAAGGTGGAACAGACCGGCTCGAACTTCGGCACCAACCAGCAGCACGACAATCCGTTCCTCTGCGACATCGGCAGCGGGACGATGGTTTCCGACGGCTTGTCGATGATCAACATGTACCAGTCGAGCTCTTCGTTCCGGCTCGTCAGGACCCGCATCGGCGATCACAACTATCTCGGCAACAACGTCCACTATCCGCCGGGGGGGCGCACCGGTGCGAATTGCCTCCTCGGCACCAAGGTGATGATCCCGGTCGACGGGCCCGTGCGCGAAAATGTCGGGCTGTTGGGCTCCCCCTGTTTCGAGATCCCTCGCGTCGTCGACCGGGAC
The DNA here is from genome assembly GCA_963827585.1 of uncultured Alphaproteobacteria bacterium. Lineage (GTDB taxonomy): Bacteria > Pseudomonadota > Alphaproteobacteria > Rhizobiales > Xanthobacteraceae > VAZQ01. Next base: position 7,896 of record CAWHCK010000050.1, read on the forward strand.
AAGACCCTCATGGACGCCTTGAGCGTCGAAACCCGCCACCAGCGCCTGCGACAGAAGAACCGCTACAACCTCGTTACCGGCTCGCTGTTCCTGTTCGCCCAGTGGCTGTTCTTCTTCGCGGCGCTGGTCATCTGGCAGTCGGCCCTGCTGAATTATCCGCGTTACGGCGTTTTCGCGCTATTTGCCGCGGCGGCTGTCCTGTCCTGCGGGGCGATCCTGTTCTTCGCGCTCCTCGAGCGAGCGAGCCTCGGCTTCAGGCGGCTCGAGCCGAAGATGGTCACCATCTACGATCCATATTTCTGGTTTCATGAGCGCCATTGGAAACTCTCCGACTCGCCGATCGTGCGTCTCTTCGGCGGCACGCCATTCAAGAACCTGATCTGGCGGCTCCTGGGAGTGAGGATCGGCCGGAAAGTCTATGACGGCGGATGCAGCATTACGGACCGCACGCTCGTCGAGATCGGCGACTGCGCCAACCTGAACGAGGCCTGCGTCCTGCAGGCGCATTCGCTCGAGGAGGGCGTGTTCAAGTCCGACCAGGTGCGGATCGGCAAGGCCTGCACGCTCGGCCCCGCCGCGTTCGCTCACTATGGCATAACCATGGGCGATCATTCCGTGCTCGACGCCGATTCCTTCCTCATGAAGGGCGAAGTCCTCGACCCGTACACCGTCTGGTGCGGCAACCCGGCCAAGTTGTATCGCCGCAATCTGGCGGCCGACCGCGTTGCGACGAGCGCGCCGGCGCCGGCGCAGGAGATGACGGACGGTTTCGTTCCGCAGGGTGGCGGCAGAATAGCGCTGCGATTGATGACGGGGCCCCTGCGCCCTCCGTGCGAGGCGTGAACATGAGCGGCGACGTCGGACGTCATGAAAGCGGTCTTGGTGTTGGCTATCATCTGGACGGTCCTCGTCCTGAAGATTGCGACGACGGCGCAAGCCGCGTCGGCCAGCGCGGTGAGCGTGAGCTATGTGCCGCCCAAGAATGCTGCGCATCAGCCGATTTACGAATACCTGAAGGAAATCGGCTTCCTCGAGAAGCTGCAGGAATTCCTCAGCCCCTTCCGACTGCCGCGCACGTTGTCGGTGAAGGTGGAGGGATGCGACGGTGATGCCAATGCCTGGTATGAAAATGACCTCATAGTCGTTTGTTACGAATATGTAGACGAGCTCTGGAAAGCCATGCCCACGGAAACGACGGGGACCGGCGTCACGCCGATCGACGCTCTGGTGGGCCCCTTGTTCGACACCTGCTTGCATGAATTCGCCCACGCCATATTCGATATGCTGCAGATGCCGGTGTTGGGACGCGAGGAAGACGCTGCCGATCAGGTATCGGCCTACATCATGCTGCATCTCGGCAAGGCCGAGGCGCGCAGACTGATCGGGGGCGCCTCCTACGCGTACAAGACCGAGGCGGAAGCCGCAACTGCATCGCCCACGGTGAAGCAATTCGCCGACGTGCATGGCACGCCCGCGCAACGCTTCTACAATCTGCTGTGCATCGCCTACGGCGCCGATGCGCAACTGTTTGGCGACATGGTGGAGAAGGGATATTTGCCCAAGGAAAGAGCCGAGGACTGCAAGGACGAATACCGGCAGGTCGCCTATGCGTACGAAAAGCTGATCAGCCCGCATATCGACCATGTTCTTGCAAGAGAGGTGTTCGACAAGAGCTGGCTGCCCGACGCCATGATGAGGGTGCCGCGCAGGCCCGGCCCGGCACAACCGAAATGATCCATTCTGGTGTCCCGATTCCGAAGTTCGCAATCGGACCCGCGGCATGGGTGTGCGAGCTTCGGGTTCGGGGCACTGGATCGAATCCCCGGCTTCAAGATTCGCGCAGACTCGCTCGTCAGACGGCAGCGTCCTTTGCCAGCTGATCGGGGCGACCGGCACTTTGAAGGGTCCGCGCAAATCGATGGGAGTACGACATGGCCCGCTTTTCGAACGTGTGCCACGTTCCATAGCCGAGCGCGGTCGTGGTCACAAAGGCGGCAAGCATGGACAGCCAGAACGGCTCGATGAGCAGCAGCGAAAATTGCTGCACCGGCCACGCAAATACATACATTCCGTAGGAGGCGTCGCCTCCTCTCGAAAACCATGCCATGGCCTTGGAGCTGCCGAGACCTATGGTCGCCGCAGCGACTGCGAGCGGATGAAAGATGGTGTCGATCGGCACCAGATTGCGAACGAGAAAAATCCCGATCAGCCCCGCAGCCCCAACCGCGAGGGCGTGTCTTGCGAGGTATGGCCAAAAGACGGCCAGCACGGCGCCGGACAAGAAGAATGAGCCAAGTCTGAACAAGTCGAGGCTGTTCAGGGGGCCGATGTCGAACTCGCCGAGAATCGGCGTCGCGCTCCAAGCGATGCCGAGGAGGAGAGCGGCCAGAACGATGCCGGTGCCGCTGCGTCGACCGCCCAGGACGAACAGCAGGCAAGTACGGCGTAGAGCCAAAGCTCGTAGGGCAGGCTCCAGAGCGGCTCGTTGACCGCTGGTCGCACCGCATCCGTGAATGCCCCGGGTATGACGTGTGTCACTCCCTGCACAAACATCAGGAGATTGCCGGTTACATATTCGGCGTGCGGCCAGAGATGGCCATAGTTGCGGTACCAGAAAAAGGTCGCCGCCGAAGTCGCGACGAGCACGAAAGCAAGATTTGGAAATATTCGCAGAACCCTCGCGGACACGAACCGCGCCCAACCCGGCGATTTCTGAAGCGACCGGTAGATCAGAAAACCGCTGAGACAGAAGAAGACCTCGACGGCGAGCTCTCCGAAGTCCTCGCCATAGCTCGGCACCGGCGGCTCCGGAAATCCCGCCAGGTCAAAATGATGGCTGAATAGAACGGCGGACGCGGCACAGAAACGGACGAAGTCGTAACTGTTCTCGGCGCGTGACCCCGCCGCCCCGCTCCGACCGTTACAGCTACTTTGCGCAGCGATTTTCGATGCCGGGTGCAATGATGCCTGCCTGTCGCTTCCGAAAATTCAGCCCCACGCGCCGGCTCTCGGATGAACCCATTCAGCAGGAAACACACCTGATCCGCAAGCCTCGCCGCTCGCGCCCGGCCCTGCTGCACCGCGGCCGCCTATTTCGCAGACAACTCAGCGCCATTTATTTCATGAGTGAGGCCGATCGTTCAGTACCTTTGGGCCAGCTCCCAGCTGTTTCGAGGCCCATGCGGCCGACCGACGAGGACTACGCGTGCAGCGAGCGGGGGAAGGACTGTTGACGCCGTCGCCCCCGGGCCCGGTCGCGGCTTCAGCGACCGGGCCCACTCCTATCGGGGTCCGCCGCCTCTCCTCTTGATGCCGAGTGATGCCGAGCGCCCTCCTTGCACCGTCCGAGACGGAGGCTGCGCTGCTTCAGGCGGCAGCGCGGCACGCGAGCCGAATGCAGTCGATGTGCCGGTGATCGGTGCCGCAGCACCCGCCGACCACGTTGATCTGGGGATGCCGGCGCAGCAGGTCTCGGTATTGATCGGCGAGCTCGACGGGATCGCCGGCATCGAGGTCGGGCGCATCGTTGAGCTCCTGATGGCTTCGCCGCGACGCATTGGCGCGGATGCCGCGAATTCGCCTGGTCCAAGCCTCCTGCTCCGGCAGCGCACCTTCGAAATGCGTCGGATGGGCGCAGTTGATCATGTAATAGACGGCAGCGTTCGCTGTCGCGGTGTCGACCTCGCCGATGGCGTCGGCCAGCGCCTGCCCGGTCGGCAGGCGGCCGTCGGTCTCGAGGGTGAACGAGATGACGACCGGCATTTTTGCCGCCACAGCCGCGCGTACGACGCCGATCGCCTCGTTTGCGTTCGTCATGGTGATCGCGGTCACCATGTCCGCGCCGGCCGTGGCGAAGGCACCGATCTGATGCGCGTGGTAGGCCTGCGCGTCTGTTGCCGTCATCACCTGCCCCGGGTCGTAGCCGTCGCCGCGCGGGCCGACGCAGCCGCTGACGACGATGGGCGTGCGCTCGGTCTCGTGCTGGGCCCGCAGATCGAGCATCAATCGGATCGAGTCGCGATTGACGGCGATCATCTCGTCGCTCGAGTATGCGAGCTTGTCACCCCAATCGGAACTCGCGCGCCACGTCGGGCTTTCGAGGATGAACCCCAAGCCATCCTCCTTCGCCAGCGCGATATAAGGCTCGTAGTACCTGGCGAGCGCCTCGCGCCCCTTTGAGGCCCGCAGGAGATGGAAGGCCGCGAAATAGGGCAGATCGAGCCCGTCGTGGAAGATCAAGGTGGTCTCGATCCCTCCGTCGGTGAGAAACAGGCGGCCCGCCAACTGTGGAAGGCTGTCGAGATGTTTGGCCATGATGGTCACTCCGATCGTGCTGTCGAAGGCGTCGGCGCCGCGTGCGAATCTCCTCGAACGACGACGCCGCCGCTGAACTACCCGCGGTCAGTGCGACAATCTTGAAGAAAACTTCACGGCCGCGTGGAGATCATGCTCGAGCTTCAAATTCCAACCGCGCCGACATGGAGCAAGCGGTAGATCGGTAAATATGGAAAACAAACAGAACTGATTTTCGACCGCAGTCTGCAGCTATTCATCGTCGCTATCGGAATCGAGAGCACATTTCATGCCATCGATGGCGCATCTTCACGCCATCGTTATCTGTGGTCTGATTGTAAGACGTCGATCGGTCCGAACGAAAATGCGCGCCCCTCGCGGTGCGCGCCTGCATGTGTGAGTTGGCTCATACATCCTTCGAGCAAGCGCTGTATTGCTTCGAAGCTGTCTGAAGCTCAGGACCCCCGAACACATTCACCACGCGCCCGTGAAGCTTTCTTCAAGACTTGCCACGCGGCCCACTGGTAGTTCGTCGGCTCACGTTGCCAAGGCGGTGGTTGCAACAAATCGCGCTGACGGCAACAGCCCGCAGCCGGGTCGGACCCGGGCGTTCAACCGTAAGGACAAGATGTCATGGCTACGAAGTACTTCCTGCTGATCGACGGGATCAACGGCGGCTCGACCGACAAGGACCATGTGGGCTGGTTCGAGATCGACGGCTTCGAATTCGACATCAGCAATACCGGTGGCACGGTAGGCGGCGGTGGCGGCGGCGCCGGCAAGGCGACGTTCTCACCGCTCGAGGTGGCGCTGAGCCTCGATCCCGGCCTGGCCGCGGTGCTGGCCGATGTTGCCACTGGCAAGCACATCAAGGCCGTCCAGCTCGAAGGCGTCACCAAAGGCGGCGACACCGTCTACGACCTGCGGCTGGCCGACGTGCTGGTCAGCAGGGTCGACGAGGGCGATGGCGGCAGCGACAGTTTGAGCTTCGACTACAGCCAGGTCGGCCTCATCACCCATGTGCAGAAGGCCGACGGCTCGATCGTCCCGGGCGCCAGCTTCGGCTTCAACCTCGCCACCAACACGACCATCAATCCCGCGAGCATCGGCACCCCCACCCCGGCGGCGGCGCCGGCGAGCGCGGCGGCCGCGAAGTACTTCCTGCTGATCGACGGGGTCAATGGCGGCTCGACCGACAAGGACCACGTGGGCTGGTTCGAGATCGAGGGCTTCACGTTCGACATCAGCAATGCCGGCGGCACGGTGGGAGGCGGCGGCGGTGCCGGCAAGGCGATGTTCTCACCGCTCGAGGTGGCGCTGAGCCTCGATCCCGGCCTGGCCGCGGTGCTGGCCGATGTTGCCACTGGCAAGCACATCAAGGCCGTCCAGCTCGAAGGCGTCACCAAAGGCGGCGACACCGTCTACGACCTGCGGCTGGCCGACGTGCTGGTCAGCAGGGTCGACGAGGGCGATGGCGGCAGCGACAGTTTGAGCTTCGACTACAGCCAGGTCGGCCTCATCACCCATGTGCAGAAGGCCGACGGCTCGATCGTCCCGGGCGCCAGCTTCGGCTTCAACCTCGCCACCAACACGACCATCAATCCCGCGAGCATCGGCACCCCCACCCCGGCGGCGGCGCCGGCGAGCGCGGCGGCCGCGAAGTACTTCCTGCTGATCGACGGGGTCAATGGCGGCTCGACCGACAAGGACCACGTGGGCTGGTTCGAGATCGAGGGCTTCACGTTCGACATCAGCAATGCCGGCGGCACGGTGGGAGGCGGTGGCGGCGGTGCCGGCAAGGCGGTGTTCTCACCGCTCGAGGTGGCGCTGAGCCTCGATCCCGGCCTGGCCGCGGTGCTGGCCGATGTTGCCACTGGCAAGCACATCAAGGCCGTCCAGCTCGAAGGCGTCACCGCCAATGGCGATACCGTCTACGACCTGCGGCTGGCCGATGTGCTGGTGAGCAAGGTCGACGAGGGCAACGGTGGCAGCGACAATCTCGCCTTCACCTACAAGCAGGTCGGCCTGATCACTCATGTGCAGCAGGCCGACGGCTCGATCGTCCCGGGCGCCAGCTTCGGCTTCAACCTCGCCACCAACACGACCATCAATCCCGCGAGCATCGACACACCGACCCCGCCCGACCTGCCGCCCGCGGCAACGGAGGATGGGCCTTATGCCGCGGTGGAAGATACAACCCTCGTCGTCAATGCCGCCAATGGCGTGCTCGCGAATGACGCCTTGCCGGCCGGCGATACCCCGCCGGCGAGCGCGGCGGCCGCGAAGTACTTCCTGCTGATCGACGGGGTCAACGGCGGCTCGACCGACAAGGACCACGTGGGCTGGTTCGAGATTGACGGCTTCGAATTCGACATCAGCAATACCGGTGGCACGGTAGGCGGCGGCGGCGCCGGCAAGGCGACGTTCTCACCGCTCGAGGTGGCACTGAGCCTCGATCCCGGCCTGGCCGGATTGCTGGCCGATGTTGCCACCGGCAAGCACATCAAGGCCGTCCAGCTCGAAGGCGTCACCAAAGGCGGCGACACCGTCTACGACCTGCGGCTCGCCGACGTGCTGGTCAGCAGGGTCGACGAGGGCGATGGCGGCAGCGACAGTTTGAGCTTCGACTACAGCCAGGTCGGCCTCATCACCCATGTGCAGAAGGCCGACGGCTCGATCGCTCCGGGCGCCAGCTTCGGCTTCAACCTCGCCACCAACACGACCATCAATCCCGCGAGCATCGGCACCCCCACCCCGGCGGCGGCGCCGGCGAGCGCGGCGGCCGCGAAGTACTTCCTGCTGATCGACGGGGTCAACGGCGGCTCGACCGACAAGGACCATGTGGGCTGGTTCGAGATCGAGGGCTTCACGTTCGACATCAGCAATGCCGGCGGCACGGTGGGCGGCGGTGGCGGCGGCGCCGGCAAGGCGGTGTTCTCACCGCTCGAGGTGGCACTGAGCCTCGATCCCGGCCTGGCCGCGGTGCTGGCCGATGTTGCCACTGGCAAGCACATCAAGGCCGTCCAGCTCGAAGGCGTCACCAAAGGCGGCGACACCGTCTACGACCTGCGGCTGGCCGACGTGCTGGTCAGCAGGGTCGACGAGGGCGATGGCGGCAGCGACAGTTTGAGCTTCGACTACAGCCAGGTCGGCCTCATCACCCATGTGCAGAAGGCCGACGGCTCGATCGCTCCGGGCGCCAGCTTCGGCTTCAACCTCGCCACCAACACGACCATCAATCCCGCGAGCATCGGCACGCCCACTCCGGCGGCGGCGCCGGCGAGCGCGGCGGCCGCGAAGTACTTCCTGCTGATCGACGGCGTCAACGGCGGCTCGACCGATGCCGACCATGTGGGCTGGCTCGAGATCGACGGCTTCGAGTTCGACATCGGCAATACCGGCTCCAATGGGACGGGCGGCGGCGCCGGCAAGGCGGTGTTCTCACCGCTCGAGGTGGCACTGAGCCTCGACCCCGGCCTGGCCGGATTGCTGGCCAGCGTCGCGACCGGCAAACACGTCAAGACCGTTCAGCTCGAAGGCGTCACCGCCAGCGGCGACACCGTCTACGATCTGCGGCTCGCCGACGTGCTGGTGACCAAGGTCGACGAGGGCAACGGCGGCAGCGACAGCCTGCGCCTTCGACCTACAAGCAGGTCGGCCTCATCACCCATGTGCAGCAGGCCGACGGCTCGATCGTGCCCGGCGCCAGCTTCGGCTTCGACCTCGCTCATCAACACGACCATCAATCCCGCGAGCATCGGCACGCCCACGCCTGCGGCGGCGCCGGCAAGCGCGGCTGCCGCGAAGTACTTCCTGCTGATCGATGGGATCAACGGCGGCTCGACCGATGCCGACCATGTGGGCTGGTTCGAGATCGACGGCTTCGAGTTCGACATCGGCAATACCGGTTCCAATGGGACGGGTGGAGGGGGCGGCGCCGGCAAGGCGATATTCTCCCCGCTCGAGGTGGCGCTGAGCCTCGACCCCGGCCTCGCCGCCGTGCTGGCCGACGCCGCGACCGGCAAGCACGTCAAGACCGTCCAGCTCGAAGGCGTCACCGAAGGCGGCGACACCGTCTACGACCTGCGGCTCGCCGACGTGCTGGTGAGCAAGGTCAACGAGGGCAACGGCGGCAGCGACAGCCTGGCCTTCGAGTACAGGCAGGTCGGCCTGATCACCCATGTGCAGCAGGCCAATGGCTCGATCGTGCCCGGCGCCAGCTTCGGCTTCGACCTCGCCACCAACACGACCATCAATCCCGCGAGCATCGGCACCCCCACCCCGGCGGCGGCGCCGGCGAGCGCGGCGGCCGCGAAGTACTTCCTGCTGATCGACGGGGTCAACGGCGGCTCGACCGACAAGGACCACGTGGGCTGGTTCGAGATCGAGGGCTTCACGTTCGACATCAGCAATGCCGGCGGCACGGTGGGACGGCGGTGGCGGCGGCGCCGGCAAGGCGACGTTCTCACCGCTCGAGGTGGCGCTGAGCCTCGATCCCGGCCTGGCCGGCGTGCTGGCCGATGTTGCCACTGGCAAGCACATCAAGGCCGTCCAGCTCGAAGGCGTCACCAAAGGCGGCGACACCGTCTACGACCTGCGGCTGGCCGACGTGCTGGTCAGCAGGGTCGACGAGGGCGATGGCGGCAGCGACAGTTTGAGCTTCGACTACAGCCAGGTCGGCCTCATCACCCATGTGCAGAAGGCCGACGGCTCGATCGCTCCGGGCGCCAGCTTCGGCTTCAACCTCGCCACCAACACGACCATCAATCCCGCGAGCATCGGCACCCCCACTCCGGCGGCGGCGCCGGCGAGCGCGGCGGCCGCGAAGTACTTCCTGCTGATCGACGGGGTCAACGGCGGCTCGACCGACAAGGACCACGTGGGCTGGTTCGAGATCGAGGGCTTCACGTTCGACATCAGCAATGCCGGCGGCACGGTAGGAGGCGGCGGCGGCGGTGCCGGCAAGGCGGTGTTCTCACCGCTCGAGGTGGCGCTGAGCCTCGATCCCGGCCTGGCCGCGGTGCTGGCCGATGTTGCCACTGGCAAGCACATCAAGGCCGTCCAGCTCGAAGGCGTCACCAAAGGCGGCGACACCGTCTACGACCTGCGGCTGGCCGATGTGCTGGTGAGCAAGGTCGACGAGGGCAACGGTGGCAGCGACAATCTCGCCTTCACCTACAAGCAGGTCGGCCTGATCACTCATGTGCAGCAGGCCGACGGCTCGATCGTCCCGGGCACCAGCTTCGGCTTCGACCTTGCTCTCGGCACGACCATCGATCCCACGAGCATCGGCACCCCGGATCAACCCAAGCACCTCGTGGCGGAGCTTGTCTACACAACGGCGCACGGCCAGCTGACGCTCAATCCCGATGGCTCATTCAACTATACGCCGGATGCGGACTTCAACGGCTCGGACTCCTTCGTCTATCGCGCGAATGACGGAAGCACGGATTCGAACGAGGTGACAGTCGTCATCAATGTCACGGCCGTCAACGACGCACCCGTGGCAGCGGCCGGTTCCGCCGTCGGAATCGAGGACAAGCCCATTCTGGGGCAGGCAGTGGCGACCGATATCGACTCGCCGGCGCTGAGCTACGCACTCGTCGGAGCAAATGGCGGTGCACAGCACGGGACGGTAACGATGAACGCCAATGGCCAGTTCAGTTACGTTCCGACTGCCAACTACCATGGCCCGGACAGCTTTGCGTTCAAGGCCAGCGACGGCGCTCTCGAGTCCAACCTCGCGACCGTCAGCCTTACCGTCAATCCGGTGAATGATGCCCCTAAAGCGTCGCCGGATATCGCGGGGGTCTATTTCAAGGAAGGCTGGCATTTCGGACACAACGACGCGAAGCACCCCTCGGTGATTTAGAAGGACGCCGCCCATGGCGTCCTTGCAAACGACACCGACGTCGACCTTGACGCTCTCCACGTCAGCACCGTCAGCTTCGGTACGACGTCCAAGACCGTCGCGCCGGGCGGCTCGGCTCTCCTTCAGGGCAAGTACGGGACGCTGATGATGAAGTCGGATGGCAGCTACGCGTACGTGGCCGGAAAGGAAGGGAACGCTCCCTCGCAGGGCCTCGCGCAGGATCGGTTCGTCTACTCCGTGGACGACGGACATGGTGGCAAAGCGCAATCGACGCTGACGATATCGATCCTCGACGACGACATGACATACCTGGCCGGCAAGCCTAATACGCCGCTGGTCGCCTCAAAAGGCGAGCAGGTGCTCGACGGGGCCTTGGGAAACCAGATCCTTGCGGGCGGGAAAGGCAACGATGTTCTGATCGGCGGTCCCAACGACATCTTGTTCGGAGACAAGGGTCACGACAGCTTCGTGTTCAATCCCGGCTTCGGGAAGAACACGGTTGTCGACTTCCGTCCGGAAGATCATGTGCTTCAGTTCAGCCGCGCTGATTTCGCCTCGGTCAAGGACATCTTCACACACATGAGCAGCGATGGGCACGGCAACACGCTCATCACCCACGACCCGGACAACGTCGTAACCTTGCTGAATGTCGCTCCGGGCAGCCTGCACTTCCATGATTTCCTGGTCGTGTGACGCGAACGAACGCCGCGACCGAACACTCCCGATCAGTACCTGCCAGTCAATGGCAGCTACTGATCAGACATAGCGCAGCGTCGTGAACATCCCGGCCTCGAGGTGGTAGAGCAGGTGACAGTGAAGCGCCCAAAGCCCCGGGTTGTTGGCGTCGAACGCGACCACGACCCGGCGGCTCGGGCGGCACCAACACGGTGTCGCGCACCGCGCCGGAAAAGCGCGTGCCGTCGATCTCGACCACCTGAAACTCATGCCCGTGCAGGTGCATCGGATGGGGCATGGGCGTGCGGTTGACGAAGACGAGCTCGACACGCTCCCCCTTCGCGACCGGTAGCGGCGGGACATCCTTGCTCCAGACGACATTGTTGAGCGACCAGACGTAGCCCGACATCTGACCGGTCAGGTCGAGGGTATGGACGCGGTCGGCCTTGCGCGGCTTGAGCGGTTGGAGCGCGCGCAGGCGACGCTCGAGGTCGAGCGTGAGCGCCGGCGACGCCGCGGCGGCGGTGTCGGGGATGCGGACGATCGGCGCCTGTCCGGCCCGCAGCACGATGCCGGTCTGGCTGCTCTCCCCTTCCAGCACCGCCAGCACGGGATGCGCCCCCGGCGCGCGAGGAATCGCCAGCCGGATATCCAGCCGCTGCGCCACGGCGAGCGGGAAGCGCCGCGCCACCATCGGCGCGACTCGAAACCCGTCGACGGCGATGAGCTCGCCGTCGAGCTCGCCGAGATCGACATGGAAGGCGCTCATCGACGAGCTGTTGATGATGCGCAGCAAGACGCGGCCGCCGGGCTCGACCTTGACCACGTCGGGATCGGCGAGAGTGCGGTCGTTGGCGATGAACGCATCATATTTCACGTCGTTCAAATCCGGCTTGGCGGACGCGGCACCCATCGCCATGCCGGGGGCCATTGTCGGTTCGGGCCGGCCCATGGCCGGCATGCTCGCGGGCGCGGACGCGGCGGCGCCGGTCATCGACGGCATGCCGCCGCCCTTCCTGAGCCGCTCGAAGATCTGCTCGGGCGGCGTGAAGCTGAAGTCAGCCAGCATCACGACCACTTCCTGCTGGTCCGGGCGGTCGCGTTGATCGCGGATGATCAGCGGCGCCGCCATCAAGAGCTGCTCCTGCAGACCCTGATGGGAGTGCATCCAGTAGGTGCCGCCGAAGCGCAGCGGGAAGTCGTAGTCGGCGCTTCCGCCCGGCGGGATCGGCGGTCCGGACACTCCGGGTACGCCGTCCTGCTGCCACGGCGGCGTGAGGCCGTGCCAATGGATCAGGCTCGGCTCCTCGATCCCGTTTTCCACCCGCACGCGGAAGCGCTTGCCCACCTCGGTCCTGATGCCGAAGGTGCCGTCCGGCTGCCGGATGCCGTAGACCGACGCAGCCTTGCCGTTCACCTCGATGTTGCGGCGTTGCAGCCGCAGCACTGTCGGCGAGGCGCCATCCCGGCCGGCGCCCGGTCGCGGCGCTGCTCGTGCCGAAGTGGGCAGCGTTGCGGTTGCCGCAGCGGCGGACAGCAGGAAGGTTCGGCGGGAAAGCATGGTCAGGCCTCTTCGGACAATGCCACGACGCGCGGCCGGGCTGACGTTCGAGGTTATAGTTTCTGCATGACGCCGTGAAGGATGGCCCTCACGCCAGCAGACCGATCGCCACGCCCGCAGCCAAGGCCAGGAACGACAGCAGCGTCATGACCGGCAGCGGCGGCTGCGGCGCCTTCCCGCCCATGGTCATGTGCGCGGCGGGCGGCGTGCCCTCCATTCCGGCGCGAGCGCCGTGGGCGTGCGCGCCGAGTGCCGCCGCCGCTGCCGGACGCACCGTCATCATGCCGTGCTTGAGATGGTTGGCCACCAGCCACCAGTTCATGGGATAGGCGACGATGAAGCCGACCAGGAGTCCCATCGACATCACGAACCAGAAGCTTGCGGTCGCGGGGTCGGCCGCGGACGGGATGTGCGCCCGCAGCACCATCACCGTCGGCACCATTCCCGCCATCAGCAGATTCATCGAGAGCAGTTCCGACATGAACGTGCTGGAGAGCGCACGCCGATACGAGCCGCCGGCCATGTCGCGCATGAACAGCGCCTGGAAGATCGTCCAGCCGAAGGCGAAGCCCAGGATATACTCGACCGCCACCTCGATGAGCCCGGCGAGACCGAAGATGCTCGAGAGCACGGCGCCCGCGAGGATGCCGACGCCGTCGCCGGCGACGCAATGCATGGTCGATCCCAAGGTCTGTCGCCAGCGCGCGGAGACGTATTGCTCGTGCGTCCCTGGTAGCGGCTCGCGACAGCCAAGCACGTAAAGGAACGCGCCGACCACGCCGGTATACGCGGTGAGCAGCACGAACCCCCATTTGAGCACCGGGGATTCCGGCGTGGTGCGGATATCCACCGCCACGAACAGCAGCGCCGCCGCGGTCAGCAGGAACCACAGCAGCATCACTCCGTCGAGCATCGCGCCCTCCCTCGCATCGCGGCGCCCTGACGGTGCCCCGCCCGGGCGGTGTATCCTATCAAGATTCTCTCCCCGTTTGCCCGCCCGAGAATCACGCCAAACTCGGGACGGTCGAATGCGATATATTGCCGTTGGAACAGCGCACGCTTGAATCGGCTGAGCACCAGTGAACTCTCCCGGCACCGTCAACAAACCGCTCATCGCCCTGACCGGAGCCACCGGTTTCATCGGCCAGCACCTGTTGCGGGAATTGCCCAAGCGCGGCTACCGCCTGCGCGTGCTGCTGCGCCGCCCGAGCGTCGTGCCCATGGAATGCGCGAGCGCCGTCGTCGGCGACCTCGCGCGGCCGCAAAACATGGCGGCGGCGCTCGCCGACATCGATGGGGTCATTCACTCCGCCGGGCTCGCCCACGCCATGTCCGGGTTGCCCGAGGACGACTACCGCATGCTCAATACCGAGGCCACGATCGCGTTGGCGCGCGCGGCGCAACGGGCAGGCGCCAGGCGCTTCGTGTTTCTGTCCTCGATCCGGGCGCAGTCGGGACCGAGCGCGGATCGCGTCCTGACCGAGGCCCTGGCCCCGCAACCGACCGACGGCTACGGCCGCTCCAAGCTCGCCGCCGAGCAAGGCTTGGCGGAGCTCGCCCTCGACTGGGTCGCGCTGCGGCTCGTCCTGGTCTACGGGGCAGGCGTCAAGGGCAACATGGCGGAGCTGGTGCGGTTCGCGCGCGCCCCCTACCCCCTGCCGCTCGGCCTGCTCACGGCGCGGCGATCGCTGCTTTCGCTCGACAATCTGGTGACCGCCATCGATACCGTGCTCACGGCACCGGGGCCGCTGCGGCGGCCGCTCATCGTCGCCGATCCGAAGGCACTGACCATTCCGGAGATGATCACGGCCCTGCGCCGGGGTCTCGGGCGCAGCCCCGGTCTCATCCCGGTGCCGCCTGCCCTGCTCAAAACGGTGCTGCAGGCCGCCGGACGGGCGGAGACCTACCAGCGCCTCGCCGGCTCGCTGGTGGCTGACCCGGCCGCGCTCGCGCGCCTCGGTTGGGCGCCGCCAGTGGCAACGCCGGATGGGCTGGCAGCCCTCGCCCGCGGCTGATGCCGCGCTCAACGCAAATGCCCGGCCACAACGGCCGGGCATGAGCAGTCCTGCTTTGCAGACGTCAGCGCATGAGCACGATGAAGTCGGTGCCCTTGCCGGTCTCGGGGCCAAGCCCCTTGTCGGAGATGATCAACGAGGCTCCCGACGACATCAACTCGGAGATTCGATCGAGCGCGTCCTGCGGAATGTTGACGCGATTGAGCGCCTCGCTCGCGTTCGACGCGGGCACTGCCGGCGCCTCCACCCGCTTGCCCGTGTCCGACTTCTTGCCCGCTTCCGACTTCTTGGCCGTGTCCGACTTCTTGGCCGGCACCGATCCGCCACCAGGCATCGTCACCACGTTCCAGCGCAGGGTCGTATTGTCGTCCTTGACACCCAACGCGGTGAATACGTGGGTACCGAGCGGCTGGTCGGGTTGCTCGAAGGTGACCGGCACATTGAACACCGGCTCGAAGCCTTTGCGCACGAACAGCTTGCCTTCCTTGCGGCTGATGAACACCGAGATCGGGCCGGGCTTGAGCGGCCGCAGCTCGTCCATCGTCGTGCCGGCGTCCGTCTTGGCGACGACCGTCGGTTTCGTTTCCGGTGAAGTCACGGCCGATTCGCGCGGCGCGCCGAGCGCGTAGGCCATGGCGTCGAGCGCGGGATGGCCGGGCTTCGCGATGTCCGACGCGGTCTTGGAGGCGTCCTGCGCCGTCGCCTCGTGCTTGCCGCTCACGAGTTGGGTAAGTTCCAGCACGCCATAGGTGGCCTTCACCCGATCGGCCGACGAGGCCTCCGGCTCCGGCTTCGGCTCGAGCGTTTCACGCTTGAGCGTGAACAGCCGCTCGTGGGAGATCGCGACCGGCGTGACCTCGCTGCGCGCGACGATGACGCGCACGCCGAGCTTGGTGATGCCCCACATCTGGCGGGCGAACGCCTCGGGCAGCCGGATGCAGCCGTGCGACGCCGGATAGTTCGGGACGATGCCTTGATGCATGGCCACGCCCGACCAGGTGATCCGCTGCATGAAAAACATCGGCGCGTTGTAGTAGATATTGGAGCGGTGCCAGCGATCCTTCTGAATGACGCTGAACACGCCGGTCGGCGTCGGATGGCTGGCGGTCCCGGTCGAGACGCGCGAGCGCGCGATGGGATGACCGTCCGAGTAGAGAGTGAGCTGCTGCTTGTCGACCGCGATGACGACGCTGAGCACGCCCTTGGCCTTGGCGGCAACGTCCTCGGGGCTCTCTTTCGCCTTGGTCGAGGCTTTGTCGCGCGATGCCACAGCCGTGCCGTTGGGCTTGGCCGGACGCGCGGCCTCGGGTCGCGACCCTGCCGACGACTGCAGATTGAAGGGTAGGGCATTGGCCGAGGTGGCGAGACCGGCAAGCAAGGCGGCGCTCGCCGTCATGGCCAAAAGAGCTTCGCGGTTGCGGAAATAGGCGGAATGGCCCGCATCGGGCCGCTGGGAATGCTGCACGAAGGCCCCCCTTTGTGCCGTGGTGACGCGGACCTCCCTGTGAGGTCCGCACTGGACTCAGAGAATTAGTCGCGTGGGGGCCCAAAAGGTTCGACCGCCGGAAAGCGGCAACTCCAATAAATTGAAGGGACTACCGCCGGACCCGGAGGCAGGGGAGCGGTCAGCGGGTCGGAGGCTCAGGCTCGGGAAGATGCCGCTGTTGCTTACCGACGCCTGATGGCCCGCCGGTTCCATGCCGCCGCGCGTCGAGCGCCCAGGCGCCGGCGCCATGGGCAAACAGCACGAGCAGCCCGCCGGCAATCGCCAGGTCCTTCTCGAAATGGAGGAGCTGGTTGCGATCACCGAACCTGGTGTGGAACAAGACGGCGGCGGCCAGGCAGAAGGCGGCGAGCATCAACGCGGCGGCGCGGGTGTGATAGCCGACCAGGATCAAGAGCCCGCAACCCGCTTCCACCGCAATTGCAAGCGGCAGGAGCTGTCCCGGCACGCCGAACGCATGCATGTAGGCGAGCGCCCCGGCATAGCCCATGAGCTTGCTCCAGGCCTCGTGCAGGAAGATCGCTGCAAGCAGGAGGCGGCCGCCCAGGGCCGCCGCCTCCATCAGGGGTGACGACATTGCCGGCTCAATTGACCTTGGGCGAGGCGCCGGCGATCGCCTGTTCGAGGTCGGCAAGCTCCTCGCACCCGCTGGGGCACAACTTCTTGAGCAGCGCGACGTTCTCTCGCGCCTTGTCGATCTGCCCGGTTTCGACATAGAGCTCGCCCAGATATTCGAGCGCACCCTTGTGCTCGGGGTCAAACTCGAGCGCCTTGCGGTAGAAGGTGTAGGCCTGCTGGTAGTCTCCCGTCTTGCGCAGGCTGAAGCCCATGAGGTTGTAGACGTCCGCGTGCTGATGCTTCTCCAGCATCGGGGTCAGCTCCGCGAGCGCAGCTTTGAAATCCTTGGCCTTGATCTTGGCACGGACGGAGGCGAGGTCCGGCGGATCCCGCAACGTAACGATGTCGATGGCGCGCGCGCCGGGCGGGGCAACGCACGCAGCGACGAGCGGCAGGACAAGCCACAGGGCGGATGTTTTCATGACGATCTCCATGCCGTCGCGGCGCGGGGCGAACCGGATTCCACCCTCAGCTCTTCATCACTGTCAATGCATAGCCGGTGCCGTCCTTGGCGATGGTGCCCGCGCCCGGGAACGGGAAGTGATAGCCGCAGATCATGATCTTGTCGGCGATCACGCGGTCGAGCAGCTTGCGGCGTGATGCCTCGGCGGTCGCCCCATCCTGATCGTAGGCACCGCGCCAGCCCGGATTGGCCGCCACCAGCGCGGGCACATAGGCGGTGTCGTTCGAGATCATGAGCTCATTCGACCCCGAAGCCAGATGAAACGCGCGGTGGCCGGGCGTGTGACCGGGCGCGCCGACGAAGCGGATGCCGGGTGCCACCTCGGGCTCGCCATCCACCTGGCGAATGTTCTTCCAGGTGGGAAACACGGCCTGGATGCGGCGTGCCAATCCTTTTCGCGCCTCGGGCAACCGGTCGATCACCGCAGGATCGGTCCAGAATTTGTATTCCACGTCCGAAATCACGATCTCGGCGTTGGGGAAAACCGCCTTGTTGGTATCCTTTTCCATCAGCCCGAAAATGTGATCGGGGTGGCAATGCGAGATGAGAATGGTGTCGATCCTGGCGGGATCGATGCCGGCTGCCTTCATGTTGGCCATCAACTTGCCGGCAGTGGGCTGTACCTGCCCGCCGGTGCCGCTGTCGCACAGGATGGTCTTGCCGCCGCTCTTGACGACGACCACGGTGAACGGGATCGAGACGAAGTCGGCCGGCAATCCGGCCTTCACCATCGCCGCCTTGACGTCTTCGACCGAGGCATTGGCGATGAAGGCCGGATCGTGCGGCTTCTCCCAGATGCCGTCATAGAGCGCGGTGACCTCGGCGGTGCCGACCTTGTAGGTCACGAACCCTTGCGCCGGGTCCGCCGTCTTCTGCGCGAAGGCCGGGGACACGACGAGTCGGGCATTGAGCCCGAGCGCGGATGCGAGTGCGGTGGACACGACGAAGTCGCGACGCGTCATGTTGAGCATGGTCTCTCTCCCTCAGGATGTCCAAGCGCGAGGCGCTGGCGCGCCCTGCACCGACGGGACCAAGACTTGGAGTGCCGGCTGTTTATTCCCGACCAAAATCATTTTAGTCGGAAGGCAGACTATTCCTGCGCGCGCGTTCACCCGCTTGTCACATTCGGGGTGAGAAGGCGTCCCGCGACGAAGCCGTTATCGCGAGACCTGAAGGGAGCTCGGACGGACGAACACGAACGCGGCGCGCGCCGAGATCACGAGGTTGGGACGCGCGCTGCCACCCAATAGCGACAATCCGGCACCGCCATTCGCGAGGGTGAAATCGACGGGGTCGCCTCGGTACGTCAGCTGCGGCTTCATTGCCACGTGAAGAAATTCGCCCACGGGCTGGTTCAAATATTGCAACCGCAATTGCGGTCCAACCTCCTCCGGGCACAGTTCGAAACCGAGACGAACGGCGCGGGCGTGAATATCGGTGAGCGTTCCGCCATCCGCGCCGAAGCCGAGTGCAGCGACAGAGAGCACGACAAGATTGAGCTCCCTGCGCTCATCGGCGAAAATGAACGCGGGCCGGCCGAGAATTTCGTCCGCCGAGTTGCCAACGGCGATCTTGGCCGCGTCGAGCGCGTCACGGACGGCATTGACGTTCCGATGCAGCCCCAGCGTGACCGTTTTCCAAATCGGAAGCTCGGATGCCGTTTTGACCTCGAGCATCGGGGTCTGCCCAAGCGCCGGCGAAACAAATGCCATCAAGGTGATGGCGGTGATCGCTCGGACAATCTTCAACGACATGGTTCGCGCCTTCCTGGATCGCACAGGGCGATGAGCCGCTGCTGTCCCGGCGACGCCAGACTACGCGCGATCTTGCACGCCATGTGTGAGGTAGATCACAGGGGACCGCTGTAAAATATCGAGCATCTCGCCGAGCCGCACGTGCCGGCGATCAGTAAGCAGGATCAGCAATCAAGGCTGGATTGCTGCTTGCTGACCGCTAGTTACGGCGCAACTCCCAAACGGGTTAGGACGAAAGCATGAGTTCAAGGTTGGCATCATGCGCGCCATCGCTCGGCTGGGCTGGTCCTATTGGCGGACTGAGGATACTTGGTGCCAAGAAGCGCGGCGCATTGACGTCCCTCGACATCACATCGGCTTGAAGGCGCGGTCGAGCTCCACGTCGATCAGCAACGGGCCGCTGTTCTTCAAACCATGGGCGAGAAGGTCCGTCGCCTCGTGCACGGTCTTCGCCCGCTCCGCCTTGACGCCGAGCGAACGCGCGAGGGACGACGAAATCGATCTTCGGATCGACGAGCTCCATGCCGACATAGCTGTCGGCCTGCTCGGCGAGGCCGCGCATGGCATGCAGGCGCTGCTTGAGAATGCGGTAGGAGCTGTTGTTGAGGATCACGAAGACGGCGTCGATGCGATAGTGCGCGGCGGTCCACAGCCCCTGAAAGGTGTACATCGCGCTGCCGTCGCCGATGAGGCCGACCACCGGCCGGTCGGGCAAGGCGAGCTTCACCCCGATCGTCGCCGGCAGGCCCCAGCCGATGCCGCCGCCGCGCAAGCCGAAATAGCTCTGCGGATCGTCGCTGCGGATGAGCTGCCGGATGCCGGGCGCGGAGGAGAGCGCCTCCTCGATCACGACCGCATCCTTCGGAAGCATCGCTCCGATGGCATGCAAGAGCGCCAACGGCTGCACCGGCGTCGCGCCGGCGAGCGCGCGCGCCTTGGCATTGAGGGCTTCGCGCTCGGCCGCGATCGCAGCGCTTGCGCTGGCGAGCCGCTCGCGGGCCGCGCCGCGCGCCCCGCTGGTCATGCGTTCGCGCACGGCGGCAGTGATGTCGGGCAGCGTTCCCTTCGGATCGCCGAGGATGGCGACGCTGGGCGGATAGTTCTTGCCGAGCTCCCACGGATCGATATCGAGATGGATCAGCTTGATGTCCGGCGGCATGGGATCGACGTCGGACGGCAGCGACAGCGTGAACAGATCGGCGCCGACCGAGAACAGCACGTCGTACTGGTCGAGCACCTTGCGCACGTCGGGCGCAAGCCGGATCATCGAGCCGCGAAACAGCGGATGCGAGGCGGGAAACGACGCCGTGCTCGGCACGAACTCGGTATAGACGGGCGCGCCCAAAAGTTCCGCGAGCTCGACCAGCTCGGCATGGGCGCGGCTGTGCGCCACCGCGTCGCCGGCCATGATCACCGGACGCTTGGCCTGCGCGAGCAAGGCGGCGGCAGCGTCGACTGCCGCGCGATCGCCGCGCAGCCGCGGAGCCACGCGCGTAGGAGCGAGCAGATCGATGTCGCCATCGGCGCGCAGGATGTCGCCGGGCAGCGACAGGAACACCGGTCCGCTCGGCGGCGCCAGCGCGGTCTTGGCGGCGCGATGCACGAGCCGCGGCAGATCGGCGAGGCGATGCACCTCCGACGACCACTTGACCAGCGGGCGCGCGATGGTCGGCAGGTCGGCCCACAGGATGGGCTCGGTCGCGTTGAAGCTCTGCTCGTGCTGGCCGGCGGTGACGAGAATGGGCGAGCCGGCCTTCTGGGCGTCGTAGAGCATGCCCATGGCATTGCCCAGGCCGGGCGTGACGTGGAGATTGACCACGGCGAGCCTGCCCGCGGCTTGCGCATAGCCGTCCGCCATCGCCATGACGGCCGCCTCCTGCAGGCCGAGCATGTAGCGCAGCTCATTCTCGGTCGCGAACGCATCCATCAGCGGCAATTCGGTGGTGCCGGGATTGCCGAACATGATCTCGACGCCTTCCTGCTTCAGCAGGTCGAGGAAGGCACGCTTTCCGGACATGACGGGCAAGAAGTCCTCCAGGTGTTGGCGGCGGGAGAGAGGGGCGTTGGGCGACGCTGCAGCGTTGACGAATTTCAGCGGTCGAACAGGTATCGGCAGCTCGGGTCGGCGGGGTCCCGCGCCGCGAGGCGATCGTAGAGGCCGGCCGCGTCTCTCACCAGCGCATCCGCGTCCTCTCGCAGCAAAAATCCTTGATCGACGACGTGGGCGGCGGCCGATCGTACCTTGGCCTCGTATGCGGCGCGGTCGGCATAGCGCGCTGCAAGCGACGGGCGCGGGTCGCCGGACGCCTGCCGCTCGGCGTCGGTGCGCGGGAACGGCAGGAACGAGCCATCCCATCGGCCGGTCGCCCACGGGAAGCCGGAGGCTTCGTTGCGCGTATTGAACCCGGTGCGGGTGCCGAGCGGCACCAGCATTTCCGGCAACATGATGCCGCCCTGGTCGAGCCCGTCGGCGTCGGGCTTCGGCACCAGCGTCTCGAACGGCTTGCCGACGGCCGGCGGCACCTGGTCGGCGATGCGGTCGGTTTCGAACCGGCTGCCGTGGTCGAGCCGCGGCGGTCGCAGGGCGTGCTCGGGCAGACGAAAATTGGGAATGCGCGGAAAGGCCTGCCGGTAGGCGGCAACCGAGACCAGGGTGCCGTCAGCGATGCGCGGATAGGTGCTCGGCGGCGGCTCGACGCCGTCGCGGACCCAGCGCTCGAGGGCCAGCATCAGCGCGCGCATCACGCGGTAATGGTTGAGCGCGTTGACGCAGTTGGCGAACATGCCGCGCTCGCGCAGCGCACCGACGTAGTGCTGGGCGCCGGCGATGAGGTAGATGCGCGCCTGCGGCACCGGCGGCAGGTCGCGCTCGCCGGCCGGATCGGTGGCGATGAGGGAAGCGGCGCGGTTCCAGTATTCCGACGAGCTGTTCACGTAGAACAGCTTCGGGACGGCGCCGAGCGCGCGTGCACGATCGAGAACCGAGCCTTCGGCGCCCGTCACCGGGTCGCGCGCGGTCGCGGTCGCGAACGGAAAGAAGTCGGTCGGATAGACGTGATCCTCGAGCATGCTGAAATGCCGCGTCGGCATGGCGAAGCGATAGTCGAAGCCGCCCTTGCCGCCGCCGGCGACGTGGATGAAGGCGCCGTCGAACACGGGCCTGCCGTCCTCGTCCACGTGCAGACCCCGCAGCAGCATGGTCTGGATCAAGCGGCCGGACTGCGAAATGCCGAAGATCAGGCTCCGCTGCGGCGCCGGCACGTCCGCGAGCGCCTTCCCCCGCAGGTAGGACAGAAGATCGCGGATCCCCGCCATTCCGACGCCGACGACGATCGGGTCGCGTGCCGTATAGACGAGCTCGTAGATGCGCCCGGGCTTGAATCCGCCGGCGAGCGTGAGCTCGGTCGCCGCTGCGCCGCCCGTCGGCGCGACGAACGACCACACAGCACGCGGGATCGGCCGGCGCTCGCCGTCCGGCCGATCCCGCTCGGTGAGAACGGCATCGGGCGCGCCGGCGCTGGCGGACGGATACGCGGTGCCGAAGTTGCCGGTGAAGCGAGCGGTGGCCGCGCGGCGTGTCGACGATCAGCTCGTAGGCGACCTTCCCGGTAATCGGCGCACCGTCCGCGGTGGGGACCGGCGCACGCAGCACCAGCCGGTTGTCGCCCGGCGTCGCGGCGACGTCCGCCGCCCATGCCGACCATACGAGCGTAAAGCCCTGCCGAAACAAGAACCCGTTGCCGGCATGCACGGCCGTCGTTGGATCGTTGCTGAACGACGCTTCGTTGATCTGGTGGAGAATGCCGATATTGCCGCGGTTGTTCACCTCGTACAGCAGCGTGCCGTTACGGCGCGTGGCGTCCGTCGGGCGCAGCACCAGGAATTCGGCGCTGAATTCGACCAACCCCCGATCATTGCGGGGCGCGAGCTTGAGGTCGGCAATGGCCGCGTTCGCGGCAGCGTCCGGATCGAGCGTGAAGAAGGCGCGACCGCGCAGCTTCTCATAGCCGCCGGCATGACCGAACTCGACACCATCGGCGAATGCCTGGCGGCTCACGACCTCGACGCGCTCGACCCGCGCGGTCGCCGGCAGCGAGCCGCAAGCGGCCGTAAGACACAGCACTGCGAAAACGAAGCGGCGCATGCTCGGATCGTGCCTTCCCCGCCAGAACCTTGCCATCCGCAACTCCAAACCAAGGTCGTTTGGAAATGCGCCGACCATGATAGATCGGCGGCGTCCGGCGGGCGATAGCCACCTCGAGCAGGGCGTCGAGTTCCTCCCGGCAGGCCAGCACGTCCCACCATCCCGGCCGCGCCTCGGACCACCTCGCCGGCCGCTATGCTTGAAGTTCTGCAACTCGTAGAATGCGGATGCAGACGCGGACCCGCCACCGCGCGAGGAACAGCATGCGACCGCAACGACCGGAGCTGCCCATGGGCGCGATCGTCTTGTCGCTGATGCTCGCGATGGCGGCGCCGGTTGCCGCGCAACCCGATGCACTTGCCGGCAAGTCGGTGCAAATGATCATCGGCTTCGGGCCGGGCGGCGGCTACGACCTGTGGGCGCGCACCGTCGGCCGACACATCGGCAGGCACCTGCCCGGCAATCCGACCGTCATCGCGCAGAACATGCCGGGCGCCGGCAGCTACACGGCCGCGAGCTACCTCTTCAACATCGCCCCGAAGGACGGCACCGTGCTCGGCATCATCGCGCGCGACGCGGCGCTGGGGCCGCTCTCCGGCGCGGCCGGCGCCCGCTTCGACCCGACCAAGCTCTCATGGATCGGAACGCCGGCGAAGGAAACGAATGTCTGCATCGCCTATCACACCGCGCAAGTGAAAACCGTGCAGGATCTGTTCGACAAGCAATTGATCGTGGGCGACACCGGCCCCGGCACCGGCACCCGCTCCTATCCGAGGGTGCTCAGCGAGCTGCTCGGCATGAAGTTCAAGCTCGTGGGCGGGTTTCCGGCTTCGTCCGATGTCTTTCTGGCGATGGAACGCGGCGAGGTCGAAGGCATCTGCGAAAGCCTCGACAGCATCAAGATCCGGCGGCCCGATTGGATTGCAACGAAGCAGATCTCGATCCTGTTTCAAGGCGGCGCGGAACCCAACCCCGAGCTCAAGGGCGTTCCCTTCGTGCTCGATCTCGCGCGCGGCGGCGAGCAGAAGCAAGCGATCGAATTTCTCTATGCCGGCCAGGGCATCGGGCGTCCGTTCGTGGCGCCGCCCGACCTGCCGGCGAACCGGCTGAAGATGCTGCGCGACGCTTTCAATGCCACCATGAAGGACGCGGATTTCATCGCCGATGCCAAGAAATCGAAACTCGACCTCGAACCGGAAGACGGCGAGCATCTCACGGCGCTGATCATGAAGATCTATGCAACCCCCAAGCCGATCGTGGATAGAGTCACAGCCCTGATCAAATAGCAGGCAATGTCCGTTTGACTTCGTTCCGCGTTGCGCCACATTCGGGCGCGCTCACGCGAGGAGACCACCATGGCGACCGGACGGCTCCAGGCCTTCAATTTTCAGAACTGGATCAAGGAGCACCAGCACCTGCTCAAACCGCCGGTCGGCAACAAGAAGGTGTTCGAGGACGGCGAGATGACCGTGCAGGTGGTGGGCGGGCCGAACGAGCGCACGGACTACCACGACGATCCGGTGGAAGAGTTCTTCTACCAGCTCAAGGGCGACATGGTGCTCAAGGTCGTCGACAACGGCGAGTTCTATGACATCCCGATCCGGGAGGGAGAGGTGTTCCTCCTGCCGCCGCATGTCCGCCACTGCCCGCAACGGCCGCAGGAGGGCTCGGTCGGCCTGGTGGTCGAGGCGGCGCGGTCCGACGCGCTCGACGCCTTCGAATGGTATTGCTTCGAGTGCCACGCTCTTGTTCACCGCATCGAGGTGAAGGTTCAGCACCTCGTGAAGGATCTTCCGCCGCTGTACGAGGCGTTCTATGCCGACGAGAAGGCACGCACGTGCAAGTGCGGCGCCATTCATCCCGGCAAGAAGCCGCCGGCGGGGTGGGTGAAGATTTGATGGCACCCTTGGCCGGATGATCGAAGCTCAGGTGATCCGATATTTCTCGACCGCCTTCTCGTCCCACGTGAGGCCGTTGCCCGGCCGCTCCGGCACGACGGCGAAGCCGCCGACGATCGAGAGCGGCTCATTCAGGATCTTGTCCGCCCAATCCACATATTCGAGGAAATGGCAGGTGGGCGTCGCCGCAAGCAGGTGCGCGCTCACCTCCGGGAACAGGTGCGATGACATCTCGATGCGATGAGTGGCGGCGAGCGCCGCGGCGCGCAGCCAGCCGGTGACGCCGCCGATACGCTCGAGGTCGGGCATGACATAATCGGCGGCGCCGGCGGCCAGCGCGACCGCCATGCTCGCGCTTTCGGAAAAATTCTCCCCGATCTGGATGGGCGTCTCGAGTTCGCGCACGAGGACAGCATAACCCGCATAGTCGTCGTGGCGGATCGGCTCCTCCAGCCAATAGATGCCCTCCTGATCGAGGGCGCGCCCGCGTTCGAGCGCCTGGGCGCGGCTGAGCGCCTGATTGTAGTCGACCATCACCGCGACCTCCGGGCCGACCCGTTTCTTCACCGCGTGCAACGCCGCGAGGTCGTGCTCGAGCGTCGGATAGCCAAGCCTGAGCTTGATCGCGCGGAAGTCGCCGGCGAGAAGTTTTTCCGCCTCGGCCGCCACTTTGTCCGGCGTCATCAGACCGAGACCGCAGGAATTGTAGGCGGGGATGCGCTTCGGCCCGCTGCCGAGGAGCGTCGCGAGCGGCAAGCCGGCGGCGATCGCCAGCGCATCCCACGCCGCCACGTCGAAGCCGGCCATCGCCATGCGCACGATGCCCTGCACCCCGATCAGGGCGAAGCGCTCGGCGAGTCTGCTCCAGAGATCGCCGGGCGCCACGCGTTCGCCCTTCACGACGCGCTCCACCTCTTCGAGAATTTTCGCGACCGCCGGGACCGCGGCTGGAAAATAGCACCAGAGATAGGAGCGGCCGGTGACGCCCTCCTCGGTCGTGAGGTCGATGAGGAGCAGCGGCGCCTTGGTGATGGTGCCGCGGCTGGTGCCCAGCGCGTAGGTCATGGGCACTTCGACCCCGACGCTGTGAAGCCCTCGCAGGGTGAGGCGCGGCGGTTCTGGCGTGCGTTGCATGGGCGAAGTCTAATGGCGCTGGGCGCCGTCGGAAAGCGGGGATCGAGCCATGGATGCAGCTCGCTACGGATGCTGACAAGCAGCGTGTGAACCGCGCATAGTAGCCGCGCGCATATCGACCCCGTGCATCATCGTGGTTTCGGGAGAGCACATGCAGGACAAAGTCACGCTGGAAGACCATTTCGCGATCGAGGGGACGCTCGGCAACTCGCAACCATTCGGCGCGCATGTCTGGCCCGAGCTGCGACACCGGCTCCTGGACTTCCAGGACAAGCGCCTGCGCCTGATGGACGAATCCGGTGTTGAGATCATGATAGCGTCGCTGAATGCACCGGCCATTCAGGGGATTCCAAGCGTCGAGCACGCCGCGGAGGTCGCGCGCCAGGCAAATGACGTGCTCGCGGGCGAGGTCGCGAAGCGCCCCGACCGCTTTGTCGGGGTCGCTGCGCTGCCGATGCAGGACCCGGAGCTCGCGACGCAGGAATTGCAACGCTGCACCAAGGACCTCGGCTTCAAGGGCGCGCTCGTCAACGGCTACTCGCAGGTCGGAGAGCCGGCGCGAGCAATCTACTACGATCTGCCGCAGTATCGTCCGTTCTGGCACGCGGTGGAGAGCCTCGATGTCCCGTTCTATCTGCATCCCCGCCCCCCGTTGCCGGGCGGCTCGCCGGTTTACGAAGGCCATTCCTGGCTGATCGGACCGACCTGGACCTTCGCCGCCGAAACGTCCGTGCACGCCTTGCGGCTGATCGGCAGCGGCCTGTTCGACGAGTATCCGCGGCTGCAGATCATTCTCGGCCACCTCGGGGAAGGACTGCCGTACTATCTATGGCGCATCGACAACCGGAACAACTGGATGAAGGCGCCGCACAAATACGCGGCGCGCAAACCCGTGGCGGATTATTTCCGTGCCAACTTCCATCTCACCACGTCAGGCCATTTCAGTACGGCCGCCCTGATCGATGCCATTGCCGAGATCGGATCCGACCGCGTGATGTTCTCGGTCGACTACCCGTTCGAAGACTTCAGTGACGCCGCCGACTGGTTCGACGCGGCGGAGATCAGCGAAGGCGATCGCCGCAAGATCGGGCGCACCAATGCAATGAAGCTGTTCAAACTGCGGGATGCGTGAGGCGATCGACCGCGCGCTGCCTCTCAAGTGTGAAAGGGAACACGCCGAGACTAGTTAGTGAGCCGCGGACTTCCCCTCGGCACGACCCTCCGCATGCAGGATCAGCACGTCGCGCACGGCGCGGTTCATGGGCGTCGGCACTCCGACCTGCGCACCCAGGTCAACCACGCCGCCGGAGAGCCAGCCGACTTCGAGCGGCCTGCCGCCCTCGAGATCATGGTGCATCGACGTCGTCATTTCCGGCGGCCAGTTGTCGAAAAACGGGACGCGCTGCTCGGCATAGTCCGCAGGCAGTGCGACCCCGTGCGCGCGACCGACGGCGACGACCTCCTTGGCAAGGTCGAGCAGGAATTGCCGCGTGAGCGGGTTGCTGCGAATTGGTCCAATGGTCCGGCGCATGGCGGTGGTCGCCCCGGACATGGCGACCAGCACCACATATTTCTCCCAGATCGAGCGGCGGACGTCGTCGCTGATCTCGGCATTGATGCCGCCGCGCTTGCAGGCCTCGTAGAACGCCTCGAGGCGCGCCGAGCGGCGACCATCGTATTCTCCGAACACCAGCCGCTGCAGCGGACCGGTCTGAGCGATCACGCCCGGCCGGCCGATACTGGTCCCGACATAGGCGACGCCGCCCATGAGCGCCTTGTCGCCGAAGATCGGCCGCAGCATATCGTCCTTCTGCACGCCGTTCTGAAACGAGATGACCCCGGTCTCGGGCTTCATGATCGGCAGGAGCTGGCGTGCGGCGGCCTCGGTGTCCCACAACTTGACGCAGAACATCACCATATCGACCGGGCCGATGGTCTTGGGGTCGTCGGTCACGTCGACCTTGGGCAGGTGGATCGCCTCCGGGCCGCCTTCGACCGCAAGGCCGCGCTCGCGCATGGCGGCGAGATGCGACCCGCGCGCGATGAAGTGAACGTCGGCGCCGCCCTTGACGAGCCGGGCGCCGAAATATCCGCCGACCCCGCCCGATCCCATGACCGCAATTCGCAAGGCGCACTCCTTTGGAGGAATCGTCTGAGGCCGGATCAATACTGTGCCCGCGCCCGCGGCTCAATCCGAGGAGCGGACCGAGCGCCGCTTGCGGCGGCGCGGCATGGCCCTGCAGACCCCACCGACCCGCGCATTCTTGCGGCGTTAACCCATGATCCCCATATTGGGTCGGACCGGCCGGCGGACGGAACTCCGTTCGCCAGCCGGCCGAGGGGGTGCCGCAAGGGCCCCGTCAAAGTCGCTTGCGAGGGCTTTGAGACCATGTCCCGAGTTCCGTCGCTGTCCAGTCCCTTCCTGCTCGGATTCGACGAGATCGAGCGTGCCCTCGATCGCGTCGCCAAGGCCGCCGACGGCTATCCGCCCTACAATATCGAGCGGATCGCACGCGCAAACGGCCAGCCCGAGCGCCTGCGGATCACGCTGGCGATCGCGGGGTTCACCCGCGATCAACTCGACGTGACAGTCGAGGAGAACCAGCTCGTCATCCGCGGGCGGCAGCAGGACGACAAGGAGCGCCAGTTTCTCCACCGCGGCATCGCCGCACGCCAGTTCCAGCGCACGTTCGTGCTGGCTGACGGCATAGAGGTCCTGGGCGCGGACTTGAAGAACGGGCTGTTGTCGATCGATCTCGCCCGGCCGGAGCTGGAACGGATCGTGAAGACCATCAGCATCATGGACAGTGATTGAACCCGAACAGGGCTCGACGCGTTGAATGGAAAGGAGTCGAGTGCCATGACCAACAACAACATCACCTCCGGGGGCCCCCTGATCTCGCCCGAAGCGCTTGCGCTGCTCGGCGGCGGCAAGATCGCCTACGTGAAGATGATCCGCTCCGAGGACGTGCAGAAGCAATTCCCGCAGGCCCCGGAGCTGGCGCCGGGCACCTTGCTCTATGCCCTGCATGCCGCCGACGGCACGCCGATCATGCTGACCGACAGCCGTGAGGCGGCAATCGCCAATGCCTGGAGCCAGGAGCTCGAGACCGTCAGCGTCCACTGACGCAACTCACCGGAAGCAACCTCACCCCGACGGAATGGATTTGGGTTCCGGCTGTGTGATTTGGGACACAGTCGAAGTGCCCAATTCCAGGGGTTCAGGCTCGCGCACCCCAACAATGCGCCCCACTGTGTGATCCAGAGCACAGCCAAAGTTCTCGAACTCGACGATATTGCTCCCCGCGCGATCAGGCGCGAGGAGCTGGTGTCATGTTCGATCCGTCAGCAATGCAGCGCGCGGCGATGTCGCCCGAGACATTGGCGGCCCTGGGCCAGAATCGCTTGGCCTATATCAGGGCGATCCGCTCGGAGGAGGTTGCGTTTCTGTGTGCCGAGGCGCCGCTGCTCCCGCCGGGTCACCGCGTGTTCGTTCTGCATGCGGCGGACGGCACGCCGATCCTGCTCACCGACAGCCGTGAAGCGGCAGTGGCGGACGCCGCGCACCACCAGATCGAAACCGTCAGCCTGCATTGAGCGGCAACGGACGACGGACGACAGATATCTCGTCCGTCTTCTGTGATCGGCCTTCCGTCGGCCGTCAGGCGGCACTTGCGGACGGCATCGCCAGCACGGCATAGAGCGCTTCGGCGTCGCGCGAGTCGCGCAATTTGCGGGCGACATCGGCGTCGCGCAGAAGCCGCGCGACACGCGCCAGCGCCTTGAGATGGTCGGCGCCGGCAGCTTCGGGCGCAAGCAGCAGAAACACCAGATCGACGGGCTGGCCGTCGAGCGCCTCGAAGTCGACCGGTCGTTCGAGGCGTGCAAACAATCCGAACAGCTTGTTGAGCTTGGGCAGCTTGCCGTGCGGAATGGCGATGCCGTTGCCGACGCCAGTCGAACCAAGCTTCTCGCGCTGCTGCAAGATCTCCAGGATCGTGCGCTCGCTCTGGCCGCAGAGCTCGGCGGCCTTGGCCGCCAGTTCCTGCAGGATCTGCTTCTTGCTGTTGACCTTCAGCGCCGGAATGATGGCATTGGGCGCGACGAGATCGGTGAGCAGCATGGATGTTTTCCAGTACTCGGGGAGCTCAGAAGGGCCCGGCCTCGCAAAGGCCGCGGACCATAGGTACCCGGTGGTTGCCCGTCAATGGGCGTCCTTTTCGACCGTCGGGGGATCGATCCAGCCGATGTGACCGTCCGCGCGGCGGTAAACCAGATTGACGCGGCCATGTCCAGCGTGCCGGAAGACGATAACCGGCACGCCCGTCATGTCGAGTTCCATGACGGCTTCGCTGACCGAGAGGCGTCTCAGGGCCGTGGTCGATTCGGCGATGATGACGGGGCTCCACTCGGTTGCCTCTTCCTCCTCGCTGTCGTGCGCCGGCGCGGCAATGACATAGCTCGGCGCATCGATCTCGCCGCGCTCGAGCGCTCGGCGCTCGCGCGCATGGCCATCGACACGCGCTACCTGATGATCCTTAAGTCGATGCTTGTAACGGCGCAACCGCTTTTCAAGCCGAAGCGCGGCTTGATCGGCGCTGGCATAGGCATCGGCCGCAAGCGCGTCGGCTTCGAGCACAATGCCCGAATCGAGATGCACCACGCACTCGGTGCGGAAACCGAACCCCTCCCTGCCGATGGTGACGTGCCCCGAAAACCCGCCGTCGAAATACTTGGCAGCGGCTTCCGCGACGCGCGCATTGATGCGCGTGCGCAGTGCCTCGCCGACGTCGATGTTCTTGCCAGAGATACGAAATGGCATGATCGACCTCCGATGACCGCTGGTCGACGATCCTGGCCGTGCCCGCAACCGGCCTATGCCGCGCGTGCGGGGTAACGCGCCTTTCCCGTGAAATGGAGCTTGGTTCGCCGCCGAAAGCGCGTCAACACCATGAGGCGGAGCGTGCGTCACGAGGCCGCGCCCGCGGACGTCTGCTTCTCCCGTCGCCGCTGCACCGACGAGGCAATCCGCATCGCCTCGCGGTACTTGGCGACAGTTCGTCGGGCGATGTCAATTCCCGCCTCGCGCAGCTTTTCCACGATCGAATCGTCGGACAGCACCTGCTCGGGCCTTTCCGCGTCGATCAATTGCCTGATCCGATGGCGCACCGCTTCCGCCGAATGGGCTTCCCCTCCGTTGGCGGCGGCGATCGCCGAGGTGAAAAAATACTTGAGCTCGAAGATGCCGCGGTTGGTCGCCATGTACTTGTTGGCGGTGACGCGCGAGACGGTCAATTCGTGCATGTCGATCGCATCGGCGATGGTCTTGAGATTGAGCGGGCGCAGGTGCTGGACGCCATGGGCGAAGAAGGCGTCCTGCTGGCGCACGATCTCGGTCGACACTTTCAGGATGGTCTTGGCGCGCTGGTCGAGTGCGCGAATGAGCCAGGTCGCGGTCTGCAGGCAGTCGGCGAGGTAGGTTTTGTCCTTCTCGTTCTTAGCGGTCTTGGCGACTTCGGCATGGTAGCTCTGGTTGACCAGCACCTTGGGCAGAGTATCGGAATTGAGCTCGATGACGAAGCCGCCGTCCGGCGCCGGGCGCACGAACACGTCCGGTACGATCGGCTGCACCAAAGTGGATCCGAAGGCGAGGCCGGGCTTGGGGTTGAGCTGGCGAATTTCGGCGATCATGTCCGCCAAGTCCTCCTCGCCTACGCCGCAGAGACGGCGCAAGGCGGCAAGATCGCGCTTGGCAAGCAGATCCAGATGAGCCACCAGCGCCTGCATCGCGGGATCGAAGCGGTTGCGCTCCTTGAGCTGGATGGCGAGGCATTCAGTGAGATTGCGCGCGCACACACCGGGTGGGTCGAACCCCTGCAGGGTGGCCAGCACGGCCTCGATCTCGGCCGCCGGTGCGACCAGCTTCTCGCCGACCAGCGCCAGATCGCCGCCGAGGTAGCCGGCTTCATCGACGAGATCGATGAGATATTGTCCGATCATTCGTCGCGCGGGATCGACCACCGCGAGCGCGAGTTGCTCGGCGAGATGATCGGCCAGCGTCGTCTCGACGGAAACGAAGGCCTCGAGATTGTAGTCGCCGTTCTCGCGACCGCCGGCTCCGACTCCGGCCCATTCGGAATAGCCCGCCGACGCCTCGCCGTTCGAGCGCGATGCTGCGGCATCGGAATCGGCGGGAGGAATATCGTCGAGGTCGGCGGCGGGCCGCTCCGGGGTTGCGCCGTCCTGTCGAACCCGGCCGCCGGCTGCCCAGTCGGCAGCAGCGCCGTCCGCAGCAGATGAGGCTTCGCGCTCGGCCGCCGGCGCGTCCGCGTCCCCTTCGCCAGTTCGCTCCAGTAGCGGATTGCGCTCGAGTTCTCCCTCCACATAGGCGGCGAGGTCGAGATTGGACAGCTGCAGCAGCTTGATGGCCTGCATCAGCTGCGGCGTCATCACGAGCGCATGGCTCTGCCGTATTTCGAGTCTCTGGGTGAGCGCCATTTACCCGCCGTAACTCCCCACTGGGCGCGCTTTTCCGATCTCGGGCAAACCCGGATCGGCGGTCACAATCCCAACCCGGCCGAGGCCGGCTTGGGTGCGGCCGACCGGCGTCACCCCGGCCCGACGGCACGCCATATCAACTGGTCCGATTTTTGCTTATCCGGTTCTTGGCCCGGTGTACACCGCCTCTGTGCACTGCAGCGGGGCGGGGGCAAGCGGCCGACAATAGCGGGGAAAACCCCTAGAGCGTGATTGCTCTAGGTTGAGTCGCAATCACGCTCTAGCTTCTTGTTTGAGCATGATCTTTTCGGAAAACCGGTACCAACCCTGATCAAGTCCGGGGCAGGCTTTTTCCGGATCATGCTCTAGATTCGGAAGTCCTCGCCGAGATAGAGGCGCCGGACCTCGGGATCGTTCACAATGTCGTCCTTGCGGCCCTCCATCAGGACCTGGCCGGAGTAGATGATGTAGGAACGGTCGGTAAGGTCGAGCGTTTCGCGGACATTGTGGTCTGTAATGAGCACGCCGATGCCGCGGTTGGTCAGACGCCGCACCAAGCGCTGGATTTCGACCACCGCTTTGGGATCGATGCCGGCGAACGGCTCGTCCAGCAGCATGTAGTTTGGCCGGCTCGCGAGTGCGCGGGCGATCTCGACCCGGCGGCGCTCTCCACCCGACAGCGCAATCGACGGCGTCTTGCGATGCCGCGTGATCTCGAACTCATCGAGCAGCGAATTGAGATCGGCTTCCCGGCGCCGGCGGTCGGGCTCCACCACTTCGAGCACTGCGCGGATATTGTCCTCGACATTGAGGCCGCGGAAGATCGAGGCTTCCTGCGGCAGATAGCCAATTCCGAGCCGCGCGCGCTGGTACATCGGCAGATGGGTGACGTCATATCCATCAAGCTCGATCTGGCCGCGCTCGGCCTTGACCAGTCCGGTGATCATGTAGAACGCCGTGGTCTTGCCGGCGCCGTTCGGCCCCAGCAGGCCGACCGCCTCGCCGCGCCGCACGTAGAGGCTCACCCCGCTGACCACTCTGCGTCCGCCATAGGTCTTCTCAAGGCTATGGGCGGCCAAGTAGCCCTGCGCAGCGTCCCGGCGGGCTGCCGCCGCTTGGCCGCGCGGACGCGTGGGTGATGGCTTTGCGGCCTTGCCGCCGTCAGCCGACATCGGCCCGCCCAGCGAGCTCAGGTCCATCTCCCCCCAGCCGCCGTTAGCCCCTGCCGGTCGGCGTCGGGGCGCGCGACGGTGTCGGAACAACGCGAGGATGTTGAGCACGCCTCTGTCCTCGAAGCCGCGGGTTCAGCTGAGCCGTCGGTGCCGAAAAAACACCGCCGATAGGAATGGGCCGCACCGGCTTGTCAACCCCACGACATGATCGCGGTCCCGAGGCTGCCGATCAAGGGATTCTGCAGGTCTCCGGATTATCGCAGCGAAAGCCGCGCCCTCTCCGTCACAAATGAGAGCCTACGGGCCGACTGAGGGTCACTTCTTCTCGGCGGGAGGCTTCTCGGCGGGAGGTCGCGAACCCGATTGAATCAGGGCCTCGACCCGGCCCTGGTCCATCTTCGACACGCCGCTGGTGAGATCGACGACCAGCCGCTGGCCCCGCAGGACGTCCGCGCCCCGCGTCACCACGACGTTGCCGCTGAGCATCACCGTGTTCTCGCGCATGTTGAAGTTGGCGGCGTCCCCGGTTGCGGTTTGATCCTTCTGGGTCACGACGACGCTGCCTTTGGCCTCGATCCGGCGGATTTGCTTGTCGCCCCCAGGGCCGGGATCGGCGGCCTTGACAGTGCGCGTCCCGGTTTCCTCTTCGTAGAAGACGGTGAGGACCTTGCAGCGCATTTCGGTGTCGCCTTGCACGACGTGCACGTCGCCGGTGAAGGTCGCCACCTTCTCCTTCTCGCGAACTTCCAACGCGGCCGCCCGGATCTTCACGGGCTCTTCGCGGTTCTGCGAGAAACCCTGCAGCGCGTTGGGCGGACCCTGATTTTTCTGCGCACTGGCGTCGGGCCCGCAGAGCGCGGCGGCAATCGCCGTCACGGCGACAAGCTCTCGCCAGCGCCTTGGCCACGCACTCATTTGCTGCGCACTCATTTGCTGCGGACCTGGGCCTGAGCGACGGGGGC
This sequence comes from uncultured Alphaproteobacteria bacterium, assembly GCA_963827585.1. Taxonomy (GTDB): domain Bacteria; phylum Pseudomonadota; class Alphaproteobacteria; order Rhizobiales; family Xanthobacteraceae; genus VAZQ01. Next base: position 42,459 of record CAWHCK010000050.1, read on the forward strand.
CTGGGCGATGGGCACGGGCCCGTCCAGCAGCAGGCTGACATATACGCCACGGTCGAAGCGCATGAGGTCGCCGGCGTCGTTAACCTCCATCCGGTTGGCGTTGATGGTCCAGGTTGCCGTCTTCACCTGCACCGGCTTGTCGGACACGACCTTGCTGGCGCGAACGTCCACTACCGCCTCGCTGAGGAAGGCCTGGTAGCCGCTCGACGACGTCACCACGATGTCCTGGCTCAGCGTGAGCTGTTCCGTCTTGCTGTTGTAAAACCCGGTCTTCGCCGTTGTCTCGAAGACGACCTTGTCTTTCATTTCCATCGTCGCCTGGATGCCGTGCAGTTCGACCACATCGGGTTTGGTCAGATCCTGAGCTGCGGCCTGGGCAACCATGTCGTAGCGCCGGTTGTCGCGGGTGAATCCGGCGAGGCGGGGCTGCTGCATCAGGATCTTGGTGCCGGATACCACCAGCGATCCGATGTCGACGGGCACCCCCGAAAGCATGCTCAACGGCTTGACCACGGCCGTAAACACGACGCCTCCGGCCACGGCGACAGCCACACTGACCGGGACCGCCACCCGCAGGATGCGAACATAGCGGCTGTGGCGCACGGCGGCGCGGAATGCGCGGTCGCCATCGCGGCCAAATCGCGGCAAGGGGCGCTGCCCTCGCTGCTTGACGTCGGACGCAGCCGTCAAAGAGTCCATCCCCGAGCCCCATCCGCCCGTACGAGAATCAGGCGGTCCCCACTCGATACTATCCCCTTTGGTGCGCGATAGTGGCTCCCAAATATGGCCCGGCCACGGCAGCACCGAGCAGAATAAGGCAGAAAAAAAGCCGGGGAAAAACGCGCCGCCTAAAGGGATACCGCCGAGGGGTAACAGCTACATCCCACGACTGCCCCGAGCTGTCCGCAAGCCCTAGGAGTGGGCAAAAATATCCTCGGCGGCCCAGCCGCCGAGGTCGAGCCGTGCCCGGTCGGGCAGGAAGCGAAAGCAGGCCGCCGCGAGCTCCGCGCGCCCCTCACGGACGAGCATCGCGTCGAGCTTCTCCTTCAGGGCATGCAGGTGCAGCACATCGGCGGCCGCGTAGGCGACCTGCGCATCGGTGAGCGCCTCGGCGCCCCAATCGGAGAGCTGCTGCTGCTTCGACAAGTCGACGCCCAGCACTTCACGCACGAGGTCCTTGAGACCGTGCTTGTCGGTATAGGTGCGCGCGAGCCGCGAGGCGATCTTGGTGCAATAGACCGGGGCAGGCATGATGCCCAGGCGCTGCTGCAGGACGCCGAGATCGAAGCGGGCAAAATGAAAAATCTTGAGAATGGCGCCGTCGGCGAGAAGTTTCGTCAGATTCGGGGCTCCGCTTCCCCCTGGTGGGATCTGGACCACGTCGGCGGAACCGTCGCCCGGCGAGAGCTGCACCACGCACAGCCGATCGCGGTGCGGATCAAGACCCATGGTCTCGGTGTCGATGGCGATCGCACCTCCGCCGTAGCGCGAAAGATCCGGCAGGTCGCCGCGATGCAAGCGGATGGTCATGACGGCTCGCGGACCAGCGATGGTGCGAAGCTGGTGCCCAGGAGAGGACTCGAACCTCCACGCCTCGCGGCGCTAGTACCTGAAACTAGTGCGTCTACCAATTCCGCCACCTGGGCTTTGCGGCGATAGGTACGGAGCAGGCTCAGGGTTGTCAAATGGGTGATTGCATCGCTGTTTTAGCCTGTCGGACGGGCATCAGCGGCCCCTGTACAGCAGCAAACCGATCCTGTATTCGGCGATCGACCGGACCTGACCATGACCGCCATTCCCCTCGAAACGCTCGTCACCGTGTTCGGCGGCTCGGGCTTTCTCGGCCGCCACGTCGTGCGCGCGCTGGCCAAGCTCGGCTACCGCATTCGTGTCGCCGTCCGGCGCCCCGAGCTCGCCGGCTATCTGCAGCCGCTCGGCCAGGTCGGCCAAATCCATGCCGTGCAGGCTAATCTGCGCTACCCGGCTTCGGTCGAGGCCGCCGCGCGCGATGCCGACGTGGTGATCAATCTGGTCGGCATCCTGTTCGAGCGCGGACGGCAGAAATTCGATGCGGTGCAAGCCTTCGGTGCCGAGGCGGTCGCGCTCGCGGCGGCGGCCTTCGGCGCGCGCATGATCCACGTGTCGGCGATCGGCGCCGACGAACAATCCCCGTCGCACTACGCCCGCTCGAAGGCCGCCGGCGAGCAACTGGTGCTCGCGGCCGTGCCGTCGGCGGTGATCCTGCGACCCTCGGTTCTGTTCGGACCCGAAGACGACTTCTTCAACAAGTTTGCCGCCATTGCCCGCTTTTCGCCTGTCCTCCCGCTCGTCGGCGGTGGCCATACCCGGTTCCAGCCGGTCTTCGCCGGCGACGTCGCGAGCGCCGTCGTTGCCGCGATCGAAGGCAGCGCCGAGGACGGTCGAATCTACGAGCTGGGCGGCCCTGAAGTGCGCAGCTTCAAGGAGCTGATGGAGTTCATGCTCGCGACCATCGAGCGCCGGCGCCTGCTGGTGCCGCTCCCGTTCGCGCTCGCCAAGTTCCAGGCGGCCTTCCTCCAGCTCATGCCCAAGCCTCTGGTGACCACCGACCAGGTCGAGCTCCTCAAGCGCGACGCCGTCGTCTCGGAGCCGGCGAAAGGCGAGGGGCGCACGCTGGAAGCGCTCGGCATCGAGCCGATCGCCATGGCCACGATCGTGCCCTCGTATCTGTGGCGGTTCCGCAAGTTCGGCCAGTTTCAGGGGACAGTGGTCGGCAATCAGTAATTCGCGCCCATCCCCCGTCCTGCGTCCTCTGCTCAGTATCCCAGCGCCAGCGCAATCAGCCCGAGCGATCCGACGATGACGCGCCACCAGGCAAACAGCGCAAACCCGTGACGCGTCACGTAGTCGAGAAAAGTTCGCACCACGATCCAGGCGCAGACGAACGACGTCGCAAAACCAATCGCGACCAGCACGGTATTGTCGACGGTCAAGAGCGAGTGACTCTTGTAGAGATCGTAGGTGAAGGCCCCCGCCATGGTCGGAATGGCGAGGAAGAACGAGAAGTCCGCCGCCGCGCGCTTGTCGGCGCCGAGCAGCATGGCCGACACGATGGTGGTGCCCGAGCGCGACACGCCGGGGATCATCGCCAGGCACTGCGCCACGCCGATGATGAGATACATAGGCAGCGAAAAGCGCGTGGCGTCATGATAGCGCGTATCGAGATCCATGTGATCGACCCACAGCAGGATCGCACCGCCGACGATCAGCGTGAAGCAGACGATCCAGACGTTGAACAGCACTCCCTTGATGAAGCCATGCGCGGCCGCGCCGATGATCGCCGCCGGCAGGAACGCGATCAGCACGCCGATCACGAAGCGGCGGGCCGCGGGATCGCTGAACATGCCCATGGCGATATGCCAGAGCCGTCCGAAATAAATCGACAGGATGGCCAGGATCGCGCCGAGCTGGATCAGGACCACGAAGGTCTTGCCGAAGGCATCATCGTCGAAACCGAAGAAGTGCTCGATCAGGAGCAGATGCCCGGTCGAGGACACCGGCAAGAACTCGGTGAGACCCTCCACCACGCCGAGGACGAACGCCTTGAAGAGGTCGAATGACATGAGGGCTCCGCGGGGAGACAGAGGAAGGCGCTGGGCAGCATCGGGCGCGGGAGGTCCGGGAAATGCGCTTTTCCCGCATCATTAACCCCGGAGCAACGGGGAAGGGCGAACATTGCACAGGTTGCTCCCGGCCGCTATCCAAAGGGTCCGGCGCCACCCAACGTGACCGCCCCGCAGGGGTCGCGCGCCGCGAGATCGCCGCAATCGTTAAGGCCGCATGCTGACGTTGTTTCATCACCCGTTCTGCCCTCACTCGCGCTTCGTCCGTCTGGCGCTCGGCGAATGCGGCATCGATGTGCGGATGGTCGAGGAGCGGGTGTGGGAGCGCCGGCAGGAGTTCCTCATTCTCAACGCCGCCTGTACGACCCCGGTGCTGGTAGAGGAAGGCCATCCGGCGGTACCGGGCGCAGCGGTGATTGCCGAATACCTCGACGAAACGCGCGGCGTCGAGCTTGGCGAGCAGCGCCTGTTGCCGCGCGAGTCCGGGCCGCGGGTCGAAGTGCGCCGCCTCGCGAGCTGGTTCAACGACAAGTTCTTCGCCGAGGTCAGCGGGCCGCTCACGATGGAGCGCTTGTACAAGCGCCAAATGCCCGCGAGTGCCGGCGGCGGATCGCCGGATACCGAGGCGATCCGTGCGGCGCGACACAACATGCGCTATCATTTGGCCTATATCGGCTGGCTGGTGCGCACGCGCGATTGGCTTGCCGGGGGGCGGATGAGTTATGCCGATCTCGCCGCGGCCGCGCACCTGTCGGCGGTCGATTATCTGGGCGACGTGCCATGGAACGAAGACGAGGCCGCGAAGACTTGGTACGCGCGGGTGAAGTCGCGACCCTCGTTTCGTCCGATCCTGGCCGAGACGCTGGCCGGCATCCCGCCGTCGGAGACTTACGCCGACCTCGACTTCTGAGCGATCCGGCCGCGCTGAAAGCCGCGCTTGTGCGCGCCGCGCGCGACCACGGCTTCGACACCGTCGGCGTCACGCGGCCGGATGCGATCCCGCAAGCGCCGGAACGGCTGCAGCAGTTCCTGGCCGAGGGCGCCCATGGCGACATGGATTGGATGGAAGCAACCGCGGCGCGACGCGGCGACCCCCGCGTGCTGTGGCCGCAGGTGCGCTCCGTCATCATGCTCGGGCTCAATTACAGCCAAGACCGCCGCCAAAACGACGGCCGAGAGGACGACGCAGGCGGCGACCCGCTGGCAATCCTGCGCAGGCGCGACCGGGCCGCGATCTCGGTCTATGCGCAGGCCGACGACTACCACGACATCATCAAGCCCCGGCTCAAGGCCGTGGCGCGTTGGCTGACGGCGCAGGCCGGCGGCGATGTGAAGGTCTTCGTCGACACCGCCGCGGTGATGGAGAAGCCGCTTGCCGCCGCCGCCGGCCTGGGCTGGCAGGGCAAGCACACGAACCTGGTCTCGCGCCAATTCGGATCGTGGTTGTTCCTGGGCGCGATCTTCACCACGCTCGAGCTGCCGCCGGACGCACCGGAAGTGGATCACTGCGGCAGCTGCCGCGCCTGCCTCGATGTCTGCCCGACGGCGGCGTTTCCCGCACCCTATCGACTCGATGCGCGCCGCTGCATCTCCTATCTCACCATCGAGCACAAGGGACCGATCCCCCGCGAGCTGCGCGCCGCAATCGGCAACCGCATCTACGGCTGCGACGATTGCCTGGCGGTCTGCCCGTGGAACAAGTTCGCGCAAGCCGGCCACGAGATGAGGCTGGCGGCACGTGACGAGCTCAAGGCCCCGCGCCTTGCCGAGCTTGCACGTCTTGACGACGCAGCGTTTCGAAAGCTGTTTGCGAAGTCGCCCGTCAAGCGCACCGGCCGCGATCGCTTCGTGCGCAACGTGCTGATGGCGATCGGCAACTCGGGTGATGCGACGCTGGCTGCCGAGGCGCTGGGCTTGCTGGCCGACCCATCGCCGCTGGTACGCGGCGCCGCAGTGTGGGCGTTGAGCCGCCTGGTCCCGCCGGGACGCCTCGCCGCGCTGGCCGCAGGATGGCGGTCGCGGGAGAGCGAGCCGCTGGTCGAAGACGAATGGACGGCAGCGCTCGCGGCGACAGCGGCTTGATGCCTACGCTCGTTTGTCTCGGAATGGGCTATTGCGCCCGGTATCATGTCAGCGCATTCGGCGCGCGCTTCGATCGCTTCGTCGGAACGACCCGGCGCGCAGAACCGGTACCGCCGCCCGGCCAGCAGCGCCTCGGCGACCGCGCGGTCGAGATACTCCCGTTCGATGCGACGTCGCACGAGCTCGCCGTCGCGATTTCGCAGGCCGATGCGCTGCTCATATCGGCTGCACCGGACGAAGGCCGCGATCCCGTGCTCGCGGCCTTCGCAGACGCGGTCGCACGGGCGCCGCGGCTTCGATCCGTGGTCTACCTATCGACTATCGGTGTCTACGGTGACAGTGGCGGTAGCTGGATCAGCGAGACCGCCCCGGCCGTTGCCGCGGCCGCCGGCCGCGCTCGGGTGCGCATCGATGCGGAGGCGGCCTGGCAAACGCTCGGAGCGCGACGGAACCTGCCGGTCGCAATCTTCCGCCTCGGCGGCATTTATGGTCCGGGACGGAACGCGCTGGTGAGGCTCCTGCGCGGCACGGTACATCGGATCGCCAAGGCGGGCCATGTGTCGAACCGAATTCACGTCCACGACATCGCGCAGGCAATCGACGCGGCCTTCGCGCGGCGTGCCGACGGCGTGTTCAATATCGTGGACGACGAGCCGGCGCCGCCGAGCGATCCTATCGCATTCGCGGCCGGGCTTCTGGGGATCGATCCGCCGCCCGAAATCCCCTATGCGGAGGCCCGCCAGCTGCTGTCGCCTTTGGCGCTGAGCTTCTACGACGGCTGCATCCGGGCGCGCAACGAGAAGCTCAAGACCGTACTCGGCGTGAAACTGCGTTATCCGACGTATCGCGAGGGCCTGCGCGCGCTCTACCAAGCGGGTAACCATCTCGCCCGCCCCCAATCGAGTGTGTCCACGTAAGAGTTCGGGACTACCATCCCGCCAACGGGCTGCGACTCTGTGGTGTGCGCGACCGCGGCAGTCAAATCGGATTTCCTTGCATAGTTCGATGATATTCGGAGCATGCCTGCTGAAAAATGCGACACGATGGGAAGCGATCACGGAGGTTGCCATGACCATCACCGTCTTCATCCGCTATCAACTCGACCCATTCCAATGCGATGCTTTCGAAAAGTATGCGCGCCGCTGGCTCACCATCATTCCGAAATGCGGCGGGAATCTCCTCGGCTATTGGATGCCGCACGAAGGCACCAACAACATCGCCTACGGGCTGATCTCGTTCGACAGCCTCGCCGCCTATGAAGCCTACCGCACGCGGCTTAAGGCCGATTCCGAAGGCGCCGCCAATTTTCGGTTTGCGCAAGAGCAACGCTTCATCTTGAGTGAGGAACGCACGTTTCTGAAGCCGGTGACGTGAGCCGCCGTGTCTGTCGAGCTGACGCACGCCAACGAGAGCTCAGCATCCGAAGGAGTGTTTCAAATGATCGCCGTCATCTTCGAGGTTTGGCCGAAGCCTGGACACAAGCAGCAATATCTCGATTTGGCCGCTGAGCTGCGCCCATTGTTGGATACCATTGACGGCTTCATCTCCATCGAACGGTTCGAGAGCCTTTATGAGCCCGGCAAGATGCTCTCGCTCTCATTCTTTCGTGACGAAGCGGCGGTGAACGCGTGGAGAAATCTCGAAGCGCATCGTGCCGCGCAGGAAATCGGGCGAGCACGAGTATTCTCCGATTATCGACTACGAATTGCCGGCGTGATCAGGGACTACGGCATGTCCGACCGCGCACAGGTCCCGTCCGACAGTCGTGCGAGGCACGGCTAGGTGGACCGCACGGGCGTCCCGCGGAGCCCTACCGATCTGCACTCACCCGAGGTGGGCTGGTTATGACTTCCCAACTCGACGAGCGCGTCGACTTCGGCGCGGTCGACCGCCAGCCACCGAGTCCGGAAAGCATTGGCGTCATCAAAACTCCGCCACTGCCGCGATCAGCCGCTCGATGTCCTCGGGACGCGACAGGCGGTGGTCGCCGTCCTTCACCAGCGTAAGCACGACGTCGTCCTGCGCGAAGCGCGCCGTGAGCTCGACCGCATGCTGCCACGGCACGTCGGGATCCTGCACCCCCTGGAGAATGCGGACGGGACAGCGAGTCTCGATCATGCCGCCGAGCAGGAGGTGCCGGCGTCCCTCTTCGATCAGGCCACGGGTAATCGGATAAGGCTCCTCGGAATATTGCGATGGCCGCGCCCACACCCCGGTTTGCTCGATCTCGCGCTTGACCTCGGGCGGGAAGCGCTTCCACATCAGCTCTTCCGTGAAATCGACCGCCGGCGCCACCAGCACGAGGGAGGCGATGCTTGGGCCTGGCTGCGTGCGCCGCACGGTTTCCTGCGCCAGCAGCAGTGCCAGCCAGCCGCCCATGGACGAGCCGATAACCACTTGCGGCCCACGGCAGAAGGCATCGAACACAGCCACGCTCTCTTCGAGCCAGCGGCCGATGGTACCGTCGGTGAAGGTTCCTCCCGATTCGCCGTGGCCGGAATAGTCGAAACGCGTCATAGCCCGGCCATGGTCCCGCGCCCATTGATCGAGCGCCTCGGCCTTGGTGCCCTTCATGTCGGACTTGAAGCCGCCGAGCCAGAACAGGCCAGGGGTCGCCCCCTCGCGCCACCGCACGGCGATGCACCGGGCGGCGATATCGGTTCCAACGCTCAGGAATTTCAGGCAAGGATCGCTCATATGGGGGGTGTCTGGATTTGGCAGATTCGCGTGGACATGGGCGCGTGCCCTGTTTCGCCGCATGCTGCCCTTGAATGCAAGAGCGCTCTTTTCGGAAGCGGGGCCGTGATGGTCGAGGTATCGGTTCAGTGAGCAACGGTCACGAGGATACGCACGTTTCCCCGCGTACGTTGGCTGGCGCAACCGTTCTGCAGATCGTGCCGGCGTTGCGCGAGGATCCGGTGGCGCGCATGGCGGTCGACGTGGCCTCCGCGCTGGTGCAATCCGGCGCCCGTGCAATGGTCGCAGCCCAAGACGGGCCGCTTGCTGCGGAGCTCACGGCTTCCGGCGGCGAGTGGATTTCACTCGTGAACGATACCGCCAATCCGCTCAAGCTCAGGCGCGGCGCGCGTAGGCTGGAACAGCTGATCGCGTCAGAACGAATCGACATCGTTCACGCGCAAAGCGCCGGCGGAGCCTGGATCGCCAACATGGCGGCGGTGCGGATCCCGGTTCGGCTCGTGACCACCCTTCCCGATGTGCCGGCGTCGGGCCTACGTGCCTATTGGGCGGCCGGCCTCGCCCGCGGCGACTGGGTGATCACGCCGTCGAATTTCGCTGCCGCGCCCGTCGCCGCGCGCCACAAGCTTCCGCGCGAACGGCTCACCGTCATTCCACCCGTCATCGACACCACCACGTTCGATCCCGCAGCCGTGGAACCTGCGCGGGTCGAGGCGTTGCGCACGGCGTGGCGAATTCCGCAAGACGCACGAATCCTGCTGGTGCCCGGACGCGTCAGCCCCTGGAACGGTCAGCTCATTCTGCCCGACGTCGCGCGCGCTTTGCTCGACGATGGCGTGCGCGGCTTCGTGTTCGTGCTCGCCGGCGAACATCGCCGCCATCGCAAATATGCGCGCTTCCTCGCGCAACAAGCGAAAACCAAGGGGGTGCAGGCTTTGGTTCGGCTGACCGGTCATTGCCGCGATCTGCCGGCGGCGTTTGCCGCCGCGGATACCGTGGTCGTGCCCGCGACCAAGGCGCCGGTGTTCGGCCGGGTGGTTGCGCAAGCGCAAGCCATGGGTCGGCCGGTCGTCACGTCCGACATCGGGATTTTGCCGGAGCACGTGGCAGCGCCGCCGGAAATGCCGGAAGAGGTGCGCACGGGTTGGGTGGCGAAGGCGGGCGATGCGAAGGAGTTCGCCCATGCGCTCGGCGCCTCGTTCTCGCTCGACGAGGCCGCCTATCGTGCGATGGCGGCGCGCGCACGACAATTTGCGGACTACATGTTTTCGCCGCCGAGCGCGGTGGCGGCGACGCACGCGGTCTATTCCGCGTTGTTGGCGCACGACATCTAATTTGGCGGGTCGCGAAACCCCGGGCGGCGGGGCGTTGAATTGAACCGATCAGCCGTTGACTTATGCGCGGTTTATCCCGATCTTTTACCGGCCTGCGGCAGCAGGCCCGTCGAAACGACATGAGGAGAGCAGAGCCATTCGTCGCCCAATGAGACCCGCGCAGCCCGCCCCAAAGGACGGCCCGCGCATCAACGAGGAGATCCGTGTTCGCCAAGTCCAATTGATCGACCAGACCGGCCACAATCATGGGCCCGTTGAAATTCAGTTCGCGTTGGACAAGGCACAGGAAGCCGGGCTTGATCTCGTGGAGATCGCCCCCAATTCGGCCCCGCCCGTCTGCAAAATTCTCGATTACGGGAAGTACAAATATCAGGCGCAGAAGAAGGCCGCGGAGGCCCGCAAGAAACAGAAGGTCGTCGAGGTCAAGGAGATCAAGCTCCGGCCGATGATCGATGACCACGATTACGACGTGAAGATGCGCTCGATGCAGCGCTTCTTCGAAGAGGGCGACAAGGTAAAGGTCACGCTGCGCTTTCGCGGGCGTGAGATGGCGCACCAGGAGCTCGGCTATCAGCTTCTCAATCGCGTCAAGGACGACACATCCAAGCTCGCCAAGGTCGAGCAGGAGCCGCGCTTCGAGGGCCGGCAGGTGGTGATGGTGCTGGCGCCGAGGTGAGGGGCGAAGCTGGCGGGAGTGCGCCAGGATTCCCACACGGCTGCTGCCCCCGGCCGCGATCCAGCGCGCGCCAAAAGGGCCCACGGCTCCGCGAGCAACTCCGAGGCGATCAATTCGGCCGCTGAATCCGAGTTCTGGTTGTATTTCGTCCCGGCCTCTGCCATAAGGCCGCCCTCCCGTCGCCCGGCCGAAAGGGCTGCCGTGGCGACGGCGAAGTGCACAATCTGCACGCTCAAATGAGCAAAATCCGGCCGGCCGGGCATTGGCCCGTGGCTGTGCCGCAACAGGAGAGCCAAATGCCCAAGCTCAAGACCAAGTCAGGCGCCAAGAAGCGCTTCAAGGTGACCGCGACCGGGAAAGTGCTCTACCAGCAGTCCGGCAAGCGTCACGGCATGATCAAGCGGACCAAGAAGCAGATCCGCCAATTGCGCGGCACGGGAGTGCTGTTCAAAACCGACGGCGACAAGATCAAGAAATACTATTTGGCCGGCGGCTGATCACCCCTTAAGGCCGCCTTTGGCGGTCGTTTGCATCCAATCGTCATACGCAATCCGTCAGGAGATCAGCCATGGCACGCGTCAAGCGCGGCGTCACCGGACACGCCAAGCACAAGAAAGTCCTCAAGGCCGCCAAGGGCTATTACGGCCGGCGCAAGAACACCATCCGCATCGCCAAGCAGGCGGTGGAGAAGGCCAACCAATACGCCTACCGCGACCGCAAACGCCGCAAGCGCACCTTCCGCGCCCTCTGGATCCAGCGCCTCAACGCGGCGGTGCGCCCCTTCGGCCTCACCTACAGCCGGTTCATCGACGGCCTCGGCAAGGCCGGGCTCCTGGTCGACCGCAAGGTGCTGTCCGACCTTGCGATCCATGAGCCCGCAGCCTTTGCGGCGATCGTCGAAAAGGCCAAGGCCGCGATTGCGGCGTGAGCATCGGAGGACGGACGGTCAGACGTCGGACGGCGGATGCCAGACCCGTCGTGTTCTGTTGCCCGTCGCCCGTCGTCCGAGCGCAGCGATGATCGATCCCGGCTATGTGCAACGGATGGCACGCTATAACCAATGGCAAAACGACAACCTTTATGGCGTGGCCGACACCCTGCCGGACGCCGAGCGCCGGCGTGACCGCGGCGCGTTCTTCGGCTCGATCCATGCCACGCTCAACCACCTGCTCTGGGCCGATCGCATCTGGATGAGCCGCCTTGCCGGCACGCCCCGCCCCGCCGGCGGAATTTCTGAATCGGTGTCGCTGCATGCTGACTGGAACGACTTGAAGCGCGAGCGGGCGCACTTCGATACGGTCATGCTGGACTGGGCGGACCGGCTCGATCCCGCTGCGCTCGCCGGCGAGCTCACGTGGTATTCCGGCGCGATCAAGGCGGAGCTACGCAAGCCGAGATGGCTCCTGGTCGCACATATGTTCAACCACCAGACCCATCATCGCGGCCAGGTGCATTGCATGCTGACGCAGGCGGGCGGCAAGCCCGGCGACACCGACTTGCCGCTCATGGCGATCTGACAACCGGGCGGCCTCGGCACCCGGGGATGAGACCATGCACGATCTCAAAGCCGAACTTCTGCGCGGGCTGTGGTACGTCGCGCTGGTGGGCGCCGATCTGCGCCCTGGACGGATCGTGCACAAGACGCTGCTCGGCGAACCGGTGCTCATCGGTCGCGGGCGCGATGGCGGGGTCTTTGCGCTCCGCGACATCTGTCCGCACCGCGGCATCCCGCTGCATTATGGCCACTTCGACGGCGAGATCATCGCCTGCAGCTACCACGGCTGGCGCTTCGACCGCAGCGGCACTTGCGTCGAGATTCCTTCGTTGCGCGAGGGCCAGGAGATCGATCTCGCCAAGATTCGTTGCGGCGCCTATCCCTGCATCGAACGGCAGGGATTGGTATGGATTTATTTTCCCCGCCCGGACAGCACCGCGACCGAGCCTCCGCAGCCACCGCCCATGCCGGTCTTCCCCGACGATGCCGTACCCGCAGCCGCGATCATGCTGCCCTTCCCCTGCTCGACCGACCACGCCGCCTTCGGTCTCATGGATCCGACCCATGCCGCCTTCGTGCACACCTCGTGGTGGTTCAAGCATCAGGCGACCAAGCTGCGTCCCAAGGAAAAGCAATTCGAGCCGATCGAGCTCGGCTGGCGCATGGTGCGCCACCGATTGCCGCCGCAGAACCTGGTCTACAAGCTGCTCGGGCGCCACGTCGAAACCGAGATTTCCTACCAGCTCCCGGGGCTGCGGGTCGAAGAGGTGCACGGCGACCGCCACGCCGTCGTCGGTCTCACCGCGATCACGCCCATCACCGACGAGGCGACCGAGGTGCACCAGATCTTTTGGGCGTCCCCCGGCTGGGTGGCGCCGCTGTCGTCGCTGATCAAGCCGTTCATGCACATCTTCCTCGATCAGGACCGGCAAGTGGTCGTGAAGCAGCGCGAAGGCCTCGTGCACAGGCCGCGGTTGATGCTCATCAACGACGCGGATACGCAGGCGCGCTGGTGGATGCGCGTCAAGGATGAATGGATCGCGGCACAAGCCCAGGGCCGCCCGTTCGTCAATCCGATCGAACCCAAGACCTTGCGCTGGCGCAGCTGAGCATCACCGATGACCGACCTTCCCGCACTCGAGACCGAACTCCTCGCCGCCATCGCGGCCGCCGACGACGAGGCCGCGCTCGAAACGGTGCGGGTTGCCGCCCTGGGCAAGAGCGGCTCGGTGTCCGCGCTGTTGAAGGCGCTCGGCACGACGGCGCCGGAAGCCCGCAAGGAGCAGGGGCTGCGCATCAACAGCCTCAAGGACCGCGTGACCGCGGCGATTGCCGCGCGCAGGGACGCGCTCAGGGCTCAGGCGCTCGATCAGCGGCTCAACACCGAGACGGTGGACGTCACGCTGCCGGTGCGCGAGCCGCCCGCCGAGATCGGCCGCGTCCATCCGATCAGCCAGGTCGTCGATGAGTTGACCGCGATCTTCGCCGACATGGGCTTTGCGGTCGCCGAAGGACCCGACATCGAGACCGACGACTTGAACTTCACCAAGCTCAACTTCCCCGAGGGTCATCCGGCCCGCGACATGCACGACACGTTCTACTTCAATCCGAAGCCGGACGGCTCGCGGCTGCTCCTGCGCACGCATACGTCGCCGGTGCAGATCAGGACCATGCTGGCGCAGAAGCCGCCGATCCGCGTCATCATTCCGGGCCGCACCTATCGCAGCGACAGCGATCAGACCCACACCCCCATGTTCCACCAGGTCGAAGGGCTGGTCATCGACAAGGGCTCCCACCTCGGCCACTTGAAGTGGATTCTGCAGGAGTTCTGCAAGGCGTTCTTCGAGGTCGACCAGGTCAAGATGCGGTTCCGCCCGTCGTTCTTCCCGTTCACGGAGCCGTCGCTCGAGGTCGACATCCAGTGCCGCCGCGACAAGGGCGAGATCAGGTTCGGCGAGGGCGAGGACTGGATGGAGATTCTCGGCTGCGGCATGGTGCATCCGAACGTGCTGCGCAATTGCGGACTTGATCCCGACGAATATCAGGGCTTCGCCTGGGGTATGGGGATCGATCGCATCGCCATGCTCAAATACGGCATGCCGGATCTGCGCGCCTTCTTCGAGGCCGACATGCGCTGGCTCGCGCATTACGGCTTCCGGCCGCTCGACTTCCCCACGCTCGCGGGAGGATTGAGCACGTGATTTGCCGCTTCCTCCCTGATGCGGCCGCTGCTCGTGGATCAGCGAACAGAGCAGTCGCCCGATGAAATTCACCCTCGCCTGGCTCAAGGAGCACCTCGACACCGACGCGACGCTCGCGGCGATCGTCGACAAGCTCACCATGATCGGGCTCGAGGTCGAGAGCGTGGCGGACCACGGCAAGATGCTGGCGCCGTTTACCATCGCGCGGGTGATCTCGGCCGAGCAGCATCCGAACGCGGACCGCCTGCGCGTGTGCATGGTCGAAACCGGGACGGGCGATCCGGTGCAGGTCGTGTGCGGTGCGCCCAATGCGCGTGCCGGCATGAAGGGCGTGTTCGTGCCGCCTGGAGCCTTCATTCCGGGCAAGAACATGACGCTCGGCGTCGGCACCATTCGCGGCGTCGAGAGCCGCGGCATGCTGGTGTCCGAGTTCGAATTGCAAATCTCCGACGATCACGAGGGCATCATCGAGCTTCCGGACGGTGCCCCGGTAGGTGCGAGTTACGCGACCTGGGCCGGGCTCGACGATCCCGTGATCGAGATCAATCTCACGCCCAACCGCGCCGATTGCACCAGCGTCCACGGCATCGCGCGCGACCTTGCCGCCGCCGACATGGGCGAACTCAAGGACATGACCGTCACGCCGGTGGAAGGACGCTTCCCGTGCCCGGTCAATGTGACGCTCGACTTCGGCGCGACCCCCTCGCTGTGCCCGGCTTTCGGGCTGCGGCTCATTCGGGGCGTCAGGAACGGCCCGTCGCCCGAATGGCTGCGGCGTCGGTTGGTCGCGATCGGGCTGCGTCCCATCAACGCGCTCGTCGACATCACGAATTTCATCACCTACGACCGCGGCCGCCCATTGCACGTGTTCGATGCCGCCAAGGTCGAGGGCAATCTGACGGTCCGGCGCGCCCGTGAGGGCGAAAGCCTGGTTGCGCTCGACGGCAAGCGCTACATGCTCGATCCGAGCACCTGCGTGATCGCCGACGAGAAGGGCGTGGAATCGCTCGCCGGCATCATGGGTGGCGAGGCCACGGGCTGCTCGGAGACGACGACCGATGTGTTGATCGAGTCGGCGCTCTGGGATCCGACCAATATCGCCCACACCGGGCGCAAGCTCGGCATCAATTCGGACGCGCGCTACCGCTTCGAGCGCGGCGTCGACCCTGCCTTCATGGTGCCGGGCCTCGAGCTCGCGACCGCGATGGTGCTCGATCTCTGCGGCGGAGAGCCATCGGCGATTACGGTCGCCGGCAAGCCGGAGGCGTCCGAGCGCATCATCGATTTCCCGCTCGAGGAAGTGCCGCGGCTCGCCGGGCTCGACGTGGGACTGCCCGAGGTCAAGCGGGTGCTCGGCCGTCTCGGCTTCTCCGTCGCCGGCGAGGGCAAACGCGTGAAGGTCACGGTGCCGTCGTGGCGAGCGGATGTGGAGGGCAAGGCCGATCTCGTCGAGGAGATCGTGCGCATCCTCGGCGTCGATCGCATCCCCTCGACGCCGTTCGATCGCGGCGACGCCCCGCGCAAGCCGGTGCTCACGCCCATTCAGCTGCGCACCCGCAAGGCCAAGCGCGCGCTCGCCGCCCGCGGCATGATGGAGGCGGTCGCCTGGTCGTTCATCGCCAAACCGCAGGCCGAGCTGTTCGGCGGCGGCAAGCCGGAACTGGCGCTTGCCAATCCCATTGCATCAGACCTTTCCGACATGCGGCCGAGCCTGATTCCCGGACTTATCGCCGCAGCACAAAAGAACGCCGACCGCGGGGTTGCCGACGCGGCGCTGTTCGAGGTCGGACAGATCTTCCGCGGCGACCGTCCGGAGGATCAACTGACCGCGGCCGCGGGCGTGCGCCGCGCGCGCGCGAAAGCGACGGGCAGCGGCCGCCATTGGTCGGCCCCTGCGGCCGACGTCGATGCCTTTGACGCCAAAGCCGATGCACTGGCGGTGCTGGCCGCTGCCGGCGCCCCGGCGCAGGCGCTCCAGGTCGTGCCGGGCGCTTCGCCCTGGTTCCATCCCGGGCGCTCGGGCACGATCCAGATCGGACCGCAGAACGTGCTCGGCCATTTCGGCGAGCTGCATCCACGCACGCTCGAGGCGCTCGACGCCGAAGGCCCGCTGGTCGCGTTCGAAGTGATCCTGGAAAAAATCCCGGAGCCGAAGGCGAAGGCGACGCGAGCAAAGCCGGTTCTCGAGCTGTCCCCGTTCCAGCCGGTGGAGCGCGACTTTGCCTTCGTGGTCGACCGCGCGGTGAAGGCGGCGGACATCGTGCGCGCGACGCAGAGCGCCGACCGCAAGCTCATCGCCAATGTCGCGGTGTTCGACGTTTACGAGGGCAAGGGCATCGAGCCCG
This sequence comes from uncultured Alphaproteobacteria bacterium, assembly GCA_963827585.1. Taxonomy (GTDB): domain Bacteria; phylum Pseudomonadota; class Alphaproteobacteria; order Rhizobiales; family Xanthobacteraceae; genus VAZQ01. The sequence goes on from CAWHCK010000050.1 coordinate 58,891, forward strand.
GCAAGAAATCGATCGCGATCGCGGTCACGCTGCAGCCGCGGGACAAGACGATGACCGACGAGGAGATCGAGGCCGTCGCCGCCAAGATCGTGGCCGAGGTCGGCAAGCGGACGGGCGGCATCTTGCGGGCGTGAATTCGTTTCCGCCGCAGCACGACGTCCCAGCAGCCGCTAGCGCATGTTCCGGAAAAGTGGGTACCGGTTTTCCGATTAGACATGCGCAAATGAAGAATACCGCCGGCCGCCGCCGATGAGCTTGAGGACCGACGCGGCCGCGCGCTCGCCCGATTCCCAGGCGCCGCTGACGGTGCCCCACTGCGTTTCGTGAGTTGCCTCGCCGGCGAAGAAGATGCGGTTGCTGAGCGGTTCCGTCAGCGCCTTGCGGGCGGACTGGGCGCCCGGCGCGGCCGACGACCAGGCGCCGAGCACCCAGGGCTCGTTGTCCCAGCGCGTGGCGTGGCGGCGCTTGACGAGATTCTTCATGTCCATCCCGTAGAGGCCACCGAGCCACGTCATCGCGAAATCGATCATCGCCGCTTCGCCCTTGGCAGAAAGATCGCGCCCGAAGTTCCCGGCGACGTCGACCATGCAAAGCGTCGAGCCGGCGACGTTGCCGATAATCGCCGCGGTTTGCCTGCTCTCGCTTTTCTCGAACACGAGCTCATCGGCCCGCAGCCCGAGCGGATTGCCGGTCAGCTCCAGCGCGACGTGATCGTGGCTGCCGAGCTTGAGCTTGGCGGCAGCGTCGAGGTAGCGCTTGGGCAGATCGGGCGCGAACTTGATCTTTCCAGCGGCGAGAACATTGGTCGAGACCGTGACGACGATCGCGCTCGTCCGGTAGTACTGACCCTTGGTCGTTTCGAGCTCGAGGCGCAGCTTGCTCCAGTACTCGACCGTCTTCACCGGCGTCGAGAGCAGGATCGGGAGTCCGCTTGCAAGCTTCGCAAGGATCGCACCGAGCCCCTGACGGCAGAACGCACCGTTGTCGCGCTCGCCCCCGCGCGCGAAATCGACCGTCGACACCTCCCCGAGTTCCTTGCCGCAGCCGTAGGCGCCGAGCACGAATTCGATGGTCGGACGCCATTCGCCGAGGTCCTTGGGCAGCACCTGGGCGCAAGCGACGTCGCTCTTGCGCGCCGCATCGGCAATGGCGGTGTTGGCGCGCACCATGCTGGCGAGAAAATCCTCCAGCTCGCCTTCGCGCGCATAGCGCCGGCCGATGCGCACGCGCTGGCCGGGCGGCGGCTGATGGATGTCGAACCCCGCCTGCATCGCCAGTTTCGTCAGCGGATTGACCTCGGCCGCATAAAGCCAGTGGGCGCCGCGGTCGTAGGGCACGCCGAACGTCTTGGTGTCGGTGATGCAGCGCCCGCCGACCTCGTCCGCCGCCTCGATCATGACAAAACGTTTGCCCGCCGCGGCTAGTCGGCGGCCGGCGGCGATGCCGGCGGCGCCGGCGCCCACGATGATGGCATCGACCCATCCCGAGCGCGGCACCTCCGGCGTGGGCGCGGGCGCTGGGCGCGGCGCGGCCAGCGCAGGCCCCGCCGCCAGGACGGCAGCGGACGCGAGAAACGATCGGCAACTCAAACGTCTCATGGGCGGGCAGCGATCTCGATTTGCGCGAGGTCTAGCATGGACACGCGGGCCGCGCGCCAAATCTTTTCCGTCGTCACCGCACTTGCCGTATGACGACGGCAATGCCTTATTCGGCAGCCGCAGCCCCGGAATGACGAGGAAGACCGGAGGACGCCGATGCTCGACGCCGCCGTCAAGACGCTCTCTCAGATGTTCTCGCCGCCGTTCCGCATGGTGCTGTTGAAATCCGCCACCCTTGCGCTCGTCGTGATCGTGCTTATGGGCATCGGGCTGCATCGGCTGCTGGTCTGGCTCGCAACCGTCGGCGTGAATTGGGCCGAGAGCACGCTCGGCGACAACGCGCACACGCTGTTGTGGGTCCTGTCCTGGATCATTTCCGTTGCGGCAGGCCTTGGCATCGTTGTCGGATCGGTCTTCCTGATGCCGGCGGCAACAGCGCTGGTCGGGAGCTTCTTCGTCGACGAGATCGCACTCGAAGTGGAACGCACTTACTATCCCGGCGAGCCGGCCGGCACGGCGCTACCGCCGATGCGCGCCCTCGTCGAAGGCGCGAAAACGGCCCTGCTGGCGATCCTGATCTATCTGATCGCGGTGCCGTTCCTGCTGTTCGCAGGTGTCGGCGTGATCATTTTTTTCGTTGCAACGGCCTATCTGCTCGGCCGCGAATATTTCGAACTGGCCGCCATGCGCCACCATCCCCTCGCCGAGGCCAAGCGGCTGCGCAAGATGCACCATGGCACGGTCGTTCTCGCCGGCGCGTTCATCGCAGCCTTCGTGTCGATCCCGATCGTCAACCTCGCCACGCCGCTGTTCGGCACGGCTTTCATGGTGCACGTCTACAAGCGGACGACAGGCGGCGGACGGCGGATACTGACATGATGTGCACGCTTGGGCTTTTCCGTCCGCTGTCCTCCGTCGTCCGTCATCTGTCGGGCAGCTTCGTCACCGCGACGCGCACCGTGCCGTCGGCTTCCGCGATCACGCGCAGCGTCTTTGCGTCGAACTCGATGCCGACGAGACGCAGATCGGTGACGGCGGCGTCGACGCGAACGCCGTCGGCGCTGGTGCGGAAGTCGGCGATCGCCGCGTCGATGCTCTTGCGGGCATTCGCCGCGAGCGGCACCAAGTCGACCACCGCGTTCTCCGCCACCGCCTGTTCCAGATAGGGCACGGCCGCCCGCGCCGCGGCGCCCAGGAGGCCGAAGGCGGCCTCCAACTCCACATCGAGCGCGATGTCGTCGAGCCGCAGCATCTGGCGGGTGCGATCGAGCACCGGCCGACCCCACACATGGATCGTTGCCTCGGCGCCGAGCCCGAACCAGCTCTTGGTTTCGTTGGCCTTGATACCCAGCGTAATCAGCAACCGGTCGCCGGATGCCGCGAGACTCACGCTTCGGATCGTGGCGGTGAACGCACTCGCCTTATCGTCGGGGAAGGTCTTTCCCTTCAGTTGCGCCGCGAGCAGCCGATTGACTTCGGTGAACGGAATATCGATCGGTACCGCGATATTGACCCGGCCCTGCTCGACCTGCGGAACCAGCTCCAGCTGCGCCGGGAATGGGCAATCGGGCTTGGTCTCATTGGGCACGATCCGTGTCTGCGCCTCGACGCCGATGGTGAGCGTGAGCGCGGACTCGCTGATGCGGGGCTGTGCTGCAAAGGCCCGCGTGGGGCGCAGTTCCAGCCAGAGATTGGGCATGCCGGCCGCGGCTTGGCCGAGCGGGATCGAGCGGCACATCTTGGCCCATTCGCGCCGAGCGGTGAGCTCGAGGAACGGATCGTCGCGCACCCGCGCCTCCAATGCCGCCACCTGCTCGTCGACGGTGCGATCGAGCAGCGGCTTGACCTCGTTCGCTACGCTCAGCTTGACGCCGAGAATCGGCAGCGACGCATCCGCGACCGCAACCTGGGACTCGAGTTTGGGCTCCAGCCGCCACGCCGGCAGCAGAGTCGGACGCGACCTCACCGTGACATTGCCGCGAATCTCGGCGCGTTGATCGAACGCCTTTCCCTGCAGGTTCTGGACCTCCTGCCCCAGCCTGCCGCCGAGCAAGCCGCCGATCGCGCCCGCGAGATTGCCGCTCTGGCTGGCCACCTGCCCGGTGGCCCGGAAGGTTCCCGACAGCGCGGTCGACACCGCGAGCCCATCCGGGCGGCCGCTGATGGTGAGCGGCCCGCGCGCGACCGTCCAGCCGACCTCGGCATTGGACAGCAACTGCGGCAGCGGGTTCTCGCGTTTGCCGACGAGGTTGCGGGGTGCCGCCCGCTCCATCGCATCGCGGATGGCGGACAGCGCGATGGCCGCGGGGGTCACGATGACCGAACTACGGACGGCCGGCGCCAGCGGCGGCACCTCCGCCAGCGCCGGCCGCCGGTCCTTCGCGCCCGGCCAAAGCGCCTGCAGCGCCCAGACCGCACCCCCGAGTGAGACGACGGCGATCAGCCCGCCGATGGCGATCTTGCCCCAGTGCATGCGGGACCAGTCCCTCACAATCGCGGCAAAATTTTAGTTGGCCGCAGATTTTCAGTGGTCAGCGATCAGTGGTCGGGGGCCAGAACTTCTCTTCTTCCGATTACTAATTACTGAACACTGAATACTGTTTTCCCCGGCCATTTGCAGAGATCGGCGATCAGGCAGCGCTCGCAGAGCGGCCGACGGGCCAGGCAGACATAGCGCCCGTGCAGAATCAGCCAGTGGTGAGCGTGGCGCTTGTACCGCTCCGGTACCACCTGTTCGAGCTTGGTCTCGACCTCGAACGGCGTCTTGCCGGGTGCCATGCCGGTGCGATTGCCCACGCGGAAGATGTGGGTATCGACCGCAATTGTCGACTCGCCGAAGGCGACGTTGAGCACGACATTTGCGGTCTTGCGGCCGACGCCCGGCAGCGCCTCCAGCGCCTCGCGGGTGCGCGGAACCTCCCCGTCGTGCTCGTCCACCAGCTGCTTCGACAGGGCAACGACGTTCTTCGCCTTGGTGCGGTAGAGGCCGATGGTCTTGATCAGGCCCTGCACTCGCTCCGTCCCGAGCGCGGCCATCTTTTCCGGGGTGTCGGCGGCCGCAAACAGCGCCGGCGTCGCCTTGTTGACGCCGGCATCGGTCGCCTGCGCCGATAGCACCACCGCAATGAGAAGAGTGAAGGGATCAATGTGCTCGAGCTCGCCCCTGGGCTCGGGGTTGGCGGCCTGGAAGCGGCGGAATGCTTCCTCGATTTCGGCGGCCGTCATCTGCGGCACCTTGCCGGTGGCCGCTTTCACGTCGGCAGTGACGCGTTTGTCCAGCCCCTTGACCTGCGCCGCCTTGCCTGCCCGCGCCTTGCGCAGGCCCTGTGCCGTCCTTCGGGGTGCCTTGCGGGCGCTTCCGCGGGCCAGCCGGCGAAGTATTTTGCGAGCCATAGTTCCGGTATAGTGAGCGTCATGGCAACCGACAACGACCGGACCCAGGAACCCCCGATCTTTTCGGCGGTCCTCACCCCGCACCGCTCGCTCAGCCGCAAAGGCTTTTCGGTGTTGATGCTGGTGCTGGGCCTGATCAGCTTCGCGACCGGGATGGTCTTTCTTCTGGCCGGCGCCTGGCCGGTGCTCGGCTTCTGCGGCCTCGACGTGCTGTTGATCTACTGGGCATTCCAGGTGAGCTATCGGCGCGCCAAAGCCTACGAGCAGGTGACCGTTACCTCCTCCGAGCTCACCGTCCGCAAGGTGAGCCACCGCGGCCGGATCAGCGAATGCACGCTCAATCCGCTGTGGGTGAAGCTCGACCGCGTCGTGCACGCGGAGTTCGGCATCGAGCGGCTATTCCTGGTCTCGCACGGGCGGCGGCTTGCGATTGCCGGCTTTCTCGGACCGCAGGAGAAGGAGAGCTTCGCGCTTGCGCTCTCGGCCGCGCTCGGAGAGGCCAAGCGCGGCCCCACCCGGACAGTGTTCGACTAGCTAGCTTCCATCTTGCGCAGAAATCGGGTGGTTGGGGCAGTCTTCGCGACCTAGGTAGGGGGACGATGATGGAGACCGCCATGCTCTCGCCCGACCGCGTTCCCGACCTCTCCCCGCTCAGACGCGCCGCCGCCGACTATGACGTCGTACGCCGTGCCATTGCGTTTCTCTCCGAGCACTGGCGCACCCAGCCCGAGATCGAAGCTGTCGCGGCGGCGGTCGGCGTGAGCGCCACCGATCTGCATCATCTGTTCCGCCGCTGGGCCGGCATCACCCCCAAGGCGTTCCTGCAGGCGCTCACCCTCGACCATGCCCGCCGGCTGTTGCGGGCCTCGGCGAGCGTGCTGGACACCTCGTTCGAGGTCGGCCTGTCGGGGCCGGGACGGCTGCACGACCTCTTCGTCACCCACGAAGCGATGTCGCCGGGCGAATGGAAATCAGGCGGGGTCGGCTTGACCGTGTCCTACGGCTTCCACCCCTCGCCGTTCGGCACGGCGCTGGTGATGACGACGGAGCGCGGGCTCGCCGGCCTTGCCTTCGCCGATGCCGGCGACGAGCAGGCCGCGCTCGCCGATATGCGAAGCCGCTGGCCGAAGGCCGACATCGTCGAGGAGCGCGCACGCACGGCGGAACTCGCGCGCCGCATCTTCGATCCCAGGCTGTGGCGCGCCGACCGGCCGCTGCGCGTCGTGCTCATCGGCACCGATTTCGAAGTGCGGGTGTGGGAGGCGCTGCTCGAGATTCCCATGGGCCGGGCGATAACCTATTCCGACATCGCCTTGAAGCTCGGTGCCGCCAAGGCGGCGCGCGCGGTGGGCGCCGCGGTCGGCAAGAACCCGATCTCGTTCGTGGTGCCGTGCCACCGCGTGCTGGGCAAGAGCGGCGACATCACCGGCTATCACTGGGGGCTCACGCGCAAACGCGCAATGCTGGGCTGGGAAGCGGGAAAGACCGCTGCTTGAGCCGCCTTCGGGTCACGCGGACGCATCCCCTTACGGCGGACGCTCACCGCCTGTTTTCCGCCACGTTCAGCGCGGGCGTCGCCGCGCGGGCAAAGTCGCCTCTGCGATAGGCGGCAAGAGTTTCCGCGTTCTGCCGGTCCATGAAATCGGCAAGCCTGGCATAGGTCACGCAGCGCACCTCCGGCAGCCCGCAGACCGAGCGCGCGAATGCCTTGAGCGCCTCGTTGTAGGCGCCACCCTGATAGGCCGTGAAGTGATGCCCGATGTGCAGCGGCGCGCGGTTGCCGGCATAATTGGTCTTGAAGTAGTGGAGATAGGTCTGCAGGGTCTGTTCGCGGGCAGCCTCGTAGCGGCGTGGATCACTGGCGGCGCGCAATTGCGCCACGAAGAAATTGTAATCCATCGACAGCGTGCCCCTGCCCGAGCCCTGGATTCTCAGCATGGCCAAATTGAACCGCCAGATGCCGTCGATCCTTTCCGGCCAGGCATCGGCGCGGCCGACGCCGCTGGTGTCGTAACGAAAGCCGTTGGCCTTGAGCGCACCGTACAAGCCGGCGCCCTTGGCGAGATAGGGCGCGCGAAAGCCGATCACGTCGCGGGCCGCGAATGCCAACTTGGCGTGGGTGAGCCCGTTGTTCGGTCCGACGTTCCTCACGATGTCGGCAAACGAGCGGAATTCCTTGTCCCAGTCGCCGACCGACCATGCGGCGCCGTTGAAGTGGCCGACCGCATGCGAAGCGATCTCGTGGCCGCTGCGATAAAGATCGTTCACGTAGTCGACGCGCTTGCGGACCTGCTCGGGCGTGCCGCCGAAATTGATGCGGGAATAGCCGCGGCGCTGGTGCGGACCTTCATAGATGGCGCGGCTGGCATCGGCGATGAAATTGATCCCGCTGACGAAGAAGGTGAAGTGAATGCGGTCGCCGTCCTTGTTCAGCTCGGCGGCGAAGTCGGTGAACTCCTGCCAGCGCTCGAGCTCGGTGCAATTGTCGAATGCCATCACGATGAATTGCGGCGGACGGTCCACGCCGGCTTGCGCCGGCATCGCGTGCGCCAACAGCAATCCCACCGCGGCAACAAGTGTCCGCGCGGCCAATTCAGCCCCCCGACCGAAGATGACAGCGAATTGATTCTACCAGACCGGAAGATCGAATTGATTGCCGGCCGCCGCACTAACCGTGCTGCGCAAGCAAAATCTGCGGCCCTGTGACACGAAAAGCACGTTGGCGCGGCCACCCCGCCCGTTGACTCGAACCGCCGCGTGCGATGGCGACAGGGCACTGGTTGACGACAAAGCCGCAATCCCACACAAGCATCACGCGTAGATAGGCGTGGCGAGCGGCCGGCAATGTCGGCGACGCCGGGTGGCGCCGATGAGGATGTGGTGATGCAGACGCGTCGTCCCGTGATGCTGGTCGTGCTCGACGGCTGGGGCTGGCGCGAGGAGACGGCCGACAATGCCGTCCGTCAGGCCCGCACGCCGAGCTTCGACCGCTTGTGGGCGAGCTGTCCGCACGCCTTCCTGCAGACCTCGGGCGAGGATGTCGGCCTGCCGCCGGGGCAGATGGGCAACTCCGAAGTCGGACATCTCAATATCGGCGCCGGCCGTCTCGTGCTGCAGGATCTGCCCCGCATCGCCGAGGCGATCACCGATGGCGAGATCGAGCGCGCGCCGGCGCTGATGCATCTGATCGAGCGCCTGCGCCAAACCGGCGGCACCTGCCATCTCCTGGGCTTGACGTCACCCGGGGGCGTGCATTCGCACCAGGATCACGCCGCGGCGCTTGCAAGGATGGCCGCTCGAGCCGGAGTGCCCACGGTGGTGCATGCGATTACCGACGGCCGCGATACGCCGCCACGATCGGCGGGCGACGACATTGCACGCCTCATCGCGGCGCTGCCGTCATCCGTACCGATCGCGACGGTGAGCGGACGATACTACGCCATGGACCGCGACAAGCGCTGGGAGCGGGTGGCCAAGGCGTATGCAGCGATCGTGGACGCCGAAGGGCCGCGCTACCCAAGCGCCGGTGCAGTCATTGCCGACGCCTATGCGCACGATATCAGCGACGAGTTCGTGGTGCCGGCGGTGGTCGGCGATTACCGTGGCATGCGCGACGGCGACGGCGTGCTCTGCTTCAACTTCCGCGCCGACCGGGTACGCCAGATCCTGGCCGCCATGCTCGATCCGGCCTTTGCCGGCTTTCCACGCCGCCACGGCGTTCGCGTGGCGGCCGCGGCCGGCATGACGCAATACAGCGAACAGCTGGATGCCTTTCTGCATACGATCCTACCGCCGCAGAGTCTCGCCAAGGTTCTGGGGCAGGTCGTCGCCGACGCGGGCCGCACGCAGTTGCGCATGGCCGAAACCGAGAAGTATCCGCATGTCACCTATTTCCTCAACGGCGGCGAGGAGGAGCCGTATGCCGGCGAAGACCGCATCATGGTGCCGTCGCCGAAGGTGGCGACCTATGACCTCCAGCCGGAAATGTCGGCGCCTGAGCTGACGGACAAGGCGGTGGAGGCGATCGGCTCCGGCAAGTACGATTTGATCGTGCTGAACTACGCCAATCCCGACATGGTCGGACACACCGGCAGCCTGGCGGCCGCGATCAAGGCGGTCGAGACGGTCGATGGCGGGCTCGGCCGCATCGCCGAGGCGGTACGGCAGGCCGGCGGCGCCTTGCTCGTCACCGCCGACCACGGCAATTGCGAGCTGATGCGCGATCCCAATACCGGCGGCCCGCACACGTCCCACACCACCAATCCGGTGCCGGTGCTGCTGATGGGCGGCGGCAACGCTCCGTTACGGGAAGGACGGCTCGCCGATGTTGCGCCGACGCTGCTCGAGCTGATGGGCCTCGCGCAGCCGGTAGAGATGACCGGGGTCTCGCTCCTGCGCGGCGCGCGCTCGAACGATCAGATGTCGCTCAAGCCCAGCACGTCCGCCATCGAATAAAGTCCCGGCTTCTGCGCGCGCGCCCACAGCGCCGCGCGCACCGCGCCACGGGCAAAGATCATGCGGTCCTCGGCCTTGTGCACGAGTTCGATCCGTTCGGCCGGCCCGGCAAAGATCACGGTGTGATCGCCCACCACCGAGCCGCCGCGCAGGGAGGCAAAGCCGATATCGCCGGCGCAGCGCGCGCCGGTATGGCCGTCGCGGCCGCGCACCGAGCGCTGGCCGAGATCGACGCCGCGGCCCGCGGCCGCCGCCTGGCCCAGCAACAATGCCGTGCCCGAGGGCGCGTCGACCTTCTTGCTGTGATGCATTTCGAGGATCTCGACGTCGAAGGCGTTGTCGAGCGTCTGCGCGGCGCGCTTGACCAGCGCCGCCAGCACGGCGACGCCCATGCTCATGTTGCCGGACTTGACGATCGCCGCGCGCTTTGCCGCTTCCGCGATCAGCTTGTCGTTTTCGCCGCTGAGCCCGGTCGTGCCGATGACATGGACAAGGCCGCGCCGCGCCGCAAGCTCGGCGAAGACGGCGGTCGCGGCGGGCACGGTGAAGTCGAGCAGCCCGTCCGCCAGGGCGAGCAGCGGCTCGACATCGGCGGCGACCGCAATGCCATTCTTGCCCAGTCCAGCAAGCTCGCCCGCATCGCGGCCGATCACGGCGGAGCCGGGCGCTTCAATCGCGCCCGCAAGGATCGCGCCGTCCATTGCCGCAATCGCGTGGATGAGCGTGCGCCCCATGCGCCCACCGGCGCCGGTCACGATCAGCCGCATGTCGGACATGGATGTCTCTCCCGCCAATGTGCTGCGGGTATAGCCAGGCGCTGAGGCGAAGGAAAGGAACGCATCCGCCGACCTGATTACGTCTGTGGCCCGTCGTAGCCCTCGACGATGATCAGGTCGTACTCGGCCTTGCCTTGGCGCAGCGCTGCCGCGGCCTGATACTCCGGCGACCGATAGCAATCGAGCGCCGCGCGGTAGCTCGGGAATTCGAGCACGACGGTGCGTGCACGCACCTTGCCTTCCACCACCTCGCGGGTCCCGCCGCGCACCAGGAACCGCCCGCCATAGTTTCCGATCGCTGCGCCGTTGGCGGCGACGTAGGCCTTGTAGCCTTCCGGCTCCGTCAGGTCGCCGTGCGCGATCCAATACCCTTTGCGGGCAGCGGGCGTGGGCGGCGTGGCCGGTTGCTGCGGCTGCGCGCCGTCGTAGCCCTCGACGATCACGAAATCCGCAGCCGAATGGGGAAGCCGGAGCGGCTTGGCGCGCTGATATTCCGGAGAGCGGTAGCAGGCCAACGCGGTGGTGTAGTCCGGAAACTCGCGCAGCACACTGCGGGAGCGGCCCATGCCTTCCACCACCTCCTGTGTCCCGCCCCGCACCAGGGCGCGGCCGGCGTATTTGCGGTGGGCCTCCGGGGTGGCGGCCATGTAGGCCTTGTAGCCTTCCGGATCCCTCACGTCGATGTGGGGAATCCAATATCCCTTGGCCATCTCGATCTCCCTCGAACGATTGCGCTCATGCGCGTGCCTTCGCTGCGATTTCCGCAACGATCGCTGCGGCGGCGGCCTGCGGATCGGATGCCGCGACAATCGGCCGGCCGACCACGAGATGGTCGGCGCCGGCGGCGATGGCGGCGGTCGGCGTCATGATGCGCTTCTGGTCGCCGGCCTCGGCGCCGGCCGGCCGGATGCCGGGCGTCACCAGCACCATGCCGGCGCCGACGATCGGGCGCAGCATCGCCGCCTCCTCCCCCGCACAGACCAGCCCGTCGATGCCGACGTCGCGCGCCTGCGCCGCGCGTTCGCCGACCAGCTCGGAAACGGTGAAATCATAGCCGGCCGCGGCCAGGTCGGCGTCGTCGTAGGAGGTGAGCACGGTGACGGCGAGAAGGCGCAGGTCCGAGCCCGCACGCGCGTCGACTGCGGCGTGCATGGTCTGCGGATAGGCATGCACGGTGAGAAACGATGCGCCGAGCCGCGCCACGCTCTCGACGCCCTTGGCGACGGTGCTCCCGATGTCGTGAAGCTTGAGGTCGAGGAAGATGCGCTTCCCGGCGCCGGCGAGCACGCGCGCGAAGTCGATCCCACCCGCAAAGGCGAGCTGATAACCGATCTTGTAGAACGAGACGGTTTCACCGAGCCGCACCACCAGCGCCTCGGCCTCGGCAACCGACGGGACGTCGAGCGCAACGATCAACCGCTCGCGCGGATCAAGGGTCATGGCGCATGCCTCCCTGTCCCGGTGCGGGGCAGCGGCGTCGGGGCGCGTTCGTCGCCGGACCGGCCGCCCGCCTCATGCCCGCCTCATGCCAACAGCCTAGCGGTATCGACCAGCTTGCGCACCACGACCTTGAGCTCACCGGCCGCCCGCGTGTCGGTGAGCTCGTCCATCTCGTCGAACGCCTGCTCGGCATTCGGCACCGTTACTTGCTCTGCGATCACCAGCGCCCGGCAACCGACCGCCAGAACCTGGCGCAGCGCCAGCAACGAATGGGTCGCGCCGGAGCTACCGGGCGAGGCGCCGCCCAGCGCGAAGACGCGGTTCTGGTAGGCGGCGAGCGGCGGATCCCCGCGCTCACGCACCGTCGAGATCCAGTCGATCGTGTTCTTGATGAGCGGCGCGATCGACGCGTTGTATTCCGGACTGGCGATGAAAACGCCCTGATGCGCGGACATCAGCCGCTTGAGCTTGACGGCATTTTGCGGCGGGTCGGACTTCTCGGCGCTGTCGGCGTCGTAGATCGGCAACGGATAGTCGACCAGCGAGATGCGGGTGACGTCGACGTCCGCCAGGATCAGTTCCTTGCTCGCGAGCGCCGCCAGCCGCACGTTGTACGACTTCTCCCGCAGCGAGCCGGGGATGACCAGGATTTTGGGGGCGGGCATGACGGACGACGGACGACCGAGGACCGACGACGGATTCAGGCGACATCATACGCCGAGTTCCGTCGTCCGTCGTCGTCCGCCTGTCGTCAGTTTCTCCGATAAACCCAGACCCGCGCCGGCGGGATGTTCAACCACACCCGCTCGGATGCTTCCGCGGTCACACGATCGAGCCGCTTCGGGATCGGCGGAACCGCGTTGTAGGTGAACTGGACGAACGGCGCGCCCGGCGACATCAGCGCGAAAGCTTCGAACAGGAGTCGCAGACGCATGCGCAGCGGCTTGGTGAAGAGCGGCAGGCCGGATACCACCCCGGCAGCCCGCTGTTCGAGCAGGCCGGCAAGCAACCGCTGCAGCCCATAGGCGTCGCCTTGCACGATGGTCGCGGCCGGATAGCGCTTGCGCAACAGCCGGCAGAAAGTCGGATCGAACTCGACGAGAACGAGCCGCGATGGATCGATGCCCTGCGCCACCAGCGCCTCGGTGACCGGGCCGGTGCCGGGACCAAGCTCGACGATCGGACCAGACCTGGCCGGATCGATATAGGCCGCCATGGTGCGGGCGAGAGCCCGGCTCGAAGGCGTCACCGCGCCGAGCGTCAGCGGCTTCTCGATCCAGGTCCGAATGAAGCGCACCTCGTCGTCGAGGCGAATGCCGTTCCGTTCCTCGAAACGACGAATCTGAATTTCGATCTTTTTTTTCTGGAGCTCGAACCGCTGTTCGAGGTTCCGTCGCTGGGCTTCGATTTGCCGCTCGATCTTCTTTTCGAGCGCACCCTTCGTCTGCTCGAAGCGCTGAACGTGCCGCTCGATTCCCCTTTCCAATTCTCCCCGCTTCACCTCGAAGAGGCGTCGCTGTTGCTCGAATTTCCGTTCGAGGAGCTCAAGGGCCGGAAGCGGCATTGGACTGACGCTGCACAATGATTACAGATTTGTGACGATCACGGGTAAAGCCCGCGGCCGCGGGGGTCAAGCGGCAAATTCCTTAAGCCGCGCCGGAACGGCCCAGGAACTCCTTGACTTTGCCGAAGAATCCAGCGGCTTCGGGATGCGTGTCCGTGGACGACAGCCGTTCGAACTCGTTGAGCAATTCACGCTGCCGCTTGGTCAGCTTTTGCGGCGTCTCGACCAGGACCTGAACGTACATGTCGCCGGTTTGTTTCGAGCGCAGCACGGGCATGCCTTTGCCTTGGAGGCGGAAGCGCCGGCCCGATTGCGTGCCTTCCGGCACCTTCAGCCGACTGTTTTTGCCGTCGATGGTCGGCACCTCGAATTCTCCGCCCAGCGCCGCCGTGACCATGGAGATCGGCACCCGGCAATGGAGATCGGCGCCCTCGCGTTGGAAGAAGGGATGCGAGCCAAGCGAGAGAAAAATGTAGAGGTCGCCGGCGGGCCCGCCGCGCACGCCGGCCTCGCCTTCGCTGGCAAGCCGGATACGGGTGCCGTCCTCGACACCGGCGGGGATGTTGACGGAGAGCGCGCGCTCGCGCGTCACCCGCCCGGAGCCGGCGCAGGATGGGCAGGGGTTGTCGATCACCTGGCCGCGGCCCTGGCAGCCCGGGCAGGTGCGCTCGAGCGTGAAGAAGCCTTGAGCGTGGCGGATGCGTCCTTGCCCGCCGCAGGTCGGACACGCCTTGGGCCTGGTGCCGGTCTTGGCGCCCGAGCCGGAGCAGGCCTCGCAGGTGATCGAGGTCGGAATGCGGACGTGCGCAGTCTTGCCGGAATAAGCTTCCTCCAGGCTGATCTCCATGTTGTAGCGGAGATCGGCACCGCGCTCGCGGCCGCTGCCGCGTCCGCGCCGGCCGCCGCCCATGCCGAACAGGTCGTCGAAGATGTCCGCGAAGGCCGAGGCCACATCGCCGAAGCCGCCGGCGGCGCCCACGCCGCCACTGTGCTCGAAGGCCGCGTGGCCGAAGCGATCATAGGCCGCGCGCTTGTCCGGATCTTTCAGGACCTCGTAGGCCTCGTTGATCTCCTTGAAGCGGACCTCGCAGCTCTTGTCGCCGGGATTGCGATCGGGATGCCATTTCATCGCGAGCTTGCGGAACGCAGCCTTCAGCTGGCCGTCGGCCGCGGTGCGCTCGACCTCCAGGACCTCGTAATAGCAGCGCTTGGCCATGCCCGCGTCCACCCCCGTCATTTCCGCCGAAGCGTCATCGCCAAATCTTACCTGGTCACTCATGGTGCTTCAAAAAAGATGCACCCCCGGCTTTGGCATCCGGGGGTGCTGGTTGGACTAGCGGACCGACATGGCGCGCCTCGCCGAGGTTACGCCGACTTCTTGTTCTTCTTGTCGTCGTCGACCTCGGTGAACTCCGCGTCCACGACGTCCTCGTTCTTGCCGGCGCCATCGCCACCGGGAGCTGCGCCCCCGGGGCCGCCCGGCCCGGCGGCGCTTTCCTCGGCCTGCTTGTACATGGCCTCGCCGAGCTTCATCGAGGCTTGCGCCAGCGCATTGGTCTTGGCCGTGATCGCGGCGGCATCGCTGCCCTTGAGGGCTTCCTTGAGGTCGGCCATCGCATTCTCGATGGCACGCCGGTCACCTTCGCCGACCTTCGCGCCATGCTCCGCGAGCGCCTTCTCGGTGGAATGCACCAGCGCCTCGGCGTGGTTCTTGGCCTCGACCTCGGCCTTGCGCTTCTTGTCCTCTTCGGCATGGGACTCCGCATCCTTCACCATGCGCTGGATGTCGGCTTCGGACAGGCCGCCCGACGCCTGGATGCGGATCTGCTGCTCCTTGCCGGTGCCCTTGTCCTTGGCCTGCACGTTGACGATGCCGTTGGCGTCGATGTCGAACGTGACCTCGATCTGCGGCACGCCGCGCGGCGCGGGCGGCAGCCCGACCAGGTCGAACTGGCCGAGCATCTTGTTGTCGGATGCCATCTCGCGCTCGCCCTGAAACACGCGGATCGTCACCGCGTTCTGATTGTCCTCGGCGGTCGAGAATACCTGGCTCTTCTTGGTCGGGATCGTGGTGTTGCGGTCGATGAGTCGCGTGAACACGCCACCGAGCGTCTCGATGCCGAGCGAGAGCGGCGTGACGTCGAGCAGGAGCACGTCCTTGACGTCGCCCTGCAGCACGCCGGCCTGGATCGCCGCGCCGACGGCGACGACCTCGTCGGGGTTGACGCCCTTGTGCGGCTCCTTGCCGAACAACTGCTTCACCACCTCCTGCACCTTCGGCATGCGCGTCATGCCGCCGACCAGGACGACTTCGTTGATCTCGGCCGGGGAAAGCCCTGCATCCTTGAGCGCCTGCCGGCACGGCTCGACGGTCTTCTGCACGAGATCGTCCACCAGCGCCTCGAACTTGGCGCGGGTGAGCTTCATGGTCAGGTGCTTCGGACCCGAGGCGTCGGCGGTGATGAACGGCAGATTGATTTCGGTCTGGGTGGTGGAGGAGAGCTCGATCTTCGCCTTCTCCGCAGCTTCCTTCAGCCGCTGCAGCGCGAGCTTGTCGCGGCGCAGGTCGATGCCCTGCTCCTTCTGGAACTCGTCGGCGAGATAGTTGACGAGGCGCATGTCGAAGTCCTCGCCGCCGAGGAAGGTGTCGCCGTTGGTCGACTTCACCTCGAACACGCCGTCGCCAATCTCCAGAATTGAAATGTCGAAGGTGCCGCCGCCGAGGTCATAGACCGCAATGGTGCCGGTCTTCTGCTTGTCGAGGCCATAGGACAGCGCGGCCGCGGTCGGCTCGTTGATGATGCGCAGCACCTCGAGGCCGGCGATCTTGCCGGCGTCCTTCGTGGCCTGGCGCTGGGCGTCGTTGAAATAGGCGGGAACGGTGATGACGGCCTGCTCGACCTTCTGCCCGAGATAGGCTTCCGCCGTCTCTTTCATTTTCTGCAGGATGAAGGCGGAGATCTGCGAGGGCGAATAGGTCTTGCCCTCGATCTCGACCCAGGCATCGCCATTGGAGGCGCGCACGATCTTGTAGGGGACGAGCTTCTTGTCCTTCTCCACCATCGGGTCGTCGTAGCGGCGGCCGATCAGGCGCTTGACGGCGAAGATGGTGCGCTCCGGGTTGGTAACGGCCTGGCGCTTGGCCGGCTGTCCGACGAGCCGCTCGCCGTCATCGGTGAAAGCCACGATCGAGGGCGTGGTGCGCATGCCCTCCGCGTTCTCGATAACCTTCGGCGTCTTGCCTTCCATCACGGCGACGCACGAATTGGTGGTGCCGAGGTCGATGCCGATGACCTTGCCCATGTTCTCGCTTCCTCTCTTCTGCGGCAGGTCGGCCGGGTCCTTTCGGCACCCGAACGGGAGATTCCGCGAGACCCGCGGCCCCCCTCGTCCGACCCCCTAACACACATCGATGCCGCCCCCTGCGGCGTCTTGGCTCATATAGGAGGGCGGGTTTCGGCCGCAAGACACAAGATCACGGATTCGCGAGCCGCGCGCGCGGTGCGCTCCGTGGCACATCGCGGTGACATCGAAGGCGGGCCACCGGACGACGGGTCAGAGGCAATGGCGTCAGCGCGACCCCATATCAGAAGGCCGACTCCCACGGATGGATAAGCATGACCAGCCCGCCCCCGCCTTCGGGCCTGCGCTTCGCGCCGGGTTACCTCGACCGCGGCGCCCAGGAGGCGCTGCTGGACGCGCTCCGCACGGTGTTGGCGCGCGCCCCGGCCTACACCCCGCGCATGCCCAAGAGCGGGAAGCCCCTGTCCGTCCGGATGACCAATTGCGGTCCGCTCGGCTGGGTCACCGACGAGGGCGGCTATCGTTACCAGCCCTTGCATCCGGAAACCGGGAAGCCCTGGCCGGCGATGCCGGACATGGTGATCGACGCCTGGAAAGCGCTCGCGGGCTACCCGCATCCGCCGGAGAGCTGCCTCATCAACTACTACGGGGCGGCGGCGAAGATGGGCCTGCATCAGGACCGCGACGAGCACGATCTCGCCGCGCCGGTCGTGTCGCTCTCGCTCGGCGATACCTGCCTGTTCAGGATCGGAGGCACCAAGCGCAGCGATCCGACCCGGACCTTGCGCCTCGCCTCCGGCGATGCCCTGGTGCTCGCAGGGGAAGCGCGGCTCGCCTTTCACGGCGTCGACCGGATCATTCCCGGCACATCGACCCTGCTGCCGGAAGGCGGGCGGATCAATCTCACCCTGCGGCGGGTGACCGTTCCAGGGGACAGGCCGTCAGAATTCAGTAATCGGTCTTCTTGATGACTGATCACTTGACTGACCCCTGACTGAGTTCCGACTTCGGCATCTGCCGTATTTGCCGCTGTTCAATCGCAGTAGTATGACCGTCGCCATGATACCGATCCGCTGCCTCCTCATTGCGCTCATGCTCGCGGTTGGCGCGGCGCCCGTGCGCGCGGCTGAGCCCACCTATCCTCCGGGCTCGCGCATCGGATTGTCCGCCCCCGCCGGAATGGTGCCGAGCAGAAACTTCTTCGGCTATGAGGACCCCGACAACAACGTTGCCATCATATTGGTCGCGCTTCCGCCGCAAGCCTACGCCGACCTCGACAGGTCGGTCACCGCCGACGCGCTCAAGCGCCAAGGTCTGACGTTCGAAACGCGCGAAGCCGTGCCGCTGTCCACCGGCAAAGCCTTCCTGGTGATCGGGCGCCAGGAGATCGAAAAGGCCAAAGTCCGCAAATGGATTTTGGTGGTCTCCTCGTCGGCGTTGACCGCGCTCGTCACCGTGCAGATCCCGGAAGCTGCCAAGGGGCTTTATCCCGACGCCGCGATCCGGGCCACGCTCGCCACAGTGGCCATCCGCACCACCGTCCCGATCGAGGAGCAGCTCGGCCTCATCCCGTTCAAGGTCGGTGAACTTGCCGGGTTTCGGATCGGAGGGGTCATCCCGGGGCGCGCGGTCATGTTGAGCGACGCGCGCGGGGACGCGCCGGGATCGCCGGACGCCACCCTGGAGCCCCACCTCTTCGTCGCCGTTGCGCCCGGCGGGCCGGCGCAGACGGCGGACCGCGATGCTTTCGCACGCGACGTCTTCGCGACGATTCCGAACCTCAAGGACATCCGCGTCACCACGTCCGAGCCGTTGCGGATCGGCGGCCAGCAGGGCCACCAGATTCTCGCCAACGCTCGCGACGCGGCCGGCACGTCCGTGCTGACGGTGGCGCAATGGCTGCGCTTCGGCAGCGGGGCCTATTTGCAGATGGTCGGGATCGCGCGCACGGACGCCTGGAAGGACGCCTATCCACGCTTTCGCTCCGTGCGCGACGGGATCGAGCCGCGCTAGAGCGTGATTGCTTTAGGTTGAGCCGCAATTACGCTCTAGCTTTTTGTTTGAGCATGATCTTTTCGGAAAATCGGTACCCACTTTTCCGGATCATGCTCTAGTCATTTCCAGAACTCCCGTGACGCAATGCGCGCGCCTTCGGCCAGCGCGGCAAGCTTCGCCCACACGACATCGGGGTCGACGGCCGCCTGGCCGACCCAGGTCCCATAGCCGCAATCGCTGCCGGCGATGACGTTTTCGCGGCCGACGAGGCGCGCGTAGCGCCCGATGCGCTGGGCGATCAACTCCGGATGCTCGATGAAGTTGGACTTGGATTCGATCACGCCGGGAATGAGCAGCTTGCCCGCGGGCAGCTTGACGCGCTCGAACAGCGTCCACTCATGGCCGTGGCGCGGATTGGCAGCCTCGAACGAGATCGCGCTTGGCCGTGCGGCGAATACGATGTCGATGATGTCCGCAAGCGGCACGTCGCAATGGTGCGGACCTTCGTAGTTGCCCCAGCACAGATGCATGCGCAGCCGCTCCGGCGCGATATTGGCGAGTGCGTGGTTGAGCGCTTCCACGTGCATGCCTGCGCGCTTGCGGAATTCCTCGAGGCTCAACTGCGCGTACTGGATGTGGCGGCCCATGGCGAGATCGGGGCAATCGATCTGCAGCACGACACCGGCTTCGGCCACGGCTTCGTATTCATGGCGCATGGCCTCCGCGATGGCGAATAGATAGGCCTCGTGATCGGCGTAGTAATCGTTGCGAAAGAAGAGCGAGACGACGCCGGGCGAAGCCGCGCTCATGAATGCGTCGGTCCTGCCCACGGCGGCGAGCGCGGCCTCGAGATTGGCGACATCGAGCGTTGCCGCATCCGCGTCGCGCACCGCGATGGCAGCGTTGCAGGCCGGCGTCTTGCGGCGCGACCGCCCGGGGTCGCCGAAGACGCGCCTAGCGAGATTGGGGAATTCGGCGAGATCCTGATAGACGAACGTGTTGCCGGTGCCGCCGAAGCCGGCGAGCCGGTCCTTGACGTAGGTGGCATAGCTCGGCTTCGACATCTCGCCGTCGTTGACGATGTCGATGCCGGCGTCGGCCTGCTTTCTCACCACCTCGGCCACCGCTTGGCGCACGCGCGCCGCCAGCGCCGCACGCTCGACCGGCACGCCCTCCTCCTTGGCGTGCATCATCCGAATGAGCTCGTCGGGCCGCGGCAGGCTGCCGGTATGCGTGGTGAGAAAGCGGTCGGTGCTGCGCATCATCGGTCCAAACGTTCTCCTCGCTTCGGGCTGCAATCGAAAGCTAAACTCAGAAGCCCGCAATGCATCATCGCGGGCCGGAGGTGGCCTCCGAGCCCGGGACGATTGTGTAATTTAGTCCAATCGGATCGAGTATGCGTCAGACGGCGCCGTGCGGGCCGCGCGACGGCGCGCCGGTATTGTCGTTGGCGGGAGCCTCTGCTTTCGGTCCGCCTTTGGCGATCGCAACCAGGGCCGGCCGCAACACGCGCTCGCCGATCATGTAGCCCGGCTGCACCACCTGGGCGACGGTACCCGCGGGCCGTGAGGCATCGGGCAGCTCGAACATCGCCTGGTGCACGTTGGGATCGAACCTCTCGCCCAGCGGTTCGAACTTCTTCACGCCGTGCTTCTCGAGCACCTTGAGGAGCTCGCGCTCCGTCAGCTCGACGCCGTCGAGCAGCGCCTTGGTGCCGGCGTCCGCCTTCTCGCGCAGCTCGGCATCGAGCGCGCCGAGCGCACGCTCCATGTTGTCGGCGACCGCCAGAATGTCGCGCGCGAAGTTGGAGATGCCGTAGGCACGGGCGTCGGCGATCTCGCGCTCGGTCCGCCGGCGCAGATTCTCCATTTCCGCGAGCACGCGCAGGAGCTTGTCCTTGTACTCGGCGGCCACTTGGGCGTGGTCGTCCGGGTCGATGGCCTGCTGCTCTGCGTCCTGCACAGGGGTCTCCGGTATCTCCGGCTCGGCGGCCGCATCGACGGATGGGCGGGCATTCGGATCCGTCATCACGTTGGTCCCATTTGCACTTCGGTTCGCCCCGGATATCAGCGCTGGGGCGCAAAAAATCAAGCCGAAACGGACGATGGCTGCGGGGACATCACCCGCCGAGAAGCTTGCTCACGACTTTGGCGGTGTAATCCACCATCGGGATCACCCGCGCATAGTTGAGCCGGGTCGGGCCGATCACGCCGATCACGCCGACGATGCGGCCGGCCCCGTCGCGATAGGGCGCAACAATGGTTGATGAGCCCGAGAGCGAGAACAGCTTGTTTTCCGAACCGATGAAGATGCGGGCGCCGTCCGCGCGCTCGGCCCGGCCGAGCAGATCGACTAGGCCGCGCTTGGTCTCGAGATCGTCGAACAGGAGCCGCACGCGCTCGAGGTCTTCGAGCGCCTTGAGGTCGTCGAGCAGGTGAGCCGCCCCGCGCACGATCAACTTGCGTTCGTCGCTTTCCCCGCCCGACCAGCTCGCGAGCCCCGCCGCGACGATCTTCTGGGTGAGCAGGTCGAGCTCCGCCTTGCCGGCGGTGAGCGCTTTCTCCAGCGCGGTCTTGGCCTCTGCGAGGGTGAGGCCGCGCACATGCGTATTGAGGAAGTTCGACGCCTCGGTGAGCGCCGACACCGGCAGCCCGATCGGAACGTTGATGATGCGGTTCTCGACCTGCCCGTCCTCTGCCACCAGGATGACCAGCGCGCGCTCGGGCTCGAGCCGCACGAATTCGATGTGCTTGAGACGCACGTTCGATTTGGCAGCCAGCACGACCCCGGCGGCGCGCGTGAGGCCGGACAGCATGCCGGAGGCTTCGCTCAGCACCCCCTCCATGGACTTGCCGGCGGCGGCGACCTTGGCCTCCATCTCGCGCCGGTCGGCTTCGCCGAGGTCGCCGATTTCCATCAGCGCATCGACGAAGAAGCGCAGCCCCGTTTCGGTCGGCAGCCGGCCCGCCGACGTGTGCGGCGCATAGATGAGGCCGAGCTGCTCCAGATCCGACATCACGTTGCGCACGGAGGCCGGCGAGAGCGGCGTCGTGATGAGGCGTGAAATGTTGCGCGAGCCGACGGGCTCGCCGGTGGCGAGGTAGCTCTCCACGATCTGCCGGAAAATGTCGCGCGAGCGCTCGTTGAGCTGAGCGAGGCTCACCTGCGTCGCGCCGATGGGGACGTCGTGCGACAATGATCCCTCCGTTCCGTCGTCGCAGAATTGTCCATTCGGGCCGCGGAGTGCAAGCCTGCGCGCCCTCAATCGGGAAATCCGTAGAGCCGCTGCGGATTGCCGACGAGGATGCGGCGTCGGATCGCCGCATCCGGCGTCCACGCCTGGAACAGGTCGAGCAGGTGGCCGACGTCCGGCATCTCGCCTTCCATGCGCGGATGCGGCCAGTCACCTCCCCACGCCAGCCGGTCGGGATTTTCCGAGACCAATGCCTGGTGGAAGATGCGCGCATCCGGATAGTCCGGTGCCTGGCGGCTGATCCGATGGGCGCCCGAAAGCTTCACCCAGCAGCCACCTGCGCCAAGGAGACGCAGCAGGCTTTGAAAGCCGGCGGCGGCGGTGCCGGCACTCGCATCGCTGCGTCCCATATGGTCGATCACGACCGGCAGCTCGAGCGACTTCAGCTCCGGGACGGTATCCGGCAAGTCCTTCACGTCGATCCAAAGCTGCAGGTGCCAGCCGAGCTCCTTCATGACTGGCGCGTGCACGCGCGCGGCGTTGAGCGGCACGCCGCCGCGATAATGCAACTGCCCGCCGCGGAAGAAATGGTTGAAGCGCAGCCCCCGCACACCGAGCGCGTGCCAGCGCCGAAGCTCCGCCGCCGGCACATGCTCGTCGGCGACCGCCACCCCGCGCAGGCGCTCGCGATGGCGCGCGAGGGCGTCGAGCATGGCGGAGTTGTCCGGCCCGTGGGCGCTTCCCTGTACCAGGACGCCGCGGGCAAAGCCGAGCGTGTCGAGCATGCCGAGATACGTCTCGAGCGGTGCGTCGGGCGGGGTGTAGCTGCGGTCGTCGGCATAGGGGAAGCGCGACGCCGGTCCGAACACGTGGGCGTGGGTATCGCACGCCGCGGGCGGCAGTGGAATCCCGGGCCTGCTCGGCGGGCGCGGGGCGGGACACATCGGGATCATGATCCGACCTTTGATGCAACGAACGCTGCAGAGTTGCACAAATCTGTTATCCTCCTGCAGGACGGGTCAAGACGACGCCAACGGTGCGAGCGGCCAAATCATAACAGCGCACCGGGACAGGGAGGGACGACGCATGACAAGTCTGCTTCGCGTTACAAGTCTGCCTCGCGTCACAAGTCTGCTTCGCATTCTCGTCGCAGCCGGCGCAGCGTTGCTCGCTGCGGCCGCGAGCGCTCAAGGCCAGGTTCAGTCCTATCCCAACCGGCCGATCACGCTCATCGTCCCATTCGGGCCCGGCAGCGCCACCGACACCATCACGCGCATCATTGCTCAGCATCTTGGCAACGCGTTCAACCAAAGCATCGTGATCGAGAACAAGCCGGGAGCGAACGGCGCGATCGCGGCGGCCTATGTCGCGCGCGCGGCGCCGGATGGCTACACGCTGCTCATGAGCACCAACAGCCCGCATTCGGCGGCGCCCAGTCTCAACAAGAGCATCGCCTACGACCCGGTGAAGGACTTCGTGCCGGTTTCGCGCGTCGGAAGCTTCACGTTGATGTTGGTGCTCCACCCCGACGTGCCGGCAAAGTCCATTCCCGAATTGATCGCCCATGCCAAGGCCAATCCCGGCAAGCTGTCGTTTGCAAGCGGCAACTCGTCGGGCGTCGTGGCCGGCGAAACGCTCAAGGCCTGGGCCGGCATCAACCTCGTCCATGTGCCCTATCGGAGCGTGCCGCCGGCTGCCACCGACGTGCTCGGCGGCCGGGTATCGATGATGTTCATCGATCTCACCAACGGCCTCCCCCATGTCAAGGCAAATGCACTGCGCGCCCTGGCGGTGACCAGGATGCAGCGCAGTGCGCTGTTCCCGGAGCTGCCGACCCTGCACGAGGCGGGCGTCACCAACTTCGACATGGATTCATGGATGGGAGTGTTCGCGCCGGCCCATACGCCGCCGGAGATCGTGACTAGGCTCAACGCGGAGCTGCGCAAGATCATCGACAACCCGGAGATCAAGGCGCGCATGGCCATGGTGGGGTTCGAGGGATTCTCGAGCACGCCGGAGGAATTGGACGCCTTCGTCAAGGTCCAACTCGTCAAGTGGACCAAGATGATCAAGGACGCCGGCATCGAGCCGGAGTGATGGATCGCCCCTTGTCGGTTCCGGCGCTCGCCCCTAAAAGCTTGCCCGGTATCTCAACGGCGAGCAGGAGACCAGCATGCGGCCGAGCCGCCGACAGCCCGACGAGCTGCGCGCCATATCGCTCGAACGCGGCGTAGTGAAATACGCCGAGGGTTCCTGTTTCGTGAAATTCGGCGACACCCATGTGCTGGTGACGGCGACGCTCGAGGATCGGCTGCCGCCTTGGCTCAAGGGGCAGGCGCGCGGCTGGGTCACGGCCGAATACGGCATGCTGCCGCGCGCCACGTCGGAGCGCACGCGCCGCGAGGCCTCCGCCGGCAAGCAGAGCGGCCGCACCATCGAGATCCAGCGCCTGATCGGGCGCAGTCTGCGCTCGGTGCTCGATCTCCCCGCCCTCGGCGAGCGCCAGATCACCATCGATTGCGACGTGATCCAGGCCGACGGCGGAACCCGCACCGCGGCCATCACCGGCGCCTGGGTCGCGCTGCACGATTGCCTGACCTGGATGAAGACGCGCGACATGGTGAAGGGCGAACCGCTGCGCGACCACGTCGCAGCCATCTCCTGCGGCATCTGCAACGGCACGCCGGTGCTCGACCTCGACTATGCCGAGGATTCCCAGGCCGACACCGACGCCAATTTCGTCATGACCGGTGCCGGGCGGATCGTGGAGGTGCAAGGCACGGCGGAGAAAGTTCCCTTCACCGAGGAGCAGTTCCTCGCCCTGCTCGCGCTCGCCAAGAAGGGCGTGATGAAGCTCGTCGACCTGCAGAAAATGGCGGTGATGTGAGCGCGCAATCCGCGACCTCGACGGCGACCTCGACGGACGCCGCACGTCGGCGGATCTCCGGCCGCCTGGTGATTGCAACCCACAATCCGGGCAAGCTCTGGGAGATGCGCGAGCTTCTCACGCCGTATGGCATCGACGCGGTGTCGGCGGGTGACCTCGGCCTGGCCGAGCCCGAGGAGACCGGCACGAGCTTTGCGGAGAACGCCCGCATCAAGGCAAGCGCCGCGGCAGCGGCGGCGCGTTTGCCGGCCCTGGCGGACGATTCCGGACTGACGGTCGATGCGCTCGGCGGCGATCCCGGCATCTATTCGGCGCGCTGGGCGGGACCGGACAAGGATTTTGGGCGCGCGATGGAAGCGGTCGAGGACCAGCTGCGCAGGCGCGGCGCCCATGCGCCAAGCCAGCGCCGGGCACATTTCGTCTCCGCGCTCTGCGTCGCCTGGCCGGACGGCCACGTGGAGGCGTTCGAGGCCAAGGTCGACGGCACGCTCATCTGGCCGCCGCGCGGCGACAACGGCTTCGGCTACGACCCCATGTTCCTGCCCGACGGCCATGCGCTGACCTTCGGCGAGATGTCGAGCGCGGACAAATACGGCCTGCCGCCACGGGGCAAGGGCCTGTCGCACCGCGCACGCGCGTTCATCAAGCTCGCGGAGGCCTGCCTTGGACCGCGCTGACCGCGGCGGCGAGCCCGCCTTCGGCATCTACATCCATTGGCCGTTCTGCCTGTCGAAATGCCCGTATTGCGATTTCAACAGTCACGTGCGCCATGCCGCGGTCGACGAATCGCGTTTCGCGCGCGCCTTTGCCGCCGAGATCGCCACGACCGCTGCCCGCGTGCCGGGACGAACCGTCTCGACCATCTTCTTCGGCGGCGGCACGCCGTCGCTGATGCAGCCTGCCACCGTCGGCGCCATTCTCGATGCGGTCGCGCGGCATTGGCGGGTCGCGGCCGACGTGGAAGTCACGCTCGAAGCCAACCCGACCAGCGTCGAGGCCGCGCGCTTTCTCGGGTTTCGCGCCGCCGGCGTCAATCGCGTGTCGCTCGGCGTGCAGGCGCTGGACGATGCGGCGCTCAAGGCGCTCGGACGCCTGCATTCGGCGCAGGAGGCGCTGGCTGCGGTCACGGTCGCGCGTTCGATCTTCGCGCGCTGGTCCTTCGATCTCATTTATGCCCGCCCGGGCCAGACGCCGGACGCCTGGGCGGCGGAGCTCAGGCGTGCCATCGCGCAGGCCGGCGAGCACCTCTCGCTCTATCAGCTCACCATCGAGCAGGAGACGCCGTTTGCCGCGCTGCATGCGGCAGGCAAGCTCGTCGTTCCCGATGACGACAGCGCCCGCGCGCTCTACGACACCACGCAGGCGGTCTGCGCCGAGGCCGGCCTGCCGGCCTACGAGATTTCCAATCACGCGCGGCCGGGCGGCGAATGCCGGCACAATCTGGTCTACTGGCGCGCCCGCGAATACGCCGGCATCGGGCCGGGCGCCCATGGCCGGCTCGACATCGGGAGCGAGCGGCACGCCACCGCGACGGCCAAGCGGCCGGAAGTCTGGCTGATGCGGGTGGAATCGCTGGGACACGGCGTCGAGACCGACGACGCGCTCACACAGGAGCAAATGGCCGACGAGTTTCTGCTGATGGGCTTGCGGCTCGCCGAGGGCGTCGATCCCGGGCGCTACGCGCGGCTCGCCGGGCGGCCGCTCGATCCGCAACGCATCGCGCACCTGCGCGAGCAGGGCGTGGTGGAGACGACGGCGGAGGGCATGCTGCGGGTGACGCTCGCCGGCTTTCCCCTGCTCGACGCCGTGGTGGCCGATCTCGCGGCGTAAGGTCACTCCCCGAGGAGACGACGACGCGGCCCGATGGGCGCTCATAGAGGACGCGACCCAATGACCCACTTAACGGCTCGTGAATTGATCGAGTCGATCTTGCGGAGCTTGGCGGCAACCCGGGCCACATTTGAGAAGAATAAGGCATCGGCCGACGGTGGCACGACGGTTCACGTTCCTGAGAAAGAAGATCGTCCGTTGGATGAACCGGCCGATCCGAAAAACAGGTAGGGATTAACTTACGTCCCCGACCCCGTAAAACCCTTCGGCGGCGGGCTGATGAGCTGGCCGCCGGTCGGCGACACGCTCAGCACCGCAAGCCCGCGCTGGTTGGTGCCGTCGGGGCGGAAGCGGAACAGCCCGTCGATGCCGGTAAAGCCCGACGAGGCGGTCAGGACCTCCTCCGAGAAGCGCTGCTTGCCCTGGGTCTTGACCAGCGCCGCCACCAGCGCGACCGCGTCGTAGGCGAGCGAAGCGGTACGCACGGGATCCTGGCCGTAGCGGGTGCGGTAGCGGCCGGAGAAATTGCGGAACCCGGTCGCATCGGGACCGGCATACCAGGCACCCTCGAGCTGGGGATTGGAGAAGATTTGCGCATCCTCCCACAGGCCGGTGCCGAGGAGCTGCACGCGCTTGGTATCGATGCCGCTCGCGATCAGGGTCTGCACGATCGGGGACACGGCGTTGGCGCCGTCGGGAATGAAAATGGCATCGGCTAGCTTCGCCGCCTGCGCGACGTTGCGCACCGGTCCCTGCATCTGCGCCCGGTCGGTCGGATAGCGCTCGAGCGCGACGACCCGGCCGGTCCGCCGCGACATGACCTGCTTGAACGCCGCCTCCACCACGCTGCCATAGGCATTGTCGGGAACGAGCGCGGCGATCGACCGTTTGTTCTGCGTGACGGCATAGCCGACGATGCGGTCGACGTCGGACTCGGGAAGAAAGCTCAGCAGATAGACCCCGCGCGCGGCGACGTTGCTGTCGGTCGAGAACGCGATCACCGGCACGTTGCGCGCCCGCGCGGCCCTGCCGACCGGACCGACCGTGAGCGCGAACAGCGGGCCCAGGATGATCTCGGCGCCTTCGTCGAGCGCCTGCTGCGCCGCCTGCTGCGCACCGGGCGCGCTGCCGCCGTCGTCCTTCACCAGCAGCTGGAGATCCGGGTTGTTGAATTCCGCGAGCGCCATCTCGGCGGCGTTGCGCATGGATTGCGCCGCCACCGCCGCGTTGCCGCTTGCGGACAACGGCAGGATGAGACCGACCTTGACCTTGCCTTCGCCGATATTGGCCGAGGGCTGGGACGCCCCGCCGGGCGCGGAGCCGGACCCAAGGTCACCCAGGGGAAAGTTCCCGGAACAGCCGGCCAGCACGGCGATGGATGCCAGGGCGGCGAGCCACGGGGACGACGCGCGCGCAGGCCGCGAACCGAAGGCCTGCAATGCTCGGAACATGGAGCCGGTCTCCTCGACGACGACCGATCATGTCGCCGCTCGCCCGCGCCTGCAACCGGGCGCCTTGTCGGTAAATGCTTAACCGAAAGAAGTAAATGGTTAAGCGAATGAAAAGGATAGGGATTTTTTTAGCTGCGCGATGACGCCGGAAGCGCGCGCCGGTAGAATATGGGCCATGGCAACCACGCTGTCCGAGACTTCGCCCGCCCCGGCGGGCCGCGATCAGGCCGTCCGGCGCTACGTCCTCAACGGCCAGTCGGCGGCTGCGCCGGCGCTGGCGGGCGGCCTCCATCTGGTGGCCACCCCGATCGGCAACCTGCGCGACATTACCGTGCGGGCGCTCGAGGTCCTGGCGGCGGCCGACCTGATCGCCTGCGAGGACACCCGCGTCACCCGCAAGCTCCTCGACCGCTACGGCATCGCCACGCCGCTCACCCCCTACCACGACCACAATGCCGCGCGAGGCGCGGCCGAAGCTCCTGGCGCGGCTCGCCGACGGCGCCGCGATCGCGCTCGTCTCCGATGCGGGGACGCCGCTCGTGTCCGATCCCGGCTACAAGCTCGTGCGGGCGGCGCGCGAGCAGGGCGCCGCGGTGACCGCGCTGCCGGGCGCCTCCGCGGTGCTGGCGGCGCTGGCGGTGAGCGCCCTGCCGACCGATCGGTTCTTCTTCGAAGGATTCCTGCCGCCAAGGGAGGTCGCGCGGCGCGCGCGCATCGCCGAGCTCAAGCATATTCCGGCCAGCCTCGTCCTGTTCGAGACCGGGGGACGGCTCGCCGCCGCGCTCGCCGATCTTGCCGCCGGGCTCGGGGCCCGTGACGCCGCGATCTGCCGCGAGCTCACCAAGCTGCACGAGGAGGTGCGGCGCGGCGACCTCGCCTCGCTCGCGCACGAGCTTGCCGCCGGGCCGGAACCGCGGGGCGAGATCGTCGTCGTCGTTGCGCCGCCCGCGCCGCCGGGCAGAGCTGGGAGCAATCGATCTCGACGCGCTGCTGCGCCAGGCGCTCGACCGTCTTTCGGTCAAGGACGCGGTCGCCGAGATCGCCGCCGCCACCGGCCAGCCGCGTCGGGACATCTACCGGCGCGCGCTCGCGCTCATCAAGGATCGCAACCATGGGCGATGAGCGCCGGCGCGCCGGACCTGCTCCGGCACCGCCGCGAGGTCCGCGCCCCGAGCGCCAGATCGCGTTCCAGACTGGGATTTCGGCCGAGAGCCGGGCGGCAATCTTTCTCATTGCCAAGGGCTTTCGCATCCTGGCGCGGCGCTGGCGCTCACCGGTCGGCGAAATCGACATCGTCGCGCGCCGGCGCAGTCTCCTCGTGTTCGTCGAGGTCAAGGCCCGCGACAAGCCTCGACGATGCCGCCTGGTCCGTCACCGACCGCCAGCGCGGCCGCATCGCCGCGGCCGCCGAGGCGTGGCTGGCGCGATATCCAGACCAGCGCATTCGCGATATCCGCTTCGACGCGATGCTGGTGGCGCCGCGCCGCATTCCGCGCCATATCATCGCCGCCTTCGACGCCAGCCGCTGACATGTTCATGAACGGCCGGCATTCGGAGCTCTGTGTGCCGACACATTCCTTGTCCGGGGGATCGATGAGCCTCAACGTTGCCGTGCAGATGGACCCGATCGAGCGGATCAACATCCGCGGCGACTCCACCTTCGCCCTGCTGCTGGAAGCGCAGGCGCGCGGCCACGCCATCGCCTATTACACGCCGGACCGGCTGGCACTGCGGGGCGGCAAGGTTTTCGCAACCGTCCAGCCGCTCAAGGTGCGCGATGAAGCAGGCGACCATTTCACCCTCGGCACGCCGTCGCGCACCGAACTGGCCAGCTTCGACGTGGTGCTGCTGCGGCAGGACCCACCGTTCGACCTCGCCTATATCACGACGACCCACCTGCTCGAGCGCATCCATCCGGCGACACTGGTGGTCAACGACCCGGCGCAGGTGCGCAACGCGCCGGAAAAAATGTTCGTGATGGAATTCCCCGACCTGATGCCGCCCACGCTGATCACGCGCGACCTCGCCGAGATCAAGGCGTTCCGTGTCGAGCACGGCGACATCGTGATGAAGCCGCTCTACGGCAAAGGCGGCGAGGCGGTGTTTCGCCTCGCGAAGGAGGACCTCAATTTCGGCTCGCTCTACGATCTCTTCACCGTGACCTTCCGCGAGCAATGGGTGGTGCAGAAATTCCTGCCGGCGGTGAAGGACGGCGACAAGCGCATCATCCTGGTCGACGGCGAGTTCGCGGGCGCCGTCAATCGCGTGCCGGCGCCCGACGACCTGCGCTCCAACATGGTGCGCGGCGGCACGCCCGAAGGAGACCGACCTGACCGCGCGCGAGCGCGAGATCTGCGCCCGCATCGGGCCGTCCCTGCGCGAGCGCGGGCTCATCTTCGTCGGCATCGACGTGATCGACGGCCATCTGACCGAGATCAACGTCACCTCGCCGACCGGCATCCGCGCCATCAAGAGCCTCGGCGGCCCGGACGTGGCGGCCATGATCTGGGACAAGATCGAGGCGAAGCGGCGCCGATGAGAAGGCAGGCGCTCTCACTTCATCGGCCGTTCCCGTTCCAACGCATGCCGGTCCCACTGTGCGTTATCGGCGCAAGCCGCGTAGGTGCTCTGCAGGAACTCGAGCAACAGATTCGTCCGGCGCATCTGCCGTTCGCACGGCATCGTACGGGAGGAGGAACTGCCCGAGGTCCTTGTCGTAGGCGGCAGGCGGCGGAACGGGTGCCTCCCCAAACCCCGCGGGCTCGGGATAGGCATAGGCATAGAACGCCGCCTTCCCGTAGCCACCGTTTCCCGGCCAGAACCCGCAACTGCTGACCTCGTGCGAGTAAGCCTCGCGCATCACCCAGTCCCCGAGGTTGGGACTATGGCTTGACAGCGGCGGCGCGGGACGGCCGGAGAAGCGGGTAACCGCGAGGTCGAAGCTGCCCCAGAAAAAATGCACCGGGCTGCACTTCCCGAGGAAACGGCCGCGAAAGACATTCATCACCCGGTCGGCTTGCACGAGCTGGCGCCAGAACCGCTGCGCGGCGTCGCGATCGTAGGCGCCGTGCTCGCGGTCGCGCTCAAACGGGATCGCGTTCTCGATTTCGGACGGCATGGTCCAGATGTGAATGTCGACGCCAAGCGCTCGCAGACGCCGCATGACCTCGGCGTAGAAGTCGGCCACCGAGCAGGGCGTCAAGGCGAACTGATCGAGCTGGCCGTCGCTGGTCCGCAGGATCAATCGATGGTCGAGGAAATCGAAGTCGATCTGAACGAACCGGCCTTGGTACGGCATCGCCGACGTGGTCAGCCCGCGGGCGGTGACGTAGAGCGTGACCTGCCACCAATGATTGACCATCGGCGCGAGCATGAGCCGGATCTTGCCGACCACCTGGGTCCACAGCTGCAGCGTTGCGCAGGTGTCCTTCCAGTCGTCGAATGCGAGGCTCGGCCAGACATTGGCTCGACCAGGCCCGGTTTGATCGTCGGTGGCAGACATCTTGGTCCTCGTCGCGACGCCGTCCGTCCGGCGAGCGTCACTTGGACAGGCGGCATTGCATCTCGACGGTGTTCGTCGTCAGCGCGCCGGCGGCGACGGCGCGCCCGCTCCCTTTTCGCCTGCTCCGCCTTGAGCTTGGCGATCTCGGCGCGGATCGGCGCGAACGGCCCGTACTTGTGCTGCTGTTCGCTGAAGCCATCGGCATAAGGCCCGTAGGGGACATCGACCGGCTTGTCCAAGCGGTCGGGGAAGTCCTTGTCGAGGCCCGCTTTGTGCGGCCGCGGCTGCGAGACGACATAGGCCGCGATGTCCCAGGCCTGTTCCGGCGTGAGCTGCGGGTTCAGGTAGTCGGCGCCGTGCGGCATGTTGAAGTGGATGAAATTCGCCGCCGTGATCAGCCGCGCCATGCCGGCGCCGTCGTTGAAGCTGTCGCTGCCCCAGAGCGGCGGCACCATGTAGCCGAGATCGGTGGTCGGCAGGCTGCGGCGGATACCGCTGCCATCCGTGTTGTGACACGGCACGCAGGCGCTGGCGTAGCCCGCCTGCCCGCGCACGGGATCGGCGGCGCGGTCGAGCTCCGGCATCTTGCCGACGCCGAGCCCAGGGAGGCGCTGCCCCGGCGGCACTCCGGTCGACAGGAACTTCACGTAGGCAACCAGCGCTTCCATTTCCGGCGAGGCGAGCGGCAGCGGACGCCCGTTCATGCTGCGGGTCATGCAGGAATTGAGGCGGTCCTCGAGCGTGGCTTCCGTGCCCGAGCGGGCGCTGTAGGCCGGGTAGTCGCCGTAGAGGCCGAACAGGGCAATGCCGAACTTCTTCGTCCCCGCCTGCAGGTGGCAATTGCCGCAGGCGAGATTGTTGCCGGCATAGCGCTTGGCGGGATCGGCAACCTCCGGACCGATATAGGCGTAGGTCGCGGTGACGAGGTCGCGGCCGCGCCGTACCAGGCGGCCATAGGCATCCATCGGCAACGCGCCGATTTCCGGCACGGTCCAGATCGGCGGATTGGATGGGGCGCTCTGGGCGAAGCTCGGTCGCAACCCGAATGCGTCAGGACCACCGACGAGCCAGATACACGCGCCTGCACCGATGGCGGCGCGCAGGATCGAGACAGCAATCCGCATCCAATCCACCTCGTCGTCCGCGTTGCGTCCGTTCCTGTCTCGCCGGCCGCAGTTTGCCATTTTCTATTGCTGGGCCACAACAAGGTCCATGCGCCGGCACCGCACTGTCATTCGTCTTTGGAACGCATGGCGAGGAAGCCGGACGCGATGAGATCGACCGCTCGGGGATAAAGGAGCGTTGCCACGAGAGGTACGCAACACCAAACGAGAACGATCCATGGAATGACGCGATAGGCGCCGGGGTCGGGCGAGCGGACATTCACCCAGAGGGTGTAGGCGATCGCCAGTGTCGCAAGCGCGGGAATGACCAGCATCCACCGCGCTCCTTCCTTGGGCCACCGGATGAGCGCGCCGGCCGCGCTCACGGCCACGAGCAGATAGACAATCAGCAGGGCGAGCGCTCCGAGCGTAGACGCCCAGAAAAACGCATCCGATCCGGATGCGTGAAAGACGACGCGCATCGCCGCGTATCCCGACGATCGTGGCAAGCAGGACGTAGACGGCGGCATTGCGCGGCGTGCCGCTCGCCTCGGAGATCCGCGCCGGCGCGCTCGACGGAGCAAGATCCCTGGACAGGGCAAAAAGAATTCGCGAGGACGCCACGATCGAAGCCAACGCGCCTCCGAGCGCGGATGCGATGGCCAGCGCGTCGAACAGATCGCCGGACCAACCGCCAAAATAGGTTGCCGACAGATCCGCCAGCAACGACGTGGAGTGGGTGAAGCGGGAGACGCCCGCCGGATCGGTTCCAAACCCGAGCGTCTCGGCCACCGTGACGAGCGTAAAGACAACTCCCGCGCCCATGACGGTCCCGATCAAGACCCGTGGGATGGTGAACCTGCGACTTGCGTACTTCCTCGCCCAGCGTCGCGACCTGTTCGAAGCCCGCAAACGAGAGCAGGCCAAACGAAAGCCCCAGCGCGATCGACGAGGCGCCGATACCGGAGGCCGGGATGAACAAATCCCTCAGCGTGGGGTCGCCCGCCGGTCCATGTCCCTGGAGAACGCGCACAATCACCGCAAAGGCCAGAACCAGCATGGCGACCACGGCCACGCCTTCGAGGATGATCAGCACAAGGCCGGCGCGCCGTGTGGGGATGACGCTGAGCGGAGCGATAATCAGGGCCGCGATCCCGGTCAGGACAAAACTGGACGGCGCCTGCCACAAGGAAAGCCGCTGCAACAGATTGGCTCCGAAGAGGCCGACGGCACCGAGACCGACGATGGCAAAGCAGAGATAGGTCCCAAGCAGCGTCCATCCCGCGACCAAGCCCGCGCGCGGGCCGAGGACTGCGCCCACGAACCCATAGGCGGAGCCGGCGTTGGGATGGTGGCGGGCCAATCGCGCAAAACACCACGCCACCAGCAACACGACGAACGTGGAGAATGCGAAGACGAGCGGAACCACGCGACCGACATGTTCGGCGGGCTCCTGGGGATTGAGATTCATGGCCATCGTGGGCGCCATCCCGGCGACGGCGATCGCGATGGCATTCCAGGTGCCGACGCCCTTGAACAGGATGGCGGCGGGATCGACGGCGGGGCGACTCGTCATGACGGGAAGCTGGCACGGGGGCCGGGGTCGGGTCGAGACGGGCGCCCTGCCTCATTCACGAAGCGCCGCGCGGCGGATGGTCCCGTGAACGCACGTTGAAGAAGCCTTGTGTGTTGCCGAACAGCGACAGGCAAGCGCATCGAAAAATTGTATGATCGCGCATCGACAATCGACCGGGGGCGGCGATGAGACATCTGGTTCTTGCAGGCGCGGCGCTTGCGGCGATGGTCGCGGCGCCGGCCATGGCGGCGGACATGCCCATCAAGGCGCCGCCACCGCCGGTGGCGGCCTATTACGATTGGTCCGGCGCCTATATCGGCCTCAATGCCGGCGGCACCTGGTACGACGTCACGCACCATTTCACGACGCCGGGCGCGATCACGCCCAATGTCACCACGAGTGCCAACGACGGCATCTTCGGCTTTCATGCCGGTGCGCAGTGGCAGTGGGGCGCCTGGGTGCTCGGCGCGGAAGCGGCACTGAGCGCATGCTTCGGCGAGTGCCGCAGCAGGAGCGGCACGCTTCCGGTAGCCCAGGGCTTCGAGCCCAATATCCAGGGCGAGCACAAGATCACCAACCTGTTCACGGCGGGTCCGCGCCTGGGCTATGCCTTCGACCGGTGGATGGTCTTTGCGACCGGCGGCTGGGCCTCCGCCAATCTCAAGAACGCGCATTGCTCGTCCATCACCAATCTTTGCGGCGGGCCGTCGGGCGCCTCGCGCAACAACGACGGCTGGTACGCCGGCGGCGGCTTCGACCTCATGGTCCACAAGGGTGCGCTCGCCGATGTGATCCTCGGCGTCGAATATCAGCACTTCGAGCTCAGCGCGGAGCGGGCGTTCTGCGTCAATCCGGGTTGCGCCGTGCCGGCGGTGCGCGACTACGCGCTCAGCGCCCGGGGCGACCTCGTCCGCGCCCGGTTGACGATCAAGACGCAGGGCTACGGCTTCTTGTGAAACGGCCCCTGCCCGGCAGCGCGGCATGAATGGCGTGTGCGGGCCAAGCATTGATTGCGAGTTGTGCAACGGACGGTAGTTGGCCGCGTGACAGTGCCAACTCGCTTGGCGAGGCACCGTCTCAAGCAGCCTGCGGCGCGTCGTCGCCTACCGGAGGTAAGGTTGAGGGTGCGTCGCTATCTTCATGCTTGGTCTGGATTTGAAGCGACAAGGGGGGGATGTGCGACAGATCTATCCCGACTTGTGGCAGACAACGCCGGAGCATCCGCTTCCGGGCTTTCCCAGCTCAGTCTGCCATGCCTATCTGCTGGTGAGGAAATCGGGCAACGTCCTGTTCTACAGCACCGGTCGCGAGGCGATCGGCAAGGTCGACGATCGGGCCGATCACGACCGCATGGAAGAGCTTGGCGGTGTTGGTCACATGCTTCTCTGCCATTGGCACGAGGCGGCGCGCTCGGTTCGTACGATCAAAGAACGCTTCGCCGCCACGATCCTCAGTCACGCCCGCGATGCGCCACCGATCGAGAGGGAGAGCGGAGTTGCACCGGACCTGACATTCTGGGACCGTCAGATGCTCCTCGGCGATATCGAGGCGATTCCGACGCCAGGGCACACGGTCGGTAGCGCCTGCTACCAATACCGTTCGCCGCACGGCAAAAACTACCTCTTCACGGGCGATACGATCTGGCCGGCGCGAGGGAGCTGGACTTCGGTCACGTTCGAAGACGATGCGACGCAGTCGTCGCATAGAGCGAGCCTGGATCTACTGGCGACGCTGGAGCCCGATGTGGTGCTCTCGGCTATCGCCCCCGGTGACACGTTCCAAGAGATTGCGCCCTCCAAATGGCCGGCCGCGACGGCGGCCGCAAAGGCGAGTCTGGGCTAGTCAGCGCTCTGATCAAGGCACTCATCATTGATCCCGTCGCCGATGCGCTGCGCCAGCCGCTCGAGACGGGCGAGGTCGCGATCGCGCGCGCGAACCCTCGCGTGACCTATCCCGCGCGCTTCATGCTGGTGGCCGCCATGAACCCCTGCAGCTGCGGACGCGCCAACGAAGCGGGCTTCACCTGAAGGCGCCGCCAATGCGCGCTGCGCCGCCGACTATCAGGGTGTTGGCCCACGCACGACCACCCAGTTTGTTCTCTAATTGTTCTTGATGCCGTGCGAGCCTTCCGCTACCTTTCCACCGAGCAGGGGCATCCATGGTCCAGCGGGTCGCGACAGTGGCGTTCGAGGGCATCGAGGCGCGTGCCGTCGATGTCCAGGTGCAGGTGGCGCCGGGCCTGCCGGCGTTCAATGTCGTGGGCCTGCCCGACAAGGCCGTGTCGGAGGCGCGCGAGCGGGTGCGCTCCGCGCTGGTCGCCTCGGGCCTCGCCTTGCCGGCCCGGCGCATCACCGTCAATCTGGCGCCCGCCGACCTGCCGAAGGAAGGCAGCCACTACGACCTGCCGATCGCGCTCGGCCTGATGGCGGCGATCGGTGCCATTCCGGCGGACGCGTTCGCGGGCTTCACGGTGCTGGGCGAGCTCGGCCTCGACGGCTCGATCGCCGCGGTCGCGGGCGTGCTGCCGGCCGCGATCGGCGCCAATGCGCGCGGCGAGGGTCTCATCTGTCCCGGCGCCTGCGGCCCCGAAGCCGCCTGGGCGAGCCCGGAGATGGAGATCATCGCCGCCGGCTCGCTGATCCAGCTCGCCAATCATGTCCGCGGCACCCAGGTGCTCGCCCGCCCGCAGCCGAAGATCCGCGAAGCCTCGGGTGCGCTCGTCGACCTCAAGGACATCAAGGGCCAGGAGAGCGCCAAGCGCGCGCTCGAGGTCGCCGCCGCCGGTGGCCACAACCTGCTCATGGTCGGGCCGCCCGGTGCCGGCAAGTCGATGCTGGCGGCGCGGCTCCCGACCATCCTGCCGCCCCTGACGCCGGCGGAGCTGCTGGAAGTCTCCATGATCGCCTCGGTCGCGGGCGAGATCGAGGGCGGCGCGCTGACCAACCGCCGCCCATTCCGGGCGCCGCATCATTCCGCCAGCATGCCGGCGCTGGTCGGCGGCGGCCTGCGCGCGCGGCCGGGCGAGATCTCGCTCGCCCATCACGGCGTGCTCTTCCTCGACGAATTGCCCGAGTTCCAGCCGCAGGCACTCGACGCGCTGCGCCAGCCGCTCGAGCTCGGCGAGGTCGCGATCGCGCGCGCGAACCACCGCGTGACCTATCCCGCGCGCTTCATGCTGGTCGCCGCCATGAACCCCTGCCGCTGCGGGCGCGCCAGCGAGCCGGGCTTTACCTGCAAGCGCGGCGCCAACGCGCGCTGCGCCGCCGACTATCAGGGCCGGCTGTCGGGCCCGCTCATCGACCGCATCGATCTCCACATCGAGGTGCCGGCGGTGACCGCCGCCGATCTCATCCTGCCGCCGCCGGCGGAAGGGAGCCGCGAAGTGGCCGAGCGCGTCGCCCGCGCACGAGCGATGCAGGTCGAGCGCTACGCCGCGATCGGCCTGCCCCATGTGCGCACCAACGCCTCGGCCCAGGGCCCGGCGCTCGAAGACGTGGCGCGGCCGGACAGCGGCGGGCTTTCGCTGTTGCGCGACGCCGCCGATGCCATGCGGCTGTCCGCGCGCGGCTATCACCGCGTGCTGCGCGTGGCGCGCACGCTCGCCGATCTCGACGGCGCCGACAAGGTCGGCCGCGTGCATCTCGCCGAGGCCTTGTCCTATCGCGCGCTCGCCGACGAGGTGCGCCGCGCGGCGTGAGGATGACGCTCAGACGCCGGATTGTATCCCTGGGGGAATGCCTTCGTCACGCAACGCGTGCAGCGTGAAGCCATCACAGTCGCCGCAGCGCCACTTCCTCGACCAGGTGGCTCTCGACTTTCTTCAGAATGAGATCGGCGCGCTGGCGCGTCGGCAGAATATTTTCATGAAGGTTGAGGAGATTGATGCGCGTCCAGATCGAGGTCGCGGTCTCGACCGCTTCCTCGTCGGACAAGGTCGCGTAGCGGTGAAAGAACGATTTCGGATCGCGGAACGCGGTGCCGCGCAGGGTGAGGAAGCGGTCCACGTACCAGTCCAGCAACACATCTTCGTCGGCTTCGAGATAGATCGAGAAATCGAAAAAGTCCGACACATAGGGAATTGCCTTGCCGTCCTTCGGCGGGGCGCCGGTCTGCAGCACGTTGAGGCCCTCGACGATGAGGATGTCCGGGCGATCGATCTCGATCCATTGGTTGGGCAGCACGTCGTAGATGAGATGGGAATAGACCGGCGCTCGCGCCGGCCGCCGGCCGCCCTTGATGTCGGACAGAAAGCGCAGCAGCGCCGGCAGATCGTAGCTCTCGGGAAAGCCCTTTCGCTCCATCAGGCCTTCGCGCGTGAGGATCGCGTTGGGGTAGAGAAAGCCGTCGGTGGTGACGAGGTCGACCTTCGGGACGTTCGGCCAGCGCGCCAGCAGCGCCTGCAGCACGCGCGCGGTCGTCGACTTGCCCACGGCCACCGAGCCCGCGACCCCGATGATGTAGGGCATCTTCGCATCTTCCGTGCCGAGGAAGTTCTGCTGCGCGCGGAACAGGAGCTGGGTGGCCGCGACATAGAACGAGAGCAGCCGCGACAGCGGCAGGTAGATCTCCTCGACCTCCTTCATGTCGAGGCGGTCGTGCAGCGAGCGCAGCCGCGTCACCTCGTCCGCCGTCAACGTCATCGGCGTGTCGTGGCGCTTGGCCGCCCATTCGGCCCGCGAGAAGATGCGGTAGGGCGAGAGGCCGTTCTCGGTGCGTTGCTCCATCGACCGCCTTTCTCAGCCGCGCGGGCGCGACGCCTTCTCCTGCAGGCCCGACTGCGCCGTGCGCTCGGCAAGCGCCGCTTCCACCTCCGCGAGCGCAATCCCGCGCGCCGCGAGCACGACCAGCAGATGGTAGATGAGGTCGGCCGCCTCGGCGATCAACCGCTCGCGATCCTCATCGACCGCCGCGATCACGGTCTCGATCGCCTCCTCGCCGAGCTTCTTGGCGCAATGGGCGACGCCCTGGTCGAGGAGCTTGCGCGTGTAGGAGGCATCGGCGCTGGCGGCGCCGCGCTCCTTCACGCGCTTCTCCAGGTCGTGCAGGGTGAAGTTCGGCATCGGTTTTGCTCCGCCGTTGCATATCACCTTCGCGCGCTACCGCAAGTCGGGCTTGCCCAGGGCGCGCGGAGCGGCCCGGGAGAGGGCAAGGCGCCGCTTCACATTCCAGGCCGGCCGGCTAGAGCTTATTGCTGGAGCATGATCTTTTCCGAAAACCGGTATCCACTTTTCGGGATCATGCTCTAGCATCGCCCCATGCCTACCGCGGTCATCGATTTCTGGTTCGATTTTGCCTCGACCTATTCCTACCCGGCGGCG
Organism: uncultured Alphaproteobacteria bacterium; assembly: GCA_963827585.1. Classification (GTDB taxonomy): domain Bacteria; phylum Pseudomonadota; class Alphaproteobacteria; order Rhizobiales; family Xanthobacteraceae; genus VAZQ01. The sequence continues at coordinate 98,275 of CAWHCK010000050.1, forward strand.
ATGCGGATCGCCCCGCTCGCCGAACAGGCCGACGTCCGGGTGCGCTTTCGCCCGTTCCTGCTCGGGCCGATCTTCAAGGCCCAGGGCTGGACAACGTCGCCGTTCAATCTCTATCCGACCAAGGGCCGCCACATGTGGCGCGATCTCGAGCGGCTGTGCGCCGACTTGGGTTTGCCGTTCCGGCGCCCCGATCCGTTCCCGCAGAACAGCCTGCTCGCCGCCCGCATCGCGCTCGCCGGGCTCGACCACGACTGGGGCGAAGCCTTCTGCCGCGCGCTGTTCCGCGCGGAATTCGGCGAGGGCCGGGCGATCGACGATGCCGCGGCGGTCGGCGAGGTGCTGGCGGGCTTGCACGTCGATCCCACGCCGGCGCTCGCGGCCGCCCGATCGGATGCGATCAAGACACGGCTGCGGGCGCAGACCGAGGAGGCCCAGCGGCTCGGCCTGTTCGGCGCGCCGAGCTTCACCACCGCCGACGGGGAATTGTTCTGGGGCAACGACCGGCTCGAGCCCGCGCTGCGGTGGGCGAAGCGGGAGACGCTAGATTAGCACTCTCACGGATCGAGCCGCATGGGCAGGCCGGCGCGGGCCATGAATTGCTTGGCCTCGCCGATGCTGTGCTCGCCGAAGTGGAAGATCGAGGCCGCGAGCACGGCGTTGGCGTGACCGTCGCGGACGCCCTCGACGAGATGCTGCAGCGTGCCCACTCCGCCCGAGGCGACCACCGGCACCGGCACCGCATCGGCCACGGCGCGGGTGAGCGCGATGTCGAAGCCCTGCCGGGTGCCGTCGCGGTCCATGGAGGTCAGGAGGATTTCGCCGGCGCCGAGCGCGACCACCTCGCGGGCGTAGTCGACGGCATCGAGCCCGGTCGGATTGCGGCCGCCATGGGTGAAGATTTCCCAGCGCTCCGGCGCGCCCGGCTGCGATACCTTCTTGGCGTCGATCGCGACCACGATGCACTGGTCGCCGAATTTTTCCGCAGCTTCCTTCACGAAGGCGCGGCGGGCGACCGCCGCGGTGTTGATCGACACCTTGTCGGCGCCCGAGGCCAGAAGCTTGCGGATATCTTCGACCGTGCGCACGCCGCCGCCGACGGTGAGCGGCATGAAGCAGGCCTCGGCGGTGCGCCGCACCACGTCGAGGATGATGTCGCGGTTCTCGTGGCTCGCGGTGATGTCGAGGAAGGTGAGCTCGTCGGCGCCGGCCGCGTCGTAAGCGATCGCCGCCGCGACCGGATCGCCGGCGTCGCGCAGCTCGAGGAACTTGACGCCCTTGACGACGCGTCCGTCCTTGACGTCGAGACAGGGAATCACGCGCACCTTGAACATCGCAAGTCCATTCTCGTTCAGCGATCGGCCCCGGCGCGCGCCGCGCGGATGAGGGCGAGCGCCGCCGCCGGATCGAGCCGCCCGTCATATAACGCGCGGCCGGCAATGGCGCCGGCAAGTTTCCTCGCGCGCGGATGGAGGAGCGCCTTCACGTCCTCGATCGAGGCGAGGCCGCCGGAGGCGATAACCGGGACGCTCACCGCCTCGGCGAGCGTGATCGCGGCATCGAGGTTGAGGCCGGTGAGCAGGCCGTCGCGGGAAATATCGGTATAGATCAAGGCCGCGACCCCCACGTCTTCGAATCGTTTTGCGATGTCGAAGGCGGTGAGCTCGGAAGTTTCGGCCCAGCCGCTGACCGCGACCATGCTGTCGCGGGCGTCAAGCGCCACCGCGACGCGGGCCGGATAGAGCGTCGCGGCCTTGGTGACCAGCACGGGGTCGCGCACCGCCGCGGTGCCGATGACGACGCGGGTGACGCCCTTGTCGAGCCAGGTCTCGATGGTGGCGAGATCGCGAATGCCGCCGCCGAGCTGGAGCGGAATGGTCGTCGCTTCGATGATGGCCTCGACCGCGGCCACATTGACCGGCTTGCCGGCAAAGGCGCCGTCGAGATCGACGACATGGAGATACTCGAAGCCCTGCGCCGCGAACGCCTGCGCCTGCGCGGCCGGATCGCGGTGAAACACGGTCGCGCGCGCCATGTCGCCCTGTTCGAGCCGCACGCAGACGCCGTCCTTGAGGTCGATGGCGGGAAAGAGGATCACGACAACGTTCTTTTGTGCGCGGCGCGCCCGGCCGTATCGCCCGCGTGCCCCGTCACGGCTTCCACTTGAGGAAATTGCCGATCAGCTTGAGGCCCAGCCGCTGGCTCTTCTCCGGGTGAAACTGGGTGCCGACCATGGTGTCGCGGCCGACGATCGCAGTGATCGGACCGCCATAGTCGGCCTCGGCGATGAGATCCGAGCGCGCGGCGGCTCGCAGGTGGAACGAGTGCACGAAATAGGCGTGCAGGCCCGCCGGTCCGACGGCGATGCCCTCCAGCAGCGGATGCGGCCGGCGCGCCTCGAGCGTGTTCCAGCCCATATGCGGGATCTTCAGCGCGGGGTCCGCGGGCGCAATGCGATCGACCTCGCCCGCGATCCACCCCAACCCTTGCACCACCTCGTACTCGCGCCCGCGCTCGGCCATGAGCTGCATGCCGACGCAAATGCCGAGAAACGGCCGGCCGCGCGCGCGCACGCTCTCATCGAGCGCCTCCACCATGCCGTCGACGGCGTCGAGCCCGCGCCGGCAATCGGCGAAGGCACCGACGCCCGGCAGCACGACCCGGTCGGCGCGCCTGACCTCGTCGGGATCGGAGGTCACCTTGATCGGCTGGGCCAGTCCCTCCTCGCGGGCGGCGCGCTCGAACGCTTTTGCCGCCGAATGCAGATTGCCCGATCCGTAGTCGACGATCGCGACGGTCACCGCGGCGCCCCCGGCTCCGGAAACAGGCCGATGACCTCGGGCGGTGCCTGCGGGCGGCGCGATGTCGGCATGCCCATCGGACGCTGCGGTGATGGCCGCGCCGGACCATCGGCCGGCGCTGCATCGGCCCAGGACCTGTTGACCCATACGTCGAAAAATCGTCGCTCCGCCGCCTCGCGATCGTCGCCGACGACGATGCCGACGTTCTTCCAGCGGCGGCGTGACAGCCCGAAGCGACGCAACGTCGCCGCTTCGAACCCGATCAGCAGAGACAACAGCACGCCGACGGCAATCCTGACGGCCGACGGCGCGCCGATCAGGACCAGGCCGACCTGGAGCGCGATGGCCACGATGATGTAACCGGCAAACACCAGCCACAGGCGATGCCACAGCATCCACAGCGGCGTCAGCAGGAAGGCCCAGAACGAGAAGCCGTCACGCACGAAGATGAACCGCTCCGGGTCCGGCGGCGGCCCGTCCGTTTTCAGCGGCGGCTCGTACACGGTGTAGATCGACATTTCTGTTTCGATGCTCTTCGTTTCTCAGCCGCCAAGCGAACCCTTAGTCGACGGAATTTCGTTGGCTGCGCGTTGATCGATCGCGACCGCCGTGCGCAGCGCCCGCGCCAACCCCTTGAAGCAGGATTCGGCGATATGATGGTCGTTGGTGCCGTAGAGCGTGGCGACATGCAGCGTCATTCCGCAGTTCATGGCGAATGCCTGGAACCACTCCTGCACCAGCTCTGTGTCGAAGGTGCCGACCTTGTCGCGCACGAAGTCGGCCTTGAACACCAGGAACGGCCGGCCGGAAATGTCGATCGCAACGCGGGTGAGCGCCTCGTCCATGGGCACGTGCACGTCCGCGTAGCGGGTAATGCCCCGCAGGTCGCCGAGCGCCTGCTTCACCGCCTGGCCGAGCGCGATGCCGACATCCTCGGTGGTGTGGTGGTGGTCGATGTGCAGGTCGCCCTTGGCCCTGACGGTAACGTCGATGCGGGAGTGACGCGCCAACAGATCGAGCATGTGGTCGAGGAAGCCGATCCCGGTCGAGATCGACGACGCGCCGGTGCCGTCGAGATCTACCGCGACCTCCACGTCGGTTTCCTTGGTGGTGCGCTTGACCGCGCCCTTGCGCATGAATGGGTCTCTTCGCGTTGAGCCGCGCGCCTTTTATCAGGGCTCGGCCGGCTTCGCCACTAGAGCATGTCCCGAAAAGTGGGTACCGGTTTTCGGAAAAGATCATGCTCCAGCAATAGGAGTAAAGGGTGCAATTGCGCGCCCGTTCCGCAATGCTTAGATCATTCTCCAGGCACCGGATCCCCGCATGCACTCCGCCTCTCCCGACCTCTGGCACGGCACCACCATCCTGACCGTCCGCAAGGGCGGCAGCGTCGTGATCGGCGGCGACGGCCAGGTTTCGATCGGCCAGACCGTGGTCAAGGCCAATGCCAAGAAGGTGCGCCGGCTCGGCAAGGGCGATGTGATCGGGGGTTTTGCCGGCGCCACCGCCGATGCTTTCACCTTGTTCGAGCGGCTGGAAGCAAAGCTCGAGCAGTATCCGAGCCAGCTCACCCGCGCCGCCGTCGAGCTCGCCAAGGACTGGCGCACCGACCGCTATCTGCGCCGGCTCGAAGCCATGATGATCGTCGCCGACGCGCAGGTGTCGCTCGTTCTCACCGGCACCGGCGACGTGCTCGAGCCCGAGGCCGGGGTGATGGGCATCGGCTCCGGCGGCAACTATGCGCTGGCAGCCGCCCGCGCGCTGATCGACGGACCGCTCGACGCCGAAGCGATCGTGCGCAAGGCCATGGACATCGCCGCCGACATCTGCGTCTACACCAACCGCAATGTCACGGTAGAGAAGCTGTGATGGCGCCTGTTGCGCTCGCGCGCCGCGAGGGCCAAATACATCCCTCATGACCGACTTTTCGCCCCGCGAGATCGTCTCCGAGCTCGACCGCTTCATCATCGGCCAGGCCGACGCCAAGCGCGCGGTCGCGATCGCCTTGCGCAATCGCTGGCGGCGCCTTCAGCTCGACGAAAAGCTGCGCGAGGAGGTGCAGCCCAAGAATATCCTGATGATCGGCCCGACCGGCGTGGGCAAGACCGAGATCTCCCGCCGGCTCGCCAGACTGGCCGGCGCTCCCTTCATCAAGGTCGAGGCGACCAAGTTCACCGAGGTCGGCTATGTCGGACGCGACGTCGAGCAGATCGTCCGCGACCTGCTCGAGGTCGCGATCGTGCAGACGCGGGAAAGAAAGCGCAAGGACGTGCAAGCGCGCGCCCAGCTCGCCGCCGAGGAGCGCGTGGTCAGCGCGCTGGTCGGCGAGAACGCGAGCGCCGCAACCAAGGATGCCTTCCGCAAGCGCCTGCGCGCGGGCGAGCTCAACGACAAGGAGATCGAGATCGAGGTGCAGGCGGCGGGCAGCGGCATGCCGCTGTTCGAGATTCCCGGCATGCCGGGCGCGCAGATGGGCGCAATCTCGATCGGCGACATTTTCGGCAAGCTCGGCGGCGGCCGTACCAAGACCCGGCGCGTCACGGTGGCGGAGTCCTACGAGATCCTGATCAACGAGGAATCCGACAAGCTTCTCGACAACGACCAGCTGCTGCAGGAATCGATCAAGTCGGTCGAGCAGAACGGCATCGTCTTTCTCGACGAGATCGACAAGATCGCCGGTCGCGAGGGACGCTTGGGCGCCGACGTCTCGCGCGAGGGCGTGCAACGCGACCTCCTGCCGCTGATCGAGGGCACCACGGTCTCGACCAAGCACGGCGCGGTGAAGACCGACCATATCCTGTTCATCGCGTCGGGCGCGTTCCATCTCTCGAAGCCGTCCGACCTGCTGCCCGAGCTGCAGGGCCGGCTGCCGATCCGCGTGGAGCTGCGCCCGCTCACCCGCGACGACTTCCGCCGCATTCTGACCGAAACCGAGGTGTCGCTGATCAAGCAGTATGTCGCGCTGCTGTCGACCGAAGGGGTGAAGCTCGATTTCACCCCCGATGCCATCGACGCCATCGCGGACGTCGCGGTCGCGGTCAATTCCAGCGTCGAGAACATCGGCGCGCGGCGGCTGCAAACGGTGATGGAGCGTGTGCTCGACGAGATTTCGTTCGCCGCGCCCGACCGCTCGGGCGACACGGTCGCGATCGACGCCGCCTACGTGCACAAGCACATCGGCGATCTCGCGAAGAATGCGGATTTGAGCCGCTTCATTCTGTAGGCATTGTCGTCGCACCGGAAGCCGCGAAGCGGCTGCCCGGCCACCCGCAAAGCGTAACAGGACGCACCTTCCGGCTCTCGGGGCCGGTTCCAGTCCGTGGCAGTACCAACGCCTCCGCCCTCAAAAGTCCGTCGCGATGCCTTTGACCTCCCAGTCGCCATAGCGGACGGGATCGGGCCCCTTGTGGCCCTCCGGCGGCTTTTGCGCGCTCGTGCGTTCGCGCTCGGCACGTCGCGCCGCGGCTTCCGCGAGCGCGCGCTCCGCCGCCGCCGGAATCGGCTTCTTGGACACGGACGTGGGCGGCACGTCGGTCGGTTTCGCATTGTCCGGTGGCATACCCTCTAAGTTGTGCAGCGACGCGACAACGTCAAGCCCGCCGGCGCATGCGGCACGAGGAAGCGGCACCTGGCAAACGGGACGTCCGCACCCCAACATTTCGTCGAGAATTGCCGGGCCTCGTGGCGGGCGGATGCGTTCCTCCCGAGGCTCCACCGAGGACACGACCATGAACTATCTGCGTACCGCCATTCTGCTGGCGGGGCTGACCGCCCTGTTCATGGGCGTCGGCTATCTCATCGGCGGCGAGGGCGGCGCCATCATCGCCTTCGTCATCGCCGCCGCCATGAACCTCGCGACCTACTGGAATGCGGACAAGCTCGTGCTGTCCATGCACGGGGCGCACGAGGTCGACGAGGCCACGGCGCCGGACCTGGTGCGCCTGGTGCACGATCTCGCGCGCCACGCCGGCCTGCCGCCGCCGCGCGTCTACCTCATGGACAATCCGCAGCCCAATGCGTTCGCCACCGGACGAAATCCCGAGCACGCGGCGGTCGCGGTGACGACCGGGCTTCTGCAGATGCTCTCGCGCGAGGAAGTCGCCGGCGTGATCGCCCACGAGCTCGCCCATATCAGGAACCGCGATACCCTGACGATGACGATCACCGCGACCATCGCCGGCGCGATTTCCATGCTGGCGCAGTTCGGCCTGTTCTTCGGCGGCCATCGCGACAGCAATCAAGGTCTCGGCACGATCGGCACCATCGCCATGGTGATCCTGGCGCCGATCGCGGCCATGCTGGTGCAGATGGCGATCAGCCGGACGCGGGAATACGCCGCCGACGAGCTCGGCGCCCGCATCACCGGGCAGCCGGACGCGCTCGCTTCGGCGCTGGCGAGGATCTCCAACGCCGCGCAGCAGATCGAGAATCCCACCGCCGAGCGCACCCCGGCGACCGCGCATCTCTTCATCGTCAATCCGCTGACCCACCACGGGATCGACAATCTGTTCGCGACCCATCCCTCGACCGAAAATCGCATCGCCGCGCTGCAGCGCCTGGCCGCGGAGATGGGACAAGGCGGGTTCAGCTCGCGCTCGGCCGCGCCGCCCGCCTATCCCGCGCGTTCGGCCAGCCCTTGGGGCAATGGCGGCGGTGCGGGGGATCGCGGCCCCTGGAGCTGATGCCCGTCGCGGCGTTTCGTGCCAAATGGCGGGCATGGCTCATGCCGCTCCCGCCGCAGACCCTCCCGGCTTCGCCGCCCGGCGGCTCGCGGCCGACATCCTCGACGGTGTGCTGCGCCGACGCCGGCCGCTCGACGAGCAGCTCGAGGACAAGGCGGCGCATCCCGACTACGCAGCGCTGCCGGATCGCGATCGCGCGCTGGTGCGCGCGCTTGCAACATCGGTGTTGCGCCGACTTCGGAACGCTGCGCCACCTCCTCGACCGGGTGCTCGAGCATGGCCTGCCCCGCGACGCGACGCGGGTCGAAACCGCGCTGCTGATCGGCGCGGCGCAGATCCTATGGCTCGGCGTGCCCGATCATGCCGCCGTCGATCTCGCCGTGCGTCTGGTGCAGGCCGACCGGCGCGCGGCACGCTATGCCGGGCTCGTGAATGCGGTGCTGCGGCGCGTCGCCCGCGAGGGCACGCAAGGTCTCGTCGCCATCGACACGACGGCGCTCGACACGCCGGGCTGGCTGATGGCGCGCTGGCTGGAGAGCTACGGCGCCGACACCGCGCGCGCGATCGCCGTCGCCAACGGCCGCGAGCCGGCGCTCGATTTCACCGTCAGGAGCGATCCCGAGCGCTGGGCAGGCGCGCTCGGCGGGCGGGTGCTGCCGACCGGCTCGGTGCGCGCCATCGTGCATGGACCGCTAACGCAGCTACCCGGCTATACCGACGGCGCCTGGTGGGTGCAGGACGCCGCGGCGGCACTCCCGGCGCGGCTCATCGGTGACGTCCGCGGGCTCACCGTCGCCGATCTCTGCGCCGCGCCCGGCGGCAAGACCGCGCAACTCGCGGCCGCCGGCGCCCGCGTCGTCGCCGTCGACCGCGCGCCGGCACGGCTCGAGCGGCTGCGAGGCAATCTCGCCCGCCTGAATCTCGCCGCCGATACCGTCGCCGCCGACGTCACGCAATGGCGGGCAGGGCCGTTCGATGCCGTCCTGCTCGATGCGCCCTGCTCATCGACCGGCACCATCCGCCGCCATCCCGACATCCCCTGGCTCAAGCGCGACGCCGACATCGCGACGCTCGCGGCGTTGCAACGGCGGCTCATTCTCCGGGCGGCGGAGCTGACGAAGCCGGGGGGCATATTGGTCTATTGCACCTGCTCGCTCGAGCCGGAGGAAGGTATCGAGGTGGTGCGCGGTCTCCTCCACGACAGCCCGAACCTGCGCCGCCTGCCCATCCCGGCCGCTGAAATGCATGGCCACGGCGATTGGCTGACGCCGGATGGCGACCTGCGGACCCTACCCTGCCACCTCGACGATCCCGATTCGCGCCAGGCCGGGCTCGATGGCTTCTACGCCGCTCGACTGCAAAGGATTTGAAGGACTTATCGCGGTTGGCCGCCGCGCCACCCTTCGCTATGTTCCGCCTTGCGGAACTGGCAACGCCTGCAAGGAGGGAGCGAGCGCCTCGATGTCGCGCGTTTCGGTCGCGGAACGTACCAGACTGTCCGTGTTCCTGGCGCGTGGGCTGCTCCGCAGGCTCGCTTGCCGCGTTACCACGCATCCGATCGTCAACTGGCCGTTTTCGTTCGGCAAGGCCGACCGCGTGGTCATCGCGCCGCAGGACCTGCGCACGAGCGACGCGACCCGCGCCAGCGAGATCTATGCCGGCCGGTTCGTGTTTGCGGGCAAGGTGGTCGTGTGCGACTCCCGCTCCCCGTTCGAGATCGCCCCGCCGTCCGAGGACTGGGCGGTTGCGCTCCTGGGCTTCGGCTGGCTGCGCCACCTGCGCGCCGCCGAATCCGGCATCACCCGCGCCAATGCCCGCGCACTGGTCGACGAGTGGATCACCCTCAACAGCTCGCAGGACCCGATCGCCTGGCGTGCCGACGTGGTTGCGCGCCGGATCAGCTCCTGGCTCAGCCAGGCGCCGCTGGTGCTCGACGATGCCGAGGTGCAATTCTATCGCCGCTTCCTGCGCAGCCTGACGCGGCAGATCCGCCACCTGCGGCACACGGTGTCCGAAGCGCGCGACGGCGTGCCGCGGCTCCAGGCCGTCATCGCGCTGACCTATGCGGCGCTGTGCATGGCGCGCCAGCAGCGCCACATCCGCGCCGCCACCAAGCGGCTCGCGGACGAGCTGGCCAGGCAGGTCCTGCCCGACGGCGGACATATCAGCCGCAATCCCGGCGCGCTTATTGAGTTGCTGGTCGACCTGCTTCCGCTGCGGACGGTGTTCACCGCCCGCAACATCGCGCCGCCGCCGGCGCTGCTCAACGCCATCGACCGCATGATGCCGATGCTGCGCTTCTTCCGGCACGGCGACGGCAATTTCGCGCTCTTCAACGGCATGGGCCCGACGCCCACCGACCTGATCACCACCATTCTGGCCTATGACGATGCCCGCGGCGCGCCGCTCGCGAATGCACCGCATTCCGGCTATCAGCGCCTGGAGAGCGCCGGCACCCTGGTGGTGATGGACACCGGTGGCCCGCCGCCGCTGGCGGTGAGCCAGGAAGCCCATGCCGGCTGCCTCTCGTTCGAACTGTCGGCCAGGCAAAATCGCATCGTGGTCAATTGCGGATTGCCGGCGACGAGCCGCGAAGGCTGGCGGCAGGTCGCGCGCGCGACGGCCGCGCACTCCACCGTCACGTTCAACGACACCTCGTCGTGCCGCTTCATCGAATCGGGACCGATCCGGCGCATGTTGTACGGCACGCCGATGATTGCCGGCCCGCGCAACGTCCGTGTCGCGCACGAGGAGCAGGCGAACGGCCTCATGCTGCGCGCGTCGCATGACGGTTACGCCGACATTTTCGACGTCATCCACCAGCGCGTGCTGGAGCTGTCGCCCGACGGACGCAGGCTCGACGGCGAGGATCTGTTCACGCCCGTGAAGGGCGAGACGGTGCGCGCGGGCCGCGACCAGTTCGCGGTGCGCTTCCACCTGCATCCGTCGGTCAAGGCCAACCGGCTGGCCGACGGCCACGGCGCCATGCTGATGATGCCGAGCAAGGAGGCCTGGATCTTCAACGCCTACGAGGACCGGGTCGATATCGAGGAGAGCGTCTATCTCGCCGGCCCCGACGGGCCGCGCCGCACCGTGCAGCTCGTGATCTATGGCCGCGCCAGCAAGGTGATGCGGGTGCAGTGGACCTTCGCCGCCCATGCCGGCGCCGCCAGCACCGGCACGCGCCGCGCGCGCGACGACGAGCCGCAGCTGCCGCTATGACGCGTGTTCGTTTGTAACGGGCGCCAAACGGGCATGACAATCGCGCACCGGCTGTGATACTCGCCAGGACATCATGACCGACCATCTCCGCCGCGTCTCGCGCGCTCTCATGTCCGTTTCCGACAAGAGCGGGCTCGTCGAGCTCGCGCGCGCGCTGGCGGATCGCGGCATCGAGCTCGTTTCGACCGGCGGCACGCGCAAGGCGCTGGCGGACGCCGGCCTTCCCGTGCTCGACGTGTCCGACCTGACCGGCTTTCCCGAAATGATGGACGGCCGGGTGAAGACGCTGCATCCCAAGGTGCATGGCGGCCTGCTCGCCGTGCGCGACAGCGAGGATCACGCCGCCTCGATGGCTGCGCACGGCATCCGGCCGATCGACCTGCTGGTCGTCAACCTTTACCCGTTCGAAGCCGCGGCAGCGAAAGGGGCCGACTTTACGACCTGCATCGAGAACATCGACATCGGCGGTCCTGCCATGATCCGCGCGGCGGCCAAGAACCACGCCGACGTGGCCGTCGTCGTCGATGCGAGCGACTATCCGCTCGTGCTCGCGGAGCTCGCGCAACACGATGGCGCGACCACGCTCGCGCTCCGTCGCAAGCTCGCCGCCAAGGCTTACGCCCGCACCGGCAGCTACGACGCGGCGATCTCCAACTGGTTCGCGCACGAGCTCGCCGATCCGGCGCCGGCGTTCCGCGCGATCGGCGGCAGCCTGATCGAGCCGATGCGCTACGGGGAGAACCCGCATCAATCGGCGGCGTTCTACCGCACGCCCGATCCGCGCCCCGGCGTCGCCAGCGCGCGGCAGCTGCAGGGCAAGCAGCTCTCCTACAACAACATCAACGATACCGACGCGGCCTTCGAATGCATCGCCGAGTTCGATCCCGAACGCACGGCTGCCTGCGTCATCGTCAAGCACGCCAATCCATGCGGCGTCGCCGAGGGTGCGAGCCTCGCCGATGCCTATCGCAGGGCGCTCGCCTGCGATCCGGTGTCCGCCTTCGGCGGCATCGTCGCGCTCAATCGGAGGCTCGATGCCGAAGCCGCGCGCGCCATCACCGAGATCTTCACCGAGGTCATCATTGCGCCGCAGGCGAGCGACGACGCAGTCGCCATCGTCGGCGCGAAGAAGAATCTTCGCTTGCTGGTCACCGGCGGCCTGCCCGATCCGCGCGCGCCCGGCATGATCGTGAAATCCGTCGCCGGCGGCCTCTTGGTGCAGTCCCGCGACAATGCGGTGGTGGACGACATGACGCTTAAGGTCGTGACAAGGCGCGCACCGACCAATGCCGAGCTTGCCGACCTCGCCTTTGCCTTCCGCGTCGCCAAGCACGTGAAATCGAACACCATCGTCTATGCCAAGGATCGCGCCACCGTCGGCATCGGCGCCGGCCAGATGAGCCGCATCGATGCCGCGCGCATCGCGGCGCGCAAGGCCGAGGACGCCGCAATAGCGGCGGGATTGTCGCAGCCGCTGACGAGAGGCTCGGTGGTCGCATCCGATGCCTTCTTTCCCTTTGCCGACGGCCTCTTGGTCGCGATCGAAGCCGGCGCCACCGCGGTGATCCAGCCCGGCGGCTCCGTGCGCGACGACGAGGTGATCAAGGCCGCCGACGACCACGGCATCGCCATGGTGTTCACGGGCACGCGCCATTTCCGGCATTGAGCGAGCTTGGTTGCCTCAGCACGGGCCGCGCGCTCCCATTACCCTCCCCCTTGTGGGGAGGGTCGACCGCCGAAGCGAAGCGAAGGCGGGCGGGGTGGGGTCGTTCCGCAATTCATCGCACGACCCCCACCCGGCTCGCTTCGCTCGCCACCCTCCCCACAAGGGGGAGGGTAGGAGCGCGCGGGACAGGCGCGTCCCACAAAGGACATTCTTCTTTCAATTCTTCACCAAATCCCCCAGCAGACTCGCGGCTACCGCGAGCTTCGAGAGGGTGAGGCCGGAATTGGCGATCTCGCTGACCGACATGCGGATGCGCTCGACCTCGGCCTTGCGCGGCGCCACCCAGGCTTCGACCGCTTGCGCGCCGGCAGCGCCGTTGCCCGCCATGGCGGCCGTGAGCCGCCGCTCGGCGTCGCCGATCGAATCGAGCGCGCGGTCGAGCGCCAGCCGATCGAAGTAATCCGAGATGACGATGCCGCGCGCGGCGCTGGCGATGTGATCGAGGCGAAAGAACGCCTCGGCCGCGAAATAGGTGGCGGCGACCTCGGCGATGTTCTGCCCGGTGCGGTCGGCGACCATGACGATATCGGGCGCGGCGACGAGCGCTGGCAGCGCGGCGAGGCGGCGCGCCAGCTCGTCCGGCACGCCGGCCTTGGCGAGATCGGCCTCGCGCGTCCGGCGCGCGGCCGCGGCTCCCTCCGGCAGCGCCGCGTCGAGCGCGGCCTCCACCGCCGCGATGCCATCGCGATAATGCACGACGATCGACGCCAGGCCCTGCGCGAGGTCGACGTTGCGCAGGAACCAGACCAGGCGGTCGAGCAACAGGTCCTGCACCGCCTGATAGAGCTCGAGCTGCAACTTGCCGGACATCCTGTTGTCGAGCGCGTCGATCTCGGTGTTGAGCGCGGTCATTCCGTAGCTGTCGCGCACCGCGGCAAAGGCGGCGGCGATGCGCGCCGGTGACGCGCCGGTCTGATCGGCGATGCGCACCAGCAGCGAGGGGCCGCCGCGGTTGATCATGGAATTGGCGAGCTGGGTCGCGATGATCTCGCGCCGCAGCCGGTGGTGCTCGACCGCGTCGGGGAATTTTTCCGCGACCGCCTTGGGGAAGTAGCGGCCGAGCTCGCGGCCGAGATAGGGATCGTCCGGCACGCTCGATTGCAGCAGCTCGTGGTTGAGCGAGAGCTTGGCATAGGCGAGCAGCACCGCAAGCTCGGGCCGGGTGAGCGCCTGGGAGCGCCGCCGGCGCTCGGCGATTTCCATGTCGTCGGGCAGGAACTCCACCGCACGGTCGAGCTCGCCCGCCGTTTCCAGCGTCTGCATCAGCCGCCGCTCGAAGCCGAGGTCCTCGAGCCCGCGCCGCTCGGCGAGCGAGATCGCGAGCGGCTGCAGATAATTGTTGCGCAGGACGAGCGCTGCCACGTCCTCGGTCATGGCGGCCAACAGCGCATTGCGCGCAGCGCGCGGGAGCCGGCCGTCGCGCATCGGCGTTGCCAGCGCGATCTTGAGATTGACCTCGACGTCGGAGGTATTCACGCCCGCCGAATTGTCGATGGCATCGGTGTTGAGCCTGATGCCGTTGAGCGCCGCCTCGACCCGGCCGCGCTGCGTCATGCCGAGATTGGCGCCCTCCCCGATCACCTTGGCGCGGATCTGCGCGCCGGCGATGCGGACCGCATCGTTGGCGCGGTCGCCCACCGCATCGTCGGTCTCCGACGACGCGCGCACATAGGTTCCGATGCCGCCGAAGTAGAGCAGATCGACCGGCGCCTCGAGGATCGCCTTGATCACCTCCTGCGGCGTCGCCTTGGCCTTGTCCACGCCCAGCACCGCGCGCGCTTCCGGCGAGAGCGTGATTTCCTTCAGCGAACGCGAGAATACGCCGCCGCCCTTGGAGATGAGCGCCCGGTCGTAGTCCTGCCAGCTCGAGCGCGGCAGCTCGAACAGGCGCCGACGCTCGTCGAAGCTCTTGTCCGGCGCGGGAGCCGGGTCGATGAAGATGTCGCGGTGGTCGAACGCGGCCACGAGCTTGATCGTCCGCTCCCGCAGCATGCCGTTGCCGAACACGTCGCCCGACATGTCGCCGACGCCGACCACGGTGAACGGCGTCTTGCCGATATCGACGTCCATCTCGCGGAAGTGCCGCTTGACCAATTCCCAGGCGCCGCGGGCGGTGATGCCCATCTTCTTGTGGTCGTAGCCGGCCGAGCCGCCGGAGGCGAAGGCGTCGTCGAGCCAGAAGCCGTGCTCCTGCGCGATCGCGTTGGCGATGTCGGAGAAGGTCGCGGTGCCCTTGTCGGCGGCCACCACGAGATAGGGATCGTCGCCGTCGTGGCGCACGACATTGGCGGGCGGAATGACGCCGTCAGGGCCGAGATTGTCGGTGATGTCGAGCAAGGTCGGGATGAACAGCTTGTAGGCGGCTGTGCCCTCGGCCTGCACCGCTTCGCGCGATCCGCCCTTGGGCAACAGCTTCGGCACGAAGCCGCCCTTGGCGCCGACCGGCACGATCACCGCGTTCTTGACCTGCTGCGCCTTGGCCAGGCCGAGAATTTCGGTGCGGAAGTCCTGCGGCCGGTCCGACCAGCGGATGCCGCCGCGCGCGACCTTGCCGAAGCGCATGTGCACGCCCTCGACCCGCGGCGAATAGACGAAGATCTCATAGAGCGGCCGCGGCTGCGGCAAGGCGTCGAGCGTCCGGCTCGCGAACTTGACGGCGATGAGCTGCTTGGGCTGGCCGTTGCTGTCGATCTGATAGAAGTTGGTGCGGATCGCCGCCTGCACGGCATTGACGAAGCGGCGCAGGATGCGGTCCTCATCGAGGCTTGCAACGTCTTGCAGCGCAGCCTCGATCGCGGCAGCGACCTCGGCCTCGTGCGCCTTGCGCTCGTCCGCCGAAATGGTGTGACGCGGGTCGAAGCGCGCCTGGAACAGGCGTGCGATGTCGGCGGCGATCCCCGCATGCTTGACCAGCGTGGTCCACATATAGTCCTGGGAATAGGGCACGCGGATTTGCCGGAGAAAGCGCGACACGGTGCGGATCAGCGCCACGTCGCGCCACCTCATCCCGGCGGCGAGCACCAGCGCGTTGTAGCCGTCGTTCTCGGCGCCGCCGCGCATCACCACCAGGAAGGCCGCTTCGAGACCTTGCTTGACGGCGTCGAGATCGACGGCACGGCCGTCGGCACGCTCGAGCAGCATGTCGTGCAGCCACACGTCCGCTTTGCCTTCACCTTTGTCCTGTGCCTTTTCTCGGGTCTTGTCCTGGTCGTCCTCTCGGATGCCGCGAGCAATCTGATAGGTGCGCTCGTCCACGACCTTGAAGCCCATGTTCTCGAGCACCGGTACGCGCTCGGACAGCGCAATCGGCCGGTCGTAGCTCCAAACCTTCAGTCCGACGGCGTTGCTCGGGTCGCCGGCGCGGCGGTGAAAGTCGACGCCGAGCGGACGGCTCCCCGACAACCCTTCGATGAGGCGGATGTCGGCAACGGCCGTGATGGGCGCATAGGTCTCGCGGTAACCGTCCGAGAAGGCATCGCGGTAACGCTCGAGCAGGGCGCGCGCGCGCGCGCCATCGTAGGCGCGGATGAGCTCGTCGCCGAGCTCGTCGGTCCAGGTGCGCACGATGGCCTCGACCGCGCGCTCGAGGGTGGCGCGATCCGGCTTCGGTGCCTCGCCGGGCGGCAGTCCGATAATGAAGTGGACGCGGACCAGCGGCCCCTCGGGGAAGAAAGGATGGAACGCGCTCACGCGCCCGTTGTAGACCTTGGCGAGATAGTCGCCGATCGCCTTGCGCACGTTGCTGTCGTAACGCTCGCGCGGAACGTAGACCAGAATCGAGACGTAGCGATCGAAGCGGTCGCGCCGCGGCAGCACGCGTACGCGCGGCCGCTCGTCGAGCTGCAGCACCGCCAACGCGAAATGATAGAGCGTGTCCTCGTCGAGCTGAAACAGCTCGTCGCGCGGATAGTTCTCCAGCACGTTGACCAGCGCCTTGCCGGAGTGTCCATCCGGATCGAAGCCGGCGCGCGCGAGCACCGCGTCGACCTTGCGGCGCAGGTAGGGGATCGTCCGCGTCGAGCGCGTATAGGCGGTGGAGGTGAAGAGGCCGACGATGCGGAACTCGCCGACGAGCCTGCCGTCGCGATCGAAGCGCTTCACGCCCACATAGTCCATGTAGACGCGCCGGTGCACGCGCGAGCGCACCGCGGCCTTGGTGACGATGAGCAGCGTCGGCTCCTTCAGCAGCGCGCGCATCTCCGGCGTGAGGACGAGGGGTTGATTCCAGCGCTGCACCACCTTCATCTCGCGCGCCCGCAGGATGCCGAGCCCGCTCTCGAACACCGGCTCGAGCGTCTCATCGCCGGCCGTGAAGTCGTAGTTACGGATACCGAGGAAGGTGAAATTGTTGTCGAGAAGCCATTCGAGGAAGGCGATGGCCTCGCTGATCTCGGCCGCCGGCAAGGGCGGCGGATTGGCCTTGAGCTCGGCGATCTCGGCGGCCACCCGCGCCAGCATCGGCCGCCAGTCCTCGACGCAGACGCGGATGTCGGCGAGCACCTGTTCGATGGCCTCGATGATCTCGGCGCGGCGCGCCTCCTCGTCGATGCGCTCGATATGGACGTAGATGACGCTTTCGCGCAGCGCGCCGGCAACGGGCTTGGCGCCCTTGAAGGCCACGAGCCGGCCGGTCGCGTCGCGCTCCACGCTGAAGACGGGATGCACGACGAAGCGCACCTCGATGCCCCGCTCGGCGAGCGCCGCCAGGACCGAATCGACCAGGAACGGCATGTCGTCGTTGACGATCTCGAGCACGGACTCGTTGCGCTGGCGCTCGTGGCCGACCGCCGCCCTCGATGTCGCCAGACGGATCTTCGCCACGCCCGGCGTGCGCACCGCGAGCAGAGACCAGGCGTCCGCCGCCAGCTCGGCGAGCTGGCGCGGGTCGTAACGCATGAGGTCTTCGGGGACCGCGTAGGCAAAAAGGCCGGCGATGAAGTCGGGCGGGATTTCGCGATTGTCGCTGCGCAGGATCTTGGCGGCGGCGGCGATCAGCGCCGCCTCCGCGCGTTCTTCGTCGGTGCCGGAAAGCTCGGCGGCTGGCATGGCGTTTCTCGGCCCGCGCCCCGCTTGATCAAGTGGTTAGGCACAGCATCCCCGGAGCGAGTCTCCAACCCCGAGGTCACTCGGCTCCACCTTTGCGCCGCAAGTCTTTCCCATCGCGCCCGCGGCGTCGAGGGCTAAAATTTCATCCCACGATCGAACCAATACCGTTCCAAAGGCAAAGGCGGTAGGATCGGGGCCATTCCACGACAGGGAGACGCCCGTGCGCCAGCCAGCGAAGAATGCCGCCAAGAAGCGACCGGTTCCCACCAAGCGATCGCCGGTCATCAAGAATGCGAAGGCACCTGCCGCTCCCCACAGCGGCGCCGAGGACGATGTCAAGATCACGGCGCTCGAGCTTCCGGGCGGAAAGCTCTCGCCGGAGATGGCGGCCTATTTCAAGAAGTGCGACGAAAAGCTTGGTTTCGTGCCGAACGTGCTCAAGGCCTTCGCCTTCGACGACGCCAAGCTGCAGGCGTTCGTGGACTATCGGCAGGAGCTGGTGCAGAACGCCGAGAATCTCTCCAAGCTCGAGATCGAGATGATCGCCACGGTGGTGTCGTCGCAGAATCGCTGCTTCTACTGCATCACCGCGCACGGCAACGCGGTGCGCCAGCTCGGCGGGCCCGTGCTCGGCGAGATGATGGTGATGAACTATCGCGCCGCGCGGCTCGACAAGCGCCAGCGCGCCATGCTCGATTTTGCGGTGAAGCTCACGACCCAGCCGTGGGAGGTCGAGGAAGGAGACCGCGAGCGGCTGCGCCGCGCCGGCTTCACCGACCGCGACATCTGGGACATCGCCTCGGTCGCCGCCTTCTACAACATGACCAACCGGATCGCCTCCGCGACCGACATGCGGCCCAACAGCGTCTATCACGGGCAGGCGCGATAACGATCAAGACGGGAGGACCCCATGAAACCAGCCTATGTGCTCGCCGCCGCCGTCGCGTTGGCATTCGCCACGCAAGCCTCCGCTCAGTCACCGCAGGTCGTCATGGAAGAGATGATGGTGCCGTCGGAGCCCGGCATTGAAATCTACGTCCGCAACAAGCGCCCCGCGGATATGACCGCGTTCCGGCCCGAACGTACGCTCCTGTTCGTGCACGGCGCGACCTATCCCGCCAACACCTCGTTCGATCTCAAACTCGACGGCGTGTCCTGGATGGAGCACATCGCCGCGCGCGGCTACGACGTCTATCTGCTCGACCTGCGCGGCTACGGCAAATCCACGCGGCCGAAAGAGATGGACGAGAAGCCCGACGCCAACCCGCCGATCGTGCGCGGCGTGACCGCCGTCAAGGATATCTCCGCCGTGGTCGATTTCATCCTCGCGCGCCGCGGCATTTCACGCCTCAACCTCATGGGCTGGTCGTGGGGCACCACGCTGATGGCGACCTACACCACGCAGAACCCGGGCAAGGTCGAGCGGCTCGTGCTCTACGCACCGGCCTGGATTCGCACGACCCCCTCGCTCTCCCGCGCGCCCGGTCCGCTCGGCGCCTACCGCATGGTGGCGCGCGACCAGGCGAAGACGCGCTGGCTGACCGGCGTGCCCGAGGACAAGAAGGCGGCGCTCATTCCGGCGGGCTGGTTCGAGAGCTGGGCCGACGCCACCTTCGCGACCGATCCGGTTGGCGCCAGAATGACACCGCCGGTGCTGCGAGCGCCAAACGGCGTCCAGCAGGACGGCGACGAGTTCTTTTCCGCCGGCAAGCCTTACTACGATCCCGCCAAGGTCACCGTGCCGACGCTGCTCGTACATGCCGAATGGGACCGCGACACGCCGGGCTATATGGCGCAGACCCTGTTTCCGCTGCTGGTCAATGCGCCGGGCAAGCGCTACGTGCAGCTGCCCGAGGGCACTCACACCATCATGATGGAGAAGAACCGCTTCATGCTGTTCGAGGCGGTGCAGGCGTTCCTCGACAAATCCGGGAAGTCGTAGAGCGACTGTTGTTGGGAAGGAATAGGGTGGGCAAAGCGAAGCGTGCCCACGTGCTTGCGCGCCGCCCGCCGTTTTCCTGGACGCGCGGGCAAAGGCGCGCACCACTGTGCTTGAGGGAGCAGGTTTTGCGCCTGTGCCACCCTACACATCGTGACGAGTTGACCTTCAAATCTCCACCAGCTTGTTCGGCAGCTCGTCGCGGTTGAGCGCGCCCGGCGGGAAGTGCTCGGCCAGCACCGCGCCGCACCGTTCGATCGCGGCGACGAAGCCGTCGCCCGGGCGGCCGTCCTTGATGCCCGCGATCAGCACGGCGATCGCGTTGTCCCAGACCCCGGGCTGCACTTTCGCGTTGATGCCCGCATCCGCCACGATCTCGGCGTAGCGCTCGGCGACCGAGGCGAAGATCAAGACGCCGGTGCGGTTCTCCGTCTGGTGCAGGCCGTGCGCGATGAACTGATGCATGGCCTGGGCATGGGCGCGCTCGTGCTTCGTGCGCATCGGTACGACGTGGATGCGGATGGCAGGCAGCGAGAGCAGGAGCGCCGCGGCGATGAATACGACGAGCTGGCAGAGATAGATGAGCGCGGCGGGCCAGAGCGTGAAAAGGATCAGCGGCGTCGGCACCAACAGCGCCATCGCCGCCGCCCAGGCCAACGGCACCAGGCGATAGTCGCTCGCCTGCCGGGCGATCACGCAAAAGATTTCGCCCGCTGTCTTCGCCTCCGCCACCCGGATGGCATCGACGATGCGCGCCTTCTCGGCCTCCGAGATCATGTCGAACCCTTACCAGCTTCCCGAGGAGCCGCCGCCGCCGAACGAACCGCCGCCACCGGAAAAGCCTCCACCGCCCGAGAAACCGCCGGACGAACCGGAAGACCATCCCCCGCCCGGCCCATGATACGGGCCGGTCGACCAACCTCGGCCCGACCTCCCGCGACGGAGATTCCTTGCGCCGTCCGCAAACATGCCGATGAGCGAAAGGAAAACCAGCCCGAACACGATGAGAACCAGGATCACCATCAGGGTCGAGGCCCAGCCCGGCGTGGCATCGGGCCGCTGCGCCGCGCGCTGCTGCCATTCCGCGGCATCGCCGGTGAGCACGCTGATGATGTCGTCGACGCCGCGAGCAATGCCGCCCGCGAAGTCGTTGGCGCGGAAACGCGGAACGATCGCATTCGCGATGATGAGCCGGGACACGGCGTCGGTGAGGGTGCCTTCGAGCCCGTAGCCGACCTCGATGCGCACCTTGCGCTCGTTCGGCGCCACGATCAGCAGCACGCCGTTGTTCTTGCCCGATTGCCCGATCCGCCAGCGGCGGCCGAGCTCGACCCCAAAATCCTCGATCGAGGTGCCCTGCAGCGATTTGAGCGTCACGACCACGAGCTGATCGGTGGTCTTGGCTTCGAGGTCGGCGAGCTTCTGGGTCAGCGCCGCCCGCGTGGCGTCGTCGAGGATATTGGCGTCGTCGACCACCCGCCCGGTGAGCGCGGGGAAATCGAGCGCGAGGGCCGGGAGGAGAAGAAGGAACGCAAGAACGGCAACGAGCGCGAGGCGGACGCCGCTCCTGCCTAGAGCACATCTCCCCTCCCGCCTGCGGCGAGGGAGCGCAATGAGTTCGGGGGGAGTCATACTAACGGCCGTTGTCCTCAACTCGTCATGCTCGGGCTTGACTCCCTAGGCGCTACGTTAAGCCACCTCGTGTCCCGGACGAGCGAGCGCGCAGCGCGAGCGAAGAGCCGGGACCCAGGGGCCGCAGGCCGCGGCTTCACACGATATTGCGCTTCGCAACTCTCGCGCTGGATCCCCGGTCTCGTTTCGCTCGCGCAAGAAGCGCTCGCTGCACTCGCCCGGAAAACGAGCTCTCTGCGCGTCCAAAACGCTTAGAATTTCACCTGCGGCGGCCGCGTCACATCCTCTGCGACCGTGAAGGTCTCCATCGGCTTGTTGTTTCGGTAGAGCGTCGAGGCCCAGATCAGGCCGGGAAACGTGCGCAGCTCCGTGTTGTATTGCCGTACCGCCTCGATGTAGTCGCGCCGCGCCACCGCGATCCGGTTCTCCGTCCCTTCGAGCTGCGATTGCAGCGCCAGGAAGTTCTGGTTCGATTTCAGATCGGGATAGCGCTCCGACACCGCGAGCAGCCGTCCGAGCGCGCCGGAAAGTTGCGCCTGCGCCTCCTGGAACTGCTTGAACACCGCCGGATTGGTGAGGATGTCGGGCGGGATCTGCACCTGAACCTGAGTCGCCCGTGCCCGTGCGTTGGTGACCTCTTCCAGAACCTGCCGTTCCTGGGCGGCGTAGCCCTTCACGGTCTCGACCAGGTTGGGAATGAGGTCGGCGCGGCGCTGATACTGGTTTTGCACGTCCGACCATTTCGCCTTGGCATTTTCCTCGTAGGTCGGAATGGTGTTGACGCCGCAGCCCGCAACCAAAAGGCCAAGACCGAAGACCGCAACGGGGATGCGGGCGAGGCGCAGTGCGCTCCATGCGTAGCTCATGACAAGCCTCCCATGTCCAATTAGGGCCATCTCATAGCAGCACGGCGGCCGGTGCTACACCCGTTCCGCGGGGGCGACCGCTTGGACCCTCGCCTCGGGGCTGGCGAGGCATTATAGCGATGATGGGGCGAAGGTGGGCCGCGCGGTGCGAGCGCGCGGGCTCGAGGCAATCTTTGGTGCGCGGGAATGCAAATCCAAAGCGTAGACTGTTGCGGCGCTCGATGACCGGCGTTGCCCGCGGCGCGCTGCTGGCATTGGTCCTGTGCCTGGCCGGCCTCGGGCCGCTCTCCGCCCAGGCCCCCACGCTGCCCGATCTCGCGCTCCCGCGCAGCGGCCATGTCGTGCCTGTTGCGGCGCGCCATGGCATGGTGGTGGCCCAGGAGGCGCGCGCCGCGCGCATCGGCGTCGAGATCCTGCAACAGGGCGGCAACGCGGTCGATGCCGCGGTCGCAACCGGTTTCGCGCTGGCGGTGACGTATCCGCGCGCCGGCAATATCGGCGGCGGCGGCTACATGCTCATCCACCTCGCCGGCCGCAACCTCGACACCGCCATCGACTACCGCGAGACCGCGCCGGCGGCGACGACGCGCGATACCTTCCTCGACGAGCGGGGCGAAGCCGACCCGCACAAGTCGCGCGACTCCGCGCTCGCGGTCGGCGTGCCCGGCACCGTCGCCGGGCTCGCGCTTGCGCATGCGAAATACGGCTCGGGGAAATTCAGCCTCGCCAAATTGCTCGCGCCCGCGATCGCGCTCGCGCGCGACGGCATTCCGGTCGAGGACGATACCGCTGACTCGCTGCCGCGTGCGCAGTTGCGGCTCGTGCGCTGGCCCGCAAGCGCGAAGGTCTTCCTCAATCCCGACGGCAGCGCGCTCGGCCCCGGCGCGACCCTGGTGCAGCGCGATCTCGCCGATACGCTTGCCGCCATTGCTCGCGATGGGCCTGCAGGCTTCTATCAGGGCGCGATCGCCGAGAAGATCGCCGCCGCCGTGCGCGCCGCCGGCGGCCTGATGACGCGCGACGATCTCAAGGACTATCGGCCGATCGAGCGTGCGCCGGTGCGCGGCACCTATCGCGGCTACGACATCCTATCCATGCCGCCGTCCTCGTCCGGCGGCGTGATCCTGATCGAGATCCTCAACATCCTCGAAGGCTACCCCGACCTCGCCGACG
Organism: uncultured Alphaproteobacteria bacterium; assembly: GCA_963827585.1. GTDB lineage: Bacteria > Pseudomonadota > Alphaproteobacteria > Rhizobiales > Xanthobacteraceae > VAZQ01. The sequence continues at coordinate 121,359 of CAWHCK010000050.1, forward strand.
ACGATGGGCGGCGCGTGCATCTCATGATCGAGGCGATGAAGCTCGCCTATGCCGACCGCGCCAGCTTTCTCGGCGATCCCGCCAGCGTCGAGGCGCCGCTCGCCCGCCTGACCTCGAAGCGCTATGCCGCGGAGCTGCGCGCCCGCATCAACACCGCACGGGCGCGGCCGGCAGCCGAGATTCGCTCCGGCGGCGCGATGCTGCCCGAAGGCGTCAACACCACCCATTTCTCCGTGATCGATCGCTTCGGCAACGCGGTGTCGAACACCACTACGCTCAATTTCAGCTACGGCCTGGGGCTCGTCGCCGAGGGCACCGGCGTGCTGCTCAACAACGAGCTCGACGACTTCGCCGCCAAACCGGGCGCGCCCAATGCCTTCGGCCTCACCGGCGGGGAGGCCAACGCGCCCGGGCCCGGCAAGCGCCCGCTCTCGTCGATGTCGCCGACCATCGTGCTCAAGAACGGCAAGCCGTTCCTCGTCACCGGCTCGCCCGGCGGCAGCCGCATCATCACCACCGTGTTGCAGGTCATCACGAACGTGATCGACCGCAAGCTTTCGATCGCCGACGCGGTCGGCAATGCACGCGTGCACCACCAATGGCTGCCCGACGAAGTCATGGTGGAACGAGGATTTGCGCCCGATCTCATCCGCGTGTTGCAGCACCGCGGCCACAAGGTGGTGGAGGGCCTGCCGCCCACCTCCGCCAATTCGATTCTCGTCACCAGGCACGGCCTGGTGGGCGCCGCCGACAACCGCACCCGGGGCGCGCTGGCCGCCGGATATTAGCCACGGGTCCGCCCCCCGGAGCGAGACAGGAAAAACAGGGAGATTCCTGTAAACAACAGGAAAAAATAACAGGACGCGCGCGAGCATTGCCCATTCCTGCCGTGCTGTCGTCCCCGCGAAAGCGGGGACCCATCGTGCCGTACACGCGGGCCGCTGGAATACTGGGTCCCCGCCTACGCGGGGACGACAACGCGTATGCGCGGGACGACAACGCATGAGAGTGCGTCGCCCCGGCTGAAAGAACGCAACCGGCGCGATGCCGCGCTACCCCTATTCACGATGTCAAACAGCCAAACATCCGGGGTGATATCATAGCTTCGGGTAGTAGTCAATATTTATCTACGGCACGTAGGCAAAGAGCGTCGGCCTGTCGGGCATGCCGCCGCGGGGTGGCCATTTCCTCGGCGGACGCAATCGGAAGGTCGGCGACGGCACGTATGGCCGATCGGATGAAAGGACCAGTCATGACAAACGAGCTTCCCAAGGTCATCGCCGATTACATCGCTGCCGCGAATTCATCGGATGTCGAGGACGTGGTGGCCTGCTTTTCCGACACCGCCATTGTCCACGACGAAGGCCGGGAAAGGCGGGCCGCGACGCCATCCGCGCATGGACGCAGGAGACCGACAGAAAGTATCACCCGAAGACCGAGGTGCTCGACGTCGTCACCGTAGCAGCCGATACCGTGCTGGTGACAGGTCGCGTGTCCGGGACCTTCCCCGGAAGTCCCGTCGACCTGCGCTATGCCTTCACGCTTGAGGGCGACAAGATCGCGCGCCTGCAGATCGGCTGATGCCGATCACCGGTGTTTCCACGCGCTGAAGCATGATCCGGAAAAAGCCTGCCCCGGACTTGATCCGGTGGGTACCGGTTTTCCGAAAAGATCATGCTCAAACAAAAAGCTAGAGCGTGATTGCGAACTCAACCTAAAGCAATCACGCTCTAGCCGAGGGCTTACACGAAGGTCCAGTCCGTGACTGGTGCGCCGTTCTTCTTCTTGAGCGTCGACGCTCCTTCAAAGAACACGATGTCTCCTGGCTGGTTGATTCAGCCCGGCTCGGGAAGGCGTTTCGAGCGTTCATCAGGCCTGCGAGCAAGTCGTTGGGCGGCTTTGTGGGCTTCTTCATGGTTGGATTTGCCAGGATTGCTGCGCGCGTGGTCCAGGCGTCCTTGGATTTCACCTTCCCCTTTCCGGCGAGATAATCATTGAAGGTCTTGGGAGCCAGATTGTTCTGCTGCAGCACCCGGAAACGCAATTGGCGTCGGAAGACCTTTGGGACCACGAATTTGCCTCGATCGGCCCGCCGCTCCGGCGCGGTAAAGGTGCCGCCGCCAGGCTCAAACTTCAGACTGTCCAGCGGGCCAACAACCTTGTTGAAATGGCGCCAGATGCCGCGCTTTTTCTTGCGTGCCTCCTCGAACAGCCTATGGAGCGTCGTGATTTCCTCCGGGTTCATCGAGTTGTAGTAGGCGGGCAGCGCCCACCCGTTTTCGGCCGCCAAGTGAGAAATCTTGATTGTCCTGCGTCCGACGCGAAACGTGACGTCGCCGACAAGACGGCCGAACATGTCGAAGGCGTCGTTCGGGACATTGATTCGTGTCGTGACCGTACACGGCACCACCTTTGGCTTCCCCTTCACGGTCACGTCGTCGCCCAAGCCCGCCGTCGAGGTTTCACCCTGGAACTGGCGGAAGTGCCCGCCATTGCCCTTCAGGCCGGCTATTCGAACACCCGGCGGACAATGCAGCTCCGGCGCATCGATGCCTTGGATACGGATCGTCACCTTTCGACCGGCCTTGATGACCTTGTCTTTGCCGATTTGCGCTCCCTCGAAGACGCGGGTGGGGCGGAGCGCTTGCGGGGATCCGTCTATGCTGAACTCGAAGCCATCGGGGTCAACGACCACGGTCACGGTGTCGGTGTCGGATTTGCCATGCGGCCAGAGCTGCGAGAGATCGATCGTGCCGCCGACTCGCAATAGTCCCTTCATATCTCCCATGGCTCAATCCTCTTCTCCCATGGCTCAATCCTCTCCCCGGCGGTCCTACAATCTTAGAGCCGCATCCATATACAACCAAAAGTGCAAAACTTCATTTTAACGACGCACTCTTCGCCACCTCCGCCCACTTGCCGATCTCGTGCTTGAGCATCGCTGCGAGCTTGTCGGCAGAACCGCCGATGAAGCGGTAGCCCAGCGTCGTCTCGCGCTCCTTCATGTCGGGCAGCGAGAGGATGCGGGTGAGATCGGCGTTGATCTTGGCGATGATCTCCTTCGGCGTGCCCTTGGGCGCAAACAGCGCGTACCAGCTCAATTCGTCGACGAAGGCGACACCGAGCTCGTTGAAGGTCGGAACGTCCGGAAGCTGCGCCGCGCGAGCCCGGCCCGACACCGCGAACGCCCGCATCTTGCCGCTCTGGATGTTGCCGATGGCGCCGCCGAGCGTCGTGATCCAGAGCGAGATACGACCCGAGATCATGTCGGTCACGGCCTGGCTGTAGGACGAGTACGGCACGTGCTGGACCTTGATGCCGGCAAGATCGCTGAACAGCGTGGTGGCGAGATGGCCGCTCGAGCCGATGCCGAGCGAGGCGTAGTTGAGCTCGCCGGGATGCGCCTTGGCGTAGGCGATCAGCTCCTGGACCGAGCGGAACGGCGAGTTGGGCGGCACCATCAGGACGTCCTGGGCAGTCGCGATCCACATGATCGGCTCGAACTCCTTGAGCGGGTCGAAATCCTTGATCGGCGCGAGCGTCACGTTCACCGCCAGCGTCTGGGCGCCGAGATGCAGCGTGTAGCCGTCGGGCGCCGACTGCGCGGCGGCCTGCGCGCCGATATTGCCGCTGGCGCCGGGGCGGTTCTCCACGAACACCGACTGGCCCCACGCCTCGCCGAGCTTCTGCGCCACGATGCGTCCGAGCGTATCGATGGTGCCGCCGGCGGCGAACGCGATGATGATGCGCACGGAGCGGTCGGGATAGGCCTGCGCCGATGCGGGCGAGCGTAAGTCCAATCCCGCAAGGAGCGAAACGACGACTGCAATGGCCAGGCACGTGCGCGGCATAGGCCCTCCCCAGTTTTGTCATTACAATGCGGCCGGTCTTGCGCCGGCCTTCGCCAAATCCAAAGAGTACATCATCTATTCCGCAAAGTGGAACGGCAGAAACACAAGCAGGAGAGGAGAGCTCGAGATGCAGCACAGTATCGATCGCATTCTGACGACGCATGCCGGCAGCATTCCTCGCGGCGAGCCACTCGGGGCCATGCTGATCGACCAGGAGCAGGGCAAGCCGGTAGACCGAGCCAAACTCGACGAGCTCGCCGACGCCCGCGTTGCGCACGTCCTCAGGAAGGAGGCCGAGGCCGGGATCGATAGCGCCAATGACGGCGAGCAGGCGCGGGTCGGCTTTCAGACCTATATTCCGCAGCGCATGGACGGCTTTGGCGGCGTATCAAAGCGGGCGTTCGGCAAGGAGTTCATCGAGTTTTCGCAGTTCACCCAGCGGATGATGGCCCGCATCCCGAAGACGAGCAAAGTGTTCAACGCGCCGCAGGCGATCGCCGAATTGAAGTATCGCGGCACGGAAGCGATCGACGCCGAGATCGAGCGCTACAAGAGACTATCGGCGCCGATGAAATCGCAGTTCAGCGAATTCTTCATGAATGCGCCGTCACCTGGAATCGTCGCCACGACGATGCTCAACGCGTATTACAGCTCGCATCAGGCCTATCTCGATGCGATCGCGCGCGAGCTGCGCGTCGAGTATGCGAAGGTCGTCGATGCGGGATTTGTCCTGCAGATCGATGCGCCCGACCTCGCGATGGAGCGTGTTCTGCTTTACCAGGACCTGTCGGACGGGGAATTTGCCAAATTGGTCGAGCAGCACGTGGCGGCCTTGAACCGGGGCCTGGAAGGTCTTCCACCGGATCGCGTGCGGCTGCACGTCTGCTGGGGCAATTGGGAAGGACCGCACAACTACGACGTCGCGATGGATGTGATCCTGCCGGCGCTCTATCAGGCCAACGTCGGCGCGCTCGGTCTCGAATTCGCCAATCCTCGACGGCAGCATGAGACCGCAGCGCTTCGCAAGCACAAGCTGCCCGATCGCATGCTGCTCATTCCCGGCGTGATCGATTGCAAGAGCAACTTCATCGAGCATCCCGAAGTGGTCGCGCAACGCATCGAAGCAGTGGTCGCGGCGGTCGGCGATCGCGAACGGGTCATCGCCGGCGTCGACTGCGGCTTCGGCACGTTCGTCGGTTGGGAATGGGTGACGGAGGATGTGGTGTGGGCCAAGCTCAAGACGCTGCGGGCGGGCGCGGACATCGCCTCGGCCCGGCTGTGGGGAAGGCGGCAATCCCTGTAGCGAAGGCGGCACGAGGTGAGCTGGTCCGATAACCGGGGCGAAGCAACCGAAAGAGGCCCGCGGCTCAGCCCCGTGGTTGTGTCGGGCACCGTCCGTCTTCAGGCGACTTCCAAGGTCGGAATGGTCTTGATCTTCTCACCGAGTTCCTGCTGGGCGCGGTGCAGGTCGTACCGCTTTGATTAGCTTTGGGCTGTGGACTTGTTCAGGGTCACGGCGGCGCGAACGAGAGTCTTCAACGCCTCCTCGTCTATCTTCTTGCCCTCGTGGAAGTCGATGGCACGCCTTGTGTTCCCGTCAAGACTGGAGTTGAAGAGGCCCGAAGGATCCTTCAGAGCCGCCCCTTTGGCGAAGGTCATCTTCACGACGTTCTTGTAAGTCTCGCCTGTGCAGATCAATCCGTCGTGCGACCACACCGGAACCCCTCTCCACTTCCACTCCTCGACGACTTCGGGATCGGCTTCCTTGACTAAGGTACGGAGCCGGCTGAGCATCTTGCCCCGCCAGTCGCCTAGCTCCTTGATTCTCGCGTCTATCAGCTGAGAAGGAGACTTGCTTTTCTGCGACTCGCTCTTCTTCATGCCCGTTTCTCCTCCTTAGTCCCGAGGCTTTGATAAATGGGGATCATCGCCACCGTTGCAGACTTCAATCTATCCGCGCCAAGACCTGCTCCAGGTCCGCAAAGAACTGCTGCCACCCGCCCTTGGCGCCCTGGTAGGCCTGCTGCTGATCCGGCCGGAAGCCCGACTGCTCCATGCGCAGGCGGGTCCCCGTGCTCGTAGGGGTGAGAGTCCAAGTGACGACACTCTCGAGACCATAGGCCGCCCACGTGTAAGATAGCGTTTTGTTCGGCTCGACTGCCAGAACCTGACAGTCGACGGCGCCCCAGTCTGCGCGAAGATTGAAACGGTGGTCCACGACGGGCTTGAAGTCGTTCTTCATCAGCCACTCCTCGATCAGGTGTGGTTGCGTGAGCGCGCGCCAGATCTTTTCCGGCGGATAAGGGATCTCACGTTCGACAACGACGGAGAGCGCTTCGGTCGCAGTATTGGTCATTGGTCCATCCTTTTCAGCAGGTCTTCGAGGTCGTCGAACCGGCTCTGCCAAAACCCGGCCATTTGGCTTGTCCAGTCGATCAGCGGGGCCAAGGCGCCGAGCTGCGCGCTATAGTGCGTCTGGCGACCTTCGTGGCGGTCGCGCACCAACCCGGCCTGCTTCAGGACCCCAAGATGCTTTGAGACGGCCGGTTGCGAGACCCCGGCCCGAGCCGTCAGAGCCCCGACCGTCTGCTCTCCTTGGCGGCACAGTCGTTCGAAGAGAGCCCGCCGAGTCGGATCGGCGAGCGTTCTGAAGAGCACATCGTGAGCGTTCGGCATTTGGGATCAATAACCTTATGGCTATTGATTGACGTATAACCACTGAGATATACGTGAGTCAAGCGGGAACGTGGAGCGGCGTATGGCGACGTGGTGACGCGCTTGATAATTGCTGCTATCCGCATCATGCTCACCTTGACAAGAAAAGTTGTCAAGGCATAGTAGGGCCATGCTCGATGTGGAAGTCATCAATGATCCGGCCGCGGCGACGGTGGCGCTCGAGCCCATCCGGAGCCGGCTTCTGTCTGAATTGGCAGAGCCTGCATCCGCCGCGACGCTCGCCGGCCGGGTCGGCCTCACGCGGCAGAAAGTCAACTACCACCTGCGGGCGCTTGAAGCGCACAAGCTGGTGCAGGTTGCCGCAGAGCGCCGATGGGGCGGGCTGACGGAACGTCTGCTCGTCGCGACTGCCGCGTCCTACGTCGTGTCGCCGATCGCCATGGGTCCGGTCGCCGCCGATCCGGGGCGGACAGCAGACCGGCTGTCGGCAAGCTATCTGATCGCGCTGGGTGCCCGCATCATCCGCGAGGTCGGTGACCTTTGGCGTCTTGCCAGCGCCGCCGACAAACATCTGGCAACGCTGGCGATCGATACCGCCATTCGCTTTCGTTCCGCAGCCGAGCGCGCCGCCTTCACCGGCGAGCTGAGCGAAGCGATCACGACGCTCGTCGCTCGCTATCACGATCCCTCCGCGCCGCGGGGCCGTTCACATCGGCTCGTGCTGGTGGCGCATCCCCTCCCGGAGAAGGAACCGTCATGCCAGTGAAGAAGGATGCATCCGGTCGTCGGTCGGTTGAGGCCGAAGTCGAAGTTCGGGGCACACCCGAGGAAGTCTGGCAGGCGATCGCAACGGGGCCCGGCATCTCTTCCTGGTTCGTGCCAAGCGAGGTCGAGCCGCGCGAAGGCGGCACGGCAGTCTCGCACTTCGGCCCGGGCAACAGCATGGACTCGGTCGGCGTCATCAGGACATGGGAGCCGCCACGACGTTTCGTCGTCGAGACTCAGGAAGGTCCCGGTCCCGTCGCCACCGAGTGGACGGTTGAAACCCGCTCCGGAGGCACATGCGTCGTCCGCGTCGTCCATAGCTGGTTTGCGAGCTCCGATGACTGGGACGGCCAGTTCGAGGGTCACGAGCACGGCTGGCGCGCCTTCTTCAATATTCTGCGGCTTGTCCTCGAGCATTTCCGAGGTGAGCCGTGCTCGGCCTTCCAGCTGATGGCGGTTGCGCCTGAGCCTAAGAAAGAAGCTTGGAACGCCCTGGCTGCTCCACTGGGGTTCGTCGGCGCTGCCGAAGGCAAGCGCGTCAACGCACCGGCGGATGCGCCGCCGCTGGCCGGGCTGGTCGAGAAGGTCGGCCCGAGCGAATTTCCCGAGCTCCTCCTGCGGCTCGACGAGCCCGCGCCGGGCCTTGCGCACTTCTTCGCGCTTCCAATGGGTGGCAAGGTCTACATGATCGTTCGCGTCTACCTGTATGGCTCCCGCGCTGCCGCCGTCGCCCCCCGCGAGGAAGGCGTGTGGCAGTCCTGGATAGGAGCGCGGTTTCCCGCAATGGCCGAGGACGCGCGCGGATAATCGCCCATGGAGGCGATCATCAACGTGCGCGCGGGCGTCAATTACCGCACGCCGAGAAGCCCCAGGTCGACGCTGGACGTCATTCCTCGACGTGGGCTACGGCCGTCGCCCAACGGTAACCCCGTGGATCGTCCGGAAAGCCGGCCTGCGCCGCGAGATAGCGCTCGTAAGGTCCGCTGAAGCCCAAGGCTGCCGCCCCCCGCTCGTAGCGGTCCCAGAGCCCCATCAGTACGAGAAAGGCGAAACCGACGACCGCAATCGCGGCCAACCTGCTGAGAATATCCCCAAGCATGTCCCCGTCCCCCGACGCGCCCCCTCGGCGCGAGTGCTTACCGAACGGTTAATGCTGCGCGGGGGCTTCGGTTCCCTCTGGCGATGTCTCGCACTCATCCGCAGCGCAAAGTCTCGCGTAGCGCAAAGTCTCGTCGCGTTCGGGTGTGCCATTTTACCTTCGCCGCAGACGTCGGCTGAGGAACGCGCCAACCGCCGGGACACACACATCTCGCATGCGCGATCATCGCTGCCCTCCCCCGAGGCTGCCCTCCCCCGAGCAGGCGCAGGGCACCGCGGCTGCGTCCGCGGCACCTGCTGCGCCTGCCGGAGAAGTGCACGCTCGATATCAATGCGGCACGCCCATCATGCACTCGCCGAAGCGCTGCGCCTGAAGCCGGCCGACGCCGCCGCGCCCCTCACCCTCGGACTGCTCCTTGCCCACCATGTCGCGACACTTCTGTTCCGTCGTCGCGCCATCGTCTCTTGCCTTCAGCTTCGTCGCGGCCTGCGATGGAACCGCCAGCGCGACGAGAGAAAGCACCAGCACGATCGTCCTCATATCGATCTCCGTGTTTGTCAGCACTCCGGGTGAAACCCGGGGCGCGAGCGCATGTTCTGCGAAATTTTCGTGACGCCCGCGAAAGCGGCATGAAGGTGGCAAGGTTCCGTGCATTCGACGGATGCCCCGCCGCCGACCAGCGCGACGCCGAAGTCTTTCGGTGTGATTGAAGCCACCTGTTGCATGCACGAGAGAATGGCTGGCTTGCGCTCACGTAATCACGCATGTGCGTGGTCGCATCGCGCAACCGGGCCGCCGTGCATCACGGTTGAGCGCGACGGAAACCGCGAGGCGCTTGAAGAAGGAAACGCGATCATTCGCCCGCAGATCGGACCAGCCGAGTGCGCTTGCAGCGCTTCGACCAAATCCGTTTTGCGATAAGCGATTAAGTGAACTATTGGAGCGGGCGAAGGGATTCGAACCCTCGACCCCGACCTTGGCAAGGTCGTGCTCTACCCCTGAGCTACACCCGCATCCGATGTCCGGCAGGCCTTAAGCCGCCAGCAAGGACGCCACCTATGCCAAAAGGGGCCGCGGTTTGCAACCATCCTGCCGCGTGGCCCCTGAGGCGCCGCATTCGGCCCTTGTCGCGCGCAGGCGCGCGGTCCAAGAAGCCCGCGCGCGCCCGCACGACGGGCCGACATTCGAATCAAGATCGCAGGCCGGGACGCAAGCCATCATCCCCATGACGCCGCCGATATCAAACCGCCATCTCGCCAGTCGTGGCCCGCCTTAGGGCGTTCACGCCCGTCTTCGTGGGCCATGGAGCGTAGCGAAATGCGGGATTTCCCCACTACCTCAAGACGCCCCGGATTTCGCTTCGCTCCATCCGGGCTACACGTGCTGATGATGCCCATGACCCCCACCGACCTCTTCGCCTTCCTCGACCGGCTCGGCATCGCGCACGCGACGGTGACGCATCCCGCGCTGTTCACCGTCGAGCAATCGCGCGCGCTGCGTGGGACCGTTCCGGGCGGCCACACCAAGAACCTGTTCCTCAAGGACAAGAAGGGGGCGCTGTTCCTCGTCACTGCGCTCGAGGACGCGGTGATCGAGCTCAAATCGCTGCACCGGCGGCTTGCAGCCTCCGGCCGCTTCTCCTTCGGCTCCGCCGATCTCATGCGCGAGACATTGGGGATCGAGCCCGGCGCGGTCACGCCCTTCGCAGCCATCAACGACCGCGACCGGCGCGTGAGCGTGGTGCTCGATGCCGCCCTGATGCGGCATGACACGATCAACGCTCACCCGCTGGTCAACACCATGACCACGTCGATCGCGCGCGCGGACCTGCTGCGGTTCCTGGAGGCCACGGGTCACGCGCCCGAATCGAGGCGCTGTAAGGGTTGCTCCGCGGGTTGTCTCACCGTCGTCATTCCGGGGCCCGAGCGAAAGCGAGGGAACCCGGAATCCATAACCACGGCCGGTGGATATGGATTCCGGGCTCGCGCCTTTCGGCGCGCCCCGGAATGACCAGGGAGAGATGGGCAGCGCAACAGAGGGGGACTTGAGTTTCGTCATTGCAAACATCCCGGTTGACACCACTTAATTGGCCATATTCAGGTTTTCAGCGCGGTTCGATCGGGCTCCCCGAACACGGACGTTTTTGAGCATGGCGGGCGGGTAGTCGATCACGGGTAGGGCGGACGAAGGACGGGCACGATGACGATGTTGCAGAGCGGCGGCGAGGCGGCGGTCACGAACAACGTGGTCAAGGACACGACCACCCAGACCTTCGTCAAGGACGTGATCGAGGAATCCAAGCGCCAGCCGGTGCTGGTGGATTTCTGGGCCGAGTGGTGCGGACCCTGCAAGCAACTCACCCCGGTGCTGGAAAAGGTCGTGCGCGCCGCCAAGGGCAAGGTGAAGCTCGTCAAGATGGACATCGACAAGCACCCGACCATCCCGGGGCAGCTCGGCATCCAATCGATCCCGGCGGTATTCGCCTTCGTCAACGGCCAGCCGATCGACGGCTTTCTCGGCGCGCTGCCGGAGAGCCAGGTGACCGCCTTCATCGAGCGCGTCACCAAGGACCGCATCGGCGGCGAGGAAAAGGATCTGCTGAAGACCGCGGACGAGGCGCTCGCGAAAAGCGATGCCGCGGGCGCCGCCAATCTCTACGCGGAGGTCCTCGCGCAGGACAGCGCCAACGTCGCCGCGCTCGCGGGCCTTGCGCGTTCCTATGTCCTCACCGGCGCGATCGAGCAGGCGAAGCAGACGCTCGCCTTGGTGCCCGAGGCCAAACGCAACGACCCCGCCGTCGCCGCGGCGCGCGCGGCCCTCGAGGTGGCCGAGCAGGCGAAATCGGTCGGGCCCGTCGGCGAGCTCGAAGCGAAGGTGGCGGCCAATCCGCTCGACCATCAGGCCCGCTTCGATCTCGCAGTCGCCTTGAACAGCAAGGGACGCCGCCAGGAGGCGGTCGACAATCTTATCGAGATCGTCAAGCGCGACCGCAAGTGGAACGACGACGGTGCGCGCAAGCAGCTCGTCCAGCTCTTCGACGCCTGGGGTCCGACCGACGAGGCCACCGTCAACGGGCGCAAGCGGCTGTCGTCGGTCTTGTTCTCCTGATGGGAGGCTTGATCAACGCGCGCTCTGCGGGCGAGGGCCGCGAGCAGGTTGGAGCATGATCCCGAAAAGTGGGTACCGGTTTTCGGAAGAGGTCATGCTCCAGCAATAAGGTAGAGCATTGCCGCGGCGGGAGAGCGACGATGCCGATGAACGCGACCTACGAGGAACCCGGCGACCTTGCCGAGGTGATCCCGGTCTTTCCCTTGCCCGGCGCGCTGCTGCTGCCGCGCGGACAAATGCCGCTCAACATTTTCGAGCCGCGCTATGTCGCCATGATCGACGACGCCTTGCGGGGCGGCCATCGCCTGATCGGCATGATCCAGCCCGATGCGGCGCATCCCGGGCCCGAGAGCAGGCCCAACCTCTACAAGGTCGGCTGCGTCGGGCGCATCACCCAGATCGCCGAGACCGGCGATGGGCGCTACCTCCTCCAGCTCACCGGCGTTGCCCGCTTTCGCGTCGAGGACGAGCTCAACGTGTCGACGCCGTATCGGCAATGTCGCGTGACCTATGCGCCCTTCATCGACGACTTCACGGCCCGCAAGGGCGAAGACGAGGTCGACCGCGAGAGCCTGCTGCGAGCGCTGGCCGATTTCCTCAAGGCCAACGATCTCAAGGCCGACTGGGAAGGGATCGAGAATGCGCCCAACGAGGCGCTGGTCAATGCGCTCGCGATGATGTCGCCTTACAGCACGGCCGAAAAGCAGGCGCTCCTGGAGGCGCCCGATCTCAAGACCCGCGCCGAAATCCTGGTCGCCGCCACCGAGATCGAGCTGGCCAAGAAGATATCGGGCGGCGACACGCCCTTGCAGTGACGCGCCCGCGCGCTTCGCCAAGTTTGCGATGGGGCCTTGCAATCACCACATTAGGTTGCTAAGTGACGGTCGTTGAGATCAACGGCCTATCGTCGATGCCATAGCCGATACAGGCCGTTCACGGGTCGCGTGCACGAATTCCACGTCTTGGTTTTCGACCCGTCTCATTCAGCCTCGAATTCATTGACAGCCCAGACCACGCGGGGTGTCCAATTTACCCCCGCGACACGCGGCTGTTGCGATTTGCAACAGCCCGTCTCGCCACATGAAAGAATTCTACATTGAGCTCCTTTCTCGATCTCGGACTTGCCGAACCCATCGCCCGTGCGCTCGTCGACGAGCAATACGCCACCCCGACGCCGATCCAGTCCCAGACCATTCCACAAGTGCTCGCCGCACGCGACGTCGTCGGCATCGCACAGACCGGAACCGGCAAGACCGCGGCCTTCGCGCTGCCGATTCTCAATCGCCTCGCCGGTACGCCCAAGCGGCCGGAAGCGCGCAGCTGCCGCGTGCTGGTACTGTCTCCCACGCGGGAGCTTTCCGCCCAGATCGTCGACAGCTTCAAGACCTATGGACGCTATCTGCGCCCGCAGGTGGCGCTCGCCATCGGCGGCGTCCCGATCAACCGCCAGATCCGCGCGCTGGCCGCCGGCGTCGACGTCCTGGTCGCCACCCCCGGGCGGCTGCTCGACCTCATCCAACACCGCGCCGTTCATCTCGACCGGGTCGAAATCTTCGTTCTCGACGAAGCCGACCGCATGCTCGACATGGGCTTCATCCACGACATCCGCAAAATCGTGACGAAGTTGCCGGCCAGGCGCCAGACGCTGTTCTTCTCCGCCACCATGCCGCGCGAAATCGCCGATCTCGCAAACCACATGCTGCACGATCCGGTTCGCGTCGCGGTGACCCCCGCGGCGACCACCGTGGAGCGCGTTGAGCAACGGATGATCCATGTCGACCGCGCCGGCAAGCCGGCGCTGCTGGTGACAATCCTGCGACAGGAGCCGATCGAGCGCGCACTGGTGTTCACCCGCACCAAGCGCGGCGCCGACAAGGTCGTCCGGGCGCTCACCAAAGCCGGCCTCGCCGCCGAGGCCATCCACGGCAACAAATCGCAGAGCCAGCGCGAGCGCGTGCTCGCGGCCTTCCGCGCCGGACGCGTGCGCACTCTCATCGCGACGGACATCGCGGCGCGCGGTATCGACATCGACGGCATCAGCCACGTCGTCAACTTCGATCTTCCGAATATTCCGGAGAGCTACGTGCACCGCATCGGCCGCACCGCGCGCGCCGGCGCCGACGGAGTTGCGATCTCCTTCTGCGATGCCGAGGAGCGAGCGTTTCTGCGCGATATCGAGAAACTGATCCGAATGTCCATTCCGGCGACCGACCGCCGCAGCGACCGGCGCGCTCCGCCGGAGCATCGGGCGAACGGCGCTGCGAACACGAAGCAACAGCGAAACCGAAACGGCGACCGCCAGCAGCGGGGTCGCCAGCAGCAGAACGGCCGCTCCGATCAGCAGCCGGCGCGAGGATCGAGCCAGCACCATCGCCGCGATGGGCGATCGGACAATCGCAACGACGCCGGCATCGGCACGGTCGCCTTCATGCAGCGCAAGCCCGGCGCGCGCCGGCAGTCCGGCCACAGCGCCGTCCAGCGCACGCCGCGATAATTCCCCATCGGATTGGAGAACGATATGGCCAAAGAAGAGCTGCTCGAATTCGACGGCACGGTGACCGAGGTGCTGCCGGACGGCAATTACCGCGTCACCCTGGACAATGAGCATCAGATCCTCGCCTACATGTCGGGCAAGATGCGCAAGTTCCGCATCCGCACCGGCGTCGGCGACCGGGTCATCGTGGAGGTCTCGCCCTACGATCTCACGCGCGGCCGCATCAATTTCCGCCACAAGGGCGAGCGCATCGCCGCGGCGGCTCCCGCACGCCGCCCCAATTTCCGGCGGCACTGAACGCGCTCCGTGCTATACAGCACGGCGAGTCACGAAGCTGATGCGTGGCCGGCGAACCGTGTCCCCGTCGCCCGAAAACGCCACGCAGTCCGGAGCGCGCCATGAACACCTCACCCACCGACCGCCCCGCCGGCAGCGTCGATCCCAAGCTCCTGGAGATCCTGGTCTGCCCGCTGACCAAGGGTCCGCTCGAATACGATGCCGAGAAGCAGGAGCTGATCTCGCGCTCCGCCAAGCTCGCCTATCCGATCCGCGCCGGCATCCCGATCATGCTGCCCGAAGAGGCGCGCAAGCTGGATTGATCCGGTCGGCGTCGTGTCGTCGCCCTTGCGCGGTGTCATCATCCGCGCAAGCGGATGATCCAGTAATCGCCGAAATATCGACATGGCACCTTCGTACATCATTAAACGGGCGATGATTACTGGATGCCCGCCTGCGCGGGCATGACATCCTGAGATTGGGGGAAAACATGCTCAAAATCTGGGGGCGCAACACTTCGATCAACGTGCAGAAGGTGATGTGGGCGGTGGGCGAGCTCGGCCTGCCGCATGAGCGTATCGACGTCGGCGGCGCCTTCGGCAGGAACAACGAGCCCGCCTATCTCGCCATGAACCCAAACGGCCTGGTGCCGACGCTCGAAGAAGAAGACGGCTTCGTGCTGTGGGAATCGAACTCGATCGTGCGCTACCTGGCGGCCAAATACGGCGCCGGCACGCTCGAGCCCGCCGATCTGCGCGCGCGGGCGCGCGCGAGCAGCTGGATGGACTGGCAGTTGACCGTCGCCTCCCCCGCACTCACGCCGGTGTTCTGGGGCCTCATTCGCACCCCGCCGGAGAAGCGCGATGCGGCGGCGATCGAGGCCGGCAAGGTGAAGTCGATGGCCGCCATGAAGATTCTCGACGCGCAGCTCGGCAAGACCGCATTCGTCGCGGGCGACACGCTGTCGATGGGCGACATCCCGGTCGCGCTCGTGGCCTACCGCTTCCGCCGCCTGGTGGAGGAGCGGGCGAGGACTCGACAACCTCGAACGCTGGTTCGCCGCCATCGAGCAGCGCCCCGCCTTCAAGGAGCAAGTGCTGGCAGTGCCGTTCGCGTAAGACCAGCAGCACCGACCGCTGCTCCGTCATGCGCGGGCTTGACCCGCGCATCCATCGTCTTGCGAGAGAGCGATGGATTGCCGGGTCAAGCCCGGCAATGACGCGGTGGCGAGAGCTACAACGCCTCGCCGCGCAAGAGCTTGGGCACCTCGCCGACGAGACCGGCGGCCTCGCGAATGAAGACATGCTTGAGCGCGGGCAGACGGTCGACCAGGCCGAGGCCGACGTCGCGAACGAGCCGCAACACGTCCGACTGGTTGGAGAACAGCCGGTTGAGGCCGTCGGTCGCGATCCCCATCGCCACGGTGTCGAACCGCCGCCAGCGCTGATAGCGCTCGAGCACGGCGAGCGAGCCGGGGTCGAGACCGAGCCTGACCGCGTCGACGATCACCTCGGCGAGCGCGGCCACGTCCTTGAGCCCCATATTGAGGCCCTGTCCCGCGATCGGATGGATCACATGGGCAGCGTCGCCCACGAGCGCGAGGCGATCGGCGATGAAGGCGCGCGCGACCGAGAGGCCGAGCGGAAGCACCCGGCGCGGCCCGACCGCTGCGATCTCGCCGAGGTGGAGGCCGAAGCGCCGCTCGAGCTCGGCATGGAAGCCCTCATCCGGCAGTGCAACGATGCGTTCGGCCTCCTGCGCCGCCTCGGTCCACACGATCGAGGAGCGGTGGCCCACGGCGGGGTCGCGTTTGAGCGGCAGGATCGCGAAAGGCCCGGCCGGGAGGAAATGCTCCTCGGCGCGGCCGTGGTGATCGCGCTCGTGGGCGACGGTGGTGACGATGGCGGATTGGCCATAGCTCCAGCCGTGGCTGGCGATCCCGGCACGCTCGCGGATCGCCGAACGCGCACCGTCGGCGGCAACCAGCAGCCGCGCGCGGATTATCTCGCCATCCGAGAGTTCGACTTGGACCAGCGACGAAGGCCCGCGCCGCGCGTCCTCCCTCCCCCTGAAAGGGGGAGGGTCGGGGTGGGGGTCCACATCGTCGCCATGCGGGTCGCGTGGTTCGACCCCCACCCGCCGCGCTTCGCGCGGCGACCTCCCCCTTTCAGGGGGAGGTGACAAGGCGAAATCGGTGACTGCGGCTGGCCGCAACAGTACGCCTTCTTGCTTCGCCTTCTCTGTCAGCGCCGCGAGCAAGGGGCCGTTCTCGATCATGTGGGCGAACGGCTCGCCCGGCTCGACCTCGCCGTCGAAGCTGAGAAAGACCGGCCGCACCGCCTGCTGCAGCCTGCTGTCGGTCACCACCATGTCGAGGATGGGCTGCGCCTCGACCCTGTCCCACACGCCGATGGTCTCGAACAGGCGCCGCGCGGCGGCGACGATGGCGGATGCGCGCGGATCACCCGCCGCCCGCCCCAGCGCGGGATCGGCGACCATGACCGAGAACGACGAGCCCAGGCCCTGGCGCAACGCAATCGCCAGCGCCAGGCCGGCAAAGCCCGCGCCGCCGATCAGCACATCGATCTGCTGCGCCTTGCGCGACGTTGAATCCACGACCGCCTCCTAGTGCCCCTTTTGAGCCCGAAGTTCGCAATCGGACTCGCGGCGAAGGTGTGCGAACTTCGGGTTCTGGGCACTAGGCGCGACTATAGCATTGTCATGTCCGGCGTCCGCGGACGATGATGGGTCGAGCCGAGAAGGGTGCGATGTCCTCTGCCGTCGACGAGCTCCTTGCCATCCTCGACCTCGAGCCGCTCGAGGTGAACCTGTTCCGCGGCCGCTCGCCGCAGGTGGGCTGGCAGCGCGTGTTCGGCGGGCAGGTGATCGGCCAGGCGCTGGTCGCCGCCTGCCGCACCGTGGACGTCGCCGGCCGGCCGCCGCACTCGCTGCACGCCTATTTCCTGCTCCCGGGCGATCCCAAGGTGCCGATCATCTACGAGGTCGACCGCATCCGCGACGGCAAGAGCTTCACCACCCGGCGCGTGGTCGCGATCCAGCACGGGGCGGCGATCTTCACCATGGCGGTCTCGTTCCATCACGACGAGCCGGGCATGAGCCACCAGACCCCGATGCCGGACGTGCCGACGCCGGAGGACCTGCCGAACGAAGCCGACATCAGGGCGCGCGTGCTGCCGCTGATGCCGGACCCGGTGCGGCGTTATTACGAGCGCGAGCGGCCGATCGAATGGCGCCCGGTCGAGCTCGACCGTTACCTCGGCAAGAAGATTCAAGACGGCCGCTTCCATGTCTGGATGCGTGCCACCGGGCCGCTGCCCGACGAGCCCGCCATCCATCAATGCGTGCTCGCCTACGCATCCGATATGCTGCTGCTCGACACGGCGCTCATTCCGCACGGGCGCACGGTGTTCGAGAAAACGCTCATGGCCGCGAGCCTCGACCACGCACTCTGGTTTCACCGGGGGTTTCGCGCCGATGACTGGCTGTTGTACGCCCAGGACAGTCCAAACCTCTCGGGCGCCCGCGGCTTTTCCCGCGGCCTCATCTTCGCCCGCGACGGCAGGCTGGTCGCCTCGGTGGCGCAGGAGGGGTTGTTGCGGGAGCGCAGGACGGGTGACGGACGATGACCGATCCGTCTGTCGTCCGTCGTCTGTCCTCTGTCGTCCGTTAGGGCAGTCATGCTGCCCTTAACATGCCCACAACTTGGTCCGGCCGCCCGCGCGAAGGGCAAACTAATCGCTTAATCTTTCAGCGCAACGCCGATATTGTGCGCAAGCACTCAGGGGGACGAGTTCATGAAACTGGTCATTGCGATCATCAAGCCGTTCAAGCTCGAGGAGGTCCGCGACGCGCTGGTCGCGGTCGGCGTGCACGGCATGACCGCGAGCGAGGTCAAGGGCTACGGCCGCCAGAAAGGGCACACCGAGATTTATCGCGGGGCCGAATATGCCGTGAACTTCCTGCCCAAGATCCGCATCGAAGTGGCGGTGCCGTCCGACCGCGTCGGGGTCGTTGTCGAAGCCATTATTGCATCCGCCAAGACCGGCCAGATCGGCGACGGCAAGATCTTCGTCACCACGATCGACCAGGCCGTGCGCATCCGGACCGGAGAGACCGACGTGGACGCCTTGTGAGCGTCCGAAGCATCGAAGGGGGGACGTCATGACAAGAGCGAACGGTCGTCGAGCGTTCGGCATTGCCGCTGCGCTGAGCCTTGCCGCGGTCGCGTCGCCGGCGCTGGCGCAGGAGGCGGCGTCGAGGATCGATGCCGCCGATACCGCGTGGATGATCTCGGCCACCGGCCTGGTGCTGATGATGACCATCCCGGGCCTGGCCCTGTTCTATTGCGGAATGGTGCGCAAGAAGAACGTGCTCGCCACCATGGCGCAAAGTCTCGCTTGCACCGGGCTGTGCTCGCTCCTGTGGTTCGCGGTCGGCTACAGCCTGAGCTTTGCCGGCGATGGACCGTGGCTGGGAACGTTCGAACGGCTGTTTCTGCACGGCACCAGCATGGACTCGACCAGCGCGTTTGCGCCGACCATCCCCGAGCTGCTGTACATGTTCTACCAGATGACCTTCGCGATCATCACGGTTGCGCTGGTGGCGGGCGCGGTCGCCGACCGCATGCGCTTCTCCGCCTTCCTGTGGTTCACGGCCGGCTGGCTGATCCTCGTCTATGTGCCGATCGCGCATTGGGTCTGGGGCGGCGGCTTTCTCGCGCGGGCGGGCATTCTCGATTTTGCCGGCGGCACCGTCGTCCATCTCAACGCCGGCATCGCCGGTCTCGTTGCGGCGTGCGTGCTCGGCAAGCGGTACGGCTACGGGACCGACAATTTCGCGCCCTATGACCTGTCGTTGGCCGTGATCGGCACCGGCCTTCTCTGGGTCGGCTGGCTCGGCTTCAACGGCGGCTCGGCGCTCGGCGCCAATTCGCGCGCGGCGTTTGCGATCACCGCGACCCATCTCGCGGCCTCGGCCGGCGCGCTGAGCTGGATGTTCCTGGAGTGGTGGACGCGCGGCAAGCCATCGGTGCTCGGGATGATCACCGGCGCCATTGCCGGGCTGGGCACCATCACGCCGGCGTCCGGCTTCGTGCTGCCATGGCAGGGCGTGGTCATCGGCGTGATTGCCGGCATCGTTTGCTTCTGGGGCTGCACCTGGCTCAAGCGGCGGCTCGGCTATGACGATTCGCTCGACGTCTTCGGCGTTCACGGCATCGGCGGCGCGACCGGCACGCTGCTCACGGGCGTGTTCGCGGTCGGCATGCTGTCCGCGAGCCCGGACGCGCCCGCCGGATCGCCGGGACTGCTCGAGGGCAACGCCAAGCAGGTGCTGCTTCAGCTCTACGGCATCGTCGTGGTCCTGGTCTGGTCGGGCGTGCTGACCTACGTTCTGCTCAAGGTCATCGCGTTCCTGATTCCGCTGCGCGTCAGCGAGCAGCAGGAGATCGAAGGTCTCGACCTGACGCAGCACGGCGAAGCGCTGCAGTAGCCCGGGCTGCCCCCGAAACGCGTCCTCGGGGCGTGGGCTTGCCCAGAATTTCCATGCCCAGGACGTGGGCACTCAGTTTCGCCGCGAGCTCTGATTAAAAATTATGCAGACCTGAGCGGTCTTTGAGCGGCGCACGACAAGCGCACGACAAAAGGGTCCGGCGATCCCCCGGCCTTTGCGCAAACGCCGTTTGTTTCCATGCACTTACGCCCGATGCGGCGAACTGGCACGGGGCTTGATTCGTGACGGTCGGCATTGCCGCGCGATGACACTTCGCGCCTCAACGCACGACGGAGACAGCCCACAACCTGCACACGCAGGGATTGGGGCCCAAGCGGGGGTTGAACGCATGAAAATCGTCATGGCCATCATCAAGCCTTTCAAGCTCGACGAGGTCCGCGACGCACTTACCGCGATCGGTGTGCACGGGATGACCGTGACGGAGGTCAAGGGATACGGGCGTCAGAAAGGCCACACGGAAATCTATCGCGGCGCGGAATACGCAGTCAGCTTCCTGCCGAAGATCAAAGTCGAAGTGGCGGTCCCCAGCGACCAGGTCGACAAGACCGTCGACACCATCACGGCAGCGGCCAAGACCGGCCAGATTGGCGATGGAAAAATCTTTGTTCTCGACTCTCGACGCCGCCGTGCGCATCCGCACCGGCGAGACCGACACTGCAGCACTCTGAAATCCCGCACCCAAACGTCCAGCGACAAGGAGTTAGAACCCATGACGTTCAAGAAACCAATCCGTGCGGGACTTGTGGCTCTCGCTTTGGGAGCTCTCTTCGCGCTCTTGCTGAGCATGTCGGTGATCGACCGCTCCTACGCCGAGGAAGCCGCCGCGCCGGCAGCCGAGGCGGCGGCCGGGCCGCCCGCCTGCGCCGCCAATGCCGACCCGAAACTGGCGGTGCTCGAGAACTGTACGCCCAACGCGGGCGATACCGCCTGGATGCTCACCTCGGTGGCGCTGGTCCTGCTGATGACCATCCCGGGGCTCGGCCTGTTCTACGGCGGCATGGTCCGCAAGAAGAACGTGGGCGACACCGTGATGACGAGCTTCGCCGTCACATGCCTCGTGAGCATTCTCTGGCTGGTCTGCCTCTATAGCTTGGCGTTCCGCGCGGGCACGCCGTACATCGGAGGTCTCGACCGCGCCTTCCTGCAGGGCATCGTCAGCGAGGTCGCCAAGGGCATCGGCACTCCCAATCCGCTGGCGCCGACCATCCCCGAAACCGTCTACATCATATTCCAGCTGACCTTCGCCATCATCACCCCGGCGCTGATCGCGGGTGCGTTCGCCGAGCGCATGAAGTTCTCGGCGATGCTGTGGTTCATCGGCCTGTGGTCGATCTTCGTCTACGCGCCGGTTGCCCACTGGGTCTGGGGTCCGGACGGCTTCCTCTCCGCCGGCAACGCGGACAACTGGGTCAAGGTTCTCGACTTCGCCGGCGGCACGGTCGTGCACATCAATTCCGGCGTGGCCGGGCTGATGGCCTGCATCGTTCTCGGCAAACGCAAGGAAACCGGCCCCGGCCACAACATGGTGCTCACGTTCATCGGCGCCTCCCTGCTGTGGGTCGGCTGGTTCGGCTTCAACGCCGGCTCGGCCGTGAGCGCGGGCCTGGTGGCCGGCATGGCGATGCTGGTGACGCACATGGCGGCCGCGGTGGCGGCGTTCACGTGGATGATCGTCGAATGGATGGTGCGCGGCAAGCCGACGGTGATCGGCATCTGCACCGGCGCCGTCGCAGGCCTCGTCGCCATCACGCCGGCTTCCGGCTTCGTCGGCCCGATCGGCTCGGTGTGCATCGGCATCGCCGCCGGCGTCGTCTGCTACTGGGGCTGTACCGGCCTCAAGCACATGCTGGGCTACGATGACGCGCTCGACGCCTTCGGCGTGCACGCCGTCGGCGGCATCGTCGGCGCGCTGCTCACGGGCGTGTTCGCGGTCGAGGTGTATGGCGGCCAACCCGGCCTGTTCGACGGCAACCCGGGCCAGGTCCTCAACCAGCTCTACGGCGTCGTCATCGTCTTCGTCTACGACGCCGTCGTGTCGCTGATCATCCTCAAGCTGGTCGACATCTTCATCGGCCTGCGCGTGAGCGACGAGATCGAGCGTGAGGGGCTCGACCTCGCGCTTCACGGCGAGACCGTGCACTGACCGGATACGGTTAGGGCGGAGACCCGGCACCGCCCTTGCCGTCGGGGGGCCCCAGCGCAAGCTGGGGCCCCTCACTTTTTGTGCTCGTAGTGTTCGCAGCCCGGATGGAGCGAAGCGAAATCCGGGATTCTCTTGAGAGGTGCGAGACCGCCCCGCATTGCGCTGCGCTCCATGCGGGCTACGGTGGCTGCCCCGCCGCAATGCACAAATGCGCCGGCCAGACCGATGGTTAATCGCGCCTTAACCTCGCCGCACCTATGGTAGGACTTCTCCTGGTGCGGCGGGTGTTGGCGCCGCTTTGTCGATGTTCATGACCGCCGCCGAACGCGAGTCCCCTCCCTCGCCCGCCCGGGCCGATATCGGCCGTTCGCCGTTCGTGCGGCTGCGCGAGCTCTTGGGCGATGTGCCGCCGGGCCAGCCGGCAATCAGCCTCGCCGTGGGCGAGCCGCAGCATGGCGTCCCGTCGTTCGTCGGCCCCGTGCTTGCCGCGCATGTCGACGAGTTCGGCCACTATCCCATGAACAAGGGCCTCGACGCATTCTGTCAGGCCGCCGCCTCATGGCTCGGCCGCCGCTTTGCGCTGCCGCGCCCGATTGATCCCAGCAGTGAAGTCCTCGTGCTCAACGGCTCGCGCGAGGGGCTGTTTCTCGCCGCCATGGCGGCTGCGCGCTGGGTCACCGGCCGACGCGGCCGCCCTGCTATGCTGATTCCCAATCCGTTCTACGCCGCCTATGCCGCCGGCGCGGTGGCGGCCGATTGCGAGCCGGTCTACCTGCCCGCCACGGCCGCAACCGGCTTCCTGCCCGACCTCGACGCGCTTTCCGACGCGCTCCTCGCCCGAACAGTCGCCTTCTTCATCGCCTCGCCCGCGAACCCGCAGGGCGCGGTGGCGGATCGCGCCTATCTCGCGCGCATCATCGAGCTCGCACGACGGTTCGGGTTCCTGGTGTTCAGCGATGAATGCTACTCCGAGATCTATACCCGGCAACCGCCTGCCGGCATGCTCGAGGCCGCCGGTCCCGACTTCGCGAACGTGGTCGAGTTCCAATCGCTGTCCAAGCGCTCGAACCTGCCGGGGCTGCGCATCGGCTTTGCCGCCGGCGACCGCCGGTTTCTCGCGCGCTTCCTCGAGCTGCGGAACGTCGCGGCGCCGCAGGTGCCGTTGCCGGCGCAGCGGGTGGCGATCGCCGCCTATGGCGACGAGACCCACGTGGCGGAGAACCGGCGGCTCTACACGCAGAAATTCGATCTCGCCGATGAGGTCGTCGGCACCCGCTACGGCTACCGGCGGCCGGCGGGCGGATTCTTTCTGTGGCTCGACGTCTCGGCGCAGGGCGGCGATGAAGCCGCGGCGCTGCGGCTCTGGCGGGAAGCCGGGCTGCGCGTCGTGCCGGGACGTTATCTCGCGCGCGACCAGGCCGACGGCTCGAATCCCGGCCGCGGCTACATTCGCGTCGCCATGGTGCACGACCAGGAGACCACCGCACAGGCGCTGCATCGCCTGGTCGCGGTGCTGGGGTGAGGGACCTCATGCCGGCTATGGGCGGCCGCGGCCTCGACAGTCTGAGCTTCATCCCCGACGCGGTGCGCGATGCGCTGCGCCGGCGCCTGCGCGAGCTTGGCGGCGTCACGCTCATGGGGCTCTCGGCGCTGCTCGCGCTCGCGCTCGCGACCTGGTCGGTGCAGGACCCCTCGCTGAGCCATGCCACCAATGCGCCGGTGCGCAATATGCTGGGGCTGCCCGGCGCCATCGTCGCCGACCTGCTGATCCAGCTGCTCGGCGTGGCCGCGCTCGCCCTCGTTGTGCCGATCGCGGTCTGGGGCTGGCGGCTCGCCACCCATCGGCCATTGCAGCGGGAGCGCTTTCGCCTCGCGTTCTGGCTCCTCGCCCTGGTGCTGGCCACCGCGTGCGCCGCCGCCCTGCCGCGGAGCGCGCCCTGGCCACTGCCCGTCGGCCTCGGCGGCGTCGTCGGCGACTGGGTGCTGCGGCTGCCGGCATTGCTCGGTGGCGGCACGCCGTCGGGATTGGTGCGCCTCGCGGTCGCGGTCGTGACCGGCGTGGCCGCGCTGGTCTGCCTGGCCATTGCCACGGGCTTCGGATGGCACGAACGCGGCGAGGGTGACCTGGCCGAGGACGATGAGGAGCGCGCATCCGTATCGCTCGGCTGGATCACGCATGAATTCCTCAGCCTCAAGGCGCGGCTTGCGCTGTTGTTCAAGCGACGCCCGCGCCAGCGCGCACCCGCTCGTGGCGATGCGCCGCCGGTGCATGATCGCGCCGAGCCGCGCTTCGACGAGAGCGCCCGCGCCACGCTGGCGCCCCAGATCGAGCTCGAGGACGACGAGGAGGACGAAGACGAGGCGGCTCCGCGTGCGTCGCGCAAGCCAAAAGCCGCGCCCCGCGCACCACGAAAATCGAGCGGCGGCTACGTGCTGCCCGCGCTCGAGCTGCTCGCTGCGCCAAAAGCGGCCGGACGCGCCACGCTCAGCGCCGACACGCTGCAAGCCAACTCCGCCGCGCTCGAAGGCGTGCTCGGCGACTTCGGCGTGCGCGGCGAGATCATCAATGCCCGGCCGGGCCCGGTGGTGACGCTCTACGAGCTCGAGCCGGCGCCCGGCATCAAGTCCTCGCGCGTGATCGGGCTCGCCGACGATATCGCCCGTTCCATGAGCGCGCTCTCGGCGCGCGTCGCCGTGGTGGCCGGCCGCAATGCCATCGGCATCGAGCTGCCCAATCCGACGCGCGAGAAGGTCTTTCTGCGCGAGCAGCTCGCCAGCAGCGACTATGTCGGCACCAGCGCCAAGCTCCCGCTCTGCCTGGGCAAGACGATCGGCGGCGAACCCGTCATCGTCGACCTCGCGCGCATGCCGCATCTCTTGATCGCCGGCACCACCGGCTCCGGCAAGTCGGTCGCCATCAACACCATGATCCTGAGCCTGCTCTACCGCCTGCGGCCCGAGCAATGCCGTCTGATCATGGTCGACCCGAAAATGCTAGAGCTCTCCGTCTACGACGGCATCCCGCACCTGCTGACTCCGGTCGTGACCGATCCGAAGAAAGCCGTGGTCGCGCTCAAATGGGCGGTGCGCGAGATGGAGGAGCGCTACAAGAAGATGTCCAAGCTCGGCGTGCGCAACATCGACGGCTACAATGCGCGCGTGGCCGACGCCAAGGGCAAGGGCGAGAAGCTCACCCGCACCGTCCATACCGGTTACGACAAGGAGAGCGGCGAAGCGATCTACGAGAACGAGCAGCTCGACCTCGAGCCGCTCCCCTACATCGTCGTGATCGTGGACGAAATGGCCGACCTGATGATGGTGGCCGGCAAGGATATCGAAGGCGCCGTGCAGCGGCTCGCGCAGATGGCGCGCGCGGCCGGCCTGCACGTTGTGCTGGCGACGCAGCGGCCCTCGGTCGACGTGATCACCGGCACGATCAAGGCCAATTTCCCGACCCGCATCTCGTTCCAGGTCACCTCCAAGATCGACAGCCGCACCATCTTGGGCGAGCAGGGCGCCGAGCAGCTGCTGGGCCAGGGCGACATGCTCTACATGGCCGGGGGCGGGCGCATCAGCCGCGTGCACGGACCGTTCTGCTCGGACGAAGAGGTCGAGAAGGTCGTCCGCCATCTCAAGTCGCAGGGCACGCCGCAATATCTCGAAGCGGTCACCGCGGCGGAGGAGGAGGACGAAGACGGCAATCCCGTCTTCGACGGCACCGGAATGGGCCAGCCCGAAGGCGGCGACCTCTATCAGCAGGCAGTCCAGGTCGTCATGCGCGACCGCAAGGCCTCCACCAGCTACATCCAGCGCCGGTTGCAGATCGGCTACAACCGGGCGGCCTCGCTCATGGAGCGCATGGAGAAGGAGGGCGTCGTCGGCCAGGCCAACCATGCCGGCAAACGCGAAATCCTGGTGGGCGAGGAAGATGCGGAACGGTATTGAGAATTCCGCCTCGGCGCCGTTAACTATCCCGGTTGCAATTTAGTCGTCATCTCGCCACACGGGGCGGATACCGAGGCGGGACAGGCTGGGACGCGGAGAGGGGATATGACTGGCACGAGCCAGGGGCTGTTGGTGGGGCTTGCGCTGTTGAGCATGGCCGCGCTGCCGTCGGCGGCGGTGATTGCCGAGACCATTCCGCTGCCGCCGCCCGCGCCGCTTCCCAAGGAGGGGGCCAAGGAGGGGACCAAGCAGGGGACCAAGCCGGGCGCGGCCGCCAAGCCCGCCGAGCCCGGAATCGTGACCGGCTTCAAGTCGCTCTTCAATCTGGACAAGCAGCCCGAGCCCGCAGCGGGACCGGCGGCGCCGGGGACCGCCGCCGCCTTCAATTCCGTGCAACGCGCGCAGGTCGACAAAGTCAGCGCCTATCTCTCGAGCGTGCAGCAGCTGGTCGGGCAATTCCTCCAGGTCGGGCCCGACGGCAGCCGCGTCAAGGGCGAGTTCTACATCCAGAAGCCCGGCAAGGTGCGCTTCGAATACGATCCGCCGAGCCCGATCGAGATCGTCGCCGACGGCCAGTCGGTGATCGTGCGTGACCGCAAGCTCGCGACGCAGGACCTTTATCCGCTCTCGCAGACGCCGCTGCGCTTCCTGCTCTCCGAACGCATCGACCTCATGCGCGAGACCAACGTGATCGGCGTGCGCGCCGACGAGGTGTTCGTCACCATCATCATCGAAGAGCGCCAGCCGCTCGTCGGCACCAGCCGGCTGATGATGATGGTCGGCGCCAAGGACTTTCAGCTCAAGCAGTGGACCATCACCGACCCGCAGGGCTACGACACCACCGTCATGGTCTCCAATCTCGACACCAGCAAGCGGCCCGACCCCGGTCTCTTCAAGATCGATTACACGCGCTACCAGTAGCCAGAAATCAGTAGTCAGTGATCAGTAATCAGAACTCGGACTTGACCTCCGAGCGCTGATCACCAACTACTGATGCGTGCGGCACCGCATTTTTGCTATTGCATGAACTGACAACCGGCCCCAGCACCAGAATCCGATCTAGCCTTCTGATTACTGACTACTGGCTTCTGATTCCTGACCTACATGCAGCTGACGGTTACGACCTGGAACATCAATTCGGTGCGGTTGCGCATCAACGGCGTCGCCAAATTCATCAAAGCGGTGCGGCCGGACGTCCTGTGCCTGCAGGAAACCAAGTGCCCCGACGACCGGTTTCCGCTCAAGCGTTTCAAGCGTCTCGGCTACGAGCACGTCGCGCTCAACGGGCAGAAGGGCTATCACGGCGTCGTCGTGCTCTCGCGCCTGCCGTTCGAAACCTTCAACATCCAGTCGTTCTGCGGCAAGACCGACTGCCGGCACGTCTCGGTCGTGCTCGGCGAGCGGGCGGGCCTGCGCGATCCGGTCACGCTGCATAATTTCTACGTGCCGGCCGGCGGCGATGTCCCCGATCCTGCGGTCAATCCGAAATTCGCGCACAAGCTTTCCTTTCTCGACGAGATGCGGGCGTCCGCGGACCTGCGCTGCCACAACGGCAACCGCATGATTCTCCTCGGCGACCTCAATGTCGCGCCGCTCGAGCACGACGTGTGGAGCCACAAGCAGATGTTGCGCGTGGTCTCGCACACGCCGATCGAATGCGAGAAGCTCGTAGCCGCGCAGAAGGACGGCGGCTGGGTCGACGCCATGCGCATGCTGGTGCCGGAACCGGCCAAGCTCTACACGTGGTGGAGCTACCGCTCGCCCGATTGGGAAACCGCCGACAAGGGCCGCCGGCTCGATCACATCTGGGTCGCGCCCGCGCTCGCCGAGCGGGTCACCGGCCTGCGGGTGCACAAACATTCGCGCGGCTGGTTGCGGCCCTCCGACCACGTCCCGGTGACGGCGACGCTCGAGGTGTGATGCCTGATCGGTCTACGTGACTTGTCGTCCCCGCGAAAGCGGGGACCCATAACCACCGACTCTGGAATATGGGTCCCCGCCTTCGTAGGGACGACGGCAAGGTGGTGTCCTACGACGGCTCGGTCGCCGGTCCGGGCTCCGGCTTCGGCTCGCGGGCGTCGAGGACCACGCGCAGGTTGGACATGTCGCGCGCGGACTCATCGAGACGCGCCGCCAGGATCTCCTGCAGCTTGCGGGCCGCGTCGGGGAAGCTGTCCAGCATCCTGACGAAAAGCTGCCGCGGAATGCACAGCACGGTCGACGGCTCGAGCGCTCTCGCCGTGGCCGGACGCCTGGTCTCGGTGAACAGCGCGAGCTCCCCCAGCAAGGTGCATGGCCCGACGGTCACGCTGTTGCCGTCGGTGGACGCGGCGAGGCTGAACCTTCCCGCCTGAACCACAAACGCGCCCTCGGCTTCGTCTCCGGCCCTGAACAACAGCGCGCCGTTGTGGATGTAGCGGGTCTCCGCACCGATCGCCAAAATGCGCAACGCCTGGCGACCCAATAGGCTGAGCGTGGGAGTTCGTTCAAGCAGGCCGATGTCGTCCTCGACGGTCATGGGGCGAAGCTAGAGCGTGATTGCTTTAGGTTGAGTCGCAATCACGCTCTAGCCTTTTGTTTGAGCATGATCTTTTCGGAAAACCGGTACCCACTTTTCCCGGATCATGCTCTAGGGCACCAGCTTGTAGCCGCCCGCTTCGGTGACGAGGATGGAAGGGCTGGCGGCGTCCTTCTCGACCTTCTGGCGCAGCCGGTAGATGTGGGTCTCGAGCGTGTGCGTGGTGACACCGGAATTGTAGCCCCAGACCTCCTGCAACAGCGTCTCCCGCGAGACCGGGCGTTGGCCGGCACGATAAAGATAGCGCAGGATCGCGGTCTCCTTTTCCGTGAGCCGGACCTTGTTGCCCTTTTGGTTGAGCAGGATTTTCGAGCTCGGCCGGAACTGGTAGGGCCCGATGCTGAAGACGGCGTCCTCGCTCGCCTCGTGCTGGCGCAGCTGCGCGCGGATACGCGCCAGCAGCACCGCAAAACGAAACGGCTTGGCCACATAGTCGTTGGCGCCGGACTCGAGCCCGAGGATGGTGTCGGAATCGGTGTTGTGCCCGGTCAACATGATGATGGGCGCCTTGAAGCCGTTCTTGCGCAGAATCCGCACGGCTTCGCGCCCGTCGACGTCGGGAAGCCCGACGTCCATGATGACCAGATCGATCTGACCGGCCTTGGCGGCCTGCACGCCCTTGGTCCCGTTGTCGACCGCGATCGAACTCGAACTCCTCATGCAGCGCAAGCTGCTCGACCAGCGCATCGCGCAGCTCGGAGTCATCGTCCACGATCAGGATTTTGCGGGTAGTGCTCATGCCCTCATAGCCCCTGATTCGGCGCTCGCCGCTGGAGCATGCGCGAAATAGAGCATTCGGGGGCAAAAGAGCAAGGGTTTGCTACTTGTTTGCTACTTGATTGCTACTTGGACGAGCCCTGCCCGGTTCCGGTATGAATTTGTTCCATGCGGCGCTGCTCTCTGTCCCTGATCCGGGTGCGGGCCCGGCCCGGCCACCCCACCCGGGGCGTCCTCTTCGCCGGGCCGCTCGCGATCCCGGTCGTGCTCGGCCGGGGGGGCATCCGGGCCAACAAGTACGAGGGCGACGGCGCCACGCCGCGCGGGCGCTTCCGGCCCGTTCGCCTGTGGTGGCGGGCCGATCGCCACCGGCGGCCGTCGACATTGCTCCCCGTCCGGCGCATCACCCCCGACCTTGCCTGGTGCGAAGATACCGCCGACCGCCGCTATAATCGCCCGTTTCGGCGCGCGCCCGCCGAGCCGGGCGACCGCCTGTGGCGGGACGATCATCTCTACGATTTCGTGGTCGAGATCGACCACAACACCCGCCCGCGGGTGGCGGGGCGAGGCAGCGCGGTGTTCCTGCACCTGGCCCGGCCCAACCGCTCGCCGACGGCGGGGTGCGTGGCACTCGGTCCGGCCGACCTCAAGCGCCTGCTGGCTGGGCTCGGACCGAGGACGCGGATCGCGATCGAGCTTTAGTCTAGACCTCGGATGCGCGGCTCTGCGGCCGCTCGCCGAAGATGGCGGTCCCCACCCGCACATGGGTCGCGCCGAACTCGATCGCGAGCGGGAAATCCGCGCTCATGCCCATGGAGAGGAGCGACAGGCCGTTGCGGCGCGCGATCTTCGCGGTGAGCGCAAAATGCGGCGCCGGCGGCTCATGGGCGGGCGGGATGCACATCAGCCCGGCGATGGCGAGGCCATGGCGCTCGCGACACATCGCGAGAAAGGCATCGGTCTCCTCCGGCAGCACGCCCGCCTTCTGCGGCTCGGCCCCGGTATTGACCTCGACGAACAGCGTGGGCGCGCGGCCCTGCCTGGCGATCTCCTTGGCCAGCGCCTCGCACAGGCTCGGCCGGTCCACCGAATGGATCGCATCGAACAGCGCAACCGCCTCCCTCGCCTTGTTCGACTGCAGCGGTCCGACCAGATGGAGCTCGATGCCGCCATGGCGGTCCCGCAGCGCGGGCCATTTCGCCTTGGCCTCCTGCACGCGATTCTCGCCGAACACGCGTTGGCCGGCGACGATCACCGGCTCGATCGCGTCAGCGCCGAAGGTCTTCGAGATCGCGACCAGCGTGACCGAGGCGGGATCGCGGCGCGCCTGCGCGCAGGCGCGCGCGATCTCGTCGCGAACCTTGGCCAGCGGCGGGTCGAGGGTCGTGGTGGCACGCATCGTCCGAGCCTAGCACGGCTCACTTCGCGTCGTGGAAGATGATCCCGAGCGTGTGGCGGTGGCCCGAGCGCAGCCGGCTCACGCCATGGCGCATGTTGACGCGGTAGATGCCGCGCGTGCCTTGCACCGGCCGATGATGGACGGGAAAGATCACGCCCTCGCCCTGCTCGAGCGGCACAATCTCCGCCCGCGACTGCATGCGCGGCCGCTGCTCCGTGAGCACGAATTCGCCGCCGGTGAAATCGTCGCCCGGCCGCGACAGCAGGAACGCGACCTGCAGCGGGAAGACATGCTCGCCGTAGAGATCCTGATGCAGGCAATTGTAGTCGCCGGCACCGTATTGCAGCAGCAGCGGCGTCGGCTTCCCTTGCCCGGCCTTGTGGCAGCGGGAGAGATAGGTCGCATGATCCTGCGGATAGCGCGGAGCAACCCCCATCGCTTCATTCCAGCGATTGGCGATCTCCGCCAGCGGCGGATAGAGCGCGCCGCGCAGCCCCGCCACCAGATCGGGCAAAGGATAGGCGAAGTACTTGTATTCGCCACGGCCGAAGCCATGCCGGGTCATGACCACGCGGCTGCGAAACAGCGTGTCCGACGGATAGCTGCCGGCAAGCGCGGCACATTGCTCGGACGTCAGCAGCGGCCCGATGGTGGCGCAACCATGCGCATCCAAATCCGCGGCGATGCGGGTCCAATCCAGCTCCCCAATGTGGGCGGCAAGCACGCGCGCTGACGACGCAGGCGCGCGCTCGCGCAAAGCGTTCTGGGCGGGCCTCATGCCGCCTGCTCCCGCGCCAGCAGGGCGCGCTTGCGCGCAACGCCCCAGCGATAGCCGGAGGCCGATCCGTCGGTTCGCACCACGCGGTGGCAGGGAATGGCCACCGCGAGCCCGTTCGACGCACAGGCCTGCGCCACCGAGCGCACCGCCTTCGGCGCGCCGATGCGCTTGGCGATCTCGCGATAGCTCGCGGTCGATCCCGCCGGGATCGCGCGGATCGCATTCCACACCCGCTGCTGGAACGCGGTGCCGCGGATGTCGAGCGGCAAATCGAGGCCTTGGGCCGGCGCCTCGACCAGGCCGACGACCTTGGCCACGAGCTGCTCGAAGGCCGCGTCGCCGCCAAGGAGCCGCGCCTTCGGAAAGCGATCCTCAAGGCCCCGCACCAAGGCATCGGGATCGTCGCCGAATTCGATGGCACAGACCCCCTTGTCCGTCGCCGCCACCAGGATCGCGCCGAGCGAGCATTCGCCGACCGCAAAGCGGATGACGTTGCCGCCGCCGCCGCTGCGGAATTCCGTCGGCGTCATGCCGAGCAGGCCCGGGGAGGCGTCGTAGAAACGGCCGCTGGAATTAAAGCCGGCGCCATAGATCGCTTCGGTGACGGTGCCGCTGGACGCAAGCTCCTCCCGCACGCGCTTGCCGCGATGCGCATCGGCATAGGCCTTCGGGGTCACGCCGGTGACCGCCTTGAACACGCGGTGGAAATGGAAACGGCTGAGCCCCGCGGCGCGCGCCAGCACGGCGAGGCCCGGCACCTCCTCCGCCTCCTCGATCAGCCGGCAGGCTTTGGCCACTGCGGCGGCATGCTGCTCGGCGAGCCCGGGCGCGTTCGGCCGGCAACGTTTGCAAGGCCGAAATCCCGCCCGCTCGGCGTCGGCGCAGGTCGCGTGGAAGCTCACGTTCTCGCGCCGCGGCCGGCGAGCCGCGCACGACGGCCGGCAATAGACGCCGGTGGTTTGCACCGAATAGACGAAGGTGCCGTCCGCCGCGCGATCGCGCCGCTCGACGGCGCGCCAGCGTGCGTCGTCATCGCCTGACAATGGCCGCGATATGTCTCGGGTTGGCATCGTCGTCGACAACATGATCATGCTCCATCAGGTTTGGACGGATGGTCAGCGGTTCCGTCTCCTGATGGGCAATCTATGGATCGCAGGACCGCAAGCATCCCGGTCCTTGCTCTCAAATCAAAGATAAGCCCGCCACCCGATTTCCGCGACCGGGTCGTGGCCTTCGCTTCCTGGAAGGTATTCGAGCGAGATGCCGTGCGGGTGTCGCCAAGGAGCCGGCTAGTTCGTGATGAGCGCATTCGAGGTGATGTTATAGCCGGCGAGCTGCGCTTTTCCGCCGGCAATGCGGTAAACGAACGTCTCGGCGCCCGTTCCCCGTTCGAACTGCGTGTTGAATTTGAGGGTAACGGAGGTGCCCGACGTATTGTAGTTCACGTTCCATCCGTTTTTTTCCGCGTTCTTGACCGGGCCAAGCTTGCGATCGATCGCGGTCAGCAGGCGAGCCATATCCTGCTCCCCCGTCGTCTTCTTGAGCTCGTCCGAAGCATCGGAATAGATCTGGCTGAACTGCTGCGCGGTCATCAATTGTCGAAAGCGCTCGATCTCGGCTTGTGCCAAGTTGAGATCCTGACCGGATGAGCAGCCGGTGACGAGAACGGCCCCGACCAGAAGACCGTGACAATCGACGGACGCTCATCATCTGCCACCTGATCGCGGCGCTGCGTTCGATTGAGGCGCCAAGCCACCGCGGCGAACCCGGCGCTCTAGAAATAAACGCTTTCACGCGGTCTTCGGTTCACCCCAAATCGGCGCTTACAGCGGCCTAAGGCGGGATAAGTGGCGATCCACTTTCTCGGCGTGCCGCTGTCACACATCTGTAATCCGTTGACCCCTCCGTTGACCCCTAAGAGCAATTTTATGTCCAAGTGCAGCGCGAAAACCGATGAGACGCACTATTTACTAGGGTCGGGCGCGTGGTTCGCGCGCCCGTGATGGAAATCCCCCGGGGCACGAAGGGGTACGGCGAAGGGCCGATGACGATCGAACGCTATAACGCCCGCGAGGCGGAGCCGCGCTGGCAGAAGGTCTGGGACGAGCGAGACATCTTCGCCACCAGCAACGACGACCCGCGCCCGAAATACTACGTGCTGGAGATGTTCCCCTATCCCTCAGGGCGCATCCATATGGGGCACGTGCGCAACTACACCATGGGCGACGTGGTCGCGCGCTTCAAGCGCGCCATGGGGTTCAACGTGCTCCATCCCATGGGCTGGGACGCCTTCGGCATGCCGGCCGAGAATGCCGCCATGGAGCGCAAGGTCCATCCCAAGGCGTGGACCTATCAGAACATCGCGGCGATGAAGGCGCAGCTCAAGTCGATGGGGCTTTCGCTCGACTGGGCGCGCGAGATCGCGACCTGCGATCCGTCCTATTACAAGCACCAGCAGAGGATGTTCCTCGACTTCCTGCGCGCCGGCCTGGTGGAGCGCAAGCTCGGCAAGGTGAACTGGGACCCGGTCGACCGCACCGTGCTCGCCAACGAGCAGGTGATCGACGGACGCGGCTGGCGCTCGGGCGCGCTGGTCGAGCAGCGGGAAATGCCGCAATGGTATTTCGGCATCACCAGGTTTTCCGACGACTTGCTGCAGGCGCTCGACCGGCTCGACCGCTGGCCCGAGAAGGTGCGCATCATGCAGCGCAACTGGATCGGCCGGTCGGAGGGGTTGCATGTGCGCTTCGCGCTCGATCCGGCCAACACGCCGAACGGCGAGGACGAGCTCGCCGTCTTCACCACCCGCCACGACACGCTGTTCGGCGCCAAGTTCATGGCGCTCTCGCCGGATCATCCGCTCGCGGCCGCGGCCGCGGCGAAAAATCCTGCGCTCGCCGAGTTCATCGCCGAATGCAAACGCCACGGCACCGCCCAGCAGGTGATCGACACCGCGGAAAAGCTGGGGTTCGACACCGGGCTCAAGGCCATTCATCCCTTCGATCCCGACTGGAAGCTTCCGGTCTACGTCGCCAATTTCATCCTGATGGACTACGGCACCGGCGCGATCTTCGGCTGCCCCGCGCACGACCAGCGCGACCTCGAGTTCGCCAACAAGTACGGGCTCGGCAACACGCCGGTGGTGTGCCCGCCGGGACAGGATCCCAAGACCTTCGTCATCACCGACACGGCCTATGAGGGCGACGGCCGCATGATCAACTCGCGCTTCCTCGACGGCATGACCATCGAAGAGGCGAAGGAGGAGGTTGCGCGCCGGCTCGAGAACGCCTCCCGCGGCAATCGTCCCGTCGCCATCCGCCAAGTCAATTTCCGCCTGCGCGACTGGGGCATTTCGCGCCAGCGCTATTGGGGCTGCCCGATCCCGGTCATCCACTGCGAGCGCTGCGGCATCGTTCCCGTTCCCGAGAGCGAGTTGCCGGTGGAGCTGCCGGACGACGTCGATTTCGAGCGTCCCGGCAATCCGCTCGACCGCCATCCCACCTGGAAGAACGTGGCCTGTCCGACATGCGGCGCGCCGGCGCGGCGCGAGACCGATACCATGGACACTTTCGTCGACTCGTCCTGGTACTTCGCGCGCTTCACCGATCCGTGGATCGCGTCGGCGCCGACCGATCCCGCGGTCGCCAACCGCTGGATGCCGGTCGACCAATATATCGGCGGCATCGAGCACGCGATCCTGCATCTGCTCTATTCGCGCTTCTTCACCCGTGCCATGCGCGCGACCGGCCACGTCGATCTCGACGAGCCGTTCGCCGGCTTGTTCACCCAGGGCATGGTGGTGCACGAGACCTACCAGACCGCCGGCGGCGAATGGGTCATGCCGGCCGAGGTCAAGATCGAAGGCAGCGGAGACAAGCGCAACGCGACGCTGATCGCGACCGGCGAGCCGGTCGCGATCGGCGCGATCGAAAAGATGTCGAAGTCGAAACGCAACACCGTCGACCCCGACGACATCATTGCCACCTACGGCGCCGACGTCGCGCGCTGGTTCATGCTGTCCGACTCGCCGCCGGAGCGCGACATCGAGTGGACCGAGGAAGGGGTGCAGGCGCGTTGGGCATTCGTGCAGCGGCTGTGGCGGCTGGTGCGCGAGGCCGGCGAGGCGGCGGCACCCACAGGCACGCCGCGGCCGCCGGTGTTCGGCGAGGGCGCGCTGGCGCTACGCAAGGCCGCTCACCGCGCCCTCGCGCATGTCTCCGAGGACATCGAGCGGTTGCGCTTCAACGTGTGCGTCGCCCACATCCACGAGTTCACCACCGCCTTCCAGGCCTCCCTGGCGAGCCTCGAGACTGAGCCAACGGCCGACTATCGGTGGGCGGTGCGGGAGGCGGTCGATATCCTGGTGCGGTTGTTTCATCCCATGATGCCGCACCTCGCGGAGGAGTGCTGGGTTGCGCTTGGGCACAAAACGCTTGTTGCATCAGAGGCTTGGCCGAATCTCGAGGCCGATTTGCTGATTGAGAGCACGATCACACTTCCGGTCCAAATCAATGGTAAGAAGCGCGGAGATGTCACAGTCGCCCGAAATGCGCCAAATACTGAGATTGAAAGTGCCGTTTTAGCCCTCGATGCGGTAAAAAGAGCGCTCGACGGCAAGCCGCCCAAGAAGGTGATCGTGGTCCCGCAGCGGATCGTGAACGTGGTGGCATGATAAGGGGGTCCCTTCCCGCTGCTGGGGAAGGGTCAGGGGTTGGGGGATAGCACGAATGTCGGCCGTGCCGCACGCACGACTCTCCTGCCAAGGAGGAAGAAAGCTCGTTCGCGCAGCCATGGCGCTCGCGATCGCCGCGCTTGCGGGCGGCTGCTTCCAGCCGCTCTATGGCGAGCAGTCCCTGACCGGCGGTCCGGTCCTGCGCGATCAGCTCAGCGCCGTGGACATCCTCCAGATCGAGGCGCCGAAAGGAAGCGACGAGGCGCGGCTGGCGGTCGAGGTCCGCAATGCCCTCCTGTTCGATTTCACCGGCGGCGGCTATGCCGCTCCACCGACCCACCGGCTGAAGATTTCCATCACCTCGACCCGCGCCTCGATCATCGTCGACACGACGACCTCGCGGCCCGATATCGAGAACTATGGCCTCAATGCCACCTATTCGCTGCGCGAAATCGCCACCGGCAAGTACGTGGTGACCGGACAGACCTTCTCTCGCGTGTCCTTCGACATCCCCGGGCAGCAGCAACGGTTCGCGCGCTTGCGCGGCCTGCGCGACGCCGAGCTCCGCGCCGCGAAAGTGATCGCCGACAACATCAAGACGCGGCTCGCGTCCTATTTCATTGCGGGGACGTAGAGCATGATCCCGAAAAGTGGGAACCGGTTTTCGGAAAAGATCATGCTCCAGCGAGAAGATAGAGCGCGATGACGATTCGAAGAAAAGTCATCGCGCTCTAAGACTGCCCCTTGCCGCCCTCGTCTGCGCAAGCGACGATGCAGCAATGGTCGCTGTGAAACCCTTCGAGGTCGACAAGTTCGTTGCCCGGCCCGATCCGGCGCGGCCGATCGTGCTCGTCTTCGGCCCGGACGCCGGCTTGGTGCGCGAGCGCGCCGAAGCGCTGGTGCGCGCATCGGTCGACGATCCCAAGGACCCCTTTCAGCTCGCCCGCCTCGAGGGCGACGATCTCGCCGGCGAGCCCACGCGCCTGGTCGAGGAGGCCAACACCATTCCGCTGTTCGGGGGACGCCGCGCCGTCTGGGTGAAAGCCGGCGGCCGTAATTTTGCTCCCGCGCTCGAAGCGGTGATCGCATCGCCCTCGCCGGATTGCCGGGTGGTGATCGAGGCGGGCGATCTCAAGCGCAATGCGCCGCTGCGCATCGTATGCGAGCGGGCGAAGAATGCGGTGGCGTTGCCCTGTTATCCCGACACCGAAAAGGACCTCGTGCGCCTGATCGACGACGAGATGCGCGCCGCCGGGCTTGCCATCTCGCCGGAAGCGCGCGCCGCGCTCGTTCCCCTCCTCGGAGGCGATCGCCTGGCGTCGCGCCACGAGGTGCACAAGCTCGCGTTGTTCGCGCGCGGCAAGCCGGGGGTGGAGCTCGAGGACGTCATGGCGGTGGTCGCCGACGCGTCGACGCTTGCGCTCGACGGTTTGATCGACGCCGCCTTTGCCGGACGCACCGGCGAGCTCGAGGCCCAGTTCGGCAAGGCCCGCACCGCCGGCACGGCGCCGGGCAGCGATCGTTTCGGGCGCGCTGCGCCAGGTCGCGCAATTGCACAAGGCGAGGCTTGCCGTCGAAGAGGGCGCCTCGGTCAGCGAGGCCGCCGGAGGCATCCAGCCGTTCCTGCATTTCAGCCGCAAGGCAGCGGTCGAGGCCGCGCTCAAGTCCTGGACGTCGGCGCGGCTTGAGCGTGCGATGGCGCAGCTCGCCGAGGCCGCGCTCGAGGCGCGCCGGCAATCCACCATGGCCGAGGCGATCGCGCAACGCGCGCTGCTGGCGCTCGCCGTGAATGCGCGGCGAAAAGATTAGACTACAGCGGCGTAGGATGGGTTGAGCCTTCAGGGCGTTTACGCCCGTCTTCGCGGGCTACGGCGAAACCCATCACATCGCGGCAGCGAGACTTCCGGCAAGGTCGATGGGTTTCGCTGGCGCTCAACCCATCCTACGACTGAACGTCCGGCCGCATTCTGAGTTGAGAAACGGCGCAAAGCGCAAGCGTATTGCGCCCTACCGCGGGCGCTCCAATCGCCGCAGCACGTCGTCGAGCTGATCGAGGCCGCGATAGTGGATCTGCAATACGCCGCCTTTGCTGCGGTGATCGAGCGTGACGGTGAGGCCAAGCGCGTCGGAGACGCGCCGCTCCAGCGCAAGCGTGTCGGCGTTCTTCACCGCGCGCTTCTTGGTCGCCGGTCCCTTCGCGCGATCCTTCGCCAGCGCCTCGACCTGGCGGACGTTGAGGCCGCGATCGACGATCTCGCGCGCCATCTCCTCGGGATCGGGAGCCCCGATGAGCATGCGCGCCGCACCGGCTGAGATCTGGCCGGCATGGATGTAAGCCTTGACCGGTTCCGGCAGCTTCAACAGGCGCAACGTGTTGGTGACGTGACTGCGGCTCTTGCCGACGATCTTGGCAATGTCCTCGTGACTGTGGCCGTACTCGCTCGCCAGCGCCTGATAGCCGCCGGCCTCTTCCAGCGCATTGAGATCGGTGCGCTGCACGTTCTCGATGATGGCAAGCTCGAGCGCTTCGCTGTCGCTCGCCTCGAACGGGACGATGGGAATCTCGTGCAGGCCCGCGCGTTGCGCCGCCCGCCAGCGCCGCTCGCCGGCGATGATCTCGTAGGCATCCTTCGCACCGCGCAACGCGCGCACCACCACCGGCTGGATGATGCCGCGCTCCTTGATCGATGCGGCCAGCTCGGCGAGCTCGCTGTCGGGAAAGTTGCGGCGAGGATTGCGGGGGTTGGGGCGCAGATATTCGATCGGCACGCGGCGTTGACTGCGCGTGCGCTCGGTGGTCGTGATTTCGCCGCCGACGTCGCCGATGAGCGCGGCAAGGCCGCGTCCCAGTCGCGATCGGCCATCTTCCGGCATTGCCATGTCTCCCGATCTTTTCACGCCGTGCGACCTTGCACCTTACGCTGCGCCATGCTGCTGGTTCGATTCGCGCGGGGCGTCCGGGCGCGGCGCGCCCGCAATCAATTCCTTCTCGCGCTGAATGATCTCGGTCGCGAGCCGCAGATAGGCTTCGCTCCCGACGCATTTGAGATCGTAGACCAGCACCGGCTTGCCGTAGGACGGCGCCTCCGACACCCGCACATTGCGCGGAATGATGGTGTCGTAGACTTTGTGCTGGCTGTTCGCCCGCACGTCGGCGACGACCTGGTTGGAGAGATTGTTGCGCGCGTCGTGCATGGTGAGCACGATGCCGTGGATCATGAGATCGGGATTGAGCGTGGACTTGACCGTCTGCACGGTTTGCAGAAGTTGCGACAATCCCTCGAGCGCGAAGAATTCGCATTGCAACGGCACCAGGATCGCATCGGCCGCTGCCATGGCGTTGACAGTGAGCAGGTTGAGCGACGGCGGGCAGTCGATCAGCACGTAGCTGAAGTCGCCGGCGCGCGGCGTAGCCGCCCGCAGCGGTGCGAGCGCGGTGCGCAGCCGAAACGCGCGGTCGCGCTCTTGGCTGACTTCGAGCTCGAGGCCGGAAAGATCGAGCGTCGACGGTGCGAGCGAGAGGCGCGGCACGGCGGTCGCCAGCACCGCGTCGCGCAACGTGGCCTCGCCCATCAATACATCGTAGGTCGAATAGCGGCGGCTGCGGCGGTCGATGCCGAGTCCGGTCGATGCGTTGCCCTGGGGATCGAGATCGAGGATCAGCACGTGCTCGCCGATCGCGGCAAGCGCGGTGCCGAGATTGATGGCGGTCGTGGTCTTGCCGACGCCGCCCTTCTGGTTGGCGATCGCGATCACGCGCGGCGGCGCAGGATTGGGAATCCGCATCGCCAGCGGGATGACGTCAGGCAATTCCTCGAGCGCATCCGCCGGCACATTCGCAGGGTCGTTCATCGCATTGGGTCCCGCTGCCGCCCTCGGCCAAGGTGCGAATCGGTTGAGATTCTAAGGTGTTGTCGCGTCCCGCTCCACATCCCGGATGATCACGATGCGGGCCGCCGGGTCGGTGCGGCTCTCCGCCAGCCTCGCATCCAGGCGCCAAAGCTTCGTGCTGGCGCGAGCCTCCTCAAGCTCAAGCTCTGCATGTTGTCCCTTCGGGAACAAGCCCGTTGCGCCGCTTTTCCCCAGGAGCGGAAAAGCTTGGGAAAGCAATGACTTGAGGGGCGCAACGGCGCGCGCGGTGACGACATCCGCGCGGCCTTCGAAGCTGCGCGCAAAATCCTCGATTCGCACGGCATGGACGCTTGCGGGCGACCTCGTGACGCGCTGAGCCTCCCGCAGGAATGCGGCCTTTTTGCTATTGCTCTCAACGAGATGAACGTTAGCCCCGGGCTCGCTCGCAAGCGCGCAGGCAATGACCAGGCCGGGAAATCCGCCGCCCGAGCCGAGATCGATCCAGGTGCGCGCACCGGGCGCCAGATCGATGAGCTGCAGCGAGTCGGCGATATGCCGGGTCCAGAGGTGCGAGACGGTCGATGGGGCGATGAGATTGGTCGTCCTCTGCCACGTCAACAACAGCTCGACGAAGCGATCGAGCCGCTCGGATGTTTCACGTGAAACCGGGGTCAGCGCCAACGCATGCGCGCGATCAGCCGCGAGGTCGGGGGTGGGACTGGACCGCTTCATGCAACCGCTGGACTGGCAGCCGCTCCGTCCGTTCCTATCCACGTGTCATGCCCGGGCTTGACCCGGGCATCCATCGGAAAGAGGCGCTTCATGAAGAGGATGGATTGCAAACGGAACTCGGGCTCGCCCGAGTTCCGCAACTTATGAAGCGCCGCAAGTCGGGCAAGCCCGACTTGCGGTGTCAGGCCCGGCAATGACAACGGACAGAGCATTGCGAACGGCCGTCGATCCTATCCCCTAGTCCCATTCCCGAGCTTGGCTCCCCGCCTCTTGCGCTTGAGATGGGCGGCCAGCAAGGTCAAGGCCGCCGGCGTGATGCCGTCAAGGCGGGCGGCCTGGCCGACGGTCCGCGGCCGTCACGGTGGCGAGCTTTTGCCTGACCTCGTTGGAGAGCCCGCGCAGCTGCGAATAGTCCAGGCCTTCCGGCAGCTCCAGGCTCTCGTCCCGCCGATAGGCCGCGATGTCGGCCGCCTGGCGCGAGAGATAGACTTGGTACTTCGCGTCGATCTCGAGCTGCCCGGCAATCTTCGGCGCGAGCTCGCCAAGGCGTGGCCAGATCTTGGCCAGTTCAGCGATCCCAATGTTCGGGTGCGAGAGCAGCTCGAACGCGCTGCGCCGCTGGCCGTCCTTGTTGAGGAGGAGCCCGTGGCGATCGGCCTCGTTGGGGGTCAACGAGACGGAGCGGGCGAAATCGCGGGCGGCTCCCAGCGTCGCCATTTTCGACGCATGCCGGCGCCGGCGGGTTGCGCCCACGCAGCCGATGGCGATGCCCTTGTCGGTCAGGCGCTGGTCGGCATTGTCGGCCCGAAGCGTGAGCCGATACTCCGCCCGCGAGGTGAACATTCGGTACGGCTCCGTCACCCCGCGCGTGACCAAATCATCAATCATAACAGCAAGATAGGCCTCGGCGCGATCGAACGTGATCGGCCCTCCCCCGCCCGCCCGCGAGGCTGCGTTGAGCCCGCCCAACAGGCCCTGGGCAGCCGCCTCCTCGTAGCCGGTCGTGCCGTTGATCTGTCCCGCCAGGAACAGGCCCGACAGCCGCTTGGTCTCAAGGGTCGGCTTCAACTCACGCGGATCGACGTGGTCGTATTCGATGGCATATCCGGGCCGGATCACGCGGGCTTTTTCCAGCCCCGGAATGGTCGCGACCAGTGCCAGCTGCACCTCCTCCGGCAACGACGTCGAGATGCCGTTGGGATAGACGGTGGGGTCATCGAGCCCTTCCGGCTCCAGGAAGATCTGGTGCCCGTCGCGCTCGCCGAAACGCACGATCTTGTCCTCGATGGACGGGCAATAGCGCGGCCCGCGGCTCGAGATCTGGCCGGAATACATCGGCGAGCGGTGGACGTTGTCGCGGATGATGCGATGCGTCGCCTCG
The DNA here is from genome assembly GCA_963827585.1 of uncultured Alphaproteobacteria bacterium. Lineage (GTDB taxonomy): Bacteria > Pseudomonadota > Alphaproteobacteria > Rhizobiales > Xanthobacteraceae > VAZQ01. Next base: position 163,357 of record CAWHCK010000050.1, read on the forward strand.
TTCGTGCGGGTGATCCCGCACTGGACCTGGGGAGTGTCGATGCGCTCGGTCAGGGTCGAAAACGGCTCGGGGGGCTCGTCGCCCGGCTGCATCTCCACTGCCGTCCAGTCGATGGTCCTGCCGTCGAGCCGCGGCGGCGTTCCGGTCTTGAGCCGGCCGAGGGCAAATCCGAGCCGCTCCAAGGTCAGCGACAGGCCGATCGCGGGCGCCTCCCCGACCCGTCCCGCCGGCGTCTGGCGCTCGCCGATGTGGATAAGGCCGCGCAGGAAAGTCCCGGTGGTCAGCACCACAGTCCCTGCCCCGAGCTCACGGCCGTCCGCGAGCTTGAGGCCGGCGACGCATCCGTCGCGCAGCACCAGGTCGTGCGCCTCGGCCTCGATCACGGTCAGATTGGCGGTGTCGCGGATCGCCCGCTGCATAGCGCCGGCGTAGAGCTTGCGGTCCGACTGGGCGCGCGGCCCGCGCACGGCCGGCCCCTTGCGACGGTTGAGCACCCGGAACTGAATGCCGGCGAGATCTGCTACCCGCCCCATGAGGCCGTCGAGCGCATCGATCTCGCGCACGAGATGGCCCTTCCCCAGCCCCCCGATGGCCGGATTGCAGGACATGGCGCCGATGGTGGCGAAGCGGTGGGTCACGAGCGCCGTGCTCGCGCCCATGCGCGCGGCCGCCGCAGCCGCTTCACAGCCGGCATGGCCGCCACCCACAACCAGGACATCGTAACGCGCATTCATCGATTCGAACTCTCCGCGGCCGAGCTTCTACCCCGACTGCGGGCCGAGCGTCCATTCACGGCCACGAGGCCTGCAACGCCAGATCCGGTTGCCGCTCGCGGCGGATGTTTCACGTGAAACGTCGAAAGCAATCGCAGTCGCAGCACGCGCCTCTTGCCGTCGCTACTTTCCGATGCAGAAATCTCGGAAGATCACGTCCAGCACGTCTTCCACATCGACGCGGCCAAGCAGCTTGCCCAACGCTCTCGCGGCAAGGCGCAGGTGCTCGGCCATGATCTCCTCCCTGCCGTCCTGCGCGGCGCGCTGTGCGTCCTGCAGAGCGAGTACCGTCTCCCTGAGATGTGCGCGCTGGCGCTCGCGCGCCACCAAGGCAGGCTCGGGCGTGAAAAAGCCTTCGGCAAACCGCGCGAGCCCGTTAACCAAATCGTCAAAACCCGCCCCCGTCGTGCTGGAAACAAGATTAACGTTAACGGCCTTCGTACTGAACTCGGATTCAATTCTTTTTCTCTGGTCGCCCGCGACCAGATCCATCTTGTTGATCACGATCCACGCCGTGGAGCCGTCAGGGATTTGGGCCAAACCGCGCACCTCGAGCGCTGCCTCCCGGTCGCTCGCGGTCGCGTCGACGACCCACAGCACGACATCCGCCCCCGCCGCCTGCTCGCCCGCGCGCCGCACGCCCTCGCGCTCGACCGGATCGCTGGTGTCGCGCATGCCCGCGGTGTCGAGCACCGTCACGGGATAGCCGCCGAGATCGAGATGCAGCTCGAGCACGTCGCGTGTCGTTCCCGGGAACGGCGACACGATCGCGGCCTCGCGCCCCGCCAGCCGATTGAACAGGGTCGACTTGCCCACGTTCGGCGGACCCGCGATGGCGACGCGCAAGCCTTCGCGCAGTCGCTCCCCCTGCCCCGCCCCGGCCCGGCTGATCTCGTCGGCCAGCGGACGGATGAGCTCGAGCGATCGCGCCATCATGTCCCGCGGGACATCGTCCTCGTCGGAGAAATCGATGCCCGCTTCGACCAGCGCCAGCGCCTCGATCAATCGCTGTCGCCAGGTCTCGGCGCGCGCGCCGAGAAGACCCTTGAGATGCTGGAACGCCTGCCGGCGCTGCGCCTCGGTCTCGGCCGCAACCAGATCGGCGAGCCCTTCCACCGCGGTCAAATCCATGCGGCCGTTCTCGAACGCGCGGCGCGTGAACTCGCCTGCTTCCGCCGGACGCAAGCCTGCAAGCTTTCCCAGCGCCGCGAGCACGGCGGCGACCACCGCACGGCCGCCATGAACCTGCAACTCGACGATGTCCTCACCGGTCTCGCTGTTCGGCCCGGGGAACCAGAGCGCCAGGCCTTCGTCGATGATGTCGCCGGTCGTGGGATCGCGCACGCGCGCCAGCGTCGCGCGCCGCGCCGCCGGGACCCGTCCGATCAGCGTCTCGACCGCGAACGCGGCCCGAGTACCGGAGACGCGAATCACCGCGATCGCCGCCGGCGGCCGGCCGGAGGAGAGGGCGAAGATCGTGTCGCGGTCGTTCGCCATGGTCGAGAGGACATCCAACGCCGCAGCGCACGCACCAGGGTCGTTCGCCGCCAATGGCAAGTTTCAACATCTTGGATATCGCGTCTATCCCTTTGCTCCCACGACTTTTCGCTGTGGCCTGTCATATCACGGTTGAGCCCCTACATGGGTCCCATGTCATCGTCCGCCACCACCTCCCACGAAAACCGCCTGGCCCGCGAGACCAGCCCGTACCTGCTGCAGCACAAGCATAATCCGGTCGATTGGTGGCCGTGGGGCACCGACGCGCTCGCCGAAGCCAAGCGTACCAACAAGCCGATCCTGCTCTCGGTCGGCTACGCCGCGTGCCATTGGTGCCACGTCATGGCGCACGAGAGCTTCGAGGACCCGGCAACCGCAGCGGTGATGAACGATCTCTTCGTCAACATCAAAGTCGACCGCGAGGAGCGCCCCGACATCGACCAGATCTACATGTCGGCGCTGCATCACCTCGGCGAGCACGGCGGCTGGCCGCTCACGATGTTTCTCACCCCCAGCGGCGAACCATTCTGGGGCGGCACTTATTTTCCCAAGACGTCGCGCTACGGCAAACCCGCCTTCGTCGACCTCTTGCGCGAAGTTGATCACATCTTCCGCAACGAACCGCAGAGCGTCGAGCAGAACCGCAGCGCGCTGATGGCGCGTCTCGCCGAGAGCGCGCGGCCGAAGGGGCGCGTGGTCGTCGCCGCGCCGGAGCTCGATCGCGCGGCCAACCAGATCGCCGGCATGATCGATCCCGTCAACGGCGGCATGCGCGGCGCGCCGAAATTCCCGCAGCCCATGATGCTCGAATTCCTCTGGCGCGCCGGGCAGCGCATGAACGACCGGCGCTATTTCGGCGCCGTCGAGCTTTCGCTCGCGCGCATGTGCGAGGGTGGAATCTACGATCATCTCGGCGGCGGCTTCTCGCGCTATTCGGTCGACGAGCAGTGGCTGGTGCCGCATTTCGAGAAGATGCTTTACGACAACGCGCTGCTGCTCGACCTGCTGGCGCTCGCATACCGGCGCTCGGCCAATGAACTATTCAAGACGCGCGCGCGCGAAACCGTCGCTTGGCTCGCGCGCGAAATGATCACGCGGGAAGGGGCGTTCTGCGCCTCGCTCGATGCCGATTCGGAAGGCGAGGAGGGCAAGTTCTACGTCTGGTCGCCGGCGGAAATTGCCGCGGTGCTCGGCAAGGACGATGCCGAATTTTTTGCTGCGCACTACGACGTGACTCTGCAAGGCAACTTCGAGGGACACAATATTCTCAATCGCCTCAAGCACTTACCGCGCAGCATGGAGGACGAGCAAAGGCTCTGCGCCGATGCGCGAGACGCTGCTCGCGGCGCGTGCCCAACGCGTGCGTCCCGGCCTCGACGACAAGGTCTTGGCGGACTGGAACGGGCTGATGATCGCCGCGCTCGTCAACGCGGGCGTGGCGCTCGACGAGCCTACCTGGCTCGAAATGGCGGCGCGCGCCTTCCTGTTCATCGACGCCAAGATGGCCCACGGCGACCGGCTCGGCCATTCCTGGCGCGAGGGCAGGCTGCTCGTCCCCGGCCTCGCCTCCGATCACGCCGCCATGACCCGGGCAGCGCTCGCGCTCTACGAAGCGACCAGCGAGCACGCCTATCTCGAGCGCGCGCTCGCCTGGCAGGGAACGCTGGATCGGCACTACGTCAATCCCGACAACGGCGGCTATTTTCTCACCGCCGACGACGCCCAAGGACTCGTGGTGCGACCCAGCGCGACCACCGACGACGCAACGCCGAACCCAAATGCCCTGGCGGCGCAGAACCTCGTCCGCCTTGCGGTCTTTACGGGCCAGCATGCCTGGCGTGACCAGGCCGACCGGCTGTTCGACGGCATCGTTGCAGGCGCTGCCGAGAATCTCTTCGCGCATCTTGCGTTGCTCAACGCACTGGATCTGCGCCTGCGCGTCGCCGAGATCGTCGTGGCGGGCAACGACGCGCGCGCCGACGATCTCCTCGCCGCCGCGCGCAAGCTTCCATTCCTCGACCGCGTCGTGCTGCGCGCGTCCGCCGCGCTGCCGGCCGCGCACCCGGCGCAGGACAAGATCAAGGCGGCCACCGAAAGCGCAGCCTTCATCTGCGTCGGTGAGACCTGCTCGCTGCCGCTGACGCAGACTGACGGCATTGCCGAAGCCGTAACCGCGATGCGGCGTTAGAGCATGATCCGGAAAAGTGGGTACCGGTTTTCCGAAAAGATCATGCTCAAACAAAAAACTAGAGCGTGATTGCTACTCAACGCCAAGCAATCACGCTCTACCACCTCAGAACGATTCCACTCCCAGCGCGCTTGCCCGGCCCAACTGAGTCAGTTTATGAATTGACGCCAAGGGTACCAGCGACACTGGAGATCACCGATGCGTGGCGTGCTGCAGGCGCTTGTCGTGTTGCAAGTGCTGCTGCCGGTCTGCGCGCTCTCGGCGGAAGAGAAGATGCTGGTCGAGCTCAACAGCATCGAGGGCGGCGATAACCGTTGCCGTCTGAACTTCGTCATCCAGAACAAATCCGACATCGCGATGGAAAGCTTGAAGCTCGATCTCGTCGCGTTCGGCACCGATGGCGGGATTCTGCGACGCCTCATCACCGAGATGGGTCCGGTGCGCGCCGCCAAGACCAATGTGCGGGCATTCGTGCTCGATGCCGACTGCCGTCAGCTCGGCGCCATCCTGGTCAACGATGTGACGGCCTGCGCTCCGGGCGAGCCGGGCGCCTGTCTCGATGGGCTGGGCCTGTCGTCACGGCTCCAGGCGCTGCGCTTCTACAAGTAGCCTGTAGGATGGGTTGAGCCTTTAGGGCGTTTACGCCCGTCTTCGCGGGCTATGGCGAAACCCATCGCACCGGTGATGAGCAGGCAAGGGTGATGGGTTTCGCTCCGCTCAACCCATCCTACAAGAAGTCGTCCTACGCATTCATCGAACTCGAAGAAGTCGGAGTTGCTCTTGGTGTTGCGCAACTTGTCGAGCAGGAAATCGATGGCATCCATCGTGCCCATCGGGTTCAGGATGCGGCGCAGGATGTACATCTTCTTGAGCTGGTCGGGGGCAACGAGCAGCTCTTCCTTGCGGGTGCCCGAGCGGGTGATGTCCATCGCCGGGAAGGTGCGCTTGTCCGCGACCTTGCGGTCGAGAATGATTTCGGAATTGCCGGTGCCCTTGAACTCTTCGAAGATCACCTCGTCCATGCGGCTGCCGGTGTCGATCAGCGCGGTCGCAATGATGGTGAGCGAGCCGCCTTCCTCGATGTTGCGCGCCGCGCCGAAGAAGCGTTTCGGCCGCTGCAGGGCATTGGCGTCGACGCCGCCGGTGAGCACCTTGCCCGATGACGGCACCACGGTGTTGTAGGCACGCCCCAGCCGCGTGATCGAATCGAGCAGGATGACGACGTCGCGACTGTGCTCGACCAGGCGCTTGGCCTTCTCGATCACCATTTCGGCGACCTGCACGTGGCGCGACGCCGGCTCGTCGAAAGTCGAGGACACGACCTCGCCCTTCACCGAGCGCTGCATGTCCGTCACCTCCTCGGGCCGCTCGTCGATCAGCAGCACGATCAGATAGCATTCCGGATGATTGGCGGTGATGGCGTGGGCGATGTTCTGCAGCAGCACGGTCTTGCCCGTGCGCGGCGGCGACACGATCAGCGCGCGCTGGCCCTTTCCGATCGGCGCAACGATGTCGATCACGCGCGGGGAGAGATCCTTTTTGGTCGGATCCTCGTGCTCCATGCGCAGCCGCTCCTCGGGATAGAGCGGCGTGAGATTGTCGAAATTGACCTTGTGGCGCGCCTTTTCCGGGTCCTCGAAATTGATGGTGTTGACCTTGAGCAGCGCAAAATAACGCTCGCCTTCCTTGGGCGAGCGAATGTGGCCGTCGATGGTATCGCCGGTCCGCAGCCCGAAGCGCCGGATCTGCGAAGGCGAGACATAGATGTCGTCGGGGCCCGGCAGGTAGTTCGCTTCCGGCGAGCGCAGGAAGCCGAAGCCGTCGGAGAGCACCTCGACGACGCCTTCGCCGATGATATCGGTCTCGCGCATCGAGAGCTGTTTGAGAATGCCGAACATCAGCTCCTGCTTGCGCATGGTGCTGGCGTTTTCGACCTCGAGCTCCTCGGCGAACGAGACAAGCTCGGCTGGCGTTTTGCCCTTGAGGTCTTGGAGTTTCATTTCCCGCATACGGGGTAGTCCTATGGAGGGGGATCGGTGACTGAAAAAGCTGCCGATCGATACGGAGGGGAGGTCGCAGGTCTTGAGCGAAGGGTATTCGGACCCGATGCAGCGGCCGGTCCCGCACTTGGGCCGGTACTAAATGCAGCTGCCTGCGTTCGGGGAGATGCACACAAGATAGGAAAAGACTGTTCCGTGCGCAAGTAGCGCTCGCGTGATGTGGATGACGCCGGCCCTGAAGGCCGGTCCCGAGCTGCTCCGGCCGGTCACAGGGAGCGCCTGTTCAGAACGGTTTGACCACCGCCAGGATCACGATTCCGATCATGAGGATGGTCGGCACCTCATTGATAATCCTGTAGAATTTCTGCGGGCGGCGATTGCGGTCGGCGCCGAATTCACGCACGCAGCGCACAAAGAAACCATGCACCCCCGACAGGACGAGGACCAAGGCGACTTTGGCGTGCAGCCAGCCCGCGGCATACCATCCGCCCGTCCAGGCGAGCCAAAGACCGAGCACCCAGCTTACCGCCATGGCCGGATTCGTGATCACGGTCAGGAGCCGCCGCTCCATCACCTTGAACGTTTCGGACTGCCTGGAGCCGGCCTCGGCCTCGCAGTGATAGACGAACAGCCGCGGCAGATAGAGCATTCCCGCCATCCAGGCGATGATCGCGATGACGTGGAATGCCTTCAGCCACTCGTACATGGCCCTCTCCGATCGTCGGTTCGAGATGAGCAATTCTATGCCCCGCGCACGCGCGCGAGCATTTGCTCCACATGCGCGATCGGGGTCTGCGGCAGGATGCCGTGCCCGAGATTGAAAATGAAAGGCCCATCGGAAAACGCCTCGAGGACCCTATCGACCGCGCGGTCGAGCGCCGCCCCACCTGCGACCAGCGCCAACGGGTCGAGATTTCCCTGCACCGGCACGCGCCGCTGGACTTGATCGCGCACGAACACAGGATCCGCCGTCCAGTCCAGCCCCACGGCATCGACCGGAACGTCCTCAACATAGCGCAGGAGCGCGGCGCCGACCCCACGCGGGAATCCGATCACCGTCGCGTGCGGCATCTGCTCGCGCACCTTGGCGATGATCCGTTGCGTGGGCTCAATGCACCACCGGCCGAACTCGTCTGCCGGCAGAATGCCAGCCCAGGTATCGAAAATCTGCACCGCATCGGCCCCGGCCCGCAATTGGTGGATCAGATAGGTCGCCGATGCGTCCACCAGCTTATCGATCAGCGTCCCGAAGCCTTCGCAATCGCCATAGGCAAACATCCGCGCGGGCTCCTGGTCCGCCGTGCCGCGGCCCGCCACCATATACGTCGCAACCGTCCATGGCGCACCGCAAAAGCCCAACAACGCGACATTCGCTGGAAGACTGGCTTTGACCAGTTCGATCGTTTCGTAGACCGGCGCAAGCACATCATGGTCGAGATCGCTCTTGAGGCGAGCCAACCCCTCGCGATTCGCGATCGGATCGAGCTGCGGACCCTCACCTACGGTGAACCTCACCGGCTGCCCGAGCGCATATGGAACCACCAGAATGTCGGAAAACAGGATTGCCGCGTCGAAACCAAATCGACGAACCGGCTGAAGCGTCACTTCGGCTGCAAGTTCTGGAGTGAAGCAAAGCGTGAGAAAGTCACCCGCTCGTTCGCGCACCGCCCTGTATTCTGGCAAATAACGCCCGGCTTGCCGCATCAACCATGTGGGTGGGGGTCTTCGCCGCTGGCCATCGAGCACCTCGAGAAGGAGTTTGTTCACCGCACGGTCCCAGCTTGGCCTTTCCTACTAATCTAAATCTTGAATCTTCTTGTAGTTACTGTTGGAGCGTTGATTGGACTCATACATTGCCGTCCACACGCCATCCACGCCGGTCAGGATTGTACCGGATCTGTGGGCAACGAATGTCCATTGTCCGAAGAGATCGAAAAGTGCCATTTGTAGGCATCCCAAGCTGCCTCCCGGGCGTGAACTCCGCGTGTCATCCACATTTGCCCGCTGCGTTGGTCAAGCAGGTCCGATAATGTGCACATGAGGACAATGTGGACAGTACGAGCCGGTCCGGCGACTGCGGGCTTGCGCTTCGGCCCGGCGCATGGCCTCCTCCCCAGGAATTAACAGCTAGTCCCGCTCTCATCATGGCGCAGCGTGCCGGCAGCTATTTCCATCTTCACCTCGTGTCCGACGCCACCGGCGAGACGCTGACGACCGTCGCGCGTGCGGCGACGGCGCAATACACCAAGGTCCAGCCGGTGGAACACGTCTATCCCCTGGTCCGAACCCAGAAGCAACTTGACCGTGTTCTGGCCGAGATCGAGGAGTCGCCGGGTATCGTACTCTACACGCTGCTCGACGACGAACTGCTGCAAAGGCTCGAGAACCATTGCCGCGAGCTCAGCTTGCCTTGCCTCTCGATCCTGGGGCCGGTCCTGCAGCTCCTGCAATCCTATCTCGGAACCGCAACTTCGCACCGCGTCGGCGCACAACACACGCTCAACGCGGATTATTTCAAGCGCATTGACGCGCTCAACTACACGATGTTGCACGATGACGGCCAGCACCTCGAGGGTCTGGAAGAAGCCGATGTCGTGCTCGTCGGGGTGTCGCGCACCTCGAAGACGCCCACCTCGATCTATCTTGCGAACCGCGGCGTAAAGACTGGCAATGTTCCGGTCGTGCCCGGCGTCCAAGTGTCCCGCTATGTCGAGGAGCTGTCGCGACCGCTCGTGGTCGGGCTCTATGCCAGTCCGGAGCGGATCGTGCAGATCCGTCAGAATCGTTTGCTTGGCCTGCGGGCGCATCACGACGACGACCAGTACATCGATCGCCAGGCGGTCGCCGAAGAAGTCGCGTTCTCGCGCAAGCTGTGCGCGCGGCACAATTGGCCGAGCATCGACGTGACCCGGCGCTCGATCGAGGAGACCGCGGCGGCGGTGATGAGCTTTCTCGCCGAACGCCGGCGCCAGCCCATCGCCTGAGCGATGCCGCTTTGGCTCGTCGACCAACCGCTTGTGCTCGCGTCGAAGAGCGCGATCCGGCATGCCATCCTGCGCGATGCCGGTCTCCCGGTCGAGGTTCGGCCCGCCGACATCGATGAGCGGGCGATCGAGCAGCGCGGCACGGCGCGCGATGCCGGCGAGGTCGCCGCGCTGCTCGCGCGCGAAAAGGCGCGCACCATTGGCTTGCGCCTGGCCGGCCGCTTGGTGCTGGGCGCCGACCAGACGCTGGCCCTCGGCGAGCGCAGGTTTTCCAAGCCCGCGCACCGTGCCGCGGCGCGCGAGCAGCTTGCGGCGCTGCGGGGCCGAACCCATGAGCTTCACACCGCCATTGCGCTGGTGCGAGAGGACATGGTCCTGTTCGAGCACCGCGAGACCGCGCGGCTCACCATGCGCGCCTTTTCCGACCGCTTCCTCGATGCCTATCTCGATGCCGTGGGAGCGGACGCGGCGGCAAGCGTCGGCGGCTACCAGCTGGAGAAGGCCGGCATCCAGCTGTTCGAGCGCATCGAGGGCGATCATTTCGTGATTCTCGGGTTGCCGCTCGTTGCCCTGCTGCAATATTTCCGGCAGGCGGGATGGCTGGCTGCGTGAGTTCGCGCGCACTGCGGCCTGCCGGATTTCCCTCTTCCTCGAAATACTCTACTCGAGGCGGCATGTTCATCCTCGGTCTCACCGGCTCGCTCGGAATGGGAAAATCGACCACGGCGCGCTTCTTCGCCGAGGAAGGCGTGCCGGTGCACGATGCCGACGCCGTGGTGCATCGCCTGTACGAGGGCGAGGCGGTGCCGGCGATCGAGGCGGCATTTCCCGGGGTGACCGCGGCCGGTAAGGTCGATCGCAACAGGCTTGCCGCGCGCGTGCTCGGCGACAGTGCCGCACTCGAGCGGCTGGAGCGGATCGTCCATCCCCTGGTGCAGGAGGCGGAGCGGCGCCTGATCGCCGCGGCCGCGGCGGGCGGCGAGAAGGTCGCGCTGCTCGACATTCCCTTGCTGTTCGAGACCGGCGGCGACCGGCGGGTCGACGCCGTCGTGGTGGTGTCGGCTCCTCCCGAGGTGCAACAGTCGCGCGTGCTCGAGCGCCCCGGCATGACCTTGGAAAAGCTCGAGGCAATTCTGGCCAAGCAAATGCCGGACGCCGAAAAGCGCCGGCGCGCCGATTTTATCGTGGACACCTCGCGCGGATTCGAGGCCGCGCGCGCGCAGGTGCGTGCGATCCTTGACGCCATCGCTACAATGCCGCGGCGGCGGTGATTCGCCGCGTCCAAGATGGCGACGAGAGCATAGCCGTGCGCGAAATCGTGCTCGATACCGAGACCACGGGGCTCGATCCCTACCAGGGGCACCGACTGGTCGAGATCGGCTGCGTCGAGCTCATCAACGGCATCCCGAGCGGGCAGAGCTTTCACCGCTACGTCAATCCCGAGCGCGACATGCCGCAAGAAGCCTTCGCCATTCACGGCCTTTCGGCCGAGTTCCTCAGGGACAAGCCGCCGTTCGCGGAAGTCGCCGATGAGTTGATCGAGTTCATCGCCGACGCGCCGCTCGTCGCCCATAACGCCATGTTCGACCTCGGTTTCCTCAATGCCGAGCTCGAGCGCGCGGGAAAAATACTGGTGCAGCGCGAGCGCCTGGTCGACACGTTGCTGTTGGCGCGCCGCAAGCACCCGGCCGGGCCCAACCGCCTCGACGATCTCTGCGTGCGCTACGGCATCGATAATTCCCGTCGTACCAAGCACGGCGCGCTGCTCGACGCCGAGATCCTGGCCGAGGTCTATCTCGAGCTGATCGGTGCGCGGCAGGCCCAGCTTATTCTGGTCGAAGCCGGCACCAGCGCGGCCGCCATCCATGCGGCCGGCGCTGCCATCCGCGTGCGGCCCAGCGCGCTCGCACCCCGCCTCACCGACGACGAGCGTGACGCGCATGTCACTTTCGTGACAACGCTGGGCGAGGGCGCGATCTGGCGCGAGTATTTGGCAGAGCATGATCCGGAAAAGTGGGTACCGGTTTTCCGAACAGATCATGCTCAAGCAAAAAACTAGGCGTTGCCGCCTGATCAGGTCTGCGTTGCGGCCGCCTGCGGCGTCTGCATCTGGGCCGCGCGTTGCTGATAGAGCGCGACGAAATCGACCGGATCGAGCAGGAGGGGCGGGAAGCCGCCGTTGCGCACCGCGGTTGCGATGATCTCACGCGCGAACGGAAACAACAGGCGCGGACATTCGATCATGACCAGCGGCTGCAGCGTCTCCGGCGGTACGTTCTGAACGCGGAAAACGCCGGCAAATGTCAGGTCGAAGGCAAACAGGATCGTTCCCGTGCTCTCCGCCTTGCCTTCGAGCTTGAGCGAGACTTCGTAGTCGGTCTCGCCGAGTTGCTGGATGCCGACATTGATCTGGATGTTGATGGCCGGCTGGGTCTGGGTCGGTGCCAAGGAGCGCGGGGCGTTGGGATTTTCGAACGAAAAATCCTTGATGTATTGGCCCAGCACGCTCAGCTGCGCTTGGCCTTGCGGCTGGGCGCTCGGGCTCTGTGCAGGGCTGCCATTGCCGGGGGTCGCCATCGACTCTACCTCTCACCGCTCGCGATGCCGCAGTCGGCGGCGTGGCTAACACAGGGGCCGCGGTCGGACAAGGACGTCACGCGCCGCGCTTGAGCCCCCGCTTGGGCTTGCGCGCCCGGCCGCGCTTCCGATCCGGAATTTGATGCCATTCGTCGGGTTCGAGGTCGATGATGTGATCGTCGCGGGAGCCGCGCCGGCGGCTGCGCGCCAGCGTTGCGAGCTTTGCCGTCGCCCACCGGCGCACCCACGGCACGAATAGCGCCGCGCCCAGCAGGTCCGTTATAAAACCTGGAAATGTCAGAAGGATTCCCCCGAGCATGGTGGCCGCGCCGGGGGTTTCCAGGTGCAGCCCCCGAATCCCGTCCCGGGCGAAGGCGGTGCGCAAGCGGTCGAGGTCGGCGCGTCCCGACCGCCGGAGCAGCACCACGCCGGCAACCGAGGTGCCAACAAAAAAAATTGCTGCCCAGAGCCATCCGATCAGCGCCGCGACCAGGATAAAGGTCAAGATCTCCGCGGCAGGGAGCGCGAACAGTCCAATAAACGTCCATTTAACCAAAGACATCGGCCCTTGTCCTGCATGAGCCTTGTTGGCGCCACGGTTGGGATCGTCTATGGTCCCGCCGAAGCGACAACATGCGTCGATGGGTCGGCGCAAGCCCCTGGATCAGTGCGGTCGCGTGCTTACATATTGGTACGGGAACCGATCTGTGCCTCCGCAGATTGCCTGTCTGCAGGCTTCCGACTGATCCCGCGGTTCCGTCTCGGCTGCCGAGAGGCGTGCGACGTGTTCGATATCTACACCATCATCTTTCTGGCGCTGGCGGTTTTCATCTTCCTGCGCCTGCGGAGCGTCCTCGGCCAGCGCACGGGGCGAGAGCGGCCGCCATACGATCCTTATTCCGCCCGCGACGCCGTGCGCGGCGCGACCAACGACAACGTGGTGACCTTGCCCGGCCGCGCCGCCGACACGGCGCAGAAGCCGGTCGAGACGCCCGAGCCGGCCGAGCGCTGGAAGGGTATCGCGGAGGCGGGCTCGGCCACGGCCGGGGGGCTCGACGCCATTGTCCGGGACGACAAGACGTTCGATGCCAAGCATTTCGTCGCCGGCGCGCGCGCTGCCTACGAAATGATCGTCCTGGCCTATGCCGAGGGCGACCGGCGTACCCTCAAGAATCTTCTGTCACGCGACGTGTACGAAGGGTTCGAGGCCGCCATCCGGGAGCGCGAGAGCAAGGGCGAAGCGGTGGAGACCCGCTTCGTGTCGATCGACAAGTCCGACATTACGGCCGCCGAACTGCGCGGCCGCACGGCGCAGATCACGGTTCGCTTCGTCTCGCAGCTCATTTCGGTCACCCGCGACAAGTCGGGCAATGTCATCGAAGGCAATCCGGAAAAAGTCACCGACGTCACCGACGTGTGGACGTTTGCGCGGGACCTTTCCTCGCGCGATCCCAACTGGAAGCTCGTCGCCACCGAAGCCGGGCAATAACCGGAGCGCAGCGGGAATGCTGGTGCGTCTGTGCGCCCTCCTCGGAAGCATCGCCGCAGCCGCCACGCTCGCGCTCGCCGGCATGGCTTGCGCCGCGGGTGGCGATGGGCCGTTGAAGCTTCCCGACAGCCAGCTCGAGCCGCTGCGCTGGGCCGATCTCGACGGCTGGGCCGCCGACGATCACTTGGCCGCGTTCGAGGCTTATCAGACGAGCTGCCAGCCCTTTCGCAGGATCAAGCGCCCGAGCGACGAACTGACCATCTACAACGCGCTGTGGGAGGCGTGCCGGCGGGCGGCCGCGGTGCGGCCGGCAAACGCGGAGACTGCGCGCGCCTTCTTCGAGGAGCATTTCCGGCCGGTGCGCATCACGCGTCTCGGCGACCCGCAGGGCTTTCTCACCGGCTACTACGAGCCCATCGTGCAGGGCTCGCGCTTTCCCAATCCGGAATTCCACGTGCCGCTTTACCGGCGTCCGCGCGACCTGGTGGCCGCCGGCCATAAGCCGGGCGCGGCCGCCTTCCCCAACAAGGGCGTGTTGATCGGACGCCGCAACGAGAAGGACGAGATCGTGCCTTACCACGATCGGGGCGCCATCGACGACGGCGCGCTCGACGGTCAAGGTCTCGAAATCTGCTGGATCAAAGATCCGTTCGAGGCACTCTCGATTCAAATCCAGGGCTCGGCCCGCGTCATCCTCGAGGACGGCACGCCGTTGCGCATCAACTACGACTCCCACAACGGCTATCCCTATACCGCGGTCGGCCGCGTGCTCATCGAGCGCAACCTCGTCCCGCGCGACGAAATGTCGATGCAGCGCATCCGCGACTGGATGGCTGCCAACCCCGACGAAGCGCCGAAGCTACGCGCCACCAACCGCTCCTACGTGTTCTTCCGCATCACCGGCCTGTCGAACGAGGGCGAGCCGGTGGGCGCGCAGGGTGTCCCGCTGATGCCCGGCCGTTCGATTGCGGTCGACAAGATCCATGTCTACGGCACGCCCTTCTTCATCGAGGCGAGCTTGCCGATCGAGAGCGCCAAGCCCACCACGCCGTTCCGGCGGCTGATGATCGCGCAGGACACGGGCTCCGCCATTGTCGGGCCGGCGCGGGCCGACCTCTATTGGGGGGCCGGCGACGACGCCGGCCGTATCGCCGGCCGCATCCGCTATCCCGGCCGGTTTGCCATGCTGATCCCGCGCGAGCTCGACATGGTGGAGGCCGGCAGGCACATGCCGCTGCCGGTGCCGAAGCCGAGCATTCCGGCAGCCGAGGTCAAGAAAGACGACGGCAAGTCCAAATCGCAGGCGGGCAGGGGCGACGATGACGCCAGCGCCAAGAAAGCGCGCCGGCAGGTCGGTCCCACGCGGTGGCGGTCGCGGTCATGAGCGCGGACGACGGCAGGCCGCGAGCGCGCAGGCTCACTGACGCGGAACGCAGCCTGTGGGGTCGCTTCACCCGCGCGGTCGCGCCGCTTCGGCAGCGCCCGGCGCCGGCCGATCCGGCACAGCCGGCAGCAACGCGCCGCAAGGCGAAACCCGTGCTTGCTCCCCGCGCCGACGCGGTGGTGCGCAGCAGCGCTCCGGCGCCCAAGACGGCGCCGCAGCTCGAGCCGCTCGATCGGCGGCTCAAGCGACGCCTCGCGCGCGGCGGCCAATCGATCGATGCCCGCATCGACCTTCACGGCAGGACCCAAGGCGAGGCACACGCGGCGCTGCTTCGTTTCCTGCGCAAGGCGCAGCGCGACGGCGCCAAGGTCGTGCTGGTCATTACCGGCAAAGGTGCCCGCGCGCGCGACCAATGGAGCGAGCGTGGCGTGCTCAGGCGCCAGGTGCCGCAGTGGCTGAAACTCCAGGAATTCCGCGCCTATGTGGTCGGCTTCGAGGACGCCCATGTCGGCCACGGCGGGGAAGGCGCGCTTTATGTGCGAATTCGCAAGGCAGACGACCGGCGACGGACGACGGAAGAGTGAAGGACACTCCGTGGTCCGTCCTCTGTCTTCCGTCGTCCCGCTTACTGGGTGACGACGACCGTCGTACCCCAGCTGACGCGGCCGTAGAGATCGAGAATGTCCGCGTTGTACATGCGAATGCAGCCGTAGGAGACGAAGCCGCCGACCGAACCGGGGTTGTTCGTCCCGTGGATGGCATATTCGCCGCCCATGAGCGTCAACGCCGCCGCACCCATGGGATTGCTCGGTGCGCCGCCCGGAATCACGTTCGGCAGCGACGGCTTGTCGCGCTTCACGTCAGCTGGCGGCGACCAGGCCGGACGCAGGTGCTTGCCGCTGATGATGGTCGTGCCGGTCCATTGCTTGCCGGCACGCCCGACACCGACCGGATAGCGCACGGCCTTGCCGTTGCCGAGCACGTAGTAGAGCGAGCGTTCGCTGGTCTTCACCACGACCGTGCCGCTCGAATAAGCGCCGGAAAATCCGACGATCTCGCGTGCCTGCGCGGACTGCGGCATCGCAGTGGTCGCGGCAAGCAAAAGGGCAGCCGAACCGGCCGCCAGCCAGCGTGAGAGATGCATGTTCTTGACCGTTCTATTGCCCGTTATTCCCCTCGATCCGCACGCACCCCAAACGTCCGCTTGGACTTCTCCGGAGCGGTGAACGGATCAGTAACCATGATAAGCGAATCGGCCCGCGATCTCAGCCGAAACCGCGCGTGAGTGTGGCCGAACGGTGTCGAATTCTGACGAGTGTGCTGTGCGCGCCACAGCGTGGCCGCGCGATCTCCGCTATAAACTCTTGATGCTGCGGCGCGCCGTGATGATTGGTGCGACGCGATTCGCCGTGCCTTGCTTGCCCTTGCCGCCGGTGGCTTGAGCCGGCACGCTTTAGGCGTGCGCCTTCTTGTTCTGCCGGTTGCCGACGAGATCGTCGACTACGGTCGGGTCGGCGAGCGTCGAGGTATCGCCGAGATTGCCGTACTCGTCCTCGGCGATCTTGCGCAGGATTCTGCGCATGATCTTGCCTGAGCGCGTCTTGGGCAGCCCGGGCGCGAACTGAATGAGATCGGGCGAGGCGATCGGGCCGATCTCCTTGCGTACCCAGGCGACCAGCTCCTTACGCAGGTCTTCGCTCGGGTTTTCACCGGCCATCAGCGTGACATAGGCGTAGATGCCCTGGCCCTTGATGTCGTGCGGGTAGCCGACGACGGCAGCCTCCGACACCTTGACGTGCGCGACCAGCGCGCTCTCGACCTCGGCGGTGCCGAGCCGATGTCCCGCGACGTTGATCACGTCGTCGACCCGACCGGTGATCCAGTAGTAGCCGTCCTCGTCGCGCCGGCAGCCGTCGCCGGTGAAATACTTGCCGGGATAAGCCTTGAAATAGGTGTCGACGAAGCGCTCGTGATCGCCGAACACGGTGCGCATCATGCCCGGCCAGGAATCGGCGATGCAGAGATTGCCGGTCGCGGCGCCTTCCAGCACCTTGCCGTCCGCGTCCACGATCTGCGGAATGACGCCGAAGAACGGCTGCGTGGCCGAGCCGGGCTTGAGCCGTGTCGCGCCGGGCAGGGGGGTGATCAGGATGCCGCCGGTTTCGGTCTGCCACCAGGTGTCGACGATCGGGCAGCGGCCCTCGCCGACCACGTGGTAGTACCACTCCCACGCCTCCGGATTGATCGGCTCGCCGACGGTGCCCAGGAGTCGCAGCGACTTGCGCGAGGTCTTCTTCACCGGCGCATCGCCGGCCTGCATCAGCGCGCGGATCGCGGTCGGCGCGGTGTAGATGGTGTTGACCTGATGCTTGTCGACCACTTCCCAGAACCGCGACATGCTGGGATAGTTCGGCACGCCCTCGAACATCAGCGTGATGGCGCCGTTGGCGAGCGGGCCGTACACGATGTAGCTGTGACCCGTCACCCAGCCGACGTCGGCGGTGCACCAGTAGATCTCGCCCTCGTGGTAGTCGAAGATGTATTGGTGCGTCATCGCCACGTAGGTCTGGTAGCCGCCGGTGGTGTGCAGCACGCCCTTCGGCTTGCCAGTCGAGCCCGAGGTGTAGAGGATGAACAGCGGGTCCTCCGCGTTCATGTGCTCGCACGGGCACTCGGAGGTCACCACCTCGGCCGCCTTGTGGTAGTAGACGTCGCGCACGGGATCCATGTCGACGGCGGCACCGGTGCGGCGCACGACGATAACATGATCGACGCCGCCGGCCTTGGCGATGGCGGCGTCGGTGTTGGCCTTCAGCGGAACCTTGCGGCCGCCGCGGAGGCCCTCATCGGCGGTGATCACGACCTTGGAACCGCAGTCCTCGATGCGGCCGGCAAGCGAATCCGGGGAGAAGCCGCCGAACACCACCGAATGGATCGCACCGATGCGCGCGCAGGCGAGCATGGCATAGACCGCCTCCGGGATCATCGGCAGGTAGATGGTGACGCGGTCGCCCTTCTCGACGTTGCGGTTGCGCAGGATGTTGGCGAGCTTGCAGACCTCGTCGTGCAGCTCTTGATAGGTGATGTGCCGGGATTGGGCGGGATCGTCGCCCTCCCAGATGATCGCGGTCTGCTTGGCGCGCTTGGGAAGATGCCGGTCGATGCAGTTGTAGGCGGCGTTGAGGATGCCGTCCTCGAACCACTTGATCGATACATTGCCGGGTCCGAAGCTGGTGTTCTTGATCTTGGTCGGCGCCTTGTACCAGTGCAGGCGCTTGGCCGCCTCGGCCCAGAAGCCGTTCGGGTCCTTGACCGAACGCGCGTACATCTCCTTGTACTTGGCCTCGTCGATAAAGGCGCGCTTCTTCCACTCCGGCGGAATATCGTAGATCTTGTCCGACATTGTGTTTCCTCCAAGCACCGCGGTGGAAAGCACCGAGCGCAACCATTCGCTGGTTTGAAACGTCGCCCCTCCGGGGGCTGTTGGCCGCCATTATGCGACGGCGGGTGCACGAGCGACAAGACTGCGCGCGTTCGACTTTCGTTGCCGGATCGCGCCCGCAGGCGGCAGAATAGGCTAGAGCATGATCCGGAAAACCGGTGCCCACTTTTCCGGATCACGCTCTAGGCGGAACGGCAAGCTCGCCGGCGAATCCGTCTCGGATACCGGCCCATTTGATGAGGAGTTTTCATGCACAACCATCCCCGGACGCTCGCCGTATGCCTGGCGGTCTGCCTGCTCGCGGTCTTCCCCGCCCGCGCCCAATCGCCTTCGCCTGACGCCATGGTGGCCGCTCACGAGCTGATCGTCACCATGCGCGCGGCCGACTATTTCAAGGCCATCATGCCGACGATCGTCCAAGGTCTGAAACCCGCGATCGTCCAGGGCCGGCCGCAGGTCGAACGCGACTACGACGCGGTCATGCCGCTGCTCCTGGAAAGCATGAACGCGCGCGTGAACGAGATCATCGACCAGATCGCGGCGGTTTACGCTCGCAATTTCACCGCCGAGGAGCTGCGCGAGGTCCTGGCATTCTATCGCGGTCCGACCGGGCAGAAATTCGTGCAGAAGCTGCCGGCGATTACCCAGGAGAGCATGCTGATCGGACAACGCTTCGGGCAATCGATCGGCGGCGAGATCCGCGCGCGCATGATCGAGGAATTGCGCAAGCGCGGCCACGACATTTGATCAGTTGCCTGCAACCGCCTCATTGCTTCGGCTTGAAGTCCTGGTTCGGAAATGCCGCGGCGCTGTCGGGCACCGTGATGACGACGAAGGGATGGTCGGTGGTGGCGTGGCAGGCGTTGCATCCCGTGGTCAGCTTGGCGTAGCCCTCGGCGAACTGGCGCGGCTCGTTGGCCTTGATCGCAAAGTCGAGCTGCGCCAGCGGCGCGCTCATGGCCACGTCGAACAGGTCCGGAACCGGCAGGCCCTTCCAGCGCGGGACCGCGCGCGCGGTGACCAGGAAGCCTGTCTTGAGCTCCTTGAGCGCGTAGCCGGCGAGCGGCCAGTTCTCCGCTTTCCCCGCCAGTCCGAGCTTGGCGTGGCGCGGCTGGATCAGCATCATCATCATCGCGGCCATCTGCGGATTGAACGGCGCCGGCTCGGCATTGGCGTCGCCCATGGGATTCTGCGCGGCGGTGCGGGTCGAGAGCGCGGCGAGCACGGCCAATGCTGAGCAGGCGGCGACCACCGCGACCGGGATGAAGCGATTGCGCATGTTCATCTCCCGTGATTCCTAATCCTTCAGGCCGCCCATCTTGCACACGGCCTTCCACTCCTGCGGCGTCACCGGCTGCACGGAGAGGCGCGGATATTTCGCCAGCGCCATCTCCTTGAGGCTCGGCTCGGCCTTGACCGCCGCGAGCGTCACCGGCTTCGGGAACGGCTTCGCCGCCTTGACGTCGACCG
The DNA here is from genome assembly GCA_963827585.1 of uncultured Alphaproteobacteria bacterium. Classification (GTDB taxonomy): domain Bacteria; phylum Pseudomonadota; class Alphaproteobacteria; order Rhizobiales; family Xanthobacteraceae; genus VAZQ01. The sequence goes on from CAWHCK010000050.1 coordinate 183,161, forward strand.
CGAGGAACACGCCCTTCTCGTCGCTCGGATCGTGATAGGATTCGCGGATCACCTCGACGATGCCGACCACCTGCTTCTCCTCGCCGGTGTGGTAGAAAAACGCGTGCTCGCCTTTCTTCATCTCCTTCAGGTGCCGGCGGGCGGTGAAATTGCGCACGCCGGTCCACGCCTCGCCCTTGGCGCCGCGCTTGACCTGGTCGTCCCAGGAAAATTCCTCGGGCTCGGTTTTCAAGAGCCAATAGGCCATCGATTTCTCCTTTATTCGTCCCCCGAGCTGCTCTCCCACATTGTCATTGCCGGGTTTGACCCGGCAATCCATCCCTTTGCGAAAGATGCGCTTTGCACGTTCTCGAAGAAGATGGACCCGCGGGTCAAGCCCGCGGGTGACGTCGGCATCTACCCCTCCGCGCGGAATGGCCGTGTCAGCAAGGTTTCGATCGCCTCGTCGACGCTGGCGCGGCCGGCGAGGATGGCGACGACGGCGCTGGCGATCGGCATGTCGATCCCCTTGTCGTTCGCCATCTCGAGGAGCACCGGCGCGGTGAACACGCCTTCGGCGAGCGTGGCGCCGGTCTGCGCCGGACCGCCCTTGCCCAGCGCCAGGCCGAACGAATAGTTGCGCGACTGCGCGCTCGAGCAGGTCAGGATCAGGTCGCCGAGCCCGGACAGGCCGGTCAGGGTCTCGGGGCGTGCCCCGTAGGCGCGGCCGAAGCGGAACAGCTCGGCAAAGCCGCGCGTCACCAGCGCCGCCGCCGCGCTGGCGCCGAGCCCGCGCCCGGCGACGATGCCGGCGGCGATCGCGAGCACGTTCTTGGCGGCGCCGCCGATCTCGACGCCGCGCACGTCGGTCGAATGATACGGCCGGAACGCGGCCGAGCCGAGCGCATGCGCGAGCGCCGCCGCCACGCTCTCGTCGCGGGTGGCGAGCGTGACGGCGGCCGGGAGCCCGCGCCCGACATCGGCGGCAAAGCTCGGTCCCGACAGGATCGCGGGTAGCGCCGCGCGGGCGGTCGCCGCGATCACCTCGGTCATGAATTGATGGGTGCCGCGCTCGATCCCTTTGGCGCAGGCAATGACCGGCGTACCCTGCGCCAGCGCCGGTGCGATCGTGCGCGCGGCCTCGCGCAGGCGCTGCGACGGCACCGCCAGCAGGACGGCATCGTAGCGTCCGACCTCCGCTCCCACGGGCGCGACCCCCACCCGCTCATCGAGCCGCAGCCCGGGCAGGCGCGGACTCTCGCGACGCTCCACGAGCAGCTCGGCGCCCAGGCGGTCGCGGGTGGCGAGCAGCACCGCGCGGCCGGCGCGGGCGATCACGTTCGCCAGCGCCACGCCCCAGGCGCCGCCTCCCACGATCGCGATGTGGTCGAACGTCCTCATCCAGTCGTCGTCCCCGCGCAAGCGGGGACCCATAACCACCGGCTCTGGAATATGGGTCCCCGCTTTCGCGGGGACGACAGCGGATTGAGCGCGTCACCCATTTTTGTTGGCATCCGCGTGCTGTGCTTGCGCGTGCGGCGCTTGCCCTTGCGCCGGTCCGGTCACGTCGTGCAGCGACCAGCGCGCGTGCGGCGGCGCGTCGAGCGCATCGGTGAGGCCGAGCGCGAGGCGCTCGGCGCCGGCCCAGGCGATCATGGCGCCGTTGTCGGTGCACAGCGCCGCCGGCGGCACCACCAGGACGGTGCCGGTCTCGAACGCCACGTGATGCAGAACCCGGCGGATCGCCTCGTTGCTGGCGACCCCGCCGGCCGCGACCAGCGCCGTCGGCTTGCCGTAGGCCTCGCGGAACATCTTGAGCCCGGCGCGCAGCCGGTCGGCCACCACGTCGACCACGCTCTGCTGGAACGAGGCGCAGAGGTCGCGCACGTCGGCCTCGCTCAGCGGCGCGAGCTTCTCAGCTTCGAGCCGCAGCGCCGTCTTCAGTCCCGACAGGGAGAAGTCGGCGTGCCGCCGCCCGAGCATCGGCCGCGGCAGCGGATGGCGCGCGGCGTCGCCGGCGAGCGCCTCTTTCTCCACCTGCGGGCCGCCGGGATAGCCGAGCCCGAGCAGCTTGGCGATCTTGTCGAAGGCTTCGCCGATGGCGTCGTCGACCGTGGTGCCGAGCCGCACATAGGTGCCGACGCCGAGCACCGCGACGATCTGGGTGTGGCCGCCGGAGGCAAGGAACAGGCAATAGGGAAACGGCGTGCCGTCGGTGAGGCGGGCGGTCAGCGCGTGCGCCTCGAGATGATTGACCGCGATCAGCGGCTTGCGGCTGACCAGCGCAATCGCCTTGGCGGTGGTGAGCCCGACGATCACGCCGCCGATCAGGCCGGGTCCGGCGGCGGCGGCGATGCCGTCGAGCTCGGTGAAGGTTCTCCCGGCGTCCAGCATGGCCTTGGCAATGATCCGGTCGAGCGCCTCCACATGGGCGCGCGCCGCGATCTCCGGCACCACGCCGCCGAAGGCCGCATGCTCGTCGATCTGCGAGCGCACGATATTGGAGACGATCCGTCCGGGCCCCGCCGGCGGCCGCTCGACCACCGCCGCCGCGGTCTCATCGCAGGTCGTTTCGATGCCGAGCACGATCATCGGGAGTTCCATCCATTGCACCGCGATGATGCGTCTTTCCGCGGACGTAGCCCGCATGGAGCGGAGCGCAATGCGGGGCGGTCTCAGTGGGTGGCAAGAACCCGGATTTCGCTGGCGCTCCATCCGGGCTACGGTGCTCGCCGGCGGGTCTAGCATTGCGAGCTCATAAGGTGCAATCCTCGGCACCCAGCCCTCACCGGTTCTCGTCATCGGCACGCGCGGCAGCCCGCTGGCACTTGCCCAGGCGAAACAGGTGCGCGATCGCCTGGCCGCCGCCCATGGCTTCGACGCCGACCGGATCGAGCTCGAGGTCATCCGCACGACCGGCGATGCGATCCGCGACCGGCCGCTGGCGGAAGTCGGCGGTAAGGGCCTGTTCACGAAGGAAATTGAGGAGGCGCTGCTCGCCGGCGCCATCGACCTCGCGGTGCATTCGGCCAAGGACATGGTCACCCTGCTGCCGCCGGGCCTGATCATCGCGGCGGTGCTGCCGCGCGAGGACCCTCGCGACGCCTTCATCAGCCGCAAGGCCAAGGCGCTCGACGATCTTCCCCAAGGTGCGATCGTGGGCACCGCGTCGCTGCGCCGCCAGGCCCTGCTCAAGCGGCGGCGGCCCGATCTTGCCATCGTGTCGCTGCGCGGCAATGTCGACACGCGCCTGCGCAAGCTCGATGCCGGCGAGGTCGACGCCACCGTGCTCGCGCTCGCCGGGTTGAAGCGGCTCGGCCGCGCCGACGCCGCGACCGCGATATTCTCGCTGGACGAATGTCTGCCCGCGGTCGGGCAGGGGATCATCGCCATCGAGGCGCGCGCGGATGATGCGCGCACGCTCGCTTTGCTCGCCGCCGTCGACCATCCCGACAGCGCCACGGCGCTCGCCTGCGAGCGCGCCTTCCTGGCGGTGCTCGACGGTTCCTGCCGCACGCCGATCGCCGGCCATGCCACCGTGGCCGCCGGGCGGCTGCGGTTTCGCGGATTGATCGCAAAGCCCGACGGCAGCGACGCGGTCGAGACCGAACGGGAAGGGGCCGTCGCCGACGCCGTCGCGCTCGGCGCCGATGCCGGCCGCGAGCTCAAGGCGCGCGCCGGCGCCGATTTCTTCGCGCCGGTGTGAGCGTGCGGCTGCTGGTGACACGGCCGCAGCCGGACGGCGAGCGCACCGCCGCCGCCTTGCGCGCGCGCGGCCACGACGTGGTGGTCGCGCCGCTCATCCGCATCGAGCCGGTCGATTTCGAGCTCCCGCCGGAGCAAATGCAGGCCGTCGTGCTCACCAGCGCCAATGCGGCGCGTGCCGTCGCCGGCCATTCCCGGCGTGACGAGCTCACCGGGCTCACCGCGTTCACGGTCGGCCGCCAGACGGCGCGGGCCGCGTGCGCCGCCGGCTTCCCCCGGATCCGCTCCGCCGACGGCGACCGCAACGATCTCGTGGAGTTGCTGCGGGCGGAATACGCGGGAGTGCCCGGGCCGCTCCTCTATCTCGCGGGCGAGGATCGCGCCGGCGATCTTGCTGCGGAGCTTGGCGAAGCCGGCGTGGCGATCGTAACCGTGGTGGCCTATCGCGCGGTCAAGGCCGAGCAGTTTTCGCCCGCGGTCGCGGCCGAGCTGGGCGAGCGCGCGCTCGACGGCGTGCTGCATTTCTCCCGCCGCAGCGCCGAAAGCTACCTCGCCTGCGCTGCCCGTGCCGGCATCGGCGAAGCCGCGCTCGCGCCGTTGCAGCTCTGTCTCTCGGCTGCGGTCGCGGAGCCGCTCGCGGCCGCCGGTGCCGCCTCGATCCGGATCGCATCGCGGCCAAACGAGGCGGCGATGATCGAGCTTGCGGGTATTGGATGACCCACGGGGCGCGATTCCCGGATTTCGCTGGCGCTCCATCCGGGCTACACAGGTGGCCGGCGAATCGGCTTGCCCCCCCAACCGCAGAAACGCCCCCGCATGGATGCACCTCCCAATACCTCTGCCGGCAATGAGCCTCCTCCCGGCACCCAGCCTGCCACCCCGCCTCCCGAGGCGCCGCCGTCCCGCACGGGGTGGCTTCCGCCGGGAGTGACCGCGCTCGCGGCCGGGACGGCGGGCGGCGCGCTCGTGCTCGCCGCGGTCGGGCTCGTGAGCCTGTTCATCGATCGCGACAACGGCGTGCGCGCGCTCGAGGCGCGCCTCGCCGCGCTCGATCTCGAGCTGCGTGAGCTCGCCGCGCGCCCGCCGCCGCCCGCTGCCGATCCGCGCGCGCTTGCCGACGTCGCCGGCCGCGTCGGCACGCTCGAAGCCACCGCCGCGGCGCCGCGACCGCCCGGCACCGATGCCGCGGTGATGAACCGCCTCGCCGCCGTCGATACCGAGATCAAGGCGCTGGCCGCTGCGCATGCCGAGCTCGTGCAGAAGCTTGTCCGTCCGCAGGCGCCTTCGGTCGAGCGCGGCGAGATCGACGCGCTCGCCAATCGCGTCGCCGCCGTCGAGCACACCGAGAAAAGCTCCGAGAGCCAGATCGCCAAGCGCCCCGCGGCCGAAAGCGGCGACCGTGCCGTGCGGCTTTCGCTCGCCGCGACCGCGCTCAAGGCCGCGGTCGAGCGCGGCGATCCCTTCCCGACCGAGCTTGCCACCGTGAAGGCGCTCGCTGCCGATCCCAAGCTCGTCGCCGCGCTCGAGCCGTTCGCCGCTTCGGGCGTGCCCACGGCCGCGGCGTTCGCCCGCGAGCTTGCGGTCGCTGTCGCCTCCTTGCCCTTGCCGCCCCCGGGCGCATCGGCACCGCCGCGCGAAGGTTTTTTCGAGCGGCTGCAGAGCCAGGCCGAGAAGTTCGTGCGCATCCGCCCGTCCGACGACGTTACCGAGGGCGCACCCGCCGCATCGGCCGCGCCCATCGCGCGCATCGCGGTCAAGGCATTGCGCGGCGATGTCGCCGGCGCCCGCGCCGATCTCGACAAGCTGCCGCCGGAGGCGCGCGCGCCGGCCGAGGCCTGGATCAAGAAGGCGGAGGCGCGCGCCGCCGCCCTCGATGCCAGCCGCCGCATCGCCGCCGACGCGCTCGCGGGATTGGGCAAGTGATGCGAGATCGTGCCCCGAACTCGGTCTGCTCCCTCCCCCTTGTGGGGGAGGGGTGGGGAGGGGGGTCGTAGTTGTTGCGCGAGGTGCGTCCAGCAACACCGACCCCCACCCCCAACCCCTCCCCACAAGGGGGAGGGGAGCCCACCGAACTCGCGGCCCAGGTTGTCGTCCCCGCGAAAGAGTCAGTCGCAAGTGAGTCCCATCCCCCGATGATTCGCGTCCTCCTCTATCTTGTCGTGGTCGCGCTGCTCGCGTTCGGCGCGGTGTGGATGGCCGAGCGGCCGGGCGACGTCGCCATCACCTGGCAGGGCCGGCGCATCGAGACCTCGGTCATGGTGGCAATCGCCGCGGTGGCGGCGATCGCGGTCGCGACCGTGATGGTGTGGTCGTTCGTCCGCATGGTGCTGCGCTCGCCCGATCTGGTCTCGCGCTACCTGCGCAACCGCAAGGGCGCGCGCGGCTATCGCGCGGTGTCGCAGGGCCTGGTCGCGGTCGGCTCCGGCGACGTCCGCGCCGCGCGCAAATTCAGCGCCGAAGCGAGCCGCCTCGCGCCCAACGAGCCGCTGACGCTGCTGCTCAGCGCGCAGACCGCGCAGCTCGCCGGCGACCGCGAGGCCGCGGCCGCCACCTTCGACCGCATGGCCGGCCGCAACGACACCCGCGTGCTCGGCCTGCACGGCCTGTTCGTGGAGGCGCGGCGCCGCCAGGACCCGGCCTCCGCGCTGTTCTATGCCGAGGAGGCAGCCAAGCAGGGGCCGGTGCCGGCCTGGGCCGGGCAGGCGGTGCTCGAGTTCCGCTGCGTCGCCGGCGACTGGAGCGGCGCGCTCACGCGGCTCGAACGCAACATGAAGAGCGGCCTCATCGACAAGGTCGCCTACCGGCGCCAACGTGCCGTGCTGCTCACCGCCCAGGCGCTCGCCGCCGCCGAGGGTGACGCCCTGGCCGCTGCCGGCAAGGCCGATGTCTCGTCGGCGCCGAATTTTTCCGAGCTTGGCCGCGAGCAGGCCAAGACGCTTGGCGCTCGAGGCGGTCAAGCTCGCGCCCGGCTTGGTGCCGGCGGCGGCGCTCGCCGGGCGGCTCCTGGGCGAGGCCGGCGACCGCCGCAAGGCCGCGCGCATCATCGAGACCGCCTGGCGCATCAATCCGCATCCCGATCTGGCCGAGGCCTATGCCCATCTGCGTCCGGGCGATTCTGCGCGCGAGCGGCTTTCGCGGGTGCGCACGCTCGCGGAGAAGGCGCCGGGCGAGATCGAGGGTGCGCTCGCGGTGGCGCGCGCCGCGCTCGACGCCCGCGAGTTCGAGAGCGCGCGTGCGGCGCTCGCGCCGCTTACGGGCTCGCCGACCCAGCGCGTGGCGGCGCTGATGGCTGCGCTCGAAATGCAGCAGGGCGACGAGGGCCGCGGCCGCGAATGGATGGCGCGCGCGCTCAACGCGCGGCGCGATCCGGCCTGGACCGCGGATGGTTTCGTCTCCGACCGCTGGCTGCCGGTGTCGCCCGTCACCGGCCGGCTCGACGCCTTCGAGTGGAAGGATCCGCTCGCCGGCCGCGACCATGCCGGCGCCATGATCGACGCCGAGCAGCGCGCGATGCTGGATGCGCCGCGGGCAAGGGCCGCGATTGCTGCCGGTGCTGCGATTGCCGCGGGTGCGGGTGCGGTTGCGGCGGCGAGTGCGAGCGGCGCTGTGCAGACCGATGTTGCCCCTCACCCCACCCCTCTCCCCGCAAGCGGGGAGAGGGAGCCGACCGAGTTGGCGGCGCCGATGTCGGCTGAGTCACCGACGGCGGCCGAGGCGCCGACGATGTTCGACACGGCATCGCACGCGCAGCCGTCGCTGGAAGAGCGCGGCACCGACGACATGACGCCGGCGCCGGCGGTGATTCCGCTGGTGCATGCGCCCGACGATCCCGGTCCCGACAATGGGGTCCAGCCCGAGCCCGCGGTGGAACCTGCGCCCGAGCCGCCGCCCGACGCCTGGGGCCGCCTGCGCTCGCTGTTCAAGCCGTAGCGGTTGGCGGCATCACACCAGGCAGGCAAGGACTGCCGAATAGTGGCAGCTCGCGGCCAGCAGCACGAAGCCGTGCCAGATCGCGTTTTGAAAGCGCAGGCCCTGCCAGACATGAAATAGCGTTCCGAGCGAGTAGAGAATGCCGCCGATGGCGAGCAGCCACAGGCTGGGGCTCGGAATGGCGGATGTGAACGAGTCGTAGACGATGGCGCCGCTCCACCCGAGCAGCAGGAAAAGGACGATGGCCAGGCGATCGAAGCGTCCGGGCAGCGCGAGCTTGAGCGCCACGCCGATGAGGGCGCTCAGCCACAGGCCGGCGCCGAGACCGAACGACGCCACGGCGTTCTTCATCATCGCCAGGAACGGCGTGTAGGTCCCGGCGATCAGCAGATAGATCGCGGAGTGGTCGAAGCGGCGCAGAACCCACTTCGTGGGCGAGATCGGCCACAGGTTGTAGGCGGCCGAGAGCCCGAGCATCGCAAGCAGCCCGGTGACGTAGATGAGGATGGGCGCGACCTCGATCCGCTCGGTCTCGAGCGCGACCACGATGATCGCGACGGCGCCGATCACTCCCAGGACGATGCCGATCGCATGCACCACGCCGTCGGCGATGATCTCGCCGCGGTCGTAGTTCCAGCCGATCTGTCCCGGATGGTCTGTGCTCAAGATTTCGCGGCCTGCGGCAGCTCGATGATCTTGTTGACGCTGTCGACGCCGTCATACACCGCGACCTGAAGGATCGGATACTCCTTCTTGATCGCCAGGCCCGCCGTTTCCGCCGCTTCGTAGGTCGTATACGTCTCCTTCGTTTGCCGGTCCACCTGGAGGCGAAACCGGCCGCGGTCGGGCGGCTTGCGCTGCGTGATCATCTCCGGGACCACCTGCTCCGGCTCGGCCGGCATGGTGATCGTCTTGCTGGTTCGCGTGGTTGCCATTCGATGACTTCCTGAGGTTGCTGTCTCGCATTCGTGTCTACGGCCGCCAACAACCTTGCGAGAAGGTCGCGGTGCTGGGACCCGTTGTCCTGTGCTGGTCGTTGCGCCTCACGGCGCGATATCGAACTGGTGCTGGAGGCGAAGAACGATGTCGCACAGCGCGCGCTCGCACGCCTGCGGGTCGGATGTGCCGGGATTGCAGCTTGCCACCTCCCAGGTTGCGGGCACGCGATAGTCGTCGTACGGGACGACCGTTGCATGCACCGCGCCGGCGCACTGCGGGAGCGCCTGCAGCTCGGCGAGGACCAAGGTCTCGAGCTCCGCTTTCGTCCTCGGCGCCTTGTCCGTTTTTGGTGACTCGTCCGTCATGCTCCGCACGTGTGTCGCACGAGCGTTTTCGGCGAATTCGAAATCAGCGTACTCGGTCTGCTTCCTCCCCCGTGCCGAAGTCGGATATATCCGACTTCGGCCATTTTAAGTGCCGAACTCGGGTAAACCCGAGTTCGGGTGGGGGAGGGCTGGGGAGGGGGGTGGCTCCGTGAGGCACGCTCGTTGCGCCACACGACGACCCCCACCCCCAACCCCTCCCCACAAGGGGGAGGGGAGCCCACTGAGATTGCGGCTCGGTTATTGGCTCGCCGCCAAATCAGAACACCCGCGGCCGCGCGGGACGCGCGCGCGTATCCTCCCGGCGTTTCGGGGCCGGAATGAGGCCTTCGCGTTGGGCCTGTTTACGCGCCACCTTGCGTGCCCGCCGGATCGCTTCGGCCTTCTCGCGGGTCTTGCGCTCGGATGGTTTTTCATACGCCTTGCGGCGCTTCATCTCACGAAAGACGCCCTCGCGCTGCATCTTCTTCTTCAGAACTCGGAGGGCTTGTTCCACATTGTTGTCACGGACGAATACCTGCAAATGTTTTCCAATCGTTGTTGACGTATGAGGTGGCGAGCCGCCGGCGGCGGCTCAACGCACCTTCAGATTCTCCGCGGACTCCTTGCCGCGGTTGCTGACGATCTCATACTCGACCGTTTGGCCTTCGTTGAGAGTGCTGAGTCCAGCGCGTTCAACCGCGGAGATGTGGACGAAGACATCCTTGCCGCCAGCCTGCGGCTGAATGAAACCGTAGCCCTTCGTCGGGTTGAACCATTTGACGCTGCCGATAGCCATCACGGCCTCCTTTAGAATGCACGAGAGTGGTCTTGCCGCACGAGCATCATGCGGCCGCTCATCCGAAGTCAGCGTTGTCTTGAGGAACGCACCGGGCGTGCTCGCCAAACAATGCCAGGTTCGAATATGTACATTGTACGCGGTTCCCGCGACCGGCACAACCATGTGAACGTCCGATTCGCGGTTCCCGGCCGCGGGCGAATTCCCTGGACAATCGCACGCATAAGGCGCAATTTGCCGCCATCATCGGTCATAACGAACAACTATACAGGCCCCCCTCGTAGGATGGGTTGAGCGAAGCGAAACCCATCAGGATCGGCGCGAATGCCCATTGGCGCCAGCGCGGCTTGCATCCAGGCGATGGGTTTTTGATGGGTTTCGCCATAGCCCGCGAAGACGGGCGTAAACGCCCTAAGGGCTCAACCCAATGCTACATCTACATCGAAAGGGCTTGCGCACGATGAGCTTGAATTTTCCGAATCGAAGCCGCTCGTTCGACGCGACCCGGCGCGTCGTGCGTTTCTGGGGCCACGACAGCGCGATGGAGGCGGCATTCTTCGTCAGCGAGGAGGCGTTGAAGCACGTTCAGCCCGACATGCGCTTCGACGAGGCCGGAGTTCTGCGCGCGTTCGATTCGAATCGGGACCGCATCTGCGCGGCGGCAGCCAGAGTTTACGCCCGCGGCCGCAGAGGTGCCTACCACCTGGTCACCTCGGACTTCTGAGCGCAGTGACGTTCGTATCGCGATCGCGAGAAAGGGTCGAGCATGCGGATTTACATTTTCAAGTCGGAAACGACCAAGGAGCTGCGTGCCTTCGCGGGCGACCTCATGGGCAGCAAGCTGCCGCCGAACCATGGTCCCTGGACTGCCATCGGCGCGATCGGGCCGAACAATGACCCTCCCCACAACCTCTCGCGCGAGACGATCGAGGAAGCGATCGAGGGCGAGGGATTTCAGCTCTGGCGCATGGCCAAGAAAACCGAAGCCGAGAGTGCGTAGGGCGTAGCCACGCCGCCCGGCCTGCAACCCACCAGAACATTGACCGAGCTGCCAGCTCAACGCGGCCGGGCCTTCGCTGCAACTCATCGACCGGACCCATCCGGGTTCCGGAGCCCTCGCTTCGACTCATGTCGACGAAAGGAATTCGCGATGCAGATGCCCGCAATATTGGAAGGACCGTCGTTGACCCGCCTCCTGCAGGGAGCCTGTGTCGGCGCCGCCGCGACCGCGATCATCGGCTTCAACTGGGGTGGCTGGACGTTGCAAAGCACCGCGCGCGAAATGGCGGTGAGAGACACGAGCACCGCCCTCGTGGCGGTGCTCGCCCCCATGTGCGTCGACAAATTCCGCACCGGTCCGGACGGCACATCGAACATGACGGAGTTCAAGAAGGTGAGCACCTGGCAGCAGGATAGCTTCATCCAGAAGGGCGGCTGGGCGACATTCCCCGGCATGGGTTCGCCTGATCTTGCCGTCGCCCGCGCCTGTGCCAACCTGCTCGGAACGTCGTAGGCGCGGTGGGTTGCGCACGTCGACTTGAAGTACAGTTCCATGCCCACATGCGTCACCCGCGGGCTTGACCCGCGGGTCCATCCTTCTCGCAAGAGTTTTCGCGAAGGAGATGGATTGCCGGGTCAAGCCCGGCAATGACCGCGGGGGTCAAGTTCCTCGACGCCGCGACGATGCTCCGGGATGACGGCGACCTCGACCGACATGCCGAGATAGCTGTCGGGCGTGCCGGAAAAACTGCCGGCGATGGGAATCGCCTGACCGATGTCGCGGGTGACGGCAACGCGGATCAGGTTGTCGCCGCCGATGGTTGCGTTCGTCGGGTCGTAGGCGATCCAGCCGGAGCCCGGGACATAGATGTCGGCCCATGCGTGGGTCGTCCCGGCGCCGACGGCGGCCGCGGCGAGCCCGTCGGCGGGATTGTAGAGATACCCGGTCACGACGCGCGCTCCGAAGCCCAGGCTGCGGGCCGCTTCGATCAGCAGGACCGCGAGGTCGCGGCACGAGCCCCAGCCGCGATTGAGCGTCTCGATCGGGGTTTGGGTGCCCTCGGCTTCCCGGCTCTGATATCGGGTCCATGCCCCGACACCCGCGTTGAGGTCGGCCAGCAATGCCGACGTATCCGTCGGGTTGCTGCGGACGAAGCCGCGCGCCCATGCCCCGAGGCGATCGGAAGGGTCGGGGTGATGGCGCTCGAGCATCCGCCCCAGGTCGATACGATCGTCGGCGGAATAGATGAACGGGTAGCTCACCGCCTCTGGAACGGTCGGGAACGCCGGCCGTTTCGCAGCGTATATCTCCAGCTGGAGATTGCTCTCGATCCGCAGCTCGGCCGCAGGCTCGGCGAACGATGCGATGGCGACCGAATTGCCGAACACGTCGTGCAGCCAGCGCAGCGATGCCGATGGCGAGCAATTCAAGCTGGTTTGGATCAGGCGAAGATCATGGCTGTCGCGCGGGCGCAGCATCAGCCGATGATCGCCGAATCGAACCGGACGGCTGTAATGGTAGATCGTCGTATGCCGCACATTGAGAATGCTCAAATGAATGTACGTCCACGTGCTGCATGGGTGAGAGCTTCGTCGCCGTGATCGCGCCGTTTGCTTTCGCGCGTCCGCATGAGCCGATCAGCCCGGATGCGTTGCGGCGTCCCGGTCCTGCGCCGCCTGCAACTCGAGAGGATCGATCGTCACCATTTCGATCGAAGAGCCGCGGCGCGATTGCACGAGCATCATCGTCGAGGTCCGGCGGTAGACCGGGAACGACAATCCGTCGATCAGTTCCTCGTCGGTGACCGTCCGGTACGCGCCGGGCGGCAATGTTCGATCAATTCCCTTCAGCGTGAAGGGATGAAGGAACGTCACGGTCTTCCTCGTTGTACGTGTCATTATGGCCCAAACCTCATGGGTGGCTCGCGGCCGGCTGCATGACGAACGCCGCCACGCCGAAACCGAGGGCAACCGCTAGTACGACGGCGAATAAACCGATCCACATCTCATGTCGCTCCTCGTTGCCGCGACGTGTTGACTGCTCCGGTGCGGCCCGCCGGGCGCCCTCGAGCAGTGTCCTTCGTGATCTTGTCGGCAAGCGCCACGGCATGACGGAAGTCCACGATATTGCTGCGGCGGGCCGAATTCATCGGACGGGGAGGCGCGGCACGCCGCGCCAGCGGATACGCGGCATCGTCGTACAGCAGCCGGATGCCGTCATGGCCGAACCTCTCCTCCTCGACTTCGAGAAAGGTGCCCGAAAGAAGCTCCGGCGGCAGCTCCTCGATTGCGAAACGGATGGCATCCGCCGCCTGGGCAAATCGCCGGTAAGACGCGCGCGGCCTGGAGGTCACGCTCAAGGTCCGGCTCGAGGCCCGGCTCGAGATGCGGCTCCTGGGGGGAAACAGCTCAGCCTCGCTGCCGTAATCGAATTCGCTCATGGTGATCGACCAAAATATAGATGAACTATCATTTGAATGGTCATCATTCAAACTACAGAACACATGTGGGGTCGATTCGCAGAAAAACTAGCCGGCAGCCCCGCAATATATTTACAGAACGGACAATTACTTCTGAATTCTATGGCCTGTCTCGCTTGTCCTGATCCACAAGGTCATTGCCGGGCTTGACCCGGCAATCCATCCTTTTGCGAAAAGTCCTTGCGAGGAAGGATGGACCACCGAACTCAGGTTTGCCTGAGTTCGGCATTTTAGGTGCGCAAGTCGGATAAATCCGACTTGCGTGGTCAAGCCCGCGGGTGACTCACGTGGGGACGACGAAGGTGGGTCATCGGCCCTGGTCAGGGCGGTCCGAACGAGTCCCATACCCGCATCATGAATTCGGCGGCGGTCACTGCGCTGACTGCGACAACGACGGCGAAAACCATCTCTTTGAAGATCACCATTCCGAATGCTAGCAGGGCCGCCGCCCGAGGTCGCCAGGATAAAGTAGGGCGTACATGCCTTGCCACGGCACGGCGCAGCCGATATCAGGGCGGCCGGATCATGCCGCAATAGCTCAGCCGGTAGAGCACATCATTCGTAATGATGGGGTCGGGGGTTCGAAATCCCTCTTGCGGCACCACTCCCTTTACTTTCAATAGTCCCAACTCGTCCTCCGAGTTCGGTTGTCATCGTCCGCGCAAGCGGACGATCCAGTAACCGCCGGACTGCGTGAAAGGCACCGCCGTAGCCCCGATCGCCCCGGCACGGGTTACTGGATGCCCGCCTTCGCGGGCATGACAGCGGAGAGATTGTGCTCGCGACTCTGGGTGCCGATCGGTTCACACCGGCGCGATCACTGTGGCTTCCACTCGCGCGCGAGCCGCTGCGCTTCCGAGATCTGCTCGGCCGACATCTTGCCGGCGATGGTGTCGCGGCCGCGCATGGCGGCGGTGCGGCTGCGGCTGTCGGAGGCCGGGAAGCTTGCGGCCGCGAGGTTGAACCACATGTGGGCGCTGACATTGTCGGCCTCGGTGCCTTCGCCGCGCGCGTAGGAGAGGGCGAGATTGTACTGGGCCTGAGCGTCGCCTTGCTCGGCGGCGCGGCGGTACCATTTCGCGGCCTCGGCGTAGTCCTGCGGCACGCCGCGGCCCTCGTCGAACATGGTGCCGAGATAGAACTGGGCGGTAGCGTTGCCCTGGTCGGCGGCGCGCCGGAACCACATCACCGCCTCGTGGTCGTTCGCCGTCACGCCGCGGCCGCGGAAGTAGATCTGCCCGAGGATCGCTTCGGCGCGGGCATCGCCCGTTTCGGCGAGCGGCTGCGCCAGCCGCCGCGCGCGGGCGTAGTCGCCGGCCTGGTAGGCGGCGGCGGCCGCATCGGCATCCGGGACGCTCGCCAGGCCGAAGGTCTGGGCGACGTTGCTCGCGGTCCCCGCGATGCGCTCGGCGTTGAGGCCGAGCACGAAGCCCAGCGCCAGGACGGCGGCGGCGATGCCCGCGATCACCGCGCGATGGACCTCGCGCCAGCGCTTGGCCACGCCCTTGCAGGTGTTCAACGCCGTCTGCAGCGCCGTCACCTTGGCTTCGAGCGCGGCGACGTCGGGCTGGGATCTGCGGAATGCGAAGCGTCGCGGCAACAGCGACATTGTCAGAACTTGCCCCGTGAATTCCCCGTAAAAATAGGCATCCCGGCGGCGTTCGGCAATGTGCGGCCGCTGACACGAATCATTCCCCATACCGTGATAGGGTGGCCGCTGCGGTTCACGCGAGAGTGATGGGGCGCGCGCGCCCCGGGGGAGCCCTGCATGAAGTCGTTCTGGACGCCGGCGCGGGACAGGAAGATCAAGACCATGGAGGCGGCGGGGAAGAGCGCCCGCGCGATCGCCAAGTCGCTCGGCGGCGGCATCACCCGCAACGCCGTGATCGGCCGCTCCCGGCGCCTGCGCGGGATCGTCTACGAGTCCGACATTTTGAGCTGGAACCGGGCCAACGAGCGCCGCGCGCAGGAGGCGCGCGCCCGCGCCAAGCTGCGCGCCGAGAAGGAGCGCAAGGCCATGCGCGAGCTCGCCAAGGCGCTGGCCGCCGGCGTGGCGCCGGGCAAGGCCATGGGGCGGGCGTTCAAGGCCGGCGCGCGCTGGCGCCAGATCGGCAAACATTTCGGCATGTCGCCGCAGGCGGCCTATGAGGCCGCCAAGCGGGCGCGCACGTCGCGCAAGTGAGGGGCGGGCCGCGCCCTCGTCCTTTTTTTCATTGTAAACAACAGGAGAAAAAACAGGGCGCCGGGTCGCGTAGGGTGGGCAAAGGCGCGCCGATCGCCGGTCGGTCTTGACTTCGAGTTTGACGCACAATGGTGCCGCGAACTCGGTCGGCTCCCCTCCCCCTTGTGGGGAGGGGTTGGGGGTGGGGGTCGTTGTTGTTGGACACATCTCGCACAACAACGACGACCCCCACCCCGCCCGCCTTCGCTTCGCTCTGGCGGTCGACCCTCCCCACAAGGGGGAGGGTAGGAGCGCGTGCACGGGTGGCGTGTCGCGGGCTGATCGAGCAGACGCGAGCGCCACGAACACGAGGATGCGCACGACACGCAGCGCTGCCGACCCGAGGACCGAGGTCTCCGGGTTGCCGCGCTACCCCTATTCACAATGTCAAACAGCCCGGTGCCGGATGTGCCCGCCACCACTCTCTCATTCTTTCGAACCGCAATTCTTTCCGAACCGCGGCTCTCTCTCGCTCCCGTGGCGCTTGCGGCGCCCCGGGATATCCTTCGTCTTGTTGCCATCCCCGAGGGGATGGCGGAGCGCCGACAGGCGCTATCCTTGCTCATGTCGCGCTGGTAGGGCGCGGCGCCACCTTGCGAGGCTCGGCTCCGCGCAACGGGAGGCCGCCTCTCGGCGCTCCGCCGTGGCGCTTTCGGCTGCAGGGCCCGCTTCCCGTCTCCGGCATTGCCGCCGGCACCTGGTGCGAGGGCTCCACGCAACCGGGCGCTCTGCCCGGCCGCGGCCCCGACCTCTCGGTCCGCGGTTGAGCCGCGGTCGACGCCACGCCCGCTCCGTCATCAGGATCGTCTCCGGAGACGCCCCTCATGAGCGGGATGTTGGAATCATACGACAGATGCGATATCGTAGTCAATATATTTCTGCATCCCGTAGTGAAAAAACATTAGCGGTCGTCATGCCCGCGAAAGCGGGCATCCAGTAACCACCGGACGTGGGTAAGGCCCGCTTTGGCCTCGACTGGCCGGACACGGGTTACTGGATGCCCGCTTTCGCGGGCATGACGACCGAGCTTGTGCCGGCTCAACCCCACGCGCACGCAACCCCCTCACATCGCACGCGCTTCCCTCGCGCCGGACCCAACCGGCCGCCGGCGCGTTGATGTCGCGGACCAGGGAGGACCGCGACCATGGTGCAGGGAGGCATGCGGGCGAGGACCGTGGCGGTGGCGCTCATCGCCGGCGCCTGCGTCGTGACCTTGCTGGCGACCAGCGCCGACGCCCGCTGGCGCCGCTATTACGACTGGGGGCGCTATTCCGCCCGCTCCGAGCCCCCGCCCGAGACCCAATCCGAGGCCCAGTTCCAGCGCGAGGCCTGGCGCCGGCGCGACGCCGAGTTCGCCGACAACGGCCGCCGCGGCCGCGGCGGCGCCTTGGGTGCCGTGGTCGAGCGGCTGATTCGCGGCTGCGCCCAGCAGGGGCTCGAGCTCAAGGGCTGGCCGTTCGACATGATCGCCCAGGTCGTCGCGCCCGACGACGCCCAGCGCGCCGCGCTCGAAGCGCTGCGCGACACCGCGCGGCAGGCGGCCGAGGCGCTGGCGTCGAGCTGCCCGCAGGCCGTTCCCGCCGCGCCCGCGGCGCGGCTCGAGGCGGTGGAGCAGGCGATCGATGCCGCCAGCGTTGCGTTCGAGGCCGTGCAGCCGGCGCTCGAGGGCTTCTACGGCACGCTCAACGACGAGCAGAAGGCGCGCATCGTGCGCGGCATGGATCCCCAGAAGGTGCAGGCGTCGCGCAGCCGGAGCGTGCGGCCGGAGCAGGATTTGCGCCAGGATTTGGCGCGTGAAGGCTTGGCGCGTGAGGACTTGACGCGTGACAACTCGGCGCGCGAAGGCCTGAGCCGCGACGCGCGCGAGGGCATGTCCCGGCGCGAGCTGCGGCGCGCCTATGCCGAGGAGTATCGCTCGCGCCGCTACGGCTATCGCGACCGCGAGCGCCGGCGCGGCGAGGGCGATCGCGAGCGCGGCCGTGCCGCCGCCGCCTCCTGGCACCAGGTCTGCGAGCACCTCACCGTGGCGCTGCGCGGCTGGCCGATCCGCGAGATCGAGCGCGGCGTGCGCCTGAGCGAGAGCCAGCGCGTCTCCTTCTACGAGCTCGTCACCGCCTCGCTCAAGGCGGCCGACACGCTCGCCTCCGCCTGCCCGGCCGAGACCGCGCTCACCCCGGCCGGCCGCATGGACATCATGCGCAAGCGCCTCGCCGCCGTGCGCGACGCCACCGCCGCCATCCGCCCCGCGTTGTTGCAATTCTACGGGGCGTTGGATCAGGGGCAGAAGGTGAGATTTGCGGAGATGAGCTGAGGGCGTCGGGCCAGGGTGCGGCGTTGAACGATCGCGCATGATCCCGACTAGCGTTATCTGACGCTCACTAAGCCTCCGCTCGTTATTTCGTACCTTGCCATCGAGCACGCCATTAAGGGGCGACTTGCCGAGCACATAGATCGGTGTATCCATCCATCGATCAGTAATGGTTTTTGAGAACA
The DNA here is from genome assembly GCA_963827585.1 of uncultured Alphaproteobacteria bacterium. Lineage (GTDB taxonomy): Bacteria > Pseudomonadota > Alphaproteobacteria > Rhizobiales > Xanthobacteraceae > VAZQ01. The sequence continues at coordinate 201,068 of CAWHCK010000050.1, forward strand.
TTTCGTGGCAATGAGGACAACGTGCTGCCGCGGTGAATTCGTGGAAGAGGGCATCAAGATGGTAAACTTCACACGATCAGAACAACTCTCGCTTAAACTCCACCCCGAGCTTAACGAAAAATGGGTTCAAGACCTGATCGCAGCCGATCCCTCCATTTTGGGATTGGGCGAATTGGTCCTACGAGACAAGGAACAAATCCAGCCGCGTGCTGGCAGGCTTGATCTGCTACTACAAGACCCAGACACCAAGCGCCGCTATGAAATCGAAATCCAGCTAGGTCCTACGGACGAGGCGCACATCGTTCGGACAATCGAGTATTGGGACATTGAACGGAAACGCTATCCGCAATATGAGCACTGCGCGGTGCTGGTCGCAGAAGATATCACGAGCCGTTTCCTAAACGTGGTGGCACTGTTCAATGGGATGATCCCACTCATTGCCCTTCAGATGCAGATATTAAGAGTTGGCGAACACACAACTCTAATCTTCACGAAAGTGATGGACGAGCTTTCGCGTGGCCTGGTTGATGAGGACGAGGATGCCGAAGCAGCCCCAACTGATCGCGCATACTGGGAAA
>CAWHCK010000051.1:0-398747 GCA_963827585.1 uncultured Alphaproteobacteria bacterium
GCTGTTTCGAGACCCCGAATAGCTCACCGATCTGTTTCAATTTGAGGCCGTTGCGGCGGGCGTTGAGAGCTTCGAGCGCGCGCGGGCCCAAGGGGGATGCAGTCAGAAGGACGGGGCAAGAAAGAGGCCGGGGCATTATGCGCCCCAGCCGTTTTTGTCTGGAAGATGATCAGGCCGCTTGCCGGCGCCGGCGGAAGCGTTGCAGGCCGAGCATTCCAGTCAATGCCAGGATCAGGCCGGGGATGCCAGCCCCGACGATGGGGCCGGGCACGGGAACAGCAGTGACATCTACCATCCCGGTAGCGCCATTTCCTGCAAAGAGTACGTCGGCAGCGAAGATGTTTCCAAGATTATTCGCTTGGGTCAGGTCGGCAATCGTCGCATTGTTAACGGTGAAGAAAATGTCGGCGGAGAAAGCACCGGCCCCGCCGTTGCCACAGCTGGGGCAACCGATCCCGAAAGTGAACTGCCCTGTGCCGTCTCCGTCGAAGCCCCCGGGCACGGCCGCTTGCGCTGCCGCCAAAACCGGAACATGCGCCGCGACGATGATCTCCCCCAGCGCAACGCCAACGCCGTTAAACTTGAAGGCTTGGAAGTTCCCCGCCCCCGTTTTCACGTATGAATAGCCGTCCCCCAGCTCCACCGTGAAATCAACATTGGCCCCATTCTGGGTCAGTGTCACAGTGCCGGCGGTGGCGCCGGGAACTCAGGTATGCAGCCGGTGCCGAGGCTACAGTGGTCCGACGTAAAGTCGAAAGTGATGGCATGACCGGCGCTCGGGAAAGCCGCAGTTGCAGCAACCGCCGCAAGCGCAGCTAGTGAATAGCGAAGCAGTGAGCGGGTTCTCATATGGATTGTCTCCCGTCATAGGAACTGATGGCAGCGCTGCGCAATCCCAAAGCTATTATGCGCCTGATGGAACGAAGGTGCGACCTTATATTTTTTGGACGACATCTTATTTAATTAAATAATGGCAATGTATTAGTTTAGTGCAGGGATATAGGAGCCTATGCAGCGTTTGAGTGTAATGTATTATTTTGGTGCACGGTATGGATTATTTTAGTGCAAGGGATCAATGTATTAGTTTAGTGCAAGGCAATAATAGAGGGGCTGTGCCCCGAGAACCGCAGACCAACCCCCTTCGAAAGCGCAAGCGCGGTAAAGTATTTACGGCTGCCGACAGCACTCCGATCCAAGCCCGCATACCGAACGCCATGTTCCTCGAAATTGAGCGCGCAGCGCGGCATGAACTTGTTAGCATCGCCGACTTTGTGCGGGCCGCGCTTCTGGAAAAGCTCAAACGGGAGCGAGACAAAAATGAAACCTAATAATAAGTCGCTGTTCGACTGCTCGTTAATGAGAAATCCAATCAAACCATCAATCAGCGTCTGCGAAGGCCATTGAGGAGGCAACCCTCAATTGGGGGGTGTGCGTCTCTTGCGACCCCGTCAATTTCTGGATGGAGCAACAGAGCACGAGCGGCGTCCATAAAATGAAGCGTTGTCGAACAGCACTCCTGTGACGGCGGTCACATCTCTCGAAAGTCGTCACGTGGGCACACTGCCCAGGTCACTGACTTCTGCACACGCGGTCCATAGCCCCGTTGTGTGCAGATCGGAGGCCGCGTCGGCAGCCAAATGCGCACCCCACTGCCGGCGCGGCACCACCAACTCAGGAAGTTCATGCGCAACAGCACCATGCCCCGAGAACCGCAGACCAACCCCCTTCGAAAGCGCAAGCGCGGTAAAGTATTTACGGCTGCCGACAGCACTCCGATCCAAGCCCGCATACCGAACGCCATGTTCCTCGAAATTGAGCGCGCAGCGCGGCATGAACTTGTTAGCATCGCCGACTTTGTGCGGGCCGCGCTTCTGGAAAAACTCAAACGGGAGCGAGACAAAAATGAAACCTAATAATAAGTCGCTGTTCGACTGCTCGTTAATGAGAAATCCAATCAAACCATCAATCAGCGTCTGCGAAGGCCATTGAGGAGGCAACCCTCAATTGGGGGGTGTGCGTCTCTTGCGACCCGGCATTTTTTGGATGAGCAACAGAGGCGAGCGGCACGCCCCTGCCCCGTGCAACTCTCGCCAGGGGCGAGCGTTTTCATCGGGCCACCGCGAGGTCCTACGTGCAGCCTCGCCGTGGAAGGCCGGCCGAGGTGCGGGCCAAGCCCCTCGGCTGGCCGCTACGCGTCCTCGTGCAGGTTCGCCCACGCGAGCGAGCGTCGCCATGCCGCCTCGAACTCCGGCTTGGCAGCGAGCACACCGTCAAAGTAGAAGAATAGCAGGGCGCTGGCGGAATGCCGGGGTAGCGCTCCCTGTAGAGACAGTCTGTCTACTGCATGCCAAAATGAAACAACAACGCCCAGGCTTTAACGAAATTTTGAAATCATCCCCAGGCACCTTGGCGTCCCATTTCGGGCTCGAAGGGAGGCTCTTTTTTTGCGCCGCCGCTTCGTGCTCGTCAGCCTGTGCGTAAGCGAGCCCCGCAGTCATCCCGCAGAGGTCACAACAGGCGCTCACGCAAACGTGCCGTCGCCATGTGAACCGCCAGGAACGAATGCGCCGGGCGGCAAGCTCCGCCGCGACCCCCCGTTGCTACATTCCCCAGGTCGCCAGAGCAGCTTCAGCCCCTACCGGATCATCCTTGATCCTGTAGACCGTCTGCCGGGTGAGCCCTGTGGTCCTGGCGACCTCGCCGACGCTTGCGGACTTGCCAAGCATAGCCTGAGCACTCTCGAACTGCTTGCGGCTATAGCTCGGCTTCCGACCCTTATAGGCCCGCTCGTGCCCATTGGTCCTCGCATGCGCGATGCCTGCTCGCTGCGCTTCTTTGGTGGCCTCCGCTTGCGCCTGGGCAGTAGCGGCCATGAAGGCGATGAGCGCGTCGCGGATGGCGCACTGCATAGCATCCTCGGTCGCGCCGTCGAACGTGATGCCGTTGATCACCGTGCGGATGACGACACCGCGCCGCATGAACTCGCGGATCGTGTCGCAGATGTCCTGGTAGTTCCTGCCGAGGCGATCCACCCAACGCACCACGAGCGTGTCGCCATTGCGGAGCAAGTCGAACAGGCGGCGACCTTGGGGGCGCTCGGCGAGCTTGGTGCTGACGCCGGAGACGCCTTCGTCCCAGATGACCTGATCAAGCTTGAAGCCAGCCTTCTCGGCTTGGGTGCGCTGGTGTTCGATGGTCTGTTCGCTGGTGCTGACGCGGGCGTACAGGATGGTGGCCATGGTGATCCCTCTGAGTCCGATAGGATGATGTCCATTGATAATGTATCCGTTGACTGTTTGTCAACTCCAGCGGACTCAATTGCCATAGGAGTCCACAAAGACCGCTAGGGCACGCCTCAACGGACGCAAAACGCGGAGTCCGGTAACGCCCTGATCCAGGGGACAGTATATTTGCGACGGCGCGCAGGAGACCGTCGTATCGCTACCCGTCAAGCACAATCTGTGGCGCGGCGCCGCGGCTGGCCGGTTGTCCGATCCATCCGCGTTCTTGTTCGGCCGCGACGGGTTGCGTCGCCCCGAGCCCTCGACCGTGAACTTGACCTTGTTGAGGCCCGCGTTGGTCGTGAGCCAGGTGCGCGCCGCCTCGGCACGACGTCGCGATCACGGTTTGCTGACGGCCTCGCTTCCGATTTGGCCCTCGATACGGTCTCGCATGATATGATCATGCGGCAGAGTGGTTTGGATGTCGCACGGACATACCAAAATTCGCATCACGGGGCGCTTGCATCTATTGCGGAGCGCGCGGCGTCGACCTGACCAATGAGCACGTTGTCCCTTTATCGCTAGGCGGAAAGCACATTCTCGAAGGTGCGAGCTGCCGGTCCTGCGCCAATATCACGACCAGGTTCGAGCGCGACGTGGCGCGCGCTATGTGGGGTGATGCGCGCAACAGCTATAGTGTGCCAAGCCGAAGGAAGGGAGAGCGCAAGACCCATATCGTCCTCGCCGATCCGGCGGTTCCTGCGCGGCGGGTCAAGGTTCCATATCCGGAGTATCCGGCGCCGATGATGTTCTACAAGATGGGGCGTGCCGGTTTGTTGGAGGGCCTGCCGGACACCGTGGATATGTCGAACGAGTGGCAAATCGTGGCGGTGCAGGACGACGTTAAGGCCAAGGCCTTCCAGCAAAAATTCGGGGTGCCGCTCACAGCAAAAGTCCGGCACATGCCAGAGAGCTTCGCGCGCCTGCTGGCGAAGATCGGCTATTGTCACTTGCTCACCATGCTCGATCCCGGGGATTTTCGGCCCATCTGCCTGCCCTACGTCATGGGCGACCGGAAGAATCCGTCCTACGTTGTCGGTGGCACTTTCGAAATCGCGGAGCCGGAAACAGTCGGATACCGGCTCAGCACCGTCGGCTTCGGCAGCACCGAGGGCAGCCCCGGGCGGTTTATGCTCGTGGCGGAGATCAGGCTATTCGCGAACGTCTTTACGCCGACCTACCACGTCGTCGTTGGTGACGCATCTCGGGAATGGAAAAGATCGCGGCGATGCTCAGTAAGGCAGGGTGGAGAGATTACGGTCGCGCCGGCGACCTGGCCTGCGGCATCCGCCCTCAAGCAGGAACATTGGATGCCGCGCGTCTGGCCGCTGCCCTTTTGGGCAAATGACGGTGCACAGGAGCGTCCTGACGTAGCGAGCTGATGGTCCTCGATTTCAACCGTAGACAGGCCGTTGAACTGCAAGTACACATTCCGAGTACACAAGTGAGACACTTCGCGCTAAAAAAAGACAAGCATTTTAATGCGCAGGCAAAAAGCTAGCAAATCTCGGCGCTCCGACCAACACTGTGGCGAAGGATGATCTTTATCTCCACACTTTTCCGGATGTCTCGGGCCCTGCAACGTTCGGGACTTTGAGCGGCATTGCAACTCAGCACGTGGGACTGCGTCTCCAAAGTCGCGAGCTCGAAAAGCGCGTTTTCAAGGAGTTGGGGGCGCATGCATTCAGAAATCCTCGATATCGCCCGCGTAAATCTGAGACGCGCAGGTGAGGAGAGTGGAACGAAGGCTCTGCCGCGTCCTGGAGGCCGCTGGGAGAATTACTGTAGCCACGCCCGGGTCATGATCGGCAGGTTTCGAACTCCTGAGGAAGTTATTCACTACGTCCAGCTAGCGAACACCGGTTTCGAGACGCGCCTAACCGGAGCGGTCCTGGAAGAGAACGCACGATCCCTCGAACTCGTTTGCGAGACCCTGTTCCCTGAATTTTCCAAGCACATTCCGAGCTTCGCGGAAACGCCGCTCTCAACAGCGGAGACGCTGACCACGCTTAGGGGACGCAGCGTAAGCATGCCATTGCTCTGGCACATGCGAGTTATCATGTCAGTCGTACGCCATTGCCGACCGATGACCACTCTGGAAATCGGCGGCGGCTACGGGGCTCCGGGTCGGGTCTGGATGACGAATGGGCTGCATCGGCCCGAGACCTACATTGACGTAGATTTTCCTGAGAGCCTTTTCTACGCAGAAGTCTACCTCCGCGCGGCATTGCCGAAACTTGACATTGTTTACGTGCATGAAAACGAGGCTCTCACCGCCGGAGCGGGGCCGCGTCTCGTGCTCTGCCCCATCCACAACATCGATGCTGTACTTTCCGCACCGGATCTCATCGTCAATACCGGGTCAATGCAGGAGATGAGCGATGATTACGTCGCGTTCTACACGGAGAAAATTGAACGCTCCAACGCGCGCCTGTTCTATTCATTCAACAACTTCGCTCAGCCGATCTCAGACCGCTTGGAAATGATGAACTTTGCCGCACCGACAATGGGGCCGGACTGGTCTACCGAGTTCAAGGCGTTCCACCCGGGACAGCGCAGCAGGGCGGAGATGCTGCTTGTGCGAAGCGGCGCAACCCCTCAGTCGATTTCGGGCCGCGGAAGCCGCCGTGACCGGTCCAGACCCGAGTGGCGGGGCCGCATTTCTCGATCTGTTCGACACGGTGCGCCGCGCTCAGCGTAGCGACCTGCTCCTGGAGGCTGCGGCCAAGGCTATCGTGGGAATGCCGTATATTCCGAAGGAAGCGCTTTGGCTTTGCCGTAGTGCGAAGCCAAAATCTGCGACTGGACGCGCCATCCTGCAGATGCTCGAACGGTATGCTGCCGAGTTTGACATTCATGCAGTGCAGGAACATGCCGTGGACGGTTGGGTTGAAGGGGGTGCTGTTGTCGTTGACGGTTTGCGCTATCCGATAATCGATAGCACTGGCGGAGCCATCGAGGCGGTTATGGAACTCGAGGGCGCGGCCGAAATCGCTGGCTGGGCCGGCGACCTCCGTAGCAACAGGCCGGCACTCACGATCGTCGCCGCTACAGATGGCGCTGTCGTCGCTCGGACGGTACCTATCGGACCGCGAAAGGACATCGAGGCCGGTTACGGCGACGGGCTCCGTCCGGCGCAGTTCTCGATCAAGGTCCCCCTGACCAAAGCATCGGCGGGTGCGCCCCTTGTCCGCCTGTTCGCCATTTCATTTGATCAAAAGGCCATTGCATTGGCGGCAACCCTGGCCAACACGGAGTTTGCCAGATTCCAATGAAAGCCGCTGCACCGAGAGGACGTCTTTGGCCGCTTCTCGCAGCGGCCAAGGGCACGATCCTCAACTGGATCGCGATGCTAGAGCGTGATTGCTTTAGGTTGAGTCGCAATCACGCTCTAGCTTTTTGTTTGAGCATGATCTTTTCGGAAAACCGGTACCCACTTTTCCGGATCATGCTGTAGGCACCATCGGAGGACAGAAACCGCTCTTCGTGCGTCCGCATGTTTCACGTTCACGGATATTGGCGGCCGGCATTGCGGGATGAGTGGTCTGCTGGGGCAGCCTACCACCCGTTTGGAAAATCCAGGAGGGGATTTCCAAGGCGGGGCGGCGAGTGTGCGGCAGACTTTGGGCACGCTGACTTGCTGTTCGAGTGTTGACGATAGAGTTAGACTTGGCCCGCCACAATCCTCGAAAGCATCCCTAGAGTTGTCATGGACGTGTTGTCGACGAGGCGCAGGCTCGGCCGATCCAGGGGGCAATCAAGGGAGATGGGCAATGGCAGACGGCGATGGCAGCGTCAGCTTCTATTTCTTCGACATCGACGACAACCTGCTCTTTCTGCCGACCAGACTGTATCTTTGGAACGCAGAAAGCCGGACGGAGCAATCCGTCAGCTCGGGCGAGTTTGCCGCGATTCAGAATCAATTGGGCCGCTCCGGAAAGTGGCAACCGTGGGCGGTCCGGGAGGAGACCTTTCGCGACTTCAGGGACCGGGCGGGTGCTCCCGTCGCAGATCAGCCTTTCATCAAGGATCTCGTGGGGGTGATATCGTCAGGCTCGACATCCTGGCGCGGCCCCTCGTGGCCGCTGCTCGTGCACGCCGCGGACCGGCAACGACCGATCGCGATGGTGACCGCGCGCGGGCACGAGCCCGCAACGATCGAAGCAGGCCTCCACGAGCTCGTCGGACGCGGATTCCTGCGCGCAGTTCCACCGATCCTGGGAATCTACACCGTGACGAACCAAGGCGTGCGCGCGCGGCTCGGCGCGGACGACCCGGCGATGACCGTTCCGTCGATCAAGAAGCTCGCGATCAAGGATGCCGTCAAGACCGCGCTGACCCGTCATGGCGCGGAGCCGCCGCACCGGTTCGGCATGTCCGACGACGATCCCAACAACGTCGTGCTGGCGATCTCCGCCATGCGCGACTGCAAGCTCATGTATCCCGACAAGCGGTTCTTCGTGATCAACACCAACCATGATGAATACGTGAAGCTTGAAATCTTTCCGATGGCGCACCCGGTGACCGCGGCGGCATCGGGAGGGCACCTCCTGAGCGATGCGGCATAGTGGCCGGACCGAGGCACCCCTGCTGCCCCAGCCTGAACCAAATGATGCTTCGATTGTTGAACGGTGGAACCTTTGCAGGAGGATATTGCAATGAACCAGGATCGTGTGGCCGGGACCGCCAGGAATATCGGCGGCCAGGTCGAGGAGGGCTTCGGGCGCGTCACCGGCGACGTGCAGAGCCAGGTGGAAGGCAAGATCAAGCAGGCGGCGGGTGCCGCCCAGGATCTCTACGGCCAGGCGCGCGACGCTGCCACGGACGCCGCGAAGGTGGTGCAGGAGCGCGCGGCACCGCTGGAAGAGGCGATCCGCAGCACGATCGAGAACCGACCTTACACGGCGGTCGCCGTTGCACTCGCAGTCGGCTGGTTTCTCGGCCGCATGAGCCGCCCGGACTATTGAGTGCACGCGCTCTCGAGCCGGGATGCACACGCGCGATCACGGACGCGTCCGAACATGAGCGCGAGCGCAAGGATCAGATTTTCTCCGCCAGCGCGGCGTCAAGCAGCCTGCGGCACTCGGTGAGGTCGCGGAGAGTGGCCTGGAGCTTCTGCACGTCCTCGCGCGCAAGGCTTGGGCGCGCAAGGCTTGGGGGCGCAAGGCTTGGGCGCTCAAGACCGGCCACTGGGGGCGCGGCCAGACGCGGCGCCACGGGGGTCAGGTCTTGCGAACTCGCCGCGCGCGTGCCGTCGTCAGCACCCTGCAGGCGCGGCGCGCTTGCACCCTCGGCCGCTCCGACATGGGCGACCGGCTCATCGTCCTCGGCAGGCTGGTGGATCGGCTGCGGCGCGCCCGGTTGCCAGACCTGCTGCACGAAACGCACGCCCTGCTCGCGCAGGAGACGCTGAACGCCGCGAATGGTGTAGCCCTCACCATAGAGGAGGTGGCGAATGCCGCGCAGAAGATCGAGGTCGTCCGGGCGATAGTAGCGGCGCCCGCCGCCGCGCTTCATCGGCTTGATCTCGTGGAAGCGGCTTTCCCAAAACCGCAACACATGCTGCGGAACGTCGAGCTCCGCCGCCACTTCGCTGATGGTGCGGAAAGCGTCCGGTGCCTTGTCCAACGCCGCTCTGCTCCCCTCGGCCATGCGTTGCGCTATTTCCGTCCGTTGGCGTCGGAGTTGATGCGCTGCTTGAGGATCGCGGACGGCTTGAACACCATGACCCGGCGGGGCGAGATCGGCACCTCCTTGCCGGTCTTGGGGTTACGCCCGATCCTTTGACCCTTCTTGCGCACCACGAACGAGCCGAAGGATGAAAGCTTCACCGTCTCGCCGCGCTCCAGGCAGTCGGTGATCTCCTTCAGAACGAGCTCGACCAGTGTGGCCGATTCGGTGCGGGACAACCCTACCTTCTGGTAGACCGCCTCGCACAAATCCGCGCGTGTGACCGTTTTGCCTGTCATCGCCAGCCCCGCCTACGGCGATCAAGATATCTCTCTGAATTATCAGACGATATTAGCTTGATCCGAAACGGTCAACGGGGCGTGAAGGGGAGATTTGAGGCACCGGTGTCACCAGCGCAGCAGCACCGCCCCCCAGGTGAAGCCTCCGCCCATGGCTTCCAGCATGACCAGATCGCCCCGTTTGATACGGCCATCTGCCACCGCGGCGGTGAGCGCGAGCGGGATCGAGGCGGCCGAGGTGTTGCCGTGCTTGTCCACGGTGGTCACCACCTTTTCCGGCGGGATGCCGAGCTTCTTCGCGCTGTCGTCGATGATTCGCTTGTTGGCCTGGTGCGGCACGAACCAGTCGATATCCTTGGCGGTATAGCCGGTTGCCTTGAAAGCATCCTCGATCACGTCGGTGATCATCGCCACGGCATGCTTGAAGACGGCGCGGCCTTCCATGCGAAGGTGCCCGACGGTCTGCGTCGAGGATGGGCCGCCATCGACATAGAGCTTGGCCTTGTGGCGCCCATCCGAGCGCAGATGGCTCGTCAGGATGCCACGATCCTCGCGTGAGCCGGGCTCGCCTTGCGCCTCCAGGATGACCGCGCCCGCACCGTCGCCGAACAGCACGCAGGTCGTGCGGTCGTTCCAGTCAAGGATGCGCGAGAAGGTCTCCGAGCCGATCACCAGCGCACGCTTGAATGCGCCGGTCTTGAGCAAGCCGTCGACGGTCGCCAGCCCGAACACGAAGCCCGAGCATACCGCCTGCAGATCGAAGGCGGCACCATGGGTGATGCCAAGGCCGGCCTGCACCGCCACCGCCGCCGCCGGAAAGGTGTTGTCGGGGGTCGAGGTCGCGAGCACGATCAGATCGATCGATTGCGCGGTGACGCCGGCGCTGGCCAGCGCAGCGCGCGCGGCAGCCACCGCCATGTCCGACGTGTTTTCACCCTCCGCCGCGATGTGCCGCTCGCGAATGCCGGTGCGCTGCGTAATCCATTCGTCGGAGGTGTCCACCATCCGTGACAGCTCGGAATTGGTGAGGACCCGGCTGGGCAGATAGCTGCCGCAGCCCAGCACCACGGACCGCACCATGGTCACGAGGCTGCCCCCCCGACGGCGACTGGCGGAGCAGCCGGGCGCGGGTGGCGCGTCAGGGTCTGGCCGATCTTGGCGAGCAAATCGTGGCGCACCATGTCGTAGCCGATATCAATCGCGCAGGCGAAGCCTTCGGGGTCAGTGGCACCGTGGCTCTTGATGACGATGCCGTTGAGGCCGAGGAAAACACCGCCGTTCGACTTGCGCGGATCCATCTTGTCGCTGAGCGCGCGGAATGCGCCCCGCGCCAACAGATAGCCGAGTCGCCTCACCCACGTGCGGTTGATCTCGCGCCTGAGATACTGGCCAAGCTGGCGTGCGGTGCCCTCGGCAGCCTTGAGCGCGATATTGCCGGAAAAGCCTTCGGTCACCACCACATCCACCGTTCCCTTCCCGATATCGTCGCCCTCGACGAAGCCAACATATTCGAACTGCGGCCATTGGCCGGCGCGCAGCATCTGGCCGGCCTCGCGCACCTCCTCGAGCCCCTTCACCTCCTCCACCCCGATGTTGAGGAGTCCGACGGTCGGCCGCGCGAGACCGAATAGCACTCCCGCCATGGCGCTGCCCATGGCGGCGAGATCGACGAGATGCCTGGCATCGGCGCCGATCGAGGCGCCGAGATCGAGCACGATCAACTCGCCCCGCAGCGTCGGCCAGATGGCGGCGATCGCCGGGCGGTCGATGCCCGCCATGGTCCGCAGGTCGATCTTCGCCGTGGCCATCAAGGCCCCGGTATTGCCGGCGGAAACCGCCACGTCCGCCTCCCCCCGCTTTACGGCATCGACGGCAAGCCACATCGAGGATTTCCGGCGGCCCTTGCGCAGCGCCTGACTGGGCTTGTCGTGCATCTGGACCGCAACCTCGGTGTGCACGAGCCGCGAGGCCGCCCTGAGCAGCGGGCGCGCGTCAAGGAGCGGCTCGACGGCCGCACGGTCGCCGAACAGCAGGAACTCGATACCGGGATGGCGGATGAGCGACAGTTCGGCCCCCGGAACGACCACCGCTGCCCCATGGTCACCCCCCATGGCGTCGAGCGCAATACGGACTTTATGGGGCATGGCGCGACATTACCGTGTGAGCGGGACGCACAACAGGGGGTGGCACAATCACCCCTGCTCTGCCGCTCTTCCCCTTCTTCAGCGCGGCGAGCGCCGCGAATGCATGCGCGGAATCATCGCCGTTCGGGGGCGCGTGAAAGACGGCGTCCGGCTTGCGCGGATAGGGATCGAGGCCGAGGACCAGGAACTCGGTCGCGATCGCGCCGAGATCGACCGTGCCGCCGACGAGCGGCTCCGGCGCATCCTCGATCGGTACCTCGATCTCGCCGCCGCCAGGTCCGAGCGAGGGCGCGTTGACGGGCGCGAAGACGACGTCGATCGGCTCGTCGATCTCATTCTCGATCGGCTCGAGCGTGACCACGCAGATCTGGCCGACGGTCGCCGACACGCGGCCGACCACGTGCAATCCGCCGCCGCCATGTGGCGAGACGTCGAAGCTCGCCGCGAGGCGCGGCAGGGCGATGAGGCCGGCGATCTTGGCGACGGCCGCTCGCACCCGCTCGTCGGCAACGAGATCGAGGTGCCGTCCGGTCGCGGGCACCTCGCTCACTGCGAGCGGTACGCTCCAACCGCGTTCGGACATGCGTTCGACCCTGGTCATGCTCCCATCCCTGTTCGTCACGCGCGCAGCAACACCTGTTGGGGATCGGGAAAGGCAAACTGCGCCCGCTCAAATCCATCCTGAGCGGCAAGCCGGCGCACGGTCTCGCGCACATAGGCCGCCAGCCGGGAGGCCGCTTCGGGTTGCGATGCGCCGGCAAATACATTGCGTTGAAGGGCTGCGGCAAGCGGCTGCTCGTCAGGCGCCGCCAGGGCCGCCCGATAGACGGCCTGCCGGCCATAGAAGGCTTGCCCGACCCGGCGCATCTTGCGCGGCACGGCAAGGTCGCCCACCCCCATTTCGCGCATGCTTTCATCCATATCCCGGCAGAACTGGTCGAAAAGCCCCTGCCCGAGCGCACGGACCGGCGCCGCGTCGTCCTCCAGCCGCCGCAGGACCAGCACGGCATGGAGCATGATCATCTCCAACCGGCCGTTAACCGTATCCGGGACACCATAACATTGGTAAAACGCCGGCAGCCGCGCCTGTGCCACGATCGTGCCATAGAGACAGGCGATGGTATCGTCCCGCGGGGTGCGGCGAAACAGGCGCAATATCATCGGGTTAGCTCGGCGGCCCGCGGCCGCGTGCAGGGCCCGGCTGGTAAAGGGTACTTGCGCCGGGTACGTCAACGCGCCGGCGAATGCAACAGGGCATGTGGGGATTGCGAGCCGTATGAACAAACCGATGCGCCCGCCTCGTATGGCAGCCGCCAAGATCGCGGTCATGGTGGCGCTCGGCGTGTTGCTCGGCGGCTGCTTCTCGGAGACCTACCAGCGCGGCTATATCGTGCCCGACGGCGCGCTCGAGCAGATCCCGATCGGATCCACCCAGGAGCAGGTCCTGATCGTGCTGGGCACGCCGTCCACGGTGGCGACGGTGAGCGGCGAGGCGTTCTATTACATCTCCCAGCGCGCCGAGCGGCCGATCGGTTTCATGCCGCAAACAGGTGGTCGACCAGCGGGTCATCGCCATCTACTTCGACCGCAATCGCCGGGTCGAGCGGCTCGCCAATTACGGTCTGAAGGACGGCAAGGTCTTCGATTTCGTGAGCCGCACCACGCCGACCGGCGGCAAGGACTACGCCTACATCAACGCGATGTTCAAAATTTTCTAGCGCGCGTCCCGTTGGACTCGATTACCGCTGCAACGGACTCGGTGTGCTCCCTTCCCACGAAACCCGGGCCTGCCCGGGTCACGCCCGTACTTCGCAGTCGGCAAGCCCGCGAGCGGGGATCGGTGGCGGTGGGGGTCGTCGTTGCTGAACGCGCTTCGCGCAACAACTACGAGCCCCACCCCGATCGCCTTCGCTTCGCTTCGGCGGTCGACCCCACCACGAGGGGAGGGTAGGAGCGCGTTGCGCGGGCGGCGTGTAAAGCCCACCGAGTTTGCTGCTCGCGCTGATTCCATTTCATTGAAACATGCTCTAACGCCAGTGCGAAAGCACGGCGAGCAGCAGCAGCGCCACGATATTGGTGATCTTGATCATCGGATTGACCGCGGGACCGGCCGTGTCCTTGTAGGGATCGCCGACGGTATCGCCGGTCACGGCCGCCTTGTGCGCCTCCGAGCCCTTGCCGCCGTAGTGGCCGTCCTCGATAAACTTCTTGGCGTTGTCCCAGGCGCCGCCGCCCGAGGTCATCGAGATCGCGACGAACAGACCGGTGACGATCACGCCGAGCAGCATGGCGCCGACCGCGGAAAATGCCGCCGACTTGCCGACCGCGCCGCCGCCGGCGATCCAGTAGATCAGGAAATAGACCACGATCGGCGAGAGCACCGGCAGCAGCGAGGGAATGATCATTTCCTTGATCGCGGCACGGGTGAGCAGGTCGACGGCGCGCCCGTAATCGGGCTTGTCGGTGCCCTGCATGATGCCCGGCTTCTCGCGGAACTGCCGGCGCACCTCCTCCACGATCGCCGACGCCGCGCGACCGACCGCGGTCATGCCCATGGCGCCGAACAGATACGGCAGCAAGCCGCCGAACAGGAGCCCGGCCACCACGTAAGGGTTGTTGAGCGAGAAATCGAGCTGCACGCCCTGGAAGTACGGATAGCTCGCCGCGTTGGCGATGAAGTATTTCAGATCTTCGTTATAGGCCGCGAACAGCACGAGCGCGCCGAGACCGGCCGAGCCGATGGCATAGCCCTTGGTCACGGCCTTGGTCGTATTGCCGACCGCATCGAGCGCGTCGGTCGATTTGCGCACCTCCTTGGGCAGCCCGGCCATCTCGGCAATGCCGCCGGCATTGTCGGTGACCGGCCCGAAGGCATCGAGCGCCACGATCATGCCGGCGAGCGCCAGCATGGTCGTCACCGCGATGGCGATCCCGAACAGGCCGGCGAGCTTGTAGGTGACCAGGATGCCGACGATGATGACGATGGCGGGAAGCGCGGTCGCCTCGAGCGAAACCGCCAATCCTTGGATCACGTTGGTGCCGTGGCCGGTGACCGAGGCCTTGGCGATCGACTGCACCGGGCGGAAATTCGTGCCGGTATAGTATTCGGTGATCCAGATGATCAGCCCGGTCACGAGGAGCCCGACCACGCCGCACAGGAACAGGTTCGTGCCGCTATAGGACTGCCCCGGCACGGAGCGGAAGCCGACCAGAAGATAGGTGACCAGCGCAACGCCGGCGAGCGACAGCACGCCGGTGACGATGAGGCCGCGGTAGAGCGCGCCCATGATCGACTGGTTGGCGCCGAGCTTGACGAAGAACGTGCCGATGATGGAGGTGATGATGCAGATGCCGCCGATGGCGAGCGGATAGGTCATCATCTTGAGCACCACGTCGGGGCCGGCGCTCCTGAAGAAGATCGCCGCCAGCACCATGGTGGCGACCGTCGTCACCGCGTAGGTCTCGAACAGGTCGGCCGCCATGCCGGCGCAATCGCCGACATTGTCGCCCACATTGTCGGCGATGGTCGCGGGATTGCGCGGATCATCCTCCGGGATGCCCGCCTCGACCTTGCCGACGAGGTCGCCGCCCACGTCCGCGCCCTTGGTGAAGATGCCGCCGCCGAGACGAGCGAAGATCGAGATCAACGACGCGCCGAAGCCGAGCGCCACCAGCGCGTCGATCACGGTGCGGTCGTCGGGCGCCATGTGGCGCGTGCCGACGAGGAAGCCGAAATAGATGGTGACGCCGAGCAGCGCGAGGCCGGCGACCAGGAGCCCGGTAATGGCGCCCGCCTTGAACGCCAGCTCGAGCCCGTCCGCGAGCGAACAAATCGCCGCCTGGGCGGTGCGCACGTTGGCACGCACGGACACGTTCATGCCGATGAAGCCGGCCGCACCGGACAGCACCGCGCCGATCAGGAACCCGACCGCCACCAGCCAGCCGAGGAAATAGGCAAGGATGAAAAAGATCACGACGCCGACGATGCCGATCGTAGTGTATTGGCGCTTGAGATAGGCCTGCGCACCTTCGCGCACGGCGGCCGCGATCTCCTGCATCCGGGGGTTACCGGGATCGGCTGCGAGCACCGAGCGGATCGCCCAGACGGCGTAGAGAATGGCGAGCACGCCACACAGGACGATCAGCCAAAGAGCTGTCATTATTGGAACCCCGGTTTGATGAAGCGTGCCGGGCGAAATGCCCGGACGCCACGGCGCCGAGCCCCGATATGTCGCCCATGGCCCGGCCTAAAGTGGCGCGGACATTGCCAAAAACGGCCCCGCGACGCAACGATCGAAAATGCCCGATTTTGTTGGATTCTCAGGGCGCAGGCCGCCGGCACCTAGTGTGGCGGTTCAGAAGTCCGCATCATTCCCGCGGCGAGTCCGAAATGCGGACTTCTGAACCAAAGCCACACTAGATCAATAAGTTGCTAGTGTCCCTCGATTCCGAAGTTCGCAAACGAGGGTGCCGCACAATGATGCGAACTTCGGAATCGGGACACTAGCCGGAATTGCAGGCGGGACGCGATCCGCACCATTGCTGCGCTTTTCACCAGTTGACGGCCGGCTTCACCGTCGGCAGCCGCGAGGAGCCCGTCATGGGCGGCTGTTCCCGCTGCATCTTGCGCACGTCGCGATTCATCTCAAGGCAGGTGAGCCATTCCACATAGCTCGGGAGATAGACATTCGTTCGCATGCACTGCGCCCGGTCGGCGGACGAATACGTCGCCCGGTCCTTGACGATCTGGTCGCGGGCCCTTTGCTCGGAGTCGAGACATCCTTTGATGTCCTGGTCCGCCGTCGTCCCGCCC
This sequence comes from uncultured Alphaproteobacteria bacterium, assembly GCA_963827585.1. GTDB lineage: Bacteria > Pseudomonadota > Alphaproteobacteria > Rhizobiales > Xanthobacteraceae > VAZQ01. The sequence goes on from CAWHCK010000051.1 coordinate 16,208, forward strand.
ATCAGACTGACCATGGCACCGGCCGCGGCCTTGCAGGTCTTGTTGATGTCGACGACCGGCACCTCCTTGCGCGCCAGCGAACTCGAGCGCGGCAAGACGCCGACGGGCATCCGCGACATGCGCGCCGGTGCCGAAGTTCTGAATATAGGTATTGAAAGCCGTGGAGGTATTGGCGCCCACCGCCTCGTTCCAGGCCTTCTCGTCGGCATCCTTGCAGAGTCTGCTCCTGGAGCGCGGCCACGCGCTGGCGCGCCTCAGCCGCGTGCGCGCCAGAACCAAACTTCTCGATATAAGCGTTCAATGCCGCGGCGGTCCCGGCCGCCGATGCATCGGCCCAGGCCTTCTCTTCGGCGTCCTTGCGTGCCTGCTCGTCGAGCGCGGCGACGCGCTGGCGCGCCTCGGCCGCGTGCGCCCCTGCGTTGAAGCCCTGGAGATATCCGTTGAATGCGGCGGAGGTATTGGCGCGCACCGCGTCGGCCCAGGCCTTCTCGTCCGCCTGCTTGCGTGCCTGCTCGTTGAGCGCGGCAATGCGCTGGCGCGCCTCGGCGACATGCGCGCCCGCGCCGAAGGTCTGAATATACGAATTGAATGCCGCCACGGTACCGGCGCGCTCCGCGTCAGCCCAGGACCTCTCGTCCGCCTGCTTGCGCGCCTGCTCGTTGAGCGCGGCGATGCGCTGTTGGGCGTCCCCGACATGCGCGCCCGCGCTGAAGTTCTGGAGATACGTGTTGAAGGCTGCGACGGTCCCGGCACTCGCCGCCTCGGTCCAGGCCTTCTCGTCGGCCTCCTTGCGCGCTTGCTCGTCGGCCGCGGCCTGTTGCTGCTGCTGGGCCGCAGTCTGCTGCGAGTCCGACTGCTGGCTGCAAGCCGAGACGAGCGCAGCGCCCGCAATGACCGCAACCACTGCCAGGTTCAGAAGTCCAGTGGGCCCGATGCGTTTAGGCTTCTGAGGCAGATCACCGTTCATGGCCGACCTTCTTCAGGTTTGACGGCCCCGCGTGCCGCATGTCCGGTCTCAAATATGTCTCGAACCCCCGGCGCGGTCAAAGACCGGCCGTGCGCGCTACCTGATGTAAGGATCGACGCGAGGATTCCAATGAGGCCTGCGACAATGACGCCAAGTATGCCGCCGCCCGCAAGTCCTCTGGGAGTCTTCCGGGGCAGCAGCTCCGCGCGCGGAGGTTCCGGCTTGGGTCAGCGGCGGCGGCGAGGCGGGGGAGGCGCAGGCGGCGGCTCCACCACGCGCTGCCAGATCGTTCCGTTGTCGAATTGAACGGTCATGCCGTCCGGAGAATAGATCGCGCCCATATTGGCCCGGTCGATCCAGACGCGACCCGGATAGTCCACCCAGCCTCGCGAGGGCTGGCCGGCATCGTTCACCACGTTGAGCTCCCAGCCATTCTGCGTGATGAAGGCAAGCCCCGGCCGGGTCGATAGGCAACCCTGCATGCACCGATAGGGACCGGTCAGATTGACGCCTTGCGCCGACGCCTCGGTTGCGACCAAAGCTGCCGACATGGCAATCGCAGCCAATAGGGTTTTCATCGCCTTCTCCTTACGCACTAGGCTCCGTTGATCCCTCGACACTCTCGATCCGCGGTGATCGAAGAAGCAGATGAAACTTTTCGATCTTGCGGGCAAGATGCATCGCCGAACCAAGCGCGTGTTTGGTAAATGCCGGCGCAGCGACGCCGTCGGTTTGATATCCATCCCGGCGAGCGTACGGCCCCTGCCCGATCCAGCCGGTCGACCTACGCCGTCGAGGCGGTTCGCTCCCGTACGTCAGGTGGTGTGCGCCCGCGCAGCGCGCTCCACAGCAGCAGCGCGCCCGCGGCCAGCACCACGGGGAACACCACCTCGTTCACGGTGGCCCAGCCGAAGCTCGCCAACAGCTGGCCCGAGGAGAACGAGGCGATCGCCATCGTGCCGAACACGAGGAAATCGTTGAAGGCCTGAACCTTGTTGCGCTCGTTCGGGCGGTGACACTGCGTCACCATGGTGGTCGCGCCGATGAAGGCGAAATTCCACCCCACGCCGAGCAGCGCCAGCCCGATCCAGAAATGCCAGAGCGAAATGCCGGCGATCCCGATCAAGGCTGCAACGACGATGAGAGCGAGGCCCACGCCGGTGACACGCTCGATCCCGAAGCGGGAAATGAGCGTGCCGGTGATGAAGCTCGGCGCGTACATGCCGAGCACGTGCCACTGCAGGCCAAGCGCCGCCTGGGTGATCGTGTGGTTGCACATCACCATGGCGAGCGGCGCCGAGGTCATGACCAGGTTCATCATCGCATAGGAGGCGACCCCGCATGCGACCGCCACGACGAAGCGCGGCTGCCGTGCGATCTCCGACAGCGGGCGGCCGTCCCCCGCGACCGAGCGCGGCAGCGGCTTCGGTATGTTCACGAACATGAGCACGCCTGCCGAGATCAAGGCGAGGGTGGACTGGCCGAGATAGGTCGCGGCGAAAAGATAGGGCGGCCACAAATCCTGAGTCGCGATGACGAGTTGCGCGCCGACGACCCCGGCAAGGACGCCGCCGAGCAGCACCCAGGAAATCGCCTTGGGCCGAAACTCGTCGCTCGCCGTGTCGGCAGCGGCAAAGCGATAGGACTGATGGGCCGAGGCATAAAAGCCGCCGAACATGGCGCCGACGTTGAAGAGCAGGAACGAGCCTTGCAGCACGGCGAGGCAGCAGATCAATCCGTTGAGCACGCCGCAGGCGGTGCCGATCTGCAGCGCGTTGCGTCGGCCCAGCCGCCGCGCCAGCACCCCGATCGGCAGCGTCCCCATCCACATGCCGAGGACGAAGATGCTGATCGGAAGCGTCGCCAATCCCTTGTCCGGGGCCAGCATGGTGCCGACGATGCCGGCAGTCGCGACCAGCACCGTGTTGTTGCCGCCGGCGAGCGCCTGCGTCACCGCCAGCACCAGCGCGTTGCGGCGGGCAAGGCGATCGCCGGCGAGCGCGTCTCCGACCGTTTCGGCAGCAAGAGCCGACATTTCCGTGCTCCGAAGGGGGATTCCGTATAGAACAGTTTTTCCTCTTAGCCGCAGATCCGGGAATGAACACAATACCGGAAACGCAGATCAGAGGTGCAGCGCGCCGGGATGGCGGATCGCTGCCGAGCGCGCCTCGATCGGGCGCAGCGCGCCGATCTGGCCGAACGCCGACTTCATCTCCTCGATCATGAGATCGATGACATGGCCCGGCCCCTCGGCGCCGAGCGCGCCCAGGCCCCATAGAAAGGCTTTGCCGGCGAAGGCCGCGTCGGCGCCGAGCGCGATCGCGCGCACGACGTCGAGCCCCGAGCGCACGCCGCTGTCGAGCATCACCGTCGCGCGCCCGCCGACGGCGCGGGCAATGGCCGGCAGCACATCGATCGGCGCCGGCAGACCCTCGACCTGGCGTCCGCCATGGTTCGACACCACGATGCCGTCGACCCCGAGGGACACGCACGTTTCGGCGTCGGCCGGATGAAGGATTCCCTTCACCACCAGGGGACGCTTCCAGCGCTCGCGATAGCGCGCCACCTCCTCCCAGGTGAAGGCGCCGCCCATCTCACGTCGCACGAAGGCCGCGACCTCGTTCACGTTCGCGGTGTCGGCGGTGTAGGGCTTGAGATTCCCGAAGCGCGGCTGCCCATGCGTCCACAGCGACTTGAGGTAGCCGGGCGAGGCCAGAATGCCGGCGAGCATCCGCAGGTCCGGACGAAACGGCGAGGTGATGCCGGCCGCGACCTCGCGCGGGCGGGTCGTGCGCACCGGCACATCGAGGGTGAGAACCAGAACGTGCACGCCGACGGCTTCGGCGCGGCGAAGAAGATCGAAGCCGATCGCATGCTCGTTGCGGGAGCAGCGATAGAGCTGGAACCAGAGCACGTCGGGGGCGATCTCGGCGGCGCGCTCGACCGTCATCCCGCCGACCAGGCCGAGCGTATAGGGCACGCGCGCGCGCTGCGCCGCGGCGGCGAGATATTGGTCGGCCCCGGGCCACACGATGGAGGGCCCCCCCATGGGAGCAACGCCGATCGGGGCCGAGTAGCGCTTGCCGAAGAGCTCGACATCGACCGGCGGCAAGGCCGTGGTGACGCCGTAGCGCGGCACCAGCTCAACCGCATCAAGCGCGCTCCAGTTGCGGGCAATGCCGCCGTCGGCACCCGCTCCGCCATCCATGTATTCGAAGGCGAAGCTCGGCGCGTGCCGGCGGGCATGCTCGCGCAGATAGGCGACGGCGGGAAAGCGGCGATGCAGCTTGAGGAAGCGTGGATTGTCGGCCGGCGTATAGATCTCGGCCGCCGGCCGGATCGCAGCAGTCGTATCGTCCATGGGGTGGTCTTCTCTGTGCGTCGGCCGGGATGAATGGCCGACGGTTCCTATTTGGCCGGACAGAGCGGCTGTTGCGGACTGCAACGGTAGAGCTCGTATTCGACGAACTGCTCGTTCTCCACCTTCCAATGCACCAGCGGCGGAAACATGTCGCCGGCGGCGTCCCAATCGTCCGAATCATAGGCGCCCTCGTAGTTGATGGGCTTGCCTTGCGCTATCAGCCTGATGGCCGCACTGAAATCCTCGACGGTCGGCCGCACTTTCTGCCCTGCGGGATCGTTGATCGCGGTGAGCCCGCGGCGAATGTCGGCGGGGCTGACGTCGCTCGCCTTTGCGGCATTCTCCGCGACCAGCGCCGCCAGCATGAGCGTGACGGCACAATCGTACGCTCCCGAGGACGTCATTTCGGGAGATTGTCCCGTCGCCGCCTTGAAGGCCTCGAGGAAGGCCTGGCCCGACGCACTCTTGTCGACGAGCGTGACCGAGCTGCCCTCGAGGCCGTTGGCCGCCGCGCCCATCGCCTTGAGGATGTAGTTCCGGCGGAAGCTGTTGTTCGACAGGATCGGAATGGCATAGCCGCCCTGCCGGTAGGTCTTGATCGCTTCTGACGCCGCCTGCGGCAGCATCGCGACAATGACGACGTCGGGTGCGCCATCGGTCTTGCCGGTGGTCTCGTTGGTGTTGTCGACCACCTTGGCCCAGTCGGCGCCGATCTTGTCGAGCGTCGACATGTAGATGAGCTCGGTCGATGACGGCTCCTTGTAGAGCGACGGCAGAGCCGCCGCGATCCCGGTGGCCAATGCGCGATGGCCGGCGTCGGCGAAAATCCCGATCTTGAAGGTGCCGTCGCCGTTCCCTTTGCCGTCGTTCGTCCGCCTTCAGCGCGATTTGCACCAGCACGGCGGCTTCGTACTTGGCGACGTAAAACACCCGGAACAGCCAGTTGTCGAGGTCGCGTTGCGCCGCCTGCGTGATGCCGTCGGAGTCCGTCACATTGGCGTCGTTGATGAAGCTGGACGAGCACTGAAAACACGTGATCGGGACCTTTTGCTGCGCGAGGCTCCCCGGATCGTAGTTGAGCTTGTTGACCGCGACGGTGACGCCGCTGCTGTCGGTGACCAGCGCCTTCACGCGCTCCTGATTGATGAGTCTGACCGCCTCGGACTGTGCGAACGGGGGATTGCTCTTCGAATCTCCGAACACCAGCTCGAACCGCACCCGGCTGTCGCTGCGGTCGAGAGCTTCATTCATTTGCCTGGCGGCGAGCTCGATCGCCGCGCGATAGAGCGGCGACGTGCTGCCGCCGGTCTGGTCCACGACCGCGCCTACGCGAATGACGGTTCGTTCCGACGCCGGGAGCGGGCGCGGACTTGGCGGCATCTGCGCCGAGGCTCAACGCCACCAACAATGTCAACAGCACTTCCCATCCCTTGTGAGCAAAGGACATGGCGTATCCTCCCCAATTTTGTCGGGCGACGTCGCGGCCTCTGTCGGGTCGTCTGATGTCGCACCGCAAAACTTATACTGCGAGTGCCTTTAACGAACTGGCAGGTTCGAACCGGGTTCGACTGTCGATGGTAGCAGGTTGACGGCGGCGGCGCTCAGAAATGGCTGAAGGAGGGACGCGCAAACGCCAGCAGCTTGCCCTTGCGGTCGCGAAAACGCGTCTCCCCCTCCCCGGCCGCGACCGTGCCGATCTCGGTGACCGCGACGCCCGCCGCGGCCGCGTCCCGGCGCAATGCCTCGACCTTGCCCGCCGGCACGCATGCCAGCACCTCGAAGTCGTCGCCGCCGGTGATGATGGTCTCGATCCGCGCGGGCTCGTTGGCGACGGCGGCGCGCGCGGCCTCGGAGAGCGGAATGCGCGCAACCTCGATGTCGGCTGCGACGCCGGAGGCGCGGCAGAGCTTGGCGAGATCGCCCGCAAGGCCGTCGGACACGTCCATGGCGGCCGAAGCGTACTCGCCGAGAGCCTCGGCTATCGCCGATGCGCGGTTCCGGCACCAGATAGCGGGTCTCGAGCTGCTTCTCCTGCTCGCCGGCAAGTCTCCAACGCTTGGCCGCGGAGGCGTCGCATCGCAAGAGCAGGCCGAGCGCAGCGTCGCCGATGGTGCCGGTGACCACGACCCGGTCGCCCGGCCTGGCGCCGACGCGACGCACCATCTTGCCGTGCGGCACCGCGCCGAAGACCGCGATTGAAACCATGACCGGTCCGGGCGTTCGAACCGTGTCGCCGCCGAACAGCGGGCAGCCGAAGGCATCCGCGTCCGCGCCGAGCCCGTGTGCGAACGGCGTCAGCCACGCATCGCCGATCTCCTTCGGCAACGCCAGGGTCAGCAGAAATCCGAGCGGCTTGGCGCCCTTGGCGGCGAGATCGGAAAGATTCACGCGTAGCGCCTTTTTGGCGACTGTGTCGGGCGGATCGTCGGGAAAGAAATGCACGCCGCCGACGATGGCGTCGGCCTTGAGCACCAGATCGCATCCCGCCGGCGGCGCGATCGCCGCGGCGTCGTCAACGAGCCCGAGCGCGCTCGGATGTTTGGCGAGCGGCTTGAAATAGCGCGCGATCAGGCGATCCTCGCCCAATTCGACTGCGTGCTTCTTGCTCATGGCGCTCGGCCGCCCAAACAATCGGTCAAGTGACTGGTCTCGGCCGCCATGATAGCCTCGGCCACATCCAAAATAAGCAAGATTTCCCGAGCCCGACGATGGAAGCATTCGATCTCTATTCGCCGGAAATCGATGCCAACCCCTTCCCGTACTACGAAGTCCTGCGCGAGCGACATCCCTGCTACTGGAGCGAAAGCGGGCAATTGTGGATCCTCTCGCGCTACGACGACATCGTGCAGGCGGCGCGCGACTGGGAAACCTTCTCCTCCTCGCAAGGCAACATGATCGACGAGCTTCCCGGCCGCGCCGGCGCCACGCTCGGAACGACCGACCCGCCCCGTCACGATCGCCTGCGGGCGCTGAGCCAGGCCGCCTTCGTGCGCAAGAATATCGAGCACCTCATCGCGCCGACCCTCGAAATTGCCGATCGCTCGCTCGACCGCATATGCGAGCGCAAGGCGTTCGAGTTCATCAACGATTTTTCCAGCCAGATCACCGTCGGGCTCCTCTTCCGCACCATGGGCCTGCCCGAACGCGATCATGCCGATATCAGGCGCAAGGTCATCCTCGCGGTCTCCACCGACAAATCGGTCAAGGGGCGCAACGCCGAACACATCGCCGCTTTCAAGGAGCTCAGCGACTTCCTCGCCGCAGAGGTGTCGGCGCGCCGGGCGAAGCCGACCGATGACCTCATCACCCACCTCGCCGAAGCCGAGATCGACGGCGACCGACTGAGCGAGCGCGAGATCGTGCTTACGACCGCAACCTTCGTCATGGCCGGGGTGGAATCGCTCTCGAGCTTCATGACCATGTTGGCGCTCAATCTGCACGATCACCCCGACGCCCGCCGCCGCATCGTGGCGGACCCCACGCTGATGGAGACGGCAATCGAGGAATCGCTACGCTTCAACACCTCGGCGCAGCGCTTCAAGCGCACGGTCATGCGCACGACCGAGCTGCACGGCCAGAAGATGCAGGCCGGCGACAAGGTGGCGCTCGCCTTCGGCTCCGGCAACCGCGATTGGCGGAAATTCCCCAATCCGGACGTCTACGACGTCCAGCGGCGGCCGCAAGGCCATCTCGGCTTCGGCGCCGGCAAGCATTTCTGCCTCGGCAGTCAGATGGCGCGGCTCGTCACCGAGGTCGCGATGAAACGTTTCCTCGCGCGCGTGCCCGAATACCACCTTGCGGCCACCGAGATTGGGTGGAACTCGTCCTCGAATTTTCGCAGCCCGGTCGCGTTGCCGTTCGCAACGTCCTGAGCGAACGGCGCATAAAGTTCCGCATCACGATCGCGTCAATGCGCCGGGCCGTGCATCTCACAGGCTTGTGCGTTGCAGCATTGCATGGTGCGCCGCACATATCCCTCATCGAAATTCGAACAAGGGAGTATCCGATATGAGAACCCTCATCGCTCTTGCCGCGCTTGCCGTTGCGGTGGCTTCGCCTGCGCTCGCGCAGACCGCTCCGCGGTCGAGCAACAGCGTGATTATCGGCAACCAGAACCTCGGCTCCGACCCGGATGCCAATGTGCGGTTCGACCTGCAGCGGGAATCCGGCACCCGGAACGGCAGCTACTGATTTCGCGTATCGCCGTTCTTGCGTGAAAGCCCCGGGCCTCGCGCCCGGGGCTTCTTCGTCTTTCGCCAATAGTGTGACGCGGATCACAGAACGACGCGGCATCCCTCGCTAGAGTTCGAACGTACTGGACGTCGGGGGCGCGAAGAATTGGGGCTCGAGACAAGGAGGCCCGTCATGCTGAAATACGCAATTGTCCTCACGATCGCTTTCCTGTTGGCCACGCAGTCGCACTCTGCCTGGTCAGCCTTCGATCCCCCCCAGGGCAAGCTGGCGGCGCCGTTCTCGCCGAATTCAACGATCTATCGCCCGGATTGCTGGATCAAGGAAGATCCGAATTGCGACGCGCAGCGGCCATAGCGGTGCCTGGCCTGCCGCGGCCGCGCATCATCGTGTCCCACGCTCGAACTCGCCGGCACGGAATTGCCGTGCGATCTGGTCGAGCACGGCGTTGACCATCCCGGTCTCGTCCTTCTCGACGAAGGCATTGGCGACGTCGACATATTCGGAAACCACGACCCGCGCCGGCACGTCGTTGCGGTGCCAGAGCTCATAGGCCCCTGCGCGCAGCACCGCCCGCAGGATCGCCTCGATGCGCTTGAGCGGCCAGCCTTGCGCCAGCACCTTGTCGACCATGGGATCGAGGCTGCGCTGCTCTCGCACCACGCCCGACACCACGTCGCGGAAGAACGCGGCCTCCGCCGGCAGATATTGCTCGCCTTCGACTTCACGGCCGATCCAATGGCGCTCGAACTCGGCGAGGATATCGTTGAGGCCGGTGCCTGCGATGTCCATCTGGTAGAGTGCCTGCACGGCTGCGAGCCGGGCGGCGCCGCGGCGGTTGGCCTTGCGTTCGTCTTTCCGCGCGCCGTTCCCAGCCATGGTCAACCTGCCGCGAGGCGGCGCTTGAGCCGCACGAGAGCGAGCGCGGCGCGCGCGGCGTCGCCGCCCTTGTCGGCCTCGTCTGGACGCGCCCGCGCCCAGGCCTGCGCGTCGGTGTCGACGGTGAGGATGCCATTGCCGATCGGCACGCGCCGCTCGACCGCAAGCGCCAGCAGCGCGCGCGCCAATTCCTGCGATACGATCTCGAAGTGCAGCGTCTCGCCGCGAATGACGCAGCCCAGCGCAACCGCGCCCTCGTAAGGCTTGCCGGAGCGCTCGCCGGCGTCGAGCGCAATGGCGATGGCGGGCGCCACTTCGAGCGAGCCTGGCACGCTCACGCGATCGAACGCCGCTCCGGCTTCTTCCAGCGCGCGCGTGGCGCCCGCGAGCAAGGCGTCGGCGATGTCCTCGTAGAAGCGCGCCTCCACGATCAGCATGCGCGCGCCCAGAAGATCGCCGGCATCGCGATCGCTGGCATCGTTGCCGGCGGACCGGCGCGGCTCGGCCATCATCTGTTCTCCACCTTGCCCGAAGGCGCGGCGTGGGTCGTACCAAGCGGATCGGGTCGGAAGCAAGTCAGCGGCGCGGTCGCTTTGGTGGCCGCGGGCAATCTGGCACACTCCGCGACATGTCTTCCCCCGCCCATGCAACGCTGCGCCGCGCCGTGCTCGTGGTCGCGCTGCTCAATCTCGGCTATTTCGGGGTCGAATTCGCGGTCGCGCTCGCCATCGGGTCGGTATCGCTGTTCGCCGACAGCGTCGATTTCCTGGAAGATGCCTCGATCAATCTGCTCATATTCGTCGCGCTCGGCTGGAGCGCGCCGCGCCGTGCGCTTCTCGGCATGGTGCTGGCCGCCATCCTGCTCGTTCCCGGCTTCGCGACGCTGTGGACCGCCTGGAACAAACTATGGCTGCCGTTGCCGCCGGCACCCATACCGCTCACCCTCGCCGGTGCCGGGGCACTGGCGGTGAACCTCACCTGCGCCGTCATCCTCGCGCGGTACCGCCGCCATGCCGGCAGCCTGACGCGGGCGGCATTCCTGTCCGCGCGCAACGATGCGTTCGCGAACGTCGCCATTATTGCGGCAGGCTTCGTCACCGCCGCGACCCGTTCGGGTTGGCCCGACCTCATCGTCGGGCTCGCCATCGCGGCGATCAACGCGGACGCCGCGCGCGAGGTCTATGCCGCCGCACGGCAGGAGCAGCGTGCGGTTCTTACGGACGCTCCATCAGCCGCGCCGCATAGCGGGCCATCAGGTCGACCTCGAGATTGACCGCGTGGCCGACCTCGAGCACGCCGAGCGTCGTGACTTTCAGGGTGTGCGGAATGATCAGCACCGAGAACGTGTCGCCGGCAACCTCGTTCACCGTCAGCGACACGCCGTCGAGCGCGACGGAACCCTTCGGCGCAATGAAGCGGGCAAGCTCCGCCGGCGCGCGCAACGTAAAGCGTGCCATGTCGGTCATCTCCTCGCGCGCGATCACGGCGGCGACGCCGTCGGCATGGCCGGCGACGATATGCCCGCCGAGCTCATCGCCCATCTTGAGCGCGCGCTCGAGATTGACGCGCGTCCCCGGCCGCCAGCCGCCGACCGTGGTCACGCGCAGCGTCTCGGCGGCGGCATCGACTGCGAACCAGGCGCGGTTGCCGTCCCGGCCGCGCGCCACCACCGTGAGGCACACCCCGCTGCACGCGATCGAGGCGCCGATATCGATCGTATCCGGATCGTAGCCGCCGGCGATCCTGAGGCGCGAGAGCCCCTGCGCGCGCGGCTCGACCGCAATCACCTCGCCGATGTCGGTGACGATGCCGGTGAACATTTCACGTCCGCTCGAATGTCTCGACCATATCCGTCCCGATGGCTTCGCTGTCGATGGCCCGCAAGCGCGACGAGCGAGTTAAGGCGGAAAGGGGTAGCCCGTCGAGGGCATCGATGCCATCCGGGCCGATTGCGGCCGGCGCGCGCAAGAGCACAGCCTCGTCGACCAGATCGGCGCGCAGCAAGGCCGCTGCAAGAATGGGCCCGGCCTCGGCCATCAGCCGCGTGATACCGCGCTCGGCAAGGAGCTTCAGCACAGCGGCGAGATCGAGCCTGCCGTCTGTCCCTGGTGCGCGCAGGACATCGACGCCTTGCGCCGTCAGCGCCCGCTCGCGCTCGCGCGGCGCGGCGGCTGCGGCCACGACCCAGAGCGGCGTCTGCCGCGCCGTCGCGACCAGCCTGCTCGTCAGGGCCAGCCGCAGCGTGCTGTCGAGAACGACGCGCACGGGTGAGCGGTCCGCCATCCCCGGCAATCGGCAGGTCAGCAGCGGGTCATCCGACAGCGCGGTGCCGATGCCGGTGAGCACGGCATCGCTCATCGCGCGCATGAGATGAACCCGGTTGCGCGCCTGACCGCCCGTGATCGCCGCCGGGCGGCGACCGGAAAGGCCGGCCTTGCCGTCGGCCGACACCGCGAGCTTGAGCGTGACGTGCGGGCGGCCGTCCTGCGAGCGCCGGATGTGTCCGGCATGGGCGCGCCGCGCCTGCTCGGCGCCGATGCCGACCTCGACCACGATGCCGGCTTCGGCCATGCGCCAATGGCCGGCGCCGGCGACTTCCGGATTGGGATCGACCATTGCAGAGACGACGCGCGCGATGCCGGCGGCGATGACGGCGTCGGCGCAGGGCGGCGTCTTGCCATGATGGGAGCACGGCTCGAGCGTCACGTAGAGCGTGGCCCCGCGCGCGGCGGCGCCGGCACGGCGCAGCGCCTCGGTCTCGGCATGGGGCCGCCCGCCCTGCTGGGTCCAGCCGCGGCCGACGATGATGCCATCCTTTACGAGCACCGCGCCGACCGCCGGGTTGGGCCACGTGCGCCCGAGCCCGCGCCGACCGAGCGCAAGCGCGAGCGCCATGAGGCCGTCATCATCGGAATCACGCATCGGTTCGGCGTTGCTCACCCTGGGGTTTTTATTGCGCCTTGATGTCGAACTAGCCGCAGCGATTTCTGCTCGCAAGAAGGCACCCGAAAGTTTTATACTTGCTCCAATAAAACAATTGGGAGCCGCCGTGAAATCCCCTGACCCCCTGCCCAAGAAATCCCCTGACCCCCTGCCCAAGAAAGAAGCATTCGTGCGCGAGATGCTGGAGCGCATCGCCGACAAATGGACGCTGCTCGTGATCGACGCGCTGGAAGGCGAAAAAGAGATGCGATTCACGCGCTTGCAGGAGCGCGTCGGCGGTGTGAGCCAGAAAATGCTGACCCGGACCTTGCGCCAGCTCGAACGTGACGGGCTCGTGACACGACGTGTCCATGCGACCGTGCCGCCCCGCGTCGACTACAGGCTTACGCCCCTTGGCGTCACTTTGGGCGAATCCATCTGCGGGCTCTGGATCTGGCTCGAGAAGAGCATGGACAAGGTGGAGCGCGCACGGCGCGGCTATGATGACAAGGCGCCGGGCCGGCGTCAGCCGAAATTGACGCGCGCGGCCTAGCCCTTACTTGCGCGCCGCGGCCGGTGGCCGGTCGTCCTCCTCCCCCGACAATTCGTCGAGCACGCGCTCGAAATCCTTGGCCTCGCGGAAATTCCGATAGACCGACGCGAAGCGCACATAGGCGACGTCGTCGAGCGCCCGCAGCGCCTCCATCACCATCTCGCCCACGGTCTCCGAGGAGACCTCGCTCTCGCCCTGGCTTTCGAGCTCGCGCACGATCTTCGACACGGCCTGGTCGATGCGCTCGGGCTCGACCGGGCGCTTGCGCAGCGCGATCTGCACCGAACGCAACAGCTTGTCGCGGTCGAACGGCACCCGGCGGCCGTTGCGCTTGATCACGACGAGCTCGCGCAGTTGCACGCGCTCGAACGTCGTAAAGCGGAAATTGCAGGACAGGCACACGCGCCGGCGGCGGATGACGGACGAATCTTCCGTCGGCCGCGAGTCCTTCACCTGCGTATCGAGGCTGCCGCAATTCGGACAGCGCATGGTATTTCCCTTTGCCGCGTCTCTTCGCGTCACCCCTCCGGTTGTCATGCCCGCGAAAGCGGGCATCCAGTAACCACGGGGGGCGCCGTGAGCCCCGGCCGTGCATCACATCCGGTGTGTACTGGATCGTCCGCTTGCGCGGACGATGACACCGCAGTGGCTCATCAGTTGTAGATCGGAAACCGGCCGACGAGTGCCTTCACCTTCTCGCGCACCGCCGCCTCGGTGAGCGAATCCTCCTCGACGCCCTTCTGCGAGAGGACGTCGAGCACCTCGACGACCAATTCCCCCACCTCCTGGAACTCGGCGATGCCGAAGCCGCGGCTGGTGCCGGCAGGCGTGCCGAGGCGGATGCCCGAGGTGACGGCCGGCTTTTGCGGATCAAAGGGAATACCGTTCTTGTTGCAGGTGATGTGGGCGCGCTCGAGCGCCAGCTCCGCGACCTTGCCGGTGAGGCGCTTGGGCCGCAAGTCCACCAGCATCAGGTGCGTATCGGTGCCGCCGGAGACGATGTCGAGGCCCTTCGACTTGAGCGTTTCGGCCAGCGCCTTGGCGTTGGCGACCACGTTGCGGGCATAGAGCTTGAACGCCGGCCGCAGCGCCTCGCCGAAAGCCACCGCCTTGGCGGCGATCACATGCATCAGCGGCCCGCCCTGCAGGCCGGGGAAGACCGCGGAATTGAGCTTCTTCGCCAGCTCCTCGTCATTGGTGAGGACGAAGCCCGAGCGCGGCCCGCGCAGCGTCTTGTGCGCGGTCGAGGTGACCACGTGGGCATGCGGGAACGGACTGGGATGCACGCCCCCGGCGACCAGGCCGGCGAAGTGCGCCATGTCGACCAGGAGCTTGGCGCCGACATCGTCGGCGATCTCGCGGAAGCGGCGGAAATCGAAGATGCGGGGATAGGCCGACCCGCCGGCGATGATGACCTTCGGCCGGTGCTGCGCGCGCGAGCCTTTGCACTTCGTCCATGTCGATGCGGTGGTCGTCGCGGCGCACGCCATAGGGCACCGGCTTGAACCAGCGCCCCGACATGTTCACGGGCGAGCCGTGGGTCAGATGGCCGCCGGCGGCGAGGTTGAGCCCCATGAACGTGTCGCCCGGCGCCATCAGCGCCATGAAGGCGGCCGCATTGGCGGAGGCGCCCGAGTGCGGCTGAACATTTGCGAATTTACATCCAAAAAGCTTCGTAACCCGTTCGATTGCAAGGTTTTCCGCCACGTCGACGTATTGGCAGCCGCCATAGTAGCGCCGCCCCGGCAGGCCCTCGGCATACTTGTTGGTGAGGACCGACCCCTGGGCCTCCAGGACCGCCTTGCTGACGATGTTCTCCGAGGCGATCAGCTCGATCTCGTCACGCTGGCGGCCGAGCTCGCGTCCGATGACCTGCGCCACCTCCGGGTCGGCCTCGGCCAGCGATTGCGTGAACAGGCTCGCGATGTCGGCGTGGGCTCGAGACGGATCGGTCATCAGATTTTCACGCTGCATATTGGGGGCTTGTTGGGGGCTTGGCCTCACGCCCGGAGGTTCGCCGCGGCGATAGCATACCCCGCCCCGAGCGCCAAGCTGTGGGCGGCGCAGCGCCGGCGTTGCCCACATCTAGGGGTCGCGCCCGCACGCCGGCGTGGCGCGCGAGGGCTTGGGGTCGGTGCCTCAGGCCTCAACCACGACGTAGTCGTCCTCGACCGTGACCGGGACCGTTTCGGCGACGTAGGGGCCGGCCACGAGCTGCGTGCCCGGCTCGACCTGGACGGCATAGCGGCGCGCGCGGATGCGCGCCGGATCGCACCAGGACTGGCCGGTGCGGATGTCGAATTCCCAGCCGTGCCAGGGGCAGCGGATGATCTCGCCCGGCCGGGAGTAGCAGTAGTTGCCCGGCCCGTCCGCTTCCACGAGCCCGGTCTGCTTGCCGAGAAAAAGGCTGCCGCCGCGGTGCGGGCAGCGGTTGTTGAGCGCGAAGAACTCGCCGCCCAGATTGAACACCACGATGGCACGCCCGTTCACCTCGGCAAGCTTGCGCGTTCCCGGTGGAATCTCGCCGACCGCGGCGACCACATGCTTAGCCATGCACAACCGAATTTTTGGACATCAGCCGAGGCGGTAGAGCGCCCTGGCGTTGCCGGAATAGATCTTGTTGCGGCGCTCCTCGCTCAGGCTCGGCGGCAGCGCGAGGAACGGATCGTCGAAATCCCAGTGCGGATAATCGCTGGCGAACAGGATCTTGTCCCAGCCGATCCATTCCATGACGTCGAGCACGTGGTCCGCCTCTTCCGCCTCCTCCATCGGCTGGGTCGAGACCCAGAAATGGTCGCGCAGATACTCCGACGGCGCACGCCGCAAATGCGGAACTTCGTCCTTCATGCGCTTCCAGTTCTGGTCGAGGCGCCAGCCGAGCGAGGGGATCCAGGCAAAGCCCGCTTCGATCAGCACGATCTTGAGCTCGGGATAGCGCTCGAACACGCCCTCTACGATCAGGCTCGCGACCGAGGCCTGGAGCGAGGCCGAATGCTCGGTGATCTCCTCGATATAGAACGAGGGCCAGCCGGTATTGCTCATGGGCCGACCGCTCGAGCCGAAGACGTGAACGCCGACCGGAAGGCCGGCTTCGACCGCTGCCTCGAAGATGGGCCAGTAGCGCCGCTTGCCGAGCAGCTCGCTGGTGCGGCTCAGGAACAGCACGTGGGCGAAGCGGCGGTCACCGGCGCGTTTGCGAATCTCGGCGCATGACAATTCGCTGTTCTCGTAGGGAATGACCACGGACGCCTTGAGGCGCGGATCGCGCCGGTTCCAGCCGTCGAGCTGGTACTCGTTGGCGGCGAATGCCATGGCGGCGCTGAGCTCGTCGTTCTGCTCGCCCTGCCCCGTGGGCGAGAGCGGATTCATGATGCCCCACTCGATGCCGTAGAAATCGAGATGCTGTTGGCGCATGAAGTCGAGATCGCTCGCCGGCAGGCCGCCGCCGGGCGGCCAGGAATCGCGCCGCGACGCCAGCGGTTGGCTCTTGGGATAGGGGAAGCCCTTGACGTAGCCGTGGCGCTGGCGCTGCCCGTAGGTCTGCAGATAATCCCACCACCGATTGCTGAGATAGGGTCGCAAATCCTCGAGCGAGCTCTTGGGATGGATGTCGCAGTCGAAGATGCCGACGCGAGTCTCGACGAATTCCTTGGCGAACTCCTTGGCGCCGCGCTCGGGCTGCCTCACCTCGATGTTCATCGCGCGTCTCCCTGCAGGGGCTCGAGCCGATCATAGGTGGCGAGCGGATTCTCCACCAGGATCTTGCGGCGCAGCGCTGCCGGGATTGCCGCCGGCACGGTCTCGTCGCCGTCGAACTGCCAATGGGGAAAGTCCGAGGCGTAGAGCAGTATAGCATCGGAACGCAAATGATCGATCAGGCGTTCCACCAGGGCGGGGTCCGCCGGGGCGTCGAAGGGCTGGATGGTGAGGCGGATATGGTCGCGCACGATCTCCGCCGGCGAGCGGTCGACCCACGGCACTTCGGAGCGCACGCCGCGCCAGAACTTCGAGAACCGCCAGAGGAAGCCGGGAAGCCAAGTCACGCCGGATTCGAGCAGCACCACCTTGAGGCCGGGAAATTTCGCGAACACGCCCTCGCAGACCAGGCTTGCCACCTGCGACTGGAAGGCCTGGCTGTGACTGGCATAGTCCTCGATGTAATAGCTCGGCCAACCGAGCGAGGTGATCGGAATGGCGGTAGGTCGACCCGGCGTGGATGCCGAGCGGCAGGCCATGGCGTTCGGCGGCGGCATAGATCGGCCACAGGTGCCGGCGGCCCAGCGGCGTTTCCTGCATCGCGAGCACGAGGATTTGCACGAAGCGGCGGTCCGCGGCGCAGCGCTCGATCTCGTCGACGGCATATTCGGTGTTCTGCATCGGAACGACGATCGAGGCTCGCAGGCGCGGATCGCGGTCCAGCCACTCCCTGGCGACCCAGTCGTTGAGCGCGCGCGTGAAGGCTGCCGCCATGTCCTCGCTGAAGAGCAAGCCCACGCCATAGAGGCAATTGCAGATCGCCACCTCCGCCCGCCAGCGGTCGCACACCTGCGCCGTGAGCTCGGATGCTTTCGTGGCGGCGCCGCCGTTGCTGCTGCGCCATTCCGGCCGCGCCGTGAGCGGCGCATTGGGCGGATACGTGACGGTCTCGAGCGAGTTGATGCCGCGCTCCTCCACCGTCTCGCGCCAGAAGTCGTCGAGATAAGGCAGCAACGCCTTCATGTCCGGCACGGTCGGATGCACGTCGCAGTCGATGGCATGAAGCGCGCTGTTCACGTCAGCCATTATCCTAATCCGCCTTGATATTGGCCGCCTTGGCGATCTCCGCCCAGCGGGCGATCTGGTCGCGCATCCAGACCGTCGAGCTCCTGCGGGGTATTGCCGAGCGGGAAGATGCCAAGATGGCGCACCTTGTCCGCAAACTCCGCCGAATTCACCACCGCGCGAATATCGGCGGACAGTTTGTCGAGCACCGGCGCGGGCACGCCCGCCGGCGCAACCAGGGCATTGAAGGCCGTCACGTCGAATCCCGCATAGGTCTCCGCGATGGTCGGAATCTGCGGGGCATCGGCGAGACGCTTGGCGCTGGCGCCGGCGATCAGCTTGAGGTCGCCGGAATCGACGTAGCGCTTGGCCGAGTGCCAGACGTCGAACATCAGCGGCACGCGCCCCGCGATCAGGTCGGTCAAGGCCGGCGCGCTGCCGTTGTAGTTGATATGGGTCATGCTGATGCCGGCGCGCTGCTTGAGCATCTCGCCCGCGAGGTGGCCGACGCCGCGCGGCCCCGGCGAGGTGAAGTTGAGCGGGTCGGGACTTTTTCTCGCAACCTCCACCAGCTCCGGAACCGTGTTGGCGGCGAACGATTTGTTGGCCACGAGCGCGACCGGCTGGGTCGCAACCATGCTCACGGCGGCGAGCTCTTTCTCCGTATCGTACGGCAGCTTCTGCCCGATCGCCGGATTGATCAGCAGGGAATTGGTGCCGACCAGCATGGTGTGGCCGTCGGGCGGTGCCTTCGCGACCGCCGCGGTGGCCACGATCGTGCCGGCGCCCGGGCGATTCTCGATCACCACCGACTGGCCGCCCCAGCGCGCCGACAGGAGATCGGCGAGGATGCGCGCCACCACGTCGGTCGGGCCCCCGGCGGCAAACGGAACCACGAGCTTCACCGGCCGTGATGGAAACTCGGCGGCAGTCTGAGCGGCGGCTGCGGCGACTGAGGTGGCAAGGAGGAGGACGGGGGCGATGACCTTGAACGTTTTCATCATCTGCTTCTCGTCGGTGCCGGCGCACTCTAGCAGCGGCCGCAGGGTGGGCAAGGCGCAGAACACGCGTCTCGATGTGCGCGTGGTGTTGCGCGCCTTGCCCACGCGATACTTGACAGCGCGCTCGACGAACGCGTGGGCAACGGCGAAGATGCCGTTGCCACCCTACACATCTCTGCCGATGTCAAAAAAAAGCCCCGGCCGAAGCCGGGGCGAGGGGCCGACAACAAACGGAGGAATTACAGTCGATAGAGGATCTGGTCGGTCCAGAACCGCTCGAGGCGTTGCATCGACCGGTTGAGGGTCGCAAACTCTTCGGAATTGATGCCGCCCACCTGCGTCACCGTCCCCATGTGCTTCTTATAGAGCACCTCGACGATGTCGCGGACCTCGCGGCCTTTGTCGGTGAGCTTGATGCGCACCGAGCGGCGGTCGACGCGCGAGCGCTGATGATCGAGGTATCCCATCTCGACAAGCTTCTTGAGATTGTAGGAGACGTTGGAGCCGAGATAGTAGCCGCGCGTGCGCAGCTCGCCGGCGGTGAAATCCTTCTCGCCGATATTGTACAGGAGCAGCGCCTGCACGGCGTTGATGTCCGAACGACTGCGGCGATCGAACTCGTCCTTGATCACGTCGAGCAGGCGGCGATGCAGCCGCTCGACCAAGGTCAAGGTTTCGAGATAGAGCGAACGGATGCGGTCGACGCCCGCTTCGCGCTCGACCGGCTCCATCACCTTTGCAACTGCTTTCAACATGACGCCCTTCCTTTGATTTGTTTTCAGGCGAGGCCCTGTTTCCTCGCTCGACGTGCACACTACGCCGCGGGGTCTAAAATCGGCTTAAGCAACACGCTGAAGATAAGGTTTATTCGCCAGGGTGAACGTTCGATTACGCCGCGGGCGTAACGTCTCGTTCATGCTGGGAAGCAGCCGTTGATCGGGGTTTTCGACGCAGCGAACCGCTCGCGAACGGAGGCCGGCTCGATGGATTGAGCGCTTGCGAAACCCTATCGTAACCAAGCACGCAGAGATGGAGCGGAAGATGATCGTGCGCGCTGCCTGATCCATCCTCCATTCTTTGCGGCTCCCCTCACACGCCACGCAAGAACCGAATGATGCCGGAGAAATCGACCCCGCCGGCGCCGGTGTCGACGAAGCGTTCGTAGACCGCGGCTGCGCCCGCGCCGAGCGGCGTGGTGGCGCGGGTGGCGCGGGCGGCTGCTTGCGCGAGATTCAGGTCCTTGAGCATCATCGCCGCAGTGAAGCCGGCCTGGTAGTCGCGGTTCGCGGGCGACGTCGGCACCGGGCCCGGCACCGGGCAATAGCTCGTCATCGACCAGCATTGGCCCGATGACTTCGAGGAAATGTCGAACAGCTTTTGCGCGTCGAGGCCGAGCTTCTCGGCCAGCAGAAACGCCTCCGCCACGACGATCATCGACGCGCCCAGGATCATGTTGTTGCAGATCTTCGCCGCCTGGCCGGTGCCGGAGGCACCGGCATGCACGATGGTCTTGCCCAGGTGCTCCAGGACCGGCCGCGCGCGCTCGAAGGCGTCATCGGAACCGCCGACCATGAAGGTCAGCGTCCCGCCCTGCGCCCCGGCCACGCCGCCCGAGACCGGGGCATCGACCATGGCCAGCCCCTTGCCTTCCGCCGCCTGCGCCACGTCGCGCGCCGTCTGCACGTCGATGGTCGAGGAATCGATGAGTAGCGTTCCCGGCATGACGGCTGCGAGCACGCCGCCGTCGCCGAGATAGACTTCACGCACGTGCTCGCCGGCGGGCAGCATGGTGATCACGACCTCGGCGTCCTTGCACGCATCGGCGATTGAATTCGTTCGCGTGCCCCCGCCCGCTGCCAGCCTCTCGGTCGCGTCCGTGCTCACGTCGAAACCCGACACCGGGTGTCCGGCCTTGAGCAAATTCTGCGCCATCGGCAGCCCCATATTGCCGAGCCCGATGAAGCCGATCTTCGCCATGGCATCCTCCGTCCCGGTTGTTCTCGCTCAAGGATTCTGTTCGCGCGCCGCCATCAGCGCGAGCCACAGATATATGACGAGCAGCACCAGCTCCACCGCGACCACCCACATGTTTCCGCCGTAGATCTGCGGAAACAGGATCTCCACCGCCGCCATGGAGATCACGGAGGTGAGCCACACGACCGCGCCCCACGGCGCGGCCAGCCACAGCCCGACGCCTGCGACCGGATCGATTACCGCAAAGAATATGGTCGCGGCCTGATAGGGCGCCGGATAGGCGTCGAAGCCGGATGGGACCGGCGCCCCGATCCCGCAAACGATCGCCCAGTGATAGAGCCCCTTGCAGAGCGACAACGCGGCCATCACCCGCAGGAACAGCACGAACCGATGCGACCAGCGCTTGCCTTCGAATTCGCTCTCATCGGCCTGCACCGGCTCGAGCGTCTGCGGCCGCTCGGTGTTGGTCATGGCAGCTCGAGCTCGTCGGCAAGCGGCGCAAAATGCCGCTCTACCTCGGCCGCGCTCACCGCCGCGAGCGTTGACGGCTGCCAGCGCGGCGCCTGATCCTTGTCGACGATCACCGCCCTCACTCCCTCATAGAGATCGTGTCCGCGCACGACGCGGGACACTATGCGAAATTCGGTGCGCATGCACTCGGTGAAATCGAGCGCCGGACCGCGCCGCATCTGCGCGAGCGCGAGCTTCAGACTCGTCGGCGATTTTGTGCGGATCAAGGCGGCGGTGGCGGCGGCAAAGCCGGTTCCATCGGCGGCGCTCTCGGCATCGAGGGCAGCGAGAATGTCCTCGATCTGCTCGCCCCTGAACAGGCGATCGATCGCGGCTCGGTGCGGGTGCATCGGCCCCTCCCCGGCCGGCTGCGCGAAGGCGCCGAGCAGCGCGTCGACCGAGACCGCACCACACAACGCCTCGATCAGGTCGGGAAACCGCGCCGAGGCGACGCGGTGCGTGGCAATCCCCGCCGCCACGCCGTCGGCGGCATCGAGCCGCTCGCCGGTGAGCGCGCAGAACGTGCCGAGCTCTCCCGGCAGGCGCGGCAGGAACCAGGTCGCCCCGATGTCGGGAAAAAAGCCGATGCCGACCTCGGGCATGGCGAACTTGAACTTGTCGCCGGCGACGCGATGCGAGCCGTGCACCGACACGCCGACGCCGCCGCCCATGACGATGCCGTCGATGAGCGCCACGTAGGGTTTGCGATAGCGCTTGATGCGGGCGTTGAGCGCGTATTCTTCGCGGAAATAGACGAGCGCCTCGTCGTAGCGTCGGGCGCGCCCGAGATCGTAGAGCGCGCGCAGATCCCCGCCCGCCGAGAACGCGCGCCCACCATTGGCGGTCACGATCACGCGCGTGACCGCGGGATCGGCCTCCCATTCGGCGAGCTGCCGCGTCAGCGCGCGCACCATGGCGAGCGACACCGCATTGAGCGCCTGCGGCCGATTGAGCGTGATGAGGCCGGCCGCGCCGCGGCGCTCGAACAGGACGTCGGGGTCGGAATTCATCGCCGGCATTCACGGCTCATGCCGCCGCCCACAGATAGAGCAGCGTGGCCGCGACCCCGAACGCGCTGCGCCCGGCGTGCAGGCGGCCCCATTGCTTCGACCAGTCGCCGAGTCTCGGCTGTCGCTGCGTCGGGGGGTGTCCCCTGGAGCCGGCGGTTGACCGGCATGATGACGAACAAAGTCCAGGGCCAAGGCGCGAGAATGACGAGCGCGCCGAGAAGCCAGCGCCAATCGTGGCTGAGGAGAAAGGCGACCACGCCCAGCGCGCATGCGACCAGAGCAAGTCCCGCCTGCATGACCGACGCGCGATCGTAACTGCGCTTCCATTGCGCCAGCATGGCGCGCTCATCGAGCGCGAGCCGCGCCGGCTGCTCGGCGACGTTGACGTAGATCGCGGCACCGGCGAAGGCGGCGGCCGCTGACAATGCGAGGAGGCCAACGATCATAGTGTGACGCCCCGTTCTAATTTCCCAGCAAATCCCGGCTCACGATCAGCCGCATCACCTCGTTGGTGCCCTCGAGAATCTGATGCACGCGCAGGTCCCGCAACACGCGTTCGATCGGATGGTCGCGCAGATAGCCGTAGCCGCCGTGGAGTTGCAGGCAGCCGTTGACGACGTCGAAGCCGGTATCGGTGGCGAGCCGCTTGGCCATGGCCGCAAGCCGGGTCGCAGATGGCTCGCGCTTGTCGAGCGCCGCCGCTGCCCGGTGCAGCATCAGCCGCGCCGCCTCGAGCTCGGTCGCATAGTCGGCGATGCGGAACCCGAGCGCCTGGAAATCCGCCAGCCGGGTGCCGAACTGCTTGCGCTCCTTCATATAGGCGACGGTGCGATCGAGGCAGAATTGAGCGCCGCCGAGCGAGCAGGCCGCGATATTGAGGCGGCCGCCATCGAGCGCGCTCATGGCGATCTTGAAGCCCTCGCCTTCGGCGCCGACGCGGTTCGCGACCGGCACGCGGCAACCTTCGAAGATCACCATGGCGGTGGGTTGCGAGTGCCAGCCGAGTTTCTTCTCCTTCGCGCCGAACGACAGTCCGGGGGTACCGTTCTCGATCAAGAAGCAGGAGATGCCGCGCGGGCCGCCTTCGCCCGTGCGGGCCATCACCAGATAGACGTCGGAGAGGCCGCCGCCCGAAATGAACGCCTTGGTGCCGTCGAGCACGTAGTGGTCGTCCGTGCGCACCGCGCGCGTTTTCAGGCTGGCGGCGTCGGAGCCGGAGTCCGGCTCAGTCAGGCAGTAGCTGCCGAACTTCGCCATGCTGCAGAGATCGGGAAGAAAGCGCCGCCGCAGCTCGCCCGAGCCATGGGCGTCGATCATCCACGCCACCATGTTGTGGATCGAGACATAGGCGGCGGTCGACGGGCAGCCCTGCGCCAATTCCTCGAAGATCAGCGCGGCATCGAGCCGCGACAGCGCCGAGCCGCCGAGATCGGCAGCCACATAGATGCCGCCGAACCCAAGCGCGGCCGCCTGGCGCAGCGTGTCCGCGGGAAAGACTTCGTCCTCGTCCCATTGGCGGGCAAAGGGCATCATCTCGTCGCGCGCAAAGGCGCGGGCGGTGTCCTGGATGGCCCGCTGCTCCTCGGTGAGGTCGAAGTCCATGCCGGCGAGCGTTAATGCGCGCCATTGCGGCCGTCAATCGACGGCTGGGACGCCCGCACTCACTCCTCGGCGCGCTGGTTGGCGATATTCGCCTCGCGCAAGTCGAGCTCGCGCTCGATCCGGCGCCGCACCTCGTCGGTGAGCTTGCCGCGGCGATAGAGATCATTGATCCGCTGCCGCTCGGCATCGATCAGCGCGAGCGCGATCTCGTCGTGAAGCTCGGCGAGCTTTCTGTGCCTGTCGTCGCCGTCGGCGGTGTGCTCGACGTGTCTGAGCCGGTCGCGCAAATGGGCACGCAAGGGCCGAACCACCTCCTCGGAAAACCTTCGTTCCGCCGTCAGCCGCTCGAGCTGCTCGATCGCTGCCTCGATCGCCTGCCGCCGCGCGTCGCGCTCCTCCGCTCGCTCGGCGCGGCGCTCGCGACGCCCGGCATGGGCGAGGCCCAGCGCGCGGATGACCGCGGGCAGCATCAGGCCTTGACCGACCAGCGTCACCACGATGACCGAAAACGTGAGGAAGAGAATGAGGTCGCGGTGGGGAAACGGCTGGCCGTCGGCAGTCGCGAGCGGGATGGCGAGTGCGGCCGCGAGCGAGACGATTCCGCGCACGCCCGTGAAGGCGAGGATGAACGGCCACTGCCAGGGTGGCGACGGATCTCTGCGCCGCAGCGCCGGAAAGAGCCAGCGCGGAAGATAGGTCGCGGGATACATCCAGACGAAGCGGGCAGCGATCACCACGGCACTCACCACGGCTGCGGAGAAGGCGAGCTCGGAGATGGAATAGTCGCCGATGCGGGCGATGAGCGTCCGCGCCTGCAGGCCGGTGATCAGGAACACCATGCCTTCGACCAGGTAGATGAAGAAATTCCAGAAGAAGATGCCCTGGAGGCGGGTGGCGGCGCTGATCAGCCGCAGGCCGTTCCAGCTGATGTAGAGCCCGGCGGTCACGGTCGCGAGCACGCCGGAGCCGCCCAGATGCTCGGGCGGCCAGTAGGCGAGGAACGGGCGTGAGGATCGAGAGCGTGATCTCGATCAGCGGATCGTGCACCCACCGTCGCAGCCGCAGCATCAGCCAGCCGACGCCCACGCCCCAGAGAATTTCGCCGACAACGATGGCGGCGAAGGTCGCCGTGGCTTGGCCGAACGAAAACGCGCCTAGCGCTGACGGCGGCGACCGCGAAGCGATAGAGGATGAGCGCGGTGGCGTCGTTTGCGAGCCCTTCGCCTTCGAGAATAACGAGGATGCGCCTGGGGAGCTGCATTCGCCGCGCGATCGAAAGCGGCGCCAGGGCGTCCGGCGGCGACACGATGGCGCCGATCACGAAGCCAACGGGCCAAGGCAGCCCCAACAGCCAATGCGTCCCGGCAGCGACCGCGACGGTCGTGAATACGACGCACCCCACGGCCAGCAACGAAATGGGGCGCAGGTTGAAGCGGAACTCGCGCCAGCTCATCGCCACCGCGGAGTTATAGATGATCGGCGGCAAGACCAGGAGCAGAACCAGTTCCGGCGCAAGCTCCACCGCCGGCAGCCCCGGGATGAGCGCCAGCGCCACACCGGTGAGCACGAGGAGAATGGCCGGCGGAAATCTTGAGGCGAGCTGCGACAAGCGCAGCCGCCGCAACCACGACCAGCAGTATGACCAGGATCTGGATCGTCGGGATCAAGCGCGCACCGGATGATGGCCGAACACCAAACTAGCAGGCGCGTCACTCCGCGGCGATCACCGTCGATGCGTGGCCCGCCCGGATCATCCGAACAACCACGAGGCCGGGTTCGCGATCGGCTGGTTCTCGTTGAGCGCCAGCGCGCCCTTGATATTGCGGACCAGCGACCAGATGAACCACCAGAGCAACACGGCGAATCCGACCACGACGATGCTCAGGATGGTCCCAATCACGAGATACAGGAGCCCGATCCAGAATGTCCGGATTTGAAACCGGAAATGGCTGCCCGCAACGGGGTCGGCGGACCCGACCTGGAGATGCGCAATGATGACGCCGATCAGGGACGTTATGCCCGTGAAGTACGCGAGGAAGTAGAGGATGTAGACGATCAGGGCGAGCTGCTTGCCCGACAGCGCGGATTGGGGGGATGGATCAGGCCCGAGAGCTGACATGGGTGGTTTCGCCAAGGACAATCGCGGCCGACATCGTGCCATGGCGATACCTGCGCCGGCAACCCGAGGACGGCGGCCGCGTATCCGCTCTCGTGGGACGGCAAGCGGCGCTGGCGGGCATCTCGCGGACGGGCTAAAACAGCCGTTGTCAACCGGAGCGCCGCAATGGCCATCAAATACGGTCGCCCGATCGAAGCCCGCCTTGCACCGGTCGAGACCGCGCCCGCGACGCGTCTCGACCTCGCTACGCGTCCGCGCCGCAATCGCAAGGCCGAGTGGGCGCGGCGGATGGTGCGCGAGAACGTGCTGACGACGGACGACCTGATCTGGCCGCTGTTCCTGGTCGACGGGTCGAAGACGCGGGTGCCGGTTGCCTCGATGCCGGGGGTCGAGCGGCTGTCGGTCGATGAAGCCGTGCGCGACGCCGAACGCGCCGCCAAGCTGGCGATCCCCTGCCTCGCGCTCTTTCCCTATACCGACCCGCAGCGGCGCGACGAGGACGGCAGCGAGGCGCTCAATCCCGAAAACCTGGTCTGTCGCGCCATCCGCGCCATCAAGCGGGAGGTGCCGGAGATCGGCGTGCTCTGCGATGTCGCGCTCGATCCCTACACCAGCCACGGCCATGACGGCCTGTTGCGCGACGGCGCCATCGTCAACGACGAGACCATCGAGATCCTGGTAAAGCAGGCGCTGGTCGAGGCCGAGGCCGGCTGCGACATCATCGCGCCGTCCGACATGATGGACGGCCGCGTCGGGGCGATCCGCGCCGGCCTCGATCGGGCCGATTTCGCCGACGTGTCGATCATGGCCTATGCGGCCAAATATGCTTCGGCCTTCTACGGGCCGTTCCGCGACGCGGTCGGCTC
This sequence comes from uncultured Alphaproteobacteria bacterium, assembly GCA_963827585.1. Lineage (GTDB taxonomy): Bacteria > Pseudomonadota > Alphaproteobacteria > Rhizobiales > Xanthobacteraceae > VAZQ01. The sequence goes on from CAWHCK010000051.1 coordinate 42,924, forward strand.
GGCCGCGACGCTGACCGGCGACAAGCGCACGTATCAGATGGACCCGGCCAACACCGACGAGGCGCTGCGCGAGGTCGAGCTCGATATCGCCGAGGGCGCCGACATGGTCATGGTCAAGCCCGGCATGCCTTATCTCGACATCTTGCGCCGCGTGAAGGACGCCTTCGGCATGCCGACCTTCGCCTACCAGGTGTCGGGCGAATATTCCATGATCATGGCGGCGGTGCAGAACGGCTGGCTCGACGGCGACAAAGCGATGATGGAGAGCCTGATCGCCTTCAAGCGCGCCGGCGCCTGCGGCGTGCTCAGCTACTTCGCGCCGCGCGTGGCCGAGACATTGAAGGCCGCAAGCTAGCAAGCCCTGCCTCGCATCGCTCGCGGCTTGGTCCGCGTTCCAGCTGCCGCTCCCACGTGATGATCATCGATTCCCAGGTGCATGTGTGGCCGCCGGACCGGCCCGATCGGCGGCTCGGCGACGGCGTCGGCGACCGCAAGCCCTACGGCTACGAAGCGCTCGTCGCCGACATGGATCGCGCCGGCGTCGACCGCGCCATCCTGGTGCCGCCGTCGTTCGACCACGATCGCAACGACTACGCGCTCGAGGCCGTGCGCATGTATCCCGACCGTTTCGCGATCATGGGCCGCGTGCCGCTGCGCGCCGGCGGTGACGATTTCCTCGAGCGATGGCGCGCGCAGCCCGGCATGCTCGGCGTGCGGCTGACGTTCCACCGCGACGCCGACCGGCCATGGCTCACCGACGGCACCGCCGACTGGTTCTGGCCGCAGGCCGAGCGCCACGACATTCCGGTCATGGTGCACGCGCCGGAACGGCTCGCGGAGATCGGCAAGATCGCGGCGCGCCATCCCGGGCTCAGGATCATCGTCGATCACATGGGATTTGCGCGCGCCACCATGGATGACGAGGCCGCCCCCGCGGTCGCGCGCATGAACGCGCTCGCGCGTCATCCCAACGTGTTCGTAAAAGTCTCCGCCCTGCCCTGCTTCTCGACCGAGCCCTACCCGTTCAAGAATCTGCGCGAGCCGCTCCGCCGCGTGATCGAGGCGTTCGGCGCGCGGCGGGCATTCTGGGGCAGCGACATCACCCGCGTGCCCGCGACCTGCTCCTATCGGCAGGTCGTGACCCATTTCACCGAGGAGCTTGATTTCCTCTCGCCCGCCGACCTCGAATGGATCATGGGACGCGGCCTGGCGGAATGCCTGCGCTGGCCGCTGTCACCACGATGATACCGGCGCCGTCGTCTTCGACTTTTCAAGCCAGGCTCGACCGCCCTCTCGTCTTGGTCCTACTTGCTTTTCGATTTTTCCTTGGATAGTGAATAGGTAAGGGCGTCATCAAACTGTCACAGATAATTCCGCTGCCGGGAATGGCTGTTAGGTCAGCTTCGAACCAAGCATGCACAACAGCGTTTCCCCTCCTTTCCAGTAGGTAGTCAGTGTCCGCGGTTCCGAGCCGGGGCTGCAGCGCTAGTTGGGTTGAGGAGGGTGTATGAATTTCGAGATCGAGCGCAAATTCCTGGTGCGTGGCGACGACTGGCAAGACCTCGCAACCGGTCACACGCCGATTCGACAAGCCTATTTGACCACCGACGGGAAAAGCTCGATCCGGGTTCGCATCAAGGGTACCGGCGCCGCAACGCTCAGCATCAAATCGCGGGGTGCGTCGCTGCGCCGGCTGGAGCTCGAGTTTGCCATTCCGACCTTGGATGCCGAGGCGCTCATGCCGCTCCGGCAAGGCGCGGTCATCGAGAAGGTGCGCCACGTGATTCCCTGGGGCGATCTCGCGTGGGAAGTCGATGTGTTTTCTGGTGAGAACACCGGCCTGATCATCGCCGAAATCGAACTGCGCCACGAGCATCAGCACATCGAATTGCCGCACTGGATCGGCGCGGAGGTCACCGGACAGGCGCAATACTACAATAGCGCTCTGACGCAGCGTCCGTTCTGCTCGTGGCCGCGCCGGGAGGGTTCGGCGCGCATGGAATCGCGGGCGTAAGTCGACGTTTCAGGCCAGGTAGCGCTCGAGCTTGTCGAGCGAACCGGTCCAGCCGTGGCGGTGGCGGTCGCGCGCGGCCTCGTCGAAGAACTGCTCGTGGATGAGCGTGAGCAGCGAACCGTCGCCGTCGGGCTCGATCAGCACGGTCACCAGCGACTCGCGCTCGGGCGTGCTGCGCCACGCCCAGGTGAACACCAGCTTCTTGTTTCGCACCACCTCGCGATAGACGCCGTTGACCTGATGCTCCTCGCCGTCCTCGGTGTTGAACGCGATGGTGAAGCGGCCGCCGGCGCGCAGGTCGGTCTCGGCCCGCTGCACACCCCCCGCATCCGGACCGAACCACTGCGCTATTTGCGCGGGCTGCGTCCACGCGGCGTAGACTTTTTCCGGCGCCGCATTGAAACGACGTTTGAGGGTGAGACTTGGCTTGGCGGCGATGCTGGGGCTGGCGGGCATGACTTCTCCTCGACAAACGCGGACAGGCGATCGAGCTGCTGTGACCAGAAGCGCTGGTATCGGATGAGCCAATTCATGGCGGTTTCCATCGGCGCGGCCTGGAGCTGACAGCTTACGGTGCGGCCAACCTTCGTGCGCGCGATCAGCCCGGCATCGGAGAGCACGTCGAGATGCTTCATGATCGCCGGCAGCGACATCGAGAACGGGCGCGCCAGGTCGCTGACCGACAGGTTCGCGTCGTCGCCCAGACGCGCCAGCAGGGCCCGTCGCGTCGGATCGGATAGCGCCGCGAACGTGCGGTCCAGTGCAGCGTCTTGATACTTAACCATATGGTTTAGCGTAAGGCGAGGAGCGTGCGCTGTCAAGCGCCGTCCCTACCTCGGCACCGCGCACACGCTGTCCCGGACGCCAGCCGCGAGTGAATTCACGGAAGAGTTCCGCGCATGACGATCGCGACTGATAGTGCCCGTTTGGGGGCCGACCTGCCGCGTGGACATTGTCGGCTGCAAGGCACAAGCGTAAGCTACCTGCAACTCACCCATCGGCCTGCTGACGGGAGGACGACAATGGGTAGTTGGCTCAGCGAACGAGAACAGCGCCTTGTCGCCGGTGCGGAAACGGCCTCGGCCGCAACCCCGATACCCACCCAGATCGTATCGAACGGCGAATATCTGCCGCCGTCGCAAAGCGAGACGCAGCGGCGCGTCGAGCGGCGCATCTTTGAATTGGCGGACGACAACGGCAAGCGGCTTGGCCTGAGCCGCCGGCAGTTCATGCAGACCGGCTGCGGCATGGCCGCCGCCTTCCTGGCCATGAACGAGATCTACGGCGCCGACGTGTTCCAGGTCACCGCGGCCGAGGCGCGCGAGCCCGAGCTGATGCAGGCGCGCGCACAGGGCCTGGCCGGGCAGTTCATCTTCGACGTTCAGACCCATTTCGTGCGCGACGACTTCAACCATACGGAGCTCCTGGGTCTCGCCAAGTTCGCGGCGGAGCACTGGAACCCGCAGCTCAAAGACGACACGTCGTCGCTCGTCCGCTACAAGTTCCAGAACTACGTCAAGGAAGTCTACTACGACAGCGACACCAGCATCGCGCTGCTCAGCGGCGCGCCGTTCGACGATCCGACCTGGTGGCTCCTGTCCAACGAGCAGATCGCGCGGACGCGCGAGGTGATCAACGATTTCGCGGGCTCGCGGCGTCTGCTGGCGCACACGGTGATCACGCCGAAGCAGCCCGGGTGGATGGAGGAGGTCGACAAGGCGATCGCGGTCTACAAGCCCGATTCCTGGAAGGCGTACACCATCGGCGATCCGCTCGCGCCGTCGAAATATCCGTGGCGGCTCGACGACGAGCAGGTGATGTATCCGTTCTACGAAAAAGCGGCGAGAGCGGGCATCAACATCATCTGCATCCACAAGGGTCTGCTGCCGGTCGACTACGAGAAGGCATTCCCGGGCGTATGGGAGTACGCGACCGCATGGGATATCGGAAAGGCGGCCAAGGATTGGCCGCAGATGACGTTCGTCGTCTACCATTCCGCGCTGCGCGCGTTCCTGGAATTGCCCGACCAGGCCTGGGCGGAGTTCGAATCGACCGGCCGCATGAAATGGGCGACCGATCTCGCCGAGATTCCGCAAAGATTCGGGGTCAACAACGTCTATGCCGAGCTCGGCACGTGCTTCGCCAATTCGGCGGTCGCGCATCCCAAATTCTCGGCGGCCTTGATCGGCACGCTGATCAAGGGGATGGGTGTGGATCACGTGCTCTGGGGCACCGATTCCGTCTGGTACGGATCGCCGCAATGGCAGATCGAGGCGATGCGGCGCCTGGAGATTCCGGAGGAGCTGCAGAAGAAGCATGGCTTCCCTGCCCTTGGGGCGGCCGACAGCGCGACCAAGCAGATGATTTTCGGCATCAACGCAGCTCGCCTCTATGGCCTCAAACTCAGGGCCGCCCAGAACGCACCGATGCCGGCCTATTCCGTGGACCGCTTGGCCAAGCTGAAGGGCGAGTACGAGCTCGCCGCGAGAGAGCCGTCGAACCTTCGTTACGGCTACGTCCGAGCCGCCTGACGAAACGGTCGGCTGCGAACCGGTCTTTGCAGCCAAATTCCCTGCCCCGCCGGCTTGCGCTGGATACAAGCCCGCCAGTTGTCACATTGCAGCGCCGAATAGTGGATTAGCGTTGGCGAGGCAGGCGCCGCTGCACGCCTCGGACTGATCTGACCGATGTCGACCTATCGTCTGGACAGATTGTTTTCGCCCCGCTCGGTCGTGGTCGTGGGGGGAAGCCCGCGCGAAACCTCGCCCGGTCGCGCCGTTTTGAAAAACCTTCGCAGCGCAGGTTTCAAAGGGTCGATCGGTCTCGTCAATCCTCGCCATGGCGAGATCGAGGGGGTCAGGTCCGTCAGGACCATCGATGCGCTGCCGCAAGCGCCCGATCTCCTCGTCATCGCGGCGCCGGCGCCATCGGTGCCCGGCATCGTCGCCGCGGCCGGGCAAATGGGCGCCGCGACCGCAATCATCATCACCGCAGGGCTCGGGCACGGAGAAGGCTCGCTCGCCCACGCCTGCGAGAAGGCCGCACGTGCAACCGGCCTCAGGTTCGTCGGCCCCAACTGCCTCGGCGTCTTGGCCCCGCGCGCCAACCTCAATGCCAGCTTTGCCGCGCGCATGCCCCCGGCCGGCGATCTCGCCCTCATCTCGCAATCGGGCGCCATTACGGCCGGCCTGATCGAATGGTCGGCCGTGCACGGCATCGGCTTCTCCGCCGCCGTTTCGTTGGGAGACAAGATCGACGTCGATTTCGGCGATCTCATCGATTTCTTTGCGCTCGATGGCGCGACCCGGGCGATTCTTCTCTACGTCGAATCGATCGACAAGGCGCGCAAATTCATGTCGGCCGCGCGCGCCGCCGCCCGGATCAAACCGGTGGTGGTGGTCAAGTCCGGCCGCCATGCGCAGGGCGCGAAGGCCGCGCAGACCCACACCGGTGCCCTTGCCGGTGCCGACTCGGTTTACGACGCTGCGTTCCGACGCGCCGGCCTGTTGCGGGTGCTCGACCTCGACGAGCTGTTTGCCGCGGCCGAGACGCTGGGACGCGTGCGGCCGTTTTCAGGCAAGCGCCTGGCCGTCCTCACCAATGGTGGCGGCATCGGCGTGCTTGCGGTCGATCAGCTGGCCGATCTCGGCGGGACTCTCGCCGCCATCTCACCGGCAATCATGAGCAAGCTCGATACCGTATTGCCGCCGATCTGGTCGCGCGCGAACCCGGTCGACATCGCCGGCGACGCCGATGGCGCCCGCTACGCCGCCGCGTTCGAGGCGCTGATCGAAGACCCGGAGAACGATGCAATTCTGGTCATGAACGTCCCGACCGCGCTGACCTCGGCGCAGGCGGCGGCCAAGGCGGTCGCCGCGGTCGCGCAAGCGCATCGCAGCCGATCGATCCGGCCGAAGCCGATGTTTGCGGTGTGGGTCGGCAGCAGCGAAGCGACGACGCCGACCTTCGAAGCCGCCCGCGTTCCCAACTACGCGACCGAGACCGACGCGGTCCGCGGCTTTATGCACTTGGTGCGCTACCGGGACGCGCTCGAAGCCTTGATGGCGACGCCGCCGAGCTTGCCGCAGGATTTCAAGCCGGATATTGCAACCGCCCGCCCGCTGGTCGAGGACGCCGTGCGGCACGGGCGCACCTGGCTCGACCCGATCGAGGTCACGCGGCTGCTGGCGGCCTATTCCATTCCGATCGCGCCCGCGCGGCTCGCCCGCAATCCCGACGAAGCCGCCGCCGTCGCGGCCCCGCTGCTGGCCGAAGGATCGACCATCGTGGCGAAGATCCTGTCGCCCGATATCGTGCACAAGTCCGAAGTGGGCGGCGTGCGGCTCAACCTCACCAGCGAGCGCGCGGTGCGCGAGGCGGTCGCGGATATTCTCGCGCGAGCCCGGAGCACCAAGCCCGACGCTCGCATCACCGGCGTGACCATTCATCCCATGATCTTGCGTCCGAAAGCACGCGAATTGATCGCCGGGATCGCGGACGATCCGACCTTCGGTCCCGTCGTGGTATTCGGCCGCGGCGGCACCGCGGTCGAGGTCATCGGCGACAAGGCCCTGGCGCTGCCGCCGCTCGATCTCGAGCTCGCCCGCGAGCTGATCGCGCGCACCCGCGTGTCGCGCGTACTTCGGGCCTACCGGGACGTTCCGGCTGCGGATACCGATGCTGTTGCTCTCCTGCTCGTCAAGCTCGCGCAACTGGCTGCCGATCTGCCGGAGGTGCGCGAGCTCGATCTCAACCCCGTGCTTGCCGACCAGAGCGGCATCATTGCGGTCGATGCCCGTGTGGCGGTGGCGCCGTTCGAACCGGTGCCCGGCCGGCCGGGCCATCCCCGCTTCGCCATCAGGCCCTATCCCAAGGAATGGGAGCGAAACTTCGAGTTGCGCGACGGAACCAAGGTTCTCGTGCGCCCAGTGCGTCCGGACGACGAGCCGCTGTATGGCCCATTTTTCTCAGCCGTCACGCAGCAGGATTTGCGCCTGCGCTTCTTTGCGCCGGTGAAGGAATTCGGCCATGCCTTCGTTGCACGTTTCACGCAGATCGATTACGCGCGCGCCATGGCATTCATCGCCATCGAGGAGGCATCCGGCAACATGCTGGGCGTCGTGCGCCTGCACGCCGACGCCAACTACGACAGCGGCGAATACGCCATCCTCATCCGCTCCGATCTCAAGGGGCGCGGCCTCGGCTACCTGCTCATGCAGATGATGATCGAATATGCCCGCGCCGAAGGCCTCAAAACCATCGAAGGGCAGGTGCTGAGCGAAAACACGGCGATGCTCGCCATGTGCAGGGAGCTCGGCTTTGACATCGCGACTGACCCGCAAGCGCCCGACACCTGCGTCGTGAAGCTTGCGATCTGATCCGAATTCAGCTGCGCGGGTCCGGCGAAGCCCTCACCATCTCAAAGCCTCATAGCAAGAGGTCGCGCATGAGTTCGTCGACGGGCTCCACGGCCTTAAGCGCGACGCGCAAACGGTTGCGGTCGCGCCGCGACAGGCGCTGGACTGCGACACGATTGGTCGCCGGCGTGCCGTGCTCCATATCGACGAGTTGCTGGCCGAGGATCAGCTCGAGAAAGGTGGCCTGTGCGTCGCCAAGCGCATCGAGATCGGCTTCGCCACCGCGACCCAAGGCCTCGATCCCGAGGAGGCGCGCCGGCGTCGAACGCTCGACGATGTGATGCCGGATGGCAAGGGTACGCGCCATGGTCACGATGCCGAACAGCCCTGCCCTTTTCAAATCGATGCGACCTTTGTCGGTCTTGATGCGTCCGAACCAATCGAAAGGCGCTTCGCGCGCGCCCGCGGATTGCGCGAGCAGCTTGGCAAAGGCAGCCTCGCCGCGAGCCATATCGAAGGCGGTGCGCCAAACATGATTGGCGAGGGCCGCCTCGCCATGGACCGGGCGCAGGTCGAAGAAGATATCGACCGACAGAAGGTCATGCGGGTTTGAACGTCGAATCCAGTCTTCGATGCGCCCGCGCCAGGTGGCGATCGACCCCCGCCATTGCGGGTTCTTGGCCATCACCCCGCCCTTGCAGTAGGGCACGCCGACTTCATGCAGGATGTCGGCGACGTGAGCACCGAGGGCTTCGAACCAGCGATCCTCGACGCCATCCGGCGCACCCTCGGAAAAGATCAAGGCGTTGTCCTGGTCCATCGCCAGCAGGCTCTCTTCCCGGCCCGCTGAGCCGAGCACGGCCACGGCATAGGGACAGGGCGCTCCGCCGCGTCCCTCCTCCCGCATGCGCCGTTCCGCGAGCACCGCTGCTCGCTCGGTCAATGCCTCCAAGCATCGTGAAATCAACACCGCGATATCGCGGCCCGCGATCCCGTCGGACATCAGGCCCTCGGCAACCTGCGGCAGCCTCCCCCAGCCTCGTGCCAGGGCGGCCACGTCGGCCGCCTGCTCGATTTCATCGCCGAGCAGGAGGCCGCCCTCTGCCCGCAGTCGCAGCAGATCGCGCGCGGATAGTGCGCCGATCACGACGCCTTGTTCGTCGGTGACACCAAGGTGGCGGATCTTGAGGCGGTTCATTCGGCTGATGGCGACATGGGCGAAGGCATCCGCGGGAACGCAGGCGAGCGGCCGGCTCGCCATCCGCTCGACCGGCAGCGCGAGCGCATGGGCGCCATGGGCCGCAAGGCCGCGCAGCAGGTCGCGCTCGGTAATGATGCCGGTATCATCGGGCCGCGGCGCCGCGGTGGATCCGGATGGCGACACGAACAGCGACGACGTCCGTGCGCCGCTCATGCGGTCGAGCGCGGCGCCGGCCCGCGCGTCCGGCGCGATGAATTGCGCCGGCGCGGTCATGATGTCCCCGATGCGTTTGACATAGGGATAGCTGTCGATGCGCCGCGGTCGTTCGTCGGCGTCAATTGGCTCGGCCCCACTGGCCTCGACCCAGCCGGCAAAGTGCTGCCTGGTGAGCGCTTCGGTAAGCCCCCGGCAGGCGCGCTCGGCCTCGGCCAGCGTGCGGATGCCGCGATCGCGCAGCTTGGGCAGGAGGGCCAGAAAGACGCGTGCGGCAGTGGCCGCGTCACCCAGCGCAGCGTGGCGATCCGTTACCGCTACGCCGAGCCAGCCAGCCAGATCGTCGAGCGAATAACCCGCCAGATCGGGAGCGGCAATCTCCGCAAGAAGCCTGGTGTCGAGGGCACGCGGGCGCATCAAGGCAACGCCTGCCCGCTCGCATTCGCGCTTGATGACCGCGAGATCGAATCCGAGCGCGTGCCCGATGACCACACGCTCACCGATGAAGGCTGAAACCTCCGGCCAGACCTCGGCGAAGGCCGCCTCGTGGCGCACTGCCGCATCATCAATGCCGTGGACGCGGGTCGCACTCGGCGGTATCGACTGCGGCGGCCGGACCCGACGCCGAAGCGACGCAGTCTCATCGAGAGTTCCGCCCGCGAGCCGGATCGCCGCGATCTCGACGACCCATGCTTGGCGCGCATCCAGGCTCGTGGTCTCGGTATCGATCGCCACCGCGTCGACGGCAATGAGCGGCGTGACGCCACTCCCTTTCGCCATGCGTTCCTCCGCCTCCGTTGAGCTTGATTTTGTCAAAGGCCGCGTTTCCGTTTGATTGGCGTATTGCTGCCTGAACGACCGGACGCGCGCTGCCCGAAACCCTCTCTTCCCATAAGCCGGCTTGATCGATATCAAAGCGGCTGCGATACAATCGTTCAATCCATGCCTTCACCCTCGATCGCATGCGGGAGCCCCTGATGCCGACCAGAGACATTCTCTTTCCGATGCTGAGCTATCCGACACGCCCGGAGAACGGCAGTATCGAGAGCGCGGCGAGCGTGGCAGCGGCACTCGGTGCGCACATCTCGGGCTTGACGTTCGAGCTCGACATCAAGTCGCCGGTCGGGCTCTATGCGCACCCCGTCAACGTCAGCGGCATCATCGCGGCCGAGAGAGCCAAGAGCGCGTCCAATGCGCGCGACCTCATCGCAACGTTCGACGGCGCCGCCAAGCGGCAGGGCACAATGCACGAGCACACACTTGAGCATTGCACGCCTGGCGAGCTGGGGCGAGTTCTGGTGCTTCATGCGAGGCTTCGAGACTTTTGCATCTTTCCCGTCACCGCAAAGGACCCGGAGCAGCGTTCTCTCCTCGAGGCGCTCATCTTCGAGTCCGGACGGCCGGTGCTGCTATTGCCCGAGGAGACGAGCCGACAGCTGCCCTCCTCCTTTGAGACCGTCGCCGTGGCCTGGGACCACAGCCGCTCCGCGACCCGGGCCGTGGCCGACGCGTTGCCCCTGCTGCGGCCGGCAAAGCGCGTTCACGTCGTCACCGTCGTCGACGAGAAGCGTTTGCAGAGGTCCGACTCGGGCATCGAGCTGTGCAAGCATCTGGCTCGGCACGGCGTGGAGGTGGCGTTCGACCAGGTTCACGCCAAAGGCCGGGCCATCGGCGATGTGCTCGAGTTCGCATGTGGCCGAGCGCAACATCGACTTGCTGGTGATGGGCGCCTACGGCCATTCGAGGCTGCGAGAGTTCATTCTCGGCGGAGCGACCCGCAGCGTGCTGACTCGCCCCTTCGCTTGGACGCTGCTGTCGCATTAGAGCATGATCCGGAAAAGTGGGTACCGGTTTTCCGAAAAGATGATGCTCAAACAAAAAGCTAGAGCGCGATTGCGACTGCAACCAAATGCAATCACGCTCTAGATGACCGTCCAGCTTGGTCGAATTTCCTATAGCCCTGCGAACGTGATGGAACTAGCCTTCCGGCTCGGGCCGAGGCTGGTCGACCATGCTTCACCGCGCGCGGCTCGACGGGTATCCGGTGATCGCCATGAGCAAGCCCCCAAGCGTGCTGATCGTCGACGATGAGCCCAACATCGTGCTTTCGCTGCAGTTCCTGATGAAGAAGACCGGTTTCGAGGTGCGAACCGCCAAGGACGGTGAGGAGGCCATGGCCGAGATTGCGCGCGCCACGCCCGACCTCGTGCTGCTCGACGTCATGATGCCGAAGATCGACGGCTTCTCGATTTGCAAGCAGATCAGGGCAAATCCGGAATGGAAGGACATGCGCATCATCATGCTCACCGCCCGGGGCCGCGACGTCGAGCGCGAGAAGGGCCTGGCGCTGGGCGCCGACGACTACATCACGAAGCCGTTCTCGACCAAGGACGCCATTGCTCGGGTCGAGGCCGTGCTGGGACGCCCACGAAAGACGGAAGGACAGTGAGGCTCGCTCGAGCAGGCACGTTGCGATACGATCGCCGATCTTCCGGCCGCTGTGCTGCGTGGGGGCCAAACCCACGCGGCCAGCGTGACTGACGCAACCGCGGGTCGGCCGATGCTGAGACCCAGCCGTACGCGCGAGCTTCTCATCGCCCTGTTCCTGCTCGGGGCATTGGTTTTTGCGCCCCCGCTTCTGATCATCTTCAACAAGGCAATCCGGATTTTCGGAATACCGGTCCTCTATTTCTACCTGTTCGCGGCCTGGGGGGCGCTCATCGCGCTCGTGGCGCTTGCGGTCGAGCCGTGCGCAGGCCGACGACGAGACCGGTCCGGAGCTGCCCGGCCGGGAGCACGGGCAGGTCAGCGGGGGGCCGACCGATGCTTAGCGGCCCGGTCATCATTACCGTTGCCCTGCTCTATCTCTGCCTGCTGTTCGCGATCGCATATTACGGCGACAAGCGCGCCGACCAGGGGCGCAGCCTGATCGCCAATCCCACCATCTATGCGCTATCGATCGCGGTCTACGCTACGTCTTGGACGTTCTACGGCTCGGTCGGGAGGGCTGCGTCGACCGGCGTCGACTTCCTGCCGATCTATCTCGGACCGACGCTCACCTTCATCTTGGCCTGGTTCGTGATCCGCAAGATCATCCGCATCAGCAAGGTCAACCGCACCACCTCGATCGCCGATTTCATCGCGTCGCGATACGGCAAGAGCTTTCAACTCGGCGGCCTCGTGACCGTCATCGCGGTGGTGGGCGTCCTGCCCTACATCTCGCTGCAGCTCAAAGCGATATCGACCAGCTTTTCGTTGCTGCTGCAGTATCCCGAGATCGTGATGCCGAGCACTTCGGCTAGTACGCTTTTCCTGCAGGACACCGGGCTTTACGTCGCGCTGATCATGGCGCTGTTCGCGATCCTGTTCGGAACGCGCCACATCGATGCCAGCGAGCAGCATGAAGGCATGGTGGCCGCCATCGCCTTCGAGTCGGTCGTCAAGCTGGTCGCGTTTCTGGCCGTCGGCTTGTTCGTGACGTTCGGTCTTTATGGCGGATTCGGCGAGATTTTCGCGCAGGCAGAAGCCTCCGAGCGCGCTGCGCCGACTCTTCACCATCGACGGCGTCGCCGGTTACACCAGTTGGATCAGCGCTGACGCTGCTTGCCATGGGCGCCATCGTCGTTCTGCCGCGCCAATTCCAGGTGCTGGTGGTGGAGAACGTCGACGAGCGCCACCTCAGGAAGGCGATGTGGCTGTTCCCGCTCTACCTCCTGCTCATCAACATATTCGTGCTGCCGATCGCATTCTCCGGGCTGCTGCTGTTCCCGGGCGGCGGCGTCGATGCCGACACCTTCGTGCTCGCGGTGCCGATGAAGGAACAGCAGCCCATGCTCGCGCTGATGGTCTTCATCGGCGGCCTCTCGGCCGCCACCGGGATGATCATCGTCGAGACGATTGCATTGGCGACCATGGTCTGCAACGACCTCGTCATGCCGCTGCTTCTGCGCGTCGGCCGCTTGCATCTGTCGGAGCGCAGGGATATCGCAGGCATCCTGCTGATGATCCGCCGCGTCACGATCATTCTCGTGGTGTTGCTCGGCTACGCCTATGTTCGCCTGATCGGCGAGTCCTATGCGCTGGTGACGATCGGGCTCGTCTCCTTCGCGGCGGCGATGCAGTTCGTGCCGGCGATCGTCGGCGGCATCTACTGGAAGGGCGCGACCAAGGCCGGCGCCCTTGCCGGGCTTACCGGTGGATTCCTGGTGTGGATCTACACGCTCCTGCTGCCGTCCTTCGCCCGCTCGGATTGGCTCTCCCAAAGCTTCGTCGAAAACGGTCCGCTGGGAATTGCGCTGCTCAAGCCGTACGCGCTGTTCGGGCTCGAGGGGCTCGACCCGATCTCGCATGCCACGATCTGGACCATGCTCGTGAACGTCGGGCTCCTGGTCGCGGTTTCGCTGATGACGTCGCAGTCCGTCATCGAGCGCAGCCAGGCCGTGCAATTCGTCGATATCTTCAAGCGGACGGCCGAGGCCGCGCGCGTCTGGCGGGGTCGCGCCACGATCGGCGATCTTCGGCAGCTGCTCGTCCGCTTCATCGGCGAGGCGCGCGCGAATGCCGCTTTCGCGCGTTTCGAGCGCGAGAGCCAACGCGACCTTCATGATCGAGGTCCGGCCGACTCCGACATCGTCTCCTATTCGGAGCGTCAGCTCGCCGGCGCCATCGGCGCCGCCTCCGCCCGCATCATGGTCGCATCGGTGCTGCGGGAGGAGATGCACGACATCGACCGGGTCCTGCAGATCCTCGACGAGGCCTCGGAGCTGGTGGTGTATTCGCGCCAGCTCGAGCAGAAATCGCGCGAGCTCGAGGCGGCGACGACCGAGCTTCGAGCCGCCAACGAGCGCCTCAAGGAGCTCGACAAGTTGAAGGACGATTTCGTCGCCACGGTGAGCCACGAGGTTCGCACCCCGCTGACCTCGATTCGCTCGTTCAGCGAAATCCTGCGCGACAACCCCGATCTCGATGCGGAGCAGCGCCAGGAGTTCGTGAGCATCATCGTCAAGGAGAGCGAGCGACTGAGCCGGCTCATCAACGACATTCTCGATCTCGCCAAGATGGAGGCGGGCACGTCGGAGTGGCATATGGCGGACTTGGCCCCCAGTGCGGTGATCGAGGAGGCGCTCGCCGCCACCGCAGGCCTGTTCGCCAAGGCGCCCCATATCTCGCTCGCGACCAGGATCGCCGCCGATCTTCCGCCGATCCGGGCCGATGCGGATCGCCTCACCCAGGTGATCGTGAACTTGATCTCGAACGCCGTGAAATTCTGCGCCCAGACGGACGGCCGGATCGAGCTCGAAGCCCGGCAGGACGCGGACTTCCTCCGCGTCGACGTCAAGGACAACGGCATCGGCATCGCCAAGACCGACCAGGAGAAGATTTTCGAACGCTTCCAGCAGGCCGGCAATACCCTGACGGACAAGCCTCAAGGCACCGGGCTTGGCCTGCCGATCTCCAGGCAGATCTTGCAGCGCTTCGGCGGCGACATCTGGGTCGAAAGCGAGCCGGGCAAGGGAGCGACGTTCTCCTTTCGTGTTCCTCTCTCTCGCTCGGCTGCGCAGGCGGCGGTAGCGGCCGAGCGGGAAGTTGCGCTAGACTAATTGCTTACGAACAAAAGCTAAGTCGACGTTCCGGCTGGACGGCGGTATAGACCGCAACTGCGCGCAAGATCGAACACGGCTGGAGTTCGGTCATGTCGATCCATGTAGCGCGCATCTTGCGACGAAAGTTTAGGGAAATCTCAGAGAGGCTCTGCGCGCTAGGCGCGCACCCGACCAAGGGGACAGCACATGTCTGTACAAGCAACGACGATTGATGGTGCAGCGGTCCGAAGCCGCCCGATGAACCGCGAAGAGAAGCGGGTCATTCTCGCGTCCTCGCTCGGTACCGTTTTCGAATGGTACGACTTCTACCTCTACGGCTCGCTGGCTGCGATCATCGGCGCGCAGTTCTTCAGCCAGTACCCGGAGGCGACGCGCAACGTCTTCGCGCTGTTGGCCTTTGCCGCCGGCTTCCTGGTGCGGCCGTTCGGCGCGCTGGTGTTCGGCCGGTTGGGCGATCTCGTCGGCCGCAAATACACCTTCCTCATCACCATCCTGATCATGGGTGCGTCGACCTTCCTGGTCGGCCTCCTGCCGAGCTACGACACGATCGGGTTCGTGGCGCCCGTGATGCTCATTGCGCTGCGCATGGCCCAGGGTCTCGCGCTCGGCGGCGAGTATGGCGGCGCGGCGATCTATGTCGCGGAGCACGCTCCCCCCGGCAGACGCGGTTTTTTCACGAGCTGGATTCAGACCACCGCGACGCTCGGCCTCCTGCTCTCCCTCGTCGTCATCATGTTCACGCAGATCTACGTGAACGCCAACTTTGACGAGGTGACGACGGCGGCGGGCGCCAAGATCTCGCCGTTCGCCGCCTGGGGCTGGCGCATTCCGTTCCTGGTCTCGATCGTTCTGCTGGCCATCTCGGTGTGGATCCGGCTGCAGATGCACGAGAGCCCGGCCTTCCAGAAGATGAAGGAAGAAGGCTCGATGTCGAAGGCGCCGCTGACCGAGGCCTTCGGCCAGTGGAAGAACGCCAAGATCGCGCTGCTCGCCCTGTTCGGTCTCGTCGCCGGCCAGGCCGTGGTCTGGTACACCGGCCAGTTCTACGCGTTGTTCTTCCTGCAGAACATCTTGAAGGTCGATGCCTTCACCTCCAACGTGCTGATCGCGTGGTCGCTGATCCTCGGCACCGGCGGATTCATCGTGTTCGGCGCGCTTTCCGACAAGATCGGCCGCAAGCCGATCATCCTCGCGGGCTGCCTGATCGCGGCGCTGACCTACTTCCCGCTCTTCAAGCTGATGACCGCCACCGCCAACCCGGCGCTGTATGAGGCCCAGGAGAAAACCAGCGTCACCATCATTGTCGATCCGGCGGACTGCTCGTTCCAGTTCAACCCGACCGGCACCGTGAAGTTCACGAAACCCTGCGACATCGCCAAGGCGTTGCTGGCACGCAGCTCCGTGAACGCGACGACCGTCGACGCGCCGGGCGGCACCATCGCCAAAGTCAGGATCGGCGACAAGGAGTACGCCGCAAACGATCCCAACTTCGCCAAGGACGTCGGCGCGGCGCTGACTGCGGCCGGATATCCCGGCGCCAACAACCCGTCGGTCGTGAAAATTCCAATCGATCCGAAGGCCGGGCTCGCCAATTTCGCCCAGATGTTCGACATCTTCAGCGCTCAGAAACTGACCCTCATCGCCATTCTCACCATCCTGGTGATCTACGTGACGATGGTGTACGGCCCGATCGCCGCGGCGCTGGTCGAATTCTTCCCGACCCGCATCCGCTACTCCGGCCTGTCGCTGCCCTACCACATCGGCAACGGCTGGTTCGGCGGCCTGTTGCCGGCCACCTCGTTCGCGATGGTGGCGCAGACCGGGGACATCTACTTCGGCCTCTGGTACCCGATCGTCGTGGCGCTCATGACCTTCGTCATCGGCTCCATCTTCGTCCCCGAGACCTACAAGCGGGATATCTTCAAGCAGTAGCGTCGTATATTGGAGCTGCCGAGCAACGGGACCGGAGCGAACCTCGCTCCGGCCCCTGCCGTTTCCCGAAAGCAGTTGATCGCCGCCGCGCATCCGCACGTCAACCGGGTGCCGGCGAGGTTCCCGAGGAGAGCACAATGACCCGATTTCAGCGCGTCCTGTTGCTGAGCGCCGCCTGCGGAGTCATCGCTCTCGGCATCGCCTATCTGATCATCGTATTGCTTGGTTGACGCCCGGCATTCTTGCGAGCGACGATCGGCTGGCGAATGCAGCGGCGGCCCGCGGCCCGTCCGTCCGCCGAGGCTCCGGGATCGTCATGCTGATCGCTCTCCTCGCCGACATCCATGCCAACCGCGAGGCCTTGACCGCCTGCCTTTCCGACGCCGAGGGCGCGAAGGTCGACCGCTACGTCTTTCTCGGCGACCTCGTGGGCTACGGCGCGGATCCGGACTGGGTCGTCGATCGCGTCGCCGGCATGGTCGAGGCCGGCGCGGTGGTGGTTCGCGGAAATCACGATGCTGCCGTGGCAGACCCGAGCGAGGGGATGGTGGCGGAGGCGCAGGAAGCGATCAGCTGGACACGGTCGCGTCTGGACCACCCGCAGAAGGCTTTCCTCGCCAACCTCCCGCTCACCGTGGAGGAGGGCGAACGGCTCTTCGTCCACGCCAGCGCCTGCGCGCCGGACACGTGGATTTACATCCTCGGCGCGCGCGAGGCCGAGCAGAGCCTCATGGCCACGAACCATCGGCTGACGTTTTGCGGGCACACCCACTTCCCCGCGCTTTTCCATGCCACCGCGATGACGCCGGCGCAGCGCCATCTTCCCGCGGAGGGAAGGCCGACCCCCCTGCTCGCGCAACGCCGATGGCTCGCCGTGCTCGGATCGGTCGGACAGCCGCGCGACCGCAACCCGGCCGCCTGCTACGGCCTGTTCGACGACGTGCGCAACAGCTTGACCTATGTGCGCGTGCCCTACGACGCCGATCTCGCCGCGCGCAAGATCCGCGCGGCCGGGCTGCCGGAGATTCTGGCGGCTCGCCTGGCGCTGGGGATTTGACCGCATGGCCAAGGCGCAGCTGACAGCCGGCATGACGATCGACGGCTTCCAGTTGGAAGAGCGCCTTCATCGCGGCGGCATGGCGGATATCTGGCGTGTGCGCCGCAACGACGTCGATTTTCCCGTCATCATGAAGGTGCCGTTGCTCGACTTCGAAGGCGACATTTCCTTGCTGGTCGGTTTCGAGGTCGAGCAGATGATCATGGCGGAAGTCCGCGGACCGCATGTGCCCCGGTGGGTCGCGAACGGCGATTTCGCCGTACAGCCCTACATCGTCATGGAGTACGTCGAGGGGCCGACGCTGCTCAAGCGATATTTCGATCGGGTCGCGCCGGTGAGCGACGTGATGACGGTGGGCATCGCAGTGGCTGCCGCCCTCGCCGATCTGCACCACCAGCACGTGCTGCACCTCGACCTCAAACCGGCCAACATTCTTTTTCGCCCGACCGGAGAGGCGGTGCTGATCGACTTTGGCCTGTCGCGTCACGAAGAGCTTCCCGATCTCCTGGAGGAGCAGTTCCATCGCCCGACCGGAACGCCCGATTACATGGCGCCGGAGCAGCTCTTCAGGGTTCGCTCGGACAAGCGCAGCGACATCTATGCTTTCGGGGCGATCCTCTACCAGCTCACGACAGGTCGCCTTCCGTTCGGCCGGCCGCCGCGCATGCGAAAGGTGCGTCGGCGCGTGTGGCGCGACCCGATCCCGCCGCAGGCCCTGCGACCCGAGACCCCGCCCGCGCTGCAGGAGATCATATTGCGGTGTCTCGAGCCCGTGCCTGATGCCCGCTATGGCAGCGCCACGGATCTCCTGTTCGATCTGCGTCACCCGGATCTGGTCGAGCTGACCGAGCGCAGCGAGCGCACGCGGCAGAGCGACTGGCGGACGGCACTCCGCCGCCGGCTGCGTGCGCCGATGATCATCCGCAATATCCTCGCGAGCGCGACCAAGCCGCCGCCACGCCCGCCGATCATACTGACGGCCGTCGATCTGCGGCCCGAGCTCGAGGAGTTGCGGCAAGCCCTGCTCGAAACCGCCGCATCGGCGCTGGCGAACACGCCGGGCGCGCGGCTTGCTTGCATCAACGTGATGCCGACGTCGCTGATCGGGGTCGACGACAATGTCGATGCGGCGGGAGAGAACATCCATGTCCAGCGGCTCGCGGAATTGAGAAACTGGGCGCAGCCTCTGCAGCTTCCGCGCGGCAAGGTCTCGTACCATCTGCTGGAGTCGCGCAACGTCGCCGCCGCTATTCTGGATTTCGCGCGCTCGAACCACGTCCATCACATCGTGATCGGCGCCCCGACGGTCGGATCATACGCCGGAAGGGTCGTCGCCCAGATCACTGCCGAGGCGCCCTGCGGCGTGACGGTCGTGCGCGCCGCCGGCAATGGCGCTCAGACCGGCAAGACCGATCGGCAACCTCCGGACCGGGCGGCGTGATTTGAATCGGTGCATGTTCGCTGGCGCCGCGCATTGCGGGATACGGGCTGCGCACCTAGATTGGCGGCCATGGACGCGCCCGCCACGACCCGGAAACCGGAACTCGACCCGTCCGATCCCTATGCGCGCGGGGCGCAGACCTTTCCGACGCTGAGCCACGAGCTGGCCGCGCGGGTCGCCGCCTATGGGACGGAGCGGCGATTGCCCAAGGGCACCCTCCTGTTCGAGCGCGGCCAGCGCAGCATCGACTTCTTTTTCTTGCTCGAGGGCAGCATCGAGATTTTCGATTTCGACGACTATGGCCAGCCCCACGTCTTCGCGGTTCACGGCGAACGCCAATTCGCCGGCGAGCTCGATCTGTTCAATGACCGCCAGATTCTCGTCAGCGGCCGTACCGGAACGGACAGCCGCGTGGTGCACGTGAAACGCGCCGACTTTCGCCGGCTCGTCAGCGCCGAGCCCGACATCGGCGAGATCATCATGCGGGCCTTCATCCTGCGCCGGGTGGGGCTGATCATGCACTCCCAGGCCAGCGCGGTGTTGATCGGGTCGGGACGCGGCGCCGACACGCTTCGCCTGCAGCGCTTTCTCAGCCGCAACGGCTACCCGTTGCGGCTGCTGGATACGGATGTCGATCCCACCGGCGACGGCTTCCTCGCATGCCTGAAGCTCACCACCGATGAGCTTCCGGTGGTGGTCGCACCGGGCGAGCGGGTCTTGCGCAATCCCTCGATCGCCGCGCTGGCGGACGAGCTCGGCCTGACCGAAAGGATCGATCCCGACCACGTCTACGACGTTGCGGTGGTCGGCGCCGGTCCCGCCGGTTTGGCCGCCGCGGTCTATGCGGCCTCGGAGGGGCTCGACGCCATCGTGGTCGAAGGCCTAGCGCCGGGCGGCCAGGCCGGCACGTCGTCCAAGATCGAAAATTATCTGGGCTTTCCCACCGGCATTTCGGGCGAAGCGCTCGCCGGACGCGCGCAGGTCCAGGCCCAGAAGTTCGGAGCAAAGCTTGTCGTGTCGCGCATGGCCGCGAGCCTCGACTGCGACTCCCTGCCCTACCGGCTGCGCCTCGACGACGGCCAGTCGATCGCCGCCTGCGCGGTGGTGGTGGCGACCGGCGCCCGCTACCGCAAGCTCGGGCTCCCGAACTACGCGACGTTCGAGGGTCAGGGCATCCACTACGCCGCCACCGCCATGGAGGCACAGCTCTGCAACGGCGAGGAGGTCGCCGTCGTCGGCGGCGGCAACTCGGCCGGGCAAGCGGCGGTGTTCCTCGCTCGCACGGTCGCCCATGTCCATATCCTGGTGCGCGGCGATGGGCTCGCCGCGACGATGTCCGACTATCTCGTGCAGCGGATCGCATCCTCGCCCAAGATCACGGTGCACGCCCGTACCGAGGTCTGCACGCTCGACGGCGACAACTTCCTGCGCGAGGTCGCCTGGTTCAACCGCGAGCGCGATATGCGCGAGCGGCGTCGCATCGCAAACGTCTTCGTGATGATCGGCGCCGAGCCCAACACCGAATGGTTGAACGGGTGCCTCGACCTCGATGGCAAGGGTTTCATCAAGACCGGGCAGGACGCCGATGGGCGCGCGCTCGCGTCCCCCTTCGCAACGACGCGAGCGGGCGTCTTCGCCGTGGGCGACGTGCGATCAGGCTCGGTCAAGCGCGTCGCCTCGGGCGTCGGCGAGGGCTCGGTCGTGGTTCAGGCGATCCATCAGTTCCTCAATCCCGGCGTGGGGTAGAACCCCAGCTGCTCCCCCTCAGCGTAAGGAGCGATACATGACCAAGGTTATCTATGAGATCGTGGAGCACGACGGCGGCTGGGCCTATCGGGTCGATGGGGTGTTCTCCGAGACGTTCCCCAGCCATGACGTCGCGCGCAAAGCCGCGGAGCGCGCGGCTAGGGAACAGGTTTCACCGGGAGAGACGGCCGCCATCTCGTACGAGGACAAGGATGGCCGTTGGCATGAGGAGGTTTCCCCCGGCAATGATCGGCCCGAGACCGACGTCACGGGCTGATGGAAGCGTCAGGCAACGCTCACCCGCTCATTCTTCGCAAGCGCTCGCTGTAACTCTCTCCTCGCGGGCGGGCGCAACCGTATAGGCGCTAGAGCGCATCCCGTTGAAATGGAATCTGCGCAAGCGGCAAACTCGGTCTGCTCCCCTCCCCCTTGTGGGGAGGGGTTAGGGGTGGGGGTCGTCGTTATTGCGCTGAGAACATCCTCGAGCACGCTATCGATATTCGACAATGCGTCGTTATTCCAGTATCGCACCACGTGGTAGCCGTTCGCTTCGAGAACCGTCGATCGCGCTTCGCCCAGACTCGCGGCTCGTCGCCTGCGGACATGTCATCGTGTCCCTACTGCGACCCCCACCCCCAACCCCTCCCCACAAGGGGGAGGGGAGCACACCGAGTGCGCGGCAGCGTCGCCGCCCTCACACGATCAGGTCGAACTGCTGGAAGATCGCGGAGAAGTCGTAGGGCTGCTGGACGATCCCGCTGCTGTCCGGCGATGCGTAGGGAACGCCGGGGCGGTCGCCGTTGTCGCGCGCCACCGACCACATCGACAGCCGCACGACATCGCTGTCGCTCCTGGCATAGTCGAGCAGCGCCTGCGCATCGGCGAGCGTGAACACCTCCGAGATGATGTCGTTGACGCCGATCATCGGCGTGATGCCGATCTTGGACGACATCCCGAGCTCGCTGAGCTGCTGCTGGGTGGCGTTCGCCGCGCTGATGGCGTTGAACCCCATTTGGCCGCCATTGTCGACCGCCGTGCCGTAGTCCATCGCCATGATGTTGACGACGTCGATGTCGACCCCGTCGCGCTTGGCGCTCGCCAGCACGTTGAGGCCGCTCGCGGTCAGGCCAGTCGGCAACACCGGCAGCGTGTAGGAGATCGTCAGGTCGGGATTGGTAGCTTGCAGTCCCACCAGCGCCTGGTCTCGCAGCGTGATCGAACGCTGGTCCGCCGCCGCGAAGCCTTCGATATCGAAATCGAGCGAGGTGACGTGATAGCGGTTGATCACCGACTGATAGGACGCCTGCAGGCTCGCCGCGCTGGTCGCGGTCAGCGCCGCCTCCTGGCCGGCGGCGCCGCCGAACGAGATCGTGATGTGGCCGCCCGCCGCCTGGATCGCCTGCACCTGCGACAGGATCGTGGTGCCGTTGGAGAGCGTGTCGTCGCTGATCGCGCCGGTGCCCTGCCAGCCGATGCCCTCCTCGGAGCTCAGGACGAAGGCAAGCGTGTAATTCTTGATGCCGGACGCCGCCGAGATCGCGGACAGATCGGCGGCCACCGACATGGCCATGTCGATGTAGGGGCTGAACTCGTGCACGTCGCTGTCGCCGCCTCCTCCAGGCGTCGGCACAGCGGGCGTGTGCACCGAGATCGCAGTCGCCTGGGCGGACGAGCTGTCCGCATCGAGCGCCGCCACCGAAAAACTGTAGGTCGTATCGGCCGACAAATTGGTGACGGCATAGGTCGTGGCGGTGGTGATCGCGATCTGGTGGCCGTTCTCGAAGATCGCGTAGCCGGTAACCACGCCGTTGCCGGGCACGGTCGACGCGTGCCAGCTCAGGATCGTGGTGCTGCTGGACGTCCCGGTCGCGGTGAGGCCGGTCGGCACGGTCGGATCGACGTCCGACGGATCGACCGGCCCGATGACGGCCCACGGCTGCCCGGCGCCGCCGCTGCTGTGAACCGGATCATTGCCCTGCGTCCACCACTTGGCCTGATAGATCACGCCGTCGTGGATCGCGGTCATGCCCGCGGTGTAGACGCTGCCCGCCGACCAGGCGGTCGGATCGTGGGAGATCGCCCCGTCGATGGCAGTCCAGGGCTGTCCGCCGCCGCTGTTGTGCGCGGGGTCGACGCCCTGCGTCCACCAATTGGCTTGGTAGGTGACGCCGTTTTCCGTCACGGTCATGCCGGCGGTGTAGATGCTCGTCGCCGACCAGGGCGTAGCGCCCGGGGGCACAACGGGAGGCGGCGTAACAACGGGAGGCGGCGTGATGACGGGAGGCGGCGTGACGGGCGGGCTGCCCAGCGCGGCCGTCCACTCGCCGATCGCGGATGCATCCTTGGCGACGATGTTGGATAGCGCGAGGTCGCTCAGCCTGGTGTGCTGGAGCGTATAGGTCTGTTGATTGGACGGAATCGCGATGACGACCGTCCCATTGACCTCGCTGATGGTGAAGTGGTCGGCTTGAAACCAGTCGAAATCGAGGATGTCGGTGGCCGCGTTGAAATCGATGTTTGTATTCGTTCCCCAAGCCCAAGCGATACGGGTCGTCGCCACGGGGCGCCTCCATTATGGATTGAATTCGGCCGCCCCGCCAAAATCATCGTGACATTAGGTTGATCTATCTGCGGCCGTCAACGGGCCGCGAAACGGTGCGCGCTTGTGTCCCGTTCAAGCGCGCGTCAGCGCACGCGGACTAATGAGTGCAGTGCTTGACGCACAACGGCGCGCCGCTCACTCGGTGTGCTCCCCTCCCCCTTGTGGGGAGGGGTTGGGGGTGGGGGTCGTTGTTATTGCGCTGAGAATATCCTCGGGCACGCTATCGATATTCGACAATACGTCGTTATTCCAGTGTCGCAATACGCGGTAGCCGTTCGGTGACACGATCGCGCTTCGCCCAGACTCGCGGCTCGTCTCCTGCGGACCTGTCATCGTATCCCTACTGCGACCCCCACCCCCAACCCCTCCCCACAAGGGGGAGGGGAGCAGACCGAGTTTGCCGCTTGCGCCGCTTCCATTTCAACGGAACGCGCGCTAGCGCCACGGCGAAATCGTCACGCCCGCGAGGTGCTTCAAGATCAGTGGCGGCGCGGTCCGCCGCCATCCTGCAGCTTGCCGGCCTTGACCCAAAACGCCATCCCCTCTGCCCAGGCTTTCTGCCATCCCTCCGCCATTTGCATCCAAAACTGCATCGGGTTCATCGCCGCCATTTGGAGGTCGCCCGCGTTTGGCCAACCGCCGGCCGGGCTGAAGCCGGGCAAGGACTTTAGCTTCGATAGCATCGCCGACGGGGAGTCGGTCATCGCATTGGGTGATTTTACCTGCTCTTCCCAAGCGTCCATCATGCGATCCATCGTTTGGATCTGCATTTTGGTGATGCTCTGCATTTGCGCGCGGGCGGCATCGACGATTTGCTCCGGCCATCCCAGCGCCCGGGCTGCCGCAGCCATCTTCTCGATGACTTGCTCAATGTTTTTCTCGCTGTTGTTGGCGATCTCGCTGCGCCAGGTCGACATCGCGTCGAAGGCCGCGTTCACCGCCTTGCGCGCCTCTTCCGAAAGCCCGGGAGCTGACATCGGATTGAAGTTGCGGGGGTTCACCCCCGCGGACTTGTTCTGCATGGCCGCGTCTCCTCTCCTGATCGTGGACGGAAGGCATCCAGCGTTCTGGCTGAGGATATCACAACGGCCGCCTTATCGCTTGGCGGTGTGATGACCCTGCCCTGGCTCAGGACTGTGCTGAAACTGCCACACCTGACCTAAAACCGCATGCTTTGGTTAATCGGTAATTCAGCACAACCGCGCCGTCGGGCCTGCATGACAGAATGCCGGTCGAGCGCTCGGCTCCGAATGCCTGACCCGCGAGCCGCCCGCTCTACAACCCCGCCGGGGGCGCTTGGCGGGGTTTCTCTTGCGGGCCGAAGTCTAGGCGTACTCATAGAATTCGAGATTGACGACGCGGCTTGATCCATTCGCTTTGCAGCGCATTGCGGACTCGCGCTCACGCGTGAACCCCATCGAACCGTCCCGAGAAGCACTGCGGCGACATTTGGCTGGGACAGAGATATAATCGTACTGCTCGGAAGGACCCCAGTGCATGCGACGGTTTCGATTGACGCCGCTGGTGACGGGAGTGGCGCTCAGCGCATTCGTGGCCTTGCTTGCTGGCCATGGAGTGCTTGCCGATCCAGTCGAGCCAATTCAGTTGGAAACCGGAAATGACACTCCGATCTGCAGGTCCGACGATATCGGGATCGGGCCCCAGTCGTCTGCGATCAGCGAGGGCACGTGTCCGGCGCACGCAATGGAAACCCACGGGGCGGCGCGGGCGCGCGCCTATCTGATCGAGACCGCGACGCCGGGCTACACCATGATGCGGCAGGGGCCCGAACGCGCGATCGAGCGGCTGCATCCGGAATTCGTCAATCGGCTGGCTGCCGCCATTGCTGAGGCGCGAGGAGCCGGGCTGCCGTTCGCCGGAATTTTTTCGGCTTACCGGCCGCCCGCGTTCGGCATTGGGGGCTTCGCCGACAAATTCCACTCGCTCCATACTTACGGGCTCGCCGTCGACGTCACGGGGATCGGTGCGCCCGGCACGCCAGCCGCTCTGCTCTGGCACGAGATCGCCGCACGGCACGGCTTGATCTGCCCGTACGGGCCGCACAACACGGTGGAATGGAATCACTGCCAGCCGACATGGGTGAAAATCATCCTCGCCGAGAACCCGCTGCGCGAGACCGTCACGGCGGACGGGCCGATCAGTCTCGAAGGCATGTTCGACGCCGGTTATTCGCTCATCGCCGCTTCGGGCACCGTAGACGGGCCGACCGCAGATCCGCCCGCGTATTTTTTCAAGCGACCGCAAGCGCGGACTGCGATGCCCGACGATCCGCGCACCACGTCCGCCGCGAACGTGAAAGCCGCCCGCAACCAAACAACTCCCAGGACCGTTCGCTCCGCCTTCGACCGTTACGCCATGCGATGGCCGCCAATCTCCGGAGGCAAGGTCGGCTGGCCGAAGGGGGTTCCCCGCATCGCCGTGCTTGACGACGAGCCGCGTAGGCCGAACTCCCCAGCCGCGAGCCGCACTTTGTCAGTGAAGCCGATTTTGATTTCACGAGTCATTGCGGACCATAACGTCGGGGGAAGTGCGACCCGGAGCGCACGCAAGGATGTGGAGCGCGTGCGCCAAGCGCGCTCGAAGTCTCGCCGGTCACTTCAGTCGGTCGCCCGATCCATCAAGAAAATAGCTCCGCAGCCGCTGACGGTCGTTCAGTGCTCCGTCCGAGGCTGGCTCATGATCGCCGGTAACGGGATCATGCGCGGTGATCGGGGCGCGTTCGACGGTTGACTGCTCAACAGCGCCGGCGATCGCACTGATGCCGACAACCGAGAGTCCAATCGCAACCGCTACGCTGATGATCAAATGCTTGCTGCTGCTTCGCATTCGGCTCCTGTCCATGTTGGGCACCGGACTAGAGGCCGCAGCGGCATGCGTATGTGACCTGGATCACATCGAGGGCGATCCTTCTGAGCTTTCGTTGTCTTGACCAGCGGCGAAAACGGGTTCCATGCCCGGCACGTCTGCCGCCCGGCAGGGAAGTCTCCCCCCCTCATCATCCGCGGCAGGCTTTTGTCTCGCCCGCCCCGTCAACCGCCTTTTGCGATTATATGTTGACTACGTTACGTGAGTCACCTATACTTCAGGCATTCTCCACAAGTGCGCGGTGATCCCGGCTTCGAGGCGCGGTCCGCTCGACCCGCCGGCGTCGGCGCGCGTGGACGGCTGTGCGCCGCGTTGAGCCGCCCCGTCGCGTCCGCTGAATCGGCGCGACGGCGTGACAACGGCACGCCCCGCTTGCGGTGGAGCAATCCGAACGGCTTCCGGATGCGGTTTCGCTCATTTGGGCATGCCTCGAGCGTGCTCGCGTGGGAGGCGATGCCGCGTGGCATGAGCTTTGGAGGGCGCGGTTAGGTGTTCTCCTCAATTGACTGGGCGAGGAAGCGATATGCGGAAGATCCGGAGTTTCGAGAGCGTACACGCGCGCGCAATCGGGCCTACCATGCCACGCACAAGGAGGAGATCCGGGCGCGCAAGCGACGCCGGTTGGCGGAAAATCCGGAACTCAGACGCCGGCCACGCAGCTCCGGTGCAAAAGACCGACGCAAGCAAAGGCTCAAGTCCCTCTACGGAATATCTCCTGACGATTACGACCGGCTGTTTGCGCACCAGCGCGGGGCTTGCGCCATCTGCGGGAAACGGTCCGCCAAGACCTTGTGCGTCGATCATTGTCATGCGACCGGCAAGGTACGCGGGCTGCTCTGTCAGAGGTGCAATCTCGCCCTCGGTCACCTCAACGACAGCCCCACCCTGGTGAGCGCCGCGCTCGCGTATCTCACGGGTTCTCGCGACTATGAGCAGGACATAGTTCGGGACGGAGCGGCGTCGGGTCTCATTCCATCCGAATGAATGCGCAATGTTCCGCACCACCGCCTTGCTGCCGCCGGTCTCCATCGGACCGGATGCTGTGCGGGCGTCTTCCCGGCAGGACCCTGGACTTGACGCGAGAGGCTCGCGCGGCTGCGCTACCTCGCCGCAGCCGCCATGCCCCTCGCCGCTCCGCCTTCCACGAAGCGGATGAGATCGCCGACGACCACCATCTGATCGGCGACGTCGTCCGCGATCTCGATGCCGGCGAACTGGTCCTCGATCGCGATCATCAATTCGAGGCGGTCGAGCCAGTCGGCACCGAGATCTTCGATGAAATGTGCTTCATCCGAGACACGTTCGGCGGCGACTCCGAGACGGCTGGCAATGAGATTGCGGACCTCGGTGGCAAGGCTTTCGCCGGTCGCCATTGCTCGCTGCGCAAAGCTATGAATCCCCATGATGAATTCCCCAATTCATTGCAGGCGTGCCCTGATATCGGAACGCACAATCCGTCCGGAAGTATGGCCTTCTTTCGAAAAAGTCCGGTGTGTTGCATTGGGACCACGGCCGTCGGCAGGACGGTATCAACCTGCTGACGGCCGGGGCGCTAACGCCATAGAGCATGATCCGGAAAAAGCCTGCCTCGGACTTGATCCGCGGCTGGGCACCGGTTTTCCGAAAAGATCATGCTCAACAAGAAGCTAATTTAGTGAGTTGTGTCCGTTTCCGCGCTCAACTGTTGCGCTGCAGGATCTCGATATACTGCTGGAGGCCTCCCGCGGGGATCGCCTTGCGCTGCTCCAACAGGGCAATGCAACGGCCGGCCAGATCGAAGCTGTTGTAGCAGGCATGCGCGATCAGGCAGAGGTGCTTGAGCTGGTCATCGGACATGCCATCGGAATGAACAAAGTCGCGGACGTAGACCAGATCGGCCTCGAGCAGCTGATTGAGCGGCCGGGTCGGGTCGCCTCCGAACTGCAGCGGAGAAATCGGCCATTTCTTGAGCGCCGCGAAGGCATGGGGAATGAACCCCTGCGCCCGCAGCTCCTGGTCGACCGCGCCGAAGGAAGGTTGCCCTTCGTAGAGATTCACGAACTGCAATTCAGTTTGGATCGCCACGGCATTTTTCAGCTTTTCCCGGCCGTGCACGAACACCGCGAGCTCGCCGCCCTGGATGTCGATCTTGAGGAAATCGATGTCTTTGACTTCGTCGAGATCGTCCAGGCGCCGCGTCGCAATCGGCCTCTGACCCACGACGCGGGCATTGTTCTTGAAGAAGCTGAAGACCTCGAGCGCGGCGGCGCTGGGTACGAACATGCTGGTCCAGCCGGAATAGGCACAGAGATTGAGCGTGTGCTCCTCACCGTCGCCGACCGCATAGGGAAAGTAGGCCTCATTGGCTCCCTTCCTGAGAAAGAGGTCCGCAAGTGCGGCCGCTTGCGGTTCGAAGCCGGTGACGCGACATAGTTGAGCGTCCAGGAGGCGGCTTGTAGGGGGGCGCACCTTCGATCGGATTTGCGCCGATGTCCACGACATGGGTCAAGCGGCCCAGGCCCAGGAGGCGCGCCAGTTCGTGGGATGCCGACATCGATCTCTCGGCTGTCAGAAAGCGGACGATCCGTACGGGATTGGGTAAGGCAGGTTCGCCCCGCATCCCGTCACGCGCTCACCAGCGGCCCTGCACGCGCAGGCTCTCGGGGAGGGCGCCGGCTGAACAGGTGCTGTCCGAGATGCATGAGCTTGCAGTCGAGATCGACCCAGATCTTCCCGCCCATGTCGCGCCAGCGGCGACAGAAGGCGTAGTCCTCGGAAAGATATCGCCCGGAATTCGGGATCGACCATGCAGTCGAAGAAGCGCCAGTGCAGGGGCGCCTGCGGGTTGTTCGGGCGGCCCGTCCGGAACGTAGTTGAGCTCGGGATACTGCTTCATCATCGGCCAGGAACACGTGACGCTTGATCACCATGAAGCCGGTGGGCGCCTCGGCGACCTCGACGAAGCCTTCGCTGTCGGCATATGGGCTGACGCGGGTCTTGCCGTGATCGATCGGATTGAACGGGTATTGCGTATAGGTGATTTCGAATTGCTTCTGCGTCATGCCGGCGGGGATGCCTTCGGCCGGCCAATTGAAGTTCTTCATGGGATAGACGCCGGCGGCGATCTCGCGGTCTGCGCAAGCAACAGGCGAAACACCGATTGCGAGGTGAAGGCGATGTCGGAATCGATCCAGAACAAGTGGGTGAAGCTCCTCGGACAGGAATTTGATCACGATCTTGTTGCGGGCGCGGGTGATCAGGCTCTCGCTGTGGAGATGCAGGATGCAGGGGAGGCCCGAGATGCGTCGCTGTCGCAGCGTCAAGCTGAAGATGCTGGCGACATAGTTCATGGTGACCGCCGAGATGTAGCAGGGGGTCGCGAACATGACGCGCATCGATTTGAGGGCGGAAACGGGCAGCATGAGCGGTCGTCTCGGTGTTATGGTCTAGGCGGTTGAACGGAGCGACGCGCGGCGCGTAGCTCATGTCACTGCTTCGGCGCGGGCGCGGGGTTCGCCTTCGGCGCGGGCGGCGCTCCCGCCTGCGGGGCTGCTCCGGGCGGCGGCGCTGGCGCCGCCGGCGCGGCCTGGCCGAACGAGACCGAAAGTCCGAACAAGCGCCAGCGCCCGTCCACCGGCGCGTAGAGCAGCTCGAAATTCACCTGCGTCGGCACCGACGGAAAGAAGCCCGCCATCCGCATCAGGCCGTTTGCCTCGATCTGCGGCAGCAGGGTGAGCTGCGGGTCGATCACCGCCACGCCGGACAGGTCGATATTGTCGCGGCGCTGCTGGGCGAAGATCTCGGCGAGCCGCGCCGCGCTGTTGGACTGAAAGTCGGGCGACGCCGAGATCGCGCAGCACCGTGTAGTTGCCGGTCTTGTTCGCCTGGTCGAGCGCGAGCAGCGTCGTGCGAATGAGGATCAGCACGCCGTTGCGATCGATCTGCGCGGGCCTGGGCGCCTGCGCCTGCGGCGCCTGCTTGGGGCCGGCTGCTGCTGCTGCTTCGGCTGCGCTGCTTCGGCGTACCGCGCAGGGTCCGGCGGCTGCTCGTCCGCGACCCGCACCGGCTCGGGCGTCTGCGCCTGCGGCGGCGCGCCCGACAGGCTCATGACCACGATGACGCCCACCGCCAGGCTGGCAATGGCAAACATGCCCGCCGCCAGCAGACGAAGCAGGGAGCGTCTGGATTTGTCGCTTGCTACCACGCGAAGGTCAGCCCCCGTAGCCCGGATGGAGCGTAAGCGAAATCCGGGATTCGTGCCCCGGGCCGAGACTGCCCCGCATTCCGCCATAGCGCGTCCTCAAGGGCGTTTCACGCCCGTCTTCGCGGGCTTTGGACGCGCGTAAACGCACTTCAGGCTCCATGCGGGCTACGAAGCCCCCTACCACGCGAAGGTCAGACCGGCCCGAGTGCCGAAACCACCATACTGGAATCCGCTGGCGAATTCAGCATTCGCCGCCACGTTGTCGCTGACACGCGCCGCTCGCGACGCTGCTCTGGCCGATCGCGGTCGCTCGTCCGCCCGCGCGCCTCACTGCCTCATTGTGCTTGCGCCCGCGCGGCGCGCACCCATTTCATTCTATGGAACGCCGCCGACTTCTGCGCTTCAACTTGTCGCGCTAGACTGCCTGCTCGAAACAACACGCGGCGAGGAAACGCACCGTTCACGCAGCAGCAGTAGACGGAGGGATCGATGAGAACGCTGAAGATGATGATGCTGCCGCTCTCTGCGGCGCTTGGCTTCATGGCTTTCAACGCGTCGATCGCGCCGGCGCAGGCGCCGAAGACGTACACCCTCAAGTTCAATCATGTGCTCGGCCCCAAGGAGCCCTATCACCAAGGCTTTATGACTTGGGCCAAACGGGTCGAGGAGCGGACCAAGGGCGGCGTCAAGATCGACGTCTTCCATTCCGCACAGCTCGGCCGGGAAGAGGACATCATCGAGCAGATTCGGCAGGGCGCCAACATCGGCCAGAACACCGACTCCGCGCGCATGGGCAATTACGTGCCCGGCATTGCCGTGATGAATGGCCCCTATTTCGTCGAGACGCTCGAGGACGTGGCGAAGCTGCGCAAGTCGCCGACCGTCGCGCGCTGGCAGGAGGAACTGGCGAGCAAGTTCGGTCTCAAGGCGATCTCGTTCAACTGGGTGCAGGGCTACCGGCATTTCTTCACCAACAAGCCGGTCAAGACCCCCGACGACCTGAAGGGCCTGCGCATCCGCACGCCTCCGGCGCCGATCTGGCAGGAATCCATCCGCGCGCTCGGCGCGGTGCCGGTCGCGATGGCATTCGGTGAGATGTATCCGGGCTTGCAGCAGAGGGCGATCGACGGGGTGGAGCTGGTCTACAACAACATTCCGGGCGGACGCTTCTACGAGGTGCTGAAGTTCGCGAACGAGACGCGGCACATCATGCTGATCAACTTCGAGGTGGTCAGCGCCAAGTGGTTCGACAGCCTGCCGAAGGAATACCAGGAGGCCCTGGTGGAGGAGTGCGACAAGGCCGGCGAGGAGAGCTCGAGGGAGATCCTGAGGCTCGAGGCCGAAATCGAGCAGCAGCTGAAAGGCCGCAACATGACCGTGGTCAAGGATGTCGACCTTGCCGCCTTCCGCAAGGCCGGCGAGAAGGCCTACGAAGTCCTCAAGATAACCGACGCCAAGAACGCCGTGCACAAGGAAATCGGGAAGAACTGAGCGGCGAGGCGGGCGCCGATGACGAAGCTGTACGAACGCCTGTGCGCGGCGGAGGCGTGGGTCGCCGCCGTGTTCCTCATCCTGATGGTCGTCCTGATCTTCCTGGGCGGCGTCATGCGCATGCTCGGGCACCCGATCAACTGGTCGAGCGACGCTGCCACGTGCCTGTTCGCCTGGGCCTGCTTTCTCTGCGCAGACATTGCGTGGCGCAGGAACAGTCTGATGTCCATCGAGGTCCTCACCAGCCGGCTGCCGGCGCATCTGCAAACCGCCTGCCGCATGCTGAACCATGCCATCATCACGGCCTTCCTCCTCTACCTCATTGCAATGGGCGTCTATCTGTCCTGGGTCAGCCGGGCCCGCAGCTTCCAGGGCATTCCGGAGATCAGCTACTCGTGGGTGACCATGAGCCTGCCGGTCGGGGCGCTGCTCCTGCTCATCACCACGCTGCTCAAGGTGCGCGCCGCGTTGCATGGCGAGCACGCCGAGAGCCGGGCTACGGACGTCCTTTGAGTCAGGCCTCGCACCACCGATGCTGATCGTCCTTATTGCGTTTACGGTGCTGTTGCTGCTGGGCATGCCGGTCGCCTTCGCCATCGGCATCGCCGGGACGCTGTTCTTCCTGCAGCATCCCGAGCTGCCGCCGACAATTCCGATCCAGCTGACGGTCACCGAGACTCAGAACTTCGCGCTGCTCGCTGTGCCGCTGTTCATCCTGGCCGGCAACTTCCTCAACAATTCGGGCATCACGCACAATCTTCTCAAGCTTGCGACGGTCCTGACCGGACGGATGCAGGGCGGATTGGCCCAGACGTCGATCGCGCTTTCGACGCTGATGAGCGGCGTGACGGGCTCCTCCATTGCCGATGCGGCCATGAATGCGCGCATCCTGGGCCTGCAGATGCTCAAGCGCGGCTTCTCGAAGGGGTATGCCGCCGGCGTGCTGTCCTACGGCTCGCTCATGGCCCCGATCATTCCGCCGGGGATCGGCTTTATTCTTTACGGGACGGTGGGCCAGGTCTCGATCGGCCGCCTGTTCGCTGCCGGCATTATCCCGGGCCTCATGCTGTGGGCGTCGCTTGCGATCGCCATTTCCATCACGGCGCGCCGCCGCGGCTACAAGCCCGAACGCGAGACGCGCCCAACGGTGAAGGAGATCGCTCTCGCCTCCTGGGGCGGCATCTGGGCGATCCTGTTCCCGGTCATCCTGCTGCTGGGGCTTCGCTACGGCGTCTTCACCCCTTCGGAAATCGGCGCCTTCGCGGTCGTCTACGCCGTCGCGGTCGGCTTGTTCGCCTATCGGATGCTCACGCTGGCGGGCTTCCGCGAGGCGGTGGAGGGCAGCCTGGTCGACATCGGCGCGGTCATGTTCCTGCTCGCGCTGTCGGCCATCTTCGGCTACGGCATCGTGTTCGAGCGCGTCCCCGAGGTCATTTCCAGTTGGATGCTCGGCATCACCGACGACGCCAACGTCGTCATGGTGCTGATCGTTCTCTTCATCCTTCTGGCCGGGACCTTCATGGAAGGCTCCGTGCTCATCATCATGCTGACACCGATCTTCCTGCCGCTGGTGACGAAATACGGGATCGATCCCGTCCATTTCGGGTTGGTGTTCATCATTGCCGCCACGATCGGCAACTACACCCCGCCGGTGGGCGCAGCGATGTTCGTGGTGTGCCAGGTTTTGCGTTGCCCGATCGGCGAGTACACGCGGGAATCGATTCCATTCCTGATCGCGGTCAGCGTCGTGACGCTGCTGCTGATATTCGTTCCGGGCGTCGTGCTTTTCGTGCCCGATCTGATCTTCGGCAAGGACTTGAGGTGAAGTTGTCTTATTGTGCTGCCGCTTGAGGTGCCCTGTCCTGCCATGCCTGTCCCGACTCGCCGCCGACCTCCAACGGACGCCCATCGATGGCGCGGCGGATGACCTGCCGAATCTGCGCGTTCGATAGGAACAGATCGTGGTTGATGATGCCCCAGCCCTGTTGCGAGGCGTCGATCACCTGCAGCCCCAGCCGCTTCAGCGCGGCCTGCTCGGCCGCGCCGACGCGGGTGATCCCTCCCGCCATCCAGCGCGACACGGCGAGCGCCCGATCATGCGTCGAGGTAATGACGACGATCTTCGACGCAAGCGGACCGATACGTTCGACCGAGGAGGAGAACACGTCCATGTCGATATCCGGCGACGCGAACACCACGGTGCCGATCCGTTCTGCAACCACGCCGCCGTGCCGGTCGTAGATCTGGCGTATCGCCTCCATCGTCAACATGGTGCCGACGCTGTGCGCGACGATATGGATGTGGCGCACAGCCGGGCTTGCGATCAGCCCGGAGAGCACCTGTTCCAGGGCATCGCGCGACCACATGGCGCTCTCGCGGTCATAGCCATAGTCAAGGAGCTTCGCCTTCGACGGCCAGGAGAAGACCATCGTCTCGCCGCGGAACCGGATGCCGTCGGAGAGGCGCGCAGCGTCGAGCGCCGCCGTCTCGAAAGTCTGGTTGAAACCGTGCACGTACAGCAGCACGTCGCGCATGCCGGTGGCCGGCCCGAGCAGATCGCCGATCTTCGGCGCCGTTTCGATCGCATCGAGGCGCCAATCGTCGAAACCGATCGAAGCGAGCGAGAAGCGGCCATCGCCCGGCGCGGTGAGCTTTGCACGCGCCACACTCATCCGGGCGGCACGCTCCGTTCCGAACCACGGCTTGGCCCGCGCGCCGTTCACCGGCTTGCGGGTGGTCGCGATCAGCAGTGTCGGATTGGTCGCGAGCGCTGCCTCGTCAAGGCGAGCGCCGGTCCCCGCGAGCGACGCGCAGCCTTCGAGCGCGAACGCCGACGCGCCCGATGCCAGCACGCGCAGCACGCTCCGGCGCGACACAGCCGCCTTCGGTATCATCATCTTGACTGCACGCGCCCCTTGGAGCGCCCCCACCATCGTTGCGGCACGCGCTTGGCTGAAGCCTGATCGGGGCAACAGCAGGGCGGTCGTGCGACCGCGGCGTGAGGATTTGTGTTCTGGAGACGGAACCTGGTTCCAACGGTATCATGCGCAGTCATGGCTCGACGCAGTCGCGATCGCACGCAACAACTGCCGCCCGACTCGAATCCTCGAACGCGAATTTGATACCCCTGCGCTACATGGCCTCGAGCCGGACGTAGCTCGCTTCCATCCCGTGCTCCATGCCGGTCGCAAGCATGCTCGCCCGCGTCTCGGCATCGGGCAGGGTCATCCGCATTGTCATCAGCGTGCCGGTCCCGTCCGGCTCGAACCTCGTTTCGACGTGGTTGTCCGGCGTCGGGTCGGGCAGATGCATCCGCTCCACGTGAACGATCCGGCTGAACGGCACCAGCTCCAGATACTGGCCGGTCAGGTGGAACCCGGCCCCTTTGCCGTCCGTCCACTCGTAGCGGATGTTCCCGCCCGGTCGCGCCTCGCTGACACAAACGGGCATCGTCCAGCCGTCCGGGCCGAGGAGCCACTTCTGGATCAGCTTCGGCTCGGTGTGGGCGCGGTAGACCGCCTCGGGCGACGCCGCGAAGCGCCGGGTGACAACGACATGTCTGTCGCCTTCGGTCTTAAGCGTCATTTTGCTCATGGCATGTCCTTATCGCTCCTCGGGTTTCAGGGCGGCCAGAACCTCGTCCAGCCGGTCGTAGTTCCTCGCCAAGGCTTCCCGCAGCATCGCGAGCCATTGGTCGATCGCGGCAATGCCGGCTGGTGCCAGCCGGCAGGGGCGTTTCGCGCCCTCGACGCGGCGGACAATCAGCCCCGCGCCCTCGAGCACCTTCAAGTGGCGGGAGATGGCGGGCTGCGTCATCTCGAACGGCTCGGCCAGCTCCATCACCGTCGCTTCGCCCAGTGCGAGACGGGCAAGAATCGCCCGACGTGTCGGGTCGGCGAGCGCAAAGAAGGTGGCATCAAGGTTTGGCATCATGCGTCATTCGTTATATAACTATTTATTATATAACTGATCGTTGATTGTCAACTGGAATCCCGCCGGCTCAACGCCGCCTCGTAGTTTCCTGTTGACTACGTTACGTGAGTCACCTATAAAAGGCGCACGCTCCAAAATTGCGCATGGACCACCGCGGCGGCATCTGCAGGCAGCCCAGCCGGGGTCGGCTTACGCGCCGATCTCCCCGATCGACCGGCGCAGGCCGGCGATCAGGTCCTGCGCTATGGGTGAGATGCTTTTCCTCGATGTCGAGGATGCGGGCGAAGCCGCGCTTCTTCAACGCCGCCACGTCGAGCTGCGTGACCTTGGGATCGATGCCGGCGGCGTCGCAGACGATGTCGATCAGGCGGTCGAGCGCGTGGAGGCGCCCGAGCAGATAGTCGTTCTCGCGGTAGGCGCGCGACAGGAAGGCGGCGAAATGGCCGAAGCCGATGCCCTTGAGGCTCTCGATCCCGTCGAAGCCCTTGAGCGCGTGGACGTCCTGCGGGCTGATGCGGTCGATCAGGATCTCGTTGAGCTCGCCGATCTTGCGCGCGGTCATGATCGGGAAGGTCAGCACGTCCCAGAACGGAAAGCCGAGATAGTTGACCAGCACTTCGCGGCGGGCGTCGGGATGCCACTCGGCCGGATCGAGCGACGCCAGGAGATCGTCGAGATCGTGGGTGGTGGCATCGAGATCGATCTCGGCGGAGAGCTGCTCGATCAGCTGATCGAGCTTGTCGCCGTGCTGCTCCACGAAGGCCGTCGCATAGGCCGCGAGATGCCGGATCTCGCCCGATCGAGGGCACGGCCGGAAAAAGGTCCGCCACCAGGTCGCGGACCCCGCGGCTGTAACGTCTGGGATCCTGCCGGCGCCGCAGCGCATCGAGGCGCACGTAGAACTTGCGCTTGAGTTGATCGACCAGGAGCGGATCGAGGCCGGCGAAGCGGTCCTGGCCGATCAGCTGATAAAGCCGGTTCTGCCCCTCGATCATGAATTGCAGGCGCCGCTCGCGATAGCTCACGTCGAAGGCCAGGAGGTACTTCACCCAGGCCGGCAGGTGATCGGAGGTCTGCGGCTCGAATTCGAGCGCTTCGCTGTCGGCGCGCTCGTAGACGATGCCCTTGTGCACCGCCCAGGCGTCGATGATTTCCGCCACCACGCGCAACATCGGCGATTGCGCCTGCACGCCGCGCAGCTTGACGATCAGGTCCGCGCCGAAACGCGCACCGAGGCGAGCTTGAGCCGGACATAGGCCTGGTAGGCGAACCCGGCGTCGCGCGCGACGTGCGAGTTGACCTGCTCGCGCCAGGCGCGCAGCTCGTCGCTCGAGATCCTGCGATCGAACGTGTCGGTCACGGCCGCCGCCACCAGGCGGCTGATATGGGGACGCGCACTGTCGTTGATCGCCCGCAGCCGCCGCACCTGCTCGTTGAACTCGATCACGCGGGCAAGCTCGTCGGTCACCGGCTGCGAGCTCGGAATGTCCGAGAGCGCCCCGCGCAGCGTCGCGAAGAAGCCGGGGACCCTGTGCTGCGCGCCGCGACATCGGCGGCATGGGGTGCGGCTCGATATAGACGAGCCGGCGGTCGACCTCGCGATAGGCCGGCCGGCTGTGGATGGCGGTGATCGCCTCCTGGAACGGCCGGTTGTTGAGCACGGAGCCGTCGATGAACGAGGCCGTGGTGGGATCGATGCCGGCGCGCACCTGGTTCTGGAAGCCTTTGGCGATGAACTCCGCCCGCCGCGGCCAGCTCGCTTGCCGCTCGACCAGCACCTCGTTCATCTCGACGATCCGCGCCGGCGGAAAGGCGCCCGGAAACGACGAGGTCGCGCGGGCGGCAAAGGCGAGACCCGGCGCGTTGTCGAGGTCGAAGTCGCTCTCGACTTCGCCGGCCGAGAGCTGGCGGTAGGAGAACTGCAGCAGGTGGTGGTGCTCGACCTCGTGGATCAGCGGCGGATCGTGGATTTGGACGAGCCGTTCGTAGCCGAAATAGTCGGTGAGCGTGACGAACAGGTCGAGCTGCTGGCCGCGCGGCAGCAATGACGCGCGCGGATTCTCTGGGAGCTCCCATGGCGGTCACGGCGTCGTACATCAGGCCGGCCATGATGCGCCCGTCGAGCGGCGGCCTGAACCAGCGCGAGCGCACGAACAGCGACAGCTTTCGGCGCACCTCCAGATCCGCGATCAAGCTGGAACCTGCCGGTCGCAGCGGCGACCCAGAACAACGGCCGCACGAACCACTTGCTCCAGTTCCTGGCGCGCGCCTCGGACGACAGCAGGACCTCGACGTCGGCCTTCTCGAGCCACAGGTCGCGCAGCGCGTCCATGGGCAGGTCGTGGGCCAAGCGCGCGCGCGAGCATGGTGCCGTTGATGCCGCCCGCCGAGGCGCCGGCGACGATGTCGACCACCACGCGCAACTCGTAATGGCGGCCGATCTCGCGCAGGAGCTCGAAATAGACCTCTTCGGTATCGTATTCGGGGTCTGCTCGATCGGTATGGTCGAAGAACGACGCCTGCGCGCGCTGGGAGCGGTCCACGATCGCGTGCAGCGCGCGCGAGGCGCGCACCAGCTTGAGGATTTCCTTGCTGATGCCGTGCATATAGACGGCGAGCGAGATGCCGCCGAAGCAGACAAGCGCAATGCGAAGTTCCTTCTCGCGCAACGTACCGGCTCTCACTCCATCGTGCTGGCGGTGTCGATCCACACCGGCTCGAAGCCTTCCGCTTTCAGCGCCGCGAAAATCTTCTCCCCATGCGCCCGGTCGCGCGTTTCCACCGTGATGTCGACCTTGAGCCCCTTCGCCGGCACATCGAGGAACAGCCGGCGATGCTCGACCTCCAGAATATTGGCGCCGAACTGGCCGAGCCGGGTGGCGATCTGCCCGAGCACGCCGGGCCGGTCGGGGATGGTGAGCCGGAAGGAGACGATGCGGTCCTCGCGCTCGAGCTCGCGCACCATCACGGAGGCGAGAATGCGCGGATCGATATTGCCGCCGCAGAGGATCAGCCCGACCTTGCGGCCGCGGAACCGTTCCGGCTCGACCAGCATGGCGCCCAGCCCGGCCGCGCCGGCGCCTTCGGCCATGGTCTTCTGCAAGGTGAGATAGGCGTTGACCGCGCGCTCGAGATGGGCCTCGTCGACCAGGATGATGTCGGAGACGAGCTCGCGCACGATCGGCAGCGCCAGCACCCCCACGTTCTTGACCGCGATGCCTTCCGCCAGGGTCGGGCCGCCGAGCGGAAGGTTTTCGCCGTGCGAGCGCGTTCCAGAACGATGGATAGAGCGCCGCCTCCGCCCCGATGATCTCGATCGCAGGCTTGCGCGCGCGGGCGGCGATGGCATTGCCGGCGATGAGCCCGCCGCCGCCGATCGGGAATGACCAGCGTGTCGAGGTCGGGGGCGTCTTCCAGCATTTCGAGCGCGATGGTGCCTTGGCCGGCGATCACCAGCGGATCGTCATAGGGATGGACGAAGGTCAGGCCGCGCTCGCGCGCGATGGTTTGCGCGCGCACCTGCGCCTCCGCCACGCTTTCGCCGTCGAGCACGACCTCGGCGCCGTGGGCCTGCGTCGCCTCGACCTTCACGAACGGCGTCGTCACCGGCATGACGATGGTGGCCGGGATCGCCAGGCGCGCGGCGTGGTAGGCGACCGCCTGCGCGTGGTTGCCGGCCGACATGGCGACGACGCCGCGCGCGCGCGCCGCCGCATCGAGCGAGGCGAGCTTGTTGAGCGCGCCGCGGTCCTTGAACGAGTTGGTGACCTGCAGGTTTTCATATTTCACGTGGACCTCGGCGCCGGTCAGCGCCGAGAGCTTGGGCGCCGGCAGCATCGGCGTGCGCAGCACCTGCCCCGCGATGGTGCGGCGCGCCGCCTCGATATCGGCCACCGTGACGCTCATGATGACGCTCTTGGTGACGCTCATGAGCGATCGCCTGCGGCCGGCCGGACCGGGTTGGATGTCACGATTGGCCGTGCCTCTTGTGCAAGGACCGTCTACTCTCCATGTGCCGGGGGATTCGCAGGATGGCAAGCAGGGTTGGCGAGGATCGTCGGTCATGACCGACAGCGGACCGAGACGGATCGGCGTGTCGATCGAGGTGAAACCCCATGCCTACGACCCGGTGGCCAACCCGGAACTGTTCGAAGGCGTGCTGGCGCGGCGCTGCATGGCCTTTCTGATCGACGTGACCATCATTGCCATTCCGGTGCTGTTCGCGGCCGTGTTCATTTTCATCTTCGGCCTGGTCACGCTCGGGATCGGCTGGGTCCTGTTCTGGCTGCTGTGGCCGGCGGCGGTGATCTGGGCGATCTTCTACTACGGCCTGACCTTCGGCAGCCCGGCCTCCGCCACCATCGGGATGCGGGTGATGGATCTCGAAATGCGCACCTGGTACGGGGCGCCGGCCTATTTCGTGCTGGGCGCGGTGCACGCGATCGTCTACTGGGTCACGGTGTCGTTCCTCACCCCGTTGGTCCTGCTGGTCGCCTTCTTCAACCACCGCCGGCGGCTCCTGCACGACATGCTGGTCGGCACCATCGTGATCAACAATCCGGCGCGGGCGGAGGGGTTGCGTCACGGTCTGCACTAAATTTGCGAGCACAATGGGATTTGACGAGACGCGCCGCGCGCGCGATCCTGCGCGTGCCGGCAAGCCCGAGAGCGCCGGCGTGAGACGGCCGTGACCCAGCATTCGCGCAACACCCCGCAATTCTATCTCACCGCGCCCTCGCCGTGCCCGTATCTGCCCGGGCAGGAGGAGCGCAAGGTCTTCACCCATCTGGTCGGCGAGCGGGCGGCGGAGCTCAACGACCTGCTCACCCATGGCGGCTTCCGCCGCAGCCAGTCGATCGCCTATCGCCCGGCCTGCGAGACCTGTCGGGCATGCGTATCCGTGCGGGTGGTGGCGGCCGATTTCCGCCCGACCCGGAGCATGCGGCGGATTCGCGAGCGCAACGGCGATCTCGTCGGCGACATGCGCCCCTCGGTGCCGACCGCCGAGCAATACGCGGTGTTCCGCTCCTATCTCGACGCCCGCCACCGCGACGGCGGCATGGCCGACATGTCGGTCCTGGATTACTCGCTCATGGTGGAAGATTCCCATGTGGAGACCCGGATGGTGGAGTACCGGCGGCGGGGGCCGGACACCGCCGTCAACGGCCGCGGCAGCGGCGACCTGCTCGCGGTGGCGCTCACCGACGTGCTCAGCGACGGCCTCTCCATGGTCTACTCGTTCTTCGAGTCCGAGCAGGCGCCGCGCTCGCTCGGCACCTTCATGATCCTCGACCACATCACCCGCGCGCGCCAGATGGGGCTGCCCTACGTCTATCTCGGCTATTGGGTGCAGGGCTCGCGCAAGATGGACTACAAGGGCCGCTTCCTGCCGCAGGAGCGGCTCACCCCGGATGGCTGGAAGCGGGTGGAAGCTTGAGCCGCGCGCGCCGGCGGCCGGCGGATGCGCTCAGCCGAGCGCAAAATCGATCAACAGCTTCACGTTGAGCGCGATGATGATCGCGGCCACCAGGACGGCGAGCCCCGTCACCCAGCGCGGCGCCACCAGCTCGCCCATCTTGCTGCGGTCGGCGGTGAACATCACCAGCGGAACCACGGCGAAGGAAAGCTGCAGGCTCAGGATCACCTGACTCAGGATGAGGAGCTGGGCCGTGCCCTGTTCGCCGTACCACACCGTCACGATCGCCGCCGGCACGATGGCGATGGCGCGCGTCACCAGGCGCCGCAACCACGGCGGCAGCCGGATGTCCAAAAAACCTTCCATCACGATCTGGCCCGCCATCGTCGCGGTCACCGTCGAAT
The DNA here is from genome assembly GCA_963827585.1 of uncultured Alphaproteobacteria bacterium. GTDB lineage: Bacteria > Pseudomonadota > Alphaproteobacteria > Rhizobiales > Xanthobacteraceae > VAZQ01. The sequence continues at coordinate 84,403 of CAWHCK010000051.1, forward strand.
TGAGCCCGCAGCACAACAGCGCGATGCCGAACAGGGTCGGCGCGATGGCGGAGCCGAGCAGCGGCGCCAGGAACGAATGCACCTGCTCGAGCTCCGCCACGTCGGTCTTGCCGGTCTTGTTGAAGGTCGCGGCCGCGAGGATGAGGATGGACGCGTTGATGAGGAGCGCGAACATCAGCGCGATGGTGGAATCGAGCGTGGCAAGCGTGATGGCCTCGCGCCTGTCCGAAACGCTGTCGCCGAAACGCCGCGTCTGCACCACGCCCGAATGCAGATAGAGGTTGTGCGGCATGACGGTGGCGCCGAGGATGCCGAGCGCGAGGTAGAGCATTTCCGGATTGGTGACGATCTCCGTCGTCGGCGCGAAGCCCCGGATCACCGCGCCCCAATCCGGGTCGGCCATGGCGATCTGGATGCCGAAACAGATCGCGATCACGCCGAGCAGCGTCACGATGAACGCTTCGATCCAGCGGAAGCCGATGCTCTGCATCCACAGGATCAGGAACACGTCGAGCGCCGTGATCAGCACGCCGAGCTCGAGCGGAACGCCGAACAACAGGTTGAGCCCGATCGCCGTGCCGATCACCTCGGCCAGATCGGTCGCGCAGATCGCGATTTCCGCCAATACCCACAGCGGCCATGACACCAGGCGGGGAAAGCGTCGCGGCAGGCTTGCGCGAGGTCGCGGCCGGAGGCGATTCCCAGCCGCGCGCACAGCGCCTGCAGCAGGATCGCCATCATGTTGGAGACGAGCGCGACCGTCAGCAACGCATAGCCGAACTTCGAGCCGCCCGCGAGCGAGGTCGCCCAGTTGCCCGGATCCATGTAGCCGACGGCCACGAGGTAGCCCGGCCCGAGAAACGCCGTGAGCTTCCTCCACAGCGGCCCCTGCGGCCGCGTGGCGATCGAGCCGAACACTTCCGAGAGCGAGGGCGTACCGCGCCTGCGCCGCCAGCCAGTTTCGGGATAGCCCGGAGAGGACGAGCGCTCCGGCAAAGACGAGACAGCCATACTGACGATCCTTCGACACCCTCCCATAGCCTTGTTGCGAATAATTTGCAATTGCATGGTGAGCAAGCCCCTCTGCCGGGCCTCGCTGGTGGCGAAGGGCGCGCAGACGAAGCGTGCAAATACGGTGACTTACAGCGATTTCCGGTCGATTTGGTTCAACCGTTGCACATCCCACCGCCATGGGCGCTTCGCGGGCATGACGACGGCGCGATATGTCACCGGCTTAACTTGGAAGAAGGGCCGGGCCTACCTCTCCTCCCGCCCTTTTCCGTTCGCCGGCAGCTGGCTGAAAGTGTTGGTGCGCGGGAAGCCCTTCGGCGCCAGCCGCCCGGCATCGGCACGGTTGCCGCGCCAATCGGCAAGCTCCTTGAGCGTGAGCGAGAACGCGCGGCCGGCGGTGTCGGTCCACGAGAGCCCCTCCTTCGCCTGGAAGGTCTTGAGATCGGACAGCCCGCCATCCTTGTAGCGCTGCAGCCGCACGCCGCGCCCGCGCGTCATGTCCGGCACCTGCTCGAGCGGGAAGATCACCATCTTGCGGTTCTCGCCAATGGCCGCGACGAGCTCGCCCTCCACCACCGCGATGGCGCGCGCCGCGTCGGGCGGCGTGACGTTGAGCACCTGCTTTCCCTTGCGGGTATTGGCGAGGCATTCGTCCTCGGGCACGACGAAGCCGCGGCCCTGGGCGCTCGCGACCAGGAACTTGCGCCCGCCCTGGTGGCGGAAGACGGCGACGAGCTCGGCCTCCTGCTCCAGGTCGGTGAACAAGCGGATCGGCTCGCCATGGCCGCGGCCGCCCGGAAGCTTTGCCGCATCGAGCGTGTAGAAGCGCCCGTTGGTGGCGAACACCAGGCATTTCGACGTGGTCTCGGCCGGAAACGCGAATTTCGGCCCGTCGTCGGCCTTGAACGCGATGCCCGACAGATCGGTCACGGTGCCCCGCAACGCCCGGATCCATCCCTTCTCGGATACGACGACGGTGATCGGCTCGCGCTCGACCAGCGCTTCCTCGATCGCCGCCTCGTCGTGCTCGGGCGCCTGGGCGAAGGCGGTGCGGCGCTTGCCCAGCGGCGTCTTGGGGCCGAACTTGGTGCGGACGTCCTTGACCTCGTCGGCGACCTTCTTCCACTGCTGTTCCTCGGAACCGATGAGCTCCTTGAGCGTCTTGCGCTCGGTGCGCAGATCCTTGTCCTCCTTCCTGATCTCCATTTCCTCGAGCTTGCGCAGATTGCGCAGCCGCATATTGAGGATGGCATCGGCCTGCACGTCGGAGAGCTTGAAGGTCCTCATCAGGACGGGCTTGGGCTCATCCTCGTTGCGGATGATCTTGATCACCCTGTCGAGGTTGAGATAGGCGACGAGATAGCCGCCCAGCACTTCGAGCCGATGCTCGATCTGGTCGAGGCGGAATTGCGACCGCCGCAGCAGCACGTCGCGGCGATGGGCGAGCCACTCCGTGAGCGCCTCGGCAAGGCCGACCACCTTGGGGATGCGGCCCTTGATCAGCACGTTCATGTTGAGCGGAATGCGGCTCTCGAGCTCGGTCAGCTTGAACAGCGATTCCATCAGCAGCTCGGCATCGACCGTGCGCGCGCGCGGCTCGATCACGAGCCTGATGTCCTCGGCGGATTCATCGCGCGCATCGACAACGAGCGGCAGCTTCTTCTCGTTGATGAGCTCGGCCAGCCTTTCGACCAGTCGCCCCTTCTGCACCAGCCAGGGAATTTCGGTGACGACGATGACGTAGGTGCCGCGACCGGTGTCTTCCTTGTGCCAGCGCGCCCGCACCCGGAACGAGCCGCGACCGGTGGCGTAGGCTTCGGCGATGGCCTCGGGGGGATCGACGATCACGCCGCCGGTGGGAAGGTCGGGGCCCGGCACGTATTTGAGCAGCGTGCGGCTCCTTGCGTTCGGCGTGTCGATGAGATGGAGCGCCGCGTCGCAGAGCTCGGCGACGTTGTGCGGCGGGATCGCGGTCGCCATCCCGACCGCAATCCCCTGCGAGCCATTGGCGAGAAGATTGGGGAAAGCGCCCGGCAGCACCACCGGCTCGTTCTCCGAGCCGTCGTAGGTCGGCTTGAAATCGATCGCGTTCTCGTCGATGCCGTCGAGCAGGAGATGCGCGACCTCGGTCAGCCGCGCCTCGGTGTAGCGCATGGCGGCGGGATTATCGCCGTCGACATTGCCGAAATTCCCCTGCCCGTCGACCAAGGGATAGCGCTGGGCAAAATCCTGGGCGAGGCGCACGAGCGCGTCGTAGACCGCCTGGTCGCCGTGCGGATGAAACTTGCCGATGACGTCGCCGACCACGCGCGCGCATTTCTTGAACGCCGCACCGGGATCGAGACGCAACAGCCGCATGGCGTAGAGCAGCCGGCGGTGCACCGGCTTGAGCCCGTCGCGCGCATCCGGCAGCGCGCGCCCGGTGATGGTGGAGAGCGCATATTGCAGATAGCGCTCTTCGAGCGCGGTGCGCAGCGCGATCTCTTCGACCTCGCCGTCGCGGGGAGGAATCAGTTGCTTGCCCATGGACAAGAATTAATGTTTGGCCACGCAATGAACAAGCAATGAATGCGTTAGCCATTCGCCGTTCTGATTGCGCGGCCTAGGTTTCGCGCAATGGCGCTTGGCGTCGCGGTACGGGGCGATCCTGGCGATAAGCCGATCGACGGATGAACATACGGCCCGCCGGCCAACTTCGGACCGCAGCACGCGGTCGCCAATCGCCAGACCTGGGGAGGCGCTCGATCGGCGTCCCCCTCGCAAAAGAAGGGAGAGTAAGATGCGTGCATTCGTCATCGCGACCCTCATCGCCGCGGGCATCGGTCTTGCCGGCACCTCGCCGACCCGGGCGCTCCCGGTGTACGGCAACGCCATCGAAGAAGCTGCCGCGGTCAACCCGCTGATCGAGCCGGTCTACTGGCGGCGGAACTACTACTATCATCGCTGGCACCGCTGGCATTGGCGGTGGCACCGCCGCTGGTGGTAATCGCCACGGACAACGGGCCGGCAGTCGGGGCCCGGCCCCGTTCGTCCTATCCCACTGCGATCGCTTCGCGCCCGCCGCGCTGGAGCACGGTGATGAAGCTCGCGCGCGCGTCGGCGAGGCCTAGTCCGCGCGGCTCGAGCACGTGGCGTACCAGGAAGAAGCCGGTCAGCGCGAAGCCATCGGCGATCTCCTGCTGCGATGGATCGTGCGCGAGCGTGTCGCAGAGGAACGCCGGCAGCGCCAACAGCCTGTCCTTCCACGGTTCGCCCGCCTGCCGCGACACCGCCCGCCCCGATTTCGGCGATACATAGGCCAGATCCTGGTCCGTGCCGGTCGCCGCGCAGGTCGCGAGATCGAGGCCGAAGCCGAGCTCCGCGAGCAGGTGCAATTCGAAGCGCACGACGCGCACGCCGGCCTGGCGCGGATCGAGCAGTCCCTCGAGCACGTCGTCAAGCGCGGCATGGATCTGCGGATGCGGGTCGCGCTCGGGCAGCAGGCGGCAGAGCGCGGCGAGATGAGTCATGCCGTAGAGCGCATGGGAGACCGGCAGAAACGAGGCCGCGCGCGCATCGAGGCCCTCGACCACGTAGTGACCGAGGTGTTCGTCCAGCCGTGCCCGCCAAGTCGTGCTGATGCGATTGCCCGGCTGCAGCACGGGCCGCAGCCGCGAGCCCGTCCCTCCCCGCACCAGGCCGAGATGGCGGCCGTGCGCGCGCGTCATCAGCTCGAGGATGGCATTGGCCTCCCCGTGGCGTTTGACGCCGAGAACGATGCCCTCATCGGTCCACTGCATCGCCACTCCCTAGTGCCCCGAACCCGAAGTTCGCACACCTTTGCCGCGAGTCCGATTGCGAACTTCGGGTTCAAAAGGGGCACTAGAATATAGGGTTGCAGTGTCCCTTGATTCCGAAGTTCGCATGAGAATGTGCCGAAAGCACTTGCGAACTTCGGAATCGGGACACTAGAGCGTTCGTTCGGTCGCATGATCTTCCGAAAAGTCTGCAACTTTTCGGGATCATGCTTTTGGAAATTCGAGCCCCATCTCGCGGTAGCGTTCCGGGTCGTCGCCCCAGCGCTCGCGCACCTTGACGAACAAAAATAAGTGAACGGGCGTCTCGATCATGTGAGCGATCTCGCGCCGCGCTTCCGCGCCGATCGCCTTGATGGTCTGGCCGCCCTTGCCGAGCACGATCTTGCGCTGGCTCTCACGCTCCACATAGATCGTCTGCTCGATGCGGGTCGAGCCGTCCTTGAGCTCCTTCCATACATCGGTTTCCACCGTCGACTGATACGGCAGCTCCTGGTGCAGGCGCAAATAGAGTTTCTCGCGCGTGATCTCCGCCGCGAGCTGGCGCAGCGGCGCGTCGGTGAGCTGGTCCTCGGGATAGTGCCATGGGCCTTCCGGCACGTGCGCGGCCAGCCAGCGCTTGACGTCGGCCACCCCGTCGCCGGTGAGCGCCGAGATCATGAAGGTCGCGGCGAACGCCGCCCGCGCATTGGCCGCGCTGGCGACGGCAAGCAGCGCCGATTTCTCGACCAGATCCACCTTGTTGAGGAGCAGGATCCTGGGCTGCTTCGCGTCGGCGAGGCGCTCGAGGATGGCCGTCGCTTCTTCATCGAGGCCGCGCGTCGCGTCGATCAGCACCGCGGCGATATCGGCATCGTGCGCTCCCGCCCACGCATTCGTCACCATGGCGCGGTCGAGCCGGCGCTTGGGCGCGAAAATGCCCGGCGTGTCGATGAGGACAAGCTGCGAACCGCCCGCGATCGCGATGGCGCGCAGCACCGCGCGCGTGGTCTGGACCTTGTGGGAGACGATGGCGACCTTGCTGCCGACCAGCGCGTTGATCAGCGTCGATTTGCCGACGTTGGGTGCGCCGATCAGCGCGATGAATCCGCAACGGCTGGACCCGTCATTCGCGGCCGCGGGCGCAAGGCCGGTTTCGGGGGATGCGGTTGCGGCGCGAGGCTCATCGGCTGTCCGACCTCGCGTCTCGGAGCGAGGGCGCTTCTTCTCAGCCATCGAGGCGGTCCGCCTTGACGCCGGCGCGCGTCAGCATGGCGGCGGCGGCGGCCTGCTCGGCGGCGCGCTTGGAGCGGCCGAGGCCCTCGGCCGGCGCAAGATCGGGAAGCTCGACGGTCACGCGAAACTCCGGATCGTGATCGGGGCCCTTGCGTTCGACCTCGCGATAGGCCGGGGTCGGCAGTCCGCGCGCCTGCGCCCATTCCTGCAGCACGGTCTTGGAGTCCCGCAAAGGCCGCGCCGGCGTGCGCATGCGCTCGCTCCACAGCCGCTCGATCAACGCGGAGGCGGCCGGATATCCGCCGTCGACGAATACCGCCCCGATCAGCGCCTCGCAGACGTCGGCGAGGATGGCGGGGCGCGTGCGTCCGCCGGCGTTGGCCTCCGACGCCCCCAACCTGATGGCCTCGCCAAGCTCGATCGCCCGCCCCACGTCCGCACAAGCCTCCTTGCGCACGAGATCGGCGAGGCGGCGCGACATTTCCCCCTCATCGGCCTTGGTGAAGGCCCGAAACAGCATGTCGGAGACCACGAGGCCGAGCACGTGATCGCCGAGAAACTCGAGCCGCTGATAGGAGCCCGCGCGGTTGCGGGCGCCGGTCAGCGCGGAAATGTGGGTGAGCGCCTGCTCGAGCAGCGCCGGGTTCTTGAACCGATACCCGATGCGCTCTTCGAACGCGGCCGTGCCGCGGCGGCGACGTTTCGTTGCCTTTACCCCAGGCTCGTTCGACGAAGGCTCGTTCGACGAAGGCTTGCTCGACGAAGGCTTGTTCGAGGAAGGCTTATTTGACGAAGGCTTATTCGATAAAGGCTTATTCGATGAAGGCTTGACGTTGCAATCGGCGACAGGCGGGCCGGCCGGCTGGCCGTCGGCGGGTGGGTGGGGCGCTTCGATGGAAGCCGATTGTCCTGTCCGTCCGCGGCTCATCGTACGATCGTGAACAGCCGGTTCCAGCGCACGGACCACGGCCAGCGCCACACCATCCAGGCATGCTCGCCTTCGCGAATCGAGAAGAAGATGATCTGGGCACGGCCGATGATGTTCTCGAACGGCACATAGCCGACCTGGCTGAGCACGCGGCTGTCGGTGGAATTGTCGCGGTTGTCGCCCATCATGAAGAAATGGCCGGCCGGCACGTGATAAACCGGGGTGTTGTCGTAGAAACCGTTGTCGACAAGGTCGAGCGTCGTGTAGCTCACGCCGTTCGGCAGCGTTTCACGCCAGCGCTTGACCCGCGTGGCGCGCGCGCCTTCCTCCGTCTCGATGAAATCCTCGATGCGCTCGCGCTTGACCGGCTCGCCATTGATGTTGAGCACGCCGTCGATCATCTGGATGCGGTCGCCGGGAAGGCCGATCACGCGCTTGATGTAGTCGGTCGAGTCGTCTTTCGGCAGCCGGAAGACGACCACGTCGCCGCGGCTGGGTTCACCGGCCCAGATGCGGCCGGGAAACAGCGGCGGCGAGAACGGCAAGGAATAATGGCTGTAGCCGTAGGAAAATTTCGACACGAAGAGATAGTCGCCGACCAGCAGCGTCTCCTTCATCGAGCCCGACGGGATGTTGAACGGCTGGAACAGGAAGGTGCGGATGACGAGCGCGATGATGAGAGCGTGAAAGATCACGCGCGCCGTCTCGGCAATACCGCCTTCTTTTCTCTTTGTTCCTGACGTCACGCTCATCTGCCTCTCGTCCTTTTGGTGGCGCGCGCCCCGCGGCGCCGCCGAGTTGGCGACCCCGTCCAGCGATATATGAAAATCACCGTATCTTTCAGCGTGTTAGTCCTTGGCGCCCGATCGGCCGCCAGATGCCGGGAACCGCTTTGGCCGCGCCCTTGTAGCCGCTCGCAAGCAAAGGCGCAAACCTTGGCCAATATGGGGTTGCGGGCGGGAGCTTGCAATCGGAACGGAGTGCACCGGTGGGCTGCTCGGTAACCATCCTCTTGGTAGACAAGGCACCGGCGAGCGGCGACACGGGGACGACGAGCTCCCATGCAGCCGACTGATTGCAAATGGGCAGGAGGCAGTCCAAATTGAGGGACGCAACTCGCGTCTGAGGCCTTCGCCGGCGGTCCTGAAGGTTTCGTGCAATGCACGCTTATGCGTTTCGTCCCTTCGTTCTCATCGTGCTCCCCGCAGTCGTGCTCGGCGGGTGTGGCGAGAGCAACTCGGCAAAGCAAGGCGAGCCGCCGCCGCCCTCGGTAAGCGTGAGCGAGCCGCTGCGCCGGACGGTCACGGAGTGGGATGAGTTCACCGGACGCTTCCAGGCCATAGATCACGTCAGCATCCGGCCGCGGGTGAGTGGGTATCTGCAATCGGCGCACTTCCACGAAGGCTCCATGGTGAAGAAGGGCGACCTCCTCTTCGTCATCGATCCGCGGCCCTATGAGGCAGCCGCCGAAGAGGCGCAAGGACAGCTGCAGACCGCGCAGGCGCAACTCACCTTCGCAACCCGCGATCTCGAGCGCGCAGTCGAGCTCGGCAGGACCCAGGCGGTGTCGCAGCAGGTGATCGACCAGCGACGCCAGGCGCTGCAATCCGCAGAGGCTGCCGTCATCATCGCCGAAGGCGCGTTGAAACGCGCCAAGCTCGATGTGGAGTTCACCCAGGTCGTGTCGCCGATCGACGGACGCATCGGACGCAAGCTGATGACGGAAGGCAACCTGGTCAGCGGCGGCGACACCAGCGCGACGGTGCTGACGACGGTGCTCTCGCTCGATCCGATCTATTTTTACTTCAACATCGACGAGCAGACCTATCTCAAGAACAGCCGGCTGCGGTTGGCAGACCAGCCCCCCACATCGCAAGACAACCCCAACCCGGTCCACGTGGCGCTTCCCGACGACACGGACTTCCCGCACGAGGGCCACATGAACTGGATCGACAACGAACTGGACCAGGGGACCGGAACGCTGCGCGGGCGCGCGCTCCTGCGCAATCCGCAGCTCCGTTTCAGCCCCGGTCAGTTCGGGCGCGTGCGCCTGGTGGGGAGCGCGTCAGTACGAGGCGCTGTTGCTCCCCGACACGGCGATCGGTTCCGATCAGTCGCGCAAGATCGTGTACGTCGTCGGCGGCGACAACCGGGTCGAGATGCGCGAAGTCAAGCTCGGCCGCCTGATCGACGGCTTGCGGGTCGTGCGCGAGGGCGTCAAGCCCGACGACAAGGTGGTCGTCTCGGGGCTGCAGCGCGTTCGCGCGGGTGCGCCCGTCACGCCGACCGCAAGCCGATCGCCGAGACGATCGCCGCCGGAGGGCGGCCGTGAATCTCAGCCGTCTCTCGATCGACCAACCCGTCCTCGCCATCGTCGCCTCGATCTTCATCCTGGTGGTCGGCGCGATTGCGTATTGGCGGCTGCCGGTGGCCGAGTATCCGGAAATCGCGCCGCCCGCCGTCGTCATCCAGGCCCAGTATCCCGGTGCATCCGCGCAGGTCGCCGCCGACACCGTCGCGACCCCGATCGAGCAGGAGGTGAACGGGGTCGACGACATGCTCTACATGTATTCGCAGTCGACCTCCGACGGCAGCGTGACCATCACCGTCACCTTCAAGCTCGGCACCGACCCGGACAAGGCGCAGACCCTGGTGCGCAACGCGGTTTCGATTGCGGAACCGCGGCTGCCCGAGGAGGTGCGCCGCTCCGGGGTGGTGACCAAGAAGAACTCGCCCAACCTGATGCTGGTCGTGTTTCTCATGTCGCCCGACGACACCTACGACCAGCTCTACATCTCCAACTATGCGCTGCGGCGCGTGCGCGACACGCTGCTGCGACTGGACGGGGTCGGCGACATCCGGATGTACGGGGCGCGCGACTACTCCATGCGGCTGTGGCTCGATCCGGACAAGATGGCCGAGTTCGGCCTGACCGCCGCCGACCTCCTCGCCAGCGTGCGGTCGCAGAACGTGCAGATCGCGGGCGGCCAGATCGCCGAGCCGCCGATCACCGATCGCGCGTTTCAGCCCAATCTCACCTTCCTCGGCCGGCTCACCGAGCCCGACGCGTTCGAAAACATCATCGTGAAATCCTCCGCCGACGGGCGGCTGGTGCGCCTCAAGGACATCGCCCGTATCGAGCTGGGCGCGCTCTCCTACTCGACCAACAGCTTTCTGCTGCGCAAGCCGGCCGTGGCCATGGCGGTAACTCAGCGTCCGGGAACCAACGCGTTGGCCACGGCGGACACCATCAAGGCGACGATGACCGAGCTGGAGAAGGAATTTCCCAAGGGCCTCGCCTACAGCATCGCCTACAACCCGACCGAGTTCATCGCCGAGTCGGTGAGGGAACTCGTGAAGACGGTGTACGAGGCCATCTTGCTGGTGGTCCTCGTCGTAATCCTGTTCCTGCAGCGCTGGCGCGCCGCGATCATTCCGATCATCGCCATTCCGGTGTCGCTCATCGGCACCTTCGCCGTGATGTCGGCGTTCGGCCTGTCCATCAACAACCTCACCCTGTTCGGCCTGGTCCTGGCGGTCGGCATCGTTGTCGACGACGCCATCGTCGTGGTCGAGAACGTGGAACGCCACCTGTCCGAGGGCGTGAACCCGCTGCAGGCGGCGCGTCAGACGATGGACGAGGTCGGGACGGCGCTCATCTCGATCGCGCTGGTGCTCACAGCGGTGTTCGTGCCGACCGCCTTCCTGGGCGGCATTTCCGGCCAGTTCTTCCGCCAGTTTGCGATCGCAATCGCGGTCGCGACGGTGATCTCGTGCTTCAATTCGCTGACGCTCTCGCCCGCGCTCTCGTCCTTGATCCTCAAGAGCCATGTCCCGGGCCACGCGCAAGGCCGCTGGTCGGCGCTGGCGCGCCCGTTCCAGTGGTTCTTCGGGCATTTCAATCGCGGGTTCGATCGCACCGCGGAACTCTACGGCCGCACCGTGCGGTGGGCGACCGCAGCGGCGCCGGCGCTGCTCGCAGTCTACGCCGTCCTGATCGCAATGACCGCCTGGGCGGTCTACAGCACGCCGCGCGGCTTCATTCCGGCGCAGGATCGCGGCTACGTGATCGTGGCGGTCCAGCTCCCGAGGGGCTCCTCGCTTGCCCGCACCACCGACGTGGTGCGCCGCGCCGAGGAGATCATTCTCAAGACGCCGGGCGTGGTGCGAGCGGCGATCTTTGCCGGGTTCAACGGCGCCACCTTCACGCTCTCGCCGAGCGCCGCCGCGCTGTTTCCGGTGTTTGCGCCCTATGAGGAACGGCTGCCCCACAAGCTCACCGCCGCGCGGATCACCGAAGAGCTGCGGGCGCGGCTGGGTGCGATCGATGACGCGTTCATCCTGGTGCTGCCGCCGCCGGCCGTGCCGGGGATCGGCAACGGCGGCGGCTTCGCGATGCGGCTGGAGGATCGCGCCGGGCGCGGTACCGACGTGCTCGCCGCCGTAACCGACGAGATGGTCAATGCCGCGCGCGCCGAGCCCGCGCTGACCTCGGTGTTCACCCCCTTCGCCACCGACACGCCGCAACTCTTCGTCGACATCGATCGCACGCGGGCGCAGATGCTCAACCTGCCGATCGCCAATGTGACGGAGGCACTCGAAACCTATTTCGGCTCGTCCTACGTCAATGACTTCAACGTGCTGGGGCGCGTCTACCGCGTCACCGCGCAGGCCGACCTTCCGTTCCGCCGCGCGCCCGAGGACCTGTTGCGCCTGAAGGCGCGCAACGACCGCGGCGAGATGGTTCCGATCGGCAGCGTCCTGCAGTTCCGCGACACTACAGCGCCGGACCGCGTGCCGCGTTACAACCTCTACCCCGCCTCCGAGGTCGCCGGCGAGCCCGCGCACGGCGTGAGCTCGACCACGGCGCTGGACACCATGACCCGGCTCGCCCGCCAGATCCTGCCGGACGGCATCTCGTTCGAATGGAGCGACCTGTCCTATCAGGAGACGCAGGGCGGCACCGTCGGCCTCTATATCTTTCCGCTGTGCGTGCTCTTCGTCTACCTGGCGCTGGCGGCACAGTATGGCAGCTGGACATTGCCGCTCGCCATCATCCTGATCGTGCCGATGTGCCTCTTTGCCGGCATCGGCGGGGTCCGGCTGATGGCGCAGGACGTGAACGTATTGACCCAGATCGGCTTCATCGTGCTGGTCGGGCTGGCGGCGAAGAACGCCATCCTCATCGTCGAGTTTGCGAAGCAGCAGGAGGAACAGGGACGGACCACGGTGGATGCCGTGGTCGAGGCGTGCCGGCTGCGGCTGCGGCCGATCCTGATGACCTCGTTCGCCTTCATCCTCGGCGTGTTGCCGCTCGTCATCTCGCAGGGCGCCGGCGCCGAGATGCGCCAAGCCGTCGGAGTTGCGGTGTTCTTCGGGATGATCGGCGTGACCTTGTTCGGACTGCTGTTCACGCCGGTGTTCTACGTGGTGGTGCGCAGGCTGTTCCCGGGCAGCGTGCGCAAGCCCGAACCGGCTCCCGCCGGCCTCGAGCCGCAGCCATCCTGAGCCGTCACGGCGGATCGTGACGCGCCAGCCCGGCCGGGATGGCGGCGGGCGCCTCCAGAAACGGTCGGCGTTACTTGCCCGGCGTCAGCGACGGCAGATGCCCCAGCTGCCGCAGGGTGCCGAGGTCGTCGCGTGCCGCCCAGCTTTCGACGATCTTGCCGTCGGCGAAGCGGAACATCTGGATTGCGGTCGTTCGAACCGTCCTGCCGGTGGGCGGCATGCCCATGTAGCCTCGCACATCCGTGCCGGTCACGGTGTAGCGGCTCACCACCACGTCGCCTTCGGCAACCATCGCCTCCACCTCGATCTCGAAGTCCGGCAGCGTCTTGCGTACCATCGCTTTGGAGATTTTCTGGAGATTCGCCTTTTAAGCCAGCGCGCAGGGCATGTTGGCCAAGCGTAATCCGCCCATCTGCGACGCGGCGGCTACTGCGGAGGCGCTAGAGCGTGATTGCTTTAGGTAGTCGCAATCATGCTCTAGCTCTGTTTGAGCATGATCTTTCGGAACCGCCCATCAAGTCCGGGGCAGGCTTTTTCCGGATCATGCTCTATTGCATCGGCGCCTGGATGTTGTTGTCGCGCACGACCTGTCCCCAGCGAGCGATCTCGCTCTTGAGCAGCGCACGGGCGGCCGCGGGCCCGCGCTGATCCTTTGGGTAAGGCGCGATGCCGGTGTCCGCCCAAGATTTCAGGACCGCCGGATCGGCCACGATCTCCTGCAACGCGGAATTCAGCTTCTCAACGATGGCGTCCGGCGTTCCCGCCGGGGCGAACAACGCGTGCCAGTAGAGAATTTCCAGCTTCGGACCGAGCTCCTGCACGAAGCTTGCAGCGTTGGGAAACTGCGGCGACGGCGCCTTCGCGGTGATGCCGAAGGCCTTCATCTGCCCGGACGCGACCTGCTGCACGACCGACTGCGGCGTGGCGAAGAACAAATCGACGTGCCCGCCGGCAATGTCTTGCAGTGCTGGTGCGGCGCCGCGATACGGTATGTGATCTACGGTGACTTTCGCTTCTTGCGCAAAGAGCGATGTGGCGAGATGGCCAGTGGAGCCGGCGCCCGGATGCGCCATCTTCACCACATGGGTCTTCATGTAGGCGATCAGTTCCTTGAGCGTGTTGGGCTCCAACGTCTTGCGGCCGACCAGCACCAGCGGATTGTTGTTGATGAACATGATGGGCGCAAGGTCCTTCTCGGTGTCGAACGGCAGGTTGTTATGGAGCGAGACGTTCGCCGAAATCTGCAGATTGTGCAGGAGCAGCGCTTGGCCATCAGGCGTGGCGCGGGTGATGCGCGCAGTAGCAATGGTGGTGGCACCGCCGCTCACATTCTCAACAATGAAATTCTGTCCGAGCTTCTCCGACAGCGACGGCGCCAGCGTGCGCGCGAGTTGATCGGTCGGGCCGCCTGCGGGATAGGGCACAATGACGGTGACGACGCGGCTCGGATATTGCTGTGCCAGGCCGGGCACGGCACTGGCTAGCAGACCGACAAAAGCCGCAGCAACACTGACGACACGCCGCATCGAACGCTCCTCCTGGTTTTGAACGTCCGACGAAGCTTACAACTCGAATATCACCGACAACAAGAGATAAGGCGTATTGCCAACGGCACTGCAACATTGCGGGCGCGCGTGAGAACGAGTGAGGGCGGCGCAGTGCGGTGCGCATGCCGGTTACCGCGAAGACGCCGCCCTACGCTTCTCGGCGTGGGGCCGGAACCGCCGAGATCACCACCAACGCCTGCGCCATCGGTCCCTCGTCGGTGATGCTCACGTCGATGCGCGGCTCGCAGCCCGCCGGCGTGATGGCCTTGAGCCGCGCGAGCGCGCCGCCGGTGAGCTTCATGGTCGGCCGCCCCGAGGGCAGATTGACCACCCCCATGTCGCGCCAGAACACCCCCGCGCGCAGGCCGGTGCCGAGCGCCTTGGCACAGGCCTCCTTGGCGGCGAAGCGCTTGGCGTAGGTCTCGGCGCGCCGCGCGCGCCGGTCGGCCTTGGCCCGCTCGGTCGCGGTGAAAACGCGCGCGAGGAAGCGCTCGCCGTGCCGCGCGATGGTGCGCTCGATGCGGCGGACATCGATGAGATCGGAACCGATGCCGATGATCATGGCCGGCCCCGTTCCATGGCCGCGCGCATGGTTTTCACGGCATCGGCGAGGCCGCCCGAGACCGCCTCACCGATGAGGAAGTGGCCGATGTTGAGCTCGACGATCTCGGGCAAGGCCGCGATCGCCTCGGCGGTCTTGAAATCGAGCCCGTGGCCGGCATGAACTTCGAGCCCCAGGCGGCGTGCAAGCTGCGCGCCGTGACGGATGCGCTGCCATTCGGCCTCTGCCGCCGACATCCGGTGGTCGGCGAGCGCATCGCACCACGCGCCGGTGTGAATCTCGATCACCGGCGCACCGATCGCGACCGCCGCCTGGATCTGCCGCGGCTCGGCGGCGATGAACAGCGAGACCCGGATGCCGGCGTCCCGCAGCCTGGCGACGACGGAGGCCAGCGCGTTGTGCTGGCCGGCGACGTCGAGACCGCCTTCGGTGGTGCGTTCCTCGCGCCGCTCGGGCACGAGGCAGGCTGCGTGCGGACGAGTTCTTGCGGCGATGGCGACCATCTCCGCGGTCGCCGCCATCTCGAGATTGAGCGGTTTGGCGATCTCGGCCTTGAGGCGCGCGATATCCTCGTCGCGGATATGCCGGCGGTCTTCGCGCAGATGCGCCGTGATGCCGTCGGCGCCGGCCTCGATCGCGATCTGCGCGGCGCGTACGGGATCGGGATGGCGGCCGCCGCGCGCGTTGCGGATGGTCGCGACGTGGTCGATATTGACGCCGAGGCGGAGATGGGTGGCCGACATTTGCTTGCAGCCGGATCGTCGGGTTTGCAGTTTATGCGGTCCAGTTCTGAACCTTCAATCCGGCGACGCGTTTGAACTCGCGTTCATTGTTGGTGACGAGCGTCAGGTCCATCGCCCGGGCATGGGCCGCGATCCAAAGATCGTTGGCACCAATCATCTCGCCTCGGACTGACAATGCAGCGCGGATGGCCCCATAGAATGGGCCAGCCTCGGCCGGCAGCGGCATGACGTGGATAAGGCTCACCAACTCCTCCAGTTGTCGCAGCGGCCCTGGCCCCACTTGCTTTTTTTCGATGCCGTAGAGCAACTCACCATAAGTGATAACCGACAGGACCGCCTCTCCGGGCTGCAGGCGTTGAAACCGAGCCTGTGCCTCTGCTGGGCGGCCGCGGCGGATGTAAACAAAGGTGTCGGTATCCAACAGATAGCGAGGCTTGATCACAGCCCTTCTCGCTCCTGCGGAGGAGTGTCGCGCTCCTCTGCCAGATCTTCTATTGGCAGATTGGCAATAATTTCGAATGCGCGTGCCATCCCGCGAGACTTCTCCCGCAAGACCACTTCATCTCCGCGCCGAAAGATTTCCACCTCCTTGCCGCGGAACCGGAATTGCTTTGGCAGCCGAACCGCCTGACTGTTTCCGGATTTGAAAACGCGCGCGGTCGCCATCTTCCAATTCTCCCGTATATACGAACTAGTATATACATCCTGGCAGGTCTTCTGACAAGGGATTTGGCATGCCGACGTAAGCCAAGACGACGACGCTCACGCGTTCACCCGCTCGGCGTTCGCCACCACGTCCTTCGCCCGCAATTGCGCGATGATCGAGTTGAGATGCTTGATGTCGAACACCTCGAGATCGATGGTCACCGAGGTGAAATCGGGCGATGAGCGCTCCATGCCGATATTGTCGATGTTGCCGTCGTGCTCGGCGATGACCTGGGCGACCTGGGCGAGCGAGCCGGGCTCGTTCACGGTCTGCAGCACGATGCGGGCGGGAAAGCGCTGCGGCGTGCGCTCCTCCACGTCCCAGCGCAGGTCGAGCCAGCGCTCGGGCGCATCTTCGAAATCCCTCAGCGCCGGCGACTGGATGGGATAGATGGTGATGCCCTCGCCGGGGGTGAGAATCCCGACGATGCGATCGCCGGGAACCGCTCCGCCCTTGGGCGCGAACCGCACCGGCAAATCGGTGTTGATGCCGCGGATCGGGATGGCGCCGGCCTCGCCGGGGACCTTCACCTTGACGGACTTCGCTTTCTTCAGTCCGAACCAGCCGCTCTCCGGCTTGGGCTGCTGGGCGATGGTGGCCGCGCGCTCTTCCTTGTAGTCGGGATACATGGCGCGCACGACATCGGCGGCACGCATCTCGCCGCGACCGACCGCGGACATCACCTCCTCGATCGAGGCGCGCGCCAGCCGCGACAGCGCGCCTTGCAGCTTTTCGTCGGAATACACGATCTTGGCGCGCTGGCAGAGCCGCTCGACGATGCGACGGCCGAGGCCGGCATATTGGTTGCGCACGGCGGCGCGGGTGGCGCGCCGAATGGCGGCGCGCGCCTTGCCGGTGGTGACGAGCAATTCCCACGCCGCCGGCGGCACCGTCTGCACCCTGGAGGTGATGATCTCGACCTCGTCGCCGTTGGTCAGCTCCGAGACCAGCGGCGCGATCTTGCCGTTGATCTTGCAGCCGACCGCCATGTTGCCGACGTCGGTGTGCACCGCATAGGCGAAATCGATGACATTGGCGCGCCGCGGCAGCGCGATCAGCTTGCCCTTGGGCGTGAAGCAGAACACCTGGTCGTGGAACAGTTCGAGCTTGGTGTGCTCCAGGAACTCCTCCGGATTGGAGCCCTCGGCGAGCAGCTCGATGGTGCGGCGCAGCCAGGCATAGGCGCTGGATTCACGCGACAGCATCTCCGTCGGCGAGCCGACATCGTCCTTGTAGAGCGCGTGTGCGGCGATGCCATATTCCGCGATCTGGTGCATGTCCCGGGTGCGGATCTGCAACTCGACCCGCTGCTGGCTCGGCCCGATCACGGTGGTGTGAATGGAGCGATATTCGTTCTGCTTGGGCGTCGAGACGTAGTCCTTGAAGCGGCCCGGCACCACCGGCCAGGTCGTGTGCACGATACCGAGCGCCTGGTAGCACTCGGGAAGTGACTTCACGATCACACGAAACCCGAAGATGTCGGAAAGCTGCTCGAACCCGACCGATTTGCGTTCCATCTTGCGCCAGATCGAATAGGCGCGCTTGCGCCGCCCCTTGACCTCGGCCTCGATGCCGCGGTCGCTGAGCTTGCGGGTGAGCTGACGCTCGATCTCGGCGACCAGGCCCGCACTTTTCGCCTCGAGCGCGTCCAGGCGCTCGCTGACGACGGTGTAGGCTTCGGGATTGAGCTCGCGGAATGCCAAGTCCTCGAGCTCCTCGCGCATTTCATGCATGCCCATGCGCCCGGCAAGGGGGGCATAGATGTCGAGCGTCTCCTCCGCGCTGCGGCGGCGAGCCTCCGGCGGCATGTGGGACAGGGTGCGCATGTTGTGGAGCCGGTCGGCGAGCTTGACCAGCAGCACCCGCACATCGTCGGCAATCGCCAGCAGGAGCTTGCGCAGGTTCTCCGCCTGCTTGGCCTCCTTGGTGACGAGGTCGAGCTTGTTGAGCTTGGTCAGTCCTTCGACCAGGGCACCGATGTCCTCGCCGAACATCTGGTCGATCTCGGCACGGGTCGCGGCCGTATCCTCGATGGTGTCGTGGAGGAGCGCCGCGGCGATGGTGGCGTCGTCGAGCTTGAGGTCGGTGAGGATTGCGGCCACTTCGAGCGGGTGGGAGAAATAGGGGTCGCCCGATGCGCGCTTCTGCTCGCCATGCGCCTTCATGGCGTAGACATAGGCGCGATTGAGCAGCGCCTCGCTGGTGCTGGGATTGTAGCGCTTGACCCGCTCGATGAGGTCGTATTGCCGCATCATGGGCGGCTTGGTCGCTTTAGGTTTTACTGCCTTTTCAAATACTTGTGAGACAATGTTAAGGCTGAGCTCAAGCGGCGCCCGAGCCCGGGACTGGTTCTGCATGCGCGGCAGGTCGGTCGAGGAGCGCGCCATGGGTGTCCTTGGAGGCGGCCTGGATCATCGGCCGGCATCACGATCCAAGGATATCACGACGTTGCGCAGCCGCTACAGGCCGGTATGCGCATGGTTTCCCGAAACGGCCGCGGCCCGGACAGGGCCGGGCCGCGGTGCCACCAACGTCAAATCCCGTGGCCCTATTCTTCTTCCTCGGGCTGTTCCTCGGGCGGGGTGAGCCCTTCCAGCCCCTTGAGCAGCTCCTCCTCGGTCATCCGATCGACCGTGACCTCGGTGTCGTCGGCATCGACGCTCCCCCCGGCGGCGCTGATGAGCGGTGCCGCCTCGGGCTCGGGCTCGTCGACCTCCACGTATTTCTGCAGCGAATGAACGAGTTCCTCCCTGAGGTCGGCGGGGGATATCGTCGTCTCGGCGATCTCGCGCAGCGCGACCACCGGGTTCTTGTCGTTATCGCGCTCGATGGTGATCTGGGAACCGGACGAGATCATCCGCGCGCGGTGACTGGCCAGCAGCACGAGATCGAAGCGGTTCTCGACCTTGTCGATGCAGTCTTCAACGGTGACACGGGCCATGGGCGCATTGCTCCTGCAATGGAACTTATGAAAAGCGGTTGTTAGGTAGCGACCCCGCCGCCAAAGCGCAAGCCGAAATTAGTGCCCCGAACCCGAAGTTCGCACACCCTTTGCCGCGTGCGCGATCGCGAACTTCGGGTTCAAGAGGGGCACTAAAATCATGGAATTGCTAGTGTCCCCTTGATTCCGAAGTTCGCATGAGAGCGTGCTGCAAGTGCCTGCGAACTTCGGAATCGGGACACTAGTGCCTCACATTTTCCTTGGCGTCCCAGTATCCCTCTGTTAGGCAAGACAGGGGAACCGTCATGCGATCCTTACTATTGTACGTGCGGATTGGTTGTGACGGGGAGCGCGCACCCGCAATTGAGCGGCACACGACAACTCAGTCCCGATAGCGAGGATCCGGCCCATTGCCCGGGCGGCGCTGCGCCGTCCGAGAGCCGGCATCGAAGTTTCGATGACTTCACACGAGAGCACTCATGGAACCCAAAACGGAAAAACTCGCACTGTTCATTGACGGCGCCAATCTCTACGCCACCGCCAAGTCGCTCGGCTTCGATATCGACTACAAGCGTCTGCTGCGGGAGTTTCACTCGCGCGGCTATCTCTTGCGTGCCTTCTATTACACGGCCGTGGTCGAGGACCAGGAGTATTCGTCGATCAGGCCTTTGATCGACTGGCTCGACTACAACGGCTACAGCGTCGTGACCAAGGCGACCAAGGAATTCGTCGATCAAACCGGACGGCGCAAGGTGAAGGGCAACATGGACATCGAGCTTGCCGTCGATGCCATGGAAATCGCCGGCTCGATCGACCACATGGTGCTGTTCTCGGGCGATGGCGACTTTCGTTCGCTGGTCGAGGCGGTGCAGCGGCGCGGCGTGCGGGTGACCGTGGTCTCCACCATCTCGACGCAGCCACCCATGGTGGCCGACGAGTTGCGCCGCCAGGCCGACATCTTCCTCGACATCGTCGAGCTGCAGTCGAAGATCGGTCGCGACCCGGCCGAGCGCGCAGCGCGCGAAGCCCGCGAGCCGCGCGAGCGCCACACACCGCAATTCCTGCAGCGGCCCGGCGGCGCCGCAGCGAGCCGGTGCCGGCGCGGCGCTTGACGACGACGATTTCGAAGACTGAGCTCCGCGATGCACGACGCGTCCGGCAAACCCGGCCGCGACTGTCCGCTCTGTCCGCGCCTCAAGGCATTCCGAGAGGATTGGCGCCGCCGCGAGCCGGACTGGTTCAATGCGCCGGTCGCCTCGTTCGGTCCGCCAACCGCGCGGCTCCTCATCGTCGGCCTGGCACCCGGCCTCAAGGGCGCGAATCGCACGGGACGGCCATTTACCGGCGACTACGCCGGCGATCTCCTCTACGACACCCTCGAGCATTTCGGCTTTGCCCGCGGCAGCTACCGGGCGCGGGCGGACGACGGGCTCATCGCTCGTCGATGCGCGCATCACCAACGCGGTGCGCTGCGTGCCGCCCGAGAACAAGCCCACCCCGGCCGAGATCAAGACCTGCCGTGCTTTCCTGGCCGCGACCATCGCGGAGATGCAGGAGCTGCGCGCCATCGTCACGCTCGGGCGGATTTCCCATGAAAGCACGGTCGCGGCGCTCAGCCACCGCCGCGCCGCTGCGCCGTTCAGTCACGGCGCGTCGCACGACGTCGGAAAGCTCAGGATTTTCGCCAGCTATCATTGTTCGCGTTACAACACGAACACGGGCGTGCTGACGCCGAAGATGTTCCGGGAGGTATTCGCCGCGGCGCGCGCGTTCCTGGACGGCAGTGCGTAGGGCTACCCGCCGCGCAGCCAGGCGATCACCTCCTCGGCGTTCTTGTCCGGGGGAAATACCGGATAGAACACCTTGGTGATGATGCCGTCGTCGATCACCCAGGCCATGCGCTTGAGCAGCGTCATGCCCGCCACGGTGAAGGTCGGCAGACGCATGGCGTGCGCGAGCGCGAGGCTTTCGTCGGAGAGCACGGGAAACGGCAGGTGGAGGCGATCGACCGCCTCGCGCTGATAGGCGGTATCCTGGGTCGAAAGGCCGAAAAGATGGGCCACGCCGAGACCCTGAGCTCGGCGAAATGGTCGCGGAACGAGCACGATTGCGGTGTGCAGCCGCGCGCGCCGGGAATGGCATCCCAGCCGTCCGGGGACGGCTGCCCGGGCACGCCGGTGCGAGGATAGATGTAGACCACCGTGCGGCCGGCGAGCTTCGACAGATCGACCTGCGACCCATCGGTCGCCGCAAGCGCGATCGAGGGAAGTCGCATGCCGCTCAGGTGACGCGCCGCGCCGTCGTCCTGCGGCGCAGGGAGCTCGGCGGGCAAGACATTGGGATCGTGCGCGGTGGTCATGAGTGCTCTCCGCTTGCGGGGTGATAGGAAATGAATTCCAGCAGCGAGCCGTCGGGATCGCGGAAATAGACGCTGGTGCCGGAGCCCTTGGCGCCGAACCGCTGCATCGGCCCGGCATGGATCGGGACGCGGCAGCGCTCGAGATGGGCGATGGCGTCCGCGATCGGTCCGTTCCATCGAAAGCAGAGGTCGCTGTTGCCGGGTTCGACCGGCAGGCGCGCGACTTCGGCCGGATGAAAGCCCGGCCCGTGCAGAGTTGAGCTGCACCGCGCCGAAGCGATAGGCCCAACCCTGCGGGCGCTGGACAAGCTCGGCGCCCAGGACATCGCGATAGAATGCGTTCGAACGCTCCCAGTCGGAGACGTGCACCACGCAATGGTCGAACGAGATCGGCAAGGTCATAGGCGTTGCAGTCGTGAGCGAGTCCCGCATAGGACGCGATAGCACGTAGCACGTAGGATGGGTTGCGGCCGCAAATGCCGCCGGCCCGCAGGAGGCGTCCTGCGGGCCGGATAGCCTAAGATCAATGCGGGCTTGTCAGTCGATCCAGGCGATGTCGCCGAGGTTGCCGCTCAAGCCTTCGATCTTGCCGACCATGGTCGCCTTGCCGGTCTTGAGATCGACCGAGTAGAGCGCGCCGCCGGCGATGAGCCACGCGTCGTTCTTGTCCTCGCCGGTTGCGACGATGTTGAAGGCGACGGGGCCGCTGACCGGCATCCCGAGCGATCCGACGGTGTTGAGCACGCCGTCATTGGGCGGAGCCTGGGTCACCAGCGCGCCGGTCGCGGCGTCGATGTTGTAAAGCGTCGTCGCCTTGGTGCCCTTCGACGAATTCGTGTAGGCGCCGGCTACGACCTTCGGGGTCTTGCCGGCATTGGCATCGCCCTCCTTGTATTTGTGCGAGCCGTCGACCGTCGCCTTGCCGTCATCGACGTTGACGCGCAGGCTGGTGCCGTCGGAGCCCATCACGCGCAGCCGGTCGGCCACCGGGTTGAAGTCGACGGTGGGGGTGACACCGGACTTGAGGTTCTCCGACAGCTTGCTCTTCATGGTGGCTTGGCCGGACTTGGCATCGATGGTGTAGATCGTGCCATCGCTGGCGACGGCGTAGAGCATGCCGTCGGCCGGCCGCACGTCGATGCCGGCGAGCGGGCCGGCGCCCTTGACATCGACCTTCGACGCCACCTTGCGGGTCGCCGGATCGATGGTCACGATCGACTTGCCGTCGACGAGGCCGATGATCCAGCCGGCCGCCTGGGCGCCGGTCGCAAGGAACGTAGATGCTGCCAACGCGCCCGCGAGCGCGAGGATCTTTGCCTTTCCGAACATGGAGATCGCTCCCTTGAAAAATGGTCCGCATATGCCGGCGCGGGCCCGCGCCCACGTCGATGCAACTAGCTACGCCTGGGAGATGACGCGGATGCAGGCCAGCAGGCATTTTTCGGCCGCGACGTTCACGTGTTCGTGAGAGCGCGGGACATGAACCAGTCGTGTGAGCTTGATTGCTGTCGGCCTCGACCAGGCCTGGGGATCGAGCGCCGACGGATGCCGTGGGGCCTTATTTCCGATCAGCACGCGTTGTCAGCCCTTGGCCCGCAGCAGCCGCCCGCGCTCGCGCTCCCAACTGCGCTTCTTCTCGGTTTCGCGCTTGTCGTGCAGCTTCTTGCCGCGCGCAAGGGCAAGCTCGATCTTGGCGCGGCCCTTGTCGTTGAAGTAAAGCTTGAGCGGGACCAGGGTCATGCCCTCGCGCTCGACCGCGCCCATCAGCTTGTTGATCTGGCTGCGGTGAAGAAGGAGCTTGCGGACCCGTTTGGGCGCGTGATTGAAGCGGCCAGCCTGCAGATATTCCGGGATATTGGCGTTGACGAGCCAGATCTCGCCGCCGCGAGCATCGGCATAGGATTCAGCGATGGTCGCCTTGCCGCCACGCAGCGACTTCACCTCCGTCCCCGTGAGCGCAATGCCGGCCTCGAAGGTCTCGCCGATCTGATAGTTGAAGCGCGCCTTGCGGTTGTGCGCAACGACGCGAAGCGTGCCGTCCGATTTCGCAGCCATCCGCTGCCTCCTGCCGGTGGCATCGCCGCCGGAATGCCACTCGGATAGCGGGCGGAACCGGCGCTGCCAACCCGCCTTGTTACAGGAAAAAATGGCCCGGGAGGTCGCCCGAATGGGCGCGGACATGGGCGAACGGCGGTGCTCTACGCCTCGGCGGCGGGCTTGACCTGATCGAGTTGCCCCCGAATCGCCCTGTAGCATTCGCACGCGCGCGCCTCGAGCCCGGGGCGGTCCACGATCTCGATCTGCCCGCGATGGTAACGGATGAGGCCCGCCTGCTGCAGCACATTGGCCACGACGGTCACGGTCGTGCGACGCACGCCGAGCATCTGGGACAGGAACTCATGGGTGAGCTTGATGGTGTTGCTTTCAAGCCGGTCGCGCGCCTGCAGCAGCCAGCGGCTGAGACGGGCCTCCACGCCATGCAGGGCATTGCAGGCAGCGGTCTGCTGCACCTGGATGAACAGCATCTCGCCATACGCCAAAACGATGCCGCGGATCGCGTCGCTCCCTTCGACCGCTTTGCGAAACGGCTCGGCGGCGATGCGCGAGGCCGACCCCGGCACCTGGACCACCGCACGCGTGTGCGAGCGGCGAGGTCCGAATCCCGCGAGCGCCCCGACGGCACCCTCATAACCGATCGTGGCAGTCTCGATCGCGTCGCCTTGCTGCATGACCGCGAGCAGTGAGATGATTCCATCGCGGGGAAAATAGATCTGCTCGATGCGCTCGCCCTGCTCCTGCAGGACCATGCCTTGCACGAGCGGAATGTCCTTGAGATGCGGCGTCAGCAGCGACAGGTCGTTCGGGGCAAGCGCCGCCAAAAGCAGATTGCGCCTGCTCCGGTGGGAGCGATCCAGTTCCACCCTCAGCCCTTTCTCATCGTCAGAGCCGGTCCCGCAAATTGCGCAGTGTTCCGACGACGCGCCCGCTCCTGCCGGCAGCATGGGCAAGCCACCTGGATGGAACTTGTCGGTGCGGTATCCGACAAAGATGCTGCGGCACGAGGGACTTAGATGAAATGTCCGCGCAGCACCGGCTCAATGAATGCCGGAAATCTCATGCGATTATACAATGCCCCGACGCGCAAAAAAGTTCCTCAGTTGCAAGCGCGTGTTCAGGCGATCATTTGCGTTCAGCTTTCAGGAGGTCGCGGATTTCCGTCAGCAAGATTTCCTGCTTGCTCGGCGGCGGCGCCTTCGCTTCCTCCGATTGCATCATCCGATTCATCAGCCTGACCACGAGGAACAGGATCCACGCGATGATGATGAAGTTGATGACGATGGTCACGAAGCTTCCCCACGCGAGCACGGCGCCTTGCTTTTTAGCTTCGACAAGCGAATCGGCGGTCACCTTCGACGACAGCGGGAGAAAATAGTTGGAGAAATCGAGACCGCCGGTGACGGCGCCGATGATCGGGCTCAAGATATCTCCGACCACCGAGTTGACGATTGCGCCAAAGGCGGCGCCGATGATCACGCCAATGGCGAGGTCGACGGCGTTTCCCCGCAGAGCAAATTTCTTGAACTCCTCGAGCATCTGCCTCTCCCCCGTTGTCATGGTCGGAGCATCCCGGCTCGGTGGCGGGACGGCAAAGACCGATCGGCAGTTGCGAGGCCCTTCCAAACCCATTGGCCTGGAACATTGGCCGACCTTGGACGGGTCCGCTGACCTAGACGTCCAATGGGCTAGCCCAACGGCCTAGTTGATCAGGCCGGCGTGGACCATCGCCTCCCGTACCGCGGCTTTCGTCTTGTCGGCCAGCCGAACCATCGGCAGCCGCACCGTGTCCGCGCATTTCCCGAGCAGCGAGAGCGCGTATTTCGCCGGCGCCGGATTGGTCTCGATGAACAAGGCCGTATGCAGCGGCATCAATTTGTCCTGCAGCTTGAGCGCGGTGCCATAGTCGCCGCGCAGACAGGCGCTCTGGAACTCGGCGCACAGCCGCGGCGCCACGTTGGAGGTCACCGAGATGCAGCCATGGCCGCCGTGCGCCATGAAGCCGAGCGCCGTCGCATCCTCGCCCGAGAGCTGGTTGAAACCCTCGCCCATCGCGGCGCGCTGCTGCGAGACGCGCACGACATTCGCGGTCGCGTCCTTCACGCCCGCGATGTTGTCGAGCTCGAACAGGCGCTTCATGGTGTCGACGGACATGTCGATCACCGAGCGCGCGGGGATATTGTAGATGATGATCGGAATGCCGATGGCGTCGTTGATCGCCTTGAAATGCTGATAGAGCCCTTCCTGCGTGGGCTTGTTGTAATAGGGGGTCACGACCAGCACGGCATCGGCGCCGGACGCCTGTGCATGCCGGGCAAGCTCGACCGCCTCCCGGGTAGAATTCGAGCCCGCGCCCGCGATCACCGGAACGCGGCCTTTGGCCTGTTCGATGCACCACGCAACGACCTGTCCGTGCTCCTCGTGCGACAGCGTCGGGCTCTCGCCGGTGGTGCCGACCGGGACGAGGCCGTTGGTGCCCTCGCGCGATCTGCCAATCCACCAGGCCCCGAAAGGCCTTCTCATCGACCGATCCGTTGCTGAACGGCGTGACGAGCGCGGTAAACGAGCCCCTGAAGCTCGTCCTGGCGGTCATGATACGATCCTCTGAGTTGTTCGGGCAGGCGTGAGCCGGGCTCAAGTCCAAGCCCAAGGCCAAGCCCAAGGCCAAGCCCTCGCATCATTGTTAGCGGGAAGCCGGCTCCGAAGAAAGCCCCCACTCCGCCGCCGCCTTTTTGCCGCGGTCGGGGTTGATGGTAGCGGATTAGCTCTTCGTCAATCTTATCAACCGAATAAGTATCGGGTCGCGGACCAGGGGAACGATAGCTTGATCATGCAGACGCCCACACGGCTATTGACCGGGCTGGCAGCCGGGGTCCTCCTTGTCGCGCTGCAGGCCGATTCCGCCGACGGCGTGCCGCTGCCGAAGCCACGGCCCGGCAGCACGCCCGCGAAAGCCGACGCCAAGCCGACCACGACTGCCGCGACCGTGACGGCACCGCGCGCCGCCGCGGTTCGCGGTCGCCAGCAGCGAGCCGATTTCCTCGGCCGATATCGCCGCCCTCGATGAGGCGGTCGCCGCCGCGCGCAGGGGCAAGGCGACACAGGCCGCCGACCTGGCGAAGACCATCAGCGATCCGGTCGCCCGCAAGCTGGTCGAATGGGCGATCTTGCGCAGCGACGACACCGACAGCGTCGATCTCAGCCGCTACATGGCCTTCATCAACGAGAACCCGACCTGGCCGGCGATCGGCATGTTGCGTCGCCGCGCCGAGGCGACGCTGTGGACGGACCGGCGCGATCCGGCGTTCGTGCGCGCGTTCTTCGGCAAGGACCGGCCCGCCACCACCAAGGGCAAGTTCGCGCTCGCCCGCGCGCTCCTGCTGCAGGGCGATCGCGCCGGCGCGCAGAGCCTGGTGCGCGACGCATGGCGCAACGACGACTTCTCGGGCGAGCTGGAAGGCCTGGCGCTCGACGTCTTCAGCGACCTGATCACCAGCGGCCGACCACAAGGCGCGCATGGACATGCGCCTCTATGCGGAAGACGTCGACGACGGCGCTGCGCTCGGCCAACCGCGCCGGCGGCAATGCCCCCGCCATCGCCAAGGCGCGCATCGCCGTGATCAAGAAGGCGCCGAACGCCAAGGCGATGCTCGACGCCGTGCCGGCGGAGGCGCGCCGCGACGTCGGCTACATCTTCAGCAGCGTCCAGTTTCTCCGCCGCTCCGACAAGACCGGCCGAGGCGGCCGAGCTGATCCTGTCGGTGCCGCACGATCATGGCCAGGCGATCGACACCAACGAGTGGTGGATCGAGCGGCGGCTGGTCGCGCGCAAGATGCTCGATCTCGGCGAGTTCAAGACCGCCTACCGCATCGCGCGCGACGCCGCGGTCCCGACCAAGGACAACTACCGCGCCGAGCACCAGTTCACCGCCGGCTGGATCGCGCTGCGCTTCCTCAACGACCCCGCGACCGCGTTCGGCCATTTCGCCAGGATCGCCCACGGCAACAGCAACCCGATCACGCTCGCGCGCGCGGGCTACTGGCAGGGACGCGCGGCGGAAGCGCTGGGCCGAAGGGACGAGGCGCGCGCGCACTACGAGGCGGCGGCGCGCTATTCCACCGCCTATTACGGCCAGATCGCGCGGGCGCGGCTCGGCCACAAGGATCTCGTGCTGCGCCCGCCGCCGGAGCCCGCGCCGGATCGGCGCGCGGCTCGAGGTCGCGCGCGCGATCGAGCTGCTCTACGCCATCGACGAGCGCGACCTGATCGCGGGCGCGCTCGCCGATCTCGGCGAACGGGCGGCGGACACCGGCGGCGCTGGCGGCGATCGGCGAGGTCGCGGCCCGCCACAAGGATGCGCGCGCCATGCTGCTGCTCGGCAAGGCGGCGCTCGGGCGCGGCCTTCCGCTCGAGCACTATGCCTTTCCCACCATCGGCATTCCCGAGTATCACGCGATCGGACCGGCGATCGAGCCGGCGGTGGTCTACGCCATCGCGCGCCAGGAGAGCACCTTCAATCCGAAGACCATTTCGAGCGCGCAAGGCCATGGGCCTGATGCAGGTGACCCCGGAGGCCGGCCGCTACGTGGCGAAGAAATTCGGCCAGACCTACGACGAGAAACGGCTGCTGAGCGACCAGACCTACAACGTGCAGCTCGGCGCAGCCGAGCTCGGCGATCTCTACGCCGACTACCGCGGCTCCTATATCCTCACCTTCGTCGGCTACAATGCCGGCCGCGGCCGCGTGCGGGACTGGATCGCCCAATACGGCGACCCCCGCAATCCCAAGGTCGATCCGATCGACTGGGTCGAGCAGATTCCGTTCTCCGAGACGCGCAACTACGTCCAGCGCGTGCTGGAGAATCTGCAGGTCTACCGCGTGCGCTTCGGCGGCGGCTCGAAGCTCCTGATCGAAGCGGACCTGCGCCGCGGCGGCGCGGAGAATTGACGTCCGCGCCGAACGCGTAGCGACCTTCTATCCGTTCTTGCGGATCCAGAACTGGTACATGCCGGCGAAAGCGCCGGGATTGTCGGTCTCGAAGGCGTGCCACAGCGCGAGGTCGGCGGCGGCCTCGGCTTGCGGGAACCGCGCCCGAAACTGATGGATGACGCCGGCGTCCGCGACAAAGCCGAGAAATTCGAGATTGTTTTCCCCGACGAAGTCCGCGATCTCGGACAACGTCAGCTGATGCTCGTGAACATGAAAGAGCAGGTCGCGGCATTCGCTGGTGACGAAGAAATCGAGCGAGCTCGCGACGTTCTTCGCAGGCTCGCCCGCCGGCAGCGCCAAAATTTCCTGCCGGCTGCGCCGGATGTCGTCCGGGGTCGAAGCATAGCCGCGCTCGGCAACGAAGGCGCGCGCGGCGTTGATGTCGCGCCGTGCGAGCTTGCTGTAGAGACCGACGCGCATGAAGCCTCCCGGCCGCAACAGCGAGAGCAACACCCGCCACCCGGCCCAGGGGTCTGCCATGTGATGGAGCACGCCGCTCGCATCCACGATGTCGAAGCTGCGGTCGAGGCCTGAGAGCTTGACGATGTCGGCCTCGCCGAAGGCGATGTTGTTCAGCCCCAGCGCCAGCGTTTGGCGCTTGGCATAGCAGAGGCTCGCCAGGCTGAGATCGACGGCCAGAACCCGCGCTCCTTTGAACTGCTGCGCGGTCTCGACCAGATTTTGCCCGGTGCCGCAGCCGGCAACCAGGATGTCGATCTGGTCGGGTCGACCCAACCCAGGATGCGGTTTGAACCAGTCGCCGAAATATTGCTGCATGGTCTTCGGCTCCCCGACCGGGGCCGGCTTCACCCATCTTGGATACGGGTTCTCCTCGTACTGCTGCTTGACCTTGAGCGACACGTCGTCGGCGATGGCGGTGAGGTGAGGAATGAAACTGCGCGCGAGCCGCTCGTCGAGCGGCTCGCGGACCTGCTGGGTCAGCAGCGCGGCGACCGCCGGCGACCAGGATCGGTCGGGGAGCGCCTCCACGCCAGGCAGGGAATGGAGCGGCAGATAGCACGCAACTGCGATCAGCCACAGCACGGGAACGGCGCCCCCGGAAGCGATGGCGCGCACGAGCCGCTCGCGCATCCGCTGCAGGCGTTCGAGCTCCTCCGGAGTTGCGTCGAAGACGTATTCGTTGATGAAGCATTGGCGTGCCAGCGCACAGAAGAAGCGCAACAGGCCATCCTCGGCGGGCGCGGCAGGCCCCTCCCCGGCCGCATCGAGCAGGATGGAGCGGATTCCGGTGAGACACCGTTCGAGCTCGACATCGCATACCGGGACGGTTTCCAGGACCAGGCGCAGCAGCTCATCATCGGCGATCGGAGCAAGGCGGCCGGACAGATCCTCGACCGTGAGCCGAACGGGCCATTGGCGCGACGCCCGGGCGCAGCATTCCCTGACAGCCGGATTGAGCTTGACGAGGCTCACGGCCGGCACCGCGAGGTCGGCGGGACGATCCCAGGGCTCCGACAACGCCCGCAGCATCAGGGCGCGAACGCCCAGCGCATCGGAGGTGAATTTCCGGTTCCGGATGCACTGGACGAAGAGCGCCTTGGCGGCGTCGGTCTCCTTGACCGCGAGCGCGCGCGCGACGGCAGCGAGCGCCCGCGCCCTGCGGCCAGGGTCGGGGCCCTGGGATAGCAGCGCGGCGACCAGCTGCTCGAGCGCACCGGCATGCTCGGGTGCGAGCGCAAGCACGTCCTCGAAGTTTGCCACCGCACCCTCGATCCGACCGAGCTCGAGGAGCACGCGGCCGCGCCCGTGGAGCGCATCGACATAGCGCCGGTTGATCGCGAGCGCGCGGTCGTAGCTCGCAAGCGCCTCCTCATGGCGCGCGAGCTGCGCGAGCACATTGCCGCGATTGAAATGGGCCTCCGGAAAGCTCGCATGCAGCGCCAATGCCCGGTCGTAGCTGGCGATCGCATCGTCGTGGCGGCCGAGCCGATGCAGCGCGGTGCCGAGATTGAGCCAATCGCCGACCGAATCGGACTGCAGGGCGAGCGCGCGGTCATAGCTCGCGACCGCTTCCGCGGTCCGGCCAAGCTCCATCAATGCGCTCGCGCGGTTGCCATGGGCGTCGGCGAAATCCGGCTGGAGGAGGAGCGCGCGGTCGAAGCTCGCGAGCGCATCCTCGTGCCGGCCCAGCCGCGCCAAGGCCATGCCGAGAAGGTTGTGCGCGCGCGGCTGCTGCGGGTCGCTCGCCAGCGAGCGCCGCGCCCGCTCGATGCCCTCGGGGAACTGGCCCTGCTGGCAGGCGATCACCGCCAGATGGTAAAGCGCCGCGGCGTGGTCAGGCTCGCCCTCCAGCACCTGCCGATAGCGGCTCGCGGCATCAGGGAGCGCGCCCTGGCGGTGCAGGCGAGCGGCCTCCTGCAGCAAGTCGACGGTCGAAGCGGTCATGGAGCTGGTCCTGCGGCCGGAGTGCGATCGTTTCAGGGTGCGCGCGATGGCGGGTTTTGCCGGAGGCGGCCCCCAGCTATATAGCGCCGAGGTCTCCCGGCGCCGCGAGGCACCAATGTCGCGGAGGACGTACTTGGAATGATTGCCAATTCCGCAACCAGCATCTTCATCACCGCCCAGGACGGGCTGAAGCTGCACGTGCGCCGCCATATGCCACGCTTGCGCGCCCCTTGGGCCGCGGACCGCGGCGGCGCTGCCGGTGGTGTGCCTGCCGGGGCTCGCGCGCACCGCGGCCGACTTCGAGGCACTGGCGGCCGCGCTGGCGAACGATCCGAATGCGCCGCGACGCGTGATCGCGCTCAATTCGCGTGGTCGCGGCCGCTCGGACTACGATCCCAATCCGGCAAATTACAGCCTGCCGGTCGAGCTCGCCGACGTTCTGGCCGTGCTCACCGCACTCGACATCGGCAAGGCGGCGTTCGTAGGGACGTCGCGCGGCGGCATCTTGACCATGCTGCTTGCCGTGGCCCGCCCGGCCGCGATCGCCGCCTGCGTGCTCAACGACATCGGCCCGGTGATCGAGCCCAAGGGCGTGGTGCGGATCAAGAGCTATGTCGGCAAGCTGCCGCAGCCGGCGAGCTTCGAGGACGCGGGCGACATCCTGCGCGCCCTGTTCGCCAGCCAGTTTCCGAAGCTGAGCCGTGACGACTGGATCGCCTTCGCGCGCCGGACGTTCAAGTCGGCGGGCGGACGCATCGTTCCCGATTACGACGTGAGGCTGATGGAGACGCTCGCGGCGACCGATCTCGAGCGGCCGCTCCCGGACCTGTGGAACCAGTTCGATGCCCTTGCCCGGGTGCCGGTCATGGTCATTCGCGGCGGCAATTCGGACATTCTGTCGGCGGCGACCGTCGAAGCCATGCGGGCGCGCCGCACCGGCCTTGATGTGTTGGAGGTGCCCGACGAGGGCCACGCGCCGCTGCTGGAGGGCCCCGACGTCATCGCCCGCATCGCCGCCTTCATCGCGGCCGCCGAGGCCGCCGAGAGCGCCCGCCAAGCGAAACCCCCGGCGGTTGCCCGCCGGGGGTCGGAAGGTTGAGCCACAATCAGGCAATCAGCCGATCATGGATAGAAGTTGCGCTGCCAGCGGAACATCGCCGACCACACTTCCTGGTCGTCGAAGACGAAGACCGCCGGACGCGCCGAGTTCGCCAAGTAGGTGCCCGGACCCTTATACGCGGTGTTGCTCTTGGTGTAGAGCACTTCGAGACCGATATCGAGCTGCGCCACCGGGTTCCACTGCGTGCGCGTACCGATTTCGAAGAAGCTGTAGTTCGGGCTGCAGCTGTTGCCGAGCCGCCGGGGTGACCGCCGCGAAGTGCACCGACGGCTCCCGGGGTTCCCGGCACTCCGCACAACACCGCCCCAGCCACCGGAAGCGACGCGTTGATCAGGTTCTTGGCGCGGTCGTTGTAGCTCACATCGACGTAGCCGCCGAACAACGAGGTCCGCCAACGCGGGTTCCAGATGTGCTCGTACGCGGCGAGTGCGCTCCACACCCGGGTCAGCTCGACCTCGGTGCCGGTGCCGAACACGCCGTCCGCGATCCAGCCCACGCCCACCGTGCTCGAGGAATTGTACATCTGGTAGGAGCCTTGGTTGGTGCAGAAGCCGGACGCGCCCTCGGTGTAGCAGACGTTGAAGCCGATCATGTCGCCGCCCGGCAGGTTGAACTTGGCGCCGGCCGCCATCGCCCAGCCCAGCTTGTCGTTGGGATGGCCGTTGTTCACGCTGTTGGGCGAGAGCCAGTAGGCGCCGCCCACTTCGTGGAGCGCGCCGCTGATGCCGGCGAAGCCCCAGGCCTGGTCGACGCGCAGGTTGGCGACGATGTCCGGCACGCGGAAGCCGTTGGTGGGAGCCCTTGACGTGGAAGGCGCTGTCGCCGAGGATGACGCCGTTCTGGCGCGAAGAAGCCCAGCGCGGTGTTGTCGACGACCGGCGTGCCCGGTTGTGGCCGGTCAAGCTTTCCAGCGAGAGGGTGCCGGAGAAGCCGTTGCCGAACTGGGCGGTGTAGGCCCACACGGTCACGCCGGCGGCGCCGGTGTCACCGGAGGTGCGCACGTTGTGGTAGCTGTAGGCGCCGCCGTAGGTGAAGAGATCGAAGAACGACTGCGTCTTACCAACCGTGAAGCCGGCAAACTGCATGAAGGCGCGATCCCAGAACACCACGCCGCCCTCGACATCGGCCGGAGTGGTCTGCTGGACGCCGATGCGGATGTAGGTCCGCAGCGTGCCGTATTCGGTCTGCTGGCGCACGTCCCACGACAGTGCCGCACGGGTGCGGAAGTTAAAGTCGTTGGTGTCGAACCGGTTGATGCGGGCCTGCGCCGCCTCGGCCGCGCCGTTGCCGAGGGCGACACCGCCGCCGCCCATGTTGTACTCGCCCTGGACCCGCAGATACCCACCCAGCTTGAGGCAGGTATCGGTGCCGGGGATGTAGTAGAAGGCGTCCCCGTACAGGCTGCAAATCTTCACGTACTGCACCGGCTTCGCCTTCACAGGCATGTCGGCGGCCTGCGCCCCAGCAACCGCGACTAATCCCGCGGCGGTACCGAGGAGAAGACTTTTCACCATCTTCATCTCAACCTCCATTTGTTGTCGTGGGAGGGATCGATCTCCTCGGGCGCTGCTCACCCTGGAAGGTCCCCTTAGCTCCCCTCACCGTCCGACCCTTCCGTTGCCTTCGTTGTCCCCTAAGGCACCGGACTGACCGGAAGGAGCGACTGGGGATGCCCCCCTCCGTCGCAGGTCCACATTAGCTCACGTGTTCCAGCAGGCAACGACGAAGAGGCCCTTTGAACAGCTCAAAACGCAGTTTTCAGCCGGGTGTTGCCGAAAGAACACTTGGCTGACAGCGAGCCTGGACGGCGTTTTTTAGCACCCGATCGAGCTCCCTTCCGGCTTTGACGATATCCATATAAGATATTGATATTATTATGTAATTTCACAAGACTTCGGTTCGGGAAAAAGCCGCCGCAGGCATGCGCGGAAGGCCTCTCTCGGCGCCATGTCGGAGCCAAACTTGGTTATCGCCGTTGAACGCGCAGCAAGCCGAGGACACAGCGAGCACACCTGCCCGCCGGGGAATTTTGCGGCCAATTCTCGGCGAGGATGCGATTCCTGCTGGCAAACGTGGCCCAACATTGCGCGAGCTGCGCAAGCATCGCCGCAGAGATGGAAAACAACGGAGTGGGTGCGCCGTGCGTCAGCCCGAAGCCAGATTGGCGGAGAGGAAGGGATTCGAACCCTTGATACGGCTTTAGACCGTATAACGGTTTAGCAAACCGCCGCCTTCAGCCTCTCGGCCACCTCTCCGGACGCGGAAATCCCTACAGAGTGGGGGTTTGCCCGTCAATGCGCGCACCGCAAAGCGCACATCGCGCAAATGGCGCCGATCCCTGGGGGCACAAGGGGCGAACAGCGCTATGCTGACGTCCCCGCCGACAGCTGCTTCTATTCCCATGGCGGCAGCGTCGCGGCGCTGGTCGCCCCGACGGTCTATCTCGCTCATGGCCCCAAGAGTTCGTACCCGTTGGCTTGGCGCCTTCCCCGCGCCTCGGATGCCGCGAAGCCCCTCTCCTGCCCTGCGGTGATAGGCTGGTGCCGTGCCAAAGACAGATGCCCGTTTTGCCAGACGAAGCCATGGTGGCAAGCGCGCCAATGCCGGCCGCAAGCCAGGGCTGCCATCGCGCAAGCGGCTCGAGGTCGGCGTCTTCTGCGAACATGAGATGTGGACCATCGCCTACCAAGAGGCGCGCCGCCGTCTCGAAGATGACCCGCGTCACCGGCAGAACGCGCCGCTACTGGAGAGGATGCAGCAGATACGATCCCGCTTCGCGAGGCGCAAAGCGGCTTTGACGTGGGACCTCGAGCTGCTCTCCAGGCGAGTGGACGCCGTCGGCCGGCGCTATACCACTGCCATCAAACGTCCAAAGGGGGTGGTGCGGGACATTCTGGATCAGGCGGCGCGGCGTTTCGGAATAACGACCCGGATGGCGAGACGATGCTGGGACGAGTTTCGTCGCTGGGACGCGAAGCGCCGCCGACTGGAAGCAAGGCAAAACGAATAGAAATCGATGCTGTCTTGAATTCGGTATGAAACGGCTGAAAACGGGATCACGACAAGGCGTATCTCTCGTGAGGTCAGAAAGAGAGGTTACGCCATGCAAGACCACGCCACCCAATGCATCCGTTCCGTTGCCGTCGCAAACCTCATTGCGCAGTGTGCGGCGGACGTCACACCTGAGCCCGTTCAATGGCTGTGGCCGGGGCGTGTCGCGCTCGGCAAGCTGACGCTCATCACCGGGGAAGCCGGGCTCGGCAAATCTCAAATCTCGGTCTCGATGGCAGCCGCGGTAACGACCGGGAGCGACTGGCCATGCGGCGAAGGTCGTGCGCCGCTGGGCAATGTCGTCATTTTAGCCGCCGAGGACGGCGTGGGGGATACCATGGTGCCTCGCCTCATGGCATCGGGCGCCAATCGCGAGCGCGTGCATGTCGTGACCGCCGTGAGTGCAGCCGACGGCAAGAGTCGGCGCGCCTTCGATCTGTCAGCCGATCTGGCCTTGCTCGAAAGGAAAATCGGCGAGATTGGTGATGTGAGGCTGATCATCGTCGATCCCATCAGCTCCTACATCGGAGGCAAGGTTGATTCCCACGCCAATGCGGCGGTCCGGGGTATGCTCGAGCCGGTCAGCGAGATGGCCGATCGTCTCCGCACGGCCGTCGTATCCATCACGCACCCACCCAAAGGCACCGGGACCACGGCGATCAACCAATTCATCGGCTCGGTGGCGTTTGTCGCCGCCGCGCGGACGGCTTTCATGGTGACGAGCGACCCCGAGAGCGAAACCCGCCGCCTGTTCCTGCCGGTGAAGAATAACCTCGCCCCGCTTGGCAAAGGGCTCGCATTCCAGGTCGAGCAGAGGCTGGTTGGCGCTCCGGGCCAGGGCATAGTGGCGTCGTCGGTGGCATGGGAGACTGAACCGGTATCCATCAGCGCCGATCAGGCACTGCAGGCGCTTGAAGCGCAGGCAAGCGGCGAAGCACGTTCGGCCGCCGTAGAGGCCGAGGCGTTTCTGCGGGATATGCTGGCCGGGGGCGCGGTCGCCGTAAAGGAACTCAAGCGGGAAGCCCACGACGCAGGCCTGTCCTGGCGGACCCTGCGTCGCGCTCAGAAGTCACTCGGAATTGAGTCCGCTCGCCGGGCGGAACGTGGTGACGGACTGGGCGATCGGGGCCGCTGGTACTGGTCGCTGCCGGGGGAGGCAGTTCCTCGTAAGGTGGCCACGAATTCCTATGGTGGCCATCCTCCGACGGTGGACACCTTAGGCAATGGTGGCCACCTTGGCGGGCCTCTCGGGGCCGAGGCGAGGCCCGTGCAGCACGCAGAGGTCGAAGGGCGGGCACCGCCGCTCGTCCCGCAAGATGGCCTCGACGACACCGACCGAGGCGAACAATGATGCAACCAGAACGGCTACCGAGGGTGAACCTCCCCGCCGGACATCCGCTCCACAATTTCGCGGCGCCGACAGGCAGCGTTGGCATGACATGCAAGCCCATATGCGCGATCATTCGCATTATGTGAACCATTGCGGCAGGCTGGCGATGAAGCAACGCGACAAGAGTGCAAGAGTTGCCGCTCGAACGACGACAGCGACCGAAGAATTGTTGCAGCGGGCGGCAGCTGCCCTGCAGAGCGGCCGGCATCACGACGCGGAACGCATTGCCCGCGACGCCCTCGCGCAGAATTCCCAGCACGCGGGCGCATTGCACCTTCTTGGCCTCGCGCTCTTGGCGCAACGGCGCCCCCGCGAGGCGATCGCACCGCTCGAGGAGGCGGCTCGTCAAGGCTCGGATCCCGTCATCGAGACCCACCTTGCAATCGCCTTGCGGCAGAGCGGTCGGACATCCGACGCGCTGAAATGGCTCGAGCGCGCCACCGCACGGCAGCCGGCGTTTCCGCTCGCATTTCACGAGCTCGGCGTGCTGCTGTTCTCGCTGCGCCGGCTTGATGAAGCGGAAGTCGTGCTCAAGCGAGGACTTGATGCAGCCCCGACGGTGCCGGAGCTATCGATCGTCCTGGGCGGCATTTTCCTCGATCGGGGCGACCGAGCAAACGCCAAGATCGCATTTGCGCGCGCCCTTGCGAATGCTCCGGGCCATCCCAACGCGCTCTGCGGCCTCGGCACCGCGCTGATGGATGACGGCGAATTCGCGGCGGCGGCCGAGCGATTCCGGCAGGCTTTGGCGCGGGATCCCACCTATACGCAGGCGCGGCTGAACCTCGGCCATTGCCTGCTCGAGCTCGCGCAGCACGACGAAGCGATCGCGTGCCTGCGTGCGGCGGTCAAGGCGGCGCCGCAATGCTACGGCGCGGCGTTGCGGACCCTCGTCACGGTTGGACGCGGGCGCTTTTGGCTCAGGCCGAGCGCCGCTGCCGAATTCCTGCGGCCGAGTCCGTAGACTTAGAGCGCATCACGATTGAAATCGTGATGCGCTCTAGATTCTTCGATTTTGCGCATGTTCTCTTCGGAAAACCGGTGCCCACCCCGGACCAAGTCCGGGGCAGGCTTTTTCCGGAACATGCGCTAGCGCTTCGGCGCACGGAATTGCCGGCGATACGTGCCCGGCTCCCGAGAGACGGCGCCGGCGGTCTCATGCAACCGGGCGGCCGCCTCGAGATCGATAGTTTCGAAGCGCGCAGTAAAGCTATCGCGCTTGAGCGGCAGGCACTGAGCAACCGGCGTTCCCTTGGCAAGCACGCCGTTGAATTCAGGATCCCGCCAGCGCGCAGGGAAATGGATGAAATTATCGCGGTAGCGGTCGGCGTCGACCAGCCCGGTCAATGTAACGAATGGGAGATCGTGCCGATTGACCGGATGCGTCACCAACAGCGAATAGCCGGGCGGTGTCTCGATGGTCCAAAAATTGTTGAACTTGATGATGAAGCGATCCTCGTCGAACAGCGGCGTTCCAGCCACCTGATTGTTGTCGTGAAAGTCGATCGGCGAGCGCGGATAGCTGGTAAGCGCGCCCCCTGGAACGTCGCGATCCCAGGAGAGCGTGCCGTTTTCGACTTTGACATCGGCAACAAGGAAAAGGAGAAAGCCGTAGGTCATGGCGTCAATGAAGGGCGGACACTTCTTGACGGTGAACTGCTCCTCCTGCAGGACGGCGCTGAAGGCCTTCTGCGGCATGGATTTGAACCAGTCCGGGAGCCCCAGCACCGCCGGCATGGGCCGCGGCAGGACAGGCTCCAGCTCGGGCGGGCAGCGGAACGTGACGATCATGCCGTCCGACTGATCTGCCATCGTCCCCCGGCCCGGCTCGATGAAATCCGGACGTAAACATAGCATATCTTTCGCGTTACTATCGCGTAGTCCATGCGGAAAACGGCATGGCCAAAACGAGGGGCAGCGCTCACCGCTACCTCTGGTTGAAAAGAACCGCGCGCACCTTCGGGTCGTTCATGTCGACGTGAAAGGCCGCTTCCACCTTGACCGAGAGGCCCCGCTTCACCGCCGGGCGGGCCAGCACGGTTGCGAGCCAGCGCCTCACATTTGCAAAGGCGCTCAAGTCGTGACCGTGCCGCTCGGCGCGGCTCGCCCAGCCGATGCAAGCGATATCGGCGATCGAATATCGTCCGGCGAGGAATTCGCGGTCGGCGAGGCGCCGATCCATGACGCCGTAGATGCGGTTCATCTCGCTGCCGAAACGGCCGATGGCGTAGGGCAGCTTCTCGACCGCGTAATGGCGGAAGTGGTTCGCCTCCCCGGCCTTGGGACCGAGATTGGCCATTTGCCAGAACAGCCATTGGTCGATCTCGACGCGGCCGCGTTCGTCCTTGGAATAGAATTTGCCGGTCTTGCGGCCGAGATATTGCAGGATCGCACCGGACTCGAAGATCGAGATCGGCCTGCCACCCG
This sequence comes from uncultured Alphaproteobacteria bacterium, assembly GCA_963827585.1. Classification (GTDB taxonomy): domain Bacteria; phylum Pseudomonadota; class Alphaproteobacteria; order Rhizobiales; family Xanthobacteraceae; genus VAZQ01. The sequence continues at coordinate 123,157 of CAWHCK010000051.1, forward strand.
GGCCCTGGTGGTCGACCATCGCGGGCATGCGGTTGTTGGGCGAAATTGCCAGGAACTCGGGCTTGAACTGGTCGCCCTTCGAGATGTCGACCGGTATCAGCGTGTAAGGGAGGGCGCACTCCTCGAGCATGATCGTGATCTTCCAGCCATTGGGCGTCGGCCAGTAGTAGAGGTCGATCGGCCTGCTGCCGACCGCGGGCCTTGCCGCCTTGACGGCGGCCGACACGGACTTGGCGTTGCGCTTGCTCCTTGAACTCGGTTTGTGGGCGCGGCGGGCCATGCGAAGCTCCCTTGAAGGACGGAATGCGGGCTTAGAGTCCCGTCGGGAGAACCGCAAATCAAGGGAGCCGGCGACATCGCGCTTCGATCTGAAGCGATCTCGCTCTAATTTGAGTTCAGTCTCCCGCGATGAGAGGGGCAGGCGCATGTCGTTTCCGGCACGTAAGAACGCGGATCGCATCCTTGCACTGCTGGCGCAAGGGAACGCCTTGGCGTCGAAGGCGCAGTATCTGGACGCGATCAAGTGCTACGACAAGGTCCTGGCAGCAGCCCCCGGAAACCTCGATGCGATCAACAACCGCGGCAATTGCTTGTCGTTGATCGGTCGCTTTGAGCAGGCGATCAAGAATTACAACGCGATCCTGGCCGTCCGGCCGAACGATATGCGGGCCCGTTGCAATCGCGCGAGTGCCCTCAAACAGCTTGGACGTTGCAGCGAGGCATTGTCGGATTACGACAGCGTCCTCAAAGCCGATCCGAACAACACCGACGCCCTCTATCATCGCGGCAACATGTTCACCGACCTCGCCCGCCCCACGGAGGCAATCCGCGACCTGCGGCGTGCGCTGGCATTGAATCCGAACGATCCCGACACCCTCACGAGCCTGATCTTTGCGTTGAATTTTGATCCCGAAGCGACCAACGAGAGCCTGCAAGCTCAACGCCGCGCGTGGGGCACGGGATACGACGACCTCCTGAGGGGAGTCGCACACACCAACAAGCCGGATGCGGAGCGCAGGCTGCGCATCGGATATGTCAGCTCTCATTTCAGACACCAGGCGGCGACATATGCCTTCGGCGGGGTGATCATTCACCATGACCCCGAACAATTCGAGGTCACCTGCTACTCGGACACGCCAGACGAGGACGACCTGACACGGCGTCTGCGCGCACATGCCCACAAGTGGCATCGCACGACGCATTTGTCGGACGATCAGCTCGGCGCTCTGATCCGCGCTGATCGTATCGACATTCTTGTCGATCTGGTCGGGCACATGAAAGGCCATCGCCTGCTGGTGTTTGCCCACAAGCCAGCGCCGATTCAGGTCACCGCCTGGGGAGAACCGACCGGCACCGGCCTCAAGGCGATCGACTATATTCTTGCCGACCCGGTCGTCATTCCCGCCGGCGAACGCGCATTGCTCAGAGAACGTGTCGCCGATCTGCCGAACTTTCTCGGCTACTGGTCGCCGGACCCCATCCCCAGCGCCCAACCCCTGCCGGCGCTGACCCGAGGCTACGTGACGTTCGGCTCGTTCAATCGTCTTTCCAAGGTTCTGCCTGCGGTGCTGCGAAGCTGGGGGGCCATCCTGCGGGCGGTGCCCGAAGCGCGCCTCGTGCTGAAAGACCGCTTGATCGATCGAGCCAGCCAGCAGGAGCCGATCCTGGCCACGCTCGCGGAGGAAGGCGTTGCGCCGGAGCGCGTGACCATTCTCGATCAAGGAAACCGCGCCGCCCACTTCGCCGCATATGCCGACCTCGATATTGCGCTCGATCCCTTCCCGCACAGCGGCGGCATGACCACCCTGGACGCGCTGTGGATGGGAGTGCCGGTCGTGACGTGTCCGGGCCGCACGATCTCGTCTCGGCTCGCCGCAGCAAATCTGACGGCGGCAGGTCTCGACGACTATATCGCCTCGAATTTCGAAGACTACGTCGAACTTGCCGTTGCCAAGGCAGGAGACCTCCGTGCGCTGGCGGAGCTTCGCAGCACATTGCGCGACCGCGTCGCAAGCACCGAGTTCGGCGACCCGCAAAGATACGCACGCGCCGTGGAGAAGCGATACCGCGCGATGTGGCGACAATGGTGCGAGAAGGAAAAGGCGGCGGCGTCTTCCCGATCTGAGAGCCTGAACGGAGACCTGCGCCCGCTAACTAAGCGCTCACAACGGAATGGGCCCCGACTGGTGGGTCGGGCGCCTTTCCCTACCGGCGCTGAGCGGAAAGCGGCGCCTCAAGCTTTAGCTGACGAGACCCGAGCCCCGGTCAATATCGTGGCACCACACGCTCTGCCCGGCATCAGAAAACACCGAGGGCGTCGGCGAGAAGCCGGGCTTCGAGGCCGGCGGCAGATGCTTCTGCCGTGGCGAGGTGCGGGAATCTTCCCGCCCTCTCTGCTTCACCTTCTCCGGGAGCGGAGACCGATGAAGCTCGAGCCCCTGTCTCGCCGACGCCCTCTGTCGTCGACCAGGGCCGGCGGTGTCGAAGCGACGATCGCGATGCGCTCATCGCTCCTCAACTCGCGCCGGCCCGTTTGACGCAGTCATCGACGTCGTTCGAAGTCGAAGACTGGGAAGCAGCGCGTACTTACTTCTTCTTCCGGCGCTTGGTCTTCCTGTGCGCCCTTTTTCGCCGCTGACTTCGTCTTCGTCTTTCGCTTCTTCGCCATGCTGCCCTCCTAGCCATGAGTGAGTGGCGATGTCGTACAGTGCCCGCGGGGATCGCGAACACTCCTTCCGAATTACTACAGCGCGACAAAAAAACCAGTGTTTTCGCACAATGGACCGTGTTCGCGCGCGCATCGACACCACATGTTGCGTGTCGACGAGCGCGCGCGACGCGCGCGACGCATTGGGCGAGCGCGCGCGCGACGTCGCGCACGAATTTTTTCAATGTATCGAAAAACATCGACAATATAAGGGTTTTTGAGATCCTCGATGTTTTGCGCGATAGCGGAGAGCAAAGCTCGCACGCGAGCCGCACGTGCGCGCGGGACATGTCGCAAACCGCGCGTTAAGCATACCCAGCGACTGTGCAAAAATTTTCAGTCAAGAGGCTTGCAAACCGGCTCCAAGCCGTCGAATCCGACACAATTCGAGCGAATCGACCCCAAGTGATTCGCCAAGGCCGGACGACAGACGACAGATCGCGGACGACGGAAACGGGAGAACGGAAGACGCCGAGCAGAAATTCTTCCGGCGTTTTTCCGTCGCCTGTCGTCCGTCCTCGCTCGACTGCGGACGGCCGTCAGATGCCGAGCTTGGTCTTGAGCAGATCGTTCACCGCCTGCGGGTTGGCCTTGCCGCCCGAGGCTTTCATCACCTGACCGACGAACCAGCCGATCACCGCCGGCTTCGTTCTCGCCTGCTCCACCCTGTCCGCGTTCTTGGCGATGATGTCGTCGACCACTTTCTCGATCGCCGAGAGGTCGGTGACTTGCTTCATGCCGCGGGCTTCCACGATCGCATGCGGATCGCCGCCCTCGCTCCAACAAATCTCGAATAAGTCCTTGGCGATCTTGCCTGAAATCGTTCCGGTCGCGATCAGATCGAGGATCGCGCCGAGCTGGCAGGCCGACACCGGCGAGCCGGCGATGTCCCTGCCCTCTTTGTTGAGCCGGCCGGCGAGGTCGTTGATGACCCAGTTGGCGGCGGTCTTGGCGTCTCGGCCCTGCGCAACCGCCTCGAAGAAGTCGGCAGTCTCGCGTTCGGCGACCAGAACGCCCGCGTCATAGCCGGAGAGACCGTAGTCGCGGGCAAACCGCGCCTTCTTCCCGTCCGGCAGTTCCGGCAGCCGCGCCTCGAGATCGTCGACAGCGGCCGCCGTCAGTTCGAGCGGCAAGAGATCGGGATCGGGAAAATAGCGGTAGTCGTGCGCTTCCTCCTTGTTGCGCATGGAGCGCGTCTCGCCCTTGTTCGGGTCGAACAGCCTAGTCTCCTGCTCGATCGTGCCGCCGTCCTCCAGAATTTCGATCTGGCGACGCGCCTCGTGCTCGATCGCCTGGCCAATGAAGCGGATCGAGTTGACGTTCTTGATCTCGCAGCGGGTGCCGAGCGGCGCGCCGGGCTTGCGCACCGACACGTTCACGTCGGCGCGCAGGTTGCCCTTCTCCATGTCGCCGTCGCAGGTGCCGAGATAGCGCAGGATGGTCCGCAGCTTCGCCACATATGCCTTCGCCTCCTCGGCGGAGCGCAGGTCCGGCTTGGACACGATCTCCATGAGCGCCACACCGGCGCGGTTGAGATCGACGAAGGACATGGTGGGATGCCGGTCGTGCAGCGATTTTCCGGCATCCTGCTCGAGATGCAGTCGCTCGATTCCGACGGTCACGGCTTCGCCGTCGGGCATGTCGACGACGACCTCGCCCTCGCCCACGATCGGCGACTTGTACTGGCTGATCTGATAACCCTGCGGCAGATCGGGATAAAAATAGTTTTTCCGGTCGAACACCGATTTGAGATTGATCCGCGCCTTGAGCCCCAGGCCGGTGCGCACCGCCTGCCTGACGCATTCGGCGTTGATCACCGGCAGCATGCCGGGCATGGCTGCGTCGACCAGCGACACGTGCGAATTGGGCTCGCCGCCGAACGCGGTCGAGGCGCCGGAAAAAAGTTTCGACTGCGAGGTCACCTGGGCATGGATCTCCATGCCGATGACCACTTCCCAGTCGCCGGTGGCACCCCTGATCAGCTTTTTCGAATTGGTCTGAACGCTCATGCCTTATTCGAATAGGTTGCCTCGGCGGCGGCTGCAAGGCCGGCCGACCTCGTCCCGACCTCACTGAGGGTGGGTCACCGGAGCCGTCTTGGTCTGGTAGCGCGTCACGAGGCCGCTATCGTCGACGCCCTTCGCGCAGTCGCCGGCCACGCGGATGGCTTCCCATTCCAGGCCGTGAAAATCTTCGTCGCCCGCAGCCGCCGTGATGTGCAGGATCGGCAGCCCTCTCGCCTTGACCCGGTCGACGAACTCCTTCTGCGAGCGAAACGAGACGGCGCGATCGTCAGGATCGGACAACACGATCATCCGCTGCCCAGGCCGCTCCCGCATCGCTCCGATAAAATCGATGGGATCATAGCGCTGCTTGATCGCGGCCGGCGACCACCGGCCACGGCCGTGGATCGAGGATCTGAACGAGATTGCGCCCGATGCCATCACCGCGCAGCCGATGTCGTCACGCGTCTGCAGCAAGGCCGCGACCGTGTGCGCCCCGCCCGACTGGCCGGCCACATGAAGACGCTTGAGGCCGTATCGCTCCTTCAGCGCGTCGAGCGCCGCCGCCGCGACGCGCACCTCGATCGGGCGCGCGCGATCGCGATGATCGCCGGACGATCCATAGGCACCAATCCGTCCGATCGCGACGTATGGCGCCTGAATAAACCGCGACCGTTGATTGGCACGTCGTTGCATCCCTCCGGCCGTGGCGGCTGCGGAGTATGAGCTGAGCTGGAGCTTGCTGTTGATGTACGCGCCAATATCGCCGTGGAAGAAGACGATGGCCTCGTCCCGTTTGCCGCCGGCGGTCGAAATCCAATAGCGCACGCAGAAGCCGCGGCCGTCCGCATGGACCCACAACGCCGTCGCGAGCGACTTGCAACGGCTCTCGTTCGGGGCGACGCCGCGAGCGAGCTCCTGCGGGGTGTGGAGCGGCGGGTCGGGTGCATCGGGCGGCATATCGGGAACCTTGTCCTGGTAGGCCGCCACTATTTTTTCAGCCTCCACGCCTTTGGCGCATGCCGCCGCAACCTGATGCGCCTGGCGAAAGAGTGCATGCGAGGAGAGGCCCGAAGCAGCGGCGAAGATTTGCCGAGCCGGGAGGCCGCCGGCGATGAGGCGGTTGGCATACGTGGTTTGCGAACGGGCCGATACGATCACGTCGTCGGGATCGGTCAAGATGAAGATGCGGAAGATCCGGGCCCTTGGCGATCCGATCCACCGAAGCGATCGGATCGAGTCGGATTCTTGTTGCCGGTAAAATCCTTGTCTGTCCCAAGCTCGGCGAGGTAGGCGCGGACCGACACGAGGGCCGAGGCGAGAACCACGCAGCCGATATCATTGCGGAGGGGAAAGGAGCGCGGCGGCAGTGTGTCCGCCCTCGGTGTGACCAATGAGATGCAGGCGCCCATAGCCGTGCCTGGCTTTGATCGCGTCCAGCGCCGACGAAACGACGGCGATCTCGTGCGGGGTGCGACGTTTGGCATGTTCGCCCGAGGAGCCGTAGGTGCCGGGCCGCCCGAGCAGAATATAAGGCAGGCGGACATGCTTCGACCAACTGGCGCTGGCGGCCTGCTGTTGGGCCGGACTCGCCTTGAGGTAAATTTCCTTGGGCGTTATCTCCCCGCGACCATTGCTCGAGACAACATCGGGGCTGAAATAGACCAGCGCCTCAGACCCGCTTCCGCCCGCGGTCGAATGATAGTAGCGGATGCATTCCCCACGCCCGGCGACGATGACCCATACCGCGGTGGGCAATGCCGCGCATGCCGCCTCGGAAAGCCGTGTTCCCGTCAACAGGTCAGCCGCCGAGAACGTCTCGGTGGAAAAGCCGGACGTCGCACCCGGCGCCGCCGCCTGCGCGCGGGCCGGTCCGGTTTCGAAGGCAAGCGTTGAGAGCGCCAGGATGAACACGCATGCGAATTGATGCATCGCCGGGCTCATCGCACGCGGGGGCGCTTCGATCCTAGGCACAGCCGTCAAATTCCGGGCGCGTGCGCCACAACACTGCCGCAGTTCCAGGTCCCCTCGCCCGGTGCAGGAACCTCGACGCGGCATGGGCGTTGGCCCGCTAAGTCCCGATTATCGGAGGTGGTGATGACTGGCAATAGGGCACCGAACGGGAAGCTCGGCGTCGCGCTCGGCGCGCTGATCGCCATCGCGGCGATCATATTCCTGCTCAATGGTGGCGAGCACATGGGCAAGAAGACCGTCAACAGCGACAATGACCTTCCGCCGGTCGCTTCGGGCAGCCCGCCGAGCCCGAAGAACCGATAGCTCATCCGCGCTCGCCGTCGGAGCGCAAGACGCGTCGTCTCGACGCAACCAGGCTCGCGGGCCTAGCGGTTGTAGGACTGGGCGCGCGGCAGTAGCCTCCCCTCAATAAATCACACGTGCGGCCCCGTACGCCCGCACCGTCGCTCCGATCAACGGCAGCGATGCAGAGGGGAGGTCGCGCCTATGCTCACCCGTCGCCATTTGGCCGGGCTCCTGGCCGCATCCGCGCTCGCGCCAGCCGTGACCGGAAGGCCCGCCTGGGCCCAAGCCCCTTCGCTGCAAGCCTGGCCCAACCGCTTCGTGCGCCTCGTCGTGCCCTTCCCGGCAGGAGGCGGGACCGACGCGGTCGCCCGCATCCTGGCCGAGCGACTTTCCGAGCTCTGGGGCCAGCAGATGGTGATCGAAAACAAGGGCGGCGCCGGCAGCAATATCGGTGCCGAAGCGGTCGCGCGATCCGACCCCGACGGCTACACGGTGTTGGTCGGCTCGCTGCCGCTTGCGGTCAATCGCTACCTTTACCCGTCGCTCGCCTACGATCCGATCACCGACTTCGCGCCGGTCACGCTGATCTGTCTCTATCCCAACCTCATGGTCGTGCCCAACTCCTCGCCGGCGAAGTCGGTGAAGGAGTTCATTGCCCACGCGAAGGCGAACAGCGGCAAGATCACATTCGCGTCGTCCGGGACGGGGACATCGACCCACCTGTCCGGTGAGCTGTTCAAGCGCATGACCGGCATCGAGATGACGCACGTGCCCTATCGGGGCGTGGCACTCGCCCTGAACGACGTCATTCCGGGACGCGTCGATGTCATGTTCAACACCATGGCCGGCGTGCTGCAGCAAGTCAGGGCAGGACAATTGCGTGGGCTCGCGGTGACCACGCCCGAGCGGTTTCCGACCGCGCCAGAGTTTCCGACGGTGGCGGACACCGTGCCCGGCTTCGACGTCTCGTCGTGGTACGCATTGTTCCTGCCGGCCAAGACACCGGTCGGGATCGTCAGAAAGCTGCACGCCGACACGGTCGCGGTGCTCGCCGACCCCGCGGTCAAGACCAAGCTCGAGCGGGTCGGCGTCATGGTCGTCGGCTCGACGCCGGAGCAGCTCGCTGCCCAGCTCAAGTCGGAAACCGAGCTGTGGGGACCGGTCATCAAGGCGGCCGGAATCAAACCCGAAGGGTGAAAACCGTGCTGCACCGCCGCCGCATCATCGCCCTTGCCGCGGCGTCCTGCCCTCGTTCTACCGCCCTTCGGGCGTTGCGCGCTCGCGCAGGTCGCTTCCCCGCAGGCCTGGCCGAGCCGTGTCGTGCGTATCATCTGCCCGGTCGCGCCCGGTGGCGCCATCGACGCCGTGACCCGCATCGTGGCCGGGCGCCTGTCCGAAATCTGGCGCCAACAGGTGGTGGTCGAGAACCGCACCGGGGGCAGCAACAATATCGCCGCGGAAGCGGTCGCCCGCTCCGAGCCCGACGGCTATACCATCTTGGCCGCACCCTCGACCCTGGCGGTGACAGGCCTGTTGTTTCCCTCGCTCAGCTACGATCCGATCGGCGATTTCGCGCCGGTCTCGCTCATCGGCACCTATCCCAACATCATGGTGGTGCCGAACTCCTCGCCCGCCCATTCGGTCCGGGAGTTCATCGCCTATGCCGGGGCGAACAGGGGCAAGATCACCTACGCGTCGGGCGGCCATGGCTCATCGCTGCATCTCGCCGGCGAGCTGTTCAAGCGCATGACCGGGATCGAGATGACCCACGTCCCCTATCGCGGTGCGGCACCCGCGTTCAATGACCTCATTCCCGGGCGCCTCGACGTGATGTTCAATCTCATCTCCTCGAGCCTGCCGCTGATCAGGTCCGGCCAAATCCGCGGGCTCGCGGTGGCGACGCTGCAGCGGGTGGCGGTCATGCCGGATCTGCCGACCGTTTCCGAATCCGGCGTTCCTGGCTTCGATGTGTCCTCGTGGGTCGGGCTGTTCGTGCCGGCGAAGGCTCCGGCGCAGATCGTGAGCAAGCTGAATGCAGATACGGTGACCGCCCTTGCCGATCCTCCGACCAGGCGCAAGCTCGAGGACATGGGTGTCGTGGTGGTGGCCTCGACGCCGGGAGAGCTGGCCCAGGCCATCAAGGCCGATATGGAAAAATGGGGGCCGGTCATCAGGGAAGCCGGGATCAGCATACGCGAATGAGGACTTGGTCGCTATCGAGCCGGTCCCGGCGATTGGGACAATGCCGCAGGGAAGGAGTGTCATGATCACCCGCCGCAAGCTCATCCAAGTTTCGGCAGCGTCCGCGCTCGCGCCCGTCCTGGGCGGCCGCACGCGCCAGCGCGCAGACCGCCTCGCCGCAAGCCTGGCCCGTCCGCTTCGTCAAGCTGGTGGTGCCGTTCACGCCTGGCGGCGGCATCGACGGGGTCGGCCGCATCGTCGGCGCGCGCCTCTCCGAGATCTGGGGCCAGCAGGTGGTGGTCGAAAACAAGCCCGGCGCCGGCGGCAACATCGCTTCCGAATACGTCGCCCGTTCCGCCCCCGACGGCCACACCATGTACATCACCGCGGCGGGCCTCGCGCTCAACCGCTATCTCTTCCCGTCGATCAACTACGATCCGGTCGCTGACTTCGCTCCGGTCACGCTGATCTGTCTGTTCCCCAACATGCTGGTGGTGCCGAATTCCTCGCCGCTGCGTTCGGTCGGCGATCTCGTCGCCGAAGCCAAAAGGAACCCCCGCAAGATCACCTTTGCGTCGCCGGGACACGGAAGCTCGCCGCACATGAGCGGTGAATTGTTCAAGTACTTGGCCAAGGTCGATCTCACCCACGTGCCTTACCGCGGGGCTGCACCGGCGCTTACCGACATTCTGGCCGGACGCATCGATACGTATTTCGCGGTGATGGCCTCGGGTCTTCCACTGGTTCAAAATGGGCAATTGCGCGCGCTGGGCGTGACCACGGCGGAGCGGGTGCAGGCGGCGCCAGAGGTCCCGACCATCGCAGAGGCCGGCGTGCCCGGCTACGACACGTCGTCGTGGTTCGCCTTCTTCGTTCCGGCCAAGACGCCGCCCGAGATCATCGGGAAGATGCGCGCCGACATAGCCGCAGTGCTCGCCGAACCCCCGATCAAAGCAAAGCTCGATCAACTGGGCTTGATCCCGGTCGGCTCCACACCCGAAGAACTCGGGGCGCATCTCAGAGCCGAGATGGACAAATGGGCGCCCGTCATCAAGGCTGCCAATATCAAGGTCAACGAATGATCCGCGAATGAGCCCAAGATGGAATGGAAAGTTGTATCGACGGAAACCACCGTCATGATGAGCCGTCGGCGGCTGCTACGACTGTCTGCAACATCCGCTCTCGCAGCCGGCCTTCTCGGCCGCGCCGCGCACGCGCAGGCACCGGCCTGGCCGAGCCGTTTCGTTCGCCTGATCGTGCCATATCCGGCAGGCGGCGGGGCCGACACCATCGCCCGCATCATCGCCGGCCGGCTCTCCGAGACGTGGGGCCAGCAGGTCTTGATCGAGAACCGGGGCGGAGCGGGCGGCAATATCGCGTCCGAGGCTGCTGCCCGTTCCGCGCCCGATGGTTACACCATGTATCTGGCGGGCGAATTTCAAGCGACCAACATGTATCTCTACCCCAAGCTCAACTACGACCCGGTCGGAGACTTCGTGCCGGTCTCACTGGTGGTGAAATACCCGGTCGCCTTCGTCGTGCCGAACTCTTCGCCCGCCCATTCGGTCAAGGATTTCATCGCCCACGCGAGGGCGAACGCCGGCAGGATCACGTTCGCGTCCCCCGGACACGGCACCGGGCCGCATCTTGCCGGCGAGCTGTTCAAGCGCGTCGCCGGTATCGAGCTCACCCATGTGCCTTATCGCGGTGCCGCGCCTGCGCTGCAGGATGTCGTTCCCGGCCGCGTCGACTCCCTCTTCAATAATATCGCCCCGATCGTTCCGCTCATGCAGCAGGGCCAGCTGCGCGCGCTCGCGGTCACGTCCGCCCAACGCACGCCGGCCGCACCGGACCTTCCGACGATGACGGAAGCAGGCCTGCCTGGATTCGAAGTATCCGGCTGGTATGCCGTGTTCGTGCCGGCTAAGACTCCATCCGCAATCGCCGCAAAGATGCACGCCGACACGGTTGCCACGCTGGCCGAGCCCGCGATCAGGGTACGGCTGGAACAGCTCGGGCTGTTCGTGATCGGCTCTACGCCCGCTGAGCTCGGACAATTTCTTAAGTCGGAAATGGACAAATGGGGACCGCTCATCAAGGATGCTGGCATCAGCATCCGCGAATGAAAATCAATCGCCGCACCTTGCTAGGGATTGGCGCCTCGGCGGGCCTCGTCCACGCCCTCCCCGGCCGCGCCCTCGGCCAGACCTCGCCCGGCCAATCTTGGCCCAACCGCTTCGTGCGTCTCGTCGTCCCCGCGGCCGCGGGAGGAGCAAACGAGCCGATCGCGCGCAATCTCAGTGCGCGGCTCTCGGAGATGTGGGGTCAGCAGGTCATCGTCGAGAACAAGCCGGGGGCCGCCGGCAATATCGCCGCCGAGGCCTTCGCCCGCTCCGAGCCCGACGGCCACAGCATATTCCTCGGATCGTTTCCTTTGGCCGTGAACCGCCTGCTCTATTCGTCCGTGAACTACGACCCAGTTGCCGATTTCGCCCCGGTGACGCTCGTCGGCATCACGCCCAACATCATGGCGGTGCCGAACTCCTCCCCTGCTCGCTCGGTTGCGGAGTTCGTCGCATATGCCAAGGCCAACCGGGGCAAGATCACCTTCGCGTCCTCGGGCACGGGAACATCCATCCATCTCTCCGGCGAGCTCTTCAAACGCGTGGCCGGCATCGAAATGACCCACGTGCCGTATCGCGGCGGTGCCCCCGCACTCGCCGATCTTCATGCCGGCCGCGTCGATCTCATGTTCAACGTCATCGCCACGGTCCTGCCGCAGATCAAAGCCGGCAACGTGCGCGGGCTCGCGGTGACGACCGCCAAGCGGGTTCCGGCGGCGGCCGAGCTGCCGACATTGGCCGAGTCCGGGTTCCCCGGATTCGACGTTTCGGGCTGGTTCGCGTTCTTCGTGGCGGCGAAAACGCCGGAAGGCATCATCAGGAAAATACACGCTGACACGGCGGTGGCGCTCGCCGATCCGACGATCAGGGCGCGACTCGAAGACCTCGGCATCATCGTCGTCGGCTCGACGCCCGAAGAGCTGGGCGCGCACGTGAAGTCGGAGATGGAGAAATGGGGCCCCGTCATCAAGGAGGCGGGAATTCGCGGAGGCGAATAGACCACGACCAAGGGAGGATTGCCATGCAAACGAAACCGGGTGTCGCGACAACGCTGGGCGCCGCCGGCCTGCTGATCTTTGCCGGCATGGCGAACGCAGTCGAAATCAAGGTGCTGGCCTCCAACGCCATTAAGGAGGCCTATCTCGAGCTCGTTCCCGGATTCGAGAAGGCGACCGAGCACAGGGTCGCGACGACCTGGGCCGGCACGAACGACATCATGAAGCGGATGCAGGCCGGTGAGACCTTCGACCTCGTCATCATGGCCGGCCCCTCGATCGATGAGCTGATCAAGCAGGGCAAGATCGTTGCCGGCAGCCGCGTCGATCTCGCAAAATCGGGCGTCGGCATCGCCGTGCGCGCAGGTGCGCCCAAGCCCGACATCAGCTCGGGCGATGCACTCAAGCGCGCATTGCTTGCGGCCAGATCGATCGCCTATTCCTCGGGCCCCAGCGGCGTCTATCTCGCCGGGCTGTTTCAGCGGATGGGCATTGCCGATGAGATCAAGACCAAGATCAAGCAGACCGCCCCCGGCTCGCCGGTCGGCGAGGTGATCGCGCGCGGCGAAGCCGAGATCGGATTTCAGCAGATCAGCGAGCTTCTCCCCATTGCCGGCATCGACTATCTCGGACCGCTGCCGGCGGACATCCAGCACATCACCGTGTTCTCCGGCGGCGTCCACACCGGCGCCAAGGAGCCCGATGCAGCCAGGACCCTGGTCAAATTCATCACTGCGCCCGCGGCCGTGCCGGTGATCAAGAAGAAGGGCATGGAGCCCGGCTGAGCACGACCATGGGAGGATTGAACATGCGACTGTCGTTTAGCCGAGCCGTTGTGCTTGTATTTGCCGTCGTGGCGGCGCCCGTTGCCGCCCCGGCGCAGACGGCCGACACCGTGCTCGTCAACGGCAAGATCGTCACCGTCGATGACCGCTTCACCATCGCGCCGGCGCTCGCGGTCAAGGATGGACGCATCGTCCGGGTCGGCACCACCGCCGAGATCGAGGCGCTCAAGGGACCGCAAACGCGGGTCATCGAGCTTGCCGGGCGCACCGTGATCCCGGGGCTGATCGACAATCACGCCCATTGGGTCCGCGCCGCCGAGCATGACGAGCTGCGCTTCGACGGCGTGACGTCACGGCAGCAGGCGCTCAAGATGCTCGCCGAACGGGTGCGCGCCACGCCTGCCGGCGAATGGATCGTGGTTCTCGGCGGCTGGTCGGAGGAGCAATTCACCGACGAGGCGCGCGGCTTTCCACTCGACGAGCTCGACCGCATCGCTCCCAACAATCCGGTGGTGCTGCAGGCCATCTATAACCACAGCTACCTCAACACCTCCGCACTCGTCGCGGCCAAGATCGACGCAAGCACGCCGGATCCGCAAGGCGGCAGGATTGAAAAGGACGCCGGCGGCAAACCGACCGGCATCATGCGCGGCGCCGGCGGCGTTGCTTTCGTCGCGGCGAGAGTGCCGCTGCAGCAGCAGGAAGCGTGGCTCGCGAATACCCGCAGGCTTGTGGCCTATCTCAATTCAATTGGGATCACGGCGTGGCTCGACGCCGGCGGGCGCGGCATGAGCGCCAGGCACTACGAGCCCTACAAACATCTGGCCGACCGCGGCGAGCTCGATGTCCGCTTGTTCTGGACGACCATCCGGCAACCAGCCACGCCGGCGCAGGTCGATGCCGTGATCGACGAAATCCGCGAGCTCAAGCCGTTCCAAGGCAGCGACTACCTCGACCACGTGGGATGGGGAGAGTCGGTGTTTGCGCCGGTCACCACCCAGCTGTTGCGCGTCGCGAGCAACACCAAGCCCGAGGACTTGGCACAGATGCGCCGGCTCCTGCTGGCGCTTGCCGAGCGCGGCATCTACGTCAATTCACACGTCGAGATGAGCGCGGCCATCGACGCCTTCCTCAACGAGTACGAGGCCATCAACAAGGAGCGGCCGATCAAAGGCCTGCGTTGGTCCTTCTCGCACCTCGACCAGGTCAGCGAAGCGCAGCTCGAACGCATGAAGAAGCTCGGCATGACCGCCCAGATCCACAGCCGCCCGCTGATCCAGGGCGCGTTGATGCACAAGGTGCACGGCGACAGGGCCTGGGACATGCCGCCGTTCCGCCGCATCCAGGACAGCGGCATCCATTGGGGTCTCGGTTCCGACGCCACCGCAGTGACGACGTCGAACCCGTTCTACACGCTAAGCCTCGCGGTGACCGGGCGCATGATCGGTGGCCGGCAGGTGAACCGGCAGACGATCACGCGGGAGGAGGCGTTGATTGCGCACACCCGCTCCAATGCCGTCTTCCTGTTCCAGGAGGGCAATCTCGGCTCGCTTGCGCTCGGCAAGTATGCCGACCTCCTGGTGCTCGACCGCGACTACCTCACCGTGCCAGAAGACGAGATCAAGGACATCAGACCGCTCGTCACCATGGTGGGCGGCAAGATCGTGCACGACGCAATGCCGAAGTGACCGATGGTCGTGACGAGGTCGCGTGCGATCTGTCGCTCACTGCTGCCCCTCCAGCAAGGCTTGCGCGATCGCGTCCCATTCGGCGGCAACCGGCCTGGTCGGCACCGGGCGCTGCGCCTGCCGATACCAATAGCGGGCATTATCGAGATCGCCTTCCACGCGGTGCAGATAGGCATGCACCCACGCGCAGTCTTTGCCGCCCTCGTCCATGACGATCGCGTGCGCCTTGTCCCACTTATCCTTGCCCGCCCACCACAGCGCCGCAAGCGCCGGCGCGAGGCCGTTGGGCGGTTTCGATGTCGCCAACGTACGTTTGAATTCGGCCAAGCGTCATGCGGTCGTGTCACCCCGAGAGCCCACGCGGGGACCCCTTCCCAGGGGATGAAAGTCTACCACCACCTCTCGGGCGAAAACCGTCCCGCCGCCTGCTCGATGACATGGCCGAGGGAGAGCAGCGTCTCCTCGTCGAACGGGCGGCCGATGAGCTGAAGCCCGAGCGGCAGGCCCTCCGCCGACAAGCCGCCCGGAACGGATATTGCGGGCAAACCCGCCATGTTCACCGTCACCGTGAACACGTCGTTGAGGTACATCTCGACCGGATCGGCGCCGCCCTTCTCGCCGATGGCGAAGGCGGCCGACGGCGTCGCCGGCGTCAGGATCGCATCCACGCCTGAGGCGAAGACATTCTCGAAGTCGCGCCTGATCAGCGTGCGCACCTTTTGCGCCCGCAGGTAGTAGGCGTCGTAATAGCCGGCCGAGAGCACATAGGTGCCGATGAGGATGCGCCGGCGCACTTCCTTGCCGAAACCATCCGCGCGCGTCCTCTGGTACATGTCGGCGATGTCGCGCCCGGGCACGCGCAGGCCATAGCGCACGCCGTCATAGCGCGCGAGATTGGACGAGGCCTCGGCCGGCGCCACGATGTAGTAGGCCGGCAGCGCATATTTGGTGTGCGGCAGCGACACCTCGACCACTTCGGCGCCGGCGGCCTCGAGCCATTGCGCGCCTTGCTCCCACAGCCGGTCGATCTCGGCAGCCACGCCGTCGAGGCGGTACTCCTTCGGAATGGCGATCTTCATTCCCTTGATCGACTTGCCGATCGCCGCCTCGTAGTCGGGCACTGGGACGTCGACCGAAGTCGTGTCCTTGGGATCATGCCCGGCCATCGACGTGAGCAGGATGGCGGCGTCGCGCACCGTGCGCGCGAACGGCCCTGCCTGGTCGAGCGACGACGCAAACGCCACGATTCCCCAGCGCGAGCAGCGGCCGTAGGTCGGCTTGAGGCCGACGATGCCGGTGAAGGCTGCGGGCTGGCGGATCGAGCCGCCGGTATCGGTGCCCGTTGCACCAAGGCAAAGGCCCGCGGCCACCGCCGCGGCCGAGCCGCCCGAGGAACCGCCCGGCACCAGCGGCGTGTTCGCTCCCTTTCGCCGCCACGGCGAGATCACCGGGCCGAAAAACGAGGTCTCGTTCGACGAGCCCATGGCGAACTCGTCGTTGTTGAGCTTGCCCAGCATCACCGCGCCATCGCGCCAAAGGTTGGCGCTGACGGTCGACTCGTAGGTCGGCAGGAAATTGTCGAGGATGTGCGAGCAGGCGGTGGTGCGCACGTCCTTGGTCGCGAACAGGTCCTTGATGCCGAGGGGAAGGCCTTCGAGCGGCCGCACGTCACCGGCCTTGAGGCGCGCATCCGCCGCCTGCGCCATGGCGCGCGCCTGGTCCGGCGTCTCCAGCACATAGGCGTTGAGCACGCGCGCCTTCTCCATGGCGGCAAGATGCGCGTCGGCAAGCTCGACGGCGGAGAGCTCTCGTCCGCGAAGGCGGTCGCGCGCGTCCGCGAGCGTCAGAGCCGCGAGATCGGTCATCCGTCCGGACTGTCGCAGACAAATGTGTTGGCGGCTGTAGCGGGAGACTGCCGCTTGCCCTCGTTAGACCTCTGCTCGGAGCCGTCGCCGGGCGGCTTCGGCAGCGGCAACCCCAGCGCCTCCAAATCGTCGGCCGTCACGCCCGGCGGCATCTCACCACGCGCAAGGAAATCCGCGCACCACAGGCGGAAGAAATACTCCTGCTCCTGACAGGCGAGGCACATCGGCCTATTCCCCAACTTCCTTCACTAGAGATCCTCGGGTCGCGCAAGAGCCGCGCCTGAGGATGGTTGAATGAAGATGTGCATCCGCACACCTTCATTCCACCACCTTCGGCACCACAAAGAAATGGTCTTCGCTCGCCGGCGCGTTCCTGACGACGTCATCCGGGATACCGCCATCGGTGACCACGTCCGGGCGCTTCTTCAGCTCCATGGGCGTGACCGACGTCATCGGCTCGACGCCTTCCACATTCGCCTCGGACAATTGCTCCACGAAGGCGAGAATGGCATTGAGCTCCCCTTGCAGGTGCTCGACCTCCTGCTCGGCAACCGCGATGCGGGCGAGATGCGCGATGCGGCGGACGGTGGCGGCGTCGACGGGCATGGGAGCTCTTAGCGACGGTAAACTGCCGCTCAATCCTTCAGCGCGTGGCCCCAGATGCTTTCCCAGTCCTGGCCGGCAAGGTCGGTGACGCGGCCGTCGCGCTCGTGGAACTTGTTGGGAATCTGAAACATCGCCAGCATCAGCCCGCCCTCGGGCGTCCAGGCGACGTGGCGGCTGCCCGGCTCGCGCCAGACGAACTCGCCGGGCGTGACCTCGAGGCCTGCGGCCGGGCCTTCCTTGTCCACGAGCTTGCCTTCGAGCACGTAGGTCTGCTCGATCCTGACATGCTCGTGGTCGGGCAGCACGGCGCCCGGCTCAAACCGCATCAGCGCGGTAACAAGCCCGCTTTGACGATCGAACAGCAGCGTCTTGACCTCGCAGCCGGGGAAGCGGGTCTTCTGCCATTCCATGTTGGCGGGGCGCACGACGTGGGAATGCTGGTCGGCGGACGTTTGCGACTTCGGCGTGACGGCATCCATGGGCAGGTCTCCCTTCGGTCGCGACCGGACGTGGTGGCGCCGATCATAGCCGATCAGACCGCGCGCCACAGCCCATGTTCACGGCTTGCCGGCGGTCGCGCGCTCCCGGTCCGCACGGCCGGCTTCGTCGTCCGACTCATCTTCCGCCGCTGCCACGTCATCGACTGGTTCCCGCAGTTCGCGGGCGTGCGAGATGAATTCGCCGGCGTGGCGCTTGGCGTTGCGCACGAACTCGCCGATCGCCCGCTCGAATCGATCGAGATCGCGCTTGAAGCCGAATTCCGAAGGCTTTTCCACCGAGGTGGCGTAGTGCAGCATACGCGACGACAGGCCGAGGTCGATCAGCAGCATGGCAAGGGCGCCGAAGGGCAAGTCGTGCTCATCGGAAAATTCGGAGATGTGCTCATGCAACATCTCTCGCATCTGCCGGTATTCCTCGCCCGCATCATCATCGGATGCATCAAGGTCGAGATCCAAGCGTTCCTGCACCATCGCATCCTCCGCCATCGTCGAATCCCTACATATCACCCTCGCGGATCGGCGGCTGGAACGCGAGCCCGGTATCCCAAGGAAAATAGATCCAGGTGTCCTGCGACACCTCGGTGACAAAGGTGTCGACCATGGGCCGGCCCATGGGCTTGGCGTAGACGGTGGCGAAATGCGCCTCCGGCAGGATGTCGCGCACCACCGTGGCGGTCCTGCCGGTGTCGACGAGATCGTCGACGATCAGCACGCCCTTGCCGCGCCCGCCCCCGATCCCGACGATGCTGCGCGCCACGTCCTTGAGCACCTTGAGCTCGCCTTGGGTGACATGGCTGTAGCTGGCGACGCAGACCGTCTCGATCAGCCGGATGCCGAGCTCGCGCGCCACGATGGCGGCGGGAACGAGCCCGCCCCGGGTCACGCAGACGATGGCATGAAACGGGCCGGCGCCGGCGAGCCGCCAGGCGAGCGCGCGCGCGTCGCGATGGAATTGATCCCAGGAGACCGGAAACGCCTTCTGCGGTTGCGGCTGCGGCTGCGGTTGCGGTTGCTGAAGCGGCTGCGCCATGAACTCCCCTCGCCGGCTGGGACAGCCCGCGCGTTCTAGTGCCCCGAACCCGAAGCTCGCACGCCCATACTTCGGAATCGGGACACTAGCGCATATCGAGGACGAAATCGAACCGGGCGGAGAGCGCATCCCCAGCTTCGGCCATGCGCATCAGAAGCTCGCGGCGGAACAGGCCGTCGCGCCGGTTGGCCGGCTCGTCCGGAAAATAGAGCTGTGTGGTCAGCACCGATTGCTGCGGCGCCTGTACCTTGACGTGGTAGTGCCGGGTGCGGCCGGGATAGAGCGCCGGCACGATGGTGCGGAAGCGATAGCGGCCCTCGTCATCGGCGAAGAGGTGCCCGCGATAGCGGAAGCCGGCATTGTCATAGTCGCCGCGCTCGTCGGCGTGCCAGAGATCGACCAGCGCGCGAGAGACCGGCCGGCAGGTACGCGTGAGAATCTGCCCGCTGAGCTCGAGCAGGCGCGCCTTGCTGTTGGGCTCGACCAGATCGGCGCGCTGCGGCGAGCTCGGCTTGAAATAAGGCCCTTCGGTCTGGCGCACGGTCGGCTCATCGCCGTCGCGGCATTGCGGCGTCGGCGGCAGCTGCTGCTGCGCGTATGCA
Source organism: uncultured Alphaproteobacteria bacterium (assembly GCA_963827585.1). Classification (GTDB taxonomy): domain Bacteria; phylum Pseudomonadota; class Alphaproteobacteria; order Rhizobiales; family Xanthobacteraceae; genus VAZQ01. The sequence continues at coordinate 142,501 of CAWHCK010000051.1, forward strand.
TCGTCGAGGGCAAATCCGGTCACCGCGAGCGCGCTCGCGGCCAGGAGCTTGCGGCGGGTGGGAAGAAACTCGTGGGGCATAAGAGCCTCCTCTGCGGTTCGACAGATCCTGTTCTATGGTTCCGGCGGAATGCGGCCGAGTGTGCGCAGCGTCGACGCGCTCGCGGGCTCGGCCCGCACGATCACCACTCCGCCCTCCTCCGGCATCACCCCCGTCAGCGGCAGAATGTTGGCGCCGTGCGTCACCACTACCAGCGCGCCGGGTCCCGTCCATGCCGTGACGATCGCGCGCGCCCCCGCGGTCAATTCGTCGACGCGGTCGCGGAAAGTGAAGGCGTTGTTGAAGGTGGCGGAAATTTCGACCGGGCCGAGGGCCATCAAGGCCGCGGTCTCCTGACACCGGCACCATTGCGAGCTCATGACCTTGCCGACGGCGATGCCCTCGGCGCGAAACCGCTCGCCCAGCCGGCGGGCCTGCTCGCGGCCCCTATCGACGAGATTGCGCTGGCTCGCGCAGTCCTCCAGCCGGAATCCGGGCGGATCACCCGCTCCGCCCACGGTCGCAGTATGCCGGATGAGCGCGACGTGGCCGCCGGCGCGCAACGCCGCCCACAGCGGTCCCGCATCCTGCGCCGCCGCGCCGGACGCGACGCAGACGACAAGGAGCACAATGGCCAGGACTCGCATCGGCGCCGCCGGATTCGAGCGCGCCCCCGATCATCCTAGCCGCGTTCGAGTTGCCGGGAGATCACGAGCGCGTCAGCACGCCGCCCTCGCGTTGCCGTGTCGTGGCGGAATCACCCCCCGCTCGTTTGCGCTCCCCGCACCCGCACCAGCATGTCCTCCACCGCGCGCGTGGCGCGTTCGAGCTTTTGCGCGTCGCGGGCGCGCAGCACCACGTTGGTATTGGGCCCGTGCTGCGGATCGAAGAACGGATAGCTGCCGATCGCGACCTCGGGATTGGCCTTGGCGATCTCACCGAGCTGGCTGCCGATGTCGCCCTCGCGCGCGTCCGCCCGCACGGTCTGGGAGAGCATGCGAATGCCGGTCTTGAGCTTGGGCGCCACCTCGTCGAGCATGGCTTGCATGATCGACGGCACCCCGGCCATGACGATGACATTGCCGATCCACATCCCGGGCGCGCCCGAGACCTTGTTGACCACGAGGTCGGCGCCCTTGGGAATGCGCGTCATGCGCATGCGCGCGTCGTTCATCTCCGTCTTGGTCGTGCGCAGCCGCTCCTGCATGATGGCGAGCGCGCGCGGATCGACGTCGATCGAGACGCCGAACGCCTTGGCGACGCAATCGGCGGTGATGTCGTCATGGGTCGGCCCGATGCCGCCGGTGGTGAAGACGTAGGTGTAGCGGTGCCGCAGCGCGTTGAGCGCATCGACGATCGCGGTCTCGTCGTCGCCCACCACGCGCACCTCCATGAGGTCGATGCCGACGGCAGTGAGGTACTCGGCGATGTAGCCGATGTTCTTGTCCTTGGTGCGCCCGGAGAGAATTTCATCGCCGATCACCAGCAGCGCGGCGGTGACGACCTCGTGGGACGCAGCCGAATTTGCAGTTGTCATGATGACCCGCGTACTACCGGGCCCGACGCGGAGCCCATCCCTACCCTGCCACTGTGGGTTATGATGCATCAAGTCGCTCGCCGGGGGTCCCGGCCAGGCACGCCCCCCCGATCAAGTCGGGGGCAGGCCGCCGATCCCGTCGCGGAGGATGCCCATGCCCGAACCGGCGCCGCTGCGCCCGATCGCCTACGCCGAGCCGCGTATCGTCTGCGAGCAAGGCCGCGACGGCAGCCTGCGCTGCCGCTCGACCGAGGCGTTGGCGCCGCACGATCCGAGCCTGGCGCGCCTGTTCCGGACCGCGGTCGAGCGCAACCCGGATGGGCTCTTCCTCGCCGAGCGCGATGCTGCCGGCGCGTGGCGCAAGCTGACCTACGCGGCGGCGCGGCGGCGCGTCGATGCGCTGGCCCAGGGCCTGCTCGAGCGCGGGCTTTCGGCCGAGCGGCCGGTGATGATCCTCTCCGGCAACGGCATCGACCACGCGCTCCTGACGCTCGCCGGCCACAGCGCCGGCATTCCCGTGGCGCCGATCTCGGTTGCCTATTCGCTGCAGAGCCAGGACCACGCCAAGCTCAAGCACATCGCCGCCCTGCTCGCGCCCGGCCTGATCTACGTCGCCGACACCGCGCCGTTCGCCAAGGCGCTCGCCGCGCTCGACCTGAACGATGTGGAGCTCTGCGCGAGCCGCAACGGCGCGAGCATCGCGCGCGTGACCGCGTTCGACGAGCTGGCGCAAAGCCAGCCCGGCCCCGCTTTGGAACAGGCCATCGCGGCGATCGGCGCCGACACCATCGCCAAGATCCTGTTCACGTCCGGCTCCACCGGCTTGCCCAAGGGCGCCATCAACACGCACGGCATGCTGGCGGCAAACCAGCAGCAGCTCGTCCAGATCTGGCCGTTCCTCGCCGAGGCGCCGCTCGTCCTGCTCGACTGGCTGCCGTGGAACCACACCTTCGGCGCCAACCACAATTTCAACCTGGTGCTGCGCCACGCCGGCACGCTGTTCATCGACGGCGGCCGGCCGCTGCCCGGCCTCATCGAGCAGACCGTGCGCAATCTCCGCGAGGTCTCGCCTACGATCTATTTCAACGTGCCGGCAGGCTACGCCGCGCTGCTGCCGTTTCTCGAACGCGACGCGGCGCTCGCGCGCGCGTTCTTCGCCAGGCTGCGCCTGATCTTCTATGCCGGGGCCGCGCTGCCGCAGGACCTGTGGGAACGGCTCGAAGCCGTGTCGCTCGCCGCCACCGGCGAGCGCGTGCCGATGACCTCGTCGTGGGGCACGACCGAGACGTCGCCGCTCGCCACCGCGGCGCATTTCATCATCGAGCGCGCGGGCTCGATCGGCGTGCCCGTCCCCGGCGTCGAGCTCAAGCTCGTCCCGGCCGGCGGCAAGCTCGAAGTGCGCGTGCGCGGGGCCAACGTGACGCCCGGCTACTGGAAGCGGCCCGATCTCACGCAGGCGGCGTTCGACGAGGATGGCTTCTACAAGCCGGGCGATGCGGTCCGCTTTGCCGATGCGGCCGCGCCGGGGAAGGGTATCGTGTTCGACGGCCGCCTGGCCGAGGACTTCAAGCTCACCACCGGCACCTGGGTCGCCGTGGGCGTGCTGCGGGTGGGCGCGCTCGCCGCCGCCTCGCCGGCGCTGCAGGATGCCATCATCGCCGGCGAGAACCGTGCGGGCATCGGCATGCTGGCCTGGCTCAACGCGGCCGGCTGCTGCAAGCTCATCGGCTGCGAAGCGCCGCTCCCAGAGCTCGCTCGCCACGCCGCCGTGCGCGCGCATGTCGCCCGCGCGATCGCGCAGTGGAATGCCGACCATCCGGGCTCGTCGGAGCGGATTTCGCGGGTGCTGCTGCTGCCGGACGCACCCTCGATCGATGCCAACGAGATCACCGACAAGGGCTATATCAACCAGCGGCTGGCGCTCGAGCGGCGCAAGGCCGACGTGGAACGGCTGTTTGCGGCGGCACCCGATAGCCGACGTGCTGGTGTTGACGCCGATGTGACGACGGGTATGCGAATGTTCGAGCTCTCATCCTTTGCCGAACCTTGCTGCTTGGGAACGATCCCGCCGCGTTGCTACGTGTTTGCTACATTGATGCAGGAGGCGCGCAATGGGTGACCGGTTCGCCAGGATTGCAGTGCTCGCGCTCGTGATCGTCCTGGGCATCTACCTCGCGCAGCCCTATGTCGACCGCTTGTTCTTTTCGGCCTCGACGCCGCGCGCGGTCGAGCCGCGCGGCAGCCTGGCCGACATCGAGCGCACGACCATCGACATCTTCGAGCGTGTTTCTCCGTCCGTGGTGCAGGTCGTGGGGCGTGCCGGGGCGCTGGAGGCGCCGCTACCGGAGGGCGAGAACGGCCGCGCGCAGTCGGGAACCGGCTTCATCTGGGACGCGGCCGGCCACATCGTCACCAACGATCACGTGGTCGAGGGCGCCGGCAGCCTCGCCGTTCGCCTGGCGACCGGCCAGGTGCTTGCGCGCCCAGCGCGTCGGGACCGCGCCGAACTACGACCTCGCGGTGATCCGCGTGGACAATACCCGCTCGCTGCCGCCGCCGGTCGCGATCGGCACCTCCGACGACCTCAAGGTCGGGCAATGGGTGTTCGCGATCGGCAATCCGTTCGGGCTCGACCAGACGCTGACCACCGGCATCATCAGCGCGCTCAAGCGTCGCCTGCCGACCAGCGCCGGCCGCGAGATCACGAACGTGATCCAGACCGATGCCGCCATCAACCCGGGCAATTCGGGCGGTCCGCTGCTCGATTCGGCGGGTCGCGTGATCGGCGTCAACACCGCCATCCTGTCGCCGTCCGGGACCAGCGCCGGCATCGGCTTTGCCATCCCGATCGACGCAGTCAACCGGGTCGTTCCCGAGCTCATCCGCCGCGGCTCGGTGCCGACGCCGGGCATCGGAATCGTCGCCGCCAACGAATCGGCGGCAACCCGGGCGGGCGTGGAAGGCATCGTCATTGTGCGCACCGTGCCGGGCTCGCCCGCCGAGCGCGCCGGCTTGCGCGGCATCGATCCGGTGACCGGCAGACCGGGCGACGTGATCGTCGGGGTGAACGGCAAGCCGGTGCGCAGGCTGCCGGAGCTCACCGAGGAGCTCGAACGCATCGGCGTGGGAAAGAGGGTAACGCTCACCGTGCAACGGGACGGCCGGGAGACCCCGGTCGAGGTCGACGTGGCCGACATCGGCCGCAGGGGATGAATGTCGGGGCATGGCCGGCTTGCCCGCGGCGCCGCGCGCGGGACCATTTTCGCATCGACCATCCGCCGATTTCCGGCTACTGACGGACGCGCTGCCGCAGCACTTCCGCGCCAGCATCAATCAATGCGCGTGACGCCCATTGCGAGCACAGGAAAACCAAACCGTGATCGATCTCTACACCTGGACCACCCCCAACGGCCGCAAAGCCTCCATCCTGCTCGAGGAGCTCGGACTGCCCTACACCGCGCATGCGGTCGACATCGGCAAGGACGAGCAGTTCAAGCCGGAGTTCCTGAAGATCAGCCCGAACAACCGCATCCCCGCCATCGTCGACCGCGACAGCGGCATCAGCCTGATGGAATCGGCCGCGCTCATGATCTATCTCGGGGACAAGACCGGAAAGCTGCTGCCGAAGGAGGGCGAGCCGCGCTACCGCGTGCTGGAGTGGCTGATGTGGCAGATGGGAGGGCCGGGGCCGATGTTCGGGCAGGTCCACCACTTCGTGAAATACAACAAGGGCAAGGCGCCCTATGCCGAGGAGCGTTTTCTCAAGGAGGCGCAGCGGCTCTACGGGGTGCTCGACCGCAGGCTCGCGAGCCATGAATTCGTCGCCGACGACTATTCCATTGCCGATATCGCCATCTGGCCGTGGGTGTCGCGCTACGAATGGCAGACCGTCGATCTCAACGACTATCCCAACGTGAAGCGGTGGTACACGACCATTGCCAAGCGGCCGGCGGTTCAGAAGGGCTACAAGGTGCCGAAGGACGTCGGCGAAGTCCCGATCCCTTCGTGATGAAGGTTTCTCGCACGCTGCGAGCAGGCATCATGATTTTGCGTTCGTCGATTTCGCTGTGCGCGGCCGTGCTGGTGTTGGCGACGCACAACCCGCCACGGCGCAGGACAGCATCGACCGTCCGATCACCATGTACGTCGCCGGCACGGCGGGCGGCGGCATCGATCTCTATGCGCGGCTGGTGAGCCGCCATATCGGCCGCCACGTCGCGGGCAAGCCGACCGTGACCGTGCAGGTGATGCCGGGCGCGGGCGGCATCCGCGCCGCCAACTTTCTCGCCGAGCAGGCGCCCCGCGACGGCACCGCGATCGCGACGTTCGCCGGGGGCCCGATCCTCGAGCCGCTGATCGGCGCCCGCAATCCCGGCTACGACATGAGCGCGTTCACCTGGCTCGGCGCCATCACCAAGGATATCGGGCTGTGCATGGCGTGGGGGACGACCCCGTTCAAGACCATCGACGACGTCAAGCGCCAGCAGATGGTGGTCGCCGGGACCGGAGCTGGCTCCGACACGGATACCTGGCCGATCGTGCTCAACGATGTGCTCGGCACCAGGTTCAAGCTGGTGACCGGCTATCTCGGCTCGCAGGAAACGATCCTGGCGATCGAGCGCGGCGAGGCGCACGGCCGCTGCGTGTTCAGCCATTCCGCGCTCAAGATTGCCAAGCCCGACTGGCTGCGCGACAAGAAGATCAACGTGCTCCTTCTGACCGCGCTCAACGCGAGCCCCGATTTCCCGGGCGTGCCCGCGGTGGTCGATCTCGTCACCAAGCCGGAGGACCGCCAGTTGCTCGAGCTCATGGTCGGGCCCACAGCCATGGCGCGGCCGTTCGTGGCGCCGCCGGCGCTCCCTGCGAGCAAGGCCACGCTGCTGCGGCGCGCCTTCGACGCCACCATGCAGGACCCGGAATTCCGGGCCGAGGCGGCACGGCTGCAGGCAGACCTTGCGCCGACCGCGGGCGAAGACGTGCAGAAGCTGGTCGCGCGTCTCTATGCGACCCCGCGGCCGGTCATCGACCGGGTGAAGAAGCTGCTGGCTCCCTGAGCGCCTCGTTCGGGTAAACAGCCCGCACCCGCTTGACCATGACCGCCAAAGTTCTTACTTCTACTGGTAAGAGTAGGAGCGAACATGCGGATCACTTCCAAGGGCCAAGTCACCATCCCCCTCGCAATTCGCGAGAAGGCAGGGCTGCTACCCAACACCGAGGTCGAGTTTGATTTTGACGGCAAGGCGGTCCGTATCAGGCGCGTACGGAGCAAGCCCGGTACCGGACGGGGAGCACGATTGGTGGCGCATATGCGCGGCCGCGGGGACGGCTCCATGACCACCGACGAGATCATGGCGCTGACCCGCGGCGAATGACCGCCGTCCTGATCGACAGCAACGTGCTCCTCGATATCCTTACCGAGGATCGGAGCTGGTTCGAGTGGTCGTCCGCCGCTCTGGCTGAGGCGGCCGAGACAGCGCGGCTCGTCATCAATCCAATCGTCTATTCCGAAGTATCGATTCGCTTCTTGCGCATCGAAGACCTTGACGTTGCACTTCCGCGGGAACGCTTCATCCGCGAGCCCATTCCATTCGAGGCCGCATTCCTGGCCGGCAAGGCATTCCTGCAGTATCGTCGCCGCGGCGGCCCACGGCCCTCATCACTCCCCGATTTCTTCATCGGCGCGCACGCAGCCGTCGCGGGCTATCGGCTGCTCACCCGCGATCCGGATCGCTTTCGCAGGCACTTTCCTAAGCTCGACCTCATCACTCCCTGACAAACGGGGGCGAAGCCGCCCCCTTAATCAGCTGCCGCTCAAAACGTGGGCAAAAGCAGCGAATCATGGCCGGCGCCGGCGCGGCCGAATACCCCCTTGGGTTGGCGCGCAGCTTGCAGCTAGGATCGGATCGCGCGGTTCGCGTGGTGGCGCGGGCCTGCGACGCAGGACAAGGCATGTCAGTCGCGTTCGACGAGATGAAGGGCATCGACGGCGCGCTGCGTCCGGCCTACGGCGAGTTGTTTCGATGGCTTTCCGAGGTGCCGCCGGACGTGCTGGACTACCGCCGGCGCGAGGCGGAAGTCCTGTTCCGCCGCATCGGCATCACCTTCGCGGTCTATGGCGAAGCAAATGCGCAGGAGCGGCTCATCCCGTTCGACGTGCTGCCGCGCATTCTTGCCGCCGCCGAATGGGACATGTTGCGGGCGGGCCTGGAGCAACGCATCAAAGCCATCAACCACTACATTGGCGACGTCTATACCCGGCGCGAGATACTCAGAGCCGGCGTGGTGCCGGAAGATCTGGTATTCCAGAATCCGGTGTTCCGGCCCGAGATGAACGGCCAGAAGGTGCCGCACGACATCTACGTCCATATCGGCGGCATCGACGTCGTGCGGGTCGATCCCGACAGCTTCTACGTGCTCGAAGACAATGCGCGCACGCCCTCCGGCGTCTCCTACATGCTGGAGAACCGGGAAATCATGCTGCGGCTGTTTCCGGAGCTGTTCGCCCGCCACCGCGTGGCCCCGGTGGAGAACTATCCGGACGAGCTGTTGGCAACCTTGAAATCGGTGGCGCCTGCGACCTCGAGCGCCGACCCGAGCGTCGTGCTGCTCACCCCCGGGGTCTACAACTCCGCCTATTACGAGCACTCCTTCCTCGCCGACAAGCTCGGCGTCGAGCTGGTCGAGGGCCGCGACCTGTTCGTGCGGGACGATCTCGTCTTCATGCGCACGACCCAGGGACCCAAGCGCGTCGACGTGATCTACCGACGCATCGACGACGATTTCCTCGATCCCCTGGCGTTCCGGCCCGACTCCGTGCTCGGAGTGCCGGGGCTGATGGCGGTCTACCAGGCGGGCAACGTCACCCTTGCCAATGCGGTCGGTACCGGGATCGCCGACGACAAGGCGGTTTACAGCTACATGCCGGCGATCGTGAAGTTCTATCTCGACGAGGAGCCCATCCTCAAGAACGTGCCGACCTGGCGGTGCCGTGACGACGAGCACCTGCGCTATGTGCTCGACCATCTGGAGGAGCTGGTGGTCAAGGAGGTGCACGGCTCCGGCGGCTACGGCATGATGATCGGGCCGAAGGCCGACAAGGCGACCGTCGCGGCATTCCGCGCCAAGCTCAAGTCGAATCCGAAGAACTTCATCGCGCAGCCGACGCTCGCCCTCTCGACCTGCCCGACCTGCGTCGAGGAGGGGGTGGCGCCGCGCCACGTCGATCTGCGCCCGTTCGTGCTGACCGGGCGCGATCGCATCCGGATCGTGCCGGGAGGCCTCACCCGGGTCGCGCTGAAGAAGGGCTCGCTCGTCGTCAATTCCAGCCAGGGCGGCGGCACCAAGGATACATGGGTGTTGGATCGATGACGCAAGCCGCGCGGGTCCGCTGACATGCTCTCCCGCACCGCCGACAATCTCTACTGGCTGGCGCGTTACGTGGAGCGCGCGGAATATCTTGCCCGCATTCTCGAAGTCACCCAGCGCCTCACCACGCTGCCGCTCGCCTATGTCGGATCGTCCAACGAATGGGAATCGGCGGTCGCGACCGCCGGCTGCGCCCGCGCGTTCGCCGCCGCCTATCCGGAGGCGAACGAGGAGTCGGTCACGGATTTTCTCTGCTTCTCCACCGCCAACCCCTCCTCCATCCGCAGCTGCTTCGAGATCGCCCGCACCAATGCGCGCGCCGTGCGCACCGCGCTCACGGTCGAGATGTGGGACGCCATCAACGGCACCTGGCTCGAGCTCAAGCGTTTCGGCAACGGGCCGACCTCGCGCGAGGAGTTCATGCGCTTCCTGCGCTGGGTGCAGGAATCCTCGCTGCGCTTCGACGGTTCCGCCTACCGCACCATGTTGCGCAACGACGCCTATTGGTTCTCCCGCCTCGGCGTCTACATGGAACGCGCCGACAACACCGCGCGCATCCTCGATGTGAAGTATCATATGTTGCTGCCGGCGCACGAACGCGTCGGCGGACCGCTCGACTATTTCCAATGGTCGGCGATCCTGCGCTCGGTCTCGGCGCTCACCGCCTACCACTGGGTCTATCGCGAGAGCGTCAAGCCGTGGCTGATCGCCGACCTGTTGATCCTGCGGGACGAAATGCCGCGGTCGCTCGCGAGCTGCTATGAAAATCTCGTGCTCTACCTCGACCATATCGCCCGCGCCTATGGCCGCCAGGGGGCGGCCCAGCGCCAGGCGCGCGCGCTGCGCGCCCGGCTCGAGAACAGCCGCATGGAAGAGATCTTCCAGCAGGGGCTGCACGAGTTCATCGGCGAATTCATCGACAGCAACAACCGGCTGGGCGCGGCGATCACCGAGCAATATCTGATGTGAAGCCTGTCATCCGTCGTCTGCTTCATGCGCATCCGCATCTCGCATCTGACCAGCTACCGCTACGAGGCGCCCGCCACCAGCGTGATCCAGATGCTGCGGCTGACGCCGCGCAACCACGACGGCCAATACGTGGCGCGCTGGCGGATCGACGTCTCCACCGATTGCCGGCTTGACCAGCACCAGGACGCCTTCGGCAACATCACCCATGCCTTCACCGCCGAGGGCCCGCTGCGCGAGCTCGCCGTGACGGTGGAGGGCGAGGTCGAGACGCGCGACACCCAGGGCATCGTGCGCGGCGCGGTCGAGCGCTTCCCGCCGAGCCTCTACCTGCGCGAGACCGCGCTCACCAGTCCGGATGCGGATATCGCGGGCTTTGCCGCCGCGAGCCGCGACGCCGCCGGCGGCAACGTGCTCAATCTCCTGCACCTCACGCTGGAGCGCCTGCACGACGATATGACCTACGACACCGATCCCACCCACGCTGCGACCACGGCCGCCGAAGCCTTTGCGCTCAGGCGCGGGGTCTGCCAGGACCTCACCCACGTCTTCATCGCGGCCGCCCGCAGCCTCGGCGTCCCTGCCCGTTATGTCGGCGGCTACTTCCACCGCAACGACGGCGTGACCGACCAGGAGGCCGGCCACGCCTGGGCCGAGGCCTTCGTGCCCGAGCTCGGCTGGGTGGCCTTCGATCCGGCGAACGGGTTCTGCGCGACCGATGCCCATGTGCGCGTCGCAGTGGGGCTCGACTACCTCGGCGCGGCGCCGTTCCGCGGCACCCGTTACGGCGGCGTCGGCGAGGTGCTCTCGGTCAAGGTCCGCGTCGATCAGGCGAGCCAGCAGACGCAGAACTGAAGCGGCATTGCCCGTTTGCCACCGAGCATCGGTATATAGCGGGATGGGTTCGCGAGGGGCAGTTCGGCCATGACATATTGCTGTGGCATTCTGGTCCGGGACGGCCTGGTCATGTTCGCCGACACCCGCACCAACGCGGGGGTCGACAACATTGCGACCTTCCGCAAGCTCCACGTCTTCGTCCAGCCGGGCCAGCGGATCATGGCGACCGCCTCGGCGGGCAACCTGTCGATCAGCCAGTCGGTGGTCAGCATCCTGCGGGAGGGCTGGGAAAATCCGCAGACCGGCGAGACCGAGACGCTGATGAACGCCCCCACCATGTTCCAGGCGGCCCAGCGCGTCGGTCGCACCATCCGTCAGCTTCACGAGCTCGAAGGCGCGGCGCTCGACGCCTCCGATGTGAGATTCGACGTCTCGTTCCTGCTGGGCGGCCAGATCAAGGGCGAGCGGCCGCGGCTGTTCATGCTCTATGCCGCCGGCAATTTCATCGAATGTACGCAGGACACGCCCTATCTGCAGATCGGCGAGCACAAATACGGCAAGCCGGTGCTCGATCGCGCCATCACCTACGATATCGATCTCTACGACGCGCTCAAAGTCGGACTGGTGTCGGTCGATTCCACCATGCGCTCCAATCTCAGCGTCGGCCTGCCGCTCGACCTGCTCATTGCGCGGCGCGACGTCTGCGACGCCGAGCTCAATTATCGGATCGAGCCGGGCGAGCCGTATTTCCACGACCTGCGCGAGCGCTGGTCGGCGGCGCTGCGGGCCGCCCATGCCGGCATTCCCCGCCCGCCCTACAAGAACGCCCGCTGAAGCAAACCCCCGTTTCACGGCCGCGAACATGCGCTAAGATCGGCGCCAATCAATCACGCAGGGAGCATTGGGGGGGTCGAATGACGGACACGCACATTTTGCGACTGGGCGGGATCAGCGGAATCCTGTTCGTGATCCTGTTCATCCCCTCCTATCTCTCGGCGCCGGATTCGCCTTCGTTTACATCGACTGCCCAGCAACTGCTCGACTATCTGGTCAGCAGGCAGGACGAGATCATCCTTCTCAACGGTGTGCTGCTCATCTTCGCTGCGTTCTTCTTTCTCTGGTTTCTCGGCGTCCTGCACGCCGTGTTGCAAGGCGCCGAGCGCGACGGATATGGGTTTGCGTCGGTCGCGCTGACGGGAGGCCTCCTGTTCGTGGCGCTGATGCTGGCCGGCGCGGCAATCGAGATCGTTCACCCGGCAGCCCGGGCGCGTTTCGGCAACTTCCAGCCCGACCCGCAAGTCGGCTTCCTCTCGCAGGCGCTCGCCGGTTGGATGTACCGCTTCGCTTTCGTCGGAATGGCCGTGCTGATCGCCGCCACCTCGCTCGTCGGGGTGAGAACGCAGGTCCTGCCGAAGTGGCTGGCGTGGGCCGGTTTCGTTTGCGCGGTGGTGGCGCTGCTGCGCTTCTTCGGTCCGCTCGGCGGCTGGCTGATCATGGCCTGGATCGTCGTCGTGTCCGCGCTGATGCTGGCGGGCATTGTCGGCCGGCCGGTTCTCGCCGCTCGGCAATAAGGAAAGAATCGCGATGGCCACGTTGCAGAAGGTTGCTCTGATTACCGGCGCCGGTACCGGCATCGGCAAGGCGGTCGCGCTCGCCCTGATGAAGGAGGGCTACGCCGCCGTGCTCGCCGGGCGACGCAAGGACAAGCTGGAAGAGACCGCGAGCGAGGGCAAGGCCAGCGGCGCCGCGAGCCTCGTCGTTCCGACCGACGTGAGCGACCCGGCGGCGATCAAGGCGCTGTTCGCCAAAGCCAAGGAGACATTCGGCCGCCTCGACGTCCTGTTCAACAATGCCGGCATCGGCGCACCCCCGGTGCCGCTCGAGGATCTGCCCTACGAGACCTGGAAACAGGTCGTCGATACCAACCTCACCGGCCTGTTCCTGTGCACCCAGGAGGCGATCAGGATCATGAAGGCACAGGACCCGCGCGGCGGCCGCATCATCAACAACGGCTCGATCTCCGCGCATGCGCCGCGCCCGCGTTCGGTCGCCTATACCGCCACCAAGCACGCGGTCACCGGGCTCACCAAGTCGACCGCGCTCGATTGCCGCGGCTACGACATCACCTGCGGGCAGATCGACATCGGCAATGCCGCGACCCCGCTGACCGAGCGCATGGTGCAGGGCCAGGGCGTGATGCAGGCGGACGGCCGGACGGCGGTCGAGCCGCGCATGAATGCCGACGACGTCGGCCGCGCCGTGGTCTACATGGCCAATCTTCCGCTCGACACCAACGTGCTGTTCATGACGGTGATGGCGAACCTGATGCCGTTCGTCGGGCGGGGGTAACGCCAGGATCCCGCTTCCGAAGTCAGCAGCACCCCCTGAAGCGACCCTTGCTCACCGCATAACGGGCTTGCTGGCGTTCGCGGAAGAACTCCACATAGGTCATGATCGGCTCCTCCGGATGATTTTCCCGCCGGTGGGCAACATAGGTTTCATAGTCGGGAACGCCGATCATCAGACGCGCCGTGCGCGTGGTCCAATAGACGGTGGTGCGCGCTGCGTCCCTGGATCGATCGAACAAATCCTGCAGGTCAGGCATGGCGACCTCCCACCGCTGCGCCGGCAAACCCGATTTCCATTGCGGTCGGCTGCGGATTGCCCAACGCCTTCCAGATACTGATCAGGCCATAGATCACGGTGACGACGACCACCAGCACGAACACGCCGGCAAGTGTCGCATCGATGTAGTCGTTGAAGACGATCCGTCGCATCTCGTCGAGCGTCTTTGCCGGCGCCAGGACCTGACCCGCTGCGACCGCGTCGCCAAATTTGAGCGCATGGCTGATGAACCCGACGTTGGGATCGGCGCTGAACACTTTCTGGAGCCCGGCGGTCATCGTGCATATGACGAGCCAGGCTGCGGGTGCAATCGTCACCAGCGCGAAGCGCTCCCGCTTCATCTTGAACAGCACGACCGTGCACACGGTGAGGGCGATCGCGGCGAGCATCTGGTTGGCGGTGCCGAACAGAGGCCACAGCGTCCAGATTCCGCCCAACGGATCTATCACGCCGACATAGAGGAAATATCCCCACAGCATCACCGCAAACGCGGACCCGATCAGGTTGTTGGTCCAGGACGTGGTGTCCTTGAAGGCCGGCACGGCATTGCCGACCAGGTCCTGAATCATGAAGCGCAGCACGCGCGTGCCGGCATCGACCGTCGTCAGGATGAACAGCGCTTCGAACAGGATGGCGAAATGATACCAAATCCCCATCAACGCCTTGCCGCCGAGGAAACCCGACAGGATGGTCGCCATGCGGCTGACTAGCTCGCCATCGACGGGTGGCCGCTCGCTCGCACGCTAGACGCGGGTGACCGTGACCTTCGTCCCTGCCCTCACCCGCGCCAGCGCCTTTACGTCCCCGAGCGCCTTGGCAAAGACGTTGCACGGGCTCGCCAGCCGCGTCTCGTCACCGCGGCTGATCGGCGTGCGGCCGAAGCCGAGCGCGATGGCGTGGCCAGCGGGCCAAAAGGCGATCTCGCCCGGCGTCACCACGGCACGGGCATCCGGCTCGGCGGCGGCTTTGACCGGCACCTCGAAGTAGACCTCCTCGCCCCAGGTCAGCGCCGACGACGAGATCGGCAGCGCTGCCGCAATGGCGCGGGCGGTCGGCGTGTCGAGCAGCTCGGCGTCGAGGGTGAGCGTGCCGAAATCGAAGCGGATGCGCGTCATGGCTGCCTCCGTGACGAGTGAATTCGGTGCGTCGGTATGTCTACAATTGCCCGGCGGCGAATCCGAGAGCGTTTACCGATGCAGCAGCTTCAATCGGCGGTCGGCATCCTTGGCCTCCTGGCCCTCGCCTGGATCATCAGCGAGGACCGCCGCGCCGTCGCGTGGAAGCAGGTGGCCATCGGCCTTCTCGTGACCTTCGCCACCGCGGTCATCCTGCTCAAGGTGCCCGGCGCCTCCCGCGCATTCGCTGCGATCAACGATGCGGTCAATACCATCGCCGCCGCCAGCAAGGCCGGCACCGCGTTCGTCTTCGGCTATCTCGGCGGCGGTCCGCTTCCCTACGATCTCAAGGTCCCCGGCGCGGAGTTCGTGCTCGCGCTGCAGGCGCTGCCGATCGTGCTGGTGATGAGCGTCCTGACCACGCTGCTGTTCTACTGGCGCATCCTGCCGCCGATCGTGCGCGGTTTCTCCTGGCTGCTCGAGCGCGCGTTCGGCGTCGGCGGTGCGGTCGGGCTCTCGACCGCGGCCAATATCTTCCTCGGCATGGTCGAGGCGCCGCTCTTCATCCGCCCCTATCTCGCGAGCCTCACGCGCAGCGAGCTGTTCATGGTCATGACCGGGGGGATGGCCGGCATCGCCGGCACCGTCCTGGTGCTGTACGCGACCTTGCTCAGCGCGGTCATTCCCGATGCCGCGGCAAACCTGGTGATCGCTTCGGTGGTCGGAGCTCCGGCGGCGATCCTCGTCAGCCTGATCATGGTGCCGGAGCGGAGCGACCGGCGCACCGGCGGCGCCCTTCCCGAAGCGGAAAAGGTCGCATCGAGCACCATGGATGCGATCGTGCGAGGCACCGCCGCCGGCCTCGAGCTCCTCCTCAACATCTGCGCCATGCTGATCGTGCTGGTCGCGCTGGTCTATCTCGCCAACGCGATCATCGGTGCGCTGCCGCCGGTCGCCGGCGCGCCGATCACGCTCCAGCGCCTGCTCGGCTATGCCCTGGCGCCGGTGTGCTGGCTCATGGGCATTCCGTGGGACGAGGCGGTGACGGCGGGCAGCCTGATGGGGGTGAAGACCATCCTCACCGAGTTCGTCGCCTATGTGGAGCTCGCGAAGCTGCCGGCCGACGCGCTCGATCCGCGCTCGCGCCTGATCATGCTCTATGCCCTGTGCGGGTTTGCCAATTTCGGCTCGCTCGGCATCATGATCGCGGGGCTTGCCACCATGGCGCCGCAGCGGCGCGACGATGTGGTCTCGCTGGGCATGAAGTCGATCGTGTCGGGGACGCTCGCGACCTGCGTGATCGGCGCAATCGTCGGCGTGCTGACGTAACGGCGGCCGGCCCACGGGCGTTCGCGCGGCATCCGGTTCGCCTTCGAGTTTTGCTTGTCTGAATTTCGCTTGTTCGAATTTTGCCTGGCCGTGCAAAAAATAGTAGCGTAGGCGCGATCGTCGCGGCGGCGTGGCCGTCGCCGCAACAACTCTCGCACCCGCGAAACGCCCATGGAAGAACGAATTGCCGAGCGACGTGAGCCGGCGGGTGCGACCGAGGCGGCGCCGGTCGGCTGGCACGACCTGCGCGATTGGCTCGCGCTGATCGACGCCAACGGTCTGTTGAAGCGCGTCGACCAGCCGGTCGATCCCGACGAGGAGCTGGCGGCGATCACCTTCATGGCGACGCGCGGTGACGACGCACCGGCGCTGCTGTTCGAGACCCTCGCCGGCGATCGCTCCGGCGCCAGCATCCTGACCAACATGCTCGGCGCCAGCAAGGAACGCTACGCGCTTGCCGTTGGCCTCGATCCCGACCTCTCGGTCGCGGAGCTGATCGCGCAGACCCGCACGATCATGAACCGCAGGATCGCACCCGTTTTCATCGACAAGGCACGCGCGCCGGTCAACGAAATCGTGCTGCGCGGCGACGAGATCGATCTCACCGCGTTTCCGGTCCCGAAATTCTGGCCGGGCGACGGCGGCCGCTACATCGGAACCGGCGACATCACCTTGACGGCGCAACCGGAGAGCGGCCGCCTCAATGTCGGCTGCTATCGGCAGATGCTGCACGGGCCGCGCCGGATCGGGCTCTATTGCTCGCCCGGCAAGCACGGCCTGCTCGACCGCGAGGCCTGGTGGGCGCGCGGCGAGCCGTGCGAGGTGGTGGCGGCCTACGGCATCGATCCCGTTCTCTTCATGCTGGCGGCGCAGGCCTTCGGCGCCAGAGAATCGGAGCTCGACGTGGCCGGCGGCATCATGGGCCGCCCGGTCGAGCTGACCGCGGCCGAATGCGTCCGCCTGCCGATCCCCGCCCACGCCGAGTTCGTGATCGAAGGCGTGCTGCGTCGAGGCGACGTCGAGCCGGAAGGCCCGCTCGGCGAGTTCACCGGCTACTACGGGCGCGAACGCTCGCCGCAACCGGTCATCGAGGTGAAGGCGCTGCATTGCCGCCGCGCGCCGATCTTCACGGCGGCGTTGATGGCGAAATATCCGTCCTGCGAGATCGGCGCCTATTACGCCATCATGCGCTCGGCGCGCATTCTCGACGATCTCGAGCGCATCGGGGTGCCGGGCGTCATGTCGGCCTACGCCCATCCGGCGGCGGCGTCGGGCTGGGGCATCGTCGTGGTCTCGATGCAGCAGCAATATGCCGGGCATGCGGCGCAGGTGCTGGCGCTCGCGGCGCAATGCCCGGCGGCGGCCTACTACACCAAGTGGATCATCGCGGTCGACGAGGACATCGATCCGACCGACTTCAACGACGTGTTGTGGGCGCTGAGCACGCGCTGCCATCCGGCCGAGGACATCGACACGCTGCGCAACACCTGGTCGACCGGGCTCGACCCGAGCCAGGTCGCGGCCGAGGCGCGGCCCTATGGCTCAAAGGTGCTGATCAACGCCTGCAAGCCGCACCGCTACCTCAAGCAGTTCCCACCCTCGACCCTGCTGCGCCGCGAGGTTTACGAGCGCGTCGCCGCGCGCTGGGCGGAGCTCGGATTTTCCGGCCCGGCGCCGAAGCTCAACGTGTTTCATGAGGATTGATTGTTCTCGCGCCGGAATGCGCGAGCCGAGCTACGAGTCGGCCCTCCCCTCAATGCAGCCGGAACTCGCCGTTCACCGCGCGGATTTCGGCGGGCTTGATCAGGCGCGAATGCGCGACCGTCACCGAGTGCAGCGGCCCCTCGAGCTTTTCGAGCCAGAACGCCAGAAAGCGATTGAGCGCTGGAAATCGCGGGCAGAGATCGTAATCCTGCCAGACATAGGTCTGCAGCAGGAGCGGATGGTCCGGAAGCCGGTAAAGGATGTGCGCTGTCGTGAGACCGTAGCCGTCGAGCTGGCGGCGAAAATCCCGGGACGGTTGCTTGGACATTTGCGTATGTGCCATATCGATGCCCCTCCAATTCGGACATCAAGTGTGATTGTCACGTGGCGGTGCTGACAAGCCCAAAAATTGAATAAAGTTCCCAAAATCAAGGCGTTAGCAGCATCTGAGCGAGACTGCTGACAGCTCCGTGCTCGGGCCCTCGACGGCGGCGCTTCGCCCCTGGCACTCACATTAACCGACTGCCAGATTTGCCTTGGCACTCGGCGCCTCGGGAGTGCTAAATTTTTCTCGGACGCCTCTTGCGGGCCAAAATCGTGCCCCCTATGTCGCGCCTGGGCAGATCGGCAGATTCTCCCTTTGCCGGTCGCAGCCAAACCCAAAATCTTAAATCCCGTCAGAAACTTAGGAGGACATCATGAAGTTTCGTCCGCTTCACGACCGCGTCGTCGTCAAGCGCATCGAGGCCGAGGAACGAACCAAGGGCGGCATCATCATCCCCGACACCGCCAAGGAGAAGCCTTCCCAGGGCGAAGTCGTGGCCGTCGGCCCCGGCGGACGCGATGAGAGCGGCAAGCTCATCCCCATCGACATCAAGGTCGGCGACCGGGTGCTGTTCGGCAAATGGTCGGGCACCGAGGTCGTGATCGACCACCAGGAGCTCCTGATCATGAAGGAAAGCGACATCATGGGCGTCGTCGAAGATGGCGTCGCCAAGAAGAAAGCGGCCTGACGCATCCCGCGTCGGCGCCCGCTCCCAACGTCATTCGGAGACACAGCTATGGCTGCCAAGGAAGTGAAATTCTCGGTCGAAGCCCGCGACAAGATGTTGCGCGGCGTCGACATCCTCAACAACGCGGTGAAGGTGACGCTCGGCCCGAAGGGTCGCAACGTCATCCTCGACAAGTCGTTCGGCGCTCCCCGCGTCACCAAGGACGGCGTGACCGTCGCCAAGGAGATCGAGCTCGAAGACAAGTTCGAGAACATGGGCGCGCAGATGGTGCGCGAGGTCGCCTCGAAGACGTCCGACGTGGCCGGGGACGGCACCACGACCGCGACCGTGCTCGCCGCCGCGATCGTCAAGGAAGGCGCCAAATCGGTCGCCGCCGGCATGAACCCGATGGACTTGAAGCGCGGCATCGATCTTGCCGTCAACGCCATCGTGGAGGACCTCAAGAAAAACTCCAAGAAGGTCACCTCGAACGAGGAGATCGCCCAGGTCGGCACCATCTCCTCCAACGGCGACGCCGAAATCGGCCGTTTCCTCGCCGAAGCCATGAAAAAGGTCGGCAACGAAGGGGTGATCACGGTCGAAGAGGCGAAGTCGCTGGAGACCGAGCTCGACGTGGTCGAAGGCATGCAGTTCGACCGCGGCTACATCTCGCCCTACTTCGTCACCAACGCCGACAAGATGCGGGTCGAAATGGAGGATCCGTACATTCTCATCAACGAGAAGAAGTTGTCCGGCCTGCAGGAGCTCCTCCCCCTGCTCGAGTCCGTGGTGCAGACCGGCAAGCCGCTGCTCATCATCGCCGAGGACGTCGAGGGCGAGGCGCTGGCCACCCTGGTCGTGAACAAGCTGCGCGGCGGGCTCAAGGTCGCGGCGGTGAAGGCGCCGGGATTCGGCGATCGGCGCAAGGCCATGCTGCAAGACATCGCGGTCCTCACCGGCGGCCAGGCGATCTCCGAGGATCTCGGCATCAAGCTCGAGAACGTCACGCTCAACATGCTCGGCCGCGCCAAGAAGGTCACGATCGACAAGGAGAACACCACCATCGTCGGCGGCGCCGGCAAGAAGTCCGACATCGAGGGCCGCATCGCTCAGATCAAGGCCCAGATCGAGGAGACCACCTCCGACTACGACCGCGAGAAGCTGCAGGAGCGGCTGGCCAAGCTCGCGGGCGGCGTCGCGGTGATCCGCGTCGGCGGCGCGACCGAGGTCGAGGTGAAGGAGCGCAAGGACCGCGTGGATGATGCCATGCACGCGACCCGCGCCGCGGTCGAGGAAGGCATCCTGCCGGGCGGCGGCGTCGCCCTGCTGCGCGCGGGCGAGGCGCTCAAGAAGATCCGCACCCACAACGACGACCAGAAGACCGGCGTCGAGATCGTGCGCAAGGCCATCCAAGCCCCGGCGCGGCAGATCGCGATCAACGCCGGCGAAGACGGCTCCGTGATCGTCGGCAAGATCCTGGAGAAGGATCAGTACAGCCTTCGGCTTCGACGCGCAGAGCGGCGAATACGTGAACCTGGTGTCGAAAGGCATCATCGATCCGACCAAGGTGGTGCGCACCGCGCTCCAGGACGCCGCCTCCGTCGCCGGCCTGCTCATCACCACCGAGGCGATGGTCGCCGAGGTGCCGAAGAAGCAGGCGCCGGCGATGCCGCCGGGCGGCGGTGGAATGGGCGGGATGGATTTCTGATCCTATCCTCGTTCAGCCTCATGCAAGGGCCCGGGCGCAAGCCCGGGCCCTTTTCGTCGCAGACGGCCAAAAATGCCGCCAAAAATGCCAACGACCACGAACGAGAAGGTGCGCGTACATCCGGCGTCACCGACTTGATCGTGGTCGTGCCAGCGACGGAGCCTCGCGGCTGCCACATCGCTGTTTGACTCAACGTGGGAACGGCGCAAAGGTTCCGCGACCACTCGTCGTCATTCCGGGGCGCGCCGAAGGCGCGAGCCCGGAATCCATAATCCCAGGCAGTGGTTATGGATTCCGGGCTCCCTCGCTACGCACCCAAGTCGGCTGTAGCCGACTTGGGCACCAAAAATGCCGATCTCGGGTAAACCCGAGATCGATGGCCCCGGAATGACACCGGAGAAATACCAGGATCAGGTCTAATACTCACTCCGCCGGTGCCACCGCCCGCCCGCGCTCCTTCTCGACCCCGTTGACCAGAACCGCGATCACGGCGGTCGCGAACACGAAGCCGAGGGCAATGACCGCGGTGGTCCCGAGCACCAGGCCGAAGCCGCCGCGGCCGTGCAGGAACGCGATCGCATACACCGCCGCGCCCGAGACCAGGAAGGTCAGGAAGTAACGCACCGCAAAAATCCGGCCGCGCCAGGCGTCGGCGGTGTAGCGGGCGATCACGAGATCGTTGACGGTGACCTGCGCGTAAATCGCCGCCATCGCCACCGCGAGCGCCACGATGAGCAGCGTGCCGCTCGCCTGTGCCGCCCACAATACGCCCAGGAACTGCAGGCTCGCGATCACGGCGAAGAGGATGTGCGGCGGAAACTTTTCCACCAGCCGGCCGACCGCCAGCTGGGCGAGCGCCCCGCACATGAACACGGCGGTCGCAATTCCACCGACCAGCACAAGCGGCACGTCGGAGCCGAGCCGCTCATCCACGATCTTGGGGAGCGCGACCGAGACGATATTGAAGACGAGGCCGGCACAGAGCGCGATCACGATGAACAGGCCGAAGATGCTCGCCGCC
This sequence comes from uncultured Alphaproteobacteria bacterium, assembly GCA_963827585.1. Lineage (GTDB taxonomy): Bacteria > Pseudomonadota > Alphaproteobacteria > Rhizobiales > Xanthobacteraceae > VAZQ01. The sequence goes on from CAWHCK010000051.1 coordinate 163,739, forward strand.
AGCCAGGCGCCGAGCGGAACGTCGGCCACCGTGCCGCGGCTCGCCCCTTTTCGCTCTTCGTCCGGAACGAGCCGCAGAAACAGCGCGGCGCTCGCGACGCAGATCACGCCCGGCACCAGGAAGGCTGCGCGCCATCCCAAGCCCTGGACCAGCGCTGCCGTCATGCCGGCGGCGAACGCGGCGCCGAGATTGCCGCACACGCCGTTGAAGGCGAGCGAGCGCCCGCGCACGGCCGCCTGCTCGATCAGCATCGCGGTGCCGACCGGGTGGTAGATCGCCGCGAACATGCCGAGCGCGAACAGCGCAATTGCAAGGACGATGAGATTGGGCGCGAAGGCGGCGGCGATCAGCGACAGCCCGCAACCGGCATAGAACAGCGCCATCATGTTGCGCCGGCTCCAGTGGTCGGCCAGCCATCCGGCCGGCAGCGAGAAAATGCCGAAGGCAACGAAGGAGGCGGTGCCGAGCGCGATCAATTCGGCGTAGCTGCGCCCGTAGATGAGCTCGAGGCCGATCACCACGGTCGGGAAAATCAGCATCACGTAGTGGTCGAGCGCATGCGCCCAGTTGACGAAGCCGATGGCGAGCTTGGCCTCGTTTGTGTCGGTGATCGCGAGCTTCGGCATAGGGCCCTTGGCGTTGGCGGCGACAGCGCCGCGCGTGCCGGTATAGCGCGATTGCCCCCCGGACATCCATGCTCAGGGCGCGGGGCCGCCCCGCCCGATCAGAAATCCAGCCGGGCCAGCTTGCGATATAAGGGCGCCGGCTGCTCCACGGAAACGGGGTCGGATGCCGGAAAGGTGTCCTTCAGCGCCTCGTCGAGCGCCTCTTCCTGGCGGCGCCGGCGCTCGCCCTCGTCCCGCTCGATCTCGTCCTGACGACGTTTGCGTTTGGCATCCGCACGCATTGTTCGGGTTCTCCGGCCGCGCCGCTCATGATCGAGCTGCCAAGACCGCGATTCTCGCCGCGCGTCCGAGCTTACCAAGTCTGAGATAGGGCCGGCGAGCGTTTCCGCAACATCTGATCGAGCAGATCCTCCACCGAGCATGGCGCAATGTCGAGCTCTGCGAACCCGGGCACCCCCGGCGACGACACCGTGTCGATCTGCATCAACTCCACCTGGTTGCGGGTGATGGGCGGGCTCGGGAGCAGCGCTGCGATTCGTACGAGCGCGTGCCACCCGGCGAACGGGAACGGCACGAGGATGGGCGCGAGGCCGGCTTCACGCGCCACGGCGCGGAGGAATTCCTCGTACGAGTAGACACGCGGGCCGCCGCACTCGAACGTGACCGCGCGCGCGTGCGGCCGGTCGAGCGCCCGAGTGATGGCCTCCGCCACGTCTTCCACATAGGCCGGTTGCAATCGCGTGCGGCCGCGTCCGAACATCGGATAGAGCGGCAGCCGGCGCAGGAGGCCGAGAACGGTGGTCAGAAACGCGTCGTCCGGCGCGAACATCACCGCCGGACGGAGGATGGTTGCATCGGGGAAGGCGGCCCTTACCGCAGCCTCGCCTTCGCCGCGCTTGCGGATGTAGCGCGAAGCCGAGGCGGCGTCGGCACCTATTCCCGACACCTGGACGAGCCGCTCGAACTCCGGCCGCCCGCGCCTGATCCGCCATCCGCGCGGCTGCCTGCACGTGGACGGAATCAAAGGTCTCGTGTCCGCGCTCGACATAGAGACTGACCGCATTGACCGCACCGTGGACACCTGCGAGCGCGGCGGCAACTCCGCCCTCGTCGTGAATATCGGCTGCGACCGACTGGACCTGCGGATCATCGGACCCGAACAGCTCGCGACTGCGATCAGGATGACGTGACGCCACGCGAACGGAAAAACCGTGCCGGCGGAGATGCCGGACCACCCGGCGACCCAGAAAGCCGGTTCCGCCGAACACGGTGACGACGCGGACGCTCATCGCGCCAAACCTACAAGAAACCCTCCCTCGATTGGAACCACGCGGTCAACATTGCAACCGCCTTGCGCGTCAGTGGCTCGATCCCAGCACGATGACCGTGCCGGTCGGTTCGGGCTCATGGGCCTCCAGGCCGGTTGAACTGGCATCGTTCCAGCTCGCCAGATTCACCACCTCGGCCGACGGCGCCCCCGCCCGTGCCACTTCGGCGGGTTCCAGAATATTGAGGCCGTTGCTGTCGAGGAAGAATGTATGTTCCCCGAACAGAGAGTTGAGCTGCGGAACCACGGGATGATCGTCGGGGATGGCTTGTGCTTCGAATTGACCCAGCGTTCGCTCGAGCTGTGTGGAAGTGAGTTTCATCACGCACTCCTTCGGGTTGGGATTCTCGATCAGGGTTTGCGCCAAAGCGACGACGCGATCGGCGTCGCGTGGTGCGGGGGCTCCCACCCTCGGGTGGTCAAACGTGACGCTGCGTGACGCTCGGTCATCCCCGCGTCGGGTGACGTAAGGTCTTTGCGCGCACCGTCAAGGCAACTTTGGAAGCGGCGTCACCTGGGCGCGCAGCCGATAGTGCCCGCGCGTTCACTTTGCGCGCTGGTTTTCCTCTCCTATGTTTTTCGACATGCCTCGGTTGCCGCAATGACGCGTCCTCATCGGGCCAGCGCGAGTTCACGTCCGATACCAGGGGACCGACGCGCGTGGGATACACGATTCGCCGCGCGTGCAACGGCCGCGCGGATCGACGCCTATTAATTGATCACGGCTGCAGCCTCGTCGATCCGAGCAAGTCGTGCGGTCGGAACTGGCGTTCCCAGGTAGCGTTGACACGGAGCGACGAGTTCGATGTGCGCCCCCGGGAGGCACGGGGCGTGTTTCGCGTGAGGAGGGCGCAGGGGCAGTTCGGCCGAAGAGTTCCATAAGCGGAGAAGAGCCGCCGCCGCCGGTGAGTTCGCCAGTTCCCGCCGCATGACGGCTGTCAGGAGGAGGGAGGTGAGAACCATCAGCGAGGAGGAAGGAGGAGGAGATGGAGCGCGCAAGATAGCGCCGCCGAATTCGCGCATCGATCGAAGCGATTGGACCTGCGAGGAGAGGAGGATGTCATGCAAGTCAGCCAAGCGATGAGCCCCGACGTCAGGATCGCCAGCCCAAACCAGTCGATTCGCGATGCGGCGCGCCTGATGGCGCACATCGACGCCGGAGCCCTGCCGGTCGGCGAGAACGATCAGCTCGTCGGGATGATCACCGACCGCGACATCGCCGTCCGCGCCGTCGGCGCCGGCAAGGGTCCGGACACGCCGATCCGCGAGATCATGAGCAAGGAGGTCAAGTATTGCTTCGAGGACGATGACCTCGACGAGGTCGCGCAAAACATGGCCGACATCAAGGTGCGCCGGCTGCCGGTGCTCAACCGCAATAAGCGGCTGGTCGGAATCCTCTCGCTCGGCGACATCGCCCTCGCCGACGGCGCGGGCAGCGCCGGCAGCGCGTTGTGCGGCATCTCCGAGCCCGGCGGCGAGCACTCCCAATCCACCAATGGCGGCCGGATGGGACGCAGCGCCTGACGACACTGGCACGCGCGTACCCCTGACCCGCGGTCGCTTCGCTTTGCGGTGCGGTTGTTGGCGCGAAGGCTCGCGCCACAACACCCTCTCCCCTTGCGGGAGAGGGTGGCGAGCGCCGAAGGCGCGAGCCGGGTGAGGGGCCCATTCATGACGAACGTCACGCGCGTACCCCTCACCCGCCCTCGCTTCGCTCGGGCACCCTCTCCTGCAAGGGGAGAGGGTTTCGGACTCGTGGCCCGGCGCGCTAATCCAGCGTGCGGCGGAAGCGTCTGATGGCGATGATCATCGCGACCAGCATCAGGCCGGCGAGCGCGAGCGTGTCGTAGCGCAGGTTCGACAGGTCCGCGCCCTTGAGCATGATGCCGCGCACGATGCGCAGATAATGGGTCAGCGGCAGGAACTCGCCGATCCACTGCGCCCAGGCGGGCATGCCCGCGAACGGAAACATGAAGCCCGACAGCAGGATGTTCGGCAGAAAGAACATCATCGACATCTGCATCGCCTGCAGCTGGTTCTGCGCGATGGTCGAGAAGGTGTAGCCGATGGAAAGATTGGTCGAGATGAAGAGGGTGCTCAGAATGGCGAGGAGAGCAAGGCTGCCGAGCAGGGGAACGCCGAACAGGCCGATGCCGATGCCGATGATGAGCGCCGCCTGCACGAAGCCGACGATGATGTAGGGGATGATCTTGCCGAGCATGATCTCGACCGGCGTGATCGGCATGGCCAACAGGCTTTCCATGGTCCCGCGCTCGATCTCGCGCGTCACCGAAAGCGCGGTGAAGATCAGCATGGTCATGGTCAGGATGGTGCCGACGAGGCCCGGCACGATGTTGAACGAGGTGTTGGCCGCAGGATTGTAGCGGGCGTGGGTGCGGATCTCGAACGGCGCCGTCGGGGCATCGGGGATGGCGCGGTCGTGCCGCAACGCGGTCTGCACCAGGTTGCCGAGCGCCGCCATGGCCGAGCCCGCGGCCACCGGATCGGTGGCATCGGCCGCGACCAGGAGCGCGGGACGGTCGCCGCGCCGCACCGCGCGCTCGAAATTCGCCGGGATCTCGATCGCGAACAGCACCGTGCCCGAAGCCAGCAGGCGGTCGAACTCGGCCTCGCTTTGGACGACGTGGGTGACGTCGAAATAGGCGGTGTTCTGAATGGCCTTGAGGACCGAGCGGCCGAGATCGGTCTGCTCCTGCAGCAGCACCGCGGTCGGCAGATGCCGCGGATTGGTGTTGATGGCGTAGCCGAACAGCAGAAGCTGAACGAGCGGGATCATGATGATCATCGCGAACGAGACGCGGTCGCGCCTGAGCTGGATGAACTCCTTGATCAGCATCGCCCAAGTTCGACGCACAAAGTCTCGACGCACAAAGTCTCGGCGCAAGAAGCCGCCCGGCGGGCGCCGGCGCGGCGTGGACGACGGAGCGGGCGCGCTCATTGGAAATTGTCCTTGGCCCTGCCCATGAGATCGATGAAGACGTCCTCGAGCGAAGGCTCCGACCGCGTCCAGGTCAGGCCGCGCCCATCGCGATCGGGCGCAATCGCTCGCTCGAGCGCGGTCTCGTCGCGCCCGGACACGTGCAGGCTGGTGCCGAAGGGCGCCACCATGTCGATGCCCGGGCGCCGGCTGAGCTCCTCGGCGAGCGTCGCCAGGCCCTCGCCATTGCGTGCGCTCACCGTATAGGTGACGAGGTTGGAGCTCGCGATGACCTCCTCGACCGTGCCATGGGCGAGCAACACGCCGTACGCGATGTAGGCGATCTCGTGGCAGCGCTCGGCCTCGTCCATGTAGTGCGTGGAGACCAGCACCGTGAGGCCGCGCGCCGCGAGTGCATGGATCTCGTTCCAGAACTCGCGCCGCGCCTTGGGATCGACGCCTGCGGTCGGCTCGTCGAGCAGGAGCAGCTGCGGGTTCGGCAGCGTACAGGCCCCAAGCGCGAGCCGCTGCTTCCAGCCGCCCGAGAGCTCGCCGGCAAGCTGCTCTTCGCGGCCTTCGAGCCCGAGCCGCTCGACCATGGTACGCGCCGACCCGACCGGGTCCGCTGTCCCGTAGAGACGCGCGACGAATTCCAGGTTCTCGCGCACCGAGAGATCCTGATAGAGGCTGAAGCGCTGCGTCATGTAGCCCACGTGGCGCTTGATCTCGTCCGCCTCGGTGCGAATGTCGTAGCCGAGGCAGGTGCCGTGACCTTCGTCGGGCGTGAGCAAGCCGCACAGCATGCGGATGGTCGTGGTCTTGCCCGAGCCGTTCGGGCCGAGGAAGCCGTAGATCTCGCCGCGTTTGACCCGCAGCGAGAGGTTGCGCACGACCTTGCGGCCGCCGAAGGATTTCGACAGTCCTTCGACGTCGATGGCGATGTCGGGCGCGGTGGCCGCTGCGCTCGTCATTGTTGCGGCCCCAAGGTGATGGTGACGGGCTGTCCCACGCGCAGCCGCTCGGGCCGCTCCGGCGGCCGCGCTTCGATCATGAACACGAGCTTCGAGCGCTCGTCCATGCTGTAGATCACCGGCGGCGTGAACTCCGAGCTGCGCGAGATGAAGCTGATGTTGGCGGTTATCCCGGGCTCGCAGCCGTCGCAACTGACGGTGACGGGATCGCCGATCTTGAGCTTGGGGAGCATGGCCTCGTTGACGAAGAACCGCACCTTCAGGTTGCTCGGGGGCAGGATTGCGACGATCGGCTTGCCGGCCGGAACCAGCTCGCCCGCGCGGTAATAGACCTGCTGGATGCTGCCGGCGACCGGGCTGAGCACTTTGCGCCGCGCCAGCCTGGTCTGCGCCGAATTGAGCCTTGCCTGCGCCGTGCGCAACGCAGCCTCGGCGTCGTCCATGCTCCGTTGCGTGCCGGCCTGCGTCCTCAAGAGCTGTTGCGCGCGGTCATAGGCCTGCTGCGCGTTCTTCAGCGACGCCTCCTGCATGGCGACGTCGGCGAGCTGCAGATCGGCATCGAGCGTGAACAACGGCGCCCGCAGCTCGACGTGGTCGCCCTCGCGCACATTGAGCGTCTCGATGCGGCCGGTCTCGTCGGGACCGACGAAGATCAACTCGGCCTCGACCCAGCCCTGGAAGGCCGGTTCTTTCCCATTGTCGCAAGCAGCGACCAGCACTACGGCCGCCGCCAGCACTGCGAGGACGGCGCGGCGTATCCTCATGTCGCGCTCCTGTCCCCGAACAGCACGTCGAGGTGCGCGCGGATCAGCCCCCGTATGTCGAGCGGCGAGAAGCGTTCGAACAGGCCGTTCCAGATGATGGCGAGGAGCGCCGGCGCGACCAGCAATTGCGGAAAGCGCGCGAGCGCATCGTGCGCCAGCTCGCCGCGCTCCACCGCCAATGCGAGGCGGGCGCGGATGACCGGGAGCACCCGGCCGATCACCTCGCGATAGTAGACCTCGGCGAGCTTGGGGAAGCGCGGCCCCTCGGAGATGATCAGGCGGATCACGTCCTTGCGGCGCGTGCCGTAGAATCTCGTTGACGAACACGTCGAGGAGGATCTCGACGACCGTGCGAATGGGGAGATCGCGCAGCGGAGCCGCTTCGATCGCGCCCACCAACGGGCTCAACATCGCGCGCACGAGTTCCTGGAACAGGCTCTCCTTGTCGCGGAAGTAGAGATAGATGGTGCCCTTGGCGATGCCGGCGCGGCGGGCGACGTCATCGAGCCGTGCCGCCGCAAAGCCGCAGGCGGCGAACTCTTCGAGCGCCGCGGCCAGAATGGCCGCCCGCCGCTCGGTACGGCGGTCGGCGCGCGCTCCCCGCGCGGCGCCCCTGCCGGCCCGCGCTCGCTGTCTGCCTCTCGGTTCCGTGGTCATGCCGCCAACCGTCAAAAATGACTGACTGGTCAGTCATTTTATAGGTCAGATGCGGCGCGGGCGCAAGCCCCCGATCACGGTCGGGGGCAAGCCCCCGAACTCGCGTTCGTTAACGATTGGTTCGCCATGCGGCGCTGCGCCTCGCTGCGTGGGGCTTGATCCATTCACGTTTTTGGAACCGCTCGCGGGTTAGCTGCGTTGATGCGCGCTATGAGCGCGCCATTTACGAGGAGGACGATATGGGACGGATCCTAGCCTCGCTTGTCGTTGCGGCTTCCCTGCTGACATTGGCCTCGTCCGAGGCCTCGGCTTGGGTCTGCCGCGCGGCTGGTCTCGGCTCCGGCGGGTGGGCACGCAGCTACAACGTGGTCGACGCCAAGATTTGGGCGCTGCGGCGGTGCGAGCGCAACAGTCCGGTACCGGTATGCACGATCTTGTGGTGCCGGCCGGGTTGACGCCCGACCAACCCGACAGGGACACCGATAGCGGACCCCGGGCGTCGGCCCGGGGTCTTCATTTTGAGCCCGCTGCCTCGATCTCGGCCTTGACGCCGAGCAGCGCCTCCGGCGTATCGATATCCACCAGCGCGGCCTTGCCTTCGACCGGCACCTCGACCACCGCCTCGCCGTAGCGGCCAATGAGATGGCGGGCGCCCACGTCGCCGTCGATCGCCATGAGATCGGGAAAGAATCTCCGCGACCACAGCACCGGATTGCCGCGCTTTCCTTCGAACGTGGGCATCGCGACCAGCGCGCCGCGGTCGGGATCGAAGGCGGCGATGAGCCTGTCGATGAGGCTCGCGTCGACCTGCGGCATGTCGCCCAGGCACACGACCGCACCGTCCGCCTCGGCCGGCACGGCGGCGATGCCGGCCTTGAGCGAGGTGCCGAGCCCCTGCGCAAAGTCCGGATTGTGAACGAGCCGGACCGGCAAGCCGGCGAGCGCCCGCTCAACGTCCGCGCGCTGATGACCCGTCACCACGATCACGGGCTTGGCGCCCGACGCGAGCGCCTCCTCGACGGCGATCCGCGCGAGCGGCCGGCGCGCGATCTCGGCGAGCAGCTTGTTGGGTCCGCCCATGCGGGTCGAGCGGCCGGCGGCGAGCACGACGGCCGCGATGCGGCGCCGCACTGCGGCCGGCGGCTCTGCGCGCGGCTGCGGCCGGGTGACGATTTCCATCAGGAGCCCACCCACGCCCATGCCGGTAATGGCCTCGCGCGGAACTTCAAGGCCGGCGAGCAACCGCATGAGAACCCAGTCGAAACCGTTTTCCTTGGGCGAGCGGGCGCAGCCCGGCGCGCCAAGCACCGGGCGGCCCTTTGCGTCGGCCACGAGCAGGAGATTGCCGGGATCGACCGGCATGCCGAAATGCTCCACGCGTCCGCCGATCGCCTCCACCGCGGCCGGAATCACGTCGCGCCGGTCGGCGATGGCGGAGGCCCCGAACACAATGACGAGCTCGGCCCCCTCGCCCAGCACCTCCTCGATCGCCTTGGCGAGCGCGCGCGGCTCGTGCGGCACCCGCCGCTCGGCGACGATGGCGGCGCCGGTAGGCGCCAGACGCTCCTCCGTCACTCGCAAGGTCTTTTCGATGACCTTGGCGGCAAGGCCCGGCAGCACCGTGGAGACGACGCCGATCTTGCGAATGCGGTAGGGGGCGACCTTGACCAGCGGGCGTGCCGCGGTGGCGACCGCAAGCGCGGCGTCGCGCTCCTGCACCGCCACCGCGAAGGGGATGATCTTGACGGTCGCGATCATCTCGCCGGCGACCACCGGCTTGTAGGCCGGCAAGGTCGCGAACGTAATCAATTCGTCGACCTGGTTGAGGCGGTCGATCGCGCCCTTGTCGACCACGAGCACGCCAGCGATCCTGCGCAAAGAGATTGGCACGGCCGGTGAAGGCGCGGTCGACACGTACTCCCTCGCCCGCGACCGCCGCCGCGATTTCGGCCGCGGCCACATCCTCCGACACGTCGCCGGGCTCGATCCGCGCCACCACGATCTCGGCGATGCCGGCGGCCTCGAGCGCGGCGATCTCGGCCTTGCCGATCACGGTGCCCTTCTTCAAGACCAGGCCGCTCTTGCGGATCGAATGCACCGCGACCGAGCCCGCGGCCTCCGCCACCGGCACCGGGCCGAACTTCATGCTGCCTTCTCCGGGGACTGTCGCAGCCGCGCCGTGATCTCGCCCATGATCGCGACCGCAATCTCGGCGGGCGACACCGCGCCGATCTCGAGACCGATGGGCGCGTGGATGCGCGCCAGCGCGGCATCGGACACGCCCTGCGTTTTGAGCCGCTCAAGGCGACGCCCATGGGTCTTCTTCGAGCCGAGCGCGCCGATATAGAAGCAGTCGCGCGCGAGTGCATGGGTGAGCGCGGGGTCGTCGATCTTGGGGTCGTGGGTGAGGGCTACGAAGGCGGTATAGCGATCGATACCGAGCGGCGGCAGCGCGACGTCGGGCCAATCCGCGACCACCTTCACATCGGGAAACCGTTCGGTCGAGGCAAAGGCCGTGCGCGGATCGACGATGGTCACGTCATAGCCCAGAAGCCGCGCGATCGGCGCGAGCGCCTGGCTGATATGCACGGCGCCGGTGATGACGAGTTGCGAGGGCGGAACGTGCACGGTGAGGAAGACCTTGCCCTTCGGCGTCTCCTCCATGCCGCTCTTGCCGCTGCGGATGCGCTTTTCGAGCAGCTCCTTGAGCGGGTCGCGCGCGACATCGGCGGCCTTGACCAGCCGCTGCTCGCCGCTCGCCACGTCCGTCACCACGACCGCGGCGCGGCGCGCGGCCCGTTCGGCGTTGAGCGCCTCGAGTATCTCTATCTTCATCCCCGACACTCCAGACCACTCGGCCGGTCTCGTCGAGCTCGCCGCACCGGCATGGCCCTAATCCACTTTCTCCACATAGACGCGAATAGTGCCGCCGCAGGAGAGCCCGACGTTCCAGGCGGTCTCGTCGGCGACGCCGAACTCGAGCGTCTTGGGCTTGCCGCTCTCGATGACGTCGAGCGCCTCGGTCACCACCGCGCCCTCGACGCAACCGCCCGATACGCTGCCGAGAAAATTGCCCTGATCGTCGATCACCAGATTCGAGCCCACCGGCCGCGGCGCCGAGCCCCAGGTCTCGACCACGGTCGCGAGCGCCACCCCGCGGCCTTGCTGTCGCCAGTCCTGCGCCGCCTGCAGGATGTCCTCGTCGCGTGCGAGCATGTTTGCAATCTCCTATTTGCGCCGTGCCCAAACCGCCGGCCTCGCTTCAAATATGGTCACGCCACCTTGTCCAACCAAGCCTTCGGATCGCCGGCGCGGACGCCGGTCGCCGACAGCGCGCGCACCAGCTCCGCTCATCGAGTCCAGATTGTGGATCGGCCGCAATTCGTCGACATGCGGCACCATGGTCCGGATGCCCTTGGCCTTGGCCTCGAAGCCCGAGAACCGCAGCAACGGATTGAGCCAGATCAGCCGGCGGCAGGAGCGGTGCAGCCGGTCGATCTCGAAGGCCAGCCGATCGTCGGGGTCGCGCTCGAGCCCGTCGGTGATGAGCAGCACGATCGCGCCCTGGGTGAGCACCCGGCGCGCCCACAGCTTGTTGAACGCGTGCAAGCGAGGTCGCGATGCGTGTGCCGCCGGACCAGTCGGCGACGTTGGCGCCGACCGCGGCCAGCGCCTCGTCCGGATCCTTGGCCTTGAGCGCGCGGGTGACGTTGGTGAGCCGCGTGCCGAACAGGAACGTGTGCACGCGCTTGCGCGCGTCGGTCACCGCATGGAGAAAATGCAGGAACAGCCGTGTGTACTGGCTCATGGAGCCGGAAATATCGAGCAGCGCCACGATCGGCGGCGATTTCGTTCGCGGCCCGAGATATTTGAGGTCGATCACCGCGCCGCCGGCTTTGAGGCTCGCACGCAGCGTGCGGCGGATATCGATGAGATGACCATGGCGATGGGGCGCAAGGCGTCGCGTCTTCACTTCATCGAGCGACAGCACCAGGCGCTTGATCGCGTCCTTGGCGGCCGCGATCTCCGCCGCCGTCATCTGCGCGAAATCCTTCTTCTGCAGCACCTCCCGGTCGGACACGGTGAGACGGGCGTCGACCTCGAGCTCCGGCGGCTTGCGCTCGGCCTCGCCCAGACTCTGCGAGCAGCGCGTCGCGCACGCGCTGGGCGCCGGGCGGCGGCTTCTCGTCCTCCCGCGGCGGCGCCTGCGGCAGCATGGCTGCGAGGAGCTTGTCGAGGGTGCCGCGCCGGCGAAAGAAGATGCGGAAGGCCTGGTCGAATATGAGCGAGTGCTCGTGGCGCTTCACGAGCACCGCATGCAGCGTCCAGTAGAAATCCTCGCGAGTGCCGACCCCGGCGGTTTCGACCGCGGCCAGCGCATCGAGCACCGCGCCGGGCCCGACCGGGATGCCGGCGACACGCAGCGCGCGTGCGAAGTGCACGATATTGTCGGCAAGACGACCGATGTGCTTGTCCTCTGCCATGACGCCGTTTGCTTCTGCCATTGCGGCCACGACGGCGAGACTTACTCCGCCGCTCTGAGCTGCGCCCGCACCCCGTCGATCAGCTCCTTGGCCTTGCTGCCTTCGATGCGCGCGATGTCGTCCTGGTACTTGAGCAGCACGCCGAGCGTGTCGGAAACGGTCGCGGGATCGAGCGCCACCACGTCGAGCTCGGCGAGCGCGGACGCCCAATCGAGCGTCTCGGCGACGCCCGGCGCCTTGAACAGGTCCTCCTTGCGCAGCGCCTGCACGAAACGCACGACCTGCTCGGACAACGTCTGGCCGATGCCCGGCACCTTGGCGCGCACGATCTGAAGCTCTCGCTGCGGCATTGGGGTAGCCGACCCAGTGATAGAGGCAGCGGCGCTTGAGCGCGTCGTGAATTTCGCGCGTGCGGTTCGACGTGATCACCACGATCGGCGGATGCGCGGCCTTCACCGTGCCGAGCTCAGGTATCGTCACCTGGAAGTCGGCGAGCACTTCGAGCAGGAAGGCCTCGAACGCTTCGTCGGCGCGGTCGAGCTCGTCGATCAGCAGCACCGGCGCGTCCGGCCGGATCGGGCTCGAGCGCCTGCAACAGCGGCCGCTTGATCAGGAAGCGCTCGGAGAACACGTCGTGCTCGAGCCGCTCGCGGTCGTGCGCGCCTTCGGCCTCGGCGACGCGGATCGCGATCATCTGCGCGGCATAGTTCCACTCGTAGACCGCCGCCGCGACGTCGAGGCCCTCGTAGCATTGCAGGCGGATCAGGCGGCGTCCGAGCGTCGAGGAGAGCACCTTGGCGATCTCGGTCTTGCCGACGCCGGCCTCGCCCTCGAGAAACAGCGGGCGCCCCATCTTGAGGGCGAGAAAGAGCACGGTCGCGAGCGACCGGTCGGCGAGATAGTCGGCGGCCGCGAGCAGATCGAGGGTGGCGTCGATCGAAGCAGGCAACGAACGTGGCGCCGGCGTCTGTGTCATGGCGCCGAGCTTATAGCCCGGCATTGCCGGGCTTGTCTTGCGCAAGAACGCAGAGCGTTGCGCCATCGCTGACCCCCGGATCCTATCCCGCCGCCGCCACCGCCCGGCGCGCCAGCACGCCGATCAGGTGGGCCCGGTATTCGGCGCTGCCGTGGATGTCGCTCGCCATGCCGTCGGCCGGCACGGTCAATCCCTCGAGCGATTTCGCGCCGAAGCGCTTCTTGAGCGCCTCCTCGAACGACGTGCACGCGGAACACGCCGTTGGCGCCCGCGCCGGTCACCGCCACGCGAATCTCCGAGCTGCGCTTCGACACGAACACGCCGACCAGCGCATAGCGCGAGGCCGGATTGGGGAATTTCACATAGCCCGCCTTGTTGACCTTCGGAAACTGCACCTTGGTGATGATCTCGTCGGGCTCGAGCGCGGTCTCGAACAGGCCCTTGAAGAATTCGTCGGCGGGGATGCGCCGCTTGTTGGTGATGATGGTGGCGCCGAGCCCGAGCGCGCCCGCCGGATAATCGGCATTGGGGTCGTTGTTGGCGAGCGAGCCGCCGATGGTGCCGCGATGGCGGACGGCCGGATCGCCGATCTTGCCGGCGAGCTCGGCCAATGCCGGAATGTTCTCCTTCACCACCGCCGAGGTCGCGACCTCCACGTGCGGCGTCATCGCGCCGATGGTGAGCGAGCGCCCCGATCATTTCGATGCCGGTCAGGCCCTCGACCTTCGACAGGTCGACGAGATGCTTCGGCCCGGCCAGGCGCAGCTTCATGGTGGGGATCAGCGTGTGGCCGCCGGCGAGGAGCTTCGCCTCCTCCTGCTTGGCCAGCAGGCTCGCCGCCTGGCGCACGGTCGCCGGCCGGTGTTGGGTGAATGCGTACATCGTGAGTGGCTCCTATGCCGCCTTGGCTCTGGTGTTTGCCTTCTGCAATGCCTGCCACACCGCCTGCGCGGTTGCGGGCATGGCCAAATCCTCGGTGCCGATCGCGTCGGTGATGGCATTGATGACCGCCACCGGCGCCGCGATCGCGCCGGCCTCGCCGCAGCCCTTGATGCCGAGCGGGTTCGAGGGCGATTTCGTCATGGTCATGTCGACCTTCAGCGCCGGCAGGTCATGGGCGCGCGGCATGCAATAATCCATGAGCGAGCCGGTGACGAGCTGCCCGTCCTTGTCATAGACCACGCCTTCGAGCAGCGCCTGGCCGACGCCCTGCGCGATGCCGCCGTGGACCTGGCCCTTCGACGATCATCGGGATTGACCACGGTGCCGAAATCGTCGACCGCGGTCCAGGCGACGATCTCGCTTTCGCCGGTCTGCGGATCGACCTCGACCTCGCAGATATGACAGCCGGCGGGGAACGTGAAGTTGGTCGGATCGTAGAATGCGCCTTCCTTCAACCCCGGCTCCAGCTCCTGGCCGGCAAATTTGTGCGCGATGTAGGCGTTGAGCGCGACCTCGCCCCAGGCCGCCGACTTGTCGGTGCCGGCGACCGTGAACTTGCCGTCCTGGAACACGATGTCGCCTTCGGCCGCTTCCAGCATATGGGCCGCGACCTTCTTCGCCTTGGCCTCGATCTTGTCCAGCGCCTTGACGATCGCGGAAATGCCGACCGCGCCCGAGCGCGAGCCATAGGTGCCCATGCCGAACTGCACCTTGTCGGTGTCGCCGTGCACCACGCTGACATTGTCGAGCGGGATGCCGAGCCGGTCGGACACGACCTGCGCGAAGGTGGTCTCGTGGCCCTGGCCGTGCTGGTGACAGCCGGTGAGGACTTCGACCGAGCCGGTCGGATTGACGCGGACCTCCGCCGATTCCCACGAGCCCGACGCCGCAGCCGAGCGAGCCGACCGCCTGGCTCGGCGCAATGCCGCAGGCCTCGATATAGGTCGAGAACCCCACGCCGCGCAGCTTGCCGTGGCGGGCGGATTCGCGCTTGCGCTTGCCGAAGCCGGCATAGTCCGCGATCTCCAGCGCCTTCTTGAGCGAGGCGTGATAGTCGCCGGCATCGTAGGTCATGATCACCGGCGTCTGATGCGGGAACTTCTTGATGAAGTTCTTCTTGCGCAGATCGGCGGGATCGACGCCCATCTCGCGCGCGCCGACCTCGATGAGCCGCTCGACCACGAACGTCGCCTCCGGGCGGCCGGCGCCGCGATAGGCGTCGACCGGCACGGTGTTGGTATAGACCGCATCGACCTCGCAATAGATCGCCGGGATTTCATACTGGCCGGAGAGCAGCGTGCCGTAGAGATAGGTCGGCACCGACGAGGAGAACGTCGACATATAGGCGCCGAGATTGGCGATGGTCTTGACCCGCAGGCCCGTGACCTTGCCGTCGGCGTCGAACGCCATCTCGGCATGGGTGACATGGTCGCGGCCATGGGCGTCGGTGAGGAACGCTTCCGAGCGCTCGGACACCCATTTCACCGGACGGCCGACTTTGCGCGCGGCCCACAGGCAGACCACTTCCTCCGGATAGATGAAGATCTTGGAGCCGAAACCGCCGCCGACATCGGGCGCGATCACGCGCAGCTTGTGCTCGGGCGCCATGCCCGACAAAGGCCGAAATGACGAGGCGCGCGACATGCGGGTTCTGCGTCGTGTTCCAGAGCGTGAGGCTGTCCGAGCCGGCATCGTATTCGCCGATCGCCGCGCGCGGCTCGATCGCGTTCGGCACCAGGCGGTTGTTGACGAAGTCGAGCCTGGTCACGTGCGCTTGCCGCCTTGAATGCGGCCTCGACCGCCTTCGGATCGCCGAGATGCCACTGATAGATCGTGTTGCGCGGCGCGACCTCGTGGATTTGCGGCGCGCCCTTGCTTGCGCCGCGGCCGGATCGGCCACAGCCGGCAAGACCTCGTAGTCGACCTTGACCTTCTCGGCGGCGTCCTTCGCCTGCGCCAGCGTCTCGGCGACGACCACCGCGACCGCATCGCCGACATAGTTCGCCTTGCCGTGCGCGATCGCCGGGTGCGGCGCCATCTTCATCTGCGAGCCGTCCTTGGACGTGATCATCCAGCCGCAAATGAGGTTGCCGATCTTGTCGGCGGCAAGCTCGGCGCCGGTGAGCACCGCAAGCACGCCCGGCATGGCGGCCGCAGCGTTGCAGTCGATGCTCTTGATCCTGGCATGGGCATGGGGCGAGCGCAGGAAATAGGCATGGCACTGGCCCGGACGGTTGACGTCGTCGGTGTAGTGGCCCTTGCCGGTAATGAAGCGCTGGTCCTCTTTGCGGCGCACCGCCGCACCGATTCCGGTTGCGCTCATGGCGGTCTCCTCCCTGGATGACGCCTTCGCTGTCTTAGCCGCTCTGGCGCGGACTGCCCCCTTCCCCATGGCTTTGGCGCCGGCCGCGATCGCCTTGACGATGTTGTGGTAGCCGGTGCAGCGGCAGAGGTTGCCTTCGAGCTCATGGCGAATGGTGGGGTCGTCGAGGTCGTTGCCCTTGCGGTTCACCATGTCGACCGCGGTCATGATCATGCCGGGGGTGCAATAGCCGCATTGCAGCCCGTGATGCTCGCGGAACGCCTCCTGCATCGGATGCAGCGGCCCGTTCGGGTCGGCCAGCCCCTCGATGGTGAGGACGTTCGCGCCCTCGACCTGCCAGGCGAAGACCGTGCAGGCTTTCACCGCCTTGCCGTCGACGTGCACCACGCAGGCGCCGCATTGCGAGGTGTCGCAGCCCACATGGGTGCCGGTGAGCCGCAGGTGCTCGCGCAGGAACTGCACCAGAAGGGTGCGCGGATCGACGTCACCGGTGACGGCTTTGCCGTTCACCGTCATTGCGACGGCGGACATGGCTTTCCTCCTCGAAGTCCGGCCAAAGGCCTGGTTTTTCGCGCCGACGGGCAATCCCGGCGGCGGATCGGGTCAAAATCGGCGTCGATTTTGCCCCGCGGCGTGGATTGGAACAAGTCAACTCTGAACCGGCGGCGCGCGGCCGGTCAAGGGTGTTCGCGGCTTCCGACGTGCGCCAGGCCAACGATGATCCCCTGGGTTGCGGCCGCGCCATCACCCACCTGCGGCTACAGCCGCGGCGAACTTGACGAAGAAATCGTCGGCGGTCTTCTTCGCCGCGCTGTTGATGAGGCGCTGGCCGAGTTGGGCGAGCTTGCCGCCGATCTGCGCCTCCACGTCGTAGGTCAGGAGCGTGCCGCCGTCCTTGTCGGAGAGCGACACCTTGGCGCCGCCTTTGGCAAAGCCGGCGACGCCCCCCTCCCCTTCGCCGGAGATGCGATAGCTGTTCGGCGGATCGAGATCGGAGAGCCTGACCTTGCCCTTCCAGCGCGCCTTGACCGGCCCGACTTTGACGGTGGCGATGGCCTGGAATTCGTTGTCCGAAATCTTGTCGAGCTGCTCGCTGCCGGGGATGCAGCTCTTGAGCACCTCGGGATCGTTGAGCTTCGCCCACACCACCTCGCGGCTCGCGGGGAGCTGGACTTGCCCATTCATCGTCATCGCCATCGGCCTTCTCCGTCCTGTTTGGGCCCTGATATAGAGCCTTGGCGGGCCATGGGGAAAGCGCTTTCGTCGCGGGCCGGCAACGCGCTCAGCGCGGCCGCCATGTGCGCGGTCTCGAGCACGCGTCGGGGTTGGCGTCCGCCCGGCGGGCGGCTAAAGGTGTCACCTCCGGCACATCGCCATGACCAGTCCGCTTGCGCCCTCCCAGCTCCTGACGCCGCTGCTGTCGAGCGCCGCCGATGCGCGCCATCCTCGACGATCGTGCGCGGCTGCAACGCATGCTCGATTTCGAGGTTGCGCTGGCGCGCGCGCAGGCGGCGCTCGGCATCGTTCCGGCGCGCGCCGCCGATGCGATCGCCGCAGGCCGCCCGCGCCGAAAACTATGACCTCGCGGCGCTGGGCGAGGCGGCCGTGGCTGCCGGCAATGTCGCCATTCCGCTGATCAACGCGCTCACCGCCGAGGTCGCCAAGACCGATGCGACGGCCGCCGGCTATGTGCATTGGGGGGCGACCAGCCAGGACGTCATCGACAGCGCGCTCGTGCTCGAGTTGCGGGCGGTGATCGACGCCCTCACCGCCGATCTCGACTGCGCCATCGACGGCTTCACGGCGCTCGCCGGCCGCCATCGCCGCACCGCCACGGTCGGCGCGCACCTGGATGCAGCACGCGCTGCCGATGCCGTTCGGGCTCAAGCTCGCGGGCTATGCCGCAGGCGCTCGCCCGTTCGCGCGAGCGGCTGCACCGGCTGCGCGGCGAGGCGCTGGTGCTGCAATTCGGCGGCGCGGCCGGCACGCTCGCCGCCCTCGACGATCGCGGGCTCGAGGTTGCGGAACGGCTCGCCGCTTTGCTCGACCTGCCGCTTCCGGAGGCGCCGTGGCACAGCCACCGCGACCGGCTGGCGGAGGTCGCGTCAGCATTGGCAATCCTCACCGGCACCTGCGGCAAGATCGCCCGCGACGTCTCGCTGCTGATGCAGACCGAGGTCGCCGAGGCCTTCGAGCCGGCAGCGCCCGGGCGCGGCGGATCCTCGACCATGCCGCACAAGCGCAATCCGACCGCGGCGGCCGCCGCCCTCGCGGCAGCGACCATCGCGCCCAATCTGCTTGCGACCATCCTTGCCGCCCAGGTCCAGGAGCATGAGCGCGCGCTCGGCGGCTGGCAGGCGGAATGGCCGACCTTCCCAGCGCTTGCGCTCGTCACCTCGGGCGCGCTTGCTGCCATCGTCGACATCGCGCTCGGCCTCGAAGTCGACAGCGAGCGCATGCGGGTCAATCTCGCGCAAACGCGGGGACTAGTGATGGCCGAGGCGGTGTCGTTCGCGCTCGCCGCCAAGCTCGGCAAGCACGAGGCCCACAGGATCGTCGGCGAGGCCAGCCGCAAGGCCACCGCCGCCAAGCGCGATTTGCAGGATGTGGTGAGCGAGGACGATCGGGTGAAGAAACATCTGAGCGCCGAAGAGCTTGCGAAGCTGTTCGAGCCCATGGGCTACCAGGGCGTCGCGCAGACCTTCATCGACCGCATCGTCGGTTCGTTGCAGGGGGCGCCGCACCACGGGTCAAAGCCAGGTTTGTGAGGTGGAAACCATGCCTGTGATCAATGCCGACGGCTGTCCGATCCACGTCGAAGTCGAGGGCCCGGAACGCGCACCCGTGCTCATGCTGTCGAATTCGCTCGGCACGACGCTGCACATGTGGGACCGCCAGGTCGCGCCCTTCACGCAGCACTTCCGGCTCGTGCGCTACGACCGGCGCGGCCACGGCCGCTCGGGCGTGCCCAAGGGTCCCTATACGATGGAGCGCCTCGGCCGCGACGTGCTCGCTGTGCTCGACGGCCTCGGCATCGAGAAGGTCAGCTGGTGCGGCCTCTCCATGGGCGGCATGGTCGGCCAGTGGCTGGGGGCGAACGCGCCCGAGCGGATCGAGCGCCTCGTGCTCACCAACACGTCGAGCTACTTTGCCGACAAGACCGCGTGGAACGACCGTCTCAAGCTCGTTCGCGAGAAAGGAGTTCCGGCGTTCGCCGCGCCGAACATGGAGCGCTGGTTCACCAAGGGCTTCCGCGAGCGCTCGCCCGACGCCGTCGCATGGCTGCAGGCGATGTTCGCCGCGACCCCGCTCGAAGGCTACCTGGCGTGTGGCGAGGCGGTGCGCGACATGGACCACCGCGAGCTCCTGCCGAAGATCAAGGCGCCGACCCTCGTCATTGCCGGCAAGCACGATCCGGCGACGCCGCCCGAAGCGAACGAGTACATCAAGAACCACATCCCCGGCGCCCGGATCGCAATGCTCGACGCCGCCCACATCTCCAATGTCGAGCAGCCGGAGGCTTACACCAATGCCGTGCTGGGATTTCTGCTTGCCAGGTGACAGCGATCAGCAATCAGTAATCAGAAGTCGGTTTTTCAGACGCTTGTCTGATTACTGATTACTGACTTCTGATTCCTGTTCATCATCCGCCGCGGGCGGCGCGGAATTCGTGGGGCGTGGTGCCGGTCTGCTTGCGGAAAAAGCGAGCAAAGTGGGATGGATCGGAAAAGGCGAGATCGTAGGCGATCTCGTGGATCGGCTGGCTGGTGAACACAAGCTGACGCTTGGCCTCGGTGAGCACGCGCTGGCGGATCAGGTGGCCGGCGGTGACTCCGGTTGCGCGCCGGACGTGATCGTTGAGCCGGTCGACCGTCATCGCGAGCCGGTCGGCGTAGAAGGCGAGTTGCCGCTCCTTGTGGAAGTACTCCTCCACGAGCTTGCGCAGCGCATCGACGGTGGTGCCGCTCGGTTCGAGCGCAACCGCATCCGCGCCCGCGCGCGCGCGGCCCGCCGCCAGCCGTGCCACCTCGACTGCGATCAACGCGAGCAGTCCCCGCATGGCGATGCGGAATCCGGCACGGGCGAGGAAACGCTCCTCGTGCAACTCCACCGCCAACTTCAAGAGGCGGTCGCGCTCGGGGACGCCGAGCGGCACGACCGGCTCGGCCGCGAGCGCCTTGAGGCGCGCCAGCGCTTCACCCCGACGATCCCCCATCGCCTCGGCGACATCCTCGGTGAACGTCATCACCCAGCCATCGGTGACGTCCGGCCGGAAGCGAAACCCATGCGCGATGGTCGCGGGCACCAGGATCGCGCATGGCGCGTCGAAGGCAATCGTGGCGGCTTCGAAGGTCATCTCGCCGCCGCCCCGCTCGATCACGAGGATCTGGAACAGGTTGCGGTGACGATGGGCACGGATCGTCCAATCGTGAATCGAGGAGCGCGACGCGATCGTCTCGATATGGATGAAGTCGAACGCCTGATCGTCAGGCGGATCGCCGTAGAGGTGGAACAGCGGGAGCGCGCCGGTGGCCATGCAAAATCATAGGCCAGCTCGGTCGTCCAGAAAACGTGCCGGCACCGGCTATACGCCGCCCATGCACATCAAATGAAAAGGCGGCCCCGCCGGACCGGCGGGGCCGTGACAAGAGGGAATGTCGAGCTCAGCGATCCATGCCGCCATGCTGGCCGCCCTGGCCACCGTGGCCACCCTGACCGGGCTTCTGATCGGGCTGCTGGCCGGGTTTCTGGCCACCCTGCTGCTGCTGGCCGGGCTTTTGCCCGCCGCCACCCTGCTGCTGGCCCGGGCGCGGATTGTTTTGCTGCTGTTGGTTCGGATTCTGCTGGTTCGGATTGTTCATTACGGCTCCTCGAGGGTTGGAGTCCTCACGCCCCCCGAACGCCAACGCCGGGAACCTGGGAAGGTTGCCTCCGAAACCCCTCGATTTGCGCCGATGGCATGCGAAAACAGCGCCGATATCGGCGCTATTTCCGCCGCATTCGCGGTCGCGGGAATCTCACACCCGTTTGTAGGCGCGATCGTGGTAGACCAACGCAGGGCCACCGGGCCCAAGCTGCACCGTTTCCACCGCGCCGAAGAACACGTTGTGGCTTCCGACCGATCGCACCTCGACGATGCGGCAGTCGAACGCGATGACGGCGGACGCGAGCACCGGGCTGCCGGTCGACAGCGTCAGCCATTCGCCGCTGGCAAACCGGTCGCTGCCCGCCACGCCGGTGCGACCCGCGAATATGTCGGCGACCTCCGCTCCGCCATCCCCCAAAGTGTTGACGCAGAACACGCCGTTCTCCACCACGACCGGATTGGTCTGGCTGCGGCGGTTGAGGCACATGAGCAGCGTGGGCGGCGCGTCCGAAACCGAGCACACCGCGGTTGCCGTCGCCCCGGCCTTGCCGCCCGGGCCCGCCGTGGTGACGACATGGACGGCGGCGCCGAGCCGGCTCATCGCTTCGCGGAAGGCCGCAGGCTCGACGGTGCGCACGGGCTCCGGCCCCACGGCCGTGAAGGCGCCGTCCATTGCGTCGTCCGGACGTTGGTCGATCCAGCTCATGCGGCCTACTCCGCGGCCCGCTTGATGCCGGCCAGGCCCGGATAGGCGACATCATCCGGGTCGAGCCAGGCCGCATCGCGCCAGCCGTTCTCGTCGTAGTCCGACAGGCACTGCTCCGCCAGCGCGACCATGCCGTCGAGCGTACCGGTGAGCCGCGCGTTCCACATCGCCTGGATGCGGATGTCCTCGTGGTTGCCGGCGTAGTTCATCTCGTAGAGCTCGTGGCGGCCGCCGAACTCGGTGCCGATCGCGTCCCACAGCAGCTTCATCACCTTGATGCGCTCCTTGTAGTCGATGCCGTAGGAGCCACGCACATACTTCGCGAGATATTTGTCGATGGCGGGATTCTTGAAGTCCTTGGCCGACGATGGAAGGTAGATGAGCGACGAGGCGATGATCTTCTCCACGATTTCCTTGACGCGGCCATAGGCTTCGCCCGCAAACACGCGATAGCTCGAGCCCGACTGCAGGTTGGGAAGCACGGCGCCGTCGACCCAGAGGGTAGGATTTGCCGCCATGGCGTCGGTCAGCGCCCAGAACAGGTTGCGCCAGGCAATCACCTCGCCCAGCATCGCCTGATTCCCGCGGAACTCGTCGGAGCCGGTCGTGCGCAGCGCCTTGACGAGAATGCCGACCAGGAAATCGAGCTTGACCGCGAGCCGGGTGCAGCCCTGGAACTGGTAGCCGGCGAGGAACCCGGACTGGGGAAAGAAGATCTTGAGCTTTTCCAGATCGCGGTGCAGGAGCACGTCCTCCCACGGGATGAACGCGTTGTCGAAAACGAAGATGGCGTCGTTCTCGTCGAAGCGCGAGGACAGCGGATAGTCGAACGGCGTGCCCATGACGCTTGCCATCATCTCGTAGGAGGTACGGCAGAGAAGCTTTACGCCCGGCGCGTTCATCGGCGCGATGAACATCACGGCGAGATCGGTGTCGTGGGTCGGCACCGCCGCATTCTGGCCGAGGAAGTTGTAATGGGTGAGCGCCGATGAGGTCGCAACCACTTTCGCGCCGGACACGTAGATGCCGGCGTCGGTCTCCTTCTGAATGGTGATGAACACGTCCTTGACCTGATCCGGCGCCTTGGCACGGTCGACCGGCGGATTGACGATGGCGTGGTTCATGAACAGCACGTGTTCCTGCGCACGCCGGTACCACGCCCGGGCATTGCCGGAGAACTTCCCGTAGAACTGATGGTTGGCCCCGAGCGTGTTCATCAGCGAGGCCTTGTAGTCGGGCGAGCGCCCCATCCAGCCGTAGGACATGCGCGCCCATTGGGCGATGGCATCCCGCTGCGCAATGAGCTCCTCACGGGAGCGGGCGGCGCGGAAAAACTTGTGAGTGTAGCCGCCCGATCCGGTGTCGGTCGGCGCGGTGAGGATGTCCCTGGTCCTGGCGTCATGGAGCGCGTCGTAGAGCCGGGCGATCGAGCGCGCCGCGTTGCGAAAGCCAGGATGCGTGGTCACGTCGTCGACGCGCTCGCCATAGACATAGACTTCTCGCCCGTCGCGCAGACTGGCGAGATACTCCGCGCCCGTGAACGGCCGCCCCTTCGCGCCGATGGCATCTTCGGCCTTCGTGGGGTTCATGGCAGGCGGGCTCCTCCGCACGCAGTGTCGTGGCAGCAAGGCACTCGCGGCGGCGGGTGTCAATGCATGCGAGCGAACCGCGGGACCGCCCGTCGGCGCAGGCGCCCATACGACCACATACGATCCTGTGGCGGCGCGGCGCGATGCGAATCACGCACGCGCCGACGGCGCCAAAACAATGAGGAGGCCGCAGATACGCGGCCTCCTCAGTTGTCGCCCGAGTGATTTGAAATCTTAGCCGACCGGCCCGGCCAAACGCCGCGGGCGACCTGTCCAATACCTGTCTAATTAAGCCCGCCGAATGCCTAGATCAGAAGCAGGATCGGGATCGGCACGCCAAGGAGCCAAAGCAGCAAGTAGCGGCCCATCGTCATCTCCATCGGTCCTCGGCGAGACAACGCGGAAACGGAACCCAGGTTCCCGCCCTTCCGCCCGCGCCGCCGACCCCTTCTTCCCACAGGGCACCACGACGCATGCCGCCGCCGTTGCTGGGCCTGCGCCCCCCTGATAGAGCTTCGTTGGTGCCGGATCGTGGGGGGACGCCTCGACAGGGGGCCGCGCAGGCATGGAAGTCTTCACCCAGCAACTCATCAACGGCATCACGCTCGGTTCGATCTACGGCCTCATCGCCATCGGCTACACCATGGTGTTCGGCATCATCGGCATGGTGAATTTCGCCCATGGCGACGTCTTCATGGTGTCGGCCTTCATCGCGCTCATCACCTTCCTCGTGCTCACGACCTGGCTGGGCATCGGCTCGGTCGTGCTTGCGCTCCTGATCGTGCTCATCGTCGCCATGCTGCTGACCTCGCTGGTCAACTGGACCATCGAGCGGCTCGCCTACCGGCCGCTGCGCGGCTCGTTCAGACTTGCGCCGTTGATATCCGCGATCGGCATGTCGATCTTTCTCTCGAATTTCGTCCAGGTCGCCCAGGGCCCGCGCGTCAAGTCGGTCCCGCCCTTCTTCAACGAGGTGATCGTGCTGATGTCGAGCAGCGACGGCTACGACGTCGCGGTGTCATACAAGCAGATCGCGGTCTGGGCGGTGACGGCGGTGCTGCTCCTGGCGTTCTGGTTCGTGGTGAGCAAGACCGCGCTCGGGCGCGCGCAACGCGCCTGCGAGCAGGATCAGAAAATGGCGGCGCTGCTCGGCATCGACGTCGACCGCACCGTCGCGATCACCTTCGTCATCGCGGCGGCGCTCGCCGCGGTCGCCGGCACCATGTATCTGGTGTATTACGGCGTCGTGAGCTTCGCTGACGGCTTCGTGCCGGGCGTGAAGGCCTTCACCGCCGCGGTGCTGGGAGGCATCGGCTCGCTGCCCGGCGCCGTGCTCGGCGGCCTCTTGATCGGCCTCATCGAGACGATGTGGTCGGCCTACTTCTCCACCGACTACAAGGATGTCGCCGCCTTCTCGATTCTCGCCATCACCATGATCTTCCTGCCCCAGGGCATTCTCGGCCGGCCGGACGTGGAGAAGGTGTGAGATGGAGGCATCGCCCGCCGCGCGGGTCGATATCGTGCGCGCGCTGCGCGAGGCGTTGCTCGCCGGCCTCATCGCGCTCGGACTGTTCCTGCCGCTGATCGGCCTCAACACCGTCCAGAACATTCACAACGAGCTCGTCCTCGAGACTCGCTGGCCCTTGCTGGCGGTGCTGGTCGCGATCATCGCCGGCGGCCGCTTCCTGCAAGCCCTCCTGATCGCCCCCTGGCTCGCACGACGTGCGCTGCGGCCGCGGCATGAACATGCCGAGCTTGCGGCCTGGCGCGCGCGGCTCGGGCGCTGGCTGGTCCCGTTCGCGCTCGGCTTTGCGATCGTCTACCCGCCGCTCGCGCTCTCGCTCGTGGGCTTCCAGGGCGCGGTGAAGTGGATCGACAATTTCGGCGTCCAGATTCTGATCTACGTGATGCTCGGCTGGGGGCTCAATATCGTGGTCGGGCTCGCGGGGCTGCTCGATCTCGGCTATGTGGCCTTCTACGCGGTCGGCGCCTATTCCTATGCGCTGCTTGCGCAGACGTTCGGGTTGTCGTTCTGGCTCCTGCTGCCGCTCGCGGGCTGCCTCGCCGCGTTCTGGGGCATCCTGCTCGGCTTTCCGGTGCTGCGGCTGCGCGGCGACTATCTCGCCATCGTCACGCTCGCCTTCGGCGAGATCATCCGGCTCGTCCTCATCAATTGGGTGCCGGTAACCAATGGCTATGCCGGCATTTCCAGCATCCCGCGGCCGACCTTCTTCGGGATTCCATTCAACGCATCCGACGAAGGCTTCGCGGCTCGCCTGGGGCTTGAATTCAGCCCGATCTACCGCACCATCTTCCTCTATTACCTGGTCCTCGCGCTCGCCCTGATCACCGCCGCCGTGACCCTGCGGCTGCGGCGCCTGCCGATCGGACGGGCCTGGGAAGCCTTGCGCGAGGACGAGATCGCCTGTCGCTCGCTCGGCATCAACACCACCAATACCAAGCTCACCGCCTTTGCCACCGGGGCGATGTTCGCGGGCTTTGCCGGATCGTTCTTCGCGGCGCGGCAGGGGTTCATCTCGCCCGAGAGCTTCACCTTCATGGAGTCGGCGGTGATCGTCGCCATTGTCGTGCTCGGCGGCATGGGAAACCTGTTCGGCGTCGCGCTCGCCGCGGTCATCATGATCGGCGGGACCGAGATCATGCGCGAGCTCGACTTTCTCAAGGTGGTGTTCGGCAGCAATTTCGATCCCACTCAATACCGCATGCTGCTGTTCGGCTTCGCCATGGTGCTGATCATGATCTGGCGGCCGCGCGGATTGATCGCGACCCGCGCTCCTTCGGTCTTCCTCCATGCCGGGGGCCGTGAGCCCGCCGTGCCCCGTGCTGGCGACAGCGAACGGGCTCCGGCGGCGCTGCTGCCGGGGGGCCACCGATGAGCGTCGCAGCCCATGACGCGGCGCCGATCGATGCCGGAGCAGCCGCCACCGCGCCGGCGCTCGATCCGGCGCCCATCCTGCGCGTCGAGCACCTGAGCATGCGCTTCGGCGGCCTGGTGGCCATCAATGATTTCTCCTTCACTGCGCGCCGCGGTGATATCACCGCGCTCATCGGGCCGAATGGCGCCGGCAAGACCACCGTCTTCAACTGCATCACCGGCTTCTACAAGCCGACCGAGGGGCGTATCGCGCTGCAATTCGGCGATCCGGGCGTGTGGGAGGAGCTGGGCGCCTTGACCGAGCGCGGCACCCGCAGCATCACCCGCGGGAGCGGCGGCCTGTTCCTGCTCGAGCGCATGCCGGACTATCTGGTGACGCGCAAGGCTCGGGTCGCGCGCACGTTCCAGAACATCCGCCTGTTCCAGGGCATGACCGTCTTGGAGAATCTTCTGGTCGCCCAGCACAATGCGCTGATGTGGGCGTCCGGGTTTACCGTGCTCGGCGCGCTCGGGGTGCGCTCCTATGATCATGCCGAGCGGGCGGCGATCGAGAAGGCGCGCTATTGGCTCGAAAGGACCGCCCTGGTCGAGCGCGCCGACGATCCCGCCGGCGAATTGCCCTACGGCGGCCAGCGGCGGCTCGAGATCGCACGCGCTATGTGCACGGAGCCGGCGCTGCTCTGCCTGGACGAGCCGGCTGCCGGTCTCAATCCAAGCGAGAGCGCCGAGCTCGGCCAATATCTGCACGCGATTCGCGATGAGCACGCGACATCGATCCTGCTGATCGAACACGACATGACCGTGGTCATGGAGATCTCCGACCACATCGTCGTGCTCGACCACGGTCAAAAGATCGCCGACGGCACGCCGGACGAGATCCGCAACGACCCCCGGGTGATCGCCGCCTATCTCGGCGTCGAGGAGGACGAGGTCGCGGACGGCGAGATCGGGATGCCGTGATGCGGATCGCGGCGCAAGCGAGAGCGATCATGAAAGTCCCGATGCGATGCGCGCTGGTGGCGCTGTTGGCCGCGAGCGCTGCCGGCGACGGCGCCAAGGCGCAGACCTATCCGACGCGGCCGGTCACCTTCGTCGTGCCCTTCGCGCCCGGCGGCGGCACCGAGTTCCTGGCGCGTCTGTTGGGACAACGGCTGGAGCAGCGGCTCGGCAAACCGTTCGTGATCGAGAATCGGGCGGGCGCGGGCGGAGTGACGGGGGCAGTGTCCGTCGCCCGCGCCGCGCCCGACGGTTATACCGTTCTCATGGCGCCGGCTCCGGTCATGGCGATCAACGCCAGCCTGCACAGAAAGCTTCCCTATGATCCGGAGGGCGACTTCGTGCCGCTCGCGCTGGTGGTCGCGAGCCCCTATGTGCTCGTGGTCAATCCGTCGTTGCCGGTGCAGACGGTGGCTGACCTCGTCAAGCACGCCAAGGACAAGCCCGGCCGGCTCTCCTTCGCGTCTGCCGGGCCCGGCACGCCCCACCATCTCTTTCCGCAGCTGTTCAAGACCATGACCGGCATCGAGATGAACCACGTGCCGTACCGGGGCTCGGTGCCGGCGCTGACCGATGTGGCCGCCGGGCACGTCGAGCTCATGTTCTCGGACGTCCCGCCCGCGCTCAGCCTGATCAACGACGGCAAGCTGCGCGCACTCGGCGTCTCCACCAAGGAGCGCGTTCCCGCGCTGCCGCATCTTTCGCCGATCGCCGAGCAGGGCGTGGCCGGCTTCGACGCCGCGTCGTGGCAGATGGTGGTGGCGCCCGCGGCCACGCCCCGCGACATCGTCGAGCGCCTGCATACGGAGATCAAGGACTTCATGGTGCAGGGCGAGACCAAGCAGCATGTGGTCAAGATGGGCCTGCTTCCGATCGACACGCCCTCGGTTGCCAACCTCCAGATCTTCGTGCGGACGGAGATTGCGCGATGGAGCAAAGTCGTGGAGCAGGCCGGCATCGCCGGCTCGCAATGACGCATATGCCGCGCCGCCTCACGCAGGCGACAAGACAGGAGGTGCGATGACCGCGCCGCTGCTCTCCGTGCGTGGGGTGAAGGCCTATTACGGCCATATCGCTGCGCTGCGGGGCATCGACCTCGAGGTCGGCGCGGGCGAGATCGTGGCCCTGATCGGCGCGAATGGCGCCGGCAAATCGACGCTGATGATGACGATCTTCGGCAACCCGCGCGCCCGCGAGGGCCGCATCACCTTCGCCGGCGACGACATCACGCATCTGCCCACGCACGAAATCGCACGGCTGAAAATCGCGCAGGCGCCGGAAGGCCGCCGCATTTTCGTACGCATGACCGTGCTGGAAAATCTGCAAATGGGTGCCGCCTTCGCCGGCTCCGCCCACTTTCACTCCGATCTCGACCGGGTCTTTGCGCTGTTTCCCCGTCTCAAGGAGCGCATCGACCAGCGCGGCGGCACGCTCTCGGGCGGCGAGCAGCAGATGCTGGCGATCGGCCGCGCGCTGATGGGCCGGCCGCGCCTCCTTCTTCTCGATGAGCCGTCGCTGGGCCTGGCGCCGCTGATCGTCCGCCAGATCTTCGGCGCCATCAAGAAGCTCAACACCGAGGAGAAGCTCACGGTATTCCTGGTGGAGCAGAACGCGTTCCACGCCTTGAAGCTTGCGCACCGCGGCTATGTGATGGTGAACGGCTTGATCACGCTGAGCGGAACCGGGCGGGAGCTGCTGGCACGGCCCGAGGTGAAGGCGGCGTACCTCGAAGGCGGTAGACACTGATGGATTTCTCGATCCCCGAATTTCTGTCCGACGAGCATTCGCTGGGCGTGTTCGTCCTCGTCAGCGTCCTGATGGGCGGTGGCGCCGCCTGGCTCGCCGGCCGCGCGATCGCGGCGACCTGGCGGCCATGGTGGCACCTTGCGCTCTATATGCTGCTCCTGAGTCTTGCCGTGCGCTTCATCCATTTTGCCTTGTTCGACACCAAGTTCTTGTCGCTGCACTATTATCTGGTCGACTACGCGGTCTGCCTGGGGTTCGGCCTGCTCGGGTTCCGGCTGATGCGGGTGAACCAGATGGTCAGTCGCTACAGGTGGATCAATGAGCGCGCGGGCCTCTTCCGCTGGCGCCGCCGCGACCATACGGCAGCCGCGGACGGGCCAAAATCCGGGTGACATTTCTCCGATTTGCGGCTTGAATCGCGGTTACGAGGCGCTCGCGAGACGCGATGATGCGCCTCTCCCGTTTCTCATCCAGAGGTGAACACTATGAGACAATGGCTCAAGCTCAGCCTCGCCCTCGGTCTTGGTCTTGCGTTCGCGACGCCGGCTTCGGCGCAGATCAAGCTGGGCGTCGCCGGGCCGCTCACCGGCGGCAGCGCCGCATTCGGCGCGCAGCTCAAGAACGGCGTCGAGCAGGCGGTCGAGGACATCAACGCCGCCGGCGGCATTCTGGGACAGAAGATCCAGCTTTTCGTCGGCGACGATCGCGCCGATCCCAAAGAGGGTGTCTCGGTCGCCAACAAGTTCGTCGGCGACGGCGTGAAGTTCGTCGTCGGCCATTTCAACTCCGGCGTCACCATGCCGGCATCCGAGGTCTACCAGGAGAACGGCATCCTCGCGATCACGCCCGCCGCCACCAATCCGCGGGTGACCGAACGCAACATGTGGAACATTTTCCGCACCTGCGGTCGGGACGACCAGCAAGGCGCGGTCGCGGGCGCCTACATTCTCAAGAACTTCAAGGGCAAGAAGATCGCCGTCATCCACGACAAGACGACCTATGGCCAGGGTCTCGCCGACGTGACCAAGGCCACGATCAACAAGGGCGGAATAAAGGAAGTGCTCTACGAGGGCGTGAACAAGGACGACAAGGACTTCTCCGCCTTGGTGTCCAAGGTCAAGGCGTCCGGCGCCGACCTCATCTATTGGGGCGGTCTGCACGACACCGGCGGCCTGATCCTGCGCCAGATGCGCGCACAGGGCGTGCGCGCCCCGCTCATGGGCGGCGACGGCATCACCGACGACGAATTCGCGACCATCGCCGGGCCGGGCGCCGAAGGCACGCTCATGACCTACGGTCCCGATCCGCGCAAGCGGCCGGAAGCCAAGGACGTGGTGGCAAAGTTCCGCGCCAAGAATTTCGAGCCGCAGGCCTACACGCTCTACGCCTACGCCGCCGTCCAGATCATCAAGCAGGCGGCCGAGGCAGCCAAGTCCCTCGACCCCAAGAAGGTGGCCGAGCAGATCAAATCCGGCATGAAGTTCAAGACCGTGATCGGCGACTTGTCCTACGACAAGAAGGGCGACGTCACGCGCCTCGATTACGTGGTCTATATCTGGAAGAAGGATCCCAGCGGCAAGATCACCTATAGCGAGATCGAGTGACGCTCTCGCTCCGCTCGTTCGAGCGCAGCCCGCCCTCGGGGCGGGCTTTCTCTTGCGCCTCGCATCGCTGAAGACGGCTTGGTGCAACTGTCAGTTCTCGCGCGCCGCGCAAGCGGACCATATCCAGGCTGTGGTCATGGTCCCCGCTTTCGCGGATGACACAAGATAACAGTAGCCGATGTTCTGCAGCGCCGGAAAGGTTTCGATCAGCCAGCTGTTCAACTGCGTGAAGAAGCCGGCGAGGAAGGCTACGCCGGTGAGCACGAGGAGCGCGCCCATCACCCGCTCCACGTGGGCGAGATGCGTGCGAAAGCGCGCGAGGAAGGCGGCGAACGGCTCGACCGCGAAGGCCGCGATGATGAACGGCAGGCCGAGCCCGAGCGAATAGACGGCGAGCAGGCCGGCGCCTTTGGCGACCGTGGCCTTTGACGCCGCCACCGCCAGGATCGCCGCCAGGATCGGCCCGATGCACGGCGTCCAGCCGAGCGCGAAGGCGAGCCCCATCACATAGGCGCCCCACAGCCCGACCGGCTTCGTCACCTCGATGCGCGCCTGCCGGTACAGGAGCCTGATCGGCGTGAGCCCGAGGAAATGCAGTCCCATCACGATGATCACGATGCCGGCGATGATGGCGAGCTCGTTCGAATAGAAGCGAATCAGCGCGCCGACCATGCTTGCGCTGGCGCCGAGCGCGACGAAGACCGTCGAGAACCCCGCCACGAACAGAACCGCGGCCACGACCGTGTCGCGCTTCACGCGAGGTGCAGGCTCCGCCTCCGCCAGCCGCTCGAGCGAGGTGCCGGCGAGATAAACGAGATAGGGCGGCACCAGCGGCAGCACGCACGGCGACAGAAAGCTCACAAGCCCGGCAAGGAGCGCGGCAAAGATGCTGACGTCGGCGGCCATGACGCCTAGATGCGATGCATCCGCAGGCGGAGGCAAGCCGCCAATTGCGGCCTCGCTCGGATGTGAAGAGAGTGCCGCGCTGGTTCCGCGAACCGGCAGCGGCTACGCTGTGCCGCGCATTCGAGGTCAAATGGCTCCACGCAACCTCATCACCGATGTCGCCGGCGTCCTGGTCGGACACGCCGACGATGGGCGTCTTGCCTCCGGCGTAACGGCCATCGTGTTCGAGCAGCCCGCCGTCGCCGCGGTCGACGTGCGCGGCGGCGCGCCCGGCACGCGCGAGACCGACCTGCTCGAGCCGCACCGGACCGTCGAGCGCATCGACGCCGTGGTGCTGTCCGGCGGCTCGGCCTTTGGCCTCGACGCGGGCTCCGGGGTGCAAGCGCTGCTGCGCGAGCGCGGCCGCGGCTTCGCCATCGGCGACATTCGCGTGCCGATCGTGTGCGGGGCGACGCTGTTCGACCTGCTCAATGGCGGCGACAAGGACTGGGGACGTTTTCCGCCCTACCGGGAGCTCGGCTATGCGGCCGCCTCCCAGGCCGGCCCGACATTTGCGCTCGGGACCGCCGGTGCCGGCTTCGGCGCCACCACCATCACCCTCAAGGGCGGTCTCGGCTCGGCCTCCGCAGTGACGCGCGACGGCCACACGGTCGGCGCGCTCGTCGCCGTGAACGCCTGCGGGAGCGCCACGATCGGGCGCGGCCCGCAGTTCTGGGCGGCCCCATTCGAGAGTCGACGGCGAGTTCGGGGGGCTAGGCTTTCCGGCGCGCGTGCCGCCCGAAGCTCTCGTCCCGATCGCCAAGGGACGGCCGGCCGAGAATACGACCATCGCCATCGTCGCCACCGACGCCGCGCTCACCAAGGCCCAGGCCAAGCAGCTCGCGGTGATCGCGCAGGACGGCCTCGCCCGCGCCATCTACCCCGCGCATACCACGCTCGACGGCGACACCGTGTTCGCGGCCGCGACCGGTCGCAGGCCGCTCGGGGAGGCGGTCCACGAGATCGCGGAACTCGGGGCCATCGCCGCCAATGTGCTGGCCCGGGCGGTGGCGCGCGGCGTGTTCGAGGCCAAGGCGCTCCCGGGCGGCCCTCCGAGCTGGCGGGATTGCTACAGCAAGTGACTGATGCCCGCGAATAATTCCGCGCGCCGTGTTGACTCTGCCTCGAATTGGCCACTTAAGGTTGGATTAAGGATATCGGCGGAAAATCGGTCCATGTGGGGGTGCATGGGCTGGGGATCCTAGGGGTTGGAGATCGGACATGCGTCTGGCAGCGATAGCGTCTGCGCTTGCGATCATCGTGTGCGCGGCGGTTTTTGGGACCATTTTCTTCCAGAGGTCCTCCGTTTCGGTCTCAGCGCCCTCGCCCGCCCTGGCGGCACCCGCCGAGAAGCCGACCCCCGGGCCAACGGTTTCCGATGTTTCGAGCGCTTCCGCGGCGCCGATGGTGGTTGCCCAAGGTGGGCCAGCCGCTGCCCCGCCTGCGACCGCGTCGAAATGCTCCAATCCGGATGCTATCGGGGTCGCTCGTGTGGTCGAGATCGACACCACCGGCGGTCCAGGCTTCGGCTCCGACCACTTCAAGAGCCATGATTTCCTGCGCGAAGGCGAAGTGGTGCTGACCTTCGACGACGGCCCCTGGCCGAAGACCACCCAGGCCGTGCTTGCCGCGCTCGCCGCACACTGCACCAAGGCGATCTTCTTCCCGATCGGCCTGCATGCCACGTATGAGCCCGGGGTCCTTAAGCAGGTGGCCGCAGCCGGGCACGCCGTTGGTTCGCATACCTGGTGTCACCAGGATTTGTCGAAAACCAAGGGCAAATGCCAGGTCGCCGGGAAGACCCAGGCCGTAGAATATGACCCCAAGGACGAGATCGAGAAGGGCATCAGTGCCGTGCGCTGGGCGGTCGGTGGACCGACCGCGCCCTATTTCCGCTTCCCGGCGCTGCGGCAACCGCCGGAGCTTATCGAGTATCTCGGCAAGCGAAACATCGGCATCTTCTCAGCCGACCTGGATTCCTTCGACTTCAAGATGAGAAAGCCCGAGCAAGTCAGACAGTCGGTCATGACAAAGTTGAAGAAGCACGGCAAAGGCATTGTTCTGCTTCATGATTTCCAGCGCGTGACGGCAGAGGCCGCCATGGACATGCTCAATGATCTCAAGGCCGGCGGCTACAAGGTCGTCTTTATGAAGCCGAAGTTCCCGGTGACGACGATTGCCTCCTACGACGAGGCGATCCTGAAGCAGCTCAAGGGCCCCGTGGGCGACGGCCGCCCGACTGAGAGCGTCGTGCGCACGATCTCCGAGTAGGTCTTAGGGCTCCGCCCGCTACGTTCCGAATCGCTCCGCGCCATACGGCGCGGGGTCGCAGAACGGCGTCTCGCCCGTCATCATTTCGGCCAGCAGTCGTCCGGTCGTAGGGCCGAGGGTCAAGCCCCAATGGGCGTGGCCGTAGGCGAGCCACAAGCCGGCGTGTCCGGGCGCGCGGCCGATCACCGGCCGCGAGTCCGGAAAGCACGGCCGGCTGCCCATCCAGGGCGTTGCCTCCACCGGCTCCCCGAGCGGGAACAGATCGTTGGCGGCCGGCAGCAACCGATCGAACTGCACCGGCGTCGGCGGGGCATCGCGGGCGGCGAATTCCACCCCGGTCGTGAGCCGAATCCCCTGCTCCATGGGCGCGAGGCAGTAGCCGATTTCGGTATCGACCACCGGCCGCGCGAGCGCGGCATTGCCGGCGCCGCGGTAGTGGCGGTGATAGCCGCGCTTGATGCCGAGCGGCAGCCTGATGCCGAGGGGTGCGAGTACGTCGGGCGCAAACGGCCCGAGCGCCACGACGGCCGCGGCGGCATCGAGCGGGCCCTCGGCGGTCTCGACCCGCCATTGTCCATTG
Organism: uncultured Alphaproteobacteria bacterium; assembly: GCA_963827585.1. Classification (GTDB taxonomy): domain Bacteria; phylum Pseudomonadota; class Alphaproteobacteria; order Rhizobiales; family Xanthobacteraceae; genus VAZQ01. Next base: position 197,947 of record CAWHCK010000051.1, read on the forward strand.
GCGCGATGGAGCGAGCGCGCATTGCCGCTCATCACCGCGCCGCCGAGCGCGGCAAAGCGCGCGGCATAGGCCTTGGTCACGGCGAGCGGATCGGTGACGCTCGCGACCCCCTGCCAATGGACCGCATGGCGAAACACCGGCGCGAGGCTCGGCTCGAGCTCGCGCGTCGCGTCCAGGTCGAGCGTGCGGTAGGGAATGCCGAATTCCTGCGCGAGCGCGAACTCGCCTTTGAGCGCGGCGAACGTGCGGTCGCTGCGATAGACCTTGAGCCAGCCGTCCTTGCGCAAATAGCGGGTCGCGGCGGCATCCGCGAGCAGCGCCTCGTGCTCCGCGACCGCGCGCGCGAACAGTGGCCGCATCGCCCGCACGGTCTCGATCAGCCGCTGCGGGCGAGACGCAGCGCGAAACGCGATCAGCCACGGCACGACCTGCGGCAGGAAGGTCAGGTGATAATTGGCTTCCGGCGCGCGCTTGAGCGCCACCCGCAGCAGCTTGAGCGGATCCGATGGGAACGTGGGTGGAAAGATGGTGTTGCCTTCGATCACGCCGGCATTGCCGTACGACGTCTCCAGGCCGGGTGCGCGGCGATCAACCAGCGCGACGGCAAGGCCGCGCTTGGCCAGATGCAGCCCGATCGAGGTGCCGACAATGCCGGCACCGAGCACGACGGCATCGATGCGCGCCATGGTATTCCTTTCCCTGACATGTGCGCCGTCCTGCGCACGCGGACGGCCGAGCGCACCGACCTGCCACGGTTGACCCTATCATATGGGTGGCAATCGCCGCCGCGGCAGGTCGGCTCAAAGCGTTTTGCACAGCCGAGCGCCGCGCAGGCGCGTTGCCCCTCCCCGTCCCGGCGTGTTAGGCGGACGGCGCGCTCCGGAGGATGCGATGCGCCAGCCGCTCATTGTCGCCCCGTCGATCTTGGCCGCCGACTTCGCCAGGCTCGGCGAGGAGGTGCGCGCGGTCGATGCCGCCGGCGCCGACTGGATCCACGTCGATGTGATGGACGGGCACTTCGTGCCCAATATTTCGATCGGTCCCGACGTGGTGAAGGCGCTGCGCCCGCACACCAGGAAGGTGCTCGACGTGCACCTGATGATCGCGCCCTGCGACCCCTATCTCGAAGCCTTCGCCAAGGCCGGCTCCGACATCATCACGGTCCATGTGGAAGCCGGGGCGCATGTGCACCGCTCCTTGCAGGCGATCCGCGCGCTCGGCAAGAAGGCGGGCGTCACGCTCAATCCGGGCACGCCCGAGAGCACCATCGAGCCGGTCATCGACCTCGTCGATCTCATTCTGGTGATGTCGGTCAATCCCGGTTTCGGCGGCCAGGCGTTCATTCCGTTCGCGGCCGACAAGATTTCCCGGCTGCGTGCGCTGGCGGGCGCGCGCCCGATCGACATCGAGGTCGACGGCGGCATCACCGCCGAGATCGCTCCGCTGGTGGCGCGGGCCGGCGCCAATGTGCTGGTCGCGGGCTCGGCGGTGTTCAAGGGCGGCAAGCCCGACATGTATCGCGCGAACATCGCCGCCATTCGCAACGCCGCGGCGCTGGCGCGCGGGGAGGCGGCGTGATGGGTGTCCTGATCGACGGCGCGTGGCGCGACGGCGAGCTGCCGCAGGAGACGGGAGCCGGCGGCGATTTCCAGCGCGCGGACAGCCGCTTCCGCGACCGCATCACCGCCGACGGCTCCTCGGGCTTCAAGGCCGAGCCGGGGCGCTACCACCTCTATGTCGCCCATGGCTGCCCGTGGGCGCATCGCACGCTGATCTATCGGTCGGTCAAGAAGCTCGAGGGCGCGATCACGGTCGCCTATTCCATCCCGGGACTGCGGCAGCAAGGCTGGATGTTCGACGACGACCCGGCCTTCCCCGATTGCATCCCCGACACCGTGAACGGCTTCCGCTATCTGCACCAGGCCTATACCGCCAGCAACGCGCATTACACCGGCAAGGTCACGGTGCCGACCCTGTGGGACACCAAGACCGGGCGGATCGTCAACAACGAATCCTCCGAAATCATCCGCATGCTCAACAGCGAGTTCGACGGCATCGCGGGCGACGACACCGACTTCTACCCCAAGCCGCTGCGCGCCGAGATCGATCGGCTCAATGACGTCATCTATGCCAACGTCAACAACGGCGTCTATCGCTGCGGCTTCGCGAAATCGCAGGCCGCCTACGAGGCCGCCTATGATGCGCTGTTCGCCACCCTCGACGAGCTCGAAGCGCGCCTCGCGCGCCAGCGCTATCTGCTCGGCGGTGCGATCACCGAGGCCGACTGGCGGCTGTTTCCGACGCTGGTGCGCTTCGACGTCGCCTATTTCTCGCTGTTTCGCTGCAACCGGCAGCGCATCGCCGACTATCCCAATCTCTCGAACTACATGCGCGAGCTCTACCAGATGCCGGGCATCGCCGAGACCGTGAAGGCGCGCTATTACGTCATCAATTACTGGTCGATCGCGCGGCTCAATCCGGTCGGCGTCATCCCCAAGGGAACGCCGGTCGACTTCACGCCGCCGCACGATCGCGCGCGGCTGCCGAACTAGAGCGCGTCCCGTTGGTCTCGATCACCGCCGCCGCGGACTCGGTGTGCTCCCCTCCCCCTTGTGGGGAGGGGTTGGGGGTGGGGGTCGTTGTTGGTGGACGCGACTCGGCGCAACAACTGCGACCCCCACCCCGCCCGCCTCCGCTTCGCTTCGGCGGTCGACCCTCCCCACAAGGGGGAGGGTAGGTTGGGGCTCGAACCATCGCGCAAGCGCGTGCCGGCGTGTTCCCCGAGGACGCAGCGAAGAGGACGCAGCGAGGCGCGCCCTCGGCCGGGACCGAGTGCGTTGCCGTCGACGCGATGGCCGAGCGATTGGCGATGCACCACTCGCCTCGTTCCATCTTCACGATGTCAAACAGCGCAGTTTCTTCGTTCCCGGCGTTCCTGCGCCGGGTTCCTTGCTTCCTCTTCACAGCACCCCCGAAACGAGGGGTGGGCGGAGCGCCGGGAGGCGCCAGCCTTGAACATGTCGCGCTCGTAAAGCGCGACGCCACGCTTGCGAGGCGTGGGCCCTCCCGCGCAACCGGGAGGCCGCCTCTCGGCGCTCCACCGTGGCGCTGTCGGCCAGGGTCCGCTTCCGTCGCCGGCATTGCTGCCGGCTCCGGCGCGAAGGCTCCACGCAACCGGGCTAATGCCCGGCCGCGGCCCCGGCGTCTCGTGTCCGCGGGTTACGAGCCGCGGTCGACGCCACTCCCCGCTCCGCCTGCAGGATCGTCTCCGGAGACGCCCCTCATGAGCGAGGATGGATGCATCTTACTACAGGCGCGTTTCGTAGTCAACCACTATTTGTAGCTACACCGTCCGACACACATGCCTGCTGCTGCTCGAGCCAAGTCCCCGCCTCGGCAAGCCCGCTGGCGTACTCGTTTGGATTCGTGGCGTGACACGTCGGAAATTTAGGCCACGCACTCATAGATCGCTAGGAGAGAGCAAGCTGATCAAATGTCCGTTTTGGCCCGCTTTGCGGACTTAAGTGGGACATGTCGCCCCCAGGAATCCGATTCGAAAGATCTTTGTAGCCTGCTGCGCGCTCGTGGTGACCGGCCACGTAGCCGCCGCGCCGCCAAGGAGCGTGATGAGCTCGCGGCGCTTCATTCGATCACCTCGTCGGCGCGGGCGAGCAGCGTCGGTGGCATTTCGAGGCCGAGGGCCTTGGCGGCCTTGAGGTTGATCGACCAGCTCGTACTTGGTAGGCGCCTGCACCGGGAGGTCGGCCGGCTTCTCGCCCTTGAGGATGCGATCGACGTAACCGGCCGCACGCCGGTATTGCCCAAGCAGGTCGGGCCCGTAAGAGATCAGCCCGCCGGCGGTGACGAAGAAGCGATAGGGATAGACCGCGGGCAACTGATGCCGTGCCGCGCTCGCGGTGATTGCTCCGCGATGCAAGGTGGTGCTGGAGCCCACCGCCACGACCAGGCCTCCGTTCGGCTCACGCGCGAAGCTGGCAATGCCGCGTTCGATCTCGCCGGGGTCGCGCACCGCGAGCGGGCTCACCTCTATTCCGGCTGCTGCGGCTGCTGTCTGAATGATCGCCCATTGTCCGATTCCGGCGGGATTGGCCGGCTCCCGCAGAACGCCGATCCGCTTCAGTCCGGGCACGACCTCCTTGAGAAGCTCTGGCCACTTGCCGCTCAGGCCGTATTCGAACTGAGCGAATCCGGTGGCGTTGCCGCCCGGACGCGCCAGGCTCGCGGCGACGCCGGCGCCGACCGGATCGATCGATTGCGCGAACACGATCGGCACGGTACGGCTCACTCTTTGCAGAAATGAAACGATCACGCCTCCTGCCGCGACGATCACATCCGGCGAAAGTCCCACCAGTTCGTCCGCGTATCGGCGCCAGCGATCAGGATCGTTGCCGCCCCAACGAAGATCAATGCGAAGGTTGCGGCCGACGCTCCAGCCGAGTTCTTGCATGCCTTGCTGGAACGCAGCGACGTGGGATTGGGCTTCCGAATCCTCTCGCCGCTGCGTTCATGAGGATGCCAACGCGCCGCATGCGCTCGCGCTGCTGCGCACGCGCCGCGAGCGGCCAAGCGGCTGCCGCCGCCGAGCAGCGTGATGAACTCGCGCCGTTTCATTCGATCACCTCGTCGGCGCGGGCGAGCAGTGTCGGCGGCACTTCGAGGCCAAGCGCCTTGGCGGTTTTGAGGTTGATCGACCAGCTCGTACTTGGTCGGCGCCTGCACCGGCAGGTCGGCTGGCTTCTCGCCATTGAGGATGCGGCCAGCATAGCCGCCTGCCTGGCCGAACTGGTCGATAAGATTGGGCCCGTAGGAGATGAGGCCGCCGGCAGCGACGAAAACCTTCCGATGATAGATCGCGGGCAGCCGGTGCCGTGCCGCCAGCGCAACGAGTAGATCGCGATGGACCACTGCCAGCGCGCTCGCGGTTGCAATCACTCCGCCATTCGGAGAGTTCGCGAAAGCCCCGAAGCGGCGTTCGATCTCGGCGGGGTCGCGCACGTTGATCGGAATAACCTCCATTCCGGCCGAAGGCGCCACGGATTGGACGACGGCAAACTGGCCGATCCCCGAGGTAATTGTGGGGTCGCGCAGGACCGCCGCGCGTGTCACGCGCGGTGCGATCTCCTTGAGCAGTTCCACCCACTTTCCGCTGAGGCTGTACTCGAACTGCAAAAATCCGGTGACGTTTCCGCCCGGTCGAGCCAGGCTGTCGACAAAGCCGGCGCCCACCGGATCGGCGACATTGACGAACACAATCGGCACCGTGCGGGTCGCCTGCAGCACCGGCGCCATGGACGCGGTGCCGCTTAAAACGATGACGTCGGGCGCGAGAGCGACGAGTTCGGCCGCGTATCTGCGGGTCGCCTCCGGATTGGCCGCAGGGAAGCGGTAGTCGATCCGCAGATTGCGGCCTTCGACCCAGCCAGCTCGTTCTAGCCCCTGCTCCAACACGGATTTGCGTGCTTGCGCCTCCTCATCATTCGCGCCGCCAGCGCCAATGAGAACGCCAACTCGGCGTACGCGCTCCTGTGCGCGCCCGGTGAACGGCCAAGCGGTCGCCGCGCCGCCCAGCAGCGTGATGAAATCGCGCCGTCTCATGCTAGGCATGGGCTTCCTCCCTCCCACGCTCTGCCGCCGCCGATCATACCAGCCGGCGACCGCCATGGCGCAGTCGGTTTGCCGCACTTCCAGCCTGCCGGTGGAAGGTCAGCCGGTCCTTGGGGCAGACCTGAATTGTTCTGAATCGAGGTGGGGCATCTCGGGGTCGATGTCCGTTGTCGGTCAAAGTCGGCCCTGAGGGGACGTCCGTTCAACGTCCGTATTACGCCCGAAAGCGGCCGTGTAGCTTGCACCCGTGGACGTCGCAAACGTGCCATTACCGGAAGTCGCGCTTTTCATTCGATGAGCTCGTCGGCGCAAGGCGAGCAAGGTGGCAGGCATTTCGAGGCCTTGGTTTTGCTGGTCTTGAAATAGTCTCGTTTGCTTCCTCTTTTCGTCGCAGTCGCCACGGAGGCTGAAGCAGCGATGAGAAGGTGGGGTGCCAGAAATCGTTAAAACGGGGGGAGAAGGCGATGCGCCAATTCAGCGTTGGTGAAGTGGTGACCTGGATTCCGGACATCATGCTTCGCTCCGAGACTCATGGTGATTACAGGATAGTTGCCTCGATGCCCGATCGAGAGGGCGATTACATGTACCGGATTAAAAGTCCTCTCGAAGAATGCGAACGGGTCGTTAAAGAAGACCGTCTCGTCAAATCGGAGTGCTATTTGTCGGCAGAAGCTCTAAAGGACGGTCCGCGCCGAAAATCAATCACACTCCCCGCGCTGCAACCGCAAGGGTAGGCGTGTAGGCGAAGGTTTACGCCGCCTCATTCGATCACCTCGTCGGCGCGCGCGAGCAGCGTCGGCGGAACTTCGAGGCCGAGCGCATTCGCTGTCTTGAGGTTGATCACGAGTTCGTACTTGGTCGGCGCCTGCACCGGCAAGTCGGCGGGCTTTTCGCCTTTGAGGATGCGGTCGACATAACCAGCCGCGCGCCGGTACTGGTCGATGAAGTCGGGCCCGTATGAGATCAACCCGCCGGCGGTGACGAAGACGCGTTGGTAGTAGACCGCGGGCAATCGATGCCGGGCCGCAAGCGTGACGATCAGATCGCGGTGAAGCCCGGCCAACGGACTCGACGTTACGATCAGCCCGCCATTCGAGCCACGCGCGAAGGCGGCGACGTCACGCTCGATCTGGCCGGCGTCGCTGGACGTTGACCGGGCTTACCAGCATCCTGACCGACGGCGCCACGGCCTGGATTGCGCCCCATTGGCCGATCCCGGCTGACTGGGCGGGGTCACGAATTACCGCCGCTCGTGTCACGCCCGGCGCGATCTGCGTGAGCAGCTCCAGCCATTTGCCGCTCAGGCCGTACTCGAAGGTCAAGAAGCCGGTAGCATTGCCGCCCGGGCGCGCCAGGCTAGTGACAAAGCCCGCGCCGACTGGATCGGGGACCTGCGCAAACACGATCGGCACGCTGCGGGTCGCTTGCAGCAACGGCGCCAGGGCGGTGGACCCACTGGTCAGGATGACGTCCGGCGCGAGCACGACCAATTCCGTCGCGTATCTACGGGTTCGGTCGGCATCGCCTCCGCCCCAGCGATAGTCCATTCGCACGTTACGCCCGAGGGCCCAGCCAAATTCCTGCAGCCCCTGCAGGAACGCTCCGACGCGGGCTTGCAATTCGGGATCGTCCGCGACGAGATTCATGAGCACACCGACGCGCCGCATCCGCTCGCTCTGCTGCTGCGCCGCGAGCGGCCGAAGCGGCCAGGCCGCCGCGCCGCCGAGCAGGGTGATGAACGTCGCGGCGCTTCATTCGATCAACTCGTCGGCGCGAATGAGCAGTGAAAGCGGAATGCTGAGTCCAAGCGTCTTGGCGGTCTTGAGGTTGACGAGTAGCTCGACCTTGGTGGGCTGCTCGACGGGGAGATCGGCGGGCTTCGTGCCCTTGAGGACGCGGTCAACGTAGAACGGAGCCCTGCGATACATGTGGACGTAGTCTGGGCCATACGCGATCAATGCGCCCTCCCTTGCCGCTATTGGGAAAGCGAATATCGTTGCCAGACCATGTTTCATCGCGGACCCGATGATCCGATCTCGTTGCTGGTACGTGAACGGGCTGGGCTGGATGATGAGCGCGACCGCCCCACTCGTCTTCGCTGCTGAAACGACATCGTTTACTTCGGCGACGTCAGCAATCCCTCTTGATTGAAGCTTCACACCAGCTGATTGGGCGGCTTGTTCGGCGACTTGAAGCCTGTGTTGCCCGTCCGCCCATTCAGTATGCCAAAGATAGTCAACCGTCCTTTGCCGCTCATGCAGCTGCATGGCGAGGTCGACCTGCTTACCGCCCAGGTCCGCAAGTACATCGCTGAACCCGGTCGCGTTACGGCCCGGCCTTGACAGGCTCTCAACCAGCCCGATGCCGATGGGGTTGCCCACGCTGATGAATACAATAGGAATCGTCAACGTTTGCCGTTTTGCAGCCACCGATGCGCTTGTACCGCAAGGTACCAACAGTTCGGCCCCGCGCTGCACCAAATCACTCACTGCATGGTCAGGATCGCCGGCGATCCATACGACTTCGAGAACGATGTCTCGGTTCTCGACGAGGCCGACCTGCCGCAAGCCCTCTCGGAACGCTTCAACAAGCGACCGGTCATAGGTGTTGGACGCTGAACCGAGTGGCAGGAAGCCTATCCGAACGGGGCTTTTAGCGTGCTGCCCGCGCGCAGCAAGCGGCCATGCACTCGCCGCCGCACCGCCGAGCAGCGTGATGAATTCGCGCCGTTTCATTCGATCACCTCATCGGCGCGAGCAAGCAGTGAAGGCGGCACGTCGATGCCGAGCATCCGGGCGATCTGAGCGTTGATGACCAGCTCGAACTTGGTCGATTGCATGACCGGCAAGTCTGCGGGCTTCCCGCCCTTGAGAATGCGGCCGGCATACACTCCGATTTGCCGATACGCATCCGCTAGGCTGGCGCCATAGCTTGTCAATCCACCGACCTCGACAAAATCACGTACCGAATAGGTCGCAGGAAGCGCATGGCGTGCCGCCAGCGCGGCCAGTTGGACCCGCCGGCCAGTGAAGAAGCCGTCCGGGGCGACGAACAGGGCATCGGGCCGGCCGAGCATAATCGCCGCGAACGCCGCGTCGATCTCGCGGCTGGTGGTGGCGTTGAAGAATTGGACCTGCAGCCCGAGCGCGTGAGCGGCCGGTTCTAGCTCTGCGAGTGTGGACGACGTATTTGTCGTGTTCTCTGGATTCACTCGCACCGCGACCCGAACGGCTGCGGGCACCAACTCACGCAATAGCCCGAGCCGTTTTGCGTTCACTTCGGCTGTAAAAAAATTGAGACCGGTTGCATTGCCGCCCGGACGGGAGAGGCTCGCGACAAGGCCCAACTTGACCGGATCTTCCGCAACGAAGAAGACAATCGGGATCGTCTGTGTTGCCGCTTTGGCCGCGACCGCAGGGAGGCTCCCCGCCGCGGCGATTACGCTCACCTGGCGTCGGACCAGAGCGGCGGCTTGGTCGGCGACTAGTCATATCGACCTCCCGCCAAGCGATAGTCGATTGTGACATTCTGGCCATCGACGTAGCCGGCTTCGGCAAGCCCCCGGCGGAAAACTTCATGCAAGTGACCACCCGCACTGGGTGCCAGGGGGGATAAAAACCAACCACCGGCATCCCCGGCTGCTGCGCGCGCGCCGCGAGCGGCCAGGCAGCCGCCGCGCCGCCGAGCAGCGTGATGAACTCGCGCCGCCGCATGTTGAACATAGGGGGCTCCCTCCCAGGTGCCGCCGCCAATCATACCAGCCCCCCGACCGCCGTGGCGCAGTCGGTTTGCCTCATCTCTAGCCTGCCAGTGGAAGGGTAGCCGGTCCTTGGGGCGGACCTGAATCGTTCTGAAAAGTGGAAATCCAATGATTACAGATGGCGATTCAGGGGGTTCTTATGGAAATGAGTTCTGACTTCTGAGTGTAGATGAACCCTCGTCGTCGCTGCGGCGGGGACTCTGGTTCTAAATAAATTCTATTGCTGTGACTGCGCGCTATCCCGCGATCGCGGCCCACGTTGAGCCACTGCCGCTCAGAGGCCGCCTTTCGGTCGCACGAAGCAAACAATCGTGTTGGCGAGCATGAACAGGTAAGCTTGTCCGTCGGGCGCGTAATCGGGCACGATCTTGTCGGGCGGCACCATCACCCATTTATTGTTAAGCCATGCGTACCAGCGATCTTCGGGATAGTCCCCAAGCTCGGGAGTGCCGGCGGGCTCAACCATGAACTTGGTTTTCACGACGTCGCCAGCATCGCAGCAGGATCGCGAATTCTCGTCGCGATGCAAATTCTTGTGATTGTCGGGCCGTTGCAGGCCCTGCAGAAACTGCTTGTTTGGTCCGTCCGGCCATTCCCGTTGTTTCGATTGGTAAGGACGATTGTGCGGGTCCGGTAGCGCCGGCACATCTGGAGCGCCGCCCCAAGATGGATCGGTCTGCGCCCCCGCAATTTGAGCAGTCAGTGCCGTCGCCAGCACCGTCACGAGCAGTTTCATCGAGAGACCTGTCTTCGGAATCGAGAAGAATCCGGCCGAAATACACGCAAAAATAGAGCGCCAACCACTCCCAAATGGGAGGTCAATCCAGCAATAAGAAAGAGGCGCTACCTGATGCAGGAGTTCTCAGCGATATTTCGACTGATCGCGCGACCTCGACAGATCGGGCGGACAGAAATGTGCGCATTGCGCTGCCCCCTATTCAGGGGGCGCGCAAGCGGCGGCGGACGCCTAGAAGAAATAGTCGGAAGCGGGGTCGTTCACCACGTTCTTGTAATTGAAGTCCGACAGCGCGTTTAAGCCGTCCAGAACAACGGCTGCATCCATCTTCCCGTTGCTGTTGGTGTCGGCAAAGAAGTAGCCGTCGACGCCGTCGGTGATGAACAAGTAGCGGAGGTCGCCGCCAATGTAGGAGTCGGCGGCGAAGTAATTTTCGGCAAAGCCTTTGGCTGAATCATAACCCGCGCCGAAGTCCCACGTGCATTCGTCGTAGTTCGACGCGGTGCCGTCAGGGCCGTCCACGCCGATCGTATCCCACGCCCCGTACCACCGGTCGTGGGCGGCCTCGAAATCCGTAATGTGGTTGGGACCGCCGAGTTCCTGCACTTCGTCGACGATGAATTTATCGTGGCCGCTGCCGCCGGTCATATCGGACCTATTCGCGGCATCGATCACGTCATGGCCGGCACCGCCGATGAGGGTATCGTGATCCTCAGGCCAACCGGAGAATTTGTTGATATCCCCGCCGTACAGATAGTCGTTGCCGTCGCCGCCGTCGAGGTAATCACTGCCTAAGCCGCCGACGAGCTTGTCGTTGCCGTCGTTTCCATAGACGGTGTCATTACCGGGGGGCGTGTAGTAAACTTTGGGGTGGGGCTCGGTTGGATCCCAGTCTTCAGTTGGGTAAGGGGGGTTATCACCGTAGAGTATGTCGTTCCCGCTTCCGCCGGCGATTGTATCCCAACCACCGCCGCCCCAAAGCTCGACGTCGTCGGTGGTTGAGTCGAATAGCAAAGCATCATGGCCATTTCCGCCGTCTGCGAAGTCCTCGCCCCAGGCGCCAATCACAAACGACTGGGTCGGCAATATCCAGTCGTCCCCGTCACCACCGTACATATCGTCGTCGCCGCCCTCTCCCAGAGGTGGTCGTTTCCACCAAGGCCTGCGATCGTGTCGTCTTCGGGCTTGCCGTGCAGATCGTCGTCGAACCAGTCGAAGTACCACCCGTCGTAGTTAAAGGACGTTCCGGGAATGTAGGCCATTTGCTGTTCCTCTCGTGTGCGATGAGAGGCGGCCGCCGCGCGGCGGCTCGGCCCGCTCAGGTGGTATCGCAAGCGATCTCGAGCAGCGGTCTGTGCCGGTTGCTCGTCGCTCGGCCTTCCCACCACTGATTGGTTGGGTGCCCAAACGATCGGGTTCTACACTTTCCGCAAATTTCAGAACATTTAAGGTCCTGAAGGTCCGCCCCGTGAGGTGCCGCGCATAGATCGCCCGTACGCGTGATTGCCGAAAACAAAGAGCTAAGGGCTGTCGTTGCGCGAGGATGAAGTCACGGTCACGGCGCTTGCGGAACAATGAACCTTTCAGTTCCGGCGGCTGACAACATTGTGCGGAGACGCGGGCTCCATAGACCAACGCTATGAAGCACGCACTGCAGCCTAGCTAGTTCCGAATTCGGTGGATGGGATCAACGCGAACGTGCCGAGCCGCCGTGGCGGCCGCGCCCATCGCATACGAAGAGGAGACAGCAAATGGCTTACATCTGGGGCAAATGGACCGGCAGCGGGGCCACCTACAACGACGATTACTCAGACCACCTGCACGGCACCGACCTTATGGACGTGATCTACGGTCTCGGCTCAGTCGACTATCTGTACGGCTATGGTGGCCATGACAAACTTTATGGAGGCGACAGTCGGGACTGGATATACGGCGGTACGGGCAGCGACCTGTGCGTGGGCGGCGATGGCCGGGATATCATCTATGGCGAGGAACACGGCGACCAGCTGTACGGCGGCGACGACCAGGATTTTCTGTACGGCGGGACCGGCAACGATGCGCTCTACGGCGATGAGGGCCACGACATTCTGACCGGAGAAGCCGGCATGGACTATCTGACCGGCGGCGCTGGCTACGACACGTTCGAGTTCAAGTTACAGAACGCCCAGAACGGTTACACCGACAGCAAGGTGACGGACCCGGATCACATCATGGACTTCAACCCCGTAGACGACTGGCTCGACATGCCGATCGTCGGGTCGTCCGCCAACTACATCGAGAAACAAATCCCCGGCTTAACGATCGGTTCCGGCTACGACGATGCGAAGGACTGGGCGAAAGACCACATGACCGGCAATATCCGTTACGTTTTTGTCAGCGATGGCGTCAACGGCTTCCTGTTCGGCGATCTCAATGCCAACGGCATCATGGAAACCGGGATCGTGATGCACGGTCTCACCAATATATCCGACTTCGACGGGGGGCTCATTGGGGACATCATCCAGTGATTCGTCGTTGCTGCGGCGGGGGCGGGCCGCCCCCGCGGCCGCGACCAGCCCGCGCGGGAATTTTCCTGGCCCGCCCCCCGCCCCATCTTGTGCGCCGGTTCAATGCTCGTACCCGCATCGGCGCACCGGACGACTGCCGGTCTCGGACCGGCAGCGCGGGGTACTACCGCCTGGTTCGGCGACCCTGACTCGTCGTGGCAGGCCCCGCGCTGCCCGGCCCGTACGCCAGATAAAACGGATTCTGCACGCACGAAGCTCCGGTGCCGGGGCCCGCTGTCATCATGCATTGCTCGAATGAGCTGAAGGAGCAGTTTCTGGGGCCGTTCATTCCGGAGTACTGCGCGCACCAGGGGCGATAAGTTTCGGCAACGCTCGGACGCATGTCGATGAGGGTCAGCGCGCCCAAGGCGAGCACGGTCACGGCGGTGATACGGATCATTGTCATAGCTGATCTCCTTCCACCACTCGACCGCCCGCACTTGCCTGCTGCTGCTCGAGCCAAGTCCTCACGATGCAAAGCTGTACGCACCCCCGCGGGTCAGCGCAACCCTGTAGGCGCGCCGAGCCTGGAAGCGCTTCATCCAGGCTTCGATGTTCGTATAGTCAGAGATGCCGAACCGCGCGGCCGCAAATTCACCCACAAAGCTGAGCTGGATGTCAGCGGCCGTCAGTTCATTCCCGAGAATGTATTGACGACCCTCCAGCTTGCTATCGATGTAGCCAAGCTGCAGTGCAATCTGGGCATCGAGACGGGGCAACACCGCAGCCGCGGCATCGCCCACGCGGGCGACAATGATCCTGATGGTCAGGGCCGGCATGGCCGAGCCTTCGGCGTAGTGCATCCACTGCACATACTCATCATAGCTCGCGCTCGATGGTGCCGGCTGCAGCCGGCCATGCCCATGGCGGCGCAAGATATAGTCGATGATGGCGCCGGACTCCGCGACCACGTGCCCGTTATCCTCGATCACCGGCGATTTGCCCAGCGGGTGAACCTGTTTCAGCTCGGGCGGTGCAACGAGGGTCTTCGGATCGCGCTTATGCTGCCTGATCTCGTAAGGGACGCCCAGCTCCTCCAACAGCCACAGAATGCGCTGTGACCGGGAGTCGTCGAGGTGATGGACGATGATCATGCCGGTTTTCCTCACTAGAGCGCATTCCGATGTATTTGACTCGCCACTCTGTGCCAAATGCGTCACCCGCGGGCTTGACCCGCGGGTCCATCACTCTTCGCAAGAACGTTTGACGAAGAGGATGGATTGCCGGGTCAAGCCCGGCAATGACAGTCTTGGGTCAAAATGGGCGGAACCTGCTTTAGTGTCCCGATTCCGAAGTTCGCAAGCACTTGCGGCACACTCTCATGCGAACTTCGGAATCGAGGAACACTAGCAACTCATGATTCTAGTGCCCCTTTTGAACCCGAAGTTCGCAATCGGACTCGCGGCAAAGGTGTGCGAACTTCGGGTTCGGGGCACTCGGGATCACCTGGACCGATCTTCAGTTTCACCGCGTCAAACGCAGACATCGCAGAGCCTCACGCGATCGCTTCTGGTGACACGCCGAAGTTTCTCGGCACCGGAACACGCTTGAGCCGCTAAATCGCGAACCCTCCAAATAAACGTGGCCGGGCCTTGTATGCCCGGCCACCCAACGCTTCCAAAACCGCACTACTGGGCGGCGAAGCAATAGAACAGCCCGTCGCCGCCAGTGCCGCGCAGATCGCTCTGGCTACAGCCGCCGTCGGTCCCGCGCGAGGGATGCGATGAATTCCACGACCGCGACGCCACATCGTCGCGCAACCCCTTGCGGTCGATATGGCCAACCATGGCCGCGCCCTGGGTGCTGCTCGTCCAGTTGCGACAGGTGCGATCCTCACCGGCCGGGAAAGCGCGGCCTTCCGGGGTTGAGCCGGTCAGGACGTCGTGACGGTTCGGTGCAAAGCCCACGCCAGGAATGATCTGGCCCCGCTCGGTCAACGACGTGTTCGCACCAAGCGTGTTACTGTCGCTGTGCAGATCGTCGACGTTTTTAGCGACGATCTCGCCCTTGAAATTCTGCCACGGACCGTTGCCGATGCGGTCACGCGCATTGACGGCCGGCTTGGCGTCGGCAGCCTGGGTGCTCAGATAGGCGCGCCAGGTTTTTCCTCCCGCGCCGTGGCGCTGCGCTAGTTGCTGACAATGCTGGTCGGCGCCTTCAAGGCCGCCGAGATCGGCGCCCTTGCCGGGCCCGGCGCTGATGACAAAGAACGTCATGTTCGGCGCTTGCGGCAGTTGCGGCGCCGCCTGTTGCGCCGGCTGCTGTTGTGCTTCGACGCCGGACGTCACGCCGAGCGACGCGAGCGCCACTGCGGCGACGATAAATGTCTTGTTCATCGCAGCTCTCTCCCTGGGATTTTCAGACTTTTAGAACAGCGTGAATGGTAGCGATTTTCTGGATGGCTCGGAAGCCCGAATAGGGGTGTGGATGCCGCCAACTGCAAGTTGCCACCGCACCGCGATCACGCTGGTGCAGTCGGTCGACGAGGTCGCGGGGTCCGAAGCTGTCGACGAAATCACGTCGACCCGTTGCCGCGGCTGCTGGCGCGGGCGACGTGGTTGGCCTCGCTTGGCGTTTTAGCAACTCCACCCGCCCATAAACCGCCCCGAAAGTAAGTGCCGTCCACGGAACGGAAAAGCGCTTGACGAATTGAGAGGGCGTTGGACCTGTTTGTTCGTGTGACCACGCAAACGAACGCACTGCCGCTGGCGGCCAGAGAATCTGAAACGTGCGAGTGTCCCAAATCAGCTTTGGCGGCAGAATAGGGGTTTCTGGAGCAGAGGATCTGATGGGCGGTCGAAGATTGCCATCTATCATTTTACCTCCTCAATCAAGCGCCAGAGCCCTGAGCCCTTTGCGTGCGCAGTATTGGCGCGTGGGTGCCTCGTTTCCCCGCGCTTGTCAGTCGCGGAACCAGTTTTCGATGGCTGCATAACGAATTTGTGAAACTTGGGAAGGGAGTTTCTCCTGGCACCCGGCGTTAATGCCGGTAGCGGCCACAGATGCTGAAAGCAGCTAGGGAGGATCCATGTCCACTGTATTCCGCGTAATTCTCAAAGGTGAGCAGGAAGTGACACCACCCGAGGGGACGGCTCGACGGCAAGCGGCGTCGGGACGGTCATCTTCGACAGCGCGGAGGTAGCCGCGAGCTACTCGTTCGACATCCAGGGCCTCGATTTCGGCCTGGCTGCGGGTCTCCCGCCTCAGACGCCGACGATCGACGACGATGCCACCCGCACGCATTTTCACGGCCCTGCGGGTGCGGGCATGAACGCACCCATTGTCTTCGGGCAGATCGACGCGAATCCGGCTCTTAATCAAGACAACGACGATCTTGCTGTTGCACTTAATCCCGATGGCTCCTGGACGGTGAGCGGCGTCTGGGAACAATCGGACCCGCCCAACCCGGATGGCGTTACAATCACCGACTTCGCCGACGAACTCGGTTCGGCCACGGTGGGAACGGCGGTAGACCTCTACTTCAATGTCCATTCGCGCGATTTCCCTGGGGGCGAAATCCGGGGTCAGCTGGTCGCCATCGCCGATGACATCGACAATGTCGTGACAGGCACCCGAGGCGACGTCGACGATGTGCTTCCCGGGACAAATGGCAATGACGCCATCCTAGGCTTGGCGGGGAATGACGCCCTCAGCGGCGGCAACGGCAACGACGTGCTCGACGGCGGCGGCGGCGATGACATGCTGACGGGCGGCAACGGCAACGACATGCTCTTCGGCAGCGTTGGCATTGACACGCTGATGGGAGGCAACGGCGAGGACTCCCTGGACGGCGGCGCCGGCAATGACGACCTCGATGGCGGCAACGGCAAGGACACCGTGAATGGCGGCACGGGCGATGACGACCTGACCGGAGGAAACGGCCCCGATCTGTTCGTTTTCAATGCTGGTTTCGGCGACGATGTCATCACCGACTTCAAGAACAACGACCACATCCAGTTTGACGATGAACTGTTCGAGAGCCCCGAAGCGGTCCTGATGGCGAGCCAGCAGGTTGGCGAGGACACCGTCATCACGGCGGGGACCGACACCGTCACGTTGCTGGGGGTGCAGTTGAGCAGCCTGCAGGCGGACGACTTCTCGATCCTGGCGTAAGTGCTGTCGGAGCGTCGAACGTCGGAGGCCACCTGTCTCCGTCGACCATGATCTCTCGGACGCGCTCGTAATCCTCGCGGCGATCGCCTGGGATTACGTAGCGAGCGCGGCAGCGCAAGGCTGCTTCGGGTCAAACTCGCCCCTGCGGCGATGTTGGAGCAATGTCCGGATTACCCCCGAAGCGGCCGTAGCACGGACATTGGTGGACGTCTCAAACGCGCCATGTTTGGACGGCGCCCGCGATGATCGCGGACGGTACGCAGGGTCCCGCTATCCTTGGTCGGTACGGGCTGGGCGAGCCTACTGGAGGTTTCTCTTAACGGTGCCCTCCCTGAAACCTGCAATCTAGCATTAGCGGACGCTACCCGCGGCCACGTAGTGTCAACATTGCGGCACAGACGAGTTTCATGCCATCGGTGCTCCGCTTTCCACGTAGCTTGACCAATCCGACCTGTCGACTCACGCGTGGACTGAGTGGCGCGACGATCATATTCGCTGCTGGAACATGCCCCCCGCCCAGGCTAAGGCTGGGAACAATCGAAACTCCAAGTCCCACTGCCACAAGACTCTTGATCGCTTCGACGTTATCGAACTCCATGACTGGCTTAGGTGGGGGACCGGCGGGCGCTAGCCAATCCGTGACCGCTCGACGTAGCGCCGAATTTTCGTTGCCGAGAATCAGGGGACACCGAGAAAGAAATGCAGGCGTAACCTTCTTTGGTACAGGTCCTACGTTCGCAGGCAGAATGGCGACGAGTTCGTCCCTAAAGAGCGGGACCGTCTCAAACGCCGGATCTTCGATCGGAATTGCACACAGACCGAGGTCGAGCGCGTTCATCTTCAGCATTTGCAGAGTCGTCGTCGTCAGACCGGCTTTGAGGCGAATCTCCAGTTGGGGGTGAGCCGTCTTAAGCTGTCGCAGGATTGGTGGCAGCAAGTACATCAGCACGGTCATGCTGGTGCCAATACGGACTCGCTCGAGCCATCCATCGGCGAACCGGCGCATGGCTACGCGCGCGACAGAGTCCGCTTCTAGCAGACTTCGAGCATGCTCGATCAATTTCTCGCCCGCCTCGGTCAAGTGGGCGCGCTTGCCGAGCCGTTCCACGAGCGTAACATTCAAACGCCGCTCCAGTTCCTGGACCTGATGCGTCACCGCAGGCTGCGTCAGATTTAACTGCTTTGCCGCGGCAGTGAAGCTGCCACGCTCCACCACTTCGACGAAGGCTCTGAGCTGATCCAAATTGAAGCTCCGCATCGCCATAAAGATCGCTTATTGTTTCGATCAAAACAATTATGTTGTGCTTTGGTAGCATACGACCAATAATAATAAAACTGTTCCATCACAGACCACAGCAGAGGAGCGACCGCTGTCCATCGGCGGCTGCCGGTATCCCCGCGGCCCCTAGCAGCAGCGCATGCCCCTAGCAGCAGCGCATAAGGAGGCGGGCAATGGTCCCTTCTGAAGACTACACCCAGCTGGCTCAACGATGCACGCAAATCGCCATTGCGTGCTCTGCTCCCAGCGTCGCCGGCGCGCTGACGGTGCTTGCGTTGGATTATCTGGCGCAAAGCCACAGGCTTAGTCAGCCGTCAACTGCACAACAGCATCAGTGCCAAATACAGCTCGATCCGTCTGTCGGCTTCGGAGATTAGTCCCGCGGTTCGAAACGCTCCGATGACGATGACCAGGCTTTATGAGTATTTCGTGCGCAATGAGTACGTGCGCGCGGCAAAATCGACTGGCCTGTGTGCGCAAGATCACAGGCCGTAGTAGTGCGCACCGCATAATCCCAGGAGATACCAGGCCGAGTCAGGGGAGGTAGACATGCTCGATCTTCTCGCTTTTGCGGTCATAGCGGTTGCACTCGCAACGCCTCTGGTTGTCCCACTGATGTGGGGCCAGCTAGAAGGGCCTCGTTAACTGCGACGTCGCATAAGGCATCTTGGAATTTGTCGATGATGACAAGGTCGCCGCTGCGCCGTCTTAACCGAGCCATTCGCTCGCCACCGAGCGGTAATGGCGCGGTGACGCTCGTGGCCACCGCGGTGGTGAGAAACAGCCGTCCACCCCGGCAATGTCCGCGCACTCAGCAGACCGATGACGACGATGATTCCCGCCGCCAAGTGTGGATCCCGGTCAGCGTGGTGGGGTCGAAGATCATGACGCACTCCTTGGCGAACGGCGGCGCAGGGTCACATATATAGGCGGCGTCGCGTGCCTCCAATATTGCGGTTTCCACACGATCGCGTCACGACCAACGGCGCCGACCGCGTACCGTTGAACTCGATCACCGCTGCCACGGACTCGGTGTGCTCCCCTCCCCCTTGTGGGGAGGGGTTGGGGGTGGGGGTCGTTGTTGGTGGACACACCGCGCGCAACAACCGCGACCCCCACCCCGCCCGCCTCCGCTTCGCTCCGGCGGCGGCAGAAGACCGATGCGACGCTGGTAGAGACGCCATTCCGGCCTGGGCGGGAAGACGCCGCCGACAAGGAAGACGCGTCGCCGGTGGACGGAGACGCTGCGCTGACGGCGCGCCAGGGCCGGCGTGGCACCCACTACGGTTACAAGGCGCATGCCGGGGTGGACGTGGAGACGCGGCTGATCCGTCGCCTCGCTCTGACGCCGGCGAATGTCAACGAAACGGTGATCGCCGACGCGTTCTTTGCGGCGCCAAGAAGGCGTCTATGCCGACAAGGCCTATGCCAAGAAAGTACGGCGAGCCTGGCTGCGCTCGCTGCGGATCAAAGACCGCATCATGCACAAGAGCTGGGGCGGCGGGCCGCCATTGCGCGCTTCCCAGAAGCGCCACAACGCATTGATTGCCCCGATCCGGGCACAGGTGGAGGGCGTCTTCGCCAACTCAAGCGATGGATGGGCTTCGACTGTGTCCGTTATGTCGGGCTCGCCAAGAATACTGCGCATCTGCACCTGGTCGGGCTCGCCTACAACATGACGCGCGCGCTCAAGTTGGCCGGATGACGGGAGAGGTGCGTCTTGCAGCTGCTCAGAACCACATATACGCAAGCCGGTCCTGCAAAGCCGTCCCATCTCTCCCCAATCGCGACCGCAATACGCAACCTCATGGATCACAAGCCAATTACGCAACGATCCCCACAAGGGGGAGGGTAGGTTGGGGCGCGAGCCATCGTGCAAGGCGACCGAGTGCGTGGCTCGCGGTTCTAGAGACTCACTTCGGAGGCTGCACCGAAACTTCGATCGCGGCGTAGTAGGCGGCGAGGTCCGCGATATCCTGGTCGCTGAGATTTTTGACGATCAGCGCCATCATGTCGTCCTTGCGCGCACCGGTGCGGTACTCGTCGAGCGATTTGACGAGATAGCGCTCCGGCTGGCCGGCGAGATGCGGGGCTTCCGGCAGCTTCGAAAGCCCATCGAGGCCATGGCACGCCTGGCACTGCAAGGCCTTGCGGCGGCCGGCGGCGATGTCGCCCGCGCCCGCCGGCACGCTCGCAACGAGCGGCAGGATCGGCAAGCGCGAGCATCAGCCCGGCGCGGCGATGGCGCGGCATTCCCATCATCCCGAGCGAGGTGACGGGCCACGCCGCGGCAGGCGCGGCCCGAAAGCTTGGTTTCACTGACCCTCGAACGCGATGCGGTAGATCGCGCCGGCGAAATCATCGGACACCAGGATCGATCCATCCGGCAGCTGGGCGATGTCGACCGGCCGGCCGAGATATTCTCCGTTCTCGGTGAGCCAGCCCTCGGCGAACACCTCGGTCTTGTCGGCGGTGCCGTCCCCCTTGAGCGTCGTGAACATGACGCGCGCGCCGATCGGCGTGGTGCGGTTCCAGGAGCCGTGCTGCGCCGAGAAGATGCCGCCGCGGTATCGCTGCGGGAACATGCGGCCGGTATAGAACGTCATGCCGAGATCGGCGGCGTGGGCGTCCATCTCGACCTGCGGGAAGGTGACGTCGGCGGGCGGCGTCTGGTCCTTGTATTCGGTGGTGCGCGTCTTGCCGCCGCCGAAATAGGGAAAGCCGAAATTCATGCCGGCCTTGTCGGCGCGATTGAGCTCGCCGGGCGGCTGGTTGTCGCCCATGCCGTCGACCTGGTTGTCGGTGAACCAAAGCGCGCGGTCCCTTGGATTGAAGTCCATGCCCACCGAGTTGCGCACCCCCCAGGCGAAGACGTCGCGGTCCTTGCCCTCGCGGCTCATGCGGACGATGCCGCCGATGCCGGTCTTCTTGTAGAGGTCCATCTTCTCCGGCGCGAACACGTTGAAGGGCTGTCCGAGCGTGACGTAGAGCTTGTCGTCCGGTCCGATGCGGCATACGCGCGCGGTGTGGTTATAGGATTCCTCCTCGCGCGGGATCAGCTCGCCCTGCTTCACGACCACGAAGGCCGCGACGTCCGGGCCCTCGTAGAAGAACTCGGCGGCGGGGAACACGAGCGCGCGGTTCTGCTCGACGATGAACAGAAAACCATCCTTGGAGAAGCACACGCCGTTGGGAATGGCGAAGCCGATCGAGGGCGCGAACTCCTTGACCTCGTCGGCGACGCGGTCCTTGTCGCGGTCGGTGACGGCCCACACCTTGCTCTTGCGCGTGCCGACGAAGGTCACGACGCCTTGCGGTCCGACCGCCATGTGGCGGGCATCCGGCACGATGGCATAGAGCGTGATCTTGAACCCGCGCGGCAGCTTGATCCGGGCGAGATTTTTCTTGATCGCC
This sequence comes from uncultured Alphaproteobacteria bacterium, assembly GCA_963827585.1. Classification (GTDB taxonomy): domain Bacteria; phylum Pseudomonadota; class Alphaproteobacteria; order Rhizobiales; family Xanthobacteraceae; genus VAZQ01. Next base: position 219,420 of record CAWHCK010000051.1, read on the forward strand.
TCCGCCTTCGTACCGGTCTGCGGAATCTGCGGGATGTCCATCGGCGTGCCGGTGGTCTTGAACTCGGACAGCTTTTCGAGATTGCCGGCGGTCGGCTGCTGCGCGTGGGCCCACGAAGGCCACACGAGCGCGAGCGCCGAGGCGGCGCACAAAAGCGCTTTCCTCATGTCTTCCTCTCCCTAGGTCAGTTTATGTCGTTGAAGCATGATCATCATCCCGAAGTTTTCTCGTCGCGCAAGGCTTGTTCGGCCGGTCGGGCTTCGCACATGCATGCGGCGAGGGGCAGGTATTCGATCACCTGGCTGGCGCCGGGGCGTAGATGGGCTGCCTGGCGCCGACGCCCTTGAGCGCGAACTCGCCCAGCGGCGCGGCCGCGATGCCGCTCGCCCGCACGAAGTCCGCCGACAGCAGCAACGACCGATCGAGATCCTTGCACATCGACTCGATGCGGGCGGTCAGGTTCACCGCCGGTCCGATCACGGTGAAAACCAGTCGGGTATCGCTGCCGATATTACAGTCGAATGGGATATGTGTAGGTCCGGGACCGCCAAACCCGAAGGAAGTGCTAACTCGGTGGCTGTCATGGCTTCTTGCCGCCCATCCATTGCAAGTCCATACCGGGCGTAATCAGCTCTAGGCCTTGCTTATGACTATGGCCGACTGGGAATTGCTTCATGCCTGAAGGCCGAGATCGACGTGCTGTGCTGCCCCGCATGCCGTTCGTGCATGGCACGGTACGCTGCTCCACCGTTAGGTCCGGGAATTCTCGCGCGAAACTTCGATCTGTGCCGTATTTCGCTCGAAGCCGTTGAATCTCTTTTTGACGTTTTTTCCAGTGCAACGGCTAGCTCTCCTTACCGGTCTAGGTGATCCTGAAAGTGAGGTAGGTCTTACGGCATCGGATGGCAAGCCAGCGTCCTGAACCCTGAATGCATCGTGAGCGCCATCAGCCCCCTGCCCGCGAGGCGCCCATTGAAGACTTTGTCGCCTCGATCGGCCACCGGTAAGAGTAGCGTGGGTTGGCTTGTCGTCTCGCCGGACTTGGGCGTTTTTTGGCCTTACCGCGCTACCCGAGTTGTAGTCCTGTCCCGTGGCGCTGGCGACGAATATGCCGCGCGATCTCAGCCGAACAGGACATCGCTCGCATCGATCGACGCGCCGTTCAGGAACGTGATGACCTCGTGCGAGGCGCCGCCGTTGAAATCGACCTGCCAGTGCGTCGCGTCGTTCCGGCTGAGGGTGGCGCCGGCGCCATAGCCGGAGAACTTCAGCGTATCCCCCGCCACGAATAGCGCCGCCGTCGAAGTCGACGACGATGTCGCCATCCGCCTGGCCAGCCGCGAACACGAAGGTGTCGTTGCCCGCGCCGCCGATGAGCGTGTCGTGGCCGGCCCCGCCGTTGAGCATGTCGTTGCCACTTTGGCCGTTGAGCACGTTGTTGCCGGCATTGCCGTACAGTTTGTTGGCGAGCGCGTTGCCGTCGCCGGAGAGGTTGCCTGTTCCCTGCAGCACCAGGGTTTCCACGTTCGGCTCCAGACTTCGGCTGACGGTAGAGAATATCGCGTCAGTGCCTTCGCCGGGGTTTTCGATCACCCGATCGCCGGGATCGTCCACGAAATACACGTCGCCGCCGAGTCCCCGGCCATGACATCGGCGCCGCCCAGACCGTTGAGCAGGTTGACGCCGTCGCTGCCGGTGAGGAAGTTCACCAACTCGTTGCCGTAACCTTGCAGGGGCGTGGTCGCATCGCCCTGCAACGCGAGGTTCTCGACGTTCGCCGTCAGCGCGTAGTGGCATCGATGCAAATGACGGTGTCTCTTCCCTCTCCGGCATTCTCGATCACCCCGTCTCCAGCAGTCGACAATGTAGCTGTCATCGCCTGCGCCGCCAAAGAGCGCATCGACACCGGTACCGCCATTAAGGGTATTGTTGCCGCTGTTGCCGTAAATCGCGTTGTCGAGGTTGTTGCCGATGCCCTGCAGGTTTGCTACTCCCTGGAGGACCAGCGTCTCCACGCTTGCCGTCAGAGGTGAAGTCGATGCTGGCGAACACCGCATCGCGTCCCTCGCCGCCGTTCTCGACCACAGAGTCGCAGAGGATCGTCGACGAAATAGACGTCATTGCCGAGTCCGCCGGCCATCGTGTCGGCGCCGCCCAGGCCGTCGAGCAGGTTGACGCCGGCGCTGCCGGTGAGGGTGTTCGCCAGTTCGTTGCCGTAACCTTGCAGGGGCGTCGTCGCATCGCCCTGCAACACGAGGTTCTCAACGTTCGTCGCCAGCTTGTAGTGGATCGATGCGATGACGGTATCGGTGCCTTCGCCGGCATTTCTCGATCACGGCGTCGAGCATGCTGTCCACGACATAGCTGTCGTCGCCCAGGCCGCCCGTCATGATGTCGTTGCCGGTGCCGCCGTCGAGCGTGTCGTTGCCGATGCCGCCGTCGAGCGTGTCGTCGCCGGCGAATCCGAAGATCGTGTCGTGGCCGCCGAGGCCCGGCAGGATGTCGTTGCCGGCGGTGCCGTCGACGGTCTCGCCGTTGTCCGTGGCGATGGTGACGAGCTGGCCGCGGATCTCGCCGCCGGGGAAGGCGCCGGTGTGGAAATTGGCGTAGAGCGGAACGTCGGAGCCGAGCGTTGCCCCCGCAAGCGTGGCGATGAACGGGGTGATGGGGTTGGCGTCGGTCGTCTCCCAGTTGCTGGTCAAGGTGCGCGATCCATCCGCCTGCACCGCGGACACGGCGAAGTCGTCGGCGTCGCCGTGGCCGGCCCAGTCGAGCACGGCGGGGCCGTTCTCGCCGCGCGGCGCGTTGTGGATGTCCGCGCCGTTGACGTCGTCGAGCAGGCTCGCGGTCTGCGATGCCTGGCCGAGCAGCGGACCCCAGTCCAGGCCCTGGACGTTGATCGTGATGCTCATGCTCGAGGTGGCGCCGTCGAAGATGGCGGTGCCGAGGCCGGTCGCGCCGCTGGTCACGCGCCGGAACCTGTTGGGCGCCATCCAGGGCGATACGGAAAGCCGTCGAGCCCTGCTCGGCAAGATTGGCCACGGCGATGGCCAAGCTCTGAGTGCTTACGGCGCCGAGATTGTCGGTGGCCGAGACGACGAGGTCGTAGACGTTGTCTCGGTTGGCGTCCTGCGGTGTCTCGAAGTCTGGCGCGGCAATGAAACGCAGCGCCCCGCCCGGGTCGATCGCGAACAGCGCCTGATCGGCTCCGCCGGCGATCGCGAAGGTGAGCGGGTTGCCCTCGATGTCCGTCGCCGTCAGGCTGCCGACGGTCGTGCCGTTCTCCGCAACCGCGAAGATCGCCGGGGAGGTGAACGCTGGCGCATCGTTCACCGCGTTCACGGCCAGGCTGACACTCATCGCCGCGCTGTCCACCGCGCCGTCGTTCGCCACGTAGGTGAAGGAGTCCGGACCGTTGTAGTTGGAGGCGGGCGTATAGCTGAGGTTCGCTCCGGAGCCCGACAGCGTGCCGTGCGCGGGGCCGCTCACCACTCTGAAGGTGAGGCTGTCGCCGTCGCATCCGAGCCCGATAGCGTCACCGCCGTGGCGGTGTCCTCGTCGGTGCTGATGCTCTGCGCGTTCGCCACGGGCGCATCGTTGACCGCTTGCACGGTCAGGCTGACGCTCGCCGCCTCGCTGTCCGTCCAGCTATCGTTCGCCACGTAGGTGAACGAGTCCGGCCCGTGGTAGTTGGCCGCGGGCGTATAAGTGAGGTTCGCGCCGGAGCCCGACAACGTGCCGTGCGCGGGACCGCTCGTCACGGTGAAGGTGAGGCTGTCGCCGTCCGCATCCGAACCCGACAGCGTCACCGCCGTGGCGGTGTCCTCGTCGGTGCCGATGCTCTGCGCGTTTGCCACCGGGTCATGGCCCGGGTTCAAGGCAAGCGTGAACGGGTCGATCTCGGCCTTGTTGACTATGTCGTAGCCGAACTCGCCGTTCGTGGTCTGCTGGCCGGTTGCATCGATGCCCTTGGTGACCAGCGCGATCTTGCCGTAGTCGAGGGACAGGCTGTAGCCGTCGCTCTCGCCGTCGGCGACCTTGGTTACCGCCACATCGGCGAGGGTGAGGTCGTAGACCTTGGCCGGCGTTGTGCCGCCCGTAATCCCCTCGATGCGCACGCCTTTCACGAGCTCGCCGGTGGCGAGGAGAGCCATCACGTCGGCCAGCCTCGTCTCGTGCGGCAGGGTCACGTTCACGGGAGAGAAATCCGCTGCGCCGGTGCCTCCGCCAAGGACCGTTGCATGCGCAAGATCGAGATCGACGCCCTTGATCTCGAACCAGCCCTTGTGCTGCGCGTCCTGCGAGCCGCCGTTGAGCCCGTCGATGAGCATGAAATAGGTCACAGGCTCGGGGCTCGAAGCGACGCTCCCGCGCGGATCCGCGCTCGGCAAGGCGCCGCCGAAGTGCCCCTCCGGCACGAGGCCGCCCGTGCCGTCCGGGGTGAATGTCTCGAGCTCGATCTGGCCGTAGCGGAGGCTCAGTGTCGGAGCGGCGTCGGTGCTTGAGTCGGCGTGGTGCTCCACGTTCGTGACCGACACGTTGGCGAGGTCGAGGTGGTAGACCTGTTGGCCCGCGTCGTTCACGCCGACCAGCGTCGCACCATTCAGCGTCGCACCCGTTGCCGCCAGCGCCAGCAGCGGCGCCAGGCCGGTATTGCTGTCGAGGGTGAGCGTGAGCGGCGAGAAAGTCACTTTGCCGGCACCGGCGCCGCCGGTTGCGGAGCCGATACTGGATGTATTCCCAAGACCGAAATCGAAGCCGGAGATCTCGAACCAGCCCTTGTGGCTCGCATCGAGCGAGTCACCCTTCACGCCGTCGAGCGCAAGGAAATACTTGGCCGGCGTCACGGGTCCGCCTGAACCGGCGGGGGTCAAGGCAAGCGAGGACGGGTCGGGGCTGACGTGGGTGGCGTTGGCGGCGATGTCGTAGGTGAACTCGCGGGCCTTGCGCGCCGGCTTCATTCGTAGTGACCAGCGCGATCTTGCCGTAGTCGAGGGACAGGCTGTAGCCGCCGTCTTCGCCGTCGGCGACCTTGGTCGCCACCACGTCGCCGAGGCTGAGCTCGTAGACCTTGGCTGGGGTCGTGCCGCCCGTGAACCCCTCGATGCGCACGCCTTTGACGAGGATGCCGGTGGCGACGAGATTCATCACGTCGGCAAGCGCCGCCTCGTTCGGCAGCGTCACGTTCAGAAGCGAGAAATTCGCTTTGCCGGTGCCGGCGCCGCCGCTGGCGGAGCCAATATGGCTGGGTTTGCAAGATCGAAATCGAGGCTGGAGATCTCGAACCAGCCCTGGTGCGACGGGTCGGTCGAGCCGCCGTTGAGCCCGTCGATGAGCATGAAATAGGTCGCAGGCTCCGGGCTGGAAGGCATCCCCGCGATGGATACCCGGCTCCTGCTCGAGCTGCGGTCTAGCGCTCGGCGCCATGACGTCGAACGTGCCGAAGTCCTCGTCGTTCGTCGCTAAATTCCAGCAGAACTCTGCTTCCGCCTGCGAGACAACGCCAATTTGTGTCCTGGGTGAACGGTAGAAGCTTGATCTGCGCCGAACTCGAGGCTCACGGTCAGGCCGGCGCCGGCGATGTCCTCCACCTTCGTGACGAACACAACCTCCAGATCCATCTGGTACGTGATCGGCTCCCCATCTGCCCTCATGCCGACCAGCGTCGCGCTATCGACGTGCCCACCCGTCGCCGCCATCGTCAGCAGCGGCGCCAGTGCCGTATTGCTGTCCAGGGTGAGCGTCAGCGGCGAGAAAGCCACTTTTCCCGCATCCCTCCCGGCGCCCTCGATGTCGAAGCCGAAACTATTGACCTCAAACCAGAAAACTTCTCCTTCCATCAAAATCCAACTCGCCCTCCACACCATCAAGCTTAAGAAAATACCTGGATCCCGACGCAAACGAGCTCTCGCCGCCGGGCGTCAAGCCAAGCGAAAACGGGGCGATCTCCGTGTGATTGGTGACGTCGTAGCCGAACTCGCCGTTCTTGACCGGATTGCCGCTGCCATCGATGCCGTTGGTGACCAGCGCGATCTTGCCGTAGTCGAGGGACAGGCTGTACTCGAGGCTCTCGCTGCCGGCGGCATGGGTCACGGCCACATCGCTCACCGTCACATCGGCGAGGCTGAGGTCGTAGACCTTGGTTGCATTTCTTCCGCCGGCCGTGAAGCCCTCGATGCGCACGCCGTGATGCCGAGGCCGATGGTGGCCATCTTCATCACGTCGGCAAGCTCGACCCCGGCCGGCACGGTCACGTTCAGGGACGCGAAGTCGCCGGCGGCGAGCTTCTCCATGTCGAGGTCGACGCCCGTGATGTCGAACCAGCCCTCGTGCTGACGGTCGAGCGAGCCGCCGTTGAGCCCGTGGGATGAGCATGAAATAGTCCATGGCCCGCCCCTCCGGGGTCGCAGCGACGCTCCCGCCCGGATCCGCGCTCGGCAAGGCGCTGCCGAAGTGCCCCTCCGGCACAACGCCGCCCGTGCCGTTCGGGGTAAACGTCTCGAGCTCGATCTGACCGTAGCGGAGGGTCAGCGTCGGGCCGGCTTCGGGGAACGCCTCGGCGTGGTGCTCCACGTTCGTGACCGACACGTTGGCGAGGTCGAGGTGGTAGACCTGTTGGCCCGCGTCGTTCACGCCGACAAGCGTCGCACCATTCAGCATCGCACCCGTTGCCGCCATCGCCAGCAGCGGCGCCAGGCCGGTATTGCTGTCGAGGGTGAGCGTGAGCGGCGAGAAGGTCAGTTTGCCGGCGCCGGCGCCGCCGGTTGCGGAGCCGATGTTGGCTGAGTTCGCAAGATCGAAATCGAAGCCTGAGACCTCGAACCAGCCCTTGTAGGTCGAATTGAGCGAGTCTCCCTTCACACCGTTGAGCGCAAGGAAATACCGGGTGCTCATGACGTCCTCCGCTGGCTGGTAGTCTGATGTTCCTGTCGGTCACGCGGCAGACGCGGAGCGTCTCCGCACCCGGAAGTTGGCCTTCCGCTGTTTCGCTCGGATGTCGCGGCCCAAGCTTTTTGTATCGTTGGTATCGCGGGCGGCCGGGGAAGGCCCTTGGCCATGAACCTCAAGGGACGGCGCTGCGACCAAGAGCCATTGCAATCACGATTGGACCCGCCGGACGTCGCGCGCAGCTACTGCGCCGCAGCGTCTGGCGGTGTTTACCCGTCAGCCGCGGGTGCCCCGCGCGGCGGCAGAAGGCGTGCGTCCTTCCCGAGCGAAACGTGCGTCGGGACGCGGCGCGCTCACGATTGCGACTTCAAAAATTCCATCACCACCTGATTGAACTTGTCGGGATGCTCCAGGAACGGATAGTGCCCGGCTTTGTCGATGAGGACCTTGCGGGAGCCTTTGATGGCCGCATTCAATTTATCCGCATTGGCAGGCGGAGATATCTTGTCGTTCGCTCCCCAGACCAGAAGCGTGGGAGCCTTGATCCCGCGCACCTCCTCTTCGGTCAGGCCGCCCAGACCTCTGTCGCCGGCGACCTGCATGCTCTCGATGGTATGCGCCGAGCGCAGTCGCTGGATGAGATTGCGCTCCACCATTTCGTCGGTGATCAGGCTGTGGTCGTAGTAGAGCTTCTCCAGATATTCGCGGCTCTCCGACAGCGTCCCGGCGTTCGCGATCTGGCGGGCGTGCCAGTCCGGCGGCGCCGTGTTCGATGCCGCCGGCCCTGAGCGAAAGCCTCCGCCATTGACCAGCACGAGGCGATCGACCAGTTGCGGATTTTGCACCGCCAGCGAAAGCGCCACTTGCGCACCCATGGATTGGCCCACGATCGACGCCTTGGGAACGCCGATCGCCTGCATGAAACCGGCAAGGAAACCTGCGAATACGCCGCTGTGGTAGGTCGTCAGCGGTTTGTCCGACTGCCCGAAGCCGATCTGATCCAGGGCGATGACGCGGAATTCCGGCGCAAGCGCGCGAATCGTCGGCATCCAACGCGCGCCCTCGCCACCCGTTCCGTGCAGCAGGATGACCGGTTGGCCACGGCCGGCTTCGAGGTAATGAAGCTTGAAACCGAAGACGGTCGCATCCTTCGCGGCTGGTTCGGGTCGGTCCTGCGCGCCCGCACTGGTGCCGAGCAGGAGCAGAGCGGCAATGGCGAGGACAGGGACGCGTGCCATGAATTGATCCTCCTTCGCAACCGGATATCAGATTACGCCGACGCGCTGGGCTTCCCGATGTCCGCACGGGCGTGGCGCACTTGCACCGCGAGCGGGCCGAGCAAGTCGCGGCAGCGCGCGCGGTCGCCGGCTTTGCCCGCCTGCTCCAGCGCGGCGGCGGCGGCGGCAACGCCGCTTGCACCGACCGCTTGCGCGGCGCCCCTGAGCTTGTGCGCGGCCGCGGCCAGGGCGGCAAGGTTGCCGGCGTGCAAGGCCGCGTCGATCTCGTGCTCGATCTGCAACGCCGTCGCACAGAATTTCCCGAGCAGCGAATCGATGGCGGCGCGGTCGTCGCCGAGCCAACCCGCAAGCACTGCGCGGTCGATCGCCCCGGCGGGTTGCCTTTCGTCCGCTGCTCCGCCGGCGCTGCTCTCGCCCCGGACCGGCAGCCAGCGCTCCAGCGTCGTGCGCAGCTGCTCGATGCTCACCGGCTTGAGCAGGTAGGCGTTCATGCCGGCGGCGAGGCAGCGTTCCTCCTCGCCCTTCATGGCATTGGCGGTGACGGCAATGATGGGCGTGCGGGTGCCGCCGCGTTCGTCCTCGGCCGCGCGCAGCCGCCGCGCCAGCTCATAGCCGTTCATGTGCGGCATGTGGATGTCGGCAAGCACGGCGGCGTAGCGCGCACGACTGCATGCGGCCAAGGCGCCGGCGCCGTCGTTCACGGTCTCGGCTTCCAGTCCCAGGAGCTCAAGCTGAAGCGTGAGCACCTCCCGGTTCACCGGATGGTCATCGACCACCAGCACCGGCGGGGCGCTGCCGCGCCGGGCAAACGTTGGTGAAGCTGTGGCAGGCCGCAGCAGCGTCTTGAGCGGCGAGTCGGCTGGTGCCGCATGGAGCGTCAATGTCACGGTGAACGTGGAGCCGACACCGGGCGCGCTCTCGACGGCGACATCGCCGCCCATGGCGCGCGCCAGCCGGCGAACGATGGAAAGCCCGAGCCCACTCCCTCCGAACTGCCGCGTCGTCGAGCTGTCGGCCTGCACGAAGGGCTCGAACAGCCGGGCGAGCTGCGCCTCGCTCATCCCGATGCCGGCGTCGGTCACGGCGAGCGTCACGCGCGTGCTACCGCCGCCGAGCGCGGTGGCGGCTGCGCGCACCCTAACGCCGCCCCGCTCGGTGAACTTGACCGCGTTACTCAACAGGTTGAACAGGATCTGCCGCACGCGGGTGGGATCCCCGATCAGCGCATCCTGCGACCCGGCATCGATCTCCGCGTCGAGCGCGAGGCCTCTGGCATTCACCTGCGGCCGCAACGTATCGAGCGCGGTGCGGACCAACTCGTTGAGCGAAAAGGGCGTGCTTTCGAGTTCGAGACGTCCGGCCTCGATCTTCGAGAAGTCGAGGACATCGTCGATGATGTGCAGCAGAGCCCGCCCAGACTCGCGCATGGTGGCAACGGTACGCCGCTGGCTCTCGCTGAGACCCTGACGCGCGAGTACGTCGACCATCCCGATCACACCGTTCATCGGCGTGCGGATCTCGTGGCTCATGGTGGCGAGGAATGTCGACTTCGAAAGATTCGCTGCCTCGGCCTCGGCGCGCGCCCGCTCGGCGGCGTCACGGGCGGCCTCGGCGACTTCCTTGGCTGCCGCAAGCGCCTCCTCCCGATTCCTCAGCTCGGTGATGTCGCGGGAGAGCGCCATGAGACCGCCGTCCTTCAACGGCTCGAAATCGAACTCGACGCAGCGGCCGCTCGCCGTTCTCCGCTCGTAATGGTTGCCTCCCGGCTTAAGTACTTGCGCCGCCCGCTCCTCAACGGTCCGCTCGACATCGTCGGCAGGTCCGAAATCGCCACGCTCGACCTGGAAGCGCAGGAGGTCGTAGAGCGACACTCCCGGACGGGCGACATCGGGCGCGAATCGCTGAAACGTCATGAGTTGATGGTTGATGAACCGTAGGCGGAGGTCCTTGTCGAACAGGGCGATGCCGTCGCTCATGTTGTCGAGGATGATCTGCATGGCCTCGTGTGCCTGCTCGGCGTCGCCACGTGCCCTTGCGGCCTCGGCGCGCGCCTGCTCGGCCACGTCGCGCGCATCCTCGGCGGCCTTCTTGGCGGCGGCCAGTGCCTCCTCTCGTCTCTTCAGTTCCGTGATGTCCATGAAGACCGTGACGAACCCGCCGTCCGGCAGCGGATTGTGCCGGCAATGCAACACCGTGCCGTTGGGGCGCGTTCTCTCGTACGTGTGATACTGTCCTGCCCGCGCAAGGTAATGGCGAACGCGCTCATCCTCGTCGACCGGGCCGTATTCGCCCCTTCGGCACAGGAGCCGAATATAGTCGGAGAGGTGTGGCTCGCCGCGAAGGAGATCCTCGGGTATCTCGACCAGTCGCAAGTACTCCCGATTCCACGCTATCAAGTTCAGATCGCGGTCGAACATCAAGGCGCCGCCCGCCATGTTGTCGAAGACGGCACGGGGCATCAATTCGCGGTCGCTAACGCGCGCGACGAAGAATTGCGTGGCCTTCGCCATCTCGGCGATCTCGTCCTGTCCCGCCGTGGAGACCGCGGCCGGCCGGCCCTCGACCTGCGCCTGCATGTACTGCTGCAGGCCTTTCAGCCGCTGGATCACAGCCCGTCGCACGTACAGGAAGATCACGGCGACAGCGCCCAGGCACAGCAGCGCCATGGCGATGCTCAGCGCGATCGAATTGGCGACCGTCTCATTGACGGACGCGGACCGGCTGGCAACGTCCCGCTGGGTTGCTGAGGAGATGGCGGCGACCGAGGCCACGAACCTGGCGCTGGTCTCTCGAATGAGCCTCAGTGAGGTCTGGATGGCGGACTCGGTTTCGATCTGGGTGCGCCGCGACTCGAGCAGGCCGACGGAGCCCAGCCCGAACCGGGAGATGTCGTCGTGCGCGCCGCCGATCTCGGACTGCAAGGCTTGCGGCAGCTGCGCCCGTAGGGCGTCCATTCGTTCGACGAGCTCCTTCAGTTCGGATTTCACACGGTCGATGCGCTGCGTGCTGTCCACCGCCGGCGCCGTGAGCATGAGCGTGATGCCTTCCAGACCCGCCGCCGACCACTCGACCAGGCGCGCGCGGTCGGCCGCGGGAATGCTCGCGCCGGATCGCTGCGCGCGCTCCGATCCCTCCAGGATCGCCTGCTCGGCGATGTTCCGCACCCGCGCGGCGAGGCTGGGCAGACGGGCCATGACGGCATCGAAGGCATTGTTGGCGACGATGCGCTGATGTACGAAGGCGTCCAGGCCCTTGAGATTGGTGACCAGCGTATCCATGCGCTGGCGCATATCCGACACCTGATCGGGGTCAACCGCGTCCTGTGCAAGCCGGGTGGCCGCGCGGCCAAGCGCCGCCGCTCGCTCATCTACTTGATCCACCACGGCTTGCCGCCGCAGCTGGGTGCCGGCGAGTGCAATCTCCGGAGCCGTCGCCACCAGCGTCTGACTCAGCTCCGAGAGCTGCAGGGCAGCGACCAAGGCCGGTAAACTCTTCTCGTCGATTTTGCTGAAGCTCGTGCCGAATTGGGCGGCTGTGAGAACGGTGACGATGCTCTGCGTGACCGCGAACAGGCCGAGGAGGACAAGCCCCATCAAGATCGTGAGCGCTACCTTGTTGCGACTAAACCAGTTCATTGGACGCTCGCCGGGAACTGACGGCGCATCTGGTCTTGTCGGCCGACGCGCTGCGCAGGGAACATGGCGTCGCGGGCCGGAATGATTTCCGCTGCGGCATTGCGCGCAATTGCGGGCACCGTCGGGTGGCCCATGCGCTTCCCCTTCATTGGTTGGATGGGAGGCGGCTCAACACGGCATCCGGGGTAAAATTGTAGCGCGTAACCGCGGGATTGCGGGTCTTGCTGAACCGCGCGAACTCTATCCTGCGCCAGTCGACCTTGCCGATTTCCGGAAAACGGCGCGCCACCGGCAGATCGAATGCCCCCATGGGGAATTGCAGGCGTACATCCTCTTCGGCGAAGTCTCGACCATCATGGTAGTCGCGAAGAATGACCATTGCCCATGCCCCGAGCAGGAAGTGGCCGCCATGGGTCAGCACCATCTCTCCCTCGAGCACCCGATCGACGGCGGCCTGGCTCCAGTTCAGTCCTCCCACCATCACGTCGACGCCGGGTCTGTAGCCGGCCTCGCGCAGGGCCGCGATCGCGCCGATGGCCATCGGATCGTTGGCCGCCCACAAGGCGTCGATGCGCGGGCCCTTTTGGACGAACTCGCGCATCGACGCTTCCGCACGTTGCTGGCTCCAATCCAGGTTGCGTACTTCGATCAGATCGACGGAGTTCGGTCCGAGCAGCTTGCTCATGACACTTAAGGCACGCTTCAGGCCGCGAACCCGGTCATTGCTGGCTGGCGTGTCGATTTCCCCGGCGAGCGCGAGAACCTTCAGGGGGCGATGCTTCTTGATCCTCGCCGCTTCGATGAGGACTGCCTCGGCGATTCCATAGCCGCCGTTCTCATGATCGGGCACGATGCTGCCGAGCCAGTGCCGATATTTCGTACGCGGCTGACCGTACTCTGCCCATTGCTTGCCTTCGAGCTCGTTGTTCAGCAGGATCAGCGGCACCCCGGCCGCATCCGCCAGCTTGATGAGTTCGCCGCCGACACCAAGGTCGTTGGTGGCGATCAGGTAGTCCGGGGGCGGGCGCTGGTTGAGAAAGTCTCGCGCGAATGCGATCGCCCGGTCGAATGAACGTTCGGTATGGCGCTCCTCAACCTCGATCCCGAGTTCCGCTGCCGCCGCCCGCATCGTCGCAGAGACGAGCCGCCAGAATTCGGGCGGACCCCAGGGATTGATAAATCCAACGCGGATATCGGAGCTCGAGGCGGCCCGCGTGGTGGCGGCGAGAGCGGCGGGAAGGACAAGACCACACAACCACGACGACCCGAATTTCATCGCGTTGCGACGGGAGAGGCGCAGCCGCTCGGTACCTGGCAGCAGCGTCGGTGGTCTTTTCAATTCGGTCGTATCACTGCGCAGCCCGGGTTCCGTGCGATCCCGATGTTGGTCCACGGCCCGCGATTTCGATCGGCATGATCTCATGCGACGATTTTTCGCGCCGCCGCGAACCTGCGGGACGATCAATGGGCATTTGGAGGGTCTCCCAAAGCCGCCATGTTGGCCAGCTGGTGTATTGGCCGTATGTCGTCGTGTGACAGTTTTGTATCGTCTGTATCGTCCCAAGGCGCCCGACAATGACTGCGCGACGCGTCGGTGACCGGTACCCTGAATTGGAAAGTCGATTCCACCGCCGAGCTTCGCGAGCCGGGCGGCCTCCGTTACTTCGATACCGCGCGGCGCGCCCTAACACGTTACCACACTTCTCGTTCACGGCGGACGGGGCGGGCGACGCGACGCCGGGATTTCGTCATGGACTGGGTTAGGCCCGCGGTCGATCGACGTGTCGCGCGGCGCCGTTTCCTGACGGATCGCTTCAGCCGTGTTATACTTGCGCCTGCGCTTGATTCAATTTCGTCAACCCTGACTTGACCCGCCCCAGTCGCGACAAGGCTCGCAGGGATGGACCACCGTCCGCATATCGCAGTGGTCGAGGACGAGACCACGCAGCGCCGGGTGCTGGTGGATTACTTGACCCGGCAGAATTTACGCGTCAGCGGCGTCGATGGAGGCCCCGCGCTGCGCAAGCTGGTGGAACGGGACCTGCCGGAGATCGTGCTGCTCGACGTCGGATTGCCCGGCGAAGATGGATTCGCGCTCGCCCGATGGCTGCGCGAGAGGAGCCCTCGCATCGGCATCATCATGGTCACCGTCGCCTCGGAGACGGTGGACCGCGTGGTGGGGCTCGAAATCGGCGCTGACGACTACATCGCCAAGCCGTTCGAGCCGCGCGAACTGCTGGCGCGGGTGAGAAGCGTTCTGCGGCGCGCGACCGGGGCGGTCATGACCGCAGGACCGCGCGTGCGCATGGGCCGCCGCGTGCTCGATCTCGAGAAGCGCGTGCTCGTCGATCCCGCCGACAGCAGCGAGGAAACGCTGACCGCGAGCGAGTTCGACCTGCTCGAGGTATTTGCCAAGAATCCCAACCGCCCGCTGCAGCGCGACTGGCTGCTCGAGGTGACCGCGCACCGCGACATGGAGGCGTTCGACCGCGCTATCGACCTGCGCATCACCCGCCTGCGCCGCAAAATCGAGCTCGATCCGACGCACCCCGAGGCCATCCGCACCGTGCGCGGCGTCGGCTATATGTTTGTCCCGCCCACCGAGTAGCATGAATCCGCGCGACCACGCTCATCGGGTCGCATCTGGGATTCCAAGCCTGCAGCGTGCTGCCATCCATGCCGGCCGGTGTCAGGAAAGAGACCGCATCGCCGGACTCCGCTGCGTCATAGCCATGCAGAGCGATGGACACCGCGGCCGGACGGTCGTCACGCGACGACTATGCTCAAAGCCCGCCGCAGCCTGGTTGTTGAAGTGCTGTAGTTTTTCTATTGCGATGCCTGCGTTGCGGTACGCCGCTGCGATCACAGCGCTGCACGAGCCGCAAGCAGTGTTCCGTCGTCGGGAGCGATCGGCGGACTTCTCGCCCTTGAGGATACGATCGACGTAGCTCAGGGCACCGTCGGATAAGTACTGCATGTGTCCCGACGGAGCGCGAGGGCGTGTATGATGTCATTGTCGCGAACCCGCGGTAACACTGGTCCCGGGTTGCCGCATACGCCCGGTGAGCTTAACCTCCTCTCGATCAATTCCTCCCGCAATATGAACGGAGAGGCTCTATGCCGGCCTATTGGATCGCCCGCGCGCGCATCATCGATCCGATCGCATTCAAGAAATACACCGACCGCTCACCCTCCGTCATCGCCAGATACGGAGGGCGGTTTCTGGCCCGCGGCGGGCGGTTTCGGATCATGGAAGGTCCGAACGAGTTCAATCGTTTCGTGGTGATCGAATTCCCGACCTTCGAGCAGGGCGTCGCGTGCTTCCAATCCCCGGAGTATGAAGAGGCCGCTGCGTTCCGCCGGAGCGGGGCCGGTGAAGTCGAGCTCGTCACGGTCGACGGGGGCGACGCGACGCCCTAAGGCGTGCAGCATCAAGTGCCGTGTGTGCGATTAAGAGAGATGATCAAAATACTACTAGTGCAGGGTGCCAATTTGACATTCCTCGGGCGGCGTGAGCCTGCGATCTACGGCACCACGACGTCCGCCGAGCTCGACGCCATGCTGCAACGTCACGCCGCGGAGCGCGGCTACAGCCTTGAAATCTTCTACAGCAACATTGAGGGCGAGGCGATCAATCGCATCTACCGCGCTGTGGATGAGGGGTTCGACGGCTTGGTGATGAACCCAGCAGGGTTCTCCTATGCCGGCTTCGCGTTGAAGGACTGCCTCAAGGGTGCCGCCTTGCCTTATGTCGAGGTACATATCAGCAGTATTGCCAAACGCCAGATCCACTGCGTCCTCTCGGACGTGGCGGAGGGCTTGATCGCCGGCTTCGGAATGCATTCCTACATCCTCGGTCTCGAGGCGATGCTTGAGATTTTGCGGACACGGCGCCAGCCGGCGCAGCCCTGACTCGTTGCTCAACAAACCGGAGGGGCCGCCTGTTCCTCAATGCCACTGAGCCCGAACGAGACTCACGCGCAGCCCCCGCATTCAATTCAATGAGCACATCGAGGCGGACTCACTGCGGCTTCTCGCCGAACATCAGCGGGATCATCGCCAGGCTGAACACTACGCTGGTCAGCACCAGCGGCTACACCGTACCGAACTGCAGCAGCAGGCCGCCGAGGGCGGCGCCCGCCATGAACAATCCGACCGAGGTCACCCGGCGCCGCCAGTTCCGGCCGGTGCCGCCAGCCGGCGTGGAATTGGTAGATGCCGGTGAAGGTCACGGTCATGACATTGGTCGCGATGTCCGGCTCGCCGTGCACGCGCACCATGGCGTTCTGGATGCCCATCGCCAGCGCCGGCATGGCGACGACCACGGGGCCGGCGAGATTGTGCGCGTCGGGCTCGGAGACCCAGGTCAGCGCGGTTGCCGCGACGATGATGACCAATTCGACGGCAAAGCCGATCCGCCGCTCCTGCAGCTTCTGCGGCCCGCGCAGCAGGCGTCATCGCATTGAATACGGTTACCTCAGAGGCTATCCAGCGCGCAGTAGCCGATCTGGATGTCTGCTTGAGGGTTGTCATGGTGGCGCTGGCTTCGGACGACCGGTTGAGCGTCTTGTGGTGGCGCGCCCTAAAGATCGCTTGGCGCATCGTGTGGCGGGACCGTTGAGCTTGCGATTGTGGTCTATGTTCTAAGCGCGATCCGCGACAGCAATACGAGGCTGATTATTGGTGTCCTTGGCCTCATCTATCCGACGATCCGCAGCTTATCTCTGATCGTAGGCATGAATTGAGCTTGCCGCGACGATCTGCTACAGCGCGATCGTTCCCGCCCGCACACGCGAGCCTGCAAAAGGAACCACAAGGCCGCCGATGATCCCGCGCTACACTCGGCCCCAAATGGCCGCGATCTGGGACCCGCAGACGCGCTACCGCATCTGGTTCGAGATCGAGGCGCACGCCGCCGACGCCATGGCCGAGCTCGGCATCATTCCGAAGGCCGCCGCCAAAAAAATCTGGGACAAGGGCAAGGACATCAAATTCGACATCGCGCGCATCGACGCGATCGAGCGCGAGGTCAAGCACGACGTGATCGCCTTCCTCACCCACCTCGCCGAGATCGTGGGTCCCGAGGCGCGCTTCGTGCATCAGGGCATGACCTCCTCCGACGTGCTCGACACCTGCCTCAATGTGCAGCTGGTGCGCGCCGCCGATCTCCTGATCGCCGACGTCGACAAGCTGCTTGCCGCGCTCGAGCGGCGCGCCTTCGAGCACAAGCACACGCCCACAATCGGCCGCTCCCACGGCATCCATGCCGAGCCCACCACGTTCGGCGTCAAGCTCGCCTACGCCTATGCCGAATTCTTTCGCGCCAAGGAGCGCCTCATCTGCGCGCGGACGGAGGTCGCGACCTGCGCCATCTCCGGGGCGGTCGGCACGTTCGCGCAGGTCGATCCGCGCGTGGAAGCGCATGTCGCCGAGGCGATGGGCCTCGCCGTCGAGCCGGTCTCGACCCAGGTCATCCCGCGCGACCGCCATGCCATGTATTTCGCCACTTTGGGCGTGGTCGCCTCCTCGGTCGAGCGGCTCGCCACCGAAATCCGCCACCTGCAGCGCACCGAGGTGCTGGAGGCCGAGGAGTTCTTCTCCGAGGGGCAGAAGGGCTCCTCCGCCATGCCCCACAAGCGCAACCCGGTGCTCTCCGAGAACGTCACCGGGCTTGCCCGCGTGGTGCGCGGCTACGTGACGCCGGCGCTGGAGAACGTCGCGCTCTGGCACGAGCGCGACATCTCGCACTCCTCGGTCGAGCGCATGATCGCGCCCGACGCCACCGCGACGCTGGACTTCGCGCTGGCGCGGCTCGCCTCCATCGTCGACCAGCTCGTGGTCTATCCGGACAACATGCAAAAGAACCTCGACCGGCTCGGCGGGCTGGTGCATTCCCAGCGCGTGCTGATCGCGCTCACGCAAAAGGGCGTGGCGCGCGAGGATGCCTATGCCATCGTGCAGCGCAACGCCATGCGGGTCTGGCGCGGCGAAGGCGACTTTCTATCCCTGCTCAAGGCCGACGCGGACGTGCGCAAGCACCTGAGCGAGGCCGAGCTCGCAGCGAATTTCGACCTCGACTATCACCTCAAGCACGTGGACACGATCTTCCAGCGGGTGTTCGGCAGGGCCGATGCGGACCGGCGGGACGGGTCTACGCGAGCGTCCGCAGGAACTCGCGCACGGCCGCGTTGAACTCGCGTGGCCGCTCCCAGTGCACGAACCGTCCCGCCCCGGCGATCGGACGTGCCTCGCGGAAGCCTTTCATGCCGGCGAGAACCTCCGGCCGGTCGGGATAGGGATCGTTCGCCCCGCACACGCCGAGCACCGGCAGCTCGAGCTTGCGAAAGGCCGGGACGAGGTCGGGCACCGACGAGCCGAACTCGAGCATTCCACGGCGATATTCTTCGAGCGGATGGCTCGCGAACATCTGGATCACTTTCTCGCGGACGGGAGAATCGACCGGGATGACGCCGATAGATGGTCTTGCCGCCCTCCTCCCGCAGCAGCGATATGAGCGCGTCCCTGCCCTCCTTTTCGAGCACGTCCGCCGCGCGCGCGTTGTAGCCTTCCCAGCGGTGGAAGTACTGCATCGCGTCGTGCATCTCGCTCCATGCGGCGAGCACCACGCCGCGCACCCGCTCGGGATATTGGATGGCGTAGTTGGCGGCGATCGTGGTGCCGAACGCGACCGCGACGATCACCGGCCGCTGCATGCCGAAGTGATCGATCAGGTTCGCCAGATCGCGGGTCTGGTTGACGAGCGAAAAGCCATAGTCGACCGGGCCTGTCCGCGCGTGCCCGCGCCGGTTGTAGGCGAGGCAGCGATGATCGCGCGCGAATTCCGGGATCTGGTGTTCCCAGTACTCGAGGCCGTGGATCTCGCCGTGGATGAAGACGAGGTCGGGACCCTCGCCCCGGAGCTCGTAGTAGAAGTCGCAGCCATTCGCGTGGACGGTCGGCACGACATCGGGCTCGCAGGGCAGCGCGGTTGCGCCGCGGACTATCGAGCGCGCCGCTCGGCCTGTCAACGCGGCCGCCGATGCGTTACTGCCACTCGCTCGGCTCCGAATGCGAGAACGGGGAGATCCGTGCAGTGACGACCTGGATGATCGGCGCGGTGAGCGTCACCCGCGTGGAGGAGCAGATCGGGTTCGCGAGCTTTCCGCCGGAGCGGTATCTCGCCGGGTTCGAGCGCGAGCTGCTGCAGCGGCATCTGTCGTGGCTCGTTCCGCATCACTACTCGCCCGAGCACGATCGCCTCATCACCAGCGTGCACTCCTGGCTCGTGCGTACCGACCGGCACACGATCCTGCTCGACTGCTGCGGCGGCAACCACAAGGAGCGGCCCGGCTTCGCGCGCTTCCATCAGCTCGACACGCCCTATCTCGCGCGCCTGCGCGCCGCCGGGGCGGCGCCCGAAGACATCGATATCGTGCTCTGCACGCACCTGCATGCGGATCACGTCGGCTGGAACACGATGCTCCGCGACGGCCGCTGGGTACCGACCTTCCCGAACGCCAAGTACCTGTTCTCCCGCATCGAGAACGACTACGGCGATCCGCGCCGCAATCCCCGCGCGGATGCCGATCCACAGCGCGGCGGCGCCTATCGCGACAGCGTGCTCCCGGTGATCGAGGCCGGCCAGGCGGTGCTGCTCGACGGCGCGCATCCCATCGACGATGCGATGCTGATCGAGCCGGCGCCCGGGCACACGCCGGGCCACGTCGTCCTCAAGCTCGGCGATCGGGGGCAGCGCGCGCTGTTCTGCGGCGACGTCGTGCATCATCCGCTGCAGATCTACGCGCCGCACTGGAACTCGGGGTTCTGCGAGCTGCCGGAGGAGGCGCGCGTCACCCGTCGGCGCATGCTGGAGCATTGCGCCGAGCACCGCGCCCTGCTGTTCCCCGTGCATTTCGGCGCCCCCCACGTCGCGGCGATCGCGCACGGCACCGACGGCTTCTCGTTGCGATTTGTTCCGGGTGAAGGTGAAGGCGGTTGACCGCAGGAGTTACGCGGCGACGCGCCGCCGGTCAGGCCTCGATGCCCACCACGCGCGCGGGCGCGCCGTCCATGCCGCGCAGCCGCAGCGGCAACGCCACCAGCGTGAAGCGGTCCGCGATGCTGCCGAGATTGGTGAGAAGCTGGATCATCGGAATTCCAGCCTTGAGCCATCGCTTGTGGTTGGCGCCGCGCTCGGCCGGGGCGAGCGTCATGCGCCAGAACGGCTTCTCCGGGAAGCAGTCCATGGCGACTGCGGCGACCCCGCGCGCGGCGGTCCACTCGCTCACGCTCGGTTCCAGGTGGATGGTGTTGCTCCAGAATTCGGGTTTGCCCCAGGCGCGGTCGGTCCACAGCGTCTTGATCACTGCGATCTGGCCGGGCGCCGGCACGACCCCGGTACGCTCGAGGTCCTCGCCGCTCACGCCCGCGCCGGCGGGCTTGCCGCTCACGTCGAGCACCACCGCCTCGCGCATGACCAGGCGGTCGAGCGCAAGCTCGTCGACCGCGGCCCCGTCGGCATAGAAATGGCGGGGCGCGTCGATATGGGTCCCGATGTGGGTGTTCAGGGTGAGGACCGTGTTCATGCTGCCGATGGCCGGCGCATCGGCGATGACGTCGACGCCCTCCCGTGCAAGCACGGCGCGCTGCTCCTCGCTCACGACCGTCATGGCCTGCACCTTCACGGGGTTCTGCTCGTAGAACGCGATCTTCGGGATGCCGGCCATGCCGGTGACGACGGGAAGCGTTAGGTCGACGATACGCGGCATCGGGGCTACTCACCTTGGCGGCGCGCTGGACTTCGCTCAGTTGCGTTGCTGCTGGGTGTAGCCGTAGTGCCACGCCAGCACGCGGTTCTCGATCATGAGGAACGCGCGGTTGAGGATATAGCCCAGCGACCGCCAGCGTCAGCACGCCCGCGAACATCTCGCGGATCTTGAAGCCGCGTTGCGCGCTCAGGATGAAGTAGCCGATCCCGCTCGAGGCCGCCACCATCTCGCTGATGACCATGACGATCAGCGCGACGGCGAGGCTCACGCGCATGCCGGTGAAGATGTAGGGCGATGACGCGGGCAACACGATCTGCCACAGGAGCTTCCAGCCCGCGACGCCGAAGGTGCGCGCGGTCTGCAGCTGCACCGGGTCGACGCTGCGCACGCCGCTATAGGTGTTGAGCAGGACGGGAAAGAACGATGCGAACGCGATCATGAAGACCTTCATCTCGTCGTCGATGCCGAGGAAAAGGATCACGATCGGAAGATAGGCCGGGCTCGGGATCGGGCGCAGGACCTCGGTGATGGGCTCGAGCAGATTGTAGAAGACCCGGAAGTAGCCCATCAGCAGCCCGAGCAGGACGCCGAGCGCCACGCCGACGAAGTAGCCCGCGAACATGCGCCAGAGGCTGGGCAGGAGCTCGCCGAAGAGCTCGCCCGAGACGATCAGGCTCCACCAGGTCGCGAGAACGTCGCTCATGCGCGGAAAGCTCATCGCCGGCATCACGCCGCTCACCGCCGCGATCTCCCACAGCACGAGCAGAACCGCGATGAAGCCGACGCCGAGCGAGCGGGTCTCCCACAGCCAAACGCCCCGGCTCGGGGGCCTGCCGGCCGGGGCGGCGACCGGCGCACGCTCATTGCCGGCGGCGTCGCTCACGCGGCCTCCGTCGCCGAGAGCCCCTCGTCGGCGAAGAGCTGCGCGAGCAGCCGGCCACGGTAGTCGAGGTACTGCGGCAGCTCGCGGGTCGTGATCTGGTTGCGCGGATGCGGCAGCGCGATCGGCAGGTCGGCTGCGACAGTGCCCGGTGCGCGGCTCAGCGCGACGACCCGGGTGGAGAGATAGACCCCCTCGTCCACGTCATGGGTGACGAACACAACGGTGAGGCCGAGCTCCCGCCAGAGCAGGCGCACGAGCTCCTGCAGGCCGACACGGGTGAGCGCATCGACCGCGCTGAACGGCTCGTCCATCAGCAACATGGCCGGTCGGCAGGCGAGCGCGCGTGCGATCGCCACGCGCTGCTGCATGCCGCCCGAGAGCTGCCAGGGATAGTGGCGCTCGAAGCCGGTGAGCTTGACCAGGCCGATAAGCTCGCGCGTGCGCGCGGCGATCGCCTGCCGCGACAGCGACTCGCGGTTTTCCAATCCGAACGCGACGTTGCGCTCCACCGTCTTCCAGGGAAACAGCGAGCGCGTGTACTGCTGAAACACGTAGATGACGGTCGGCGGAGGCGCTTTCACCTCGCGGCCGTCGAGGAACACCGCGCCCGACGGTCGGGGCGACGAGGCCGGCGACGATCTGCAGCAGCGTGGACTTGCCGCAGCCGGAGGGGCCGACGATGGACACGAAGCTGCCGCGCTCGATGTCGAGATCGATGCCGTCGAGCGCGACCGTGGTGCCGCCCGGCGCAGCGAAGGCCTTGCGGAGGCCGCGAATGCGCAGGAACGACGGGGCCGGGTCCGTCATCGGCAACAGGCTCAGGGAACCGTCAGCACTCGGCGCGACACGTCGATCGGCGTCTTCAGCAGCCCGTATTTTCGCATCAGCTCCATGGTGCGCGCGGTCTCGGCGACGTTCACCGCGGTCCCGAACCGCGGCAGCAGCACCTTGTCCTTGAGCGCCGGGTTGAGGCCGGTGTACTGCTGATTGATGTCGCGCGTGGCGGCCTCGTTGGTGTTGGCGAACTGTGCGCCTTTGATCACCGCGCGCGCGAACTTCGCCGCCGTCGCGCGGTTCTTCTCGACCCACGGCCCGAGCGCGATGTACTGCGTGATGTCCGAATTGGGAGCGCTCTCGACGTAGGTCCAGCTCAGGATCTCCGCCTTGTCGGTCGCCATCAGCGCCGAACGGAACGGTTCGACCTGGACCACGGCGTCGATCTGGCCGTTCAGGAGCGGATCGTTCATCTGCGGAAACGGCACTTCGGTGAAGCGCACCTTGGTGCGATCGACGCCGTGCTTCTCGAGCGCGGCGACCGCGTGCAGCCAGGCCGAGCTGTTGATGACGTTCACCGCCACCCGCTTGCCCTCGAGGTCCTTGAGCGTGCCCACCGCACCTTTGCGCACGATCAGGGCGGTGGTCGTGTCGGGAGGCGCGCTGCGCACCACCGCGCCGGGTGCGAGCAGGATCGCATCGAGCCCTTGCTCGATCGCCTGCAAGGTCGAAACGGTGTTGCTGAAGGCGATGTCGATGCGGCCGGACTGCAGCACCGGCACCGCCAGCGCGCCGCTCTCGAATTTGGTGACCTCGACGTCGAGCCCCTCGGCCTTGAAGAAGCCCTGCCGATCGGCGACCACTGCTCCGAGCGACTCCGAGAACGGCAGCAACCCAAGCCGGATCTTTTCCTGTGCTGTTGCCAGCGGCGCGGTCAGGAGCACGCCGAGCTGGATCAGCAACGCGCACACGATGCGGCGATTGACAGCCACGGCGCCCTCACTTTTTCCCATGCCGGCGATCCGAGCCTAGTGCGGTGGATTTGAAGTTCCTGCAGTCTTCGCGGCAATCTCGTACAGGAACTTCAAATCCAAAACCGCACTAGAATCATAGCTTTGCTAGTGTCCTTCGATTCCGAAGTTCGTATTGAACGTGCTGCAAGATGTGACGAACTTCGGAATCGGGACACTAGTGAGCGCCCCTCCCCCCGTCAACGGCGCGCCGCCAGCTGCCCTGTGGCAACGGCACGCAGCGCGAGCACCACGTCTTCATTGCTGTTTCGGCGTTGCGGCGCATGCGTTCTTTTCGTACCACCGGGCACCGTGACTACGACCATTCTCGTCTTTGATTCGGGGCTCGGCGGCCTCACGGTTTTTCGCGAGGTCGTCCAGGCGCGGCCCGATGCGCGCTACATCTATGTGGCCGACGATGCGTTCTTTCCGTATGGCGGCCACGGCGAGGCCGAGCTGGTGGCGCGCGTCGGCGCCCTCATGGGCGAGCTGATCGAGACGCATCGGCCCGATCTCATCGTCATCGCCTGCAACACCGCCTCGACGCTGGTGCTGCCGCAGCTGCGCGCGCGCTTCTCCGTTCCCTTCGTCGGTACGGTACCGGCGATCAAGCCGGCCTGCGCGCGGTCGGTCAGCAAACGCGTCACGGTGCTCGGCACGCAGGCCACGGTCAATCGCGAATATACCCGCACGCTCATCCGCGACTTCGCCAACGGCAGCGACGTGGCGCTGATTGGGTCGGCGCAGCTTGCCGGATACGCGGAGGCGGAGCTTCAGGGCGCGCCGGTCGCCGACGAGCTCATTGCGCAGGAGCTGGCGCCGTGCTTCGTCGATGAAGGCGGCCGGCGCACCGACACGGTCGTGCTCGCCTGCACCCACTATCCGCTGCTGCTCGAGCGCCTCGAGCAACTGGCGCCTTGGCCGGTGGCCTTCATCGATCCCGCGCCGGCGATCGCGCGGCGGGTCGTCGACTTGAGCGGACAAAAGGCGGGCGCCGGGGCGACGCCCTCGCCCGCGCGCATCGTCTTCACCTCCGGCCGGCCACCCTCGGCCGCGCTCGCGGTAGCGCTGGCGCGTTTCGGAATCGGCCGCTAGCATCGCCGAGGGCGAAGGCTGGATTGGACGTCCTGCAACGGGGGCGGAAACGATGGCGAACGCATCTCAGACGGTCCGACGAACCGTGCAGTTCAAGTTCACGCTGTCGACGGTCGACTCCGGCCATCTGGCGTCAATGTTGAGGTCGGCGGCGCCGTTCTACGAGGCCTTCGGCGGTCGCCGGGTCCGCCTGTTGCAAAACGTGGACGATCCGGCCCGGTTCGTTCATGAAATCGAATACGACACCCATGAGGTCATCGAGGTCAACCGCCAGCGCGTTGCCAGCGATCCGCGCGTGCAGGCCTACCTGCAGACCTGGCGATCCATGTTCCCCGGCGCGGTCGAAATCGACGTCTACCAGGAAGTCGACCTGGGCAAGCCGGCAAGGTGAGAACGCGACGGGGCTAGTCATGGGGTGGCCCCCATAGGCGCTAACTTAAGGTTCCCTCGGTTGTCATCGTCCGCGAAAGCGGACGATCCAGTAACCACTGGACTTGAGTAAAGGCACGCTTCGGCCGCGATCGCCCCTCCGCGGAATACTGGATGCCCGCTTTCGCGGGCATGACAACCGAGAGAGTTCGCGGGCGTGACTACGGGGCGACCGCGACCTGGGGTAGCAGCGGTTTGACTTGACGCGGCTTTCCCCCTAGAAACCCCGCGCGACGCGGGCCTTCGGGCTCGCGCAGCGTTTCGCGACCCGCGGTTTTGCCCGGCGCTACGGCCAAGACCTGTCGGTTCCGGCAATGCCGGGACAGAGGAGGGCGCGATCCTCGAGCAAGCAAGCACAACATGAGGACGCGATGACCAAGCGCCACGAGGCGAAGTACAAGATCGACCGTCGGATGGGCCAGAATGTCTGGGGCCGCCCGAAGAGCCCCGTCAACCGCCGCGAATACGGCCCCGGCCAGCATGGCCAGCGCCGCAAGGGCAAGCTCTCCGACTACGGCGTGCAATTGCGCGCCAAGCAGAAGCTGCGCGGCTATTACGGCAATATTTCCGAGCGCCAGTTCCGCGGCATCTACACCGAAGCCATCCGCATGAAGGGCGATTCCGGCGCCCATATGATCGGGCTGCTCGAGCGCCGGCTGGATGCCCTGATCTACCGGGCAAAGCTGGTGCCCACGGTGTTCGCCGCGCGCCAGTTCATCAGCCACGGCCACATCAAGGTGAACGGCCGGCGGGTCACCATCGCGAGCTACCGCGTCAAGGTCGGCGACCTGATCGAGGTCAGGGAGAAGTCGAAGCAGCTCGCGCTGGTGCTCGAGGCCACCGGCCTCGGGGAGCGCGACGTGCCGGACTATATCGAGGTCGACCACTCCAAGATGACGGCGAAGCTCACCCGCATCCCGCAGATCACCGAGGTGCCCTACCCGGTCCAGATGGAGCCGCATCTCGTGGTCGAGTTCTATTCGCGCTGACGCGCGCATCAAGGTTTGAATCGAAGGCGGCCGCCCTCTCGGGGCGGCCGCCGTCGTTTGAGGGCAGCAACGCGAGCCCTGTGGTAGTGTCGGGGTCCCCAGCCATCGACTTCATCCGGTGATACACGACATGCTCAGGCTCGCTTCTCGACCGGCTCGGTCGGCGCGCTGGCGCGCGGCATCGGCGCTGCTGCTGACCGCCGCGCTGGCGCCGCTCGGCGCCGGTGCGCAATCGCCGAAGCTCGAGGCCGCCTATGTGGGCTGCAACGTTCCGCGATGCGGCTGGCAGGAAGCTCTTCGCCTGCAAGGTTGGGCCGGGCAAAGTCGCCTGCAATTAAGATCTATCCGTTTCGCCCGATCCAACATTTGATTGTCATTACCGGGCCTTATGAGATGTTACCCGGCTGCGCCGGGGGCGATCCCGCCCTCGTTCGCCGCGGCGTCGCTCTGAAACCGGGGGGAGCCGAATGCCCGATAACGACCTTCAGAAGCTTTCTGCGGCCTACCGGCTGCCCGCATCGGATATGGACTTCCTCCTGAGCAACTCCATGCAAGGCGTTCGCTTTCTCCTGGAGTTTGCCAAGGCCGAAGAGCAGTTGCGCCATTGGGGCATTCAAACGACGATCGTTGTCCTGGGCAGTGCCCGTGTCAGGCCGGTCAATGGCAGCGATCCTGTCGCGGCTGCGGATGCGGGCGGATTTCGATCCAAATCCCACGTGGCGCGCTGGTACGACGAGACGCGCCGCTTTGGCCGGATCGTGTCTGAGCGCGGGGGCGCCCTCACCCCGGTCAACGGCCAGCGTCACAATGTCATCGCGACCGGCGGCGGCCCTGGCCTCATGGAGGCGGCCAATCGCGGCGCGGCCGACGTCGGGGCCCCTTCGATCGGATTCAACATTCAACTACCGCGCGAGCAGGAGCCAAATCCTTACTCGACACCCGAGCTGACCTTCCAATTCCACTCCTTCACCATGCGCAAAATGCACCTGGCGCTGCGCGCGGCGGCAGCGATCGCCTTTCCTGGGGGGTTCGGCACGCTCGCTGAGGTTTTCGAAGTCCTCACGCTCGTGCAGACGCGCAAGGCCCGACCGATCCCCATCGTCTGCCTCGACCGCGATTATTGGACGCGCGTCGTCAATTTCGATGCGCTCCTCGAGGACGGAATGATTTCGCCGGCGGATTTCGAGACGCTGAGGTTCGCCGACGATGCGGAAGGAGCTTGGCAAGAGCTGATCGCCGCCGGTGTCCGGGCGTCGAATCCGTGCCAGTGACATGTTTCAACGCGCGTACGCCTAGGCTTGGCGCCTCGGCACTCGGTCGCCTTGCACGATGGCTCGCGCCCCAACCTACCCTCCCCCTTGTGGGGAGGGTCGACCGCCGAAGCGAAGCGGAGGCGGGCGGGGTGGGGGTCGTAGTTATTGCCCGAGTCGCGTCCACCAACATCGACCCCCACCCCCAACCCCTCCCCACAAGGGGGAGGGGAGCACACCGAGTCCGCGGCAGCGGTGATCGAGTCCAACGGGACGCGCGCTAACTTCGTCAATCCGCAAACGATGCGGCCGGACGATGCCCGCGTCTGCGTTACGCCGAGGCGCCTTCCTTCACCGGCACCCCTTTGTCCTTCAACAGGCCCTGCAACTCGCCCGCCTGGAACATTTCGCGAATGATGTCGCAGCCGCCCACGAATTCGCCCTTGACGTAAAGCTGCGGAATGGTCGGCCAGTTGGAATAGGTCTTGATGCCGTCGCGGAGATCATCCGATTCGAGCACGTTCAAGCCCTTATAGGTCACGCCGAGGTGATCGAGGATCTGCACCACCTGCCCGGAAAACCCGCACATCGGGAATTGCGGCGTGCCCTTCATGAACAGCACCACATCATTGCCTTTGACTTCGTTGTCGATGAACTGCTCGATCGCCATGGAATCCCTCGTTTTCCGGCAGAGCACAGCCGGCGCTCTGCAACCTTGCCACTATATGTAGCGTAGCATCGCCGTGGGCCCAAGGGGCCGCGCCCGCCCGTCCGGTCACTTTTTGACCGGCGCGTAGACTAGGTAGAAGGTCCCTTCGACCTCGAAAAAGTCGTCATATGGACCACGTCCGCGGCACGCGCGCAGCTCCCAAGCGGCCCGTCGCCTGGCGTCACCGCTCCGGCGTCCCGGTCTGCAAGGCGAGCGCGTGCAGCTTGCCGCCCATCTCCGCCTTGAGCGCCTCATAGACGATTTGATGCTGTTGCACGCGCGACTTGCCGCGGAAGGATTCGGCGAGCACGGTGGCGGCATAGTGGTCGCCGTCGCCGGCGAGATCGCGGATCGTCACCTCCGCATCGGGAATGCGCGCCTTGATCAGCCGCTCGATCTCGTTCGCGTCCATTGCCATGGCAGCCTCCTTTCGCGTTCTCCGGCGACGCAAAACGCAAGGATTGGAACGCGCTTCTTCACATCAGGCCCGCGCGCCGGCCATATAGGCCGGCAGCCAACCCTCGAAGCGCTCGCGCAGTTTTGCGACCAGAATGGGGCGCTCGCCCTCGAGGGTCAATGCGTCGCCGCCGGTGAGGCCGAGCTGCCGCGCGGGCACGCCGGCCGCGCGGGCACGCGCCATCACGGTCTCGGCCACGTCGGCCTTGACGGTGACGATGTAGCGCGCCTGATCCTCGCCGAACCAGAAGGCGTGTGCGGCGAGCGGCGGCCGATCGAGCTCGGCGCCGATGCCCGAAGCCATCACCATCTCGGCGAGCGCGACCAGAAGCCCGCCGTCGGAAACGTCGTGGACCGCAGTGGCGGTGCGCTCGGCGATCAGCGCGCGCACGAGATCGCCATTCCTGCGCTCGGCCGCAAGATCGACCGGCGGCGGCGCGCCCTCCTCGCGCTCGCAGAATCTCGCGCAGGTAAAGCGACTGACCGAGCCAGCCCTTGGTCTCGCCGAAAAGCAGAATTGCCTCATCGGCCGCCTTGAAGGCGAGCGTCGCGGACTTCGTGAAGTCGTCGATGAGACCGACCCCGCCGATGGTGGGGGTCGGCAGGATCGCGCGGCCATTGGTTTCGTTGTAGAGCGAGACGTTGCCCGACACGACCGGAAAGTCGAGCGCCCTGCAGGCGTCAGCGATGCCGCGAATCGCGCCGACCAGCTGGCCCATGATCTCCGCCCGCTCGGGATTGCCGAAATTGAGATTGTCGGTGACGGCAAGCGGCCGCGCACCCACGGCGGTGAGGTTGCGCCAGGCTTCCGCCACCGCCTGCTTGCCGCCTTCGTGCGGGTCGGCCTCGCAGTAACGCGGGGTCACGTCGCATGTGAGCGCGAGCGCCTTCGGACCGTCATCGACGCGCACCACCGCGGCGTCACCGCCGGGCCGCTGCACCGTGTTGCCCAGGATGACGTGATCGTACTGCTCCCACACCCAGCGCTTGGAACAGAGGTCGGCAGAGCCGATCAGCCGCAACAGCGCGTCCGCGGTCGCAACGGGCGGCATGACATCGGCCGCGTTCACGACCGGTGGCTTCGGCGTTTCCGCATGCGGGCGGTCATAGACCGGTGCCTCATCGCCCAGCTCCTTGATCGGCAGGTCGGCCATGACCTCGCCGCCGTGGCGCACGATGAACCGTTTCGTCGGCGTGGTTTCGCCCACCACGGCGAAGTCGAGACCCCATTTCCTGAAGATCGCCTCCGCTTCCCGCTCCTTCTCCGGCTTGAGCACCATGAGCATGCGCTCCTGGCTCTCGGAGAGCATCATCTCGTAGGCGCTCATGCCGGCCTCGCGGCATGGTACCGTGTCGAGATCGAGCGTGACGCCGAGATCGCCTTTCGCGCCCATCTCGACCGCGGAACAGGTGAGCCCCGCCGCGCCCATGTCCTGGATGGCGATGACGCAGTCCTTGGCCATGATCTCGAGGCAGGCTTCGAGCAGGAGCTTCTCCGCGAACGGATCGCCGACCTGCACGGTCGGGCGCTTGTCCTCGGTTGCCTCGCCGAACTCCGCCGATGCCATGGTGGCGCCGTGAATGCCGTCGCGGCCGGTCTTGGAGCCGAGATAGACGATCGGCATGCCGACGCCCGAGGCGGCCGCGTAGAAGATCTTGTCGGTGGCCGCGAGGCCGACGGCCATGGCATTGACCAGGCAGTTGCCGTCATAGCGGGTGTGGAAGCGCACCGAGCCGCCCACCGTCGGCACGCCAAAGGAATTGCCGTAGCCGCCGATGCCGGCAACCACGCCGGAGACGAGGTGACGCGTCTTCGCGTGCGACGGGGCACCGAAGGAGAGCGCGTTGAGGCAGGCAACCGGGCGCGCGCCCATGGTGAAGACGTCGCGCAGGATGCCGCCGACGCCGGTGGCCGCGCCCTGATAGGGCTCGATGTAGCTCGGATGATTGTGGCTCTCCATCTTGAACACGACGGCGAGCCCGTCACCAATATCGATGACGCCGGCGTTCTCGCCCGGCCCCTGGATCACCCACGGCGCCTGCGTCGGCAGCGTGCGCAGATGGATTTTCGAGGATTTGTACGAGCAATGCTCGTTCCACATGGCGGAGAAGATGCCGAGCTCGGTGAAGCTCGGCGTGCGCCCGATCAGCGTCCGGATACGGTCATATTCCTCCGGCTTGAGGCCATGGGCGGCGACCAGCGCGGGCGTGATCTTGATGTGGCGCGGGCCGAGGCTTCTTGGCGGGCGCGGTCTTGGCGGGCGCAGGTCTTGGCCGATGCTTTGGCCCTGAGCCTTGGCCGATGTCTTGGGCTTGAGCTTGGTCCTGGTCTTGGTCCTGGTCTTGGTCGCTGGTCTTGGCCTTGATCGGTCTTGGCCTTGGGCTTGGCCTTTTTGGGCCGGGCATTGCGCGCCTTCGCGCTCTTGACGGTCCGAGGTCTTCGCCCTTGCCCGCGGTTTGGATGTCCTTGCCATACGTCCTAGATGTCATTGCCGGACGTGGTCCGGCAATCCTTCGCGACCATAGTTCCACAGCATCATGCACCCGCTGCAAGGCCGGCATGTGACGATTGATGTGACGATTGATCAAGAGGCAGCTGCAAGGCGCTACGCTGCCCGCTTGAAATGGTCGGCCAGCCCCGCGAACAGCCCGCGCCCGTCGGTCGGGCCGAGCGCTGCTTCGACGTGATTCTCCGGGTGGGGCATCATCCCGAGCACGTTGCCGGTCTCGTTGAGCACGCCGGCGATCGCATTGGTGGCGCCGTTGAGATTCCACGCCGCATCGAGCGCGCCGTCGGGCGCAGCGTAACGGAAGAGCACCCGGCCCTCGCCTTCGAGCCGCGCAATGGTGTCCTGCGTCGGCGACGTAGTTGCCCTCGCCGTGGGCGACCGGGACGTGGATCACCTGGCCGGCATTGTAGCCGCGGGTGAACGGCGTGTCGGAGCGCTCGACCCGCAGATAGACGTCGCGGCAGATGAATTTGAGCGCCGCATTGCGCATCAGCACGCCGGGCAGCAGCCCCGCCTCGCACAGGATCTGGAAGCCGTTGCAGACGCCGAGCACCAGCCCGCCGCTGCCCGGCATGGGAACGCACCGCGTCCATGATCGGCGCGCGCGCCGCGATCGCGCCGCAACGCAGATAATCGCCGTAGGAGAAGCCGCCCGGCACCACCACCAGATCGGTGCCCGCGGGCAATGCGGTGTCGGCGTGCCAGACCATGGCCGGCTCGCGGCCGCCGATGAGCGTGAGCGCGCGCGCCATGTCGCGCTCGCGATTGATGCCGGGAAAGACCACGACCGCGGATTTCATCAGAGCCCCAGCTCCCGCTCGACCCAGCGCAGGACCAGATCGCCGTTGAGAAAGCCGAGTGCTGCCCGCTCGGCCGCGGGAATATCGTCGGCGACGACGGTCGCAACCACCACGTCGCATTTGTCGTTGAAGGCGACGGCGAGCGCGGTGCGCGGCTCCCCATAGGGAATTGCGACTTGATACGGGCGGCTGCGGCCATTCATCCGTCCGACCGTAATCGGCTGCCCGTCGCGCAATCCCGCAAACTTGTCGCTGAGCAGCTCGAGGTCGCCGACGCGGTCGAGCTCCGCGTCGTCGGCGACGCCGGTCGTGCAATTGCAGAAGCCGAGCTTGGGGCGCAGGTAGAGGTCGATGTCGGCCCCGCAGTCGCCGGCCCGGCAGCGGAACGCGCGCCCCACCCCCCACTGGTCGATCGGGAACGGCCATTTGACCTCGGCCCAATCGACCTCGGTCGCGGCGGCGCGCGCGGGGCTTGCCTCGGACGGTTGCCGGCCTGCGCCGGCCGTCACGGCATCGCCCGCGAGCAGGCCCGAGAAGGCTACGCCAAGGAGAAGAATGGTGGGGCGCATCGCTATTCCGTCACCTCGCACTCTCTCTCCATGCTGCATGGCCCCTTAACCGATCAGCTTCACATCATAATTCTCGATCAACGTATTGGCGAGGAGCTTGTCGGCCGCCTGCTTGAGCGCGGCCTCCGCCTGCTTGCGGTCGCTCCCCTCGATCTCGATGTCGAACACCTTGCCCTGGCGCACGCTCGCAATGCCGTTCACGCCAAGGGACTTGAGCGCGCCCTCGATCGCCTTGCCCTGGGGATCGAGGATGCCGGATTTGAGGGTGACGGTGATGCGGGCCTTCATCGCGAGTTCCTTCCAGGCTTCGATATGGCGCGAATCGGCGGCTGCCTGCAAGCGCAAAGCATGCGCATTTAGCGCAGCGTCTCAATGCACAGGGGCGGCTGTTGATTGCGCCAGCAGCCGCCCGCGGCCGGCGACATGGCCGTTCTCGCCGATGAGCCGCAAGGCCGCCCAGAACGCGGCCTGCGTGCTGGAGACGACGGGAATGCCGTGACGCGCCTCGAGCGGCTGCGCCACGCCCAACGTGCGCAGCCCGCCGCAGGAAATGAGCAGGCCTTCGGCGCTCGGCGCCTCGACGCACACGTTCGAGCCGAGCGCGATGATGTCCGCCTCGCTCTTGCTGCCGGGTTCGCCGAAGCCGAACAGGCCGAAGCCTCGCAGCGCCAGCACCTCGAAGCCTTGCGCCGTGAGGAAGCCGTTGAGGCGATCGTTCACGTCGTCGGCATAGGCGGTGGCGACGACGATCCGGCGCGCGTCGAAGCTGCGCAGCCCGTCGACCACCGCCTGGCTCATGGTGCTCACGGGCAGGCCGGTCGCCGCCCGCAGCTGCTCCAGCAGCCGGTCATGGGCCTCGGCGCCGCGATAGAACGTCAGCGACGTGCCGATCACCATGATTGCATCGACGTTCTGCCCCGCGAGATGTTCGGCTGCCGGAAGGATGCCCTGCCACGCACCGTCGTAGCCGGTCGGCGTGAGCGAGCGCACGCCGACGCCGCGCGCAACGAAGCGCATGTCCGGATACATCTGCAGGCCTTCGTCCGGCACCGTATCGGTCGCGAACGGAACCACCAGCCCGATCGTGGTGTCGCTGTGCATGTCATGTTGCATGTCATCCTCCTCGCGTTCCGCCGGCGCGGTCCGTCAATCCTCGGTCGCGCCGGCGGCCTTGATGATCGGCGCCCACTTCGTGATTTCGGAGCGCAGATAGATGGCGAATTCCTGCGGCGTGCTCGCCATCGGCTGCATGCCCAGCCGCAGAAAATGCTCTTTCGTCGCCGGCTCTGCCAGCACCGCCGTGAGCGCCTTGTTCAGGGCGGCGACGATGGACGCAGGCAGGTGCGCCGGCGCCACCAGGCTTTGCCAGGAATTTGCCTCGTAGCCCGCAAGCCCCGCTTCCACCAAGGTCGGCACCTCGGGAATGGTCTCGACGCGCTTGCCGACCGTGACGCCGAGCGCTTTCACGCGGCGTTCGCGCACCAGCCCGGTCACCGGCCCGACATCGCCGAACATCATCGGGACATGTCCGGCGACGACGTCATTGAGCGCCGGGCCGCCGCCCCGGTAGGGGATATGCTTGATGTCGGCGCCGGTCATGCTCTTGAACAATTCCATGTAGATGTGGTGCGGCGCGCCCATGCCGCCCGACGCGTAGCTCAACTCACCCGGCTTCGACTTGGCGAGCTTGACCAGCTCGGCCACCGAATTGGCCGGCACCGACGGATTGACGACCAGCACGAACGGCACCGCTGCAATGAGCGAGATCAGCGAGAAGTCCACCAACGGATCGTAGGGCAGCTTCCTGTAGACGCTCGGGTTGAACGCCAAGGTCGAGCTCGTGGCCGCGAGCAGCGTGTAGCCGTCCGCCGCCGAGCGCGCGACATGCGCGCCGCCGGTCGCGGTCCCCTGCCCTGGACGATTCTCGATGATGAAGGGCTGCCCCAGTCGCCGCTCGAGGCCCTGCGCCAGGAAGCGTGCCAGCGCGTCGGTCCCGCCGCCGGCGGCGTAGGGCACCACGATGCGCACGGGTTTCGCCGGATAATCCTTCGTCGCGTGATCCTGGGGCAAGGCGGCGCCAGCGCCGACAAGACAGCCGACAAGACAAAGGGCGCCGGCAAGGGCGCCCTTGACCGATCGTGGAGGACCAATGCGGCGTCATCGCATCGCCCGGTCGCGGCAGCAAGCGTGTGTCAGCCCTTGACCAGGACCGGCCCGGAGCCCTGCGGCCGCTCGCCCTCGCTCATGATGCCGAGCCGCTTGGCGACTTCCGCATACGCCTCCACCAGGCCGCCGAGATCGCGGCGGAAGCGGTCCTTGTCGAGCTTCTCGCTCGACTTGATGTCCCAGAGCCGGCACGAATCGGGCGAGATCTCGTCCGCCACCACGATCCGCATGAGGTCGTTTTCCCACAGCCGGCCGGTCTCCATCTTGAAGTCGACGAGGCGGATGCCGACCCCGAGGAACAGGCCGGAGAGGAAATCGTTGACGCGGATGGCGAGCGCCATGATGTCGTCGATCTCCTGCGGCGTGGCCCAGCCGAAGGCGGTGATGTGCTCCTCGGACACCATCGGGTCGCCGAGCTGATCGTTCTTGTAATAGAACTCGATGATCGAGCGCGGCAGCTGCGTGCCCTCCTCGATGCCGAGGCGCTTCGCCAGCGTGCCGGCCGCGACGTTGCGCACGACCACTTCGAGCGGAATGATCTCCACCTCGCGGATCAACTGCTCGCGCATGTTGAGGCGCCTGATGAAGTGGGTCGGAACCCCGATGTCGTTCAGGTGCTGGAAGACGTATTCGGAGATCCGGTTGTTGAGGACGCCCTTGCCTTCGATGATCTCGTGCTTCTTCGCATTGAAGGCGGTCGCGTCGTCCTTGAAGTGCTGGATCAGCGTTCCGGGCTCCGGTCCTTCGTAGAGGACCTTCGCCTTGCCTTCATAAATGCGGCGACGGCGGCTCATCGGAGTGTACCGTGGTTTGTTGATGTCCATCTGGATGCCGTGGCTCCGGTTCGATGTGATGTCCGCGGCGGCGGTGGCGGCGCGACGAAAAACACGAACATGCGACGCGTCCACATCAGCCAAACTAGCCGATCACGCCGCGCAGCACAATCGCGTCCGAAAATTGTTTTGTGGCACTCGGCAAGGGCGGCGAATCACTGCGCCGTCGGTTGCCTTGACGGTCGCATCCCGCTATGCAAGGCCGCAGATGGTTCCGACGGTGGATGGATGTTGAAACCACGGAAGAGCAATTGATGCAGCGTGCGTTCCGGCCACACGGTTCGCAACAAGCCGTCGGATGCGCGAGCGGCCGGCCGCTCCCAAGACAGCGAGGCAGGCATGACCACGTTCGACAAGCGCGAGGAAGGTTTCGAGAAGCAGTTCGCCGTTGACGAGGAGCTCAGATTCAAGGCGAACGCCCGCCGCAACAGGCTCCTCGGACATATGGGCGGCGCAGAAGCTCGGGCTCGCGGGCGCCGAGGCCGACGCCTATGCCAAGGAGGTGGTGCTGGCGGATTTCGAGGAATCGGGGGACCACGACGTCTTCCGCAAGATTCGCCACGACTTCGACGCCAAAGGCGTCACGGAGTCCGATCACCAGATCCGTCGCACCATGGAGGACCTGATGGCGAAGGCGGTGCAGGAGATCAAGACCACCGGCTAGTGCGGTGGCTTAGAAGTTCCTGCGGTCTTCGCGGCCAGCCAGCGCCGGCCGTGAGATGGAATTTGCAAACATCAGTGTGACCGGTTCGTCGGCTCGCGCGGACGATGACAGCAAAGGGTGATCCCTCCGATGCCTACCGAATCCGGCTTCTCCCTCGCCCGCAGGCTGCGCGCCGGCGAGACCGTCCACAGCGGCTGGTGCGGCCTGCCGTCTCCGATCGTCGCCGAGCTCGTCGGCCGCGAAGGCTTTCCCGCGGTCACGCTCGACGGACAGCATGGACTCTGGGACACCGCCTCGGTGGTGGCGGCCATCGCCCATGTGCGCCAGAGCGGGGCGGCTGCGATCGTGCGCATTCCGGTCGGCGAGTTCGCGACGCGCGAGCCGCGCGCTCGATTTCGGTGCCGAGGGCATCATCGCGCCGATGATCAACACGCCGGCGGATGCGCGCGCCTACGTCTCGTTCGCCAAATTCCCGCCGATCGGGGAGCGCAGCTGGGGCCCGCACCGGGCCACCACGCTCGCCGGCATGGCGGACCAGAAGGTCTATCTGCGCGAGGCCAACAACCTCGTCGTCACCTTCGCCATGATCGAAACGCGCACCGCGCTCGACAATGTCGAGGCGATCGCGGCCACGCCCGGGATCGATGCGCTCTTCCTCGGGCCGGCGGACCTCTCGATCGCGCTCAGCAACGGCGCCGACGTCGATCCGATGTCGGGCGAGGTCGACCGCGAGCTCGATCGCATCATCGCGGCGGCCAGCAAGGCCGGCAAGATCATGGGCGCCTATTGCCACTCCGCCGAGCGCGCGGTCGCGCTCGCCAAGCGCGGGGTGCGCTTCCTCGCCGTCGGCAGCGACATGGGCTTCCTGCGCGCCGGCGCGGCGGCGGCGCTGAAGATCCTCAAGGGTTCGTAGGATGGGTTGAGCCCAGCGTAGCTGTCAGGGCAGCTCATGCGGTGTCGGCTCGACAGCGCGATGGCGTATCGCGTTCGCTCTACCGATCCTACGTCCGCTGACCTCCGCATTCCGCTGTCGCTCCATGCGGGCTACGCCTGATCGATGGCTTTTGCCAATCGGTCGAGCACGCCCGGCAGATCGGCCGCGACCGCGTCTGCGGCGACGTCGAGCACGCGATAGCCGCGTTCGATCAGCCATGCGCGCCGATCGCTGCGCGCCTTGATCGCGAGCTCGCTTTCGTTC
Organism: uncultured Alphaproteobacteria bacterium; assembly: GCA_963827585.1. Classification (GTDB taxonomy): domain Bacteria; phylum Pseudomonadota; class Alphaproteobacteria; order Rhizobiales; family Xanthobacteraceae; genus VAZQ01. The sequence continues at coordinate 256,284 of CAWHCK010000051.1, forward strand.
GCCGGCACGAGCTCGATCACCAGGCGCAGCGGGAACGAGACGAAGTCGACGATGTGCGTCCCGATCGGGACCTGCCGCTTGATGCCTTTGCCCGCAAAGCGCCGGTCCTTGTTGAGGCCATCCCACAGCAGGCGCTCGGCATCGGTCGGATTGCGGCGCAGGAGCCGCGCCAGGCCGCGCACCGGCCCACGCTCGCCCGGCGCGCGCGCTTCGCCGTATTCCGCGAGCAACGCGCGCAGCGCGGTCGCCTCCTCGCCGTCGAGCACGCCGCCGCGCGCCGGGCCTTTGCGGCCTTCGGTCAGGGCGACGACGATGCCGTGCAAAGTCTGGATGTCCTGCCGGGTCGGCTGCATGCGCGCAAAGATGTTGCGCAGATTGACCAGCATGGTCGCGCGCTTGTCCAGCGGCCGAAAGTACTCGATCAGGTCGAGCTGGCGTTCGAGGTTGGCGAAGAAGGCCTGCACCTGCTCCTTGCCGGCCGGCTCCGACTTCTGCGGCATGGCGAACGGGAGCGCGCCGCCGCGACGCGAGCTTGAACCACTCATAGCCGATGAGGGCGACCGCCTGGGCGAGATTGAGCGAGGCAAAGGCCGGATTGACCGGAAAGGTGACCATGCGGTCGGCGAGCGCCACTTCCTCGTTCTCGAGGCCGTAGCGCTCGCGCCCGAACAGCACCGCCACGTTCTCGCCCGCGGCCACGTGCGGCGCCAGGAAGGCGGCGGCCGCGTCGGCGCCGATCACGGGCTTGGCCTGGTCGTGGGCGCGCGCCGTGGTCGCCAGCACGAGGGTGCAGTCGGCGATCGCCGCCGCGAGCGTATCGAACAGCGTCGCGTCGTCGAGAATGCGGTCGGCACCGGAGGCCGAGCGGCGCGCGTGAAGGTTGGGCCAGCCGTCGCGCGGCTTGACCAGGCGCAGCCGCCCGAGCCCGAAATTGGCCATCACGCGCGCGGCCGCGCCGATGTTCTCGCCGAGCTGCGGCTCGACCAGGACGATGATCGGCCCCGGCGTCTCGATCCAGTTCCTGGTCTTGTCGGTTCCGGCGCCCGGCATGGCGGCTCTATTCTCTCCTCTGCGTCACGCGGGATCGATGCCGTCGGCGCCGACGGGCGCGCTTGTTCGTCCCCGCTGGTATAGCGCGGATGCCCGCGAAAAAGGCAGCGCCGGAAGCGCGAGCCGGCTTTCACCGCCTGCCGCGCCAGTGCTATAGCGACGCCCGCCGGGGCGAGCCGCCGTCAAGCCGAGCGCCCGTCGTCTCCTGGTCTCTCTCCTGAGGCGCCGCTTCGGCGTGCCGGCGCTCCCAAAGGTCCCCAATGGCGAAAATCAAAGTGACGAATCCGGTCGTCGAGATGGACGGCGACGAGATGACCCGCATCATCTGGCATCTCATCAAGGAGAAGCTGATCCACCCCTATCTCGACATCGAGCTGCTCTACTACGACCTCGGCATCCAGAAGCGCGACGAGACCCGCGACCGGATCACGATCGAGGCGGCGGAAGCGATCAAGAAGGTCGGCGTCGGCGTCAAATGCGCCACCATCACGCCCGACGAAGGGCGGGTGAAGGAATTCGGCCTCAAGGACATGTACCGCTCGCCCAACGGCACCATCCGCAACATTCTGGGCGGCGTCATCTTCCGCGAGCCGATCATCTGCAAGAACGTGCCGCGGCTGGTGCCGGGCTGGACCAAGCCGATCATCATCGGCCGCCACGCCTATGGCGACCAGTACCGCGCCACCGACTTCAAGGTGCCGGGCAAGGGCAAGCTGTCGCTCTCCTTCGTGGGCGACGACGGCACCAAGATCGAGCGCGAGGTGTTCCACTTCCCTGGCAGCGGCGTCACCATGGCGATGTACAATCTCGACAACTCGATCCGCGACTTCGCGCGCGCGTCGCTCAATTTCGGTCTCAATCGCACTTATCCGGTCTATCTCTCGACCAAGAACACCATCGTCAAGGTCTATGACGGCCGCTTCAAGGACATCTTCCAGGAGATCTACGACGCGGAATTCAAGGCCGCGTTCGAGAAGAAGGGCATCTTCTACGAGCACCGGCTGATCGACGACATGGTGGCGGCCGCGCTGAAATGGTCCGGCGGCTATGTCTGGGCGTGCAAGAACTACGACGGCGACGTGCAGTCCGATACCGTGGCGCAGGGCTACGGCTCGCTCGGGCTGATGACCTCGGTGCTGATGACGCCCGACGGCAAGGTGGTGGAGGCCGAGGCCGCCCACGGCACGGTGACGCGGCACTACCGCCAGCACCAGAAGGGCGAGCAGACCTCGACCAACTCGGTCGCCTCGATCTATGCCTGGACGCGCGGGCTCGCGCATCGCGCCAAGCTCGACGACAATGCCGCGCTCGCGAAATTCGCTGCGACCTTGGAGAAGGTCACGGTCGGCACGGTGGAGTCCGGCTTTATGACCAAGGACCTGGCGCTGCTGGTGGGTGCCGACCAGAAATGGCTCTCCACCACCGGTTTCCTCGACAAGGTGGACGAGAACCTGCAGCAGGCGATGGCGTAGGGACGCCCGGCAGCCCGGCAGCGGGCCTGCGGCGCCAAGATGCAGCCGAGATATTGCCGCCGATGCCCCGCATCGGCGGGAGCAATCCGCAAACGAAGGAGACGTGCCCATGTGCATCTCTTGGAAGATGTTGCCGCTCTCCACCATCGCCGTCCTGGCGTGTGCGGGCGCGGCATCGGCGCAAGTCCCGCCTGCGATCGCGGCGCCGGGCGAGACCGTGGTCGCCACGCTCCACGCCGAGGGCGCGCAGGTCTACGAGTGCAAGGCCGGCGCCGACGGCAAGCTCGCCTGGGCGTTCCGCGAGCCGATCGCGACGCTCCTGCTCGACGGCAAGACCGTCGGCCGCCACTATGCCGGCCCGAACTGGGAGCACGTCGACGGCAGCGCCGTGGTCGGCAAGGTCGTCGCCAACGCTCCCGGCAAGACCGCGAGCGACATCCCGTGGCTCAAGCTCGAGGTGACGGCGCAGCGCGGCAGCGGGACGCTGTCGGGCGTCACCACCGTGCAGCGGATCAATACCGCGGGCGGCGTTCATGCCGGCACCTGCGACAAGGCCGGCGCCTTTTACAACGCTCCCTACGCCACCGATTACGTCTTCCTGCGCAAGGGGTCGTGACAGGCTCCTTGCGTCCGACGTGGGTATGCTCGCGCGCGACGCGGGCTCGGTCTGCTGCCCTCTTGTGGGGAGGGAGCCGATCCGAGACCGCGGCAGGAATTATCCCCCCGCCGCTCGTCATCGGCCTTGCTCGCGCGCGGCCGCGAGGCGCGCAGAGCTCCTGCTCGCGCAACTCGTCGAGCCGCCGCGTCACGGCCTCGTCGGAAAGGCCGAGACCTTCGAGCAGCCGCCCGCCGAGCTGCAGGCTTGCCTCGATTGCTTCCGGGATGACATCGACGGCACCGAGCTTGAGGAGCCGCACGGCGTGCTCGGTGTCGATCGCACGGGCAAAGACGAGCGCATCCGCGCGCTGCTGGTGCGCCGCCGCCACCATGCGCTCGGCTGCCTTCCCGCGCGTTGACCGTCACCACGAACGCGCGCGCCTGGGCGGCGCCGACGCGCGCCAAGAGCTCGGGGCGGGCGGCATCGCCGAAATAGCACAGGTGCCCGCGCTTGCGGCACTCGTTCACCAACTCGGCATCGGTATCGAGCGCGGCGAAGGGCACATTCTCGGCGTCGAGCAAGCGGCGCGATGGTCTGACCCACCCGGCCATAGCCGCCGATCACCACGTGATCCTGCAGCTCCTCGAGATCGTCCCCCGGCGTGTGGCGTGCATGCTCGACATGCTGCACGCGGCGTCCGAGCCAGCGCGCGGCAACGGCGCAGAGCGGCGTCACCATCATGCTGAGGCCGACAACGGCGGTGGCGAGCTGTGCCGTATCGCCGGCGAGCAACCCGCTCATGCGGCCAAGGGCGATAACGATGAAAGCGAACTCGCCGCCCTGCGCCAGCAGGATCGCGACCTCGGCGGCAACGGCGGCGCTCACGCGGAACGTGCGGCAGGCCACGAACAGAATGACGCTCTTGACCGCCAGCAAACCGGCGACCGCGACCAGAACGACATCGATCTCCATCCAGACCATGCGAAGGTCGACGGTCATTCCGACCGTGATGAAGAACAACCCGAGCAGCAGCCCCTTGAACGGCACGAGATCGATCTCGACGTGGTGGCGATACTCGGTCTCCGACAGCAGCAGGCCGGCGAGGAAGGCGCCGAGTGCGCTCGAGAGGCCGGCGGCGCCGGTGGCGGCGGCGACCCCCACGACCATGAACAGCGTGATCGCCATGATCAGGTCGCGGCTGCCGGTTTGCGCCGCGAAGCGGAACAGCGGTTGCAGCAGGTAGCGGCCGGCCGCAATGATCGACGAGGACCAGCCACGGCCGCTTGCAGCAGGGCGCCGGCGAGCGAGAGCGCGACGTACTCGCCGTCGCGCGCGAGGATGCCGACGCCGAACAGGACCGGCGCCACCATGAGGTCCTGGAACAGCAGCACCGACAGCGCGATGCGGCCGACCGGCGTGGCCGAGCGTCCCTGCTCCTCGAGCAGTTGCATCACGATCGCGGTCGAGGACATCGCGAGGCAGAGGCCGAGCACGATGGCGCTGCTGGCGCTCGCCCGAGCGCGGCAAGACCCGCGCCGATGACGAGCGCCGACATGACGAACTGGAGCGAGCCGATGCCGGCGACGTATCGGCGCAGCGACCACAGCCGCGCCACCGAAAGCTCCAGGCCGACCAGGAACAGCAGGAACAGCACGCCGAGCTCGGCGAACGGCTCGACACCGGCGCGGTCCTCGATGGTCAGATAGCGCAGCCAGGGAAAATCCTGGGCGAGCTGCGCGAAGCCGTAGGGCCCGACTGCGATCCCGACGACGAGAAAGCCGAGCACCGCCCCGATGCGCGCGCGATGGAACAGAGGAACGACAAGCCCGGCGGCGGCGAGAAAGACCAGCGCGTCCTTCAACCAGGCCCCGTGCTCCAACGCGTTCTCCTATTCGATTCGCCTTACGCCGAATCCATGGGACCCGAGCACATGAGCGTCATCCCCGCGCAAGCGGGGACCCATCGATCACCGGCTCTGGGATATGGATCCCCGCTTGCGCGGGGACGACAAGGCATGGCCACCGATGAGTTGAGCGTGCCCTCAACTCCCGCCGAGCGCGCCTTCGATCGCCTTGAGCGCGGCCTCGGCCTTGGAGCCGTCGGGGCCGCCGGCCTGCGCCATGTCGGGTTTCCCGCCGCCGCCCTTGCCGCCCAAGACCTCGGAGGCCTTGCGCACCAAATCGACGGCCGATATCCGCGCGACGAGATCAGGCGTCACGCCGACGACGATGCTGGCTTTGCCGTCCGCGGTGGTGGCGACAAGGGCAACGACGCCAGACCCAAGTTGTTTCTTGCCCTCGTCCGCGAGGCTCTTCAGATCCTTGATTTCGATGCCCTCGACCACGCGGGCCAGAAGCTTCACGTCGCCGACCACGCGCACGCCATCGGCGCCTTGCGCGCGGGCGCCGCCGCCCATGGCGAGCTTCTTCTTCGCCTCCGACAGCTCGCGCTCGAGGCGCCGCCGCTCGTCGAGCACTTGCGCCAGCCGGCCGGGCATGTCCTCGAGCGGCACCTTGAGCTCCGCGGCCGCGGCCTTGGCGAGCTCGCCCAGATGGTGCGCGTATTTGCGCGCCGTGCTGCCGGTGAGCGCCTCGATCCGCCGCACGCCGGCGGCGACGCCGCTGTCGCTCAGCCCGGTGATCAGGCCGATGTCGCCGGTGCGCGCGACATGGGTGCCGCCGCACAGCTCCACCGACCAGCCCATCGTGTTGCCGCCGCCCTCGCCCATGGCGACGACGCGCACCTCGTCGCCGTATTTCTCGCCGAACAGCGCACGCGCCCCCGACGCGATCGCCTCGTCGACCGCCATCAGCCGCGTCGTCACCGGCGCGTTCTGCAGCACGACCTCGTTGGCGATGTCCTCCACCCGCTCGATCTCCTGCGCCGTGATCGGCTTGGGATGGGAGAAATCGAAGCGCAGCCGGTCGGGCGCGACCAGCGAGCCCTTCTGCGCGACGTGGTCGCCCAGCACCTGGCGCAGCGCCTCGTGCAGGATATGGGTGGCGGAGTGATTTTGCCGGATCGCGCTCCTGCGGGAATGGTCGACCTCGAGGGTGAGCTCCGTGCCCGGCTCGAGCGTGCCCTCCTCGACCATGCCGGAATGGACGAACAGGTCGCCCGCCTTCCTCTGGGTATCGGTGACGCGGACGCGCACGCCCTCGCGGCGCATGATCCCGGTATCGCCGACCTGGCCGCCCGCTTCGGCGTAGAAGGGAGTCTGATTGACGATGACGGACCCGCTCTCGCCCGCCTTGAGGGCCGGCACCTCCTTGCCGTCCCTCACGAGCGCGGCGACCACGCCCTCGGCGCGTTCGGTCTCGTAGCCCAGGAACTCGGTGGCGCCCGACTTTTTCGCGCAGGCCGAACCAGATCGCTTCGGTCGCGGCGTCGCCCGAGCCCGCCCAGGAGGCGCGCGCCTTCTCGCGCTGCTCTTGCATTGCCTGCATTGAAGCGTCGACGTGTTCACCGTATTCGCGTCGACTTCAGCGCGTCCTGCGTGAGATCCAGCGGAAAGCCAAACGTATCGTACAGAGTAAAAGCGATGTCGCCGTTGAGCTCGTCGCCGCGCGCGAAGCCGCTTGCTCTCCTCCTCGAGGATCGACAGTCCGCGCTCGAGCGTTCGGCGGAACCGCGTCTCTTCGAGCTTGAGGGTTTCCGCGATCAGCGCCTCGGCGCGGGTGAGCTCGGGATAGGCCTGGCCCATCTCGCGGGTGAGCGTCGGCACCAGGCGCCACATCAAGGGTTCCTCGGCGCCGAGGAGCTGCGCGTGCCGCATGGCGCGACGCATGATGCGGCGGAGCACGTAGCCGCGCCCCTCGTTCGACGGCAGCACGCCGTCGGCGATCAGGAACGCCGACGCGCGCAAATGATCGGCGATGACGCGATGCGACACGCCGCGCTCGCCCTCGGGCTCGACACCGGTGAGGTCGGCGACGTGGGAGATGATCGCGCCGAACAGATCGATCTTGTAGTTGTCGTGGGTACCCTGCAGCACCGCGGCGATGCGCTCCAATCCCATGCCGGTGTCGATCGACGGCCGCGGCAGCTCGATGCGCTTGCCGCCGGCGAGCTGCTCGAACTGCATGAACACCAGGTTCCAGATCTCGATGAAACGATCGCCCTCGGCGTCGGGCGAGCCGGGGGGGCCGCCCGCAATATGCGGCCCATGATCGTAGAAGATCTCCGAGCACGGGCCACAGGGACCGAGGTCGCCCATCTGCCAGAAATTGTCGGAGCCGGCGATGCGGACGATCTTGCTCTCAGGGAGGCCCGCGATCTTCTTCCACAGCTCGAACGCCTGGTCGTCGTCGACGAAGACGGTGACCATGAGGCGATCCGCCGGCAGCCCGAACTCCTTGGTGACGAGGTTCCAGGCGAGCTCGATGGCGCGGTCCTTGAAATAGTCGCCGAACGAGAAGTTGCCGAGCATCTCGAAGAAGGTGTGATGGCGCGCGGTGTAGCCGACATTGTCGAGGTCGTTGTGCTTGCCGCCGGCGCGCACGCATTTTTGCGCGGTGGTGGCGCGCGCATAGGGGCGCTTCTCGAGGCCGGTGAAGACGTTCTTGAACTGCACCATGCCGGCATTGGTGAACATCAGGGTGGGATCGTTGCGCGGCACGAGCGGGGACGACGGCACGATCTCGTGGCCGTTCCTGGCGAAATAGTCGAGGAAGCTCGACCTGATCTCGTTGACGCCGCTCATTGCAAGGCGATGTCCAATGTTCTCGTCCTCAGCGTCCCGCAACGCAGGGCCCTTCGCGCGCACGATCGCTTTGGTCGCTTGGCCCTGAAATGCCCGGCGGGCTTCAGGTTTCCGCTGCTTTTAGCGGCCGCTCCGCGGCCTGTCCAGGAAGGGCGCCGCGTCGGACGGACACTGCTCCGAGGAGCCATATCGTGCCGTCTCCGGCGCGCATCGTCCTTACTGCTCCTGGCCCTTACTGGTCCGCCGTCGATCGACTATATAAGCAGCCTCCCCCACCCGCGCATGCCGCCGCGCCCGCGGCAATCGCGCCACTTGACCGCCGGACCGGAAATGAATCCACCGCCGCGAGAGACGGCTTCGCGCCTGGAAGAGCTGCTGCGATCCCGCCAATTCGTCGTCACCGCCGAGATCACGCCTCCGGTCTCGTGCGATGCCGATGACCTCTTGAGCAAGGCCCTGCCGCTGCGGGGTCTCGCCGACGCCGTCAACGTCACCGACGGCGCCAGCGCGCGCGCGCATCTGTCGGCGCCGATCGCGGCGGCGATGCTCGCGCGCGAAGGCATCGAGCCGATCCTGCAATTCACCTGCCGCGACCGCAACCGCATCGCCCTGCAGGGCGAGCTGATGGGCGCCGCCGCCTGCGGCGTGCGCAATCTGCTGTGCCTCACCGGCGACGACCCCAAGGCCGGCGACCAGCCCGAGACCAAGGCGGTGTTCGACGTCGAATTCGGCGACCTTGACCGCGATGGCGCGCGACCTGCGCGACAAGGGCGTGCTCCCGTCCGGGCGCAAGGTGGCGGGCCGCGCGCAATTCTTTCTCGGCGCCGCCGACGTGCCGGTCGACCCGCCGCCCGGCTGGCGGCCGGACAAGCTCGCGGCCAAGATCGCAGCCGGCGCCGAGTTCGTGCAGACCCAGTTCTGCATGGATGCTGGGATCGTGCGGCGCTACGCCGCGCGCCTCGCCGAGCACGCCGCGACCCGCGGCCTCTTCCTGCTGGTGGGGATCGCACCGCTGCGCTCGGCCAAGTCGGCGCGCTGGATGGCGCAGCACCTCTACGGCACCATCATCCCCGCGGCCTTCATCGAGCGCCTGGAGCGCGCGGCCGATCCGGCCGCTGAGGGTGCGCGCATCGCGATCGAGCTGATCGAGGAGCTTGCGCAGGTTCCCGGCGTCGCCGGCGTCCACATCATGGCGCCGGCCAACGACGCCGCGGTGTCGGACGTCATCGCCGAGGCCCGCAAGCGCCTGCCGCAGCGGAAGTCGACATAGAGCATGATCCCGAAAAAGCCTGCCCCGGACTTGATCCGGGGTGGGTACCGGTTTTCGGAAAAGATCATGCTCCAGCAATTAAGAGTAGAGCGCGATGACGATTCGAAGAAAAGTCATCGCGCTCTAGGCCCCGCCGTCGCCCGCGGGTTCGACACGCGCGGGCCCACCGTGCTTGCGAACACTCAACGCTACATTTTTCGCGAGGCGGATGGATTGCCGGGACATGCTCGGGGCAGGCCCGGCAATGACGGTCGGGGAGCTCTTACAGGGAGGAGGCGCGAAACCGCGCCTCACCCTTCGGCTGCGTCCTCGTCGCCGCCGCCTTCCTCGCCGGCGAGAATCTTTTCGGCGATGAGGCCGGCGTTCTGCCGGATCGCGGTCTCGATCTTGGCGGCGACATCGGGATTGGCCTTGAGGAAGGCCTTGGCGTTCTCGCGGCCCTGGCCGATGCGCTGGCTGTCATAGGAGAACCAGGCGCCCGACTTCTCCACCACGCCGGCCTTGACGCCGAGATCGATGAGCTCGCCGTTCTTCGACACGCCTTCGCCGTACATGATGTCGAACTCGACCTGCTTGAACGGCGGCGCGAGCTTGTTCTTGACCACCTTGACGCGGGTCTGGTTGCCGACCACCTCGTCGCGCTCCTTGATCGCCCCGATCCGGCGGATGTCGAGGCGCACCGAGGCGTAGAACTTGAGCGCATGGCCGCCAGTGGTGGTCTCCGGCGAGCCGTACATCACGCCGATCTTCATGCGGATCTGGTTGATGAAGATCACCATGGTGTTGGAGCGGTTGATCGAGGCGGTGAGCTTGCGCAGCGCCTGGCTCATCAGGCGCGCCTGCAGGCCGGGCTGGCTGTCGCCCATCTCGCCTTCGAGCTCGGCGCGCGGCACCAGCGCCGCGACCGAATCGATGACCAGCACGTCGACCGCGCCCGAGCGCACCAGCGTGTCGGCGATTTCGAGCGCCTGCTCGCCGGCGTCGGGCTGGGAGATCAGGAGCTCGTCGACGTTGACGCCGAGCTTGCGCGCATAGATCGGGTCGAGCGCATGCTCGGCGTCGATGAAGGCGCAGATGCCGCCCTTCTTCTGCGCTTCCGCCAGGCAATGCAGCGCCAGCGTGGTCTTGCCGGAGGATTCCGGCCCGTAGATCTCGACCACCCGGCCGCGCGGCAGGCCGCCGATGCCGAGCGCGATGTCGAGGCCGAGCGAGCCGGTGGAGACCGTCTCCACGTCCATCGACCTGTTGTTCTTGCCGAGCCGCATGATCGAGCCCTTGCCGAAATTGCGCTCGATCTGGGAGAGCGCGGCATCGAGGGCCTTCGATTTATCCATGGAGGAACCTTCGACGAGACGTAGCGCAGCCGTCATTACACCCACTCCTTATGACCTTGATTCGAAGGACCGACAACGAAACGGTCCGGGGCCAGCGAGGGAAGCAATGTACACTGTTTGTTCTCAGTTCGCAATATGTTCTTTTGGCATTTTGGGCGGACATATCCCCTTTGAACATGTCTATAGGGGATATTTCCGATTTCGGGTGCTGTCCTAATTCCCGAGGCTTCTGCCCCCTATGTGAGAATCGCCGCGTCCCTCCCGTGCGGGAGTATTGAAACCCGCCGCCGTCTCGGGCGCATTCTGAACAGCGCCAAAAGGTTCCGGGGGGCGGTAAAAATAAATGGCTCGTGTCTTCTCGGGATCAAAGGCACACTTTTTTACCGGCAACGGTACAGAGACGCCTCATGCCCCGTCCCCGCCAGCCTGATCCACCCTCGCCTGCCCCCGTTTGGATCTGTCCCACCTGCCACACGCTCATGCGCGTGCGCACGGTCGAGGTCGCGAACGGCGAGGAGCGGACGAATCTCGCCTGCATGACCTGCGGCTGCGAAGCGACCGAGAGCATCAAGCTGCCCGATGCGTAGGACGCCGCGGCAAGCGACGCACCTGAAGCAAGCTCGCACCTGAAGCGAAGTCGCCTGGCTCGGCCCGAGGCTGCCGGGACCCACGCGCTCCGATTGCCCACATTGACTTCAGTGCCGCGGGGGCCGCATTTTGGGGGCTGCAAAGAGGCGTTGCATGCACGCATGGTTGAGGACCATCGCTCTCGCTGCCGCAGTCGCGCTCGCCGGCTGCTCCGACGGCGCGAGAGACGTCAAGGCGGAAAAGGGCGACGCCGGGGAGAAGGGCGAGCCCGGCGCGGCGGGGCCGCCAGGACCGGCGGGACCGAAGGGCGATCCGGGTGCGGCCGGCACGACGCTCCGTGTCGTCGCCCCGCAGGCCACGTCGGCCTCGTGCGAGGCCGACGAAGTCATGATCAGCGCCTACTGCACCGGGACGTTCAACACCTATCCGCTCGTCCCGCTCGCGAACGGCGCGCGCTGCGGCAACAATCCGGCTTCGACGACGCTTCGCGTCACCATCGTCTGCGCCAAGCGATGATCGCTTAAGCCTGGCTTAACCTTGCCGAGCTTTTTTGCCGCTGGAAGCGGCAGGCGCGGTCCCATTTTCGACCACAGCAAATCCCATGACCGCGACATCGAGGGAAACATTCGGGAGAGATGTGGTCATGCGAACCGTCGTCATCGCACTTGCAACCATTGCGGTGCTGACTGCGCCCGCCTATTCCCAGTCGCAGGGAAACACGGCCAAGCGGTCCGGCTCCGAGCAGCAGCAGAGCGCGGAGCCGAAGGAGCAGAAGAAGAGCGCAGCGCAATCCGAGAAAGCGTACAAGGCCGCGCAGACGCCGGACACGGCCTACGACCCCTGGAGAAGTATCCGCTAGCGAGGCGTTGCCTCAGACCAACGAACCACCGCGCTCTTGTGTCGTCCCCGCGCAAGCGGGGACCTATGACCGCCGGCTCTGGAACATGGGTCCCCGCTTTGCGCGGGGACAGGCGAACACGGCGCAGGACAGCCACGATCTCCTCGCGGCTGCAGGGGATCGCCCCCAGCGCGATCGCCCGCCGGCGTTCGTAGGACGTGAGATCGTAGTGCGGGACCCAGGTTCTGGGCGGCCCCTGGTACGACGCCTGGTGAATGCCGAGCCTGCCCCGCGAAGCGATGGAGCTCATCGGTGTCGTCGGCGAGCAGATGCGCCCATTTGAGGCCGCGCCACGTCCAGATCGCATCATCGACGTAGACGGACATGCCCCGCCCGCGGTTGGCGCGCCGCTTCGCGGCCTGGATTGGAACTTGCACAGTCATCGCCGCCGACGCAATCAGTGCCGGTCTTGCGCGGCACCCAGGAACCTTTGCCGCCCGTCTCCGTTACCGATGTGTCAGGCAGTTGACATAGGGGCGGGGGTCGACGGTCCAGAGCGAGCACCATGCCCCTCGATGCGTACCAACAGCGTGCCAACGAATGCCTTCAGCACGCGCAGCGATCGCCCGACATCGACGAGCGGACGACGTGGCGTGAGCTGGCGCTGTGCTGGCTGCGGCTCTCCGACCATGCCGAGCGCTTTCGCTGCGAGGCCAGGACCGCAGACGGGACCCGCACGGCCTGACGCCCAGCCAGGAGACCCCCAGGAGACCCCCAGGAGACCCCTATGAATCCATCCGAGGAATTTCTCAGACACGCCGCCGACTGCGAGCAAATGGCCAAGTTCACGCGCGATCCCGCGAGCAGGGCGACGTGGAGCCGGATGGCCGAGCGATGGCTGCACTGCGCCGAGGTGTTCAATAGCCGAAACCAAGCCGCGCTGGCGTCGAAGCGCCACCGCAAGTCGGCTGCCAACACCGAGCATTAGCTGGTCGCGGCCGCGCTTTCGACGTCACTTATCGTTCGGCGTTTTTGGCCGGCGCCAAGAGACTGCCCAGAGCCTGCTTGAGGTCGTCGGGCGTGTACGGCTTGGGAAGAAAGCCGAACCGCTCGGCAAACATCGCCCGCATCCCGTCGGTCAAGCCCTGCCCGGTCGTATAAAGCACCGGCAGCTTCGGCCGTTGGGCGGCAATCTCCTTGGCAAGCTGCAATCCCGCTTCCAGATCGTCCTGCAACCCGATGTCGGTAAATAGCAAATCGATGTCGGAGCGCTCCTGCACCAGGGTCCGCGCCTGCTCGGCCGTGCCTGCCGTCAGTGTCTCGTGACCCAGGTCTTGAATGATAGCCTCGGCCAAGACCCGCACTTGCTCCTCGTCCTCGACGATCAGCACGAGAGCCATGACCCTGCCCCGACCCGGTACGCTAGCGCACCAACGGAGCGGAGCTACCGATGGTTCCAGAAAAACCCCTGTAGCCGCAGGGGATAAGAACGTGTCTGCGCGGGGAGGGTGAGCACCTTCGCGCCCGTAGCGATTCGTTGCAGGCATCGGCCACGGCGTGCCGGCCCGAGCGGCTCCCGGCCGACCTTGGCACGTGAAACGGGCGCCGACTTACTTAGAAAAATGACTATTACCTAGATACTTGTATCGAATTCATGATCGCGAATCTCAAGCCCTCTCATGCTTCAGGCGGCAAGAAAAAACCCCGCCGGAGCGGGGTTCAAGTCCAAGGGAGGAAACGCCCATGAATTAGGCAGGACTAACCTACCAAATCCCTGCCTGATGCCAACCGCTAAATGGGGCGTATCCGCATATCCTCGGCATGTGTGGCTTCCGAGCCACAGTCGCCCTTGTCTCCTTGGATCGATAAAGCGGGCGCTTAAGCGGGCACGATCGCCTCACGGCGTGACCGTGACCTCGAACAGTCCCGGCGCCGCCATGACCGCCTGATAGCGGCCGGCGGGATCAAGCGTCTTGTTCCACTCGGCGATCCTGGCCATCCATTCGTCCGCGACGGTGTAGCGCGCGCTCGCGCCGCTCTTGCGGTCGCGCACGATGACCGCCGCCAGCAGGCCCGCCGGCGCCTTCTCGGCGGCGACCTGCAAGGTCCCCTGTCCCGGGCTCGCCTGGGTCGCCAGCATCACGCCATCGGCGATGCAGGGGCAGGGTGATTTCTCCCCGGTGAGGAACGTGACGGTCACGCCGCGCGGCTCCGCCTTGAGCCGTTCGAGGGCGTCGAGGCCGATGCGGATGCCAGCCGGAATGAAGGCCCCGAAGCCGCCGTGCACCCGCGCCCCGAGCTTGATCCATTCCTCCGGTGTTTCGGCGCGGCCGGCCGACGTCACCAGCGCGGCGCCCACCGCAAGCATCGCCACGCACCCCTTGAGCTTCATCGGCGCAATCCCCCCTCCGCACGACGCCGCAACGCGCGACGACGCGGGAGATCTGCGGGTTCCGATATGATGTTGTCAAGAGATCATCATACTACGGCGGGCGCCCCGCGGCCGAGCGGGGCGCCACGGGGATTGCCGATCTGCTCTCGCGGGACTGTTATGCCGCCGCTGTCAGCCGCATCTGCGCCAGCACGGCGCGGCCGAGCAGCCCGTAGGGGTTTGCCAGCGTCTCCAGCATCTCGAAATGGTTGTAGCCCTCGCCGACGAGGAGCTCCACGGGTTTGCCGGCCGCCTTCACCGCAGCGTAGAAGTCGCGGGTCTGGCGCTGGAATTCCGGCGTCTCGTAGGTGCCGTAGGCCAGGATCAGCGGCGCGTAGAGCTTGTCGATGTGCCGCTGCGCGCTCAGCGCCTGCTCCATCTCGTCGGTGAACTTGACGTATTTCGAGCGCTTCGAGAGCCGCACCGGCTCGAGATCGTACATGCCGCTCCCGAGCGCCGCGCCCTTGAGGATGTCGACCGGCAGGTTGTCTCTGCGCCAGTCGTGCGTCACCACGCAGCCGGCGAGATGGGAGCCGGAGGAATGCGAGGTCAGGTAAAGCCGGTTGGGGTCGCCTCCGAAGCTTGCCGCATTCCGGTAGACCCAGCCGACCGCGCGGCGCACCTGCTCGACCATGGGGACGAGGTCGCCGCCGGTCTCGTCGACATTGGTGAAATCGAGAACGACGTAATGCGCGCCCGCCCTCACGAACGGCTCGGCGAGGAACGCGTAGTCGGCGGCACGATTCGCCCGCCATGCCCCGCCGTGGACGAAGACATTGACCGGCGCATCGGGCGCGTTCGTGCGGTAGATGTCGAGCTTCTCGATCTCGGTCTCCCCGTAGGCCACGCGCTCGGGTGCGCCGATGACGGCGCGCGCCTTGTCGCTGTTGGCAACGCGGCGCTTGGCGACCTGGTCGCGGTTGGGGGCATAGACGGTCTGGTCGTAGGCGTCGTCGAGCGCCTGCTGGTCCATATCCCGCCATACCGCGGGACCTTTTGCGCGCGGTTGCGGCGCCATGGCGACCGCGCTCGCGGCGGCCGCCGCTCCGCCGGCGGCGACCGCAAAGACCGTGTGTCGGGTCGTGTCGTCGTCGTATTGCATGGTCATGCCGCCTTCGTGATGGTGCCGCCGGTGAGGTTGTCGACAACGACCGGACTGTCGAACCAGGTGAGGGTGGGCGCGGCGCCGTAGAGCTTCGCCACGCGCTCGCGCCACTCGCCATTATAGACGCGCTCGGCCGCCGCGCGCGACTCCCACAGATAGATGCCGCCGGCGATGCGGCCGTCCTCGGAGCGGATGTAGTATTTGCGGATCAGCCCGGCGAGGTTCTGGTATTTCGGGGCGCTCGTCTCGAAGCGTCGCGTGGCCTCCTCGAGTGTGATCGCCGCCGGCAAATGGAACTGCACGAGGGTGGTGATCATCGTCGCACCTCCAACACGAATTATCGCGCTGCCGTGCCGTCGACGCAAGCCGCTGCGGAACAGGGGGCGCGCCCACATGTTGGCGACCATGTGTTGGCGACCACGTGTTGGCGACTACGTCGCCTCGCCACCGTATGGGAGCTATGATGAGCGATGCCATAGTATAATTCCTATCGCCCTCCTGGTCGCTCGCGTTGTCTCGCTCCGCGCTCCCGGCTCGGCTCTGCTGCGCTTGGGAGTTGCAATCCTGCTCACCGTGACGCCGGGCCTGCGCAGGACCCCAGCCCATGCGGGCGTACGCTTCATCAACCCGCCGACCATCGGCAGCCCGCGGCTACACCCATGTGGTGGAGACCGCAGGCATCGGCCGCACCGTCTATGTCGCGGGCCAGCTCGGATACGACGTGTCCGGCAAGGTGCCCGAGCCCGGGGACTTTCGCGCACAGGCGACGCAAGTGTTCGAAAACCTGAAAGCGGCGCTCGCCAGCGTGAGCGGCGGCTTCCAGCACGTGGTCAAGGTCAACACGTTTCTGACCGATATCCGGGTACAGCTTCCCGTCTACCGCGAGGTGCGCGACCGCTACGTGAATACGAGTGCCCCGCCCGCCAGCACCACCGTCGAGGTATCGCGGCTGGCGCGCGAGGGTGCGCTCATCGAGGTGGAAGCGATCGCCGTGCTGCCGGTGCAGTGAAGGCCTGTTGATTGCCAGGCGGGACGCACAATTGCGCCCCTCCGGGAGTGCGCCCATGGGCGCTAAATTAAGGGGCACGTTTCGGACGAGCAGAGAACTCGTGTCCCGGGCGAGTGCAGCGAGCGCCCCTTGCGCGAGCGGAACGAGACCCGGGACCCAGCACAAGAATCGCGAAGCGCAGTATCGTGTGAAGCTGCGGCCTGTGGCCCTGGGTCCCGGCTCTTCGCTCGCGCTGTGCGCTCGCTCGTCCGGGACACGAGGTGGCTTAACCTAGCGCCTATGCGCGCGCGCTCGGATGCCTTGACTGCAGCCCGATCAATCCGGGTTGAGCTGCGGACAGCAAGCCGAGGTCATTTGCAGGTATTGTCGATCGCGGTCTCCATTTCGTTGATCGACTTGTCGAGCGAGGCGAGCGTCGCGGTCTTCTTGTTGCCCTTCAGGCACTCTGCGACCACCGCGCGGAACGCCCGCGTCGTTCCGAGATATTCGCCGCTCACGCTGCAGAACGTGTTCTTGACCGACGCCTTCTTCTTGTCGTCCGCAGGCCCGGTCGTGGCCTTCTTGATCTCGTCCATGGTCTCGTCGAGGCCCTTGGTGGCGACCAGCTGGGCATCCTCGAGGGCCTTGACCACGGTGTCGCAGTCCTCGTCGGCGCGCAGCGGCGCGGGCGCCGCGAGCAAGGCCGTCAGGGCGGCCGCGGCGACCGCCGTCATCCAAAGCGTCATGTCTGTTCCCTTTCGCTCATCGTGCCCGGCTGTTTGATCCGCCGCCGCGCCATGCCGGCCGCCGCGGAGGGGCGATCGCCTCATTCGCAATTCTTGTCGACCTGGCTCTGCAACTGCCGGATCGAGCGGTCGAGACCCGCCAGCGTCTTCGTGCGCTCATCGCCCTCGTCGAGACACTCGTCGACGACGATGCGGAACGACTTGATCAGCCCGAGCCCTTCGCCGTATGCCGAACACATCTTGGCGGGGTTGCCGGCGCCCTTGGCGGCAGGGTCCATCTTGTCGATCAGAACCTGGACGCTCTTGGTCATGCTCTCGCATTCGTCGGCCTGCGCCGCCGCCGCGGCCAAGCCGAACACGCCCGCGGTCACGGCCGCGGCGCGCAGCACATTGCTGATCCTCATGGAGCCTCCTCGATCCGGCGCGATCGACAATAGCGAGCGCGCCCGTGAGTGTCACGCCGGATGCGACGCCCGCGTGACAGACGCATAACAACTGCCATCGGACAACGTCGTCCCCGCGAAAGCGGGGACCCAGTATTCCACCAGTCCGTGTATGGCTCGATGGGTCCCCGCTTTCGCGGGGACGACAGTCATCGAAGCGCGGGCGATCTCACGGGCTGGCGTGGTCGATGAACTTCGCCGGCGGCGCTTCGCCCCATTGCGAAATGAGCGCTTCTTCAGCCGGCACCAGGTTGGAGCCGTTGGCGAGGTTGAGGCGGTCGCTGTCGGCCCAATGCTCGTGCACGCGCCCCCAGGGGTCGGCCCAATAGTCGTAGACTTGGCTGCCGAGCACGTGGCGCCCGATCCCCCACATGTGCTCGTATTTTCCGAACTGCGCCAGATAGTCGTGGCCCATGGCGACGTCGTCGATGTCGGGCACCTCGAACGAGAGGTGGTTCAGCCCGGTCTTGGCGTGGTTGAGGCAGAAGAAGACGTGGTGATCGACATAGGCATCGCCGCGGTCACAGCGATTGAACGAGCCGATCAGATTGCCCTTGTCGCCGGCATAGACGTCGTCCGAGCAGACGAAACCCAGCATCTCGCGAAACCAGCCCACGGTCTCGTGGAATTTCGGCGTCATCAGCACGCCGTGCCCGATCCGCTTCACGTGCGAGGGGCCCTTGGGCAGCCGCATCAGCTCGCCCGCCCGCGACAGCGGTTCCTCGCCGGTGTTGAGCTTCTGGCGCTTGGTTGCGATCGGCGGCAAGGTGGCGATGCCGTGCACCACCTCGATCTGGTAGCCGTTGGGCTCGGTGAGCCGCACGCGCCTGCCGCCGCCTGGCTCGTCGATCGCCTCGACCCCCGACGCGCCGGGCGCTTGGGCGAGGCGATCGAGGTCGTCCGCGCTCTGCGCGTAATAGGCAAAGCCGACGAATTTGGGCTCGCCCTTCTCGGTGACGTGGATGTGGTGGGCAGGATCGGTGCCGCGCATGTAGAGCGCGGTCGCGGTGCGATCGGTGCGCACCATCCCGAAGCGCGTGAGGAACTCCTCCATGACGTCGAGGTCGGGGGCCTTGAGCCGGCCATAGGCGATGTCGGTTGCTTTGATCCAAGCCATGCGCGTCATTCCCATGTGCGGTCGCTTGTTCTTCACGCACAGTTTCGCCGTGATGTCGTTCCCGCGCAAGCGGGGGACCCATGGTGCCGCGCGTCGATGACGCGCCTCACCCCAGATTCAATTCCTTGAAGAAGTCGTTGCCCTTGTCGTCGATCACGATGAAGGCCGGGAAATTTTCCACCTCGATCTTCCAGATCGCCTCCATGCCGAGCTCGGGATATTCAACGGTCTCGACCTTCTTGATGCAGTGCTCGGCGAGGTTCGCGGCCGCGCCGCCGATGGAGGCGAGGTAGAAGCCGCCGTGCTTGCGGCAGGCCTCGCGCACCGCCGGCGAGCGGTTGCCCTTGGCCAGCATCACCATCGAGCCGCCGGCGGACTGGAAATCATCGACGAAGGAATCCATCCGTCCGGCCGTGGTGGGGCCGAACGCGCCCGAGGCGTAGCCGGCGGGCGTCTTCGCCGGACCGGCGTAGTAGACCGGATGGTTCTTGAAATAGTCCGGCAGCCCCCGCCCCTGCTCCAGGCGTTCGCGCAGTTTCGCGTGCGCGAGGTCGCGCGCCACGATCATGGGGCCGCTGAGCGAGAGCCGGGTCTTGATCGGATATTTGGTGAGCTCGGCGAGAATCTCCGGCATCGGCCGGTTGAGATCGATGTGCACGACATCGCCGCCGAGCTTCGAGGCGTCGATCTCGGGCAGGTATCTGGCCGGGTTGTGCTCGAGCTCCTCGAGATAGACGCCGTCGCGCGTGATCTTGCCGAGCGCCTGGCGGTCGGCCGAGCACGACACCCCGAGCCCGATCGGCAGCGACGCGCCGTGGCGGGGAAGCCGGATCACGCGCACGTCATGGCAGAAATATTTGCCGCCGAACTGCGCCCCCACGCCCAGCGATTGCGTGAGCTTGTGCACCTCCTGCTCCATCGCGAGGTCGCGGAAGGCGTGGCCGTCCTCGGAGCCCTGGGTCGGGAGATCGTCGAGATAGCGGCAGGAGGCGAGCTTGACCGTCTTCATGGTGAGCTCGGCCGAGGTGCCGCCGATGACGATGGCGAGGTGGTAGGGCGGACAGGCGGCGGTGCCGAGCGTGAGCACCTTCTCCTTGAGAAAGGCGATCATGCGCTCGTGGGTGAGGATCGAGGGCGTCGCCTGGAACAGGAACGACTTGTTGGCGGAGCCGCCGCCCTTGGCGATGAACAGGAGCTTGTATGCGCCTTCATTCTCTCCTTGGCCTTCGGCGTAGATCTCGACCTGCGCCGGCATGTTCGACCTGGTGTTCTTCTCCTCGAACATGGAGATCGGCGCGAGCTGCGAATAGCGCAGATTGCGCTTGAGATAGGCGTCGCGCGCGCCCTCGGCGAGCGCCGCCTCGTCGTCGCCGTCGGTGAAGACCAGCCGGCCCTTCTTCCCCATGATGATGGCGGTGCCCGTGTCCTGGCACATCGGGAGCACGCCGCCGGCGGCGATATTGGCGTTCTTGAGGAAGTCGTAGGCGACGAACTTGTCGTTGTCGGAGGCCTGCGGGTCGTCGAGGATCGCGCGCAGCTGCCGCAAGTGCCCGGGCCGCAGCAGATGATTGATGTCGGTGAAGCCCGTTTCCGCCAGCGCGCGGAGTGCCTCGCGCTCGACCACGATGACGTCGCGCCCCCCCATGCTCTCCACCCGCACGCCGTCGGCGGTGAGCTTGCGGTAGGGTGCCGCATCCTTGCCGAGCGGGAACAGCGGCGTGTGCTTGTAGGGCGGGGTGATTTGGGAGGGAGCGTTCATGGCGATCTCTTGGTGACTTATCTCAACTGCTGCGGCTCGCAAGTCTAGCCAAACGCATTGCAATTGTATCGTGTACAGCAAATGATCTTGCCCCCCACAACGACCCGCAGGAGCAATGTCCATGAGCCTCACCGTCCGCCGCGTCGTCACCGGCCATGACAAGAACGGCCGCGCTGTCGTCGCAATCGACGAGACCGCCACCAACGTAGTCCAGGGCCGCCCGGGCGCGCACGCCGCCGTGATCTGGACCAGCGAAGGATTCCCGGTCGACAACGACGGCGCCGCCGATACGTCGGGGCGCAAGGTCGGCACCACGCTCGACAACGGCACCGTGTTCCGGGTGGTGAGCTTCGGCCCCGGCGTTGCGCCGCGCAACCACCGCACCGATTCGATCGACTACGCGGTGGTGATCTCGGGCGAGATCGACATGGAGCTCGACGACGCGAGCGTGCATCTCAAGGCCGGCGACGTGCTGGTGCAGCGCGGCACCATCCACAACTGGGTGAACAAGGGCACCGCGCCCTGCGTCATCGCCTTCGTGCTGGTGGCCGCCAAGCCCGTCAGCGCCGGCGGCAAGGTGCTCAACGCGGTGGGCTGAGCACGCGACGCGCCCGACGACCGGCCGTGCCCTACGCGCCGGGCCGCACCCGGAAATAGATCGCCGCCGCGATCAGCGTTCCCCCGATGACGAGGAGACGCCTGCGCATGGCGCGGTCGCCCTTGTCCTGCCGGGCGGCGGCATCGATCCAGAAGCCCACGAGTCCGATGAGCGCGAACACGCAGGTCGTGCGGATGTGGGCATAGGCGCGTCCGTTCGCGATGATTGCCAGCAGCACGAAATAGCCGGTCCAGGCGAGCGTGATCGCGGGTCCGGGCGAGACTTCGGCTCTGCCCGCGAAGGCGCCGGCATAGAGGTTCCAGACCTGCCCAGCGGTGGCGTGCGGCGCCCCGGCAGGGGCCGGATCGTAGCTCGCGATCTGCTCGCGCATGGTGAGGACATCCCAGACGACATAGAGGATGAAGATGACCGCGAGCGTCCACAGCACGCATTCGGGATGGGCCGATGCCATCAGCAGAAACATGTAGATGAAGACCAGCACGAGGCTGATGAGAAACCGCCAGAACCCGAACAGGGGCTTGTCCGTCATCGCCAGCAATGGGCCGTCCCACCCCAGCACGGCCGCCAGCAGCGCAGTCCCGAGGATGAGCGTCTGATTGAGCTCGGCCGCGCCCGGCAGCGTGCCGTTTTGCACCCACGTCATGCGCGCGAGCGTCGCGGCAAATCCGACGCTGACCGCCACCGCGAACAGACGCCGGACGAGATCGGCGCGGGCCTCGGCCCGCGCGCGTCGAGCGTCTTCCGAGCCAACAGGCATGAGCAACGTCCCCCGCACCCGATCATCTTGGGCAATCTTGGACGATCTTGGGCCGTTCATCGGCGACCGCGCAACCCTGCTGAATTAGTGCGCATGTTCTAATCGGAAAACCGGTGCCCACTTTTCCGGAACATGCGCTAGCGGTCCAGCTCCTTGAAGTAGCGGTAGATGCCCCACTGGCTGAACGCGATGCGGCGGTCGGAGGCGAGATAGGCGGCGATGCGCGGGCGCTTGGCGACACGATCATGGAGCGCGACGAGACGCGGCACCTTGCGCTCGAACCGCTTCATCCGCTTGGGAAAGGCGTAGCGCAGGCCTTCGACGATCTGGAACAGGGAGAGATCCACGTAGCTGAGCCTGCGGCCGAGCACGTAGGGACCGCCGCTCTTCTCGAGCACGCGCTCGAAATAGCGCAGGAACTTGGGCAGCCGGTAGCGCCAGAAGTATTTCGTATAGAGCTTGGCGGCCGGGCGCTGCTGCTCGTAGTAGAGGTAGCCGGTGATCGGGTGGTGGGTGTCGTGAATGAGCACCACGAGATCGGTGATGGAGAGCTGCAATTGATGCAGCCACAGCCGGCCGGCCTCGTCGCGTGGCGCGAGGCCGAGCCGGGTGCCGAGATAGAAGAGAATGTTGGCGGTGTGGCCGACGACGAGCTTGCCGGCCTTGAGGAACGGCGGCGCAAACGGCGGCCGCTTGATGCGCCTGCCGTCGATGAATTTTATCATCGCCGGCACGCCGCGCTTGCCCGCGGCGCGCCACGTCGACATAGTCGGCGCCCGCCTCTTCCAGCGCCAGCCGCACGAATTCGCCGCGGCCCTGGATCGTCGGCCAGTAATAGAGCTCGTAGCGCATCGAGAACCGATAGCGTGCCGGTGCCAGTCGTCGACCGATGCGTGGTCGCCGCTCGCCACGCCGCCGGCAAGGTTGGCGCGAATTGCGATCGGCGGTCAAGCGCCGGCCCGCGCCGCAGGCGCCGCGCGCGGTCGAGACGGGCGGAACGCCGCCGGTATAGACTGCCGCCCAACAACGCAGGAGGAAACCGATGCCGATCGCCAACGTGCGCGGAGCAAGCATCAACTACGAGGTCCTCGGCCACGGCGGTCCGTGGGTCGCGCTCTCGCCCGGCGGCCGGCGCGCGCTCGATAACGTGAAACCGCTGGCGCAGCGCCTCGCCGATGCCGGATACCGCGTGCTCATCCACGACCGCCGCAATTGCGGCGTCTCCGACATCGTCATCGGCGCCGACAGATCCGAATACGAGGTCTGGGCCGACGACCTCTACGCGTTGCTCTCGCAGCTCAAGGCGCAGCCGGCCGTGGTCGGCGGCAGCTCGTCGGGCTGCCGGCTGTCGGTGCTGTTCGCGCTGAAATATCCCCATGCCGTGCGCGCGCTGCTGTTGTGGCGGGTCACCGGCGGGCCGTTTGCCGCCCGCCGCCTGACCGAGAACTACTACGACAAATACATCCGCGCCGCGCAGGCGGGCGGCATGCAGGCGGTGTGCGCGCTCGATCACTTCAAGGAGCGCATCGAGGCGCGGCCCGTCAACCGCGCGGTGCTCATGGCGATCGCCCCCAACGCGTTCATCGCCGCCATGGAGAGCTGGCGCGAGCAGTTCGCCAAGGGCGCCGAGCTGCCGATCATCGGCGCGAGCGAGACGGACTTGAATTCCATCAAGGTCCCGACCTGCATCATCCCCGGCAACGACAAGACCCACAGCCACGCCATTGCCGAAGCCGCGCATCGCATGATCCCGGGCAGCGAGCTGCACGACCTCTTTCCCGGCGACCAGGACATCGATCTCGTTCCGGCCGAGGACTGGGCCCCCAGGGAGGGCGAGATGGCCGCGGTCTTCGTCGATTTTCTCAGCCGCAGGCAGGCCAAGGCGGCCTAGCGTCGGTTAGCCATGAAGCGCAGCACGCAGAGAATTCTCACCACCCATACCGGCAGCCTGCCGCGGCCGCCGGAGGTGGTCGAGCTGCTTCTGCAGGAGCAGGCCCATCCCGGTGCCAAAACGACCGAGCTCAAGGACGCGGTGCGGCGCGCGGTTGCCGACGTCGTGGCGAAGCAGGTTGCCTGCGGGCTCGACGTCATCAATGACGGCGAGCAGGGCCGCACCGACTACACCACCCACGTCAAGGACCGCCTGAGCGGCTTCGACGGCCCAAGCGCGCCGCCGCTCGGCACCGGCGAGCCGGATTTTCCCGAGCTCTCGGCGATGCTCGCCTACTTCGCCTCGCCGTTTCAGCACCGGCCGGCATGCTCGGGCCCGGTCGGCTGGAAGGATTTTGCCGCGCTCGAGGCCGACATCGCGCAGGCCAGGGCGGCGATGGCCGGCGCTGCCGCGCACGAGCGGTTCATGACCTCGCCGTCGCCGGGGCAGATCGCGCGCTACCTCAAGAACCAGCACTACCCCAGCGACGAGGCCTATCTCTACGCGCTCGCCGACGTGATGGCGCGCGAGTACCGCGCCATCGTGGACGCCGGCTTCGTGCTGCAGCTCGATTGCCCGGATCTCGCCTTGAGCCGCCACATGGTGTTCGCCCATCTGAGCCTCGACGAGTTCCGCAAGGTGATCACCACCCATGTCGAGGCGCTCAACCACGCGGTCAGGGACATCGCGCCCGAGCGCATGCGCATGCACATCTGCTGGGCCTCGACCCAGGGCCCCCACCACAAGGACGTGCCGCTCAAGGACATCGTCGACATCGTGCTCGCGGGCCGCCCGCAGGCGGTGTCGTTTCCCGGCGCCAATCCTCGTCACGGACATGAGTGGAAGGTCTGGAGGGACGTGAAGCTGCCCGACGGCAAGATCATCATCCCGGGCGTGATCGATTCCACCTCCAATTTCGTGGAGCACCCCGAGCTGGTGGCCGACCGGATCGTGCAATATGCGCGCGTGGTGGGGCCGCAGAACGTCATCGCCGGGGTCGATTGCGGGTTCGGCACGTTCGCGGGACGGCTGCAGGTCGATTCCAAGATCGTGTGGATGAAGCTCGCCTCGCTCGCCGAAGGCGCGCGGCTCGCTTCGCAGGAACTGTGGTGAGGCGCGCGCTGCTGGTCGGTGCGGCCCACTCCCTACAGCACGATGTCGCTCAAACCCTCGAGGGCGACCACGTCGGCGGTCACGCCTTCCATGAACAGCTCACGACCCGCCCCGACCAGCGGATCGACGCGCGCGAAGGCGTCGAAATCGAGCTTGGTGCGTGCTTCGAGGTCGCTGATCTTGACCTGGAAGGGCCGGTACGGGCCGACCTCGAACGCCTCCGCCGGCAGGTTCATGATCAGGCTCTCCTGGCTCAGGATGAAGGCCACCGCTGCGGGCGTGCCGTCGGCCTTGGCGTAGACGATCAGCTTGTAGAACTCGCGCGGGATCCGCTCTCCGCGATAGATGCGATCGTTGGTACGGAAAATCGGGCCGTTGAATACCGACAACTTGCCGTTATCGGCTTGCTCGACCACGTGGTTCTCCAGGTTGCCCCACAGCAGGATGCCGCGCTCGTTGGCCTTGGTGCTCTGATTGAACACTTCATGCTGGGGCGAGCAGTTGGTCCAATGGAAGGTATCGTCGTTGGCGAGCCTGGCTTCCTCCTCGGTGTCGCCCCAGGCCGCGTCGGCGCGTCTGGTCAAATGGCCGCGATCCAGCGGATTGCTGCCGTAGAGCTCGTCGCCGATCTGTGCGTCGCGATCGATGCGGGGGTCGTAGAACCAGCGATCCTTGCCCTGTCGATTGAGCTGGAATTTCGCGCCGGCGTCGAGGTTGACGGCCGAGACACAAGGCGAGCTTGCGCTCCGAATTCATGATCACGCTGTAGTGGTGGTACTTGAGCTCGACGCCATCGTCGACCGGCAGCGCGAGGTCGCCCGCCTCCGGCAGCAGCGTCGGCAGCGGCGCCGCGAACCCGAGAAAGCCCGGGTCGAAACCGGGGCGGTCGGAATAGTCGGGGTCGGGCTGGATCGCAGCCTCCAGCTCCGTCTCGGCCGGTTGCACTGCGAGCGCAGCCGTTCGCGCAAGCTGGGCCTGCGGAGCTCCGAGGTTGATGCTCACGGTGAGCGGAATCGTCAGCGAGACGGTGCCGTGCCGGGGCATGGCCACATCCTGCGCGGCAGGTGCCGGGCGCCGCGGCTGCGCCGGCGGCGGTGGAATGGATGGCGGCAGCGGCTTGCGCACCGCTTCGGTCGAGGCCAGGGCAACCTCGGGCGCGGGCTTTGGAGTTGCGGCCGGCACCGGCGAGTTGCCGCTGCTGATGGCAAGGAACTCCGCTTGCAGCGCCTTTTCACGCTCGCGCACGGCCGCGGCCTTGATGAAAGCGACCAGACGCGATGTACGAATACCCTCGTTCGATACCCAGTCGATGTCGTCGGGATCGCCATTCGATGGCCAGACGTTTCCCTCGCGGTCGAGTATCTGCTTCTTGGCGTTCGTGCGCGGAACGCCGGAGTGGTGCAGCGCGATCACCTCCCATTGATCGTTGAAGACCGGGGAGCCGGATGATCCCTGCTCGGTATCGGTCTCGTAATGGGCATATTTGTCGAGCGGCGCCTTCTCCGGCAGATCGAGCAGCGTATTGTTTCGAATCACGATCTGTTTGAGCTCGCCCTTGGGGTGCTGCACGATGTTGACGGGATCGCGCACGAGGATCTTGCCTTCGGCGGCGATGAGCGGACAGAAGCCGAAAGTGGTCAGCGCCGTTCCGTTGGTCGAACGCTGCTCGATCGCAACCAGCGTGAAATCGAGATCGCGATCGGTGAGGAAGAAAAGGTCGGGCCTCAGCTCGAACCGCTCGAGCGGCAGCGGGGTGCCGGTCTCGGTGAGCTGATAATTGAACTCGGCGACGCTGCGACCGGCCTGGTCCTCCGACGCCAGCACGTGATTGTTGGTCATCAGCAGCGATGGCGTCACCATGAAGCCGGTGCCGAAGCCGCGCCGCCCGCCGCCCAGATTGGTGACGATGCGGCAAACCGCGCGGCTTGCGATTGCACCCTTCTCGAAAAATCCAATGGCCAGGAAATCGCGGGTGGCCCCGATCACCCGCTCGACCATCGCGTCGGTCACGGTCTCGGGGGCGACCTCGTCCTGCTTCATCAATTCCTGCACCTTGTTGGGCAACGCGCGCGCGATCGGCTCGCCCGCCTCCGCGCTCACCGCGCCCATCGCCACCTGCCCCTTGACCGCATCCACCAGGCGCTTGACACGCTTGGCCAACCGCTGCGGGCTTTCCGCCTTGGTGTATTGCCCCTCCTCGATCGCCTTTGCCTTGATATCCCGCTGCTTCTTGCGCGCCTTGAAGTGGTCGGCCGCGTGCATCGCGATGTCGAGATCGAACGCCGGCTTGTCGTCCGGAGCGGCCATGGCAGCCTCCCATTAAACTGTAGCGCGTATTATTCTTATATTACATCCTGCACGTGTTGTTTCAACCGAGCTCGTCGCCCTCGGCCTCGCATTTTCGCTCACGACGATGAAGCCCGTACAACCGGATGTGCTGCCGCAGGAATTCGGCGGCGAATGCGCGCCCGCTTGACAGCCGCCGCCGCAGCGGGCGTCGTGCCTGCAGCAACGCCTCACCTCGCCCGGTTTCCCGCCAGAACGCACGTCAGCTACGACAAGTCTCATCCGTTTTCGATATGCGGGGGATCCCGAGGAGACATGGAATGACCAGAGTCTGCGACTGCTTCCCCGAGCTGAAAGAGGTCACCGAGGCGCGCGAGCGCCGCTACCGCACGCATCCCGACCGGCCGGCGCCGGAGGGGCCGCAGAGCTTCGTCGAGGTCAAGGTAACCTCGATCGGCCAGCTCAACGAGCTCGTCGACTGCACCAAGAGCGGGCACAAGTTCATCATCAGCGAGCCCGTGCATGTGGGCGGGCAGAATTGCGCGCCGACGCCGCTCGAATTTCTGCTCTCCGGCGCGGTCGGCTGCTACGCCGCCGTGTTCGCCTTCTACGCGGCGAAGCTCGGCGTGCGCTACGACAGCTTCGAGGCGGTCGCGCGCACGGATTTCGACGTGCGCGGCCACATGATTGCGGACGCGCCGACGTCGTCCTTCCGGAAGGTGACCATCGGCATCAGCGTCACCAGCGATGCGCCCGCGGACAAGCTCCGCGAGATCGAGCGCCTGGCGTTCGAAGGCTGCCCCGGCATCAGCACCTTGCGCGAGCCGGTGGAGGTGGAGACGCGGCTCAGCGTGACGCCGGCGACAACCGAGCACGCGGCATAGGCGGCGCTGGGGGGATGAAACGCAAGATTTCGCGCCGCAAGGCTTCGCGCCGGCCGTCGGCCAAGCCGCCGCGCAAGCCTTATCGCGTCGGCCGTTCGGCGACCGGGCTCGGGCTGTTCGCCACCGTGCCGATCGACAAGGGTGCGTTCATCATCGCGTATCGGGGCCGCCGCATCACCAATGCGCAAGCGGAGCGGCTGGAGGCGCGCGGCAGCCGCTACCTGTACGAGATCAACAGCCGCTGGACCGTGGACGGCTCGAGCCGCCGCAACATTGCGCGCTACGCCAATCACTCGTGCCGTCCGAACGCGGAATCCGACGTGGTCAAGGGCAGGATGATCCTGCGTGCGATCAAGACCATCACGCCGGGCGACGAGATCACCTACGACTATGGGCGGGAATATTTCGACCTCTTTCTCAAGCCGGTCGGATGCAAATGCGTCAAATGCGCAGCGCGGCGGCGCAAGCTCCGCAAAGCGCGCACGCGCGGTCGCAGCAGCACCAAGCGCGGAGCGCGCAGGGCGGATTAGGCGTCGGCATCAGTCCGACATGCAGACTGCCCGTGGCGGACGGCGTTCGGCTACCGCCCGAATTAGCCGGACGAAATTGAAAACCTGAGCGGACGTGGAATGCGTTGTTCGCATGGGATGACCGCGTCGGCGCGTCGGCAAACGCGTTCTTGACGAGGCGAGAATGGTCGCGAAACTGATCATCAGGAACCGTGCTCTGGAACGCCGCGCTGGCGGTGATCCTGTTCGGCGCGGCCGGCACCGTGCGCTGGCCGGCCGGCTGGGTCTTCCTCGCCGAGGTGGGCGGCTTCGGGCTTGCGATCGGCTTGTGGCTCGCCCGCTACGATCCGGCACTGCTGGCCGAGCGGATGTCGACCTTCGTGCAGCCCGCGCAGAAGACCTGGGACAAGGTCTTCCTGGTCGCCGTGCTGGTGCTCTGGACCGCCTGGCTCGTGCTCATGCCGCTCGACGCCGTTCGCTTTCGCTGGTCGCAGGTCCCGGTATGGGCGCAGGCGATCGGCGCGCTCCTGATCGCGCTCTGCATGTACCTCTGCTACCTGACCTTCCGGGAAAACAGCTATGCCGCGCCGGTGGTGAAGATCCAGCGCGAGCGCGGCCATCGCGTGGTCAGCACCGGCCCCTACGCCTATGTCCGCCACCCCATGTATGCGGGCGCGCTGCTGTTCTTCATCGGCACGCCGCTGCTGCTCGGCTCCTGGTGGGGCCTCCTCGCCGCACCGGTGATCGCGGCCATGCTGGCGGTGCGCGCGGTGTTGGAGGAACGCACGCTGGCCGACGGGCTTCCCGGCTATCGCGACTACGCCGCGCGCGTGCGCTACCGGCTCATCCCGGGCGTCTGGTAGCGCGACGAGCAGGCCGATGGTTCCGGCTGCGCCCTGGCCGCGCCTCGCGCCGCGCATTAGCATGGCGGGCGCGGCGTTGCCGCCGTCACCACCATCGAGGAGACCACGATCATGCTCAGCGCGCAGGCCGTTTTCCTGATCCTGCTCATCATCGGCATCGCTGCCGGCCTGTTGTTCGATCGTTTCGCCGGCCCGGGCTGGCTCTCGCGCCAGATCGCCGGCTCGAACCGCATGATGGTGACGAGCGCGCTCGTCGGCGTCGCCGGATCGTTCGTCGGCTATCACCTCGCGCTGCTGATCGGGATCATCGGCTATGGCGCGCTCCTCGTCGCCGTGATCGGCGCGGCGGTGATGCTGTGGGGGTGGCGCGCGATGCGCTAGAGCATGATCCGGAGAAGTGGGCACCGGTTTTCCGAAAAGATCATGCTCAAACAAAGAGCTAGAGCGTGATTGCGACTCAACCTAAAGCGATCACGCGCTAGCAGCAGGAGGACGGACGCTCAGCGCGCCGGGGCATCAACCGGCGCGCAATTGGTACGGCCCTGCGCCACGCAGTCATCGAGCATGCGCTGGTTGAACATGGCGTTGGCAAGCCAGATCCCGCCCCCCACGACCACGACGAGGAGCGCCACCAGGATGGCGTTGGCGATCCAGCGATCGCGGTCGGTCTCGACGTAGTCGTCTTGTTGCTGCGATTTCGGCTCGTCCATACCGCCATGGTAGCGCGCGGACCCAGGACGTGAAACTAGCCACAGGGGGCAACGAGCGGGGGCCGTTCATCCTTCGAGGCCCGCGCAAGAGCGCGGGCACCTCAGGATGACGGGTCGTGGTTCGGTGCCGCTGGCAATCTCGTGGTTTGGTGCCGCTGGCAATAAACCGCGTCACCCGGTCATGGTTTCCTTCACCACCGTGACCAGCTGCTTGAGCGTGAACGGCTTGGCCAGGAAATTGAACTGCTTGTGGTCGGGCAGGTTCTTGTCGAAGGCATCCTCGGCATAGCCCGACACGAAGATGATCTTGATATCGGGCTTGCGCTTCTTGAGCTCCTTCATCAGCGTCGGCCCGTCCATTTCCGGCATGACCACGTCGGAGACGACGATGTCGACCTGGCCGCCCTGGCGCTCGAGCTCCTCGAGCGCCTCGACGCCGTTGCCGGCCTCGATCACGGTATAGCCGCGCGACTTGAGCCCGCGGGCGTTGAGCGCGCGCAGCTCCTCCTCGTCTTCGACCAGCAGGATGGTGCCGCGCCCGGTGAGATCGGTGGCGACGCTGCGCATCTCGTCGGCGGCCGAGATCGCGCCGGCGATCGCGGGCGCGGTGGTCTCGGGCAGTTGCGGCACCTGCACGTCGTCGGCGGCCGGGATGTAGCGCGGCAGGAAAATGCGGAAGGTCGTGCCTTTGCCGAGCTCCGAATCGACATAGATGAAGCCGCCGGTCTGCTTGACGATGCCGTAGACGGTCGAGAGCCCGAGCCCCGTGCCCTTGCCGATATCCTTGGTGGTGTAGAAGGGGTCGAAGATCTTGTCGATGATCTCGGGCGCGATGCCGCTGCCGGTATCCTCGACCTCGACCAGCACATATTCCCCGAGCGGCATTCCCTTGTGCTGGTGGCGCGCGCTGTCCTCGGCGCCGGCATTGGACGTGCGCAGCGTGAGCGTGCCGCCGAGCGGCATGGCGTCGCGCGCATTGACTGCGAGATTGATGATCACCTGCTCGAACTGGTGGACATCCGCCTTGACCGGCCACAGGTCGCGCACCTGCGGAACGTTGAGCGTGACGTTCTCGCCGATGAGGCGCTTGAGCAGCACGGTGAGATCCGACAGCGCCTCGCCGAGATCGAGCACCACCGGGCGCATGGTCTGCTTGCGCGAGAAGGCGAGCAGCTGCCGCACCAGGCTCGCCGCCCGGTTGGCGTTCTGCTTGATCTGCATGATGTCCTGGAAGGACGGGTCGGTCGGCTTGTGGGCATTCAACAGGAAATCGGTCGCCATCATGATGGCGCCGAGGAGATTGTTGAAATCGTGGGCGATGTTGCCGGCGAGCCGCCCGATGGTCTCCATCTTCTGCTGCTGATTGAGCTGGTTCTCGAGCTCGCGCTGCTGCGTGGTCTCGAGCGCGTAGACGATGGCCGCCTCCCGGTCGCGCTCGTCCTCGTCCTCGATCGCAGTGACGAAGAAGCTTGCAAAGCGCTCGCCCGCGCCGGCGATCGCGGCGTCGACCGGGGCGATCTCGCCCTGCCCCTCCCCCGCCTTGCGGATCGCGGCTTCGAGCGCGGCGCGGTCGCGCTCGGCGACCACCGCCAGGATCGAACGGTCGCCGGAGGCCTCGCCCTTGAACACGGGATGGAATAGCCGCGCGAATCTCGCATTGGAATCCGCGATCCGGCCCTGCTTGTCGACGGTCGCAATCGCCATCGGCGTGTTCTGGAAGAAGCGCATGAAGCGCACCTCGGCGGCGCGTTGCGGGTCGAGGCCGCCGTCGCGGGAGCGGTTGAGCACGAGCGTGCGCGAGGCGCCCGGGCGTGCCGTCGGCGCCGAAGGCAACCTTGTGGAAGAGCCGCGCCGGAACGGTGCGGCCGCTGCGGGTCTTGAGATCGATGTCGAGGATCTCGGTCTTCACGTCGCCCGGCACCGCCGCCAGCGTGGTCAGCAGCGCCGCGCCCTCGCCGGCCAGGATGTCGTCGAGCACCAGGCCGCCGGAACCGACCTGCGCGAGATCATGGTCGAGCCAGTTGGCGAGCGTGGCATTGAGATAGGCCACGCTGCCGTTGGCCTCGGCCGAAAAGAACCCGGCGGGCGCATGGTCGAGGTAGTCGATCGCGTGCTGCAGCTCCTGAAACACGTTCTCGTGCCGCTCGAGCTCCCGCGTCACGTCGGCCAGCGACCACACCGTCATGCGCGATTCGCGCTTGCCTTCGCCGAGCGGGCGCACGCGGATGCGCAGCCAGCGTCCGGCCTCGCCTTTGTGCGCGCCGGCGCGCACCTCTTCCTGCCCGCGCCGGCCCTCGCGCGCGGCCTTGAGCAGGCGATAGACCGCTTCCGAAACGCCGGGATCGCCGATGAACACGCGCTCGACCGGACGCACGTCGTCGAGGCTGGCGGCCTCGGTGAGGCGCAGATAGGCGGCATTGGCATAGAGGACGCGTCCGCTCGCCTCGGTCACCAGGATGCCTTCGCTGGCATGATCGACCACCGCCTTGAGCAGCGGGCTCGCGGCCTCGCGGCCCGACGTGCGCAGAATGCCGGCCGCGAGCGCCAGCAACAGGAACACGCCGACCATGGCCAGCACGGCGAGCAGCGCGAAGATGTAGGGCTCCGCCCGGTCACGCCCGATGAACAGAAGCCCGCCCGCGGCGCCCACGAGCATGAGCGCGATGAGCAGCACCAGGCCAATGCTGCCGCCGCCGCGGCTTCCCCGCGTCCGCTCGGCGGGCGCACGGCCACTGTCGTCGGGCAATTGCTGCTGCGTCATGATCGGCGTGGAATCGGCTTCATTCCGCCTCGCCCTGAGTGCCCCAGCCGGTGAGGGCGCGCAAGAGCCGATGCAAGGCAGGGCGGATGCAAGGGCAGCCGCGCCGGGTCGCGGCATGGGGCGGGCGGAAGCGCGGACGTGCCGCCTGCGGTTGCCCTTGCCTCCGGCGCAGGCGCCCGGTACCACCGGGCAGACCTTGCCGGCGGTAAGGTTAACGGCCGGCTGGCGGCCGCGAATCGGGCCTCCCGCGCCATCAAACCGCCGTTTACCAAGAGAAGGCTTTGCGGCCTGCAGGCAGACGTCTTGGACCCTATCCTGTTTAATTCTTTGTTAGTATTGACGACCAGCGAGATTGCCACCGGCGTCAACCACTCGGGTCATCCCGATCGACACGCCACACCCCTGGGGCGCAGGGAGGAATGATCTTGGACACATTGTTCGAAGGACAGACCGGTCTCAAAATCCTGCTCATCTTGGTCGTCGTGCTCGTCGTGCTGGCGCTGGCCTTCTGGCTGTTGCGCCGGTTCGGCGGCGGGCGGCTCGGCCGAGCCGCAACGCGCGGACGCCAGCCGCGGCTTGCCGTCATCGACCAGGCAGCGGTCGACAGCCGGCGCAGCCTCCTCCTCATTCGCCGCGACAATGTGGAGCATCTCCTCATCATCGGCGGTCCGACCGACGTGGTGGTCGAGCAGAACATCGTGCGCGCCGCGGCGGCGGTCGCGGTCCCCGCCCGCCCGGCCGCCGGCGATACGCTGCCGCGCGCCGTCCCGCTCGGCGACGACAGCATGTGGCCGCTGCAACCCGAGGCCGCGCCGAAGCTCGAGCCGACGCCCAAGCTCGAGCCGAGCCGGAGCCCGCGGCCCGCGTCGAGCCCACGCTTCGACCGGAAGCCGCGTCGCGTCCGCAACGTCCACCGGCGGCCGTCGACGAAGCGGCGACGCAGTGGCCGGGAGACGAACCCGCCCCCGTACCGCCGCCCGCCGCCGCGCCGCCCGCTGTCACGCCGCCTGCTGTCGCGCCGGCCGCTGTTACGCCGGCCGTTGTTACGCCGCGGGAGCGCAAGGCGCGTGCCAGCGACCCGCTGGCCGAGCTGGCGGAAGAATTGTCGCGCACGCCGCTACCGCCCGACGCCGCGGGCGCCGAGCCGCGCCAGCCGCCGCGCCGCACGCCGCGGCCGCAGCCGGCGCCGCCCGCCGTGCCGCCGGTTCCCGCGGCCGCTGCCGACGCGCCCCCCGGTCCCGATCAGAACCTGTCCGAGATGGCGCAGCGGCTGGAGGCCGCGCTGCGGCGTCCCGCCAAAGGCGGCGACAAGAGCGACGCCGCCCCACCCACGCCGAAGGCCGAGCCTGCACCCGAAGCGGGAGAGTTCGGACCGCCTCCGCCGCGGTTCGGGGCCGCGTTCCGGCGCCCGTTGCGTGCCGACGACAGTCGCGCCCCGCCGCCGGCGCCGAAGGCAGCGGGCGAGCCCGCCTCGCCCGAGCAGGAATTCGCGCCGGCACCGCTTCCCCCTCGCCTGGGCGCGGCACCCCGCCGCCCGTTCATCGATGAGGGACGCGCCATCCCGCCGGCGCCGAAGCCTGCGGGCGAGCCCACGGAAGCGGAACCCGAGGCACCGCGCGGCGGGCCTGAAGGTGCCGACGCGAAGCCGGCGCCGCAGCGCTCGCTCTACGACAGCCTCGAGCAGGAAATGGCGAGCCTGCTGAACCGTCCGCCCAAGCCGTAGAGCATGATCCGGAAAAGCCTGCCCCGGACTTGATCCGTGGGTACCGGTTTTCCGAAAAGATCATGCTCAAACAAGAAGCTAGAGCGTGATTGCGACCCAACCTAAAGCAATCACGCTCTGGCGCCGCCGACTACTGCAGCGTGACGCCCGCGGTCTTCACGGCCTCGCCCCAGAGCGTGATCTCTTTCGCGATGAAGGCGGAAAACTCCGCCGGGCTCGGATCGGCGGCGGGCTCGACCCCGGCCTTCTGCATGTGCTCGACGAATTGCGGGTCCTTGAGCGCGCGCGCGAACTCACCGGCCATGCGATCGACGATCTCCTTGGGCGTGCCGGCCGGCGCCATCATGCCGGTCCAGGAGACCATGTGGAATCCGGGAAAGCCCTGTTCGGCAAGCGTCGGCACCTCGGGCGCCTCGCGCGAGCGGGTGCCGCTCGACACCGCCAGCATGCGGATCAATCCGGCGCGCGCCTGCGGCAGCGCCTCCGAGATCGGCACGAACATGGTCGGGATGTGGCCGGCGATGAGGTCGGAGAGCGCGGGCGCGGTGCCGCGATAGCTCACATTGGTCATTTCGAGGCCGGCGCGCTTGAGGAACAGCGACATCAGGAGATTGCTGGCGCTGCCGGGTCCGCCGCCGCCGGCATAGGCCAGCTTCTCCTTTTGCGCCTTCACATGGGCGATGAAGTCGGCGACGCTCTGCGCCGGGAATTTCGGATTCACGATCAGGACTTGCGGCGCGACGCCGAACAGGCTGACCGGCGCCAGGTCCTTCACCGGGTCGTAGCCGACCTTGGAGATCGCCGGAAAGATGGCGATCACCGACGTGCTCGCCCACAACAGCGTGGCGCCGTCCGCCGGCGCGCGGGCGACCGCCTCGGTCGCGATGGTGCCGTTGCCGCCGACGCGGTTCTCGACCACGAATTGCTGGCCGAACGCTTCGCTCAGGCGTGCGGACGCAAGCCGCCCCATCACGTCGATATTGCCGCCCGCGGCGAACGGCACCAGCACCTTGACCGGCCGTTGCGGCCACGCTTGCGTCTGCGCGGCGCTGGTTGCGGCGAGCACCGCAAAGGCTGCGAGCAGGAAGCTGCGAATGATGGGAGCCGTTGGCATGCCGTTACCTCGAACTGCCGTAGGATGGGCAAAGGCGCGCCGCTCGGTCATGACGCGTGGGCAAAATCGCGCACGCGACATAAGGGCGTTCACGCCCGTCTACGCGGGCTATGCCCACGCGGAGAAGGTACGATAGGCGATTTTGCCCACCCTACGGCTCCGCCTCTATGCCTCACTCGTCGCGATAGATGCGCTCGCGCCGCTCGTGGCGCTCCTGCGCCTCGACCGAGAGCGTGGCGATGGGGCGCGCCTCGAGCCGCTTGAGCGAGATCGGCTCGCCGGTCTCCTCGCAATAGCCGTAGGTGCCGTCGTCGAGGCGGGAGAGCGCGGAGTCGATCTTGGCGATCAGCTTGCGCTGGCGGTCGCGGGCGCGCAGCTCGATCGCCCGGTCGGTTTCCGAGGAGGCGCGGTCGGCGAGGTCGGGGTGATTCTCGTTCTCGGCCTGCAGGTGGGCCAGCGTCTCCTTGGCCTCCTTGAGGATGTCGTCCTTCCAGGCGAGCAGCTTATAGCGGAAATACTCCCGCTGGCGCTCGTTCATGAAGGGCTCTTTGTCGGAAGGTCGGTAGCTCTTGGTCTTGTCCAGTATTGCGGCGCCATTCTTCTGCGAAGACATTGCAACCCCGTACCGAAAGCCAGCAAGCGAACCCCCCGGCTCGCGGGGCGAGCTTATATCGGGCCGCGCGATCAACGACAATATGAAATCGGGATGGCCAGCGGTTTTCGGTGCGGTGCAAAACAACGCCCGCCGCGCCGCGCTCGCGTGCAGGGCTTCCATCCAGCGGCGGGTCACCGCGGGCGCTCGACGTCCCTGATCGATTCGGCGCTGGCGCTCGCTGCCGGAGCCTGCGCGGGAAAGCTGATTCGCAGGTCGGCGATTTCCTGGAGCAAGGCCCGGCCGGCGCCGGCGGTCAGGTCGAGGACATGGCCTCCGCGCGTCCTGTCGGCGGTGAGAAAGTGGAAGTGCCAGCCGGCCACGTTGACGGAGCTTGCGGCTGCCGGGAAGCGGAAGGCGATCAGGGTGCCCTGCACGCCGTTCAAGGTATGGACGACCTGCTCCTCCTTGATTACCGCGGCCAACGGGCGATAGGGCGGCTTTTGCTTGGGTTCGCTGCGGAGCTTGATGGCCTCGAATTGGCCGTCGATCCGCGCCGCCAGAATGCGCGACGCGCTGTAAGGCAGCGCGTCGAGCGTTGCCTCCAGTTGTTCCAGGGATTGCCCGCTCGCGACGCGCATCGATCCTTGCGGGCGGAAGGCGACAACCACGGCAAAGGGGGTCAGCTCCTTCCTGGAGACCAGTTCGGCCCGGCCGTCGGTCTTCCCGCGGTAGACACGGCCATCGAGCACCATCATCTCGCCGTCCACGCCGTTAAAGGTGCCCAACCCGAAGTTTCCATGCCGGAGCAGCTCCCCGACGGTGGTATTGCCGTCGTAGCCGCCAGCCAGAAGGCTGGAGATGGTGGCAACCTGGTACGCCTCGGCGGCGCGTGCGGGCCCGGCGACTGCGACAAAGAGGGCGAGCGCAAGCGCGCGCCGGACCATCAGGCGAACCACGGCAATCTCCTTGTGACGGGGGTTGCCCGACTTGGCCCTCAAGCGGGTGCGTCCGGGGAAAATTTCAACGCCACCCCGTTCATGCAATAGCGCAAGCCCGTCGGCGGTGGCCCGTCCTCGAACACGTGGCCCAAATGCCCGCCGCAGCGTCGGCAATGCACCTCGGTGCGCGCCACCAGCAACGAGCGGTCGATGGAGGTGCCGATGGCGTTCGGCAGCGGCCGGTAGAAGCTCGGCCAGCCGGTCTTGCTGTCGTATTTCGTCTCCGACGCGAACAGCGGGAGATCGCAGCCCGCGCAGGAGAATGTGCCTTTGCGATGCTCGTGATTGAGCGGGCTCGAGCCCGGCCGCTCGGTGCCGTGCTGGCGCAGCACGTCGTATTGCGGCTTGGTGAGAATCCGGCGCCACTCGCTGTCGCTCTTTTCGACCTCGAACGAGCCGGCGGCCTCGACGCCGCCGCCCAGCAGCCAGCGCAGGCCCAGGATCGCGGCCAGCGCGCCCACACCCCCCAGCAGGAGACGACGATCGAGCATGGCGTCTAATCCTTCTTGTTGCCCCACAGCTCCTCGAGCCGTGCATCGCGCCCGCAGTTGAAGCGGTAGAAGCGATAGCGGATGGGATTCTTCAGGTAGTAGTCCTGGTGGTAGTCCTCGGCCTTGTAGAACGGCCCGGCCGCCGCGATTTCGGTCTGGATCGGCTCGCTGAAGCGTTTCGCGATCGCCGCCTTCGAGGCTTCCGCCAGCCGGCGCTGCTCGTCGCCGCGATAGAAGATGCCGCTGCGGTACTGATCGCCGCGGTCGCAGAACTGGCGATCCTTCGCCAGCGGGTCGACATTGTGCCAGAACACGTCGAGCAGCTTCTGATAGCTCACCTTGGCCGGGTCGAACACGATCTCGACCGCCTCGGTGTGGCCGGTGCCGCCGCGCGAGACCTCCTCGTAGCTGGGATTGGCGGTGCGTCCGCCGATATAGCCGGAGGTCGTGCTGATCACGCCCTCGACCTTGTCGAAGTCGGCCTCCACGCACCAGAAGCAGCCGGCGGCAAAGATCGCCGTCGCGGTCGGCGCCGGCACGGCCCCCTGCCCCGCGGCGCCGCCGACGAGGCCGAGCCAGAGCGACACGGCGAGCCCGAACCATGTACCCACCCCACGCCGCATGCGCTCCTCCCGGACTCGGCGCGCACAGGCGCCTTGCCCGGAAATATACGGCGTTTGCACCGGCCGGTCGCCCCAATTCGGCTCACGTTCGTGCGATGGCGCCGTGAGCGGCTATGGCGCGATCTCAGTGAATTTGAATCAGCGCGAGCGGCAAATTCGGTCGGCTCACTGCGGGGATGGCTCGAGCCCCAACCACCCTCCCCTTGCGGGGAGGGTGAGCTCGCCGAAGCTGTTTGACGCGGACGGCTGCGTCGCGACGCGGGGCAGTCGCCTCGCCCTTGCAGGGCGAGGTTGCGATCCGCGGCTCGCGCATCGCCCAACTGGCAGACCGCGTCTGCAGCCGCACTAGCTCGAGTGACCGGGAGCACACCGAGTGTGCGGCTCAATTGAATCGCGGCGTCTTGCTCAGATAGAACTTGCGCATCTCGGCCCGGTATTTCTCCATCTCGGCGCGGTTGAGCTCGGGATCGGGCTTGGCGTCGGGCGGAACCAGCGAGAAATACGGCGTCTTCTTCGACTCGACCTCGAATTCGGCGCGCGCCTTCTGCAACAGCTCCGGCGACGTCATCAGGTCGATGATCGACGCCGCCAGCACTTTCGCGCCCGCCGCCTGGCCCTTGTGGGAGATCGAGCTCACCGGCGTCACCGACGCCTTCCATTCATGATAGGTGATGCCGGGAACGGAGGCCGGAAAGTTCACGCTGCCGGCCGGCACCACCCAGGACACGTCGCCATTGTCGTTCGACGAGCTCGACTGGGCGCGCCCGCCGAGCGGGGTCGGCGCCGTGCGCAGCCCGACGATCGGCCTCTCCGCCGCCTTCTGGAAGTCGCGGGCGAAATTGTTATCGGCTTCCGTCCATTTC
The DNA here is from genome assembly GCA_963827585.1 of uncultured Alphaproteobacteria bacterium. Taxonomy (GTDB): domain Bacteria; phylum Pseudomonadota; class Alphaproteobacteria; order Rhizobiales; family Xanthobacteraceae; genus VAZQ01. The sequence goes on from CAWHCK010000051.1 coordinate 295,564, forward strand.
GGCATGCCCACCAGCTCGATATTCTTCTGCACCGCCTCGGCGATCGCCCGGTTGACGAGCTGCGGCCAGGCGGAGGCGGCGTATTTGACGTCCCAGGTCGTGCCGGTCATCAGCGCGGCGCCTTCGGCGATCTTGAGCAGCTTGTCGTAGGTCTCCTTGGCGGCCGGCATGCTGGCGTCGCGCACGAACCACCAGATCTGCCCCTTGTCGGGGATGATGTTGGGCTGGATGCCGCCGAACGTGATGGTCCGGTGCGCACGATAGGTCGGGCGCAAATGCTCGCGCAATTTGTCGAAACCGATATCCATCAATTGAACCGCGTCGACGGCGTCCTTGCCGTCCCAGGGATTGGTCGAGCCGTGCGCGGTCTTGCCGTGGAAGGTGAAGACCGAGCTGATCGCCGCGTAGTTCTGCACGCCGAAGCCGGTGCCGAGGCTGTCGCCGATATGGAGGTAGATGATCGCATCGACGTCCTTGAAAAAGCCGGCCCGCACCAGATAGGGACGGCTGCCCAGTTGCTCCTCGGCCGGCCCGAACGAGACCGCCACCGTTCCGGGAATGTTGTGGCGCCGCATCACCTCCTTGACGGCGAAGGCGGCGAGCGAGGCCACGCCGCCGTGGGTGTTGTGCCCCTCCATGTGGCCGGGACCATCCTTCACCAGCGGCTTGCGCTCGTAGGTGCCGGGCGTCTGCGAGCCGCCGGGCAAGGCGTCGACCTCGGTGACGATGACGATCCTGGGCCGGCCGCTGCCGTACTCGGCCCACAGATTGGTCGCCATGTCGGCGCCGCCCATGTCCACCTTGAAGCCGGCCGCCGTCAGCGTGTCCTTGAGGAGCTTGGTGCTCTCGAATTCCTGCATCCCGAGCTCGCCGAAGTAGAAGATCGAGTCGCTGATGTCGGTCATCTGCTGCGCGTTGCGGTCGACCACCTCGAAGGCGAGCTGCTTGCGCTCGTCGGCGGTCGCGGCGCAGGCGAGCGCAAGCACGAACCCGAACGTCAGAACGGTCTTGCTCCAGCGGCTGCTGGTCTTGCGTTGCATGTCTTGCTCCCTCGCACCAATACGACACGCGCAGGCAGATCCCGCGCATCGAAATGGTACGTCCGCTGCGAGGGGGCGGCAAGCGCGGGCCCGCATGCTCAATCGTGCAGGCGGGTCAAGAACAGGGAGAGCTCCGGCACGTAGGTAATCACCATGAGCACGGCGATGCTGAGCCAGATGAACGGCATGACCCCGCGATAGATCACCGAGATCGGCTGCTTGAACACCGCCTGTGCCACGAAAATATTGATGCCGAACGGCGGGGTGAAACATCCGATGCTCAAATTCGCGGTCATGACGATGCCGAAGTGAACGAGATCGATGCCCGCAGCCTTGACGATCGGAATAAGGATCGGCGTGAGCAGCAGGATGGCGGGCGCCGGATCAAAGAAGATGCCCACGATCAGAAGAAGCACGTTGATGATGAGCAGCAGCATCCAGCTCGGGAGATCGAGGGCCGCGAAGACGTCGCCGAGACGCGGCGCGACACCACTGGTGGTGAGAAGCCACGAAAACACCCCGGCCGAAGCGACGATCACCATCAGCTGCGAGGTGATGTAGGCGGAGCGGCGGGCAAGCTCGACCAATTGCGCCACGCCGATATCGCGATGAACGAACATCGCCACCATGATGGCATAGACGCACGCGGCGCCGCCGGCCTCGTTGGCGGAGAGTATCCCGCTGTAGATGCCGCCCAGAATGATGATCGGCATCCCGAGCGCCCACGCCGCGTTGACCGTTTCGCGGAGCAGGCGGCTCCAGCGAAACCGCTCCGGCCGGTCGATGACGCTGCCGGATGATTTCACCAGAACGTAGGCGACGAATGCGAGCGCGAACAGGAAGCCGGGTACGAAACCGGCCGTGAATATACGCACCAGGGACTGTTCCGCCACGATGGCGTAAAGGATCATGGCGATCGACGGCGGGATCATGTTGTCGATCAATCCGGACGCGGTGAGCAGTCCGGTCGCGAAGCGCCGGTCGTAGCCGGCATCGAGCATCGGCTTGAACGTGATGCGTCCCACCGCCGCCACCGTCGCCGCGGACGAACCCGAGATCGCTCCGAAAACCACGCAGGTCGCCACCGTCGTGAGCGGCAGGCTGGCCTTCGAGCTTCCGAACAGCGATTTCGCCCACGCCACCAGGCGGCCGGAAATTCCTCCGACCGCCATGATCTCGCCGGCAAAAATAAAGAACGGAACCGCCAGCAGCGCGGCGCTGTCGAGCGATCCGAACATCACCTGATGGAGGACCGTGAGCGGGATCGAGTAGAAGATGATGATGGCGACGGCCGCCGTCGCCAACAGAATGACGAAGATCGGAAAACCGAGCAGCAGCAGGACAATCGGCACCAGCGTCATTGTCAGCGCCACTGCTCGGTTCTCCTAGAGCATGATCCGGAAAAGTGGGTACCGGTTTTCCGAAAAGATCATGCTCAAACAAAGAGCTAGAGCGTGATTGCGAATCAACCTAAAGCAATCACGCTCTAGCTGGGACGATTGACGATATCCTCGCGATCATCCTGGACGACCGAGGACCGTCGAAAAAACAATCTGCAGACGACCGCGGCGGCGCAAAGCGCGAACCCAACCAGCAGCGCCGCATGCGGCACGACCATGGGCATGTCGACCGCGATCGAGCGCTGGTCATTTCTCGCCAACAGCCGCACGACCTCGAACGACTGCCACGCCATCAAGCCGAATGTCGCAACGCAGCCGGCCGCGATGAATGCCTGCAGCGCGCGGCGCCGGGACGGCGCCAGCCTGGCGGAGAACAAGTCCATCGTGAGATGCTTGCCGTCATATGTGACCGCGGCGGCCGCAAGAAAGATCGACCAAATCGACAGGTAGACCATCACCTCCTCTGCCCAATAGAACGCCGCGAGGAAAGCGTAGCGCGCGACCACGTTGGCAAAGTTGATCGCTATTGCGACGAGGAGCAGAAGCGCAGCAAGCGTGAGCGGCGCACGATGCAGCAGCAGCCCGGCGAGGGCCTCGAGCCTTTGCTCGGATAAACGCATTAGCCGACTCCTCCTCCGTCCTCGTCCGGAGAATGCGAAGGGCCGTCGTGGCAGGACGTGGAATGGTCGTCAGGGCTTCGCCGCGGCCGCGCGCACGCGCTCGAAGAATGCCTTGACCGGCGGATCGTCCTTGGTGACATCGTCGCCGACCGATTTGAGCGCGGCAACGAGCTTCTGACGTTCCGCGTCCGGCAGCACGAATAGCTCTCCGCCGACCTCGGCCCAGCGCTTGGGCATCTGCGCATTGAAATCCAGCGTGAACTTCTGGTTTCTGATCTGCGCGGCACGGCCCGCGTCGACCACCGCTTTCTGCAGGTCGGCCGGAAGCTTGTCGAACCAGACCTTGCTCGCGGTTGCGAGCGGCACGAGCATGGTGTCGTTGGTGACGGTGACGACCTTGGAGATGTCCTGGTACTTCAGGGTGACGAAGATGGACAGGCCGCTGCGCGTCCCATCGATGACATTGCGTTGGAGCGCCGGCAGAACCTCGTTGAGCGGCATCGGGGAGGCCGTGGCGCCGAGCCGTGCCATCGCCTCTCGTTCCAGCGGCGTGGCATTGACGCGGATTTTCTTGCCCTTGAAGTCGGCAAACGTACGGATCGGATCCTTTGCCAGGTAGTCGTGCTGGGCGTAGGCAAACGTGCCCAGCCCGACGTAACCCTTGTCGGAACCAAGCGCGAGGATCGCCTGGTTGAGCTCCGGCTCGGCCAAGGTCGCCGCGGCGTTGGGCGTGTCGCGGAACAGGATCGGCGCGCTGAACACCCCGAAACGCTTGTCGACCCCGACGTAGAAATCGGCCGGACCGATGAAACCTTCGATGGTGCCGAGCTGCAGGCCTTCGAGCTGGCGTGGAATCGGACCGAGCTGGCTCTGGGGATAAATCTCCACTTTGATCCGCCCGCCGCTGCGCTGCTCGACCTCCTCCTTGTAGGTCTTGATGTATTCGTGCTGCGGATCGTTGACGGTCGCGGTGCCGAATTTCATCGTGAAGGTCTGCGCCGGCGCCGTTGTCGCGAGGCAAGCCGCGAGCACGGTAGCGGCGGCCGTCATCGGCAGCCGAAAGCTGGTCCTCATCAGTTCCTCCCCATCGGGCGATCGCGTCTTCTCAGCGCGATTTCATCGAATTCGTTGCACCGTCAGCTTATTGTGCAATACGTTGCGGTCAAGCACCACGCGCCAAGCAAGAGGAGTCCATGCGTTTCGAAGGAACCAGCGCTTACGTCGCGACCGACGACCTCAAGGTCGCGGTCAATGCCGCGATCACGCTCGAACGCCCGTTGCTGGTCAAAGGCGAGCCCGGCACCGGCAAGACCGTGCTCGCGCTCGAGGTCGCCAAGAGCGTGGGCGCGCCGCTGATCGAGTGGCACATCAAGTCGACCACCAAGGCGCTGCAGGGGCTCTACGAGTACGACGCGGTGTCGCGGCTGCGCGACAGCCAGCTCGGCGACGAGCGCGTGCGGGACATCCGCAACTACATCAAGCGCGGCAAGCTGTGGGACGCCTTCGTCGCGGATGCGCGGCCGGTGCTGCTGATCGACGAGATCGACAAGGCCGACATCGAGTTTCCCAACGACCTGCTGCTGGAGCTCGACCGCATGGAGTTCTTCGTCTACGAGACCGGCGAGACCATCAAGGCGCGGCGGCGGCCGATCGTGGTGATCACCTCCAACAACGAGAAGGAATTGCCCGACGCGTTCCTGCGCCGCTGCTTCTTCCACTACATCCGCTTCCCCGATCCCGACACCATGCGCGCGATCATCGAGGTGCATTTCCCCGGCATCAAGCAGCGCCTGGTGGCGGAGGCGCTCAAGCTGTTCTACGAGATCCGCGACGTGCCCGGGATGAAGAAGAAGCCCTCGACCTCGGAGCTGCTGGATTGGCTCAAGCTCCTGATGGTCGAGGATATCGGGCCCGAGATTCTGCGCGAGCGCGACCCCAAGCGGCTCATTCCGCCGCTGCACGGCGCGCTCATCAAGAACGAGCAGGACGTGCATTTGTTCGAGCGCCTCGCCTTCATGGCGCGACGCGACGGCCGCTGACGCGATCTATGCCAGCTCTCCCGTGTCCTGGCGAGTGAAGCGAGGGCTTCGTCAGCCCGAGCGGAACGAGAACCGGGACCCAGCGCGCGAATCGCGAAGCGCAAAATCGACTCGGGCAACGAACCATGGAGCGGCTCTGGGTCCCGATCTTCGCGCGCTACGCGCGCTCGTCCGGGACACGAACGTGCACCTGCATGGCGAGGCGTGCCTACCGCGTTTGCTGCGGCGCGGCCATCTCATCGGCGACGGGATCGGCGGGGAGCTCGGCCAGCGCCGGCTCTTCCGGCAATTCTCCGTGCGGCACCACGGCGCCGATCGAGGCTTCCACGTGCGCCAGCTCCTCGCCGCCGCGCAGCGTCGCGAGCTCCGCCGCACGCCGGTATTCCTCCTCGCGCTGGCGGGCCTGGCGCGCCTCGAAGCGCTCGCGGGCGTCGAACCACCAGTAATAGACCTGCATCGCCGCCCGGCCGAGCGTCCCGCCCGCCCAGACGAGCTCGAAGGGCGCGAACAGCCGCCAGGTATCGTCGCCCTCGACGATCGCCTGTGCGATGACGTTGCCGGCCATGGCCGTGGTGTTGAGGCCGTGGCCGCCGAAGCCGCTGGCAAGCCAGACCCCCGGCGTCAGCTCGCCGATCTGCGGCATGCGGTGCAGCGCGTTGCCGAGCACGCCCGACCACGCATGCTCGACCTCGACCTGGCCGAGCTGCGGATAGACCGCGGCGATATCGGCCTTGAGCTTCGGTGCCACCTTCTGCGGATCGCCCTCCCAGGTGGTCGAGTGCCCCGACCAGAGCAGCCGGTCGCCGACGACGCGGTAGTGATTGTTGGCGAGATCGGTGTCGGTGACCGCGCCGCGATAGGCGATCGCCTCGGCGAGCCGCGGCCCGAGCGGCGCGGTCGCGATGACATAGCTCCAGATCGGCACCAGCGTGCCGGCGACGCGCGGCATCAGCGCGCCGAGATGGACGTTGCAGGCGACGACGATGTGGCCGGCCCGCACGCGCCCGGACGGGGTGGTGATGCGCTTGCGCACGCCTTCGACGTCGAGGGAGAGCGCCGGCGTGTCCTCGAAGATGCGCGCGCCCGCCGCTTCCGCCACGTCCGCCAGGCCGAGCGCATAGTTGAGCGGATGGATGTGGAACGCGCGCGGCAGGTGCACGGCGTTGAAGTAGTGATTGGTCTTGAGCACCGCGCGCACCCGCTCGGTCGGCCAGCCCTCGATCTCGACGCCGAAGTCCTCGCCGTAGAACTGCACGTCCGCCAGCACCTCGTCGGCGTTGTCGAATCTTCGACACCTTGAGCCAGCCGGCGATCGGGGCGACGCCCGGCATGCGGGCTTCGGCGATCGTCGTGCTCACGTATCGAAGGCCCATCTCCGAGAGCGCCCACAGCGCCTTGGCATGGTCCCAGCCGACGCGGCTGACGATCCGGTCCGGGGATTCGGCGAAGCCGGGAAGGACGAAACCATCGTTGCGGCCGGACGCGTTCCAGGCGATGCGCTGCTGCTCCAGCACCGCGACCGACCAGCCGCGCCGCGCGATCTCGCGGGCGGTCGTGAGCCCGGCCAGGCCCGCGCCGATCACGCAGACGTCGACGTCGAGATCGAAGGTGAGCGGCCCGCGCGCGGACGCCGGCACCATGGTCGCCGTGTACCAGGTCGGCACGTAGGACGACGGCTCGGACGCGTTCACGGTTTCTCCCTCACGGTTCTGCTCATGGCCGATATGTAGAGCATTTTCAAGCGATGTGGACACCGGCTTGGTAGCGCCGATGCGCGCCATGAAAAAAACCGAGAGCCGGTCGAGATTCCACCGCGTCTGAAATCGCTCTACACTCCTGCCGCGCGCGAATGGGTGCCGGTGCCATGCGCCTGATGCTGCTGCGACACGCCAAGACCGAGAAGGCCGAGCCCGGCATGCGCGATCACGTGCGCCGTCTCACCGAGCGCGGCCGGCATGACGCGCCCGTGATCGGCGCCTACATGGCCCGCCACAAGCTCATTCCGGACCGCGTGCTGGTGTCGACATCCGAGCGCACGCGCGAGACCTGGGAGCATCTGGCGCCGGCGCTGTCGGCGCGGCCGCGGGTGGTCTACGAGGAGCGCCTCTACAATGCCGGCGCCGACGCCATTCTTGCGCTGGTGCGGAAGACCGAGACGGCGGCCAAGAGCCTGCTGGTGATCGGGCACAATCCGGGGCTGCACGACCTGGCGCGGCTGTTGATTGCCACCGGCGATGTGGAGGCGCGCGAGCGGCTCAACGAGGGCCTGCCCACCTCGGGCCTCGCGGTGATCGATTTCGCCTGTGAGACCTGGCGCAAGCTCCATCCCGACGGCGGACGGCTCGAGCGCTTCGTGAGCCCCCGCTCGCTCGCCGCCGCCGACCGGGTGTGACAGCGCGTGCGGGGCCTGTTCTCTATGCCCTGGCGCGCGGGGCCTGCTCCGTGCGCCGGCGCATACGCGCGCGCGGGGCCCGTCCCGTTCGCGCCAACACAAGACGGAACACGCCATGCGCTCGCCACCGGCTGCGTCATCGCGGCCGGTCGCGCCGTCCGCACGACCCACTCACGGTCCGTCCCCGGGCGTGGCAATATGTGCCAAAACCAGTCAGAGAGAGGGACGGTGCCATGTACAGGAAAATCCTGGTTCCGATCGATCTCGGGGATGCGGAGCTTGCCAAGCCCGCGATCGCGGCCGCGTTGATGATGGCGGGCGAATTGCAAGCGTTGGTCCGGCTGATCAACGTGCTGCCGCTCACCCCGGTGATGCTCGCCGAATACGTGCCGCCCGACTTCGAGGTCCAGCAGCGCAAGACCGCGGAAGAGGCGCTCGCCATCGTCATCAGGGAGACCGGCCTGCCGCGCGAGCGGATTTCCTCCACGGTGCGCCAGGGCGGCATCTACCAGGAGATCCTCGAGGAGGCGGGCCACCTGCAGGCCGACCTCATCATCATGAGCTCGCACCGGCCGCAGCGCCACGCGGTGCGCACCTACTTCCTCGGCTCCAATACCGGCCACGTCGTGCGCTACGCCAAATGCTCGGTGCTGGTGGTGAGGAATTGAGGGGGGTGTCGCTCGCCGTTCGGCTTGGGAGAAGGCCCTCCGCGGCCTTGATGCCGGGGCCTCATTGAAGCATGGACATCAAACCGACCAGACACATCGACCTTCCGAACGCCGTGGAGGCGAACCAAGTGAAGACTTACTCTATCAGCGAGGCACGCGCCCATCTCTCGAAGCTCGTGGAGCGGGCCTTGGCCGGCGAGCCGCAGCGCGTGACGCGCTACGGCAAAGAGGTCGTCGTCATCGTCTCCGAGCAGGAATGGTTGGCACGTCCCGCGCCGACCCTCGGCGCCCTGCTCGCCCGTTATGCCCGGGTGGGCGCGCTCCGCGAGGACTTGACCGACCGGCCGTGGACCGATCGCCCGCTCGGTACCGAGGTGGGTTGACGTTGTACCTGCTCGATACCAAGCATCGTCTCGACACTGGGGCTACAGCGCGGAAATCTCCGGCTCGGCCCTCCCTTTCCAGACATATCGATAAGTCCGACCTTTACGCACGTTCATCACCAGCGCGGGCCGGAAGCACGCGATGCATGTGCTACCCTTGCGCCGGACGCTGGGATAGACGACGCCGAGCGATCCTGAGTCGAGCAATTGCTGCGCCAGGTCTTGCGACGCCACATAGCTCGCCGGTGCAAGGCAGGACTTGAACCGAGCATCCGCGCGCAGATCGTGGAAGTCGGCGCTGAAATCGGCGAGATAGTCGTCGCAGGTGATCTCTTCCTCGAACCAGCCGACTTCGGCGAGCTCGACCGACTTGTGGAATGCGATCTCGGCCTGCGCGGTCGCGACCTCGAAGGCCGCATACCATGCGCCACGGTCCGGGCCGTTGAAGCGGCTCCCTAGCGGATGCGCATGGCAGAACGCCGCGTTGACGACGCGATAATAGGGAACGCCGGACACGAGCTCGTTGATCCCGATCCCGGGCAGCAGGTTGCTCTCGGCGATCAGCCGGTCGTTGGTCGCGTTGTCGAGATCGAAGATGTCGTTGAGATGGGCGTCGTTGTCTGCGATGCGCGCGAGCACGCTGGCGCGGCCTTCGCTGAATTTCGAGGGGATGAGGCGATGGGTATCGTTGCGGCGGACGAGGCTCGTCCGCGGCAGCGTCACATTCCGCCCCGCCGCGCGTCGACGAGACGGCGCACGGTCTGCATGCCCGGAAGGCCGCCCCTGATCATGTAGGCCAGCGGCGTACCGCCGCCGAAGATGCGGTTGGTGTTGGGGCGCTGCATCCAGGCATCGGCAAGCGCTTCGGAATAGAGAATGTTCAACGCCTTGAAGATGCCGACGAGATAGGAGATGCGGGTCAACGCATCCGCATCGAGCATCCGCTCCGGATCTTTCTTCATCTCGTAGAAGCGGCCGTTGGAGATGCCGCCGAGCAGCGCCCGCGCGTCCTCGTCCCGCACGCTCCACTTCTCCATGATGCTGAGGAAGGCCCTGATGGCGGATGGGCTCAGCCGCGCGCGCTCCGCTTTGGCGGAGAGGTCGGGCAGCGGCGCGGGCTCATACCGGGTGGCTGGATAGGCAGGGGCCGAGGGCATGGCTTCTCTCCATTACTGAATGATATTATCTCCGATCTCGGATCATTCAAGACCGTCCGCCGCGCGCTCGCGTCGACTTCTGTTCGTATTTATCTATTGACTACGAATAGAAGCCGTGCTAAAGTCGCACATCCTCGCTCATGAGGGGCGTCTTCCGGAGACGATCCTGCAGGCGGAGCGGGGAGTGGCGTCGACCGCGGCTCGTAACCCGCGGACACGAGACGCCCGGGGCTGCGGCCGGGCAGGACTAGCCCGGTTGCGTGGAGCCTTCGCGCCGAAGCCGGCGGCAACGCCGGCGACGGAAGCGGACCCTGGGCCGACAGCGCCACGGTGGAGCGCCGAGAGGCGGCCTCCCGGTTGCGCGGGAGGGCCCACGCCTCGCAAGCGTGGCGTCGCGCCCTACGAGCGCGACATGTTCAAGGCTGGCGCCTCCCGGCGCTCCGCCCACCCCCTCGGTCGGGGGTGCTGCGAAGAGAAAGCAAAGAACCCGGGCGCCGGAACGCGCCGCGGGAACGAAGAAACGGCGCTGTTTGACATCGTGAAGATGGAACGACGCGAGTGGTGCATCGCCAATCGCTCGGCCATCGCGTCGGCGGCAACGCACTCGGTCCCCGGCCGAGGGCGCGCCTCGACGCGTCCCCAACAGCCCCTACCCGTCCGGCACGAGCTCTTTCGGCAGCTGCGTCGGGATGGTAGCGGCCCGGCCGGTTGCGCCGGAAATACGTGCCGCTCTGCCACAGGAAGAGCGCCAGCAAGCCGCCCACGAGGGCGGCGCCGGCATAGGCGCTCGGTCTGCAGCGCCCGCACGGTGAGCGCCGCAAGCGCCACTGCGACGCCGGCGAACATCGCGAGCCCCGGCCAATAGAGCACGGCGGGCGAGCCGGTCTCGAACGCCGCGGTGGTGCCGGCGGCGGCCAGGCGCCGGTGCAGCGCGCGCACGAAGGCGCCGTAGGGACGATCCTGCGCCTCCTGCTCCACCAGCGACCGCCAGGAGCTGGAGGCGATCACGAGCCGCGGACCGTCGGCCCACCAGAATCTCGGTGACGAAGCGCCGCGTTTGCATGGTGACCGGCCGAAACGACAGCCGCACCCGGGTGATGCGGCCGTAAGGGATGCGACCTTGGTGCCCGCCCGTGCGCCACGCGAGTGCGTCGGGCTCGAGGGAGAGCTCCCAGGCCGCGCCCATCAGCGAGGGCTTGTAGACATACTCTTGGCCGGCCTCTTGGCCGGCGGCGGAGGGCGCGGCGTCCGGCGTGGTTTCATCCGGCATGGCGTTGCTCGCGCGCGCTCACCGCGCCGGCTCCGCGTCCGGGGCCAATCTGTCGACGCGGCGCAGCTGCGGGAACAGCCGCATCCAGACCAGCATCACCACGATGGTGCCGAAGCCGCCGATCAGCGCCGAAGGCACCGCGCCCAGCGCAGCCGCGACCGCGCCGGCGCGGAATTCGCCGAGCGAGCCCGACGAGCCCGTGAACATCGCATTGACCGCCATCACGCGGCCCAGCATGTCATAGGGCGTGCGCATCTGCACCAGCGATTGCCGGATCACGACGCTCACCGCATCGCAGGCGCCGTAGACCACGAGCGCGAGGAACGACAGCACGATCGAGGTCGACAGCCCGAAGACGAAGCTCGCCACCCCGAACAGCCCGACCGCCATGAACATCGTGCGTCCGGCGCTGCCCTCGATGGCGCGGTGCGCCAGCACGATGGAGGTGGCGAGCGCCCCCACCGCCGGCGCCGAGCGCAACAGGCCGAGCGCCCAGGGCCCGGCTTCGAGGATGTCGCGGGCATAGATCGGCAGCAGCGCGGTCACCCCGCCGAGCAGCACGGCGAACAGGTCGAGCGAGATGGCGCCGAGCAGGATCGGATGGCTGCGGATATAGCTAAAGCCCGCGAACAGCGTCGCGAGGCTGACCGGCTTGCGCTCGTCCTTGCGCGGCGCGATCTGCACCAGGCTGATGAGCGCGCCCGCCGCGATGAAGATCACGGTGCAGGTGGCGTAGACGATGCTCGGCCCGAGCCCGTACAGGAGGCCGCCGATCGACGGCCCGCAGATCACCGCGGTCTGCTGCGCCGAGGCGGAGGCCGCGATCGCGCGCGGCAGCAGCGTCGCCGGCACGATGCCGGGCAGGATCGCGTGCATGGTCGGGATCTCGAACGCGCGCGCCGTGCCCGACAGGAACAGGATGGCGAACATGGCCTCGCGGTTGAGCCAGCCCTGCGCGGTGCCGAGCGCAAGCGCGAGCGCGGCAAGCGCCTTGCCCACCTGGCAGACGGCGGCGACCACGCGGCGGTCGAACAGGTCCAACACCTGTCCGGCGATGACCGAGGTCGCGAGCAGGGGAAAGAACTGCACCAGCCCGACCAGGCCGAGGTCGAACGGATCGTTGGTGAGCTCGTAGATCTGCCAGCCCACCGCCACCCCCTGCATCATGAAGGCGCCGTTGGTGGAGGTGCGCGCGCACCAGAACAGCACGAACGAGCGATGGCGCGTCAGGCGCGGCGGCGAGATGGCGGCGGGTTCGATCACGACGTGCTTCTACAACGGAATGGCCAGCAGCGTGTCGATCAGCCGGCTGTCGAGGATCACGAGCTTCTCGGCAAACCGCGCCTCGCCGTCCGCGAGCACGACGCGGTCGTGATAGCGGCCGGTCGCGAACAGCGTGGTCTCGCCGGTATGCATGATGCGCGCGATCATGAAGCTCGTCTGCGCCGACGCGCTCCGCCCTCCCCCGCCGCCACGAGCGGCGGACCGATCACGTGGCGATAACGCTGCGCCTCGTAGACATTGGCATCGCGCAGCGAGCGCACGCGGTCGCGCAGCATGGCGCGCGAGGTCGCATAGATCATGCCGAGCGGGAGGCCGCGCTCGAAGTTCTCCGCCGTGGTGACGCGGTAGCGGCCGTCGTCGGTGAAGAAATCCGGCCACGCCTCGAGCATGTTGTCGTCGATCGCCTGGACGTAGCGGGCGTTGAGGTCCTGGATCCTGAGCTGCAGTTCGATCATGGCATTCGCAGGTAGCCGTAGGTTGGGTTAGATCCCCATATACCCGCGATAGGCCTTCCAGAAGCCGCGCACGGCGGCCTCGGTGACGCGGTTGTCGTCGGAGGCGACGCTCGCGCCGCCCATCTCCACCACCGAGACGAGATCGGGAGCGGTCGACACCGCGCGTTGCACGAAACCGGGGGCGGCGCCGTCCTCCATCGAAATGTAGCCGGCCGGGCCGATCAGATTGGCCTGCCGCAGGCGGCGCTCGGTCATGGCCTCGTCGTCGCTGGTGAAGCCGAAGCAGGTCCAGACCAGCTCGGTCTTGTCGAGGCCCTGCGGCACCAGGCGCCGCACCGCCAGGCTGTTGCGGGTCTGCTGCAGCACGAAGGTCGGGAACACGGAGAGGATCTGCAGGCCGATGCCGTCGCCGAACTCGTCGACCGCCTCCAGCAGATCGGGCGCCTCGAGCCCGAAACCTTCCTGCGCCGCGCGCATGCCGGCGCGCTCGTATTCCTTGCCGCCGGTGTCGGCGGCAAGCGAGTAGCTCACGTGGTGGCCGCCGGAATCGCTCACCACGATGCCGCCCTTCTGCGACAGCCGGTTGAGGCGGAAGGTGGTGAAGAACGTGTGCAGGAGGCTCGCGTGATAGCTGTCCTTGACGTTCTCCATGTAGAGCTTCCAGTTGCTCGGCAGCGCCTGGCTGTAGCCGCCGAGGAGCTTCACCGGCGCCCGCATCACGCGGCGGATGCGCGCCACGATCTCGGGCCCGAGATAGTGCTCGAGCGGCGGCGCGTCGGTCGCGAGCGTGCCGAAGACGAGGCCCGCGAGCGTTGCAACGCGCAGCTTGCGCGGCCCGTGCGCCTCGGGCCGACACTCCGCCGGCATGCCGCCCTTGCCGCCGAGGCCCTTGCGGAACGCCACGCCGGTGAGGTTGCCGCAAAGATCGTAGCTCCAGTTGTGGTAGACGCAGATGATGTCGCGCGCCTCGCCGCTCTCGTTGAGCACCAGGAGCGATCCGCGATGGGCGCAGCGGTTCTCGAAGGCGTGCAGCGCGCCGTCCTGGTCGCGGGTCACGACCACCGGCATGGCGCCGAGGCTCGAGCGGCGATAGCTCCCTCGACCGGGCAGCTCGGCGTCGAGGCAGAGGAAATTCCAGGTCGGCCCGCGAAAGATGCGCGCCTGCTCCTCGTCGTAGAGGTCGCGGTCCGAATAGACCCAATACGGCACCCGCGTGAGACCCTCGGCAGGCCAGGCGTGCGAGGTCGCCGCTGCAGTGGTCATTGCCCTGCCTTTCCGGCCGATCGTCAGTCGAGCTTCACGTTGGCGGCCTTGATGACCTTGTGCCAGCGCTCGATCTCGTCGCGCATATAGGCGGCCGTCGCCTGCGGCGTGCCGCCGATCGGCTCGGCCGAAAGCTGGGCGAGGCGCGCTATGACGTCGCCCTGGCGCAGCGCCTCGTTGACGTCGGCGTTGATCTTGGCGACCACCGCCGGCGGCGTCTTCGGCGGCGCCACGATCGCAAACCACGCCGCCAACTCGAAGCCCGGCAGCGTCTCCGCGATGGTCGGCACGTCGGGCAGCGAGGCCATGCGCTTGGGCGTCGCCACCCCCAGGAGCTTGAGCTGGCCGCCCTTCACGAGCGCAAGCGAGACGCCGAGATTGTCGAACATGAGATCGACGCTGCCGGCCGTGAGATCGGTGAGCGCGGGCGCCGAGCCGCGATACGGCACGGTCTGGAATTTGACGTCGGCCATCATCTGGAACATCTCGGAGGTGAGATGCGAGGTGGTGCCGTTGCCCTGGGTGGCGGAGGTGAGCTTGCCGGGATTGGCCTTGGCGTAGGCGATCAGCTCCGCGACGCTGTTGGCCGGCACCTTGGGGTTCACGACCAGCGCGTTCGGCACCCGCCCCATGATGACGATGGGCACGAACTCGGTCGGATCGAAACCGAGCTTGGGATAAAGGTTGTGATTGATCACCAAGGGCGGCGGCGGCGCGGAGAGGAGCGTGTAGCCGTCGGGCTCGGCCTTGGCGACCACTTCGGCACCGATGTTGCCGGCGGCACCGGCGCGGTTCTCGATCACGACCGGCTGTCCCCACTTCTTCGACAGCCAGTCGCTGAAGATGCGCGGCATCACGTCGGCGGTGCCGCCGGCGGGGAACGGCACGACGATCTTCACCGCACGCGACGGATAGTCCTGCGCCCAGGCGGTCGGCAACGCCGCCAGCATGAGCGCGAGCGCAATCCCCGCGCCCGTCCAAGCGCGCGTGCACCCCCGAGACCAAGCGCCTCCTCGGCTGTGAGTCATCCCGCGTCTCCTCACTACTACCGCCCGTTTTGACCCAAGACTGTCATTGCCGGGCTTGACCCGGCAATCCATCCTCTTCGTCAAACGTTCTTGCGAAGAGTGATGGACCACCGAACTCGGGTTTACCCGAGTTCGGGTCTTAAGTGCGCAAGTCGGATAAATCCGACTTGCGTGGTCAAGCCCGCGGGTGACGCATTTGGCACAGAGTGGCGAAATAAATCCAGCGAATGCGCTCTGGCTTCTGTCACTCAACGACGATCTTGGCGGCGTCGACCACCGGGCCCCATTGCTCGGTGCTCGCCTTGATGATCGCGCGCATCGCGTCGGGCGTGCTGCCCAGCGGCTCGGCCTCGAGCGCGAGAATCCGCGCCCGCAGGTCGGGCATCTGGAATCCCTGTCCGATGGCGTCCGATATTTTCTTCGTGATCTCCTTCGGCGTACCGGCAGGGGCCGCCACGCCCATCCAGGTGTCGGCGTAGACGCCGGGAAGCGTCTCGGCCAGCGTCGCGACATTGGGATAGTCCTTGAGCCGCTCGCGGCCGCCGGTGCCGAGAATCTTCAGCTTGCCGGCGTCGATGTTCTGCTTGTTGGCGAGCAGGTAATCCGGAACGATATCGATGTTCCCCGCCAACAGATCGTTGATGGCGGGCGCGCTGCCGCGATAGGGAATCTCGGTCATGCGGAAATCGCCCTTGAGCATGAGCAGCTCGCCGAGGAGATGTCCGGTATTGCCCTTGCCCTGATGCCCGTAATTGACCTTGCCCGGATTGGCGCGCGCATAGGCGATGAGCTCCGGCATGGTGCTGGCCGGCAGGCTCGCGCGTGCGAGCACGATCAGCGGATAGGTCGCGAGCACGCTGACGGGCTCCATCGCGCGGGTGTCGAACGCAGCCTTGGCGAACACGAGATGGGTGATGCTGTAGGCGAGCTGGGGCGCGCACAGCAAGGTGTATCCATCGGGCGGCGCGCGCAGAACGGATTCGGTGCCCACGCGGCCGCCGGCACCGCCGGCCCGGTTCTCGGTCACGATCTGCTGGCCGAGCACGCCGCTCGCCTTGTCGGCGGCGAAACGACAGAGCAGATCCGCGGTTCCGCCGGCCGGCAGCGGCACGACCATGGTGATCGGGCGGCTCGGGAAGCCGGTCTGCGCTTGCGCCGCGCCGACCGCCGACGCGACGAGAATTGCGCCGACGGTCATGACCTTGCCAACTCGCTGCAACATGCCCTGCCTCGCTGAACTAGCTGGAACGCGGACGACATTTTTCCGGCACTCGTCGAACACAATAACATGATCGTGAGGCGCCCGCGCATTGCCCATTCCGGCAGCATGCACGTCGGGCAAAACCCCTTCTTTCGCCGCACTCCTTCTGCTAACCATGCGCCACCGGGTTGGAGCGAGTCTGTCGATCGCCTTGCCCACATGATGAAGAAAAGGCACAGCGACCACAACCGGGCGCCGCCGATCGGACACACGCGCCACGAGGCCAACACGAGGTCCCCATGATCAGCCAACGCATTCGCGCCGCCACGCTGGCGACGGCTTTCGCCGTCATCGCCTTTTTTCCCGCCCCGTCCGCCGACGCGGCGTCGTTCGACGGCCCGTGGAGCGTGGTCGTCATCACCAAGAACGGACCCTGCGACCAATCCTACCGATACGGCGTGATGATCCGCGGCGGCACGGTGTCCTATCTGGGCGGCGGGGCGGTGAGCGTCTCCGGACGCGTCACCCCCTCCGGGCGCGTCAACGTGACCGTTTCGGCCGCCGGCCAAAGCGCCAACGGGTCGGGACGCCTCTCGGGCGGCCGCGGCGGCGGAACCTGGCGCGGCCAGGCCCCGCAGGGATCCTGCTCGGGCGTCTGGAGCGCGAGTCAAGGCTGAAAGCGCGCATCGGCCGGCAACGGCGGCCGGTGGTGGAGGCTGCGGACTGTTCGTGGAGGTTTTCGTTCGAATTTTCCGGACTGATGCCGGATATTGCGCTGGTGGCGACCCGGCGGCGGGCGAGCGCCCCACAAATGCTAAAATCCTATAGGTAATGCGGCGCGCCAGAGCGGTTGGAGAGCAACTTTGCACAACCTGCGCATTATTGCTGCCTTTGCCGTTGCGCTCATGATTTGCGCGATCCTGGCGTCGTGGCCGCCCGAATGGGCATCGGCACAGGCGCAGCAGCTCACCGAGCTCAGGAAGAAGGAGAGAAAAACTCCAACCGCGAAGGACCTCCCGAAGGAGCGGCAGGAGCGCACTCCCTTCACGGTCGAGGACGACAACGCTGCGGTCATTCCCGGCATTCCGGACGCGCGCGCCTGGGGCGATTCGGCGACGGATTTCGTCCGCTTCCTGCCGGCCGCGAGCGGACCCTGGCTGGCGATTTCCGGCGGCGGCTCCGACGGGGCCTTCGGCGCGGGCCTGCTCACGGGCTGGAGCGAATCGGGCACGCGGCCCGAGTTCACCGTCGTGACAGGGGTCAGCATCGGCGCCCTGATCGCGCCATTCGCCTTTCTCGGGCCCCGCTACGACGAGGAAGTGCACAAGAATTTCACCACGATCGGGGCCGCGGACATATTCGAGGATCGCTTCACGCGCGACAGCCTGTTCGACTACTGGCCGCTCAAGCGCTTGATCGAAAATCGGGTGACCGCAAAGCTGCTGGCGGAAATCGCCGCCGAGCATGCGCGCGGCCGGCGCCTGTTCGTGGTGACCACCAATCTCGATGCCGCGCGCGGCGTGGTCTGGAACATGGGCGCGATCGCGGCCCGCGGCGACGATGTCGCGCTCAAGCTGTTTCGCGACATCCTGCTCGCGTCGTCCAGCATCCCCGGAATTTTCTCGCCCGTCGGCATCGACGTCGAGGCGAACGGCAAAAAATTTCAGGAGCTTCACGGTGACGGCACGCTGACCGCGCCATTCTTCATCATGCCGGAAGCCATGCTTTCGGCGAGCAGCACCGCGCGCCCGCCGATCAGCCAGCTCTACATCATCGTGAACTCGAAGCTCGGACCCGAGTTCAAGATGACGGATCGCAGCATTGCGGGCGTGCTCGCCCGCTCCATCGCGGTCGCGCTGACGGCGGCGCTGCGCGCCGAAATCATGTTGATCCATATCGGCGCCCAGCGGCACGGCTTCGAGCCGCGCATCGCTGCCGTGGATGAGGCTTTCGACCACCCGAGCCGCGGGCCGTTCGACGGCAAGTACATGCAGGCGCTCTACGAGTTCGGCGTCGCCGCCGGCAAAAAAGGCAGCGCTTTCGGCGACGGCCTGTCCGGGCTTTCGATACGCAAATCAAGCACCCAGCCCTGACCTGCACTCGGGTCGGACCAGCCCTCCTGCGCTGAAGCGGCCCTCGCTTTGATGGCGGGAACGTTTGGCTTGGCCGACGCGTTGATCTCTACACGCGTGAGGCCGCGAGGAACATGGCTGTGCGCTTTACCACGACCATCGCAGTCTTCGTGAGCATCGCCTTGCCAGGCGCTGCGCTGGCGCAATCGGCGGCGGACGGCCGCACGCCATCCGAGCAGGGCGTCGTGTGCCCGCCCGACGTCAAGGGCGAGCCGCCGACGGTCGGTGGTGGTGGTTCGGAATCATTGAGCGACAAGCTCGCCCGATCGAAGGGCGTCATCTGCCCCCCTGCCGGCGTCGACCGCGAGATGCAGGTCGCGCCGCCGGACGGTGGCAAGCTCAGGGTCATTCCGCCGCCGGGCACGCCGGGGGGCGATGAAGGCGTGCAGCCGAAATAAATCTTCGACGGTGACGCACGGGCCGCCGCGAGCGAGGCTCGATCACTTTTCGCCGCTGCTCGCCCAGCCTCCGAGGCGGGAGTTCGGTTCGGTGATACGGACCGCAAAACGCCAAGCCAGCCAGAACATCGCGAAATAGCACGCGATGAAGGTCACGAGACCGGTATAGGGCGTCGCATGACGCTCGACCAGCAAGCCGAGACCGATGGAGAGCGACTGGCCAATCAACAGAGCAACCAGAAATACCAGCAGCAGCTTCATGACCGCGCCCCCTTATGCGTCGATTGCGTGCATCGATTGCGTCCCCCCAGCGTCGGCGAGACCCGTGGCGGGATCAATCGCAGCGAGACGATAGGTCGCGCTTGGGACTGCCGGCGCAATGTCGCAGGGGTCGTCGCTGGAACAGTCCCGAGATGTGGAACTCCGTTTCCTTCACGGTTCGCGCCGTTCGACGGTGCGGATATCGACCTCCGAGGTCAGCGTGCGATGCACGGGACACTTGTCGGCGATCTCGAGCAGCCGCCGGCGCTGGTCGTCATCGAGATTGCCGAGCAACGTGATGGCACGCTCGATGCGGTCGATCATGCCTTCCTTGGTCTCGCAGCTTTCGCAGTCGGCGGCATGGATGCGGTCGTGGGTCAATTCGACCGTCACGCGCTCGAGCGGCAGCGCCTTGCGCTCGGCGTAGAGGCGCAGCGTCATCGCCGTGCACGCGCCCAGGCCGGCGAGCAGGAGGTCGTATGGACCGGGACCGCTGCCGAGGCCGCCGACGTCGACCGGCTCGTCGGCCAGGAACCGATGCGGGCCGACCGTGACCTGCTGCTGGAACTTTCCCTCGCGCGTTTCGCGCACGACGACGGCCTTGGACTCCGGCTCGTGCGGGGCGATCTCCGGCATGTCGAGATAGCGTTCGGCCCAGGCGCGGATGACGCCGGCGACGTAACCCGCATCGCTGCGGCGGCTCAAGAGATGGTCGGCGCCGGCAAGGGAGACGAAACTCTTGGGATGCTTGGCGGCGATGAAGATGCGGGTCGCATTCTCGATGCCGACCACCTCGTCGGTCGGCGAGTGGAACACGAGCAGCGCCTTGCGCAGGTTGGCGATGCGCTCCAGCAGCCTGTGCTCCGCAAGATCGTCGACGAAGCCGCGGCTGATGCGAAACGGCCGGCCCGCCAGCGCGACCTCGACCTCGCCCTTGGCGCTGATATCGCCGAGATGATCCTTGAACAGGCCGGTGACGTGGGTGGGATCGCTGGGCGCGGCGATCGTCACCACCGCGCGTGCCTCCGGCACGTCGGAAGCCGCGGCGAGCACCGCGGCGCCGCCGAGGCTGTGGCCGATGAGGATCGCGGGCGGCCGGGCGATGCGCCGCAGCTCGTTCGCGGCGGCGACGAGATCGGCAACATTGGAGGAAAAGGTGGTGTTGGCGAACTCGCCCTCGCTCGACCCCAATCCGGTGAAGTCGAAGCGCAACACCGCGATGTCGAGCGCGGTCAGGCCGTCGGCGATGCGCTTGGCGGCATGGACGTCCTTGCCGCAGGTAAAGCAATGCGCGAACAGCGCGTAGGCGCGCGCCTCTCCGGGAGGGCGGTCGAGCAGCGCAGCAAGTTTTTGTCCCTGGGCGTTGGGGAAATCGAAGCGCTCAGCCGGCATGCTTGCCTCCCGCAGGCTGTCGACGCGGCCGGCCGTGCGCCGTGCGCCTCACAGCAGGATGTCCATCGGTTCGCGGCGACCGGGTTTCCGCCGCCGCGGACATTTTGACAGCTTCGTGGGGCGCGGCAACGCGGCGCCGGCACCGGCGCGTTCTTGGCTCGTTGTTTGAACCTATTGCGGTCAGCTTGCGACTAAAGAAGTGGCGCACAAAGGGATCACTGGTTCACTGCCGTTTCGCCCTGGACAGAGGGCGGCGCCCGGCAGCTAAAGGCAGAGGGGGCTACAATGGCTTTTTCCCGAATTTGGGCCCGGTCGCGGGGCCTGCTGGTGCTGTCTGCGCTCGTCGCTCGCAGCGGCGCTTCCGACCCTTCGCCCGGCCGAGGCGGTACCGGGCTACGACGGGGTTTGGAGCGTGATCATCATCACCAAGGAAGGCATCTGCGATCCGTCCTATCGCTATCCCATCCGCATCACCAACGGCACCCTGGGCAACGCCGGCACCGCCACGGTCAGCATCAGCGGCAAGGTCGGCAAGAACGGCGCCGTCACCGTGAACGTCAGCACCGGCGACAAGACCGCGACCGGCACCGGCCGCCTCGCGGGCACCAGCGGCGGCGGCTCGTGGAGCGGCGGCAACGGCGCCTGCTCCGGCACTTGGCACGCCGAGCGCCGCGGCTAGCAGCGTATCCGCAGGCGACGTAGAGCCTGCAACAGTTCTGGTGATGCCCGGGCCCCGCCCGGGCATCACCATGTCCAAGGCGTCATGCCCAGCATCACCGGCATGCAGAGGCCCAGGCCCGACCTCGCCGATACCGCGCTGCCGCCGGCGCTGATCTATAGCGCGGCCATCCTCTGCGGTGTGGTGGCTGCGCTTGCGCTGCAGATCGCGCTGAGCCGCGCCGGCTTCGACCTCGCGGCCGTGTGGGAGAACCTGTTCGCCACCGGTGCGCGGCAACTGCGCACGACGGGCCCGTGGTGGGCGATCGCCGGTCTTGCCTTCATCACCAGCGGGGCCACGGCCGCCGCGCTGAGCCGCGTGCCGCTGCCGTGGCGCCGCTTTCGCCTGTTGCGCTGGGTGGCGGGCGCCGGCATCGTGCTCCTGCTCGCGGACATCGGCCATTCCGCTGCGGCGCCGGAGGGGGTGGGCGCCGGCGTGAACGTGGCGGCAAGGCTGGCGGCGCTGGGCTTGGCCGCGCTCATGGCCATGCTCGGTGCCTATCTCACGGTCCGCCGATAGAGATGCCCAACTGCAGACTGTTGGGAAAATTATACACCCTCAATAGTTGCACAAGCATAGGTAAAGAAATCCGGCCTGCACCTCGAACCTAATCCGCGCTGGCGACACTAATACTCAAGCGGTGGTGCGGCGTTAACGCACTCGGCGTCTGGGGAGACAATCCGGAGTACTCGATGTCATCGCTTGCCGATTACGCGCCGGCAGCAGCGAACACGCAAACGGACACGCGCCGCGGTCCATCCCCCTGGGTGACGGCGCTGCTTACGGTGCTCACGCCCGGACTGGGCCACATCTATATCGGTCAGGCCCGGCGCGGCATTACGCTGTTCATCCTCGTCATCATCGCGGACACGTTGCTCATGGTCGCGATGATGGGCGTGCTTGCGCGCTTCTGGATGTTCGCGGTCAGTGTGGGGCTGCTGCTTGGGCTGTGGCTCTACATCATGCTCGATGCGATCCTGCGCGCTCACCGGATGCGCGAATATCCGCACGAGGGCCACCACCGGTGGACGACCTATGCCGGCGCCTTCGTCGTCGCCTGCATCGTCTTTGCGGGCCCCTGCATTTATGCCCTTCATGCCAAGACCTCGGGCCAGCTCCTGTGGTTGAACGCCGTCAACACCAGCATGGAACCTACGTTACGGCTCGGCGAGTATTTTCTCGCCGACGCCACCTACTATCGCAGCCGCGACCCGAGCCGCGGCGAGGTGACGGTCTACACCCATCCGAAGCAGCCGCAGCTTCACTACATCAAGCGCATCGTTGCGGTGGGCGGTGATCGCATCGAGCTCAAGGGCGGCCGCGCCATCGTCAACGGCATGGCGATCCCGGAGCCCTACGTCGACGTCGGTCCCCCGGAAGGGCGTTTCGCCGATATGCCGGAACGCCGCGTGCCCCCGGGACATGTTTATGTGCTGGGCGACAACCGCGCCCACAGCGTGGACAGTCGCGACATGGTCGCCCATGGTCCGGTTCCGGTCACGAATCTGATCGGACGCGTGACCGATATCGCGATCTCGCGCCATTTGCCCCGCATGGGCCGCTGGGTCGGAACGCCGAGCACTCTCTGAGCGTGGCAGCGCGGTGACGCGCGCTACATCTGCAGCTTCATGCGGGCGATGAGCCGTCGCTTGGCCTCGATGTCGCGATCGAGCCGCGCCGCGAACGTGGCGCGGTTGGCGTAGTAGCTCGGCGGCTGGCCGCCGCGTTTGGCCGCGCTCGCATAGATCTCGTCCTTAGCCGCGCCGGCACACGCCGTCTCGAGCCTGGCGACGATCTCCTTCGGGGTCGCCGCCGGCGCCAGCAATCCGCCGAAGCTGATCGGGGCGACGTCGAAGCCCTGCTCCTTCACGGTCGGGGTGTCGGGAAACGACGGGTGCCGCTCCTCGGCAAAAATGCCGAGCAGCCGCAAGTTCTGCCCGGCGACGGTTCCCTGCACGAGCGCGGCGACATCGATGCTGCCCCCGAGCAGATCCGTCACCACGGCGGGATCGCCGCGGCCGGGAATGCCCTTGATGTCGAGCCTGGCGGTCTCGAGAAATTCCTCCATGGAGAGATGGGGGATCGAGCCGGCGCCCTGGTGGCCGTAGTTGAGCTTACCGGGCTCCGCGCGCGCCGCCGCCACCAGGTCTGCCAGCGTCTTGAACGGAGAGTCCGGCCGCACCGCGATCACCATGGCATTCGAAACCGTCTGGCAGACCGGAACAAGCGAATGCGCGTCGTAACCGATGTCATTGCTGCGCGCGGCCGGCAGCACGGAGAGCACGTAGACCGCGCCGAACAGGAGCGTGTAACCGTCGGGCGCGGCGCGCGCGACCGACGCGGTACCGATGGCGCCGCTCGCGCCGGTGCGATTGACGACGACGAATTGCTGGCCGAGCCGGTTCGACAGCCCGACGACAAGCGCGCGCGCCAGCACGTCGGTGGTCGCGCCCGCCTGGGTCGGATTGACCACGTTGACGAGGCGGTTGGGATAATCCTGTTGCGCCTGCGCCGAGAACGTCATCGCGGCGGCCACCATGGCCGCGAGTGCAAACGTCCGCATAAGTCTCATTTCCTCCCAAGATTTTGTAGTTGCCGAGCGAGGCTAGCAGCACGGTGACGCGGAATCTATGCAGGGCGCCCATAGCCCGCATGAGATTCAACGAAATCCGGAGGACGTTGCGGCGAGCAGCCGCGAGACCACGGATAGTGCAAGCTTCACCGCACCAGTTCCCGCATCGCCTTGTCGAGCCCGTCGAGGGTGAGCGGATACATCCGCCCGCCCAGAAGCTCGCGCACGATGCGGATCGATTGCGTGTAGTCCCATTCCTTCTCCGCCACCGGATTGAGCCATACGCAGGCGGGATAGGTGCGCGCGAGGCGCTCCATCCAGGTGGCGCCGGTCTCCTCGTTGAAATGCTCGACCGACCCGCCGGGCGCCATGATCTCGTAGGGCGACATCGAGGCGTCGCCCACGAAGATCACCTTGTAGTCGTGCGGATAGGTGTGCAGCACGTCCCAGGTCGGCGTGGTGTGGTCGAAGCGGCGGCGGTTTTCCTTCCACACCTTCTCGTACAGGCAATTGTGGAAATAGAAGTGCTCCATATGCTTGAACTCGGTGCGCGCGGCCGAGAACAGCTCCTCGGTGGCCTTGATGTGCCAGTCCATCGAGCCCCCGACGTCGAAGAACAGCAATACCTTCACGGCATTGTGCCGCTCCGGCCGCATCAGGATGTCGAGATAACCCTTGTGCGCCGTACCCTTGATGGTGCCGTCGAGGTCGAGCTCCTCGGGCGCGCCGGTGCGGGCGAACCGCCGCAGCCGGCGCAGCGCCACCTTGATGTTGCGGGTGCCGAGCTCGACCTGATCGTCGAGGTCCTTGAACTCGCGCTTGTCCCAGACCTTGACCGCGCGGAAGTTGCGGTTCTCGTCCTGGCCGATGCGCACGCCTTCCGGGTTGTAGCCGTAGGCGCCGAACGGCGAGGTGCCGGCGGTGCCGATCCACTTGTTGCCGCCCTGATGGCGGCCCTTCTGCTCCTTCATGCGCTGGCGCAACGTCTCGAGCAGCTTGTCGAGCCCGCCCATGGCCTCGATCTGCTTCTTCTCTTCGTCGGTGAGATATTTTTCGGCGAGCTTCTTGAGCCACTCGGCCGGGATGTCGGCGGCCGGCGCCTCGCTCATCAGCTCGAGGCCCTTGAAGACGTGGCCGAAGACGCGGTCGAACTTGTCGAGGTTGCGCTCGTCCTTCACCAGCGCCGTGCGCGCGAGATAATAGAAATCCTCGACCCGCCGGCCGGCGAGGTCCTTCTCCATCGCCTCCATCAACGTGAGATATTCGCGCAGCGTCACCGGCACGCCGGCGGTTTTGAGCTCGTGGAAGAAGGCGACGAACATGCCGCAACCTCGCGCCATTGTGCGAGGCGGTCAAGGCCGCGGCGCCAAGGTCAGGCGGCGCAGGGCTTGCGGAAGCGGTCGATGACGACCCGGTCGACATGGCCGAGGAATTGTCGCGCGCTCGCCTCCCAGGAGCGGCCGAGCGCGAACGTCCGGCAGGATTTCCGCGACACGCGCAGCGCGCCCATGCAGGCCGTGCGCAAATCCTCGTGCAGGACGCCGACCGGCTCGTGACCGATCACGTCCCGCGGCCCGGTGACCGGATAGGCCGCAACCGGCACGCCGCATGCGAGCGCTTCGAGCTGCACGACGCCGAACGTATCCGTGCGGCTTGGAAAGACGAAAACGTCGGAACCTGCCAGGTAGGCGGGCAAGATCTTTTCATCGAGCAGCCCCATGAACTTGACGTCGGGGAAACGGCGCCGGAGCTCGGCCTCCTGCGGGCCCTGCCCGATCACGACCTTCGAGCCCGGGAGGTCGAGCGAGAGGAACGCCGGCAGGTTCTTCTCGACCGCGATCCGCCCGACGCACACAAAGATCGGCCGCGGCAGGTCGAGATCGATCGCGCGCTCGGGGTTGAACAGCTCGGCGTCGACGCCGCGCGTCCACAGGCCGAGGTTCTTGAAGCCGCGTTGCGTGAACTCCGCCATCAGCGAGGGGGTGGCGACCATGGTAACGGTGGCGGCCGAATGGAAGCGACGCAACAGCGCATAGGTCCAGGCTTCCGGGATCGCCAGGCGCGCCGAGATGTATTCCGGAAACCGCGTCGTATAGCTGGTGGTGAAGGGCACGCCGTGGTTGACGCAGTAGCGACGCGCGAAGTAGCCGATCGGCCCCTCGGTCGCGATGTGAATGGCGTCCGGCCGCGCGTGCTCGATGCGGCGCGCGATCTCGCGCGGGTTCGGGAGCGCACAGCGCAGACCCGGATAGGTCGGCACCGGCACGGAGGCAAAACCCTCGGGCGTGAGGAAGACGACCTCGACGCCCAGCCTGCGCGCGCTCGCCGCCACCGACGTCAAGGTGCGGACCACGCCATTGACCTGCGGATGCCAAGCGTCGGTTGCCACAAGAACGCGCATCAGGCGGCCCGCACCTCGTCCGTGACCGGCGCCAGCGCGCGGCGTGGCGTCTCGCCGAACCAGCGGAGGATCTCGAACCGGCCGTCATGACATTCGGCCACGGCGGTGCAGCTCTCGACCCAGTCGCCGCAGTTGATGTAGCGAATGCCGAACTGTTCGTGGATCGCGGCATGGTGAACGTGTCCGCAAATCACGCCGTCGGCGGCCAGTTCGTGCGCCAGCTCCGCCAGCGACCTTTCGAAATCGCCGAGATAGCTGCTCGCGGTCTTGAACTTGTGCTTGGCCCATTGCAACAGCGACCACGACGGCAGGCCGAGCAAGCGCCGCATTCGATTGAAGCCGGAATTGACGGCGATGACGGTCAGGTTGGCGCGATGCGCAATCGGCGCCAGCCGGCGCGTGCGATCGACCAAGCGGTCGAAACGGTCGCCGTGGAGGACGATGTATCGGCGGCCGTCGGCCGCCGTGTGAATGGTCGAGTCGACGACTTCAATTCCCGCAAAATGCGTGCCGCAATAGTCGCGCAGGAACTCGTCGTGGTTGCCCGGAACGTAGGTGACGCGCACGCCCTGCTGGGCGGCGTGGAGCAACTCGCGGAGGATCTCGTCGTGCGCCGGTCGGCCAGTACCAATCCGCCCGCAACCGCCAGCCGTCCACGATGTCGCCGACGAGGTAGATCGCGTCGGCACGGTGATGGCGCAGGAACTCGATGAGGCGGTCGCTCCTGCAGGCGCGCGAGCCGAGATGGATATCCGATAGGAACAGCGCCCGATGGTTTCGCGGCGCCTGCGGCGGCCAAACGCCATCAGCCCGATTGCCGGTCCGGCTGCCGGTCTCTTGTACGAATCGCATGCCGTAAGAATCGTCATTTCATGTCTCAATCGTATGACGATTCGCGATGCGCCGCGGCGCGCGCCGCACGATGCGACGTTGCGCGACGGCCGCTCCCCGGCCTGTCGCCGCAACGCTCGGCGGCTTTGTGCCGTCCTCCCGCCGCGACTTGCCACGACGGGATCAGCCGCAAATCGATCGAGCCACGTGCCATCCGACGGTCGCCAGCAACACACCGAGCGAGAGCCACGACAGCATGTCCCAGATGCCGTCGCCGAGCAGTCCGGCCACGAGACCGCCCACGCTCAAGAATGCCAGCAATAGCGGCATTGCGAACACCTCGAGAACGGTTCGCGGGTGCCTCGAAATCACTGGTCCCGCCCGATCCTTCGAGGTGCGCCCGCCCGCAACGCCAGGCCGTCGATATGGTTCTCACCGAGAAACGCCGCAAAAGATGACCTGCGTCGACCCAGCCACAGGTACAGGCCGCTGCAGAGCACGATGATCGTAACGATATCGAGCAACGCCCAGATGATCTTCAGCGGCATCCCGCCGTAGTTGCCGAAATGCAGCGGGCGCGAAAGTTCCAGCACGCGTACATACCACGGCAATCTTAGAACCCCGGCGAGCTCGCCGGTTTCCGCGTCGATCATGACCGGCGTGAACAAGTGCGCCCGCAGCGGAGTGATGCCTTTGGTCCAGACGAGATAGTGGCGCGGGCTCGTGAAGCGAGAATGGGGAAACACGATGCTGACAAGTCTCATGTCGGGGCTGACCGCGCGCGCGAGCGCTACAACCTCGTCCAGCGAGCTGAGCTTGGTGGGCAGCGGCTTGCTTTGATGCTGGCTCAGCAGACGCGGAAGCTCACGCGCCCGCCAAAGGTCGAACAGCGGCACTGCGAGCGTGTTCATCGCGCCTGTTGCCGCGACGGCAAGCACCCAGGTCAAGCTCACGATGCCGAGCAGATTGTGAAGATCGAGCCACCTCACGATGGGTGCCCGTGTTCGACGAAGCTCGCCAAAGTCGAGCCTGCGCATGAACGGCCCGTAGACAACCGCTCCCGAAACCAGTGCCGCGGCCAATACAAGCCCCATGGCACCCAGAAACAGCGTTCCGGCGAGCCCCAGAAACATGTCGGTGTGCAGTTTCAGGAGGAAGAACGTGAGTCCGCGCCGACGCTTCGGCTCGCTGATGACCTCCCCGGTGCGCGAATCGATGGCGAGCGCGTGAAGTTGCGCCGCGTGCCCCTACGAGCAGGACCCAACGGTCGAGCTTCATCTGGTCCTGGACGTAGAACCCCGTCTGCCTCTGGATTTGATAGGTATCTGCGGTGACTCTGGGCGGCGTGATCTTCTGGAAATAGTACGGGTTGAAGATGTCGATGGTCGGCGCCGCACCATTCCCCGTTTGATGATCCTCGATCAGTCGCTGCAAGTCGAGGCCCCACAACACGGTGTGCTGGACAGCCCATGTGTTGATCTTCGCCTGCAGCTGATTGTCGAGCGTGTCTCCTTTGACCACATCGCGATTGAGAAATGCAAACCGGCTGAGCGTGCGAAGATTGGGTGCCAGAACGCCGGAGAAGATGTTGTCCGCATCGACGCTGATTTCCAGGCGCCGGTAGTTCTGCCGCACCGTGAACATCTCGTTGAAGCGATGCTCGAACAGATAGGTGATACCGCTATTCGTTATCGTCGAGGTGTTGAAATTCGGATCGCCGGCGTAGAAGCTGGTCGAGATGACGCCGTTTGGATTCGGCAGGAACGTGCCACGCGCGGGCAGGAAGTTGAAGAACCCCGACTCGGCCTTCTGATACTGACCGAGAATCGTGAGCGTCGTATCGACGGTCGGACGCCAGGTGACCGCGGGCGCGATGAACAACCGGTTGTCCTCGGTAAAATCGACTTGCGTCCCCGAATCGCGGGCGAGACCGACCAGGCGGTAGAGCACCTTGCCCTCCCCGTCGACGGGACCGCTGACGTCGAAGGCGCCCTGTTTGCGATCCCATGTGCCGCCTTGGTAGAGGATCTCGCGGAACGGAACCTCCGTCGGCCGCTTGCTGATCATGCTGATGATGCCGGAGGGCGGTCCCTGGCCGTAGAGAATGGAGGCAGGCCCCTTGATCACCTCGATGCGCTCGAGCCCGTAAGGCTCGATCTGAAGGCCCGCGCTCGCGCCGAGCAGCTGCATGCCATCGAGGTAGAGAAAGTTCGTCGGTGCGAAGCCGCGGATAAAGGGAAACTCGTAATACCCGTTCACCGAGCCGCGCGGCTGGGCGACAACGCCGGCGGTGTAGTTCAACGCCTGCGATACGCTCTGGACCGCCTGCGCATCCATCTGATCGCGGGTGATGACCGAAATCGATTGCGGCGTCTCGATCAACGGCGTGTCGGTCTTGGTGCCGCCGGCGCTGCGGGTCGCAACATAGCCCCGCACCGGCCCGTACGCGGTCTCGCGCGGCACCACGTTTTGAGGTGAGGGTGTAACCGGAGGCAGGGGCGTAAACGTGCGGGCGGTCGGACGCGCGGCCAGGGGCGAGGCCGCTGCGGTCGTTGTGCGTCGACCGTCACCACCGGTAGTGCGCCACCCGATTCCTGTCGGGTCGGCGGTGGCGGGGAAGGTGCCGGGGTCGGAGGAGAAGGCGTTGTCTCGACCGGCGCGGACGCCGGAGGAGAAGGAGGAGAAGATGAGCTCTCGGCGGGAGCAGGCGCTGGGACTGCCTCCTCGGCCGCGCTGGGAGCGGCGGCGATCACGCTCCACGCCACAAGCGCGGCACACAACGGCCATGATGCGCACGAAGGAAATTGATGCCGGCTCTCTCGACTGCCACAAAGATCGCTATTCACTTTCACCCCCCGCCTACGCTCGCGGCATATCCGCGCGCTCAATGGCATTCCGGCGGAGCGACTATGCAAACCACGATGCGTGACTTCAAACACGATGATTTAGAACGACCGGAAACAAGGTCGGTTGTCGCTGGATGTGGCAGAAAAGACTTGATTCTGGAATGTTTCCAGAAGCGGCTTCATCGCGCGACGAGGGCGAAAGCGAGGACGAGCGGCGAGCCTGGCGGCCATAGGCGCAGGGGCAGTTTCGCCAGCATTTCGCCCAGTCTTCGCCCAGGCGTTGTAACACGGCTGTTGCAACGAGATGGGAAGTTGACCTCCCTACGAATCACCCTTCAGGAGAGCGACAGGTGCAAGCGCTGAACGCGACGGCCGCCGTGACGCGGACGCTCGAGGAGAAGATCGCTTCGAATCGGCTTGCGTTCGCCCCAAGCCCTCTCATCACCGTCTGGGCCTTGCTCCGGCTGCTGCGCGGCGGCGAGGTCAACGACCTCCTCGGCGCGGTGCAGGCAACGTCGAGTGTTGGGCGCTCATGACGGCGGATCAGCCCGAGCCATCTGGTCGCAGGCCCTGTAACATTGTTGTTGCAACGGGATGGGAGGTTGCCCCGCCGACTGAGCCGCCCGCGGGAAAGCCCGTCACAGGATGCAAGTGCTGAACGCGATGAGCGCCGTGACGCGGGCGGTCGATGAGAAGGTTGGCTGGAATCGAATTGCCTTCGCAATAAGCCTTCTGATCATCGGCGTTGCCGTGGTCGTGTTGTTCCGCCTGCTGCGCGACGTCGACGTCGACAAGGTCATCGACGCAATGGAGGCGACGTCGCCGCGCACCGTCCTCCTCGCGGGCGTCCTGGTCGCGGCCGGCTATGTGACATTGACCTTCTATGACTTCTTTGCGCTGCGCACGATCGGGCGCACCCACGTGCCCTATCGGATCGCCGCGCTCGCCAGCTTCACCAGCTACACGATCGGCCACAATCTCGGCGCCACCGTCTTCACCGGCGGCGTGGTGCGATTGCGCATCTATTCGCGGTGGGGGCTCGGCATCGTCGACATTGCCAAGATCGCGTTCGTGACCGGACTGACGTTCTGGCTCGGCAACGCATTCATCCTCGGCCTGAGCATGGCCTACGCGCCGGATGCCGCCAGCGCCGTGAACCAGCTGCCGCCATGGCTCAATCGAACCATTGCGCTCGCGGGACTGGCGACGATCGTCGGCTATGTGCTCTGGTTGCTGCCCGCGCCGCGCGCCATCGGCTCCGGCGACTGGCAGATTACCCTGCCGAACGCCCCCCTCACCTTCGTCCAGATCGGGATCGGGATCGCCGATCTCACGATCGGGGCGCTTGCCATGTATGTGCTGCTGCCGAGCGAGCCGGCGATCGACTTCACCACCCTGCTCGTCACCTTCGTGCTGGCGACCTTGCTCGGCTTCCTCAGCCACGCGCCGGGCAGCCTCGGCGTTTTCGACGCCGCCATGCTGGTCGGGCTCTCGCAGTTCGACAAGAACGAGCTGCTCGCGTCGCTGCTGATTTTTCGCCTGCTCTACTTCATTCTCCCGTTCTTCACCGCGCTATGCATCGTCAGCGCGCGCGAACTGTGGCTGAGCCTGACCGAATCGGGCGAATCCGAACCGCCGCCCCCGCCCCCAGCCTGAAATATCGGCGGCCGTCGTCGACGGCCGACGGCCGAACCGCGCGACGGACCGTCGCCTGCGGCCTGACGCCGCCATGTCGCTCTGTTCGCGCGCTGGCGGGACGTGCCCAAACATGCTTCGCTGTCGGGAAAAAAGCGGGAGGCGCCCATGGGTAGATGGTTCACGCTGTGCTTGGCACTGACATGCGCGGCCGGGCTCGCAGCCTCTGCCGCGCGCGCGGACGACTATCCGAGCCGCCCGGTGCGCGTCGTGGTCGGCTTCCCCGCCGGATCCGGGGCCGATATCACCGCGCGCGTCGTTGGGCAGCGCATGGGACAAATCCTCGGCCAGCAGATCGTGGTCGAGAACAGAGCCGGGGCCGGATCGAGCCTTGCCGCCGAGTTCGTCGCGCGGGCGCCGAAGGACGGCTACACCCTGTTGCTCGCGACGATCGCCAATCCCATCAATGCAGCGGTCAGCTCCAATCTCGCGTTCGATTTTGCCAAGGACTTTGCACCCGTCGTGCGTCTCACCACGACGCCCAACATTCTTGTCGTCCACCCGTCGGTCGGGGTGAACAGCGTCAAGGGGCTGATCGAGCTGGCCAAGAGCAAGCCCGACCAGCTGTCGTTCGGCTCCTCGGGGGTAGCGACCGGGACGCATCTTTCCGCGGAGCTGTTCAAGGTGATGGCGGGGGTGAAGATGGTGCACGTACCCTATGCCGGCAGCCCACAGGCGGTCACCGATCTCCTGGCCGGCCGCATCCAGGTTTTCTTCTCGCCGGCTTCGACCGTTCTGCAGCACGTGCGCGACGGCAAGCTCGTCGCCCTCGCGTCCACCGAAGCCAGGCGCACCGCGGTCGCGCCTGAGCTTCCGACCATGGTCGAAGCCGGATTGCCCGGCTTCGAAACCGGGCTGTGGTTCGGGCTCGTCGCCCCCGCTCGAACATCGAAGGAGATCATCGACAAGGTCGCGCAGCGCCGGCAACGAGGCTTTGAAAGCGGACGAGGTCGCCAAGGCGCTGGCGGCGCAGGGCATCGATCTCGTCGGCGGCAGCTCCGAGGAGTTCGCCCGCTACCTCGACGGCGAGATGAAGCGCTGGGCGACGGTCGCCCAGGCCGCCGGCCTCAAGAAATAACGATGCTGCCGGCTCGCACGGCAGACGAGCCATCCGGGAGGACTGCGCATGGACGGACGAAAGCGCCGCACGATCGCACTCGCATTGGCGCTCGCCGCGCAACTTGGCCTGCCCTCGGCGCAGGCGGAGGACTATCCCGCGCGGCCGGTGCGCATCATCGTCGGCTTCATTCCGGGGTCGTCGGCCGACATCACCGCGCGCGTGCTCGGGCAGCGCATGGGCCAGACTTCTCGGCCAGCAGTTCGTGACCGAGAGCAAGCCCGGCGCCGGCTCGAGCCTGGCCGCGGAATTCGTCGCCCGCGCACCGAAGGACGGCTACACGCTCTTTCTGGGATCGTCCGCCAATATCACCAACGCCGCCATCAATCCCAATCTCGCCTTCGACCTGGCCAAGGATTTTGCCCCCATTGCGCTCGTGACAACCGCTGCCGTCATCCTCGTGGTCAATCCTTCGACCGGCGTGAGCAACGTGCAGGAGCTGATCGCACTCGCCAAGTCGAAGCCGGGCGAAGTGCTCTACGCCTCGACCGGCGTCGGCACGGCCCCGCATCTGTCGGGCGAGCTCTTTGCCATGCGCAGCGGCGCCAAGCTCGTGCACGTGCCCTACCAGGGCAGCCCGCAGGCGGTGACCGATCTCCTCGCCGGCCGCACCGCGATGATGTTCTCGCCGGCCTCCGCCGTGGTCTCGCACGTCGAGACCGGCAAGCTCAAGGCGCTCGCCTCCGCCGCCAGCAAGCGCCCGTCCATCGCGCCCAACCTGCCGACCATGGCCGAAGCCGGCATGCCCGATTTCGATACCAGCATCTGGTTCGGGCTGATGGCGCCGGCCGGGACTCCACGCGAGGTGATCGACAAGCTTGCACGCACGGCGCGCGCGGCGCTGGCGTCGACCGACGTGCTGGCCACGCTCCATCCGCAGGGTTTCGACGCGCTCAGCGGCGGGCCCGAAGATTTCGCCAAGATCATCCAAAGCGAGATCAAGCGCTGGGGCGAGGTCGCCCAGGCGGCCGGCCTCAAGAAATAGGCCCCGAGCAAAACTAGGGGCCCAGGCCGATTGACGGGCCTGCCGAGAAAAGATATCATCTTTATGATCGTTGCTACCTTTTGGCCGCGACCTGCAAGGTCCTCGGCCGCCTGTTGGACATTTCGTTGGGAAACGCGTGCATGCGGCTGCACCCGGCGATGAATCGTAGCGAGCGCAAGGTCATCCCCTTCCGCTCCGCCACCATGTCGACCCAGATCGCCGCCCAGGTACGCGACGCGCTGTTCGCTCGCGAGCTTCGCCCGGGCGATTTCCTCGGCACCGAAAAGGATCTGGCCGAGCGGTTCGGAGTCAGCCGCATCGTGGCCCGCGATGCGCTGCGCACGTTGGAAGCCCAGGGCGTGGTCGAGATCAAGGTCGGCTCCGGCGGCGGCGCGCGCATCGCCCGGGGCAATGCCCGCCTGTTCGCGGAAGCGCTCGCCGTGCAGCTCGATCTTGCCGGCGTCTCGGTCTGCGGAGATCATGGACGCCCAGCGCGCCATCGAGTGCCTCGCCGCCGAGCTCGCGGCCGTCAATTCCACTGCCGAGGACCACGCGCGGCTGCGCGATCTCATCGCCGATGCCGAACGCAAGATCGACGACGTTGGCGCCTATACGCGCTCGTCGCGGGAATTCCATCTCGCGGTCGCCGAGGCTTCGCACAACCGCGTGCTCGTGGTGCAACTCATCTCGCTGCAGCACGTCTCCTGGCCGGCGCAGAACCCGACGCTCACCCCGAAGGTGGCGCGCCGCATTCTCGACGCCCACAAGGAACTGGCGTCGCTCATCGAAATGCGCGATGCCGCCGGCGCGCGCCGGTTGATGGACGAGCACGTGAAGATGATCGCGGCGCGGCGCGTGGCCGAGCATCGCGACCGGCGTGGATCGGACCGCGACTGCTGTTGAGAGGATGCAACGAACCCGGAATCCCGCGTGACCACGAAGGAGAGAAACATGGCCAAGGAAAAATTCGTCATCGAGCCGCACTTCCGGCTGCAGGAATGGGTGGCCGAGGAGAAGGGCTACTTCAAGGACGAGGGTCTCGACTACGTTTTCCAGGAACTGATCAAGTCGACCGACGGCGCGCACCATTACAAGGGCGACAAGGTCGGCGCCATGCAATCGTTCGAGCGCGGCCGCAGCTCCGACGTGAGCTGCGCCTGCCACTGGACCGTCGGCGTCGCCGCGTCCAAGGGCAAGGGCAGGCTCTACGCCGACGTCTATTCGGTGGCGCCGTCCGGCGTGTTCGTTCCTCAGGGTTCTCCGGTCAAGACGCCGGAGGACCTCGCCGGTGTGCCCATCGCCGTCGGCTACCAGTCCGGCAGCCACTACTCGACCATCCAGGCGCTCGAGCAGTACATGCCCTCCGACAAGATCAACCTGACCTTCGCCGACGGCATGCTGTTTCACCGGCTCGATCAGTTGATCGACGGCAAGGCGCAGGCTTCCGCGCTGTTCAGCGGCCCGTACTATTTCGCGGAGCAGCTTGGCTTTCGCAAAGTGATCGACACGACGTTCATGATCGCAAGCATGGTGACCGGCGATCCGGACCCCGAGGAGCTGCGCAAGTTCTTCCGGGCGCTGCGACGTGCGCAACGCGACATCGATCTGCGCCCCGAGCTCTACACCCACTACTACAAGAACGAGTTCCCGGCGCGCTACCACGCCATGATGGACACGCGCCGCTGGGGGCCGGGCGAGCGGCTGGTGTTCGAGACCTACAGCAAGGAGGTCTACGAAGAGACCTTCAAGTGGATCGCCGACCACGGCATCTTCGCCGACAGCGGGATGGGCGCAGGCAACTACGCGGACGCGGTCATCAGCACGGCGCAGTAGTCACACGTCATGCCCCGCCCCCGCCCCGCGGCGGCGGGCTCGAGCACGGCGCGGCACCTGCGCCGCGCGTGATCGCATCCTCGCGCCGACACCAACCGCGGGAGCTTCGCGCGCGTCAGGAGCGCACGATCTGAGCAGCGGATGCCTTGCTCCCGTCGCCGAGAGCTCGGCGCGTCCCCGCTGCCTTTTCGGCGAGCCGAAGCCACCGCAGCCCCAAATTCCGACGCTCTGCTGCGACCTCCGGCGAACTCGCCAATCGCGCCCGCCGCGCGCACTCGGCGGCCTGCTGTTGGCAGTAGCTTGCATATGACGACATGGCACGCACTCTACACGTAGCGGCAGCCTGGGCGCTCGGTCATTGCGAATTCATGCTGCGCCCGGCAGGCCTGATCGCGACTATTTACAGCGATCTGCTGGGAATCAAGCCGATGGTCGCTCCCGGCAAAATTTCCCGGCGACCTGTTGTATTGCGATCACAGGTCCGGAGGTCCTTCGGCGTAGGCATTGTCCGACGGCCATGGTAATCTGGTGCTTTAATCATGCATCGCGCGGCCACCGAGCCGACGGAGTCGGGCCCGTTTTCGCAGCGCCGCATCCAACCCCGGGTGATGTGGGACCCTGCCGCGGATTTGATCGTCAAAAGATGGCGTGAAATGCAACCATTCGACGACGCGGCTTACACCATGGCGGCCGTCAGCGCCACCGTTGCGCTCTATCGGGCGCTCGTCAGGAAGGGCGTATTGACCCGCGACGAAGCCGTGCGGGTCCTCCTCGACGAGGCGGTGGCGAGAGCGATACAGGCGGAAGCACAGTACCAGGGAGACGCGAAAACGACTGACGATCTCAACCGGCAATGCGCGGAGATTTAAAATTCATCGCCGATAAGCTTTAGCTTCGCTTGAGTAACGGGACTTGATGCAAGTGCGTAAAGTTTTTCGCCTGTCGTTCCAGCAGCAAGCGGGGACCCATATTCCAGAGCCAGTGGTCATGGGTCCCCGCTTTCGCGGGGACGACACAAAACGCAACATGCCTCGTTGGTCCGAGGCGAAGCCTGGCTAGCATGTCAGCTCGGCGGTGCCGGCTTGGGAGGCGTTCCCGCCTCTTCCGCCAGGCGCAACCCGATCAGGCGGTCGAGCGTCGCCTGGTCGTCGAGCAAGTGTTGCGAGCGCGCGCGGTGCACGATGTTGCCGCGCTCCAGCACGATGGCGTCCTCGGTCAGCGACAGTGCGACCTCGGCATGCTGCTCGACCAGGATGAAGGCGGTGCCTTCATCGGCGGTCATTCGTCCGATCGCCGCGGTCAACTCCTCGACGATGATCGGCGCCAGACCCTCGAGCGGCTCATCGAGCAGAAGCAGCGCCGGATTGGTCATCAGCGCGCGCGCGATCGCCAGCATCTGCTGCTCGCCGCCCGACAGATGGTTGCCCCTGCTGGCACGCCGCTCGTTGAGTCGCGGAAACAGCCGGTAGACCGCCGGCAGATCCCACCGCCCTGGCCGCGCCGCGACCTTGAGGTTCTCCTCGACGCTGAGCGAAGGGAAGATTTCCCGCTCCTGCGCCACCCAGCCGAGGCCGTCGCGCGCCCGCCAATGCGGCGCGACGCGCGTGATGTCGCGGCCGCGCCAGGCGATGGTGCCGCGGCTCACGCGGGTGAAGCCCATGACAGTGAGAAGGAGCGTCGACTTGCCGACCCCGTTGCGCCCGAGCAGAGCCAGGCTGCCGCCTTCCGAAACCTCGAGCGCGATGCCGTCGAGCACGACGGCGTCGCCGTAGCCGGCGCGCACGTCGTGGAGCGCAAGCAGCGCCTCAGCCATGACGGGTCCCGCCGAGATAGACCTCACGCACGCGCGTATCGGCGGCGATTTCGGTCGGCGTTCCTTCGAGCAGAATGCGTCCTCCCACCATCACGATGATGCGATTGGCGAAGCGGAACACGACATTCATGTCGTGCTCGATGAAAAGCACGGCGATGTCGCGGGACAGGCCGGCGATGACCGAGAACAGCTCGGCGCTCTCGTCCTGCGGCACGCCCGCCGCCGGCTCGTCGAGCAGCAGCACCCGCGGATTGGTGGCGAGCGCGAGCGCGATCTCCAACAGCCGCTGCTGGCCATAAGCGAGCTCATGGGTCGGCCGATAGCAGCTCGCACCGAGCCGGAGCGAGAGCAGAATCGCATAGGCTTCCTCGACCGCATCGGCATAGGCCGGCAGCTTCCGCCACCACGTGCCGGCGTAGCCCCGCCGTTCGCATATCGCGAGCGTGACGGCCTCGAGCGCGTTGAGGTGGGGAAACAATGTATTGATCTGGAACGTGCGCACGAGGCCGCGTTTGACGCGGTCCTCGGGCTTGAGCGCCGTCACCTCCTGCGCCCCGAGGAAGATCCGGCCCTTGTCGGGCTTGAGCATCCCGGTGATCAGATTGATCAGCGTGGTCTTGCCGGCGCCGTTCGGACCGATCAGCGCATAGCGGGCGCCAGGCGGGAGATCGAGCTCGATATCCTTGGCGACGACGAGCGAGCCGAAATTCTTGTCCAGGCCGCGTGTCGACAGCGCCGCGGTGGTCACGCTCGGCTCCACGCCGGCGGCACGAGCCGCGCCAGTCCGCCGAGAATGCCGTTCGGCAGGAAGATGACGACGGCGACCAGCAACGTCCCGATCCAGAAATACCAGTATTGCGGATTGATGCCGGAGAACTGATCGCGCGCGACCATGTAGATGATCGCGCCGACGATGCCGCCATAGAGCCGGCCGGCGCCGCCGAGGATGAGGATCACCAGCACGTCGGCCGAGCGCTGGAAGCTCAGCGTCTCGAGCGAGACGGTCTCCGTGGTCTGCGCCAGCAATGCGCCGGCCACGCCCGCCACGACTGCGGCGATGGTATAGACCTTGCGAATATGCGCCGGACTCGGCGCCCCGATCGCAGGCATGCGGACGGCGTTCTCGCGAATGCCGCGCAAGGCGAGACCGAACGGCGAGTGGATCAGCCGCCGCGCGACCAGGAAAACCAGGAACAGGACCACGAGCGAATAGGTATAGGCGGTAATGCCGTAGAGATCGAACTCGAAGACACCGAGGAGCTTCCACATGCGCACGCCTTGCAGGCCGTCGGCGCCGCCGGTCAACCAGCTCGCGCTGTTGGCCACCTCGGCGAGCAGCAAGCCAAGACCGAGCGTGATCATGATCAGCGCGAGGTGGCGGAAGCGGGCGATGATGAAGCTCGTAAGATATCCGAGCACGCCGGCGGCGATGGCCGCGATCAGCAAGCCGCTCAGCGGCTCGCCCCAACCCCACTTCGCAATCAGGCCCGCCGTGTAGGAGGCAAAGCCGAAATATGCGGCATGGCCGAGCGACACGATGCCGGCATAGCCCAGGATGAGATCGAGCGACAACGCGAACAGCGCCGTGATGGCGATCTGGCTCGCCAGCACGAGGTAGTTGGGCGTGAGCACGAAGGGAAGCAACGTGGCGAGCCAGAACGCGATCTCGATGGGGCGCCAGCGGATCTGCGCCTCGAGATAGCGTTGCGGTTCGCTGACCGCGGACGACATCTGCTAGCGCCTCCCGAACAGGCCCGCCGGCCGCCACATCAGCAGCGTGACCATGACGAAATAGATGAGGAACGCACCAAGCTCGGGAAAGTAGTACTTGCCGGCCATGTCGCTGATGCCCAGCAGGCTCGCGGCGACAAAAGAGCCGGCGATGGAGCCGAGCCCGCCGACCGCCACCACGATCAAGACGTAGACGAGATAGGTGAAGGCAAATGCGTGGTCGAGGCCGACGATCTCGATGGCGAGCGCCCCGCCGAGGCCCGCGAGACCGCTGCCGAGCGCAAACGTGATGGCGAACACCCGATCGACATTGATGCCCAGCCCGCGTGCCATGCGCTGGTTGTCGACCGCCGCGCGCACCTGGGCGCCGAAACGGGTGTATTCGAGGGCCGCTACCAGGACGACGGTGACGACAAGCGAAGTCCCGATCAGGAACAGCCGGTACACGCCGAAAGTCTGGCCCATGATCGAGACCGTGCCGCGCAGGTAGGAGGGCAGCTTCAGCGGCTGCTGGATGGTCCCATAGATATAGGCCGCGACCGCGACCGAGATGAACACGATGCCGATCGTGAGCAGGCACTGGTCGAGATCGCTGGCGCGGTAGAGCCGCCGGTAGAGCGTGCGCTCGAACGCCACGCTGACTACCGCCGCCGCCAGGAACGCCAATGGCAGACTGGCCAGGAACGGCCAGCCAAGCTCGTTCGTCAACGTCACCGTGACATAGCCGCCCAGCATGGCGAAGCTGCAGTGCGCCAGGTTGACGAAATTCATCATGCCGAGCGTCACCGACAGGCCAACCGACAGCAGGAATAGCAGCATCCCGTAGGCAAAGCCGTCGAACAGGACGCCGAACGCCGAGGCAATCATGCCGGAAGCCGAGTCAATCGTCAGCATGATCGGTCGCCTAGTTCGTGGCCCGCGCCTTCACCGGATCCTTGACGTTCTCGATCTTGTCGAACTCGACATTGACCAGCTGGTTGCCGACCTTCTCCACCCGCCGCATATAGACGGTCTGCACCACGTCGCGGGTGGCCGGATCGATCGACATCGCCCCGCGCGGGCTCTCCCACGCCATGCCTTTGGCGGCTGCAATCAGAGCGTCGCCATCGGTATTGCCGCCGCTCTTCTTCAGCGCCTCGTAGATGAGATGCATTCCGTCATAGCCGCCCACGGCTGAAGAAGTCAGGATTGCGCTTGAAGGCGGCATTGAACGCGGCCACGAACTCCCGGTTGGGCCTGAAGTCGTGATTGTAGTCGTAGTGCGCCGACGTGATGATGCCCAGTGCGGTGTCGCCCATGTTCTTCAAGGCCTGCTCGTCGGTGAGCTCGGCTTGTGCCATGACCTTGGTCTTCCTCGGGTCGATGCCGCGGTCAGCCAATGCCTTGGCGATCGCGGGCGACTGCGAGCCCCCGGGCACGAAGACGAAGATCGCTTCCGGATTCATATCCTTGGCGCGCTGCACGAAGGCCGAGAAATCGGGGTTCACGACCGGATACCGCACCGAGCCGATGATCATCCCCGCCGGCAGCCCTTGAAGGCGCCCTGGAACGCGGCCTCGGCGTCATGGCCGGCGGCAAAATCCGCCACCATCGAATAGACCTTCCGTACGCCGTTCTTGTAGGCCCAGATTCCGAGCGGCTCGTTGAATTGCGGCAGCGTGAAGGACACCCGTGCCATGTAAGGCGACTTGGTCGTGACGATCGAGGCCGCCGCGTTCATCACCACCATGAGCTTCTTGGCCTGCGCCGAGATGTCGGCAGCCGCCAGCGCATTGGGCGTGAGCGAGAATCCGGCGAGCAGATCGACCTTGTCGCGCACGACCAGCTCCTGGGCGAGACGCTTGGCGACGTCGGGCGCGATGCCTCCAGTATCTTTGCGGATGATCTCGATCTTCTTGCCAGCGACCGTGTCGCCGCGCTGCTGCATGTAGAGCTTGATGCCGTTGTCGGCCTGCGCGCCGGGATCGGCAAACTGTCCGGAATAGGGCAGGATGACGCCGATCTTGATCGTCTGCTGCGCGTCGACCGGCGCGACGGCAAAGAACGCCGCGGCAAAGCCGACTATCCCGACAAGAGTGCTGCGCATCGCTCTTCTCCCCCGCTGCACCGGCGCCTCAGACCTACCACATGCTCGCAGCCAGGGGACACAGCCATGCAGCCGCGCCCTCCCCCGCCGGCACGCACCGGGATCGGGTTGCTCAATTCTTCATCCGGGCAAGCACTGGATCCCTGACATTCTCGACCTTGTCGAAGACGACGTTGCGCAATTCTCCGCCGACCCGCTCCACGCGACGGATATAGATCGTCTGCACGACGTCGCGAAATTCCGGATCAATCGAGACTGGACCGCGCGGGCTCTCCCACTTCATTCCCTTGACCGCGGCGATCATCGCATCGGGGTCGCTCCTGCCGCCGGTCTTCTTCAAGGCTTCGAAGATGAGATGCATCCCGTCATAGCCCCCGACCGACATGAAATCCGGATTGCGCTTGTTGACCTCGTTGAACTGCTTGACGAATTCCCCGTTGAGCCTGGTGGCGTCATTGTAGTCGTAGTTCCACGCGGTGACGATGCCGAGCGCAGAATCGCCCATGCTCTTGAGCGCCTGCTCGGCTGTGGTTTCTCCCGTTCCCAGAATCTTGACGGCCTTGGGATCGAGGCCACGCTCCGCAACCGCCTTGCCGAATGCGGCCGGCTGCGCACCCGCGGGCACGAACAGGAAGATCGCTTCCGGATTCAAATCCTTGGCGCGCTGGACGAACGCCGAGAAGTCCGGATTGGCCACTGGAAACCGCACCGCCCCGACGATTTCGCCGCCCGCTTCCTTGAACGCACGCTGGAATCCGGCTTCGGCATCGTGACCCGGGGCGAAATCCGACACCATCGAATAGACCTTCTTGATGCCGTTCTTGCCGGCCCACGTTCCGAATGCTTCGGCCACCTGCGGCAGCGTAATCGAAACGCGCGTCACGTACGGCGATTTGGTCATGATGATCGAAGCGCCCGCGTTCATGACCACCATGAATTTCTTCGCCTGGGCCGATACATCGGCCGCGGCAAGCGTGTTCGGGCTGAGCACGAAACCCGCGAGCACGTCCACGTTGTCGCGCACCACAAGCTCTTGCGCGAGCCGTTTGGCCACGTCCGGCGCAACCCCGCCGCTGTCCTTGCGAATGATCTCGATCTTCTTGCCGGCGACGGTGTCACCGTGCTGTTTCAGGTAGAGCTTGATGCCGCCGTCGAGTTGGGTCGCGGTGTCGGCGAACTGGCCCGAATAGGGCAGGATCACGCCGATCTTGATCGTACCCTGCGCATTGGCCGCAGACGTGCCCACCAGCGCAAAGATGCCGAGCGCGAACAATGCCTTCCGCATGGGACTTCTCCCGCCGGTTCAGCCGTCGTGACAACCCAATCAGCCGCCGCGCGCCCGCGACGGGTCCTTGACGTTCTCGATCTTGTCGAATGGGACATTGATGAGCTCGCCGCCGACCTTTTCGACCCGCCTGATATAGATCGTCTGCACGACGTCGCGGGTGTCGGGATCGATCGACATCGGGCCGCGCGGGCTGTCCCACTTCAATCCCTTGGCGGCCGCGATCAATAAATCGCCGTCGGTCTTTCCGCCGGCCTTTTTCAGCGTCTCGTAGATGGCGTGCATACCGTCGTACCCGCCGATCGAGAAGAAATCGGGGTTACGCCCGTGCATTTCGTTGAACAGCTTGACGAACTCGACGTTGCGCGGCGCATTGCTCTTGTAGTCGTAGTGCCACGCCGAAATGATGCCGAGACCGGCGTCGCCCATCACCTTAAGCGCCTGCTCGGCGGTGGTCTCGCCCGACCCCAGCACCTTGGTCTTGGCGAAATCGATGCCGCGCTCTGCGAAGGCCTTGCCCAGCGCGGCGGGTTGCGCCCCGCCGGGGATGAAGATGTAGATGCATTCCGGGCTCATGTCCTTGGCACGCTGGACGAAGGCCGAGAAATCCGGATTCGCTACCGGGAAGCGCACCGATCCGATGATCTCGCCGCCCGCTTCCTTGAACGCGCGCTGGAATGCCGCCTCGGAATCGTGTCCCGGACCGTAGTCGGTCACCATCGTGTAGCACTTCTTGAGGCCGCTCTTGGCGGCCCAGGTTCCGAAGGTCTCCATCACCTGCGGCAGGGTCACTGACGTGCGGATCATATACGGCGACTTGGTGATGATGATCGAGGTGGCTGCATTCATGACCACCATGAACTTCTTGGCCTGCGCCGAAACGTCGGCGGCGGCGAGCGCGTTCGGGGTGAGCAGGAAGCCGGCGAGC
The DNA here is from genome assembly GCA_963827585.1 of uncultured Alphaproteobacteria bacterium. Taxonomy (GTDB): domain Bacteria; phylum Pseudomonadota; class Alphaproteobacteria; order Rhizobiales; family Xanthobacteraceae; genus VAZQ01. The sequence continues at coordinate 338,788 of CAWHCK010000051.1, forward strand.
AGGTCGACGCCGTCGCGCACGATCAGCTCCTGCGCGAACCGCTTGGCGACATCGGGCGCCGGGCCGCCGACGTCGCGGCGGATGATCTCGATCTTCTTGCCGCCGACGGTGTCGCCGTACTGCTTCATGTAGGTCTTGACGCCGTTGTCGAGCTGAATGCCGGCATCGGCGAATTGGCCCGACAGCACGTTGATCAAGCCGATCTTGACCGTGCCCTGCGCGTCGGCCGCGGAGAAGGTGAGCACCGCAGCGGCAAGGCCGGCCGAAATCGTCGTGAGTATTCGCATCGCATCCTCCCCAAGCGTTTGATCGTTGTCGCAAACGGTAATGGCTGCAAAACGCGAGGTCAATTTTGCGCGTGTCGCATGCGACCAAGCGACGATGGGCGCCGCACTGCCAGGTCCCCGCTTGGTCTGAGGCCGTCGCGCTCTGCCTCCGATCGACGCCGTCGTGGGCAGCGGCCCCGGCACGCTGCCGGGCTGGAGGGCCGCCCGGCGGCCCTTGCGTCATCCCCCCTGGCTTGGCTCCAAACCTCACATTTCCGCCGCATCCGATGTGCTAATCGGGGGGCGGTTGATCGCGGCGGACCCATATGCGCCACCTCGGCATCGCTGGCTTTGCGACCCTTCTGCTCTGGGCCTGGTACGGGCAGCCTGCCCACGCCGAGCTCAAAGGCGGCAGCGCATTGCAGATCGAGTGGGAGGTCAAGCACCGGTTCCGCCTGTTCCGCAAGGAGGCCGACTTCCAGCGTCACGTCGCCGCGGCGCATGGCGAGGGGGTGCTGGCGGCCGAGCGCCGCCTGGCGCGCGAGACCGACGGCCGCGGCTGGGCGCGCGACATGGTCGAGCGACTGTGCGTCGACCGTGCGGGCAAGCTCCTGGAATTCTGCGAACGCGACGGCGAGCGCGAAACCTATCTCACGCCGCGCGAGCACCGCGTCGCCGTCAGATTGGCCGGAGCCTTGCCGGCCAATGAAGGCTGCGCCTGGAATTTCGACGACGGCGACGGCCCCGCGCGGCACGTGAACGGCGCCTGCACCGAAGAAGTGAAGGCTCACCTCGCCTACGGTCGGCCGACCCTCGTCAGTGTCGACATCATCTTGCCGGACGGCACGGCGATGCGGCTGGTCCGCGAGATCCGCGTGCGCGACGTGCTGATTGCGGGCATGGGAGACTCGATCGCGGCCGGCGAAGGCAATCCCGACCGGGCGGTGCGCCTGTCCGACGAGGGCTTTTGCTTCAAGCGTTTCGAGGGCGGCGAATACTACCGCCCGGGGCGAGCCGGCTTCAGCGGCAACAAGTCCTGCAACACGATGGCGGGCGACGACGCCGGATCGAGCGACTGGGCAAGGCAAAGCGCGCGCTGGATGAGCGGTCCCTGCCACCGCTCGCTCTACAGCTACCAGATGCGCACCGCGCTTGCGCTCGCGGTCGAGAACCCGCATCTCGCCGTCACCTTCATTCCGCTCGGCTGCACGGGCGCCACCATCAATGTCGGCTTCCTCGCGAACCAGCGGGCGCGCGAATGCCCAAGTCCGGGCACCGGTGCAGCCTGTTCGGGAACGGCGCGCGCCCAGATCGCCGAGTTGACCGAGCTGCTGGCAGCGGCCCGACGCCACCGCGCCGACCGCGCTCTCGATCTGGTGTTGCTCACCATCGGAGCCAACGACATTCTGTTCTCCGGGCTGGTCGCCAACATCATCGTCGAGCCGGGAACCGAACGCAGCATGCTTCGGCGCGGCGGCATCCTCGCTTCGGTCGAAGATGCCCAAAAAGTGCTCGATCGCGAGCTGCCGGGAAATTTCGCCAAGGCGCGTTCCGCGCTCAAGCCGTTGGTCGGCGGAGATCTGTCGCGCGTCGTGTTCGTGACCTACGGCAACCCGGCGCTTGCCGGCCCCCACACGCCCTGCCCCGGCGGGCGCGACGGTTTTGACGTGCATCCGGCCTTTGGCGCAGACGGCGAACGGATGCGCCAAGCCGTCGACTTCGTGTCGCAGCGGTTCCTTCCCGGGATCAGGGCGCTCGCACGCTGCGAAGACGGCAAGAGCTGCCGCGACCCTTCGACCGAGCGCATGACCTTCGTCGACGCCCATCAGCCGGCCTTCGCGTTGCACGGGGTGTGCGCGCGCGCGGATGACGATCCCGCCTTCGATCGGGAATGCTTTTCGAGCAAAGGCCAGACTTTCGAGACGACCCTGACCAAGGCCGCGACCGATCCCATGGCCTGCAGCTACACGGCGAGCGAATTCCGTCCTTACGCATCGCGGGCGCGCTGGATCCGGACCGCCAACGATAGCTACTTCACGGCCTTGACCTATCCCGAGGGCCTGCCGTCGTTGCTGCAGCCCGCCGACCTGCACGATGCCATCTGGGGCGTCTTCGCGGCGGTCTATGGCGGCGCCGTCCATCCGACCGCCGAGGGCCATGCGGCCATGGCGGACGCGGCGCTGCCGGCCGCGCGCGAGGTGCTGGGCTTGCCCCCGCCTGCCGCGCCGGTGCGCGCCGAGCCGCTGCCGCCGCTGCATAGCCCGCTTGTTCCGCGGTTGCCGACCTCCGGGCGCCAGTAAACCCGTCAGCGTGCTGCAGTCGTCAGGTGGCTGTTGTCAGATGGCGAGGACAATATAGCCATTGGATGGCTATATTTCTCCAATGGGAACTCACAGTGTCGCCGAGGCCAAGAACCGTCTGCCGGAGCTGATCGACCGCGCCCTCAAGGGCGAGGATGTCGTGATCACTCGGCACGGCCGGCCGGTGGTCGAGCTCAAGCCAATCAAGGAGCCGGCGCGTCCGGTATCGGCGGAGGCTCTCGACTGGCTTGCCGCCCGCCGCGTCGGAAAGCGTGCAAAGGAGGACGCGGGTACTTTCGTCAGCCGGATGCGCGATGAGTGGGAGCGGTGAGCGTCTATCTCGACGCCAGCATTCTAGTGTCGCTATTTGTAAACGACACTCTGACGGTCCGGGCGGAGGCGTTCTTGCGCGCCCATCCGTCGGTGCTGATCGTCAGCGACTTTGCCGCAGCTGAATTTGCTGCTGCGGTTGCTCGCCGCGTGCGAATAGGAACGCTGACAGCGGATGAAGCACGCACCGCCTTCCTGACATTCGACACCTGGACGGCACGAGCAACAGAGCGCGAGCAGACGCGGAGCGTCAACGTTTCATTGGCCACGGGATTTCTTCGGCGATTGAATCTGGCGCCGCGAGCGCCCGATGCCATCAACATCGCGATGGCCCAACGCCTCGGTGCCGATCTCCTAACCTTTGATGAGCAGATGGCAGCGGGCGCGCGAGTTCTCGGGACTGCCGTTCTGGCCGGGTAGTCTGCGGCACGCCACCCGTCTCACGCCACGCCGAGCTTCTTCTGCAGGCTGGTGGACGAGGTCGTGTACTGGAACACCAGGCGCTTGCCCGGATAGACGTAGCGGTGCGCCTTCTGCGCCATCAGTGCGCCTTCGTGGAAGCCGGAAAGAATGAGCTTGAGCTTGCCCGGATACCAGTTGATGTCGCCAATCGCGAAGATGCCGGGCACGCTCGATTCGAACGCCGCGGTGTCGACCAGAACGTATTCGCCGTCCTTCATCTCCATGCCCCAGTCCGCGACCGGGCCGAGCTTCATGGTCAACCCGAAGAACGGCAACAGCGCGTCGCAGGCGATCTCGAAGTTCGAGCCGTCGTCGCGCTTCACGATCGCCTTGGCGATCTGTCCGCCAGCGCCCGCCAGCGCCGCCACCTGACCCAGCACGAAGTCGATCTTACCCTCGCCGACCAGCGCCATCATCTTGTTGACGCTGTCGGGCGCGGCGCGGAACTCGCTGCGCCGGTGCAACAGCGTGAGGTGGCTGGCGAGCGGCGCGAGATTGAGCGTCCAATCGAGCGCGGAATCGCCGCCGCCGACGATCAGGATGCGCTTGTCCCGGAACGCCTCCATCTGCCGCACCGAATAGAACACCGAGGTGCCCTCATAGGCCTCGATGCCGGGGATCGGCGGACGCTTGGGCTGGAACGAGCCGCCTCCCGCGGCGATCACGATGACCTTGACTTCGAATACCTGGCCGCGATCGGTGGTCACGCGAAACAGCGCATCGCCGATCTTCTCGATCGTCTGCACCATCTCCTGGAGATGGAACGTGGCGCCGAACGGCTTGATCTGCGCCATCAATGCGTCGCACAGACCTTGGCCGGTGACATAGGGCACGCCGGGAATGTCGTAGATCGGTTTTTCCGGATAGAGCTCCGCGCACTGGCCGCCGATCTTGTCGAGGATATCGATGACGTGCGCCTTCATGTCGAGCAGGCCGAGCTCGAACACCGCAAACAGTCCGCACGGTCCCGCGCCGATGATCAGAACGTCGGTCTTGATCGGTTCACTCATAGGTCGATCCAGCATGAGAATTCAGACCACGAAAGAGGGGACGACAGATAGGTGGGCTGACATGCGGGCCGGACAATAGGCCAGTCCGTCCTGGGCGCTATGCCTGCCGCTCGGGGGTGCGCACCACCAGGCCCTCGAGCTCGGCGGTGACCTTGATCTGGCATGACAGGCGCGAGTTCGGCCTCACCTCGTAGCCGAAATCGAGCATGTCCTCCTCCATCGGCGACGGCTCGCCCACGCTGGCGCGCCACGTTTCCTCGACATAGACATGACACGTGGCGCAGGCACAGGCGCCGCCGCATTCCGCCTCGATCCCGGGAATGCCGTTCTTGATCGCGGTTTCCATCACGGTCGAGCCGACCTCGCCCTCGACCGAGCGAGCAGTGCCTTCGTGATCGATGTAAGTGATTTTCGGCATTTCGATTGGGTGGCGCTAGTGTCCCGATTCCGAAGTTCGCAAGCACGCGCGGCACATTCTCATGCGAACTTCGGAATCAAGGGACACTAGCAACTCCATGATTCTAGTGCCCCTCTTTGAACCCGAAGTTCGCAATCGGACTCGCGGCATGGGTGTGCGAACTTCGGGTTTGGGGCATTAGGTGGGACGGCGCCGGGTCCTATAGCTGCTGGCGCACGGGCGCGCCAGATACGACGCGACATCCAACGTTGTTGCGCGGCGCGATTGCGCGCGACGGTCGCGCGCGCTCTTGGTCGAGGACTGCGGGCGAGCCTCGCGCACGACGCGGCCGGGCGTCGCGCTTGATGTGATCGCGGTCAACGGCTATGGGCCCCGGACCCGCCGGGCGTGCCTGCCTGCGAGGGCGGCTCGCTGCCCAGCACCCGATAGCCCGCCGCGGTGAGCCGGCAGACCAGCCAATCCGGGTTGATGGGATTGTGCAGCCAGCGTGTGGCCCAGCCATGGGCCAGGCAGGATTCGATTGTCTTCTTCGGTACTTCCCGGCCGTCGAGGTCGAACAGCGGGAGCTTGCCGCCGGCTTGCGACAGTCCGCGCTCGAGATAGCGCCGCTGCGCCGCGGTCGGCCGCACACCGGCCGCAATGTGGCCGGACAAATCATGACCAGGCGCGGAGGCCTGGACCCCGTCATCCTCCTCCCGCGGTGCTCGACCCATGGTCAGCCCTGCCGTTAACGATGATTAAAGACACCTTAACAAGCAGTTTCCATCGGTATGCCAAGCCGATAGGATAGCTCAACGGCAGTGAGATGTCTGTACGGCGCGTTGCTGCCGGCTGCCCGAGGGGGTTCCGGAGGGGATCTCAAAGGCCCAACGCGCTCGTGGGGCGGTCAGGACCTATGTCCGGCCGCTGCCCTGGTCCAGCGTAATTACGAGGCGACGACGGACATGGCGAACACTCCGCAGAAGATCAAGGATCCGACGGAAGCGGCGCTTTCGGCGATCCAGGACGCGCTCTCGGCCCGCGACACTCCACCCGAGCCAGGGTCCGTCCATCCGCCCTCGCCTGCGGTCGCCCATGTGGAGGAGCCGGCTCCGGAGCCGCCGTGGCGCACCGTGCGGACGCCGGAGCCCGCCACTGACGACGTGCTCGACTTCGGCGGGGAGGTCCGCCCGGCGGAGGAGCCGGGCTCGCTGCGCCGTCCGGCCAACGACGATCAGGAGTCCATCGGCCAGATCCTGCGCAGCCTGCAGCGTCGCCCGTCGCGCACCTCCTATGTCTACGCCAGCGTGTTTGCGGGCCTCTGGGTGCTCGCCGGGCTTGTGCTCGGCTGGATGTATCTGCCCGAGTTGCAGGCCGCGTTCGGCCCGACCGGCCTCACCGCGCTGGTGCTGGCCGTCCTCGCCGCCGCTTTCTTCGTGCCGATCATTTTCTTCTATGTGCTCGCGCACATGTCCTGGCGCGCGCAGGAGCTCCGCCTCATCACCCAGTCCATGGCCGAGGTCGCCATGCGGTTGGCCGAGCCCGAGACGGTGGCACGCGAATCGATCGTCACGGTCGGGCAGGCGATCCGGCGCGAAGTCGCCGCCATGGGCGACGGCGTCGAGCGGGCGCTCGCGCGCGCCGCCGAGCTCGAGACATTGGTGGCGAACGAGGTCTCCGCCCTCGAGCATGCCTACAACGACAACGAAGTGCGCATCCGGGCACTGCTCCAGGATCTGGGCAGCCAGCGCGACACGCTGGTCGGCCAGGCGGCGCAGGTCCGCGACGCCATCAACGGCGTCCACCTCGATCTCAGCCACGACATTTCTCAGGTCAGCGAGCTCGTGGCCGAGCAGGTCAACGAGGCGTCGCGGCGGATCACGCATGCCCTGTCCGAAAAAGGCGAGCACATCACCCGCGCGCTCGGGAATGCCGGCGATACCATGATCCAGACGCTCGGCGAGCGCGGCGGTGACCTGCTCGACCGCCTCGAAGCCGCCAGCCAGGACACCGCGCAGGCCATCTCGGCCGCCAGCGACCGCCTGACCGCCACCCTCAATTTCAAGACCGATCACATCGGCGACGAGTTCACCGAGATCACCGCCAATCTCCAGCACATGATGTCGACGCGGCTCGATCGGGTAACCGAGGGCTTTGCGCAAAAGTCCGCCGCCATCCTCGACCTGATGGGCTCCCGCTCGCAGGAGATGAGCGACCTCGTGATCGATACCGGCAACCAGCTCACCGAGACGATCTCCAGCCGTGTCGAAGAGGTGAACACCACGCTCAAGAATACCGGCGATTCGCTCGTGCTCGACCTGAGCCTGCGCGGCGGAGACGTCGTGTCCAAGCTCGAACAGACCGCCGCGCGTATCACCGACATCATCGTGCAGCGCGGCGACCGGGTGACCGACCGGTTGCGCGAAAGCGCCGAATCGTTCGTCGACGCGATCGACAGCCGCAGCGACGCGGCACGCGAAGCGCTCGCCACCCAGCAGCAGTCGTTCGAGGACGCGTTCAATCGCACCAGCGCCGACCTCGCCGACGTGATCAGCAGCCGCGGCGACGCGGCGCGCGACATGCTCGTCGAGCGGCTGCAGGCGTTCGAGGAGATGTTCAATCGCGGCGGCAACGAGCTCTCGGGCCGGATCGCCAGCCGCGGCGACGCGGTGCGCGAGATGCTCGCCACCCGGCTGCAATCGTTCGAGGACATGTTCAATCACGGCGGCACCGAGCTGGCCGAGCGGATCGCGCGCGACTCCACCACGCTGGGCAACCTCATCACCCGCCACCTGGCCGAGTTCGACCGCACCGTGAAGACCTATGGCGGCGAGATGGTCGAGCGTCTGGGCGAGCGCACGCAGGACATTTCCGGCGCGATGCGCGACTACCTGGATAATTTCGATACCCGCGTGACCGTCAAGTCGGCGGAGGTTACCGCGAGCCTCGACCAGCAACTGGCGCGCTTCCGCAACTCGCTCGACGGCCGCACCCAGGTGCTCAATGACGCGTTCGCCGCCCGCATGCTCGAGGTCGCCAAGGCGATGGCGGCGGAGGGGAGGAAGTGGTCGAGGCGCTCGACCGGCGCATCGGCGATGTCACCGGAGTGATCAACGCGCGCGGCGTGGAACTCGCCGAAAGCATCGGTGCCAAGATCGCGGACATCGACAACACGCTGGGCGTCAAGGCGATGGAAGTCGCCAACAATCTCGACACCCGCATCGGTCGTTTCGAGGACCTCCTGGGCGGGCGCACCGAGACCTTGACCAGGGAAATCGAGACCCGCAGCCAGGCCGCGGCCGACCTGCTCAGCGCGCGCACCGAAACCTTGGCCAGGGAAATCGACACCCGCAGCCAGTCGATCGCCGACATGATCGCCGAGCGCACCGAGAACTTCTCCAAGGAGATCGACAGCCGCAGCCGATCGGTCGTCGACCTGCTGACCGCGCGCACCGAAGACTTCTCCAGGGAAGTCGAGACGCGCAGCCAATCGGTCGCCGACCTGCTTTCCCTGCGTACCGAGAACCTGTCGAAGGAAATCGAGAACCGCAGCCAATCGGTCGCCGACCTGCTCACCGCGCGCACCGACAACTTCGCCCAGCTCATCGAGGCGCGCAGCCAGTCGGCGGCCGACCTGCTCGCCGCCCGCACCGAGAGCCTGACCCAGGAAATCGAGACCCGCAGCCAATCGGCGGCCGACCTGCTCACTGGCCGCACCGAGAGCCTGACCCGCGAGATCGACACCCGCAGCCAGTCCGCCGCCGAGCTGCTCAGCGCGCGCAGCGAGCATCTGAGCACCGCGATCAGGACCAATGCCGGTGAAGCCGCGCAGGCGCTCGACAAGCTGACCAACACTGCGGTCGAGGCGATCGGCACGCGCGCCGATCAGTTGAGCAATGCCATCAGGACCAATGCCAGCGAGGCGGAGCGCTCGATCGGCAATCTCACGACCGCGGTGTCGAGCGTGATCAATGCGCGGGTGCAGCAGCTCAGCGAGGCGGTCAAGACCAATAGCGCCGAGGCCGAGCGGACGCTCACTCAGCTTGCGAGCAGCACCACCAACGCGATCCGTGCGAGCGCACACGATGCCGAGCGCACGATCAGCGGAATGTCGACCGGCGTGAGCAACGTGCTCAAGCAGAACGCCAGCGAGGTCGAGCGTACGTTGCTTTCGGTCAGCGCCGAGGTGGCGCGCAGCTTCGTCGGCAAGGCCGACGAGATTTCCGCGGCGGTCAGCCAGCGCTCCGCCGACTTGACGCGCGTGGTCGACGAAAAATCAAGCGGCCTGCTCGCCGCGCTCACCAGCAAGAGCCAGGAGTTCGTGACCGAGGTCAGCCGCGTCACCGACCACGCGGTCAAGGCGATCGAGGTGAAGGGCCTCAACTTCACCCAGACCATGATGGAGAACGGCGAGCAGATCGCGCGCCTGATCAGCGAGGCGAGCGAGACCGCGACCGGCGCCGTCAATCAATCGCTCAAGGACCTGCAGACGAGCCACATCGCGGCGACCGAGACCACGAGCGAAGCGGTCACTCGCTCGATCAGGGAGTTGCGCGAAACCGCGGAGATGGCGACGCAGAGCGCCTCGAAGACGATCACTCGCACGCTCAAGGAGCTGCAGGACACCACCCATGCGGCCGTGGAGCAGTCCAAGCAGACGGCGTCCGCCGCGGTCTCGGAGATGCAGGAGACGCAAGACATGGTGCGGTCGGACACGACCGCCCTCTACGAGCGCCTGCGCGAGGCCAATATCCTCCTGCAGGAGGTGCTCAGCGGCGCGCACGAGAACATGAGCGACATCGAGAGCACGTTGGTCACGCGCGTGTCCGATTTCGTCGCGGCCATGAACGAGGTCGCGCAGAAGGCGGGCGCGGTCAACAGCGACGTGGAGAAGAACATCACGAGCTTCAAGGTGATGTCCGCGGAGACGCTCAACGATCTCGGCCAGGTCGCGAGCCAGTTCGACGCGCACGGACGTTCGCTCGCGGAAGCGGTCGCGCTGATCGACACCAGCAACCGCCGCACCGAAGGCGCACTGGCCGAACGCGGCGCGACGCTGGAGGAGCTGATCGCCACGCTCGACGGCAAGGGCAGCGATCTGGAGCAGCGGCTCATGCGCTTCGCGGGCGTGCTCGACCAATCGCTCGAAGGCGCGGCGGACCGCGCGCGCGAGATCGCCCGGCTGACCGCCGACTCGGCGGCCGCCGGCGCCGACGCGATCGCCGACAATTTCGAGGCCATCCGCAGCAGCACCGAGGAGGAGCGCCAGCGCCTGGCCGAAGCCATGCGCAGCATCTACGAGCAGGCGACCGAGGAGTCGCATGCAATGCTATCGCAGGCGGCGCAACGCTTCGTCGACGTGCTCGACGGCTTGAAGCAGATGGCCGGCGAGATGCAGCAGCAGCTCGAGGTGACGCGCGAGGAGTTGCGCAAGGGCATTCTCGAACTGCCGCACGAGACGGCGGAGAGCGCCGCGCACATGCGGCGCGTTATCGTCGACCAGATCGAGGCGCTGGCCGAGCTCAACCGTATCGTCGCCCGCCATGGCCGCGGCCTCGACGCCGTCGAGCCGCGCCGGGCGGAGCTGGTCGAGGTTGCGCGCGGAATGGAGCCGGCCGAGGCCGCACCCCGTCGCGGCGCGCCACGCGAAGAGCCGCCGCCCACCAACGGCAGCGCGCGGCTGGAGCCGGCGCGCCCGCGCGCGGACATCACCGGCGTCGCCGCGCCGGCCATGCCGGTGCGGCGCGCCGAGGCCCCCTCGCTCAGCCCCGCCGGGCCCGGCGGACGCGCGGGCTGGCTGTCCGAATTGCTCACGCGCGCTTCGCAGGAGGAGCCGCCGGTCGCGCGCGACGCGCCACCGGTGCGTGAAGCGTCGGCGGAGGGCGCCCGACCCGAGCGCCACAGCATCGAGTCGCTCGACTCGCTCGCGGTCGACATCGCCCGCATGATCGACCACGACGCGGCGGCCGATCTGTGGGACCGCTACAAGCGCGGCGAGCGCAACGTGTTCACGCGCCAGCTCTACACCATGCAGGGCCAGAAGGCATTCGAGGAAATCCGCCGGAAATATCGCAGCGACCGCGATTTCACCCGCACCGTCGACCGCTATATCGGCGAGTTCGAGCGCCTGCTCGAGGAAGTCTCGCGCGACGATCGCGGCCAGGTGCTGGCGCGGACCTACCTGACCTCGGACACGGGCAAGGTCTACACCATGCTCGCCCACGCCGCCGGTCGCTTCGACTGAGCTGACGGAGAACGGACGACTGACGACAGAGGACGGAAGCTGCAATCATCCGTCCTCGCTATCCGTGCTCCGTCGTCCTACTTCAGGAACAGCTCGCTCCACGCCTTCTCCCATTTGGGCGCTTCGTCGACCCATTTGATGGGATCGATCATGACGTATTTGTGCGCGTCGAGCAGCGTCTTCTGGGTCCGGCTCGAGGGCACGCGGCCCATGTCGCCGAGGAGTTTTTGGCCCTCCGGCGACAACACGAAGTCCGCGAACAGCAGCGCGGCGTGGGGATGCGGTGCATTCCTCGCCAGCGCAATCGCCTGCGGGCGTCCGACCAGCGGCTCGACCGCGGCCCAGTCGATCGGGCCGCCCTTGGCTTTGATCGAATCCGCGTTGCCGCTGTAGATCGTCAGGCAGACCGCGAGCTCGCCGGCGGCCACCAGCTGGGCCACCAGGATATGGCCCTTGCGCATCTCGGGCTTGAGCGCGGCAAGCCTGCGGAAGAACTCCCGCCCGCGTTCCTCGCCCATGTACTGGGTGACGCCGTACATCCAGTCGCTGTCGGTCGCCTCGATCGAGAGCCGGCCTTTCCACGTCGGATCGGCGAAGCCCTCGATCGTCGCCGGCAGGTCCTCGCGCTTGACCTTGCCGGTGTTGTAGCCGGTGACCCACAGGTTGGCGCGGTCGCTCAGCCAGCGCCGATGCGGCGGGATCGCCCAGGCCGGCAGATCCGCCAGATAGGGGCTGTCGAATTCCGCCACCACCTGCTCGCGCGCGAGCGCCTCGACCTCGGGCGCGTTGGTCTCGACCACGTCCAGGCTGCGGCGGCCGCCGCGCGCTTCGGTGAGCGCGCGCTGCAGCACGTTCTCGCTCAGCGCGCGCCAGAGCTGGACCTTGACGCCGTATTTCTTCTCGAACGCCTGGGCGAGCGGCCCCGACTCCGTGGTGGCCATCGAGGTGTACAGCGTGAGCGTGCCCTCCTCGCGCGCTTTCGCGACCAGGCGCGCGTCGCGATCGGCCCCGGCATGCCGATAGATCGCGGGCGCGTCGGCGGTTTGCGCCCGGGCGGTCGTTGTGCAGAATGCGACCACCATGCAGCCAGCGGCCAAGAGCGTCGCAGAAATCGGCGTCGCAGAAATCAGCGTCGCCGAAATCCCGGTGCAGACGCCAAAGCGCGACATCGTTGCGCCTCCTGCTCGACGGTCGGTCGCTTGTAGCGCGGGCGCCGCAGCCGAGGCAATGCCGCGTCCGCGTCGGCACACGGTCCTCGCGCGCATTGCGCGATGACGACTGCCGTGACGCAGCGCCCATGAGACCCCTCTCGCTTTCGGTTCGCGTCGAGCGCTGGCCGACCGCCGGCGCCTTCACCATCAGCCGCGGGGCCAAGACCGAGGCCGTGGTGGTGGTGGCTGAACTGTCGGACGGCACCGTTCGCGGGCGCGGCGAATGCGTGCCTTATGGCCGCTACGGCGAGACGGTCGAGGGGGCGGCGGCGGCGATCGAGGCCATGCGCGACCCCATCGCCCGCGGCCTCGACCGCGAGCGCCTGCAGGCCGCCATGGCACCGGGCGCGGCCCGCAACGCGCTCGACTGTGCGTTCTGGGATCTGGCGGCCAAGCGCGCCGGACAGCCGGTGCATGCGTTGCTCGGCCTCGCCCCGCCGCACCCCGTCACCACCGCCTACACCATCTCGCTCGCAACACCCGACGCCATGGCACAAGCCGCCGCCAAAGCCGCCGACCGCGCGCTGCTCAAGGTCAAGCTGGGCGGTACGCAGGATCCGGCGCGCATCGCCGCCGTACGTCGCGCCGCACCGCGGGCGGAGCTGATCGTCGACGCCAACGAAGGCTGGAGCGAGCACGATCTCGCAGCGAACCTTGCCGCTTGCGCGCAGGCCGGCGTCACGCTTGTGGAGCAGCCGCTGCCGGCCGGGCACGACCATGCGCTCACCACAATCACGCGGCCGCTGCCCATCTGCGCCGACGAGAGCGTGCATGCCACCGCGTCGCTGTCGTCGCTCGTCGGCAAGTACGACGCCGTCAATATCAAGCTCGACAAGACCGGCGGGCTGACCGAGGCGCTCGCCATGACCGACGAAGCCGAACGGCGCGGATTTGCGCTCATGGTGGGATGCATGGTGGCGACCTCGCTCGCCATGGCGCCGGCCATGCTGATCGCGCAACGCGCGCGCGTGGTCGATCTCGACGGGGCGCTGCTGCTCGCGCGCGACCGCCCGGACGGGTTGCGCTACGACGGCAGTCGTATTCATCCGCCCACGCCGGCGCTGTGGGGATGAAGCGGGCACTATCGCATCCACCGCCCGGAAGGATAAGCTGGTGTGAGCGGCCGCAAGAGCTGGACCGAAGAACCGATCGAGGGAGGCGTCGCCATGGTCAGCAGGCGACACGTCGTGTCCGCCGGCCTGGCGCTCGGCTTGAACATGCTCGCCGCCGCACCGGCGACCGCCCAATCCTATCCCAGCCGCCCGATCAAGCTGATCGTGCCGTTCCCGGCAGGCGGGCCACCCGACACCATCGCCCGCCTGGTGGGCAATGACATGTCGTCACGGCTCGGACAGACCGTGGTGATCGACAATCGCCCCGGCGCCGGCGCCACCATCGGCACCCGCACGGCCGCAAACGCCGAGCCCGACGGCTACACGCTCCTGTTCGCGAGCACGACGTCGCTCTCGATCGGGCCGGCGCTGTTCAAGAATCTCGACTACGATGCGGTCAAGAGCTTCGCGCCGGTCGCGTCGGTCTCGCTCGGCGCGATGGTGGTGGCCATCAATGCCGGCGTGCCGGCGAAGACCGTGCAGGACCTGGTCGCCTACGCCAAGGCCAATCCGGGCAAGCTGCATAACGGCGCCGGCGTGGCCTCCCCTCCCCATATCGCCTGGGGTTTGTTCACGCTCACGACCGGCGCCGACATCGTCTTCGTTCCATATCGCGGCATGGCCCAGGCCATGACCGACCTGGTCGCGGGCCAGATCCAGATGATGATCGACGGCATCGGATCGCTGCTTCCGCATATTCGCGACGGCAGGGTAAGGGCGCTTGCCGTCACAGGCACGACCCGCAGCGGCGATCTCGCCGACGTTCCGACCATGATCGAAAGCGGCTATCCCGATTATGTCCTGTCGTTCTGGACCGGGATCCTGGCGCCGGCGGGGACGCCGCCGGACATCGTCGCAAAGCTCAACGGCGCGATCAACGACGGCTTGAAGTCCGCGCAGACAAAGCACGACCTGGCCAAGTTCAACGTCGAGCCGAACATCACCTCGTCGCGCGAGTTCAGCGCCTTCCTCGCCGCCGAGGCGCGCAAGTGGGCGGAGATCGTCAAGGCGACCAACATCAAGGTCGAGTAGCTCAGGTTCCGAAGCGGGAACTAGCCCTGACATGTGGCCTGGCCGCGTGAAGCTGGCCGGTAAGGGGCAAGCTCCGCTTAGCCCCGGATTCACCATTGTCGTGTCCGCGCCGGCCCCGATGCGGCGGCATTCCACACTTCCCACACATTTTGTTCTCAAAAGCGGAGGCAGGGCGGCGCCATCCCTCTCGCACAAGGGGGAGACGCCGGGAGCACGGAGAGGGGAACGCATGAACAAGGCCGTTCTGGCCGGCGCCGTCGCGGCGGCGCTGACGGTCTCGACTGCGCAAGCGGCAGTCCGGATCAAAGCCGATCCCGGCGGGCAAATCGGCCCTTACCTCGAAAACCTGGTGGCGCTGCGCGGCTCGGGCGAGCAGGTCATCATCGACGGCCCTTGCCTTTCGGCCTGCACCATGGTGCTCGGCGTGATCCCGCGCGAGCGCATCTGCGTCACGCCCCGCGCGCGGCTCGGCTTCCATGCGGCATGGCATCCCGGCGACAACGGCCGGCCGGTGCACAGCCGCGAGGCGACCCAGCTGTTGATGGAGATCTATCCCGAGCATGTGCGCAGTTGGATCGCACGCCGCGGCGGCCTCTCCCCCCGCATGAAGTTTCTCACCGGCCGCGAGCTCGCCGCGATGTACCAGACCTGCGAGTGACCGGCTCGGAACCGACGCAGCCGCCACGGCATTGATGCTCGCGAGGCGAAGCGGGAAACATCCCATGGCGCTCAACGAAAGTCGGGCACGGTTCGTGCGGGTTCTGGGCGAGGCCGCCATCGATATCTGGAGCGAGCTGCCGCAGGAGCTGCAGCACGACCTATTCGAGCGCGCGGTTCGCCTCGGCCACAAGACCGAACGCGACGAGAGTCTGCGCGAGCAGCTGGCGCAGTTTCTGCACGATCATCACGAGCGCACGGTCACGCGCTGACGCGGCCCTCGGCTGCGAGCCGGCGCGCGGCCAGGGCGAAGAGCCCGCCGGCCGCCGCTGTCAGCGCCATGGCGGCGTAGGCGAGGACGCCCCAGCGGGCATAGAGCAGCCCTGAAATCCCCATCGCCATGGCCATGACCACGCCGAGCGCGACCGCGAGGTAGCCCTGCGCCGTCGCGCCCAACTCCGCCGGCGCCGCGCGCGCCATGAATCCGAGCGCGCCCAGATGGGCGGCGCCGAATGAGAGCGCATGCAGGCACTGCAGCAACGGCAGCAGCAGCGGCGGCGGATCGAATGCCATGGCGCCCCAGCGAATGACCGCCCCGGCGGCGCCGAGCATGAGCAGGCTGGCAGGGGCGACCGAAAGGCGTCCCGAGACCGCGAACAGCGCGATCTCGGCCACGACCCCGATCGCCCACAACGCTCCGATCGCCACACCGTCGAGGCCGGCGCGCTGCCATGCCAGGGCGGAGAAGCCATAGTAGACCGCGTGGCTGGCCTGGATCAGGCTCGCCGCGGCGGCCACCGCCAGGAAGCTTCGATCGCGCAACAGCGTGCGCGCTGACGATGACGTCTTGGTTGGGGCCGTTCCTTGGCCCGGGGCAAGCGGCCCCAGCGCCCACGCGGCCGCCGCGGTGATCCCCATCGCGCCGACGATGAGCCAGATCAGGTCGCGGGCTGCCATGACGTCGAGCAGCGCGCCAGCGCCGAGGCTCGAGGCAATGAAGGCGGCCGATCCCCACAGCCGCACCGGGCCATAGGCCCGCTCAAGGCGGCCGAGCCCGCGCAGGGCGTAGGCGTCAGCGAGCGGCATGATCGGCGTGTAGAACGCGGACGCGAGCGCGAAGGTCGCCATGATGGCGGCAGCGCCCTGCGCAAGTCCCAACAGGCCGTAGCCGAGAGCCGCCATCCCGGCGGCAAGCACGATCGTCACGCGCAGCGCATCGTGCCGATCGGCACCATGGGTTGCGACCGGGATCGCGACTACCCGCACGATCATGGGGACTGCCAACACGACGCCGATCAGCCCGGCATCGAGGCCCTTGGCTGCGAGCCAGAGCGGCAGGAACGGCAGCTGCACGCCGAGGGTCGCGAACAAGGCGGCGTAGAACGCCGCAAGCCGCCAAGCAAACGCCGCGCCCGTTCCGTCCTGCCGGTTCAGACTAGGCCACCAACCGATAGAACAGTTCGGGATCGACATTGCCGCCGGAGAGGACCGCGACCGCGATCTTTCCCCTCACATCGATCTTGCGGGACAGCAGCGCGGCGAGCGCGACGGCGCCGCCCGGCTCCACCACCAGCTTGAGCTCGCGGAAGGCAAAGGCCACCGCGGCGGCCACCTCCTGGTCGCTCACGGCGGTACCCTCGCCGACCAGGACGCGGTTGATCGCGAAGGTAAGCTCGCCCGGCGTTTGCGCCATCAGCGCATCGCAGATGGTACCGGTGACCGCGCTGTTCCTTTCGCGCTGTCCGCTCCTGAACGAGCGGGCGTGATCATCGAAACCCTCGGGTTCTGCGGTGTAGAGGCGGGCGTGCGGGCTGCGCGCCTTGACCGCGAGCGCAATGCCCGCGGTCAGCCCGCCGCCCGACGCCGTCACCGCAACCACGTCGGGCACGAGTCCCTGGGCGGCGAGGTCCTCGACGATCTCGCGGCCGGCGGTGCCCTGCCCCGCGATGACGAGCGGATCGTCATAGGGCGGCACCAGGGCCGCGTTGCGCTTCTCGGCAATCGCACGCGCAATGGCCTGGCGGTCCTCCCGCGCGCGGTCGTAGAGCACCACCTCGGCGCCGAGCGCCGCGGTGCGCTCGCGCTTCGGGCGCGGCGCGTCCGCCGGCATGACGATGACTGCCGGCATGCCGAGAAGCTGCGCCGCAGCCGCCACCCCTTGCGCATGATTGCCCGAGGAAAACGCCACGACGCCACCGGCGCGCTCGGCCTGCGGGATGGACGAGAGCTTGTTGTAGGCGCCGCGGAACTTGAACGAGCCGGTGCGCTGCAGGGTCTCGGCCTTGAGAAACACGCGTGCGCCGATGAGCGCATCGAGCACCGGCGAGGTGACCAGCGGCGTGCGCAAGGCAACGCCCGCCAATCGCTGCGCGGCGGCGTCGACGTCGGCGGCGGTAGGCAAGGCGGGGTTCGGCGAGGGCTGCATCAGGCCCGACGGTAGCGCCGCGACGCCCCGACGGGCAAGGGCACTCAGGCGGCAATTTCGGCGCCGTGCTCGTCCACCGGCAATGGCGGGATCTCGCCTGACTTGCGCTTGCGCAGGTCGTCGGTCCAATGCACGACTTCGAGCCGCCCATCGAAATGCTCGACGACGGCGCTGCAGCTCTCGACCCAATCGCCGCAATTGACATAGCGGATGCCGAAATCGTCGTGGATGATGGCGTGATGGATGTGCCCGCAGATCACGCCATCGGCGCCACGGTGGCGCGCCTCCTCGGCCAGCGTCCGCTCGAACTCGCCGATGTAGTTGACGGCGTTCTTGACCTTCAGCTTGGCCCATTGCGACAGCGACCAGTAGGGAAAGCCCAGCCGCCGACGCAGCGCATTGAAGATGCGATTGACGGCGATGGCGATGTCGTAGGCCTTGCTGCCGAGCAACGCGAGCCAGCGCGCCTGCGTGACCACGAGATCGAAGTGGTCGCCATGAACCACGAAATAGCGCCGCCCGTCGCCGGCCAGGTGGATAGCATGCTCGACGACCTCGACGCCGCCGAAATGCACGCCGTAATAGTCGCGCAGGAACTCGTCGTGATTGCCGGGAACATAGACGATGCGCGCCCCCTTGCGCGCCTGGCGCAGAAGCTTCTGCACCACGTCGTTGTGCGCCTGCGGCCAGTACCAGCTCGACCGGAGCTGCCAGCCGTCGACGATGTCGCCGACGAGATAGATCGTGTCGGCATCGTAGTGGCGGAGAAAGTCGAGCAGCCGGTCGGCCTGGCAGCCCTTGGTGCCGAGATGCACGTCGGAAACAAACAACGTGCGAAACGCCCGTTCGCGCCCCGTGGTCACTCTGCTGCGATCCCCATGTGCGAATCACCGCGTGGGGAACGCCTAACAGGCTTGTGTTGCGCAGCCATGACACCAGCAACCGTGCGCGTCACATGAATGTCACGACCTTCATGACATAGCTCATGCATGACGATTGCGATTTACGCCCTCGGGGCGTTCGCCACTCTCGCGACCGCAGCTCACATCGGCAGCATCCTGATCGCGGCACGCCGCTGCCGGAAGCCGAGATCGGCTTCCCCTCGCGCGCAGACTGCTCTCGGCTTATTGGGGTTGACGCGCTTCCTGCGGCGAAGGGGCCTTCAGCTGGCCGGAAAAGGCGCGCGGCAGGTCACAAGCACACAGCCTGAAGTGGCTGGCGTCAGTCTGGTACGGCCGATCTGCGGCATGGAAAATCATGTCGAAGAGACGCTGCGCTCGGCCTTCCACCTCGACTACCCCCGCTACGAGATCGTCTTCTGCGCCGCGACCGCCAACGATTCCGCGGTGCCGCTCGCCCGTGGCCTGATTGCAGCCTACCCCCATGTTCCGGCACGCCTGCTCATCGGCAACGAAGCGATCAGCGACAACCCGAAGCTCAACAACGTCTGCAAGGGCTGGCGCGCCGCCGTCTACGATTGGATCGTAATGGCCGACAGCAACGTCTTGATGCCGCGCGACTACATCGAGCGCCTGCTGGCCGCGTGGCGAGCGGATACCGGCCTCGTCAGCTCGCCGCCCGTGGGCGCTCGTCCGGATGGCTTCTGGGCGGAACTGGAATGCGCGTTCCTCAACACCTATCAGGTGCGATGGCAATATGCGGCGGCCGGCATCGGGCTCGGCTTTGCTCAAGGCAAATCGATGCTCTATCGGCGCAGCCAGATCGAGAAAGCCGGCGGCATTCGCCTGCTCGCGGCCGAGCCCGCGGAGGACGCAGCCTCGACCAAGCTCGTGCGCGCTGCCGGGTTGCACGTTCGCCTCGTCGATGCGCCGTTCGAGCAGCCGCTCGGTTACCGCTCCGCCGCCGACGTATGGGCGCGCCAGCTGCGGTGGGCGCGACTGCGGCAGGCTTCGTTCAAGCGCTACTACGTGCTGGAAGTCCTCGCCGGCGGCATCGCGCCCCTCGCCGCAGCCGCGTATGTGCTTGCGGCCGCGGGGCTGCCCGTGGGCGGCGTCATTGCGCTCGCGGCGATCTGGTATGGCGCCGAAGCCGCACTCGCGCACGCGGCCGGATGGCATCTGACCGTTCGATCGCCGATCGGCCTGGATCCTGCGTGACATCCTGCTGCCGCTTCTCTGGTTCGGCGGCTGGCTCGGCCGTGGCTTTGTCTGGCGCGGGAATCACATGCGGGCGATCGAGTCGCGCGGGACTATCTGACGAGCGGACGCGTCGCGCGCGGCCTGCGATGCCGTGCCTGTCCCGTTGCCGGAAATCGAGCCGCTCCGTCCTCACACGCGTCGCAGGCGGCCTTTGGCTCGCGAGGTTCTACCTCTAGGATTGGCGTTGCTCATTCGTGAGCACAGTCAATCGGAGGACGAACCCCATGGATCTCGGAATTGCCGGCCGCAAAGCCATCGTCTGCGCCTCGAGCCGGGGGCTTGGCCGCGCCTGCGCACGCGCGCTCGCGCAGGCCGGCTGCGAGGTGGTCATCAACGGCCGTGACCGCGAGGCGCTCGAGGCAACAACAGCCGAGCTTCGTCAGGCGACGGGTGCCAAGGTGATTGCCGTGCAAGGCGATGTCGCTACCCCCGAAGGCCAGGCGGCGCTGCTGGGCGCCTGCCCGGAGCCGGACATTCTGGTGAACAACAATGCGGGTCCGCCGTTCCGCGATTTCCGCCAGCTCACGCGGGCGCAAATGGTCGACGGCGTCATCGCCAACATGGTGGTTGCGATCGAGCTGACGCAGAAGGTCATCGATTCGATGAGCGCCAGGAAATTCGGCCGTATCGTGAACATCACGTCGGGCTCGGTGAAGATGCCGCTGGCCGGCCTCGATCTCTCCTCGGGAGCACGCGCAGGCCTCACCGCCTTCCTGGCCGGAATCGCGCGCGCGGTTGCCGCCTCCAACGTCACCATCAACTTCCTCCTGCCCGGCACTTTCGACACCGAGCGACTGCACTCGAACATCGTGGCGAACGCCAAGAACAGAGGCATCTCGGTCGAGCAGGCGAAGGCGGACCGCATGGCGACGGTGCCGGCCAAGCGCTTCGGCACCCCCGACGAATTCGGCGCCGCCTGCGCCTTTCTGTGCTCCGCGCAGGCCGGCTACATCACCGGTCAGAACCTGCTCATCGATGGCGGTGCGTTTCCCGGCGCCATGTGAGGGCCCAAACGCGAACGAGGCCAGCTTACGCTGGCCTCGTCGCACCCCCCAATGGATCAATCTGGCCCGGCGAAGCCCCGAGGAACGGGCCTGCCTTCGTGTCGCCCCCTGGAACCCGCGTCGCTTGCAGCTCGGCGCACGAGCCAGGTGCATGAGGTAATGGTGTCCGCAGAAGCGTCGGATTGCAATCGTAAAAACCACGTAACTGGGCGGATTCACGCGGTATTCGCTGCAATGTTGCTGGTAAGCAACAGTCGGGTAGCTCACTTACCCGCTCTGTGACACACTTCCGCCAATGATCCGCTCGGAAATGGCCCGCTCGTCCGCTTCGGCCTTGCTTGCCCGGCGCGGGCGCCCGACGCATGATCCTGCCCCCTGACGTCTAATCACCTTTCAGAACATCGAGGAGAGAGTGCCCCATGAAGCTCGTCCGCTTCGGCCCGCACGGTCGCGAAAAGCCCGGAATCGTCGACGCCAAAGGGAGCATCCGCGACCTCTCGAAGGTGGTGCCCGATATCGCCGGGGAGACGCTGTCGCCCAAGGGGCTCGCCAAGATCCGCAAAACGCCGATCGACAAGCTGCCGCTGGTCCGCGGCAAGCCCCGGCTCGGCGCCTGCGTCGGCGGGATCGGCAACTTCATCGCCATCGGGCTCAACTATTCCGACCATGCGGCCGAGGCCGGCATGCCGATCCCGAAAGAGCCGATCATCTTCAACAAGGTCACCTCCTGCATCTGCGGGCCCAACGACGACACCATCATTCCGAAGGATTCGAGCAAGCTCGACTGGGAGGTCGAGCTCGGCATCGTGATCGGTCAGCGCGCGCGCTATCTGTCGAAGGACAAGGCGCTCGACGTGGTTGCGGGCTATGTGCTCGCGAACGACGTGTCCGAACGGGTGTTCCAGATCGAGCGCGCCGGGCAATGGATCAAGGGCAAGAGCTGCGAGACGTTCGGGCCGCTCGGCCCTTGGCTGGTCACCAAGGACGAGATCAAGGACCCGCAGGGCCTCAACATGTGGCTCGACGTCAACGGCGAGAAGCGCCAGCGCGGCAACACCAAGACCATGATCTTCGACTGCAGGCACCTCGTCTGGTATTGCTCGCAGTTCTTCGTGATGGAGCCGGGCGACGTCATCATCACCGGCACCCCGCCCGGCGTCGGGCTCGGCATGAAGCCGGAGCCGAAATTCCTCAACGCCGGCGACGTGGTCACGCTCGGAATCGACGGGCTGGGCGAGCAGCGGCAGAAGGTGGTGAAGTTCAAGAAGTGAACTTGCGATCGCCGTCACCACCAGGCGTGGAAGTGATGCACCGGACCGTGGCCCGATCCGATCGCGATCCGATTGCCGGCGGCAAGCGCGGACGTCACATAGGACTTGGCGGCGCGAGCCGCCTCGGCGAGGCCTGATCCCTTGGCGAGGCCAGCCGCGATCGCCGACGACAGCGTGCACCCGGTGCCGTGGGTATTTTTGGTCGCGATGCGGTCCGCCACCAGGCGCGTGAACGCCGTCGGCTCGATCAAGAGATCGACGCTCTCCGTGCCGCCCGCGTGCCCGCCCTTGACGAGCACCGCCTGCGGCCCGAACGCGAGCAGGCGCTCGCCTTGCGCGCGCATCTCGGTCTCGGTGCGGGCGATCGGCGCATCGAGCAGCGCCGCCGCCTCCGGCAGGTTCGGCGTGACGACGAGCGCACGCGGCATGAGCACACGCTTGAGCACGTCGATCGCATCGGGCGCCAGCAACCGGTCGCCCGAGGTCGCGATCATGACCGGATCGAGCACCACCTGGCGCTGCTGCCAGCGCTCGAGCCCGGCTGCGATCGCTTCGATGACGGGACATTGGGATACCATGCCGATCTTGACCGCGCCGACGTCGAGATCGGAAAAAACGGCGTCGATCTGTGCGGAAACGAATGCTGCCGGCACATCGTGAATCGCCCTTACCCCCTTGGTGTTCTGCGCGGTGAGCGCGGTGATCACCGAGGCGCCGTAGACGCCCAGCGCCGAGAACGTCTTGAGATCGGCCTGGATGCCGGCGCCGCCGCCGGAGTCGGAGCCCGCGATGGTCAGCGCGATGGGGGTCATCGGCGCCCCCGCTGCGCGAGCCTGGCATCCACGATACCGCGCAGTGTGCGCGCGGCCGCCTGCGGATCGCTCGCGAGCGAAAGCGCCGAAATCACCGCCACGCCGTCGGCGCCCGCCGCGATGGTATCGCCCGCATTGGTGGCGTCGATTCCGGCAATGCCGCACAGCGGAAATTTCGGCGCCCGTCGGCGGAAGATCTCGGCGATGCCCGCCAATCCGGCTGCGCCGATCGGCGGGCCGGGGTTGTCTTTCGACGCAGTGGCAAACACGCCACCGATGGCCGCATAGTCGAGAGTTTCGATCGGCGCCGCCTCGGCCTGCGCGGCGGTCTTGATCGAAAGCCCGATGATCGCGTCGGGGCCGAGGAGCCGCCGGGCGTCCTCGACCGCCATGTCGGTCTGCCCCACATGCACGCCGTCGGCGGCAGCTGCGAGCGCGACGTCGACGCGGTCGTTGATCAGCAAAGGAACATGGAACGGCGCAAGCGCCGCCTTGATCGCACGCGCCCGCTCGATCATGGCGCGGGTGTCGCTGAGCTTGTCGCGAAGCTGCACCAGCGTGGCGCCGCCTTGCGCGACCAGACGCGCGAGCTCGGCAAGGCCGCGCCTGCCCGCGCGTTCGGGATCAACCAGGGCATAGAGGCGAAGATCGACGGATTTCATATTCATCATTCCAGCCCGCACGCGTGCAACGTCGCGCGAGGAACGATGGCGGTGTCGGGTAGGTCGAACGTGATCGGGTTGAGCGCATGCATCTCAAGCTCCCTCCGCCGGCATGATCCGGATCAGGTTCGATGGGTTGGCCTGACGCCTCTCAGCCCGACGGCGTATCCGCCGGACACCCCATTGAGATTGCGAGGTAAATCTAAGGGTCTTCCACGCATGTGACAAGAGAACTGGCGTTGTTATTCTCTGTTTGACGTAGTTAAGTCCGCTCAAGAGCGCAGGACTTCAAGCCGTCGATTACCACAGAGGTTGAGAATATGGCTCCCGTTGCACATCCGGGCAGGTTTCTCCGGCGCGAATTGACTGTCCGGGGTCTCAGCGCCAATCGGCTCGCCCTCGATATTGGCGTTCCCTCAGGGCGCATCACCGATATCCTCAACAAGAGACGCTCGATTAGCGCTGACACTGCGGTGCGGCTCGGCCGATATTTTGGCAACAGGCCGCAGTTTTGGATCGATCTTCAAAGTCAATACGACATCGCCTTGGTTGAACGCGAACGCGGCAAGGAGATCGCGAAGCGCGTGCGCCCCGCGGATGCCGCCTAGAGCGTGATTGCGCCTTGTCAATACGGCGCGATTTTGCTGGATTGCGTCGGCTCGCTCATGGCGGCCCGGAGGCACGAATGGTCCCGTTCTTCGTCCAGATCAAATGCCAGCTCGGCCAGTCCTACGAAGTGGCGAACAAGCTGGCGGACGCCGAGCTCGCGTCCGAAATCTATTCGACCGCCGGCGACTTCGATCTGCTGGTGAAGTTCTACGTCGAGGACAAGACCGACATCGGCCATTTCGTCAACGAGAAGGTGCAGACCATCCCCGGCATCCAGGACACGCGCACCATCATTACGTTCAAGGCATTCTGATCAGGGGACAGTCATCAGTAGTCAGTAATCAGAAGACGAACACTCCTGGCCTTCTGATTACTGATTACTGATTACTGATTACTGATTACTGGTCGCAGGCCGAGCTGGCGCTCCCGCCAGATGACGAACAGGCCGGCGGCGGCGATGATGCCAGCGCCGGCGAAGACGAAGACGGTCGGCAATTCATTGAAGAAGACATATCCGAGCAGGAAGGCCCATATCATCGATGTGTAATCGAAAGGCGCCACCAGGGACGCCGGCGCGAGGCGATAGCTTTCCGTGAGCAGGATGTGAGCGATACCGCCGCACAGCCCGACGGTCACCAGGGCCACCACCTCCGGCCAGGTCGGCACGAGCCAGCCGAACGGCCAGGTGGCCAGGCCGGCGAGCGCACAGATCAGCGAGAAGTAGAACACGATCGAAGAGGTGGTCTCGGTCTGGGTGAGCCGGCGGGTCTGGATCATCGAGCCCGAGTTGAAAAACGCGCCGCCCAGCGCAAAGGCCAGGCCCAGCGTGGTGCCGGCTGCGCCCGCATGCGCGGAGAGATCGAAATGCGGGCCCAGCATCACGAGGATGCCGACGAACCCGGCGATCACCGCCGACCAGCGATAGATGCGTACGCGCTCCTTGAGCAGGATCGCCGACAGCGCGACCGTGATCAACGGCGACACGAAAGAGATGGCGGTGGCATCGACGATGGGAAGCCGGGCCAGCGCCGCAAAATTGCAGAACATGCCGCAGATGCTGATCAGGCCGCGGCCGAGCTGCCCGAGCGGGCGCACCGTGCGCACGGCCGCCGCAAGCTCGTTCCGCCACGCATAGATCACCAGCACCGGCAGGATCGCAAACACTGAGCGGAAGAACACGATCTGTCCCACCGGATAGGTCTCACCCAGAAAGCGCACCAGCGCCGACATCACCGCGAACAGCAACGCCGACATCACCTTGAGCGAGATCGCTTTGAGGACGTTCATTGCCGGGCCTGCGCCGTCCGCCGGGCGGCGGCGGCCTGATCGGTGGGAATGCCAATTGACCACGCCGCCCGCGCAGGCGGAAGCCATCCTGCACGCATCGCGGCCTTACCGGCTTTGGCCTTGACGAAGGCGCGAAAAAGGCAGGGAATTATTGCCGGCGGGCGCGGGTCAATTCAGCAAAAGGGGTGCGCGAAGTTTGCGCTCGAACCGAGACCCGCGCGCAATCCAGGGAGGACCCAACGATGCCCACTTATATCGTGCTTGCGAGCTTCACCGGCCAAGGAATTGCGAACGTCAAGGACACGCTCAAGCGGGCGGAAGCGGCGAAGGGGGCAGCGAAGAAGGCTGGCGCCACCATGAAGGAAATCTATTGGACGCTTGGCCAATACGACATCGTTGCCACCTTCGAGGCGCCCGACGATGAGACCATGACGGCGGTCGGGCTCAATATCGGCAAAGCGGGGAACGTGCGCACGCAGACGCTGCGCGCGTTCTCGGCTGCGGAGATGAAGAACCTTCTCGGCAAAGTGGCCTAGGCCGTCGTCTCTCCGCTGTCGTCCGTCGTCCCTCACGGGCGCTTCGGTCCTTCGACCGGCGGCAGCGACTTGACATAGACCGCGATGGCGGCGCGATCCTCGGCCGTGAGTTTCGACGTGCTGCCGACCACGGCCGTCATTGACCCACCGACCGAGTCTCCGTCGGGCATGTCTCCAGTTTCGAGGATGCGCTCGATGTCCCGCTCCGAGTAGTCGCCGATTCCTGCCTGCGTGATGTTGGGGACCCATCCGTCGCCGCCTTCGGGGTCGGGACCGCCGGCGAAACGCTGGCTGTCGACGATGCCGCCGAGCAGATTGCGCGGACTGTGACACTCAGCGCAGTGGCCCGCGCCGTTGACGAGATAGGCCCCGCAATTCCACTGCGCCGACTTGGACGGGTCGGGCGCGAACTGCCGGCCGTCGAGGAAAAGGAATTTCCAGCCGCCGAGCATGCGGCGGATTTTGAAATGGGTCGGCAGGTCGTGGTCGCGCACCTTGCCCTGCACCGGCGGCAATGTTTTCAAGTAGGCAAACAAGTCGCGCACATCCTCCATGCGCATGCGCTGGTAGGAGGTATAGGGAAAAACCGGATAGTAGTGGCTACCGTCGGGCGACGTGCCCTTCCACATCGCGGTGACGAAATCCGCCTCGCTCCAGCCGCCGATGCCGTCGTTGCGGTCGGGCGAGATGTTGGGAGCGAAGAAGGTGCCGAAATCCGATTTCAGTCCCAGCCCGCCGCCGAGCCTAGTTTTGTCCTCCTGATTGGGAGTCGCGTGGCATGACGCGCAGCCGCCGGCATAGAACATGGTCTTGCCGTTCTCGAGATTGGCCGTATGCGGCCCGAGTGCGCTCGCCGACACCGTTGCCGGCATGGTGATGAACCAGAATGCCGCCGCACCGATCACCGCGAGGACGACGACCAGGATCACGAGCTTGCGCAGCATCGGCCACCCTGCTCCGTTCTATCCGACGTTTCCGACCTGTCAGGAGCTTCGCCCTCAACCAAAGCCGAAGGGCGGCCCGTCGCGTCGAGGGCCGCCCCGCGATCATGACGAGGGCCGGGTGATTATGACGGCCGTTTGCGGTAGGTCTGATGGCAGCCGCCGCAATTCTTGCGCACCTCGGTCATTTGAACCTTGAAGGATTCGAGATCCTTGGTTGCGTCGGCAGCCGACTTGGACTCGCTGGCGAACTTGGCGAGCTTGGCATTGAAATCGGCCTTGTTTTCCCAGATCGGCGGCAGCGCCGCAGTGTCCCCTCCGGTCTTGGAGTTGTCCGGGAATAGCGCCGGCGCCTTCTCCCCTGTCTCGACGAAGACCGCGAAAATCTGTTTCGCTTGCGCGAGATCAAAGGGC
The DNA here is from genome assembly GCA_963827585.1 of uncultured Alphaproteobacteria bacterium. Classification (GTDB taxonomy): domain Bacteria; phylum Pseudomonadota; class Alphaproteobacteria; order Rhizobiales; family Xanthobacteraceae; genus VAZQ01. The sequence continues at coordinate 365,929 of CAWHCK010000051.1, forward strand.
CGTTTGCCTTCCAGCATGTCGGTGGCAACGCGGTTCTGGTCACCGTTCGACTTCATCAGGGCCTTGCGGGCCGCGATCGGATCAGTTTGGGCCACCAGTGCGGTGGCGCCGAACGCGAGCACTGCGACGGCAAGCACGCTGCGGATCATCTCTCTTGCTCCCTCGATGGATTGGTCCGCGCCACCCCCGGCACGGCTTGGTAGGCATCGCGTAAACACCGCATAGATTTTGTTATTCCGGGTGACAAGAAAACTGGAAACGGCGGCCTGCGATCACGATTCCGTGAAGCCTATCCCGCCTAGGACTTGGCGCCTAGAGCGTATGAAGCCGCCTGCCCTCGGCAATCGCGGCCCAGAGACGCTCCGGCGTCGCCGGCATGTCCACGTGGCGGATGCGGTAAGCCCGCCACAGCGCATCGACCACCGCGTTCATCACGGCCGGGCAGGACCCGATGGCCCCCGCCTCCCCCGCCCCTTTGACCCCCAGCGGATTGGTGCGGCAGGGCACATTGCACGTCTCGAAGGCGAGCGGGGGGACGTCGGCCGCGCGCGGGAGGGCATAGTCCATCAGCGATGCGCTGACGAGCTGGCCCGAGGAAGGATCGTAGACCGTATTCTCCATCAATGCCTGCCCAATGCCTTGCGCCGTGCCGCCATGCACTTGGCCGGCGAGCAGCAGCGGATTGAGGGTCGCCCCGAAATCGTCCACCACCCAATAGCTCACAATGCGGGTTGCGCCGGTGTCGGGATCGATCTCGACCTCGGCGAGATGGGTGCCGTTGGGATAGGTCGCCGCCTCCGGGGTAAACGCGTCCTCGGCCACGAGTGCGCGCCGGCGCCCCTTCGGATCGCGGGCGAGATCGGCGAATGTGATGGCCCGATCGGTGCCGGCCACCCGGACCGCGCCTTCGGCGATTTCGAGATCGCTGGTGGCGGCTTCGAGCGCCTCGGCGGCAATTTCCTTGAGCGCGCCGGCAAGCTTCCTGGTCGCGCCGGCGACCGAGGCGCCGCCACAGGGGATCGAGCTCGAGCCGCCGGTGCCCGTTCCGGTCGCAATGACGTCGGTGTCGCCCTGGATCATGCGCACACGCTCGGGCGCAAGGCCAAGCTGATCGGCGACAATCTGGGCATAGGCGGTGGCATGACCCTGCCCCGTCGATTGCGTTCCCACCAACACGGTGACCCCACCGTCGTCATCGAGGCGAATGCGCGCGGCATCCGGACCGTTGTTCCCGCAGGCCTCGATATAGGTCGCGATGCCGATGCCGCGCAGCCGTCCGGCCTTGCGCGAATTGGCAAGCCGCCGCTCAAACCCAGCCCAGTCCGCGCTTGCCTGCGCCCGCTGCAGGTGGACCGCGAAGTCGCCGGAATCGTAGGTCTTGCCGGTTGCCGTCGTGTAGGGCATGGCCCCGATGAAATTCTTCCGCCGCAGCGCATCGGGCGCGACCCCGATGTCATGGGCAGCGACGTCCACCAGGCGTTCGATCACATAGGCCGCCTCGGGACGGCCGGCGCCGCGATAGGCGTCGACCGGTATCGTATTGGTGAAGGCACCGCGTATGCGCACGTGGCAGACCGGAATGTCGTATACGCCAGGCGACATGCCGGCGCCGATGAACGGGATGAACGGGGCATAGCAGGAGAGATAGGCGCCCATGTCGGCGATGAGGTCGATGGCCAGCGCGAGGAACCGGCCGTCGCCATCGAGTGCGAGCTTCGCGGTGGTGATGTTATCGCGACCCTGCGCGTCGCCGAGGAAGTGCTCGCTGCGGTCGGCGATCCATTTCACCGGCCGCTCCAGGCGCCGCGCCGCCAAACCGGCAAGCGCGTATTCGCGGTAGGGAAAGAGTTTCGTGCCGAAGCCGCCACCGACATCGGGGGTCACGACCCGCATCCTTGCGGTCTCGATCTTGAATATGTCGGCGCACAGCACGTCGCGGATGGTATGGCTACCCTGGCTGCTCAGGGTGAGCGTGGTGCGCTCTCCATCGTACTCGGCCACGACCCCGCGGGTATCGAGATAGTTGGTGACGAGTCGCTGGTTGACGAGCGTGAGCGAGACCGTGCGCGCTGCCCTGGCAAACGCGTGCGCAGTGGCCTTGGCGTCGCCGAGATGCGTCTCGAACGCCAGGTTGCCGCGCCGCGCCATCGTTGCGGGCCACACCGGCGGCGCGCCCGGCTGCAAGGCTGCGGCAGCTCCGATCACGTGGGGAAGCGCATCCCACTCGACCGCGAGCGCTTCGGCCGCATCGCGCGCCCGGTCGACCGTGTCCGCCACCACAACAGCCACCGCATCGCCGACGTGGCGCACCTCGTTGCGCGCCAGCAGCGGATAAGGCGGAACGACGAGTTCGCTCTCGGGTATCGCGCCTTGGCACGGCAGGTCGCCAAGCTCGGCGGTATCCTCGCCCGTGAGCACCAGCGCCACCCCCGGCATTCCCTTGGCTTTCGCCACATCGGTGATGCGAAAGCGTGCATGCGCATGGGGCGAGCGCAGCACCACCGCGTGCAGCGCGCCAGCAGGGGCATGGTCGGCGACATAGCGGCCGGCGCCGCGGACGAACGCGTCGTCCTCTTTGCGCGCCAAAGCCTGTCCGAAACCGAATTTTGTCGGCGGCATGCGGCCCGCTCTATTCCGCCGGCGCAGGCGGTGCCTCCGGTGACGGCCGCCGGCGGCTCGTCTTTTCCGCGATCCAGCGGCAGACCACGTAGAAGATCGGGGTAAAGATGAGCCCGAACGCGGTCACTCCGATCATGCCGGCGAACACGGCGGTCCCGAGCGTCTGGCGAAGCTCCGCTCCTGCGCCGATCGCCCAGACCAGCGGCATGACGCCGAAGATGAAGGCAAGCGACGTCATCAGGATCGGACGCAAGCGAAGCCGGGCCGCCTCGACGGCTGCCGTCCAGCGGTCGCGGCCCTGGTCCTCGAGCTGTTTGGCAAATTCCACGATCAGAATGGCGTTCTTGGCAGCGAGGCCGATCAACACGATGAATCCCACCTGGGTGAGGATGTTGTTGTCCTGCCCGCGCAGGATCACTCCGCTGATCGCGGCAACGAGACACATCGGCACGATCAGGATCACGGCCAGGGGAAGCGTCAAACTTTCGAATTGCGCAGCCAGCACGAGGAAGACGAACACCACGGCGAGCGCGAAGGCGAACAGCGCCGTGTTGCCTGCCCTGATCTGCTGGAATGCCAGCGTCGTCCACTCGTATCCGAAGCCGTCGGGCAGGGTTTCGGCAGCGATTCGCTCCAAGCTCTCGATGGCCTGCCCTTGCGAGAAGCCCGGGATCGCCGTGGCGTCGAGCTCCGCCGACGGATAAAGATTGTAACGTGGTACGCGATACGGGCCGGCAATGTCGCGAACCGTGGTGAACGAGCCCAGCGGCACGGTCTCACCGCTCGAATTGCGCACCCGGATTTTCAGGATATCCTCGGGATCGCGCCGATAAGGCGCGTCGGCCTGGGCAGTGACGCGAAACACGCGCCCGAGCAGGTTGAAGTCGTTGACGTAGGCCGAGCCGACATAGACCTGCAGTGCGCTGAACACGTCGGCGACGTTGATCCCGAGCATCTGCGCCTTGGTGCGATCGATGTCGAGATAGATTTGGGGCGTGGAGTTCTCGAACAAGCTGAACACTTGCGTCAGGCCCGGGGTCTGCGACGCCTTGGCCACCATCGCGCTGGTCGCCTCCAGCAACGCCTGCGAGCCGCGGCCGGCACGATCCTCCACCATCATCCGGACCCCGCCGGCATTGCCGATGCCGGCGACCGGCGGCGGCTGAATCACCAGGATCAGGGCTTCCTGAAAGCCGGCCAACCGCTTGAACAATTCGGCGGTGATGCCGGCGGCGGACTGCTTGGGATCGCGCCCACGCTCGTCCCACGGGCTAAGCGTCAGAAAGACTGCGCCCGAGTTGGGAGCCTGCGTGAAGGTCGCGCCGTTGAATCCGACGATGTTCACCGCATGCGCGACGCCCGAGCGTCTGCAGAGAGACGTCGACCACGCGCTGCTGGACTTCGTCGGTGCGCGACAGCGAGGCTCCTGGAGGAAGCTGGAGCACCACGATCAGATAGCCGCGGTCGACCTGCGGAATGAAGCCGGTCGGCGTCTTGCGGAACTCGTTGAGCCCGTAAGCGAGGATCCCGACGTAGAGGATCAGCATGAGGATGACGAATCGCACCGCGCGCCCGATCAGCCAGTGATAGCCGCCCGCGAGCCGTTCGAATCCCCAGTTGAAGCCGCGGAAAAAACCGTGGATCGGCCGCTGCCACCACGCGACCTGCTGGCCGGTATGACGCGGCTTGAGCAGCAATGCGCACATCGCCGGCGACAGCGTCAGCGACACGATCAGGGAAATGATCGTCGCGCCCGCGATCGTGAGGGCGAACTGACGATAGAACTGACCGGAAATGCCGGTAATGAACGCAGATGGAACGAAGACGGCGCACAGCACGAGCGCAATGGCAATCAGTGCGGCGCCAACCTCGTCCATGCTCTTGTACGCCGCGTCGCGCGGCGACAACCCGGCTTCGATGTTGCGCTCGACGTTCTCCACCACGACGATCGCATCGTCGACAACGATGCCGATCGCGAGCACCAGACCGAACAGCGAAAGATTGTTGAGCGTAAATCCGAACATCGCCATGAAGAAGAAGGTGCCCACCAGCGAAACGGGAATGGCGACGATCGGAATGATGGCGGCACGCCAAGTCTGCAGAAACAGGATCACGACCAGAACGACGAGAATGATCGCCTCGCCGATGGTCTCGATCACCGCATTGACGGACTCCTGGATGAACTGGGTCGGATTGTAGACGATGGCATGCTCGACACCGGCCGGAAAGCGCTTCGACAGCAAATCCATCGTGGCGATGATTCTCGTCGCCGTCGCCAGCGCGTTCGAACCGGGCCGCTGGAAGATCGCCAGGGCCACCGCCGGATCCCGGTCGAGGTAGGAGTTGGACGTATAGTCCTGGGCAGCGAGCTCGATGCGGGCCACGTCCTTGAGACGGACCACGGCGCCGAACGCCTGTTTCACCACGATATTGGCGAATTCTTCCGGGTTGGCGAGGCGCCCGAGCGTCTGCACCGCGAACTGAAACGCGCCTTGCTGCGGCATCGGCGGCTGGTCGAGCACGCCGCCGGCAACCTGAACGTTCTGGGCTTGCAGCGCCTGGACGACGTCGCTCGCGGTCACGCCGACGGTCTGGAGCCGATCGGGATCGGCCCAGATGCGCATCGAATAGTCGCGACTGCCGAACACGGTGATCGAGCCGACCCCGTCGACGCGGGTCAAGGTATCGGTAATCGCGAGCGTGGCGTAGTTGGAAATGAACAGGCTGTCGCGCGACTTGTCGGGCGAGTAGAGATGCACGACCATCATCAGGTCGGGTGAGCTCTTGGTCACGGTCACGCCGATATTGCGCACGTCGGCAGGAAGCCGTGGCTGTGCAATCGCCACGCGGTTCTGCACCTGCACCTGGGCGATATCGAGGTTGGTGCCGAGGTCGAAGGTGACGGAAACCGTGAAACGTCCGTCGGCCGTCGAATTCGACGACATGTAGAGCATGTTCTCGACGCCGTTGATCTGCTGTTCGAGCGGGGTGACCACGGTCGAGGCCACGACATCCGCGCTCGCGCCCGGATATTGGCCGGACACGTTGATGATGGGCGGCGCGATCTCCGGATACTGCGCCACCGGCAATCGCGCGAACGACACCGCGCCCAGAATCACGAAAACGATGGACACGACGGCGGCGAAAATCGGCCGGTCGATGAAGAAATGCGAAATACGCATCGGCCCTTTCAGCCCCTCAATTGGTCTTGGCTTGGGGCGCGGTGGCTTGCGGCGATGGCGCCTGCTGCTCCTCCGGCGTCACCTTTTGTCCCGGCCGCACCCGCATCAGGCCGTTGACGACGACACGATCGTCGGCCGACACCCCGTGCCGGATCACCCGCAAATCGTCGACCACCTGACCGAGCGTCACGAAACGCTGTCGGGCGACGCCGTCTTGATCGACCACATACACGAACTTGCGAACCTGCTCGGTGCCGATGGCGGCGTCGGGGACCATCAGCGCCTCGTACGGCGCCGATCCCGGCACCTGCACGCGCGCGAACATGCCGGGCGTGAACAGACCATCGGAATTGGCGAATTGCGCGCGTCCGCGGATCGTGCCGGTCGCGCGCTCGATGACGTTGTCCAAGAAATCCATGCGGCCGTAATGGGAGAAGTCCTGCTCGTCGATGAGCTTCACTCTGACCGCCGTGTTGCTGCGTCCGGTCACGCCCGCTCCGCCGTCCCGGGCCAGCCGCTCGTAGCGCAACAGCGACGCCTCATCGAAGGTGAACTCCATGCGGATCGGATCGGTCGAGACGATGATGGCGAGCAGCGTGGTCGAACCGCCGGTGCCGCCGGTCACGAGATTGCCGGGAGTCGCACGCCGGTCGCCGATGCGGCCGGTGACCGGAGCCTTGAGCTCGGTGTATTCCAGATCGAGCTCGGCTTGGCGCACCATCGCCTCGTTCGCCGCTACCGCGGCCTGGGCGTTACGGAAGGCCTGCGAACGCTGATCGAAAATCTGCTCGCTGATCGTCCGGTCCCGCAGCAGCTGCTGGGCGCGCGCCAGGTCGGCCTGGGTGAAAACCACATTGGACCGCGCCAATTCCAGATTGGCGCGCGCCTGGTCGAGCGTGTTCTGGAACGGCCGCTTGTCGATGGTGAACAGCAGGTCGCCCTGCTTCACGGTCTGGCCGTCCTGGAAATGCACCTTGTCGAGGTAGCCCGACACGCGCGCGCGCACTTCGACGACATCGACTGCGACGAAGCGGCCGACATATTCGTCCTGATCGACGATGGTGCGCTTGACCGGCTTGGCGACCGTCACGGTCGGCGGCGGCGGTGCCGCCTGCTTCGGAGCCTCGCCGCAGCCCGCAAGGACCGGCGCCAGGACGATCAAAACGACAGCGGACAGGGCTCGGAGGGATGGCGGCATGGGGCTGACAGATAAAGTCATGACGAATGCCGGCGATATATAGGCAGGATCGCCCCTACGGATGGCGGTCGCGCGCTTGTGAACGGCGGCGGCACTCTTCCCCGGCGGCACAGCGCACCCCATATCTGTGAACGAAGCCCAAGTCCACCAGTCACTTGCGCACGATGACCGGCCATTGCCGTCGTCGCGACCTGCGCCTCAGGTATTCTCCATGCTCGACAGACCCAACTCCGACCTCGTCAACCCACCCCCGGTCCCGCCTGAGGACCAGGCCCTGCTCGATGCCTATTCTCGCGCCGTTATCGACGTGGTGGAGCGAGTCGGCCCCGCGGTCGTGCGGCTGGACACGAAGACCAGCGACGAACGCCGCCAGGGCGGTACCGGATCGGGAGTCATCGTGGCGCCCGACGGGCTCGTCCTCACCAACAGCCACGTGGTCGGCGGCGCTGCGCGCGTCAACGTCGCCACCGTCGACGGCCGCAGCCTGACGGCGCGCGTCGTCGGCGACGATCCGGACACCGACCTCGCGCTGGTGCGGATCGATGCCCCGGTGACGTTGCCGGCGGCGACGCTCGGCAATTCCAAGCTGCTCAAGCGCGGCCAGCTCGTGATCGCCATCGGCAATCCACTCGGTTTCGAATCGACGGTGACGACCGGCGTGGTGTCGGCGCTCGGGCGGTCGTTGCGGGCGCGCGCGGGGCGATTGATCGACGACGTGATTCAGACCGACGCCGCACTCAATCCGGGCAATTCCGGCGGACCGCTCGTTTCCTCGCACGGCGAGGTCGTCGGCATCAACACCGCGGTGATCGTGGGGGCGCAGGGCATCTGCTTCGCGGTTGCGTCGAACACGGCGAATTTCGTGCTCGGCGAGCTGGTGCGGCACGGCCGCGTGCGGCGTGCCTATATCGGAATTGCCGCCCAGCAGTTCACGCTCTCGCGCCGGCGGCGGCACGCGGCAGGTCTCGCCCAGGAAAGCGCGGTGATGATCGCGAGCGTCGAGCGCGGGAGCCCGGCCGAGCGGGCGGGGCTCACCGCCGGCGACATCATCCTGGCGCTCGACGGCACGACGGTCACCGGCGCAGACGATCTCATCCGCATCCTCGCGGGCGAGAAGATCGGGCGCAAGGTCGAGATCGAGGCGCTGCGCAACGGCGGCCGGCACGTGGTGTCGCTGGTGCCGGACGAGCGCACACATCGCGGCTGATCAATCGGGCACTGCTGGTGCCGGCGGCGGCGCGGTCGGGGGCTTTCGTGCCCGCAGCGCGGTGAGCCACTGCCGGCCGAAGAGCGCGAGCACGGTTGCGCCATAGACGACGGCGCCGATCACGGCGAGCACCGCAAGGGTGCTCTCGTCGGGCCATGGCCCATCGGCAAAGCGGCGGGCGACCTCCCCTTGCGCCAGCCAGATGACGACGGCGAGCACGATGCCGGCCACGGCGAGCTTGGCCATCGCGCTGCGCAGCGCCGGGTCGAGGGTGAAATGTCCGCGACGTGCGGCGAGCCAGACGACGAGCGCGAGATTGAGCCAGGCTCCGATCGAGGTGGCGAGGGCAAGACCGACCTGCGCCAGCGACCCCATCAGCATGACCTTGAAGGCAACATTCACCGCCATCGCGGTAAGCGAGGCCTTGACCGGGGTCGCGGTGTCGCCGCGGGCAAGAAACGTCGCGGTCACGCTGCGGATCAGCACGAACGGCAACAGGCCGAGCGTATAGGCGGCGAGCGTCTGCCCGGCTGCGGTGGCGTCCGCGGCCGTGAACTGCCCGCGCATGAACAAGGCGCGCATGATGAGCTCGGGGATCAACAGAAAGGCGACGAGGCAAGGGATCGAGAGCAGCAGCGTGAGCTCGATCGCCCGGTTCTGCGCGCGACGCGCGGCCGCCTCATCGCCGCCTGCGATCCGGCTCGCCATCTCCGGCAGCAGGACGGTCCCGACGGCAATGCCGATCACGCCGATCGGCAGCTGATTGAGCCGGTCGGCGTAGTAGAGCGCCGACAGCGCGCCGGCGGCCAGGAAGCTTGCGATGAAGGTGTCGGCAAAGAGGGCGATCTGCACCCCGGCCGAGCCGACGATCGCGGGTCCGAGCGCGCGGAAGAAGCGTCTGAGGTCGTCATCCCATTTCGGCCAGCGGAACACGGTCATGACGCCCTGGCGCAACGCGTCGCCGCCGACCAGCAGCACTTCGAGAATGCCGGCCATCAGCACGCCCCAGGCCGCGGCGTGGCCCGGCGTCGGAAACAACACCGCGACGGCGAGCGTCGCCATCATCGACAAATTGAGCAGAATCGGGGCCGCGGCGGCCGCCGCGAAACGGGAGATCGCGTTGAGGATGCCGCTGTAGAGCGTCACCAGGGAGACCAGCAGGAGATACGGGAAGGTGATTCGCGTGAGCTCGACCGCCAGCCCGAAACGGCCGGGATCGTCGGAAAACCCCGGTGCCAGCAGCGAGATCACCGCCGGCGTGAAAATCAGCGCGAAGGCGACCAGGATCACCTCGCTGGCAAACAGTAGCGTGAACACGCGGTCGGCAAAGAGTTTTGCGGGATCGGCGCCGCCCTGCTGGCGGATGCGCGCATAGGCCGGCACGAAGGCCGAGTTGAAGGCGCCCTCGGCGAAAATCGCCCGGAAATGATTGGGAAGCCTCAGCGCGACGAAGAAGGCATCCGCGACCGGCCCCGCCCCGAGCACGGCCGCCAGCACGATGTCGCGCGCAAGGCCGGTAACGCGCGACAGCAACGTCCAGCCGCCGACGGTGAAGATGTGTGCAATCATCGGCCGGCCCCGCGCCTACCCGGAAGCGATGTTACGAGAATCGCGCCCAATTATAATCGCCCGGGCGAGGTCTGCGCCCGCGCGCCGGTCGCATCGCGGGGTCGGGCGTCCTTACCGAGCCAGCGCGCGTCGCACCGCCTCGATGATCCGGTCCTGGGTCGCATCGTCGAGATAGGCGTGCATGGGCAGGCTGATCACCTCCTCGGCAAGCCGCTCGCTCACCGGCACGCCGCCCTCGGCGACCGGGAAGCGTTGATAGGGCTGCTGGCGGTGCAGCGGGATCGGATAGTAGACCGCGGTCGGGATGCCTTGGGCCTTGAGCGCTGCCGCGAGCCCATCGCGACGCCCGGCAGCGAGCCGGATCGTGTATTGCGCCCACACCGAGGTCGAGCCTCGCGCCAGCTTGGGAACGCTCGCGGCCTCGGCGAGACCTGACGAATAGCGGCGGGCAATGCGTTCGCGCGCCAAAATCTCCTCGGGAAAGATCTTCAACTTCTCGAGCAGCACCGCCGCCTGGATGGTGTCGAGCCGCCCGTTGAGGCCGATGCGCGCACAATCGTATCGGTCACGTCCTTCACCATGCACGCGCAGGCTGCGCATCACCTGCGCGAGCTCCTCGTCGTCGGTGAGCACCGCTCCGCCGTCGCCGTAGCAGCCGAGCGGTTTCGCCGGAAAGAAGCTCGTCGCGGTCGCCGGTGCGAGCGCGCCGAGGCGGCGGTTCTTGTAGGTCGCGCCGAAGGCCTGGGCGGCGTCATCGAGCACGAACAGGCCTTCCGCCGCGGCGATCGGCATGATGCGGTCGTAGTCCGCGGGTTGGCCGAACAGATCGACGGGGATCACCGCCCTCGGACGAAGACCAAGCTTGCGCGCCGCGGCGCATGCCCGTCGCAGGCTTTCGGGATCGAGGTTGAAACTCGCCTCCTCCACATCCGCGAACACCGGCGTTGCACCGACGAGCGCCACCACCTCGGCGGTTGCCGTGAAGGTGAAGCTCGGACAGATCACCGCGTCCCCGGGTCCGATGCCCTCGGCCATCAGCACCAGAACCAAGGCATCGGTGCCGCTGGCGCAGGTCACCGCATGGCGCGCGCCGCAGAACGCGGCGAGCTCGGCTTCGAGCGCGCGCACCTCGGGCCCCAGGATGAACTGGCAGTGGCCGAGCACGCGCGCGATTGCGTCGTCGACCGATCGCCCGAGACGTCGCCGTTGCGCGGCAACGTCGATGAACGCAATGGGCGCGGGATCGAGGCGGGCGCGCTGATTCATCGGGTCACAGGATCGATCGCCTCGGCAACGGGAACCGCGTCAACCGATCAGCCGCCGCGGGCCGGCGCGGCGACGGGTCACGCTCGGCATCGCCCGGCTTTCGAGGCAGCGGATGGCGATTTCAAGGCTCGCCACGCCTTCCTCGCCGGTCACCGCGGGCTCCTTGCCGCTGCGGATCGCCCCGACGAAGGCCTGCAACTCGGCGCGCAACGGCTCGGCATGACCGACCGAGAGGTGCCGCATCGAATAGCTGCCGTCGGGCTGAAAGCCGAAACATTCGGTGACCTGCCGCGTCAGCAGGTCACCCATGACGTATTTGTTGCGCGTCGCGACGGTGACGTTGCGTGCCTTGAACGGCGTAAGCCAATTGGTGTTGATGTGCGCGAGCACGCCGGAAGCGGTGCGGAATTGCAGCAGCGCGATGTCCTCGCGCTCGGCCACCGCGCTCGAAAGTTGCGGCTGCACTTCGACGATGTCGGACTCGGTGAACCAGCGGATGAGGTCGATGTCGTGCACGGCGAGATCGATGACCACGCCCACGTTCGACATGCGCGGCGGAAACGGGCCGACGCGGGTGATGGCGATGGACAGAATGTCCTCGTCGCGGATGGCGTCCTTGATCGCCTCGACCGTCGGGTTGAACCGCTCCACATGGCCGACCATCAGGGTTACGCGGGCGTGCCGCGCCGCCGCTATGATCGCGCGGCCTTCTTCCACCGACGGCGCGATCGGCTTCTCCACCAACACATGCACTCCGTGCTCGATGCAGCAGAGCGCCAACTCCTGATGCACATGCGTGGGGGCTGCGATGGTGACGGCATCGACGCCGTCGGCGAGCAGCGCCTCGACGCTGGCGAAGCCAGGGCAGCCGAGCGCGCTCGTCACGAAATCGCGCTGCTTGCGATCAGGATCCGCCACGCCGACGAGATTGACGCCAGGAAGATCGGCGAAGACGCGCGCATGATTGCTGCCCATGACGCCGACGCCAACTACCCCTACGCGTAGCGGAGCGTCCGCGCCGTGTTTCGCGAAATGCACCATGATCGACGAAGTCCCCCTGCCGGCGCCCATAGCGAATCCCTCCCTAGCATGCCCGAAGGCGGCTGGCGATGGCCCCGTTCGAGGCTATGGACACGGTTTGAATCAAAGAGTTACACGCCCCGGGTTTGCGCGGTTCTGGAGCATGACGCGGCCGGAACCGGAGGAACCAATCGACAAAGCGGCGCACGCCCTCCCCGATCGGCGTCCCAGGCCGGAACCCGACCGCATGCTCGAGATCGGCCGTGTCGGCACAGGTCTCGGGGACGTCGCCCGGCTGCATCGGGAGCAACTCCCGGACTGCCGGCTTGCCGACGGCCTCCTCGATCAGGCGCACGACCTCGGTCACCTCGACCGGCCGGCTGTTGCCGATATTGTAGACGTGCCACGGCGCCTGGCTGGTGGCTGGATCGGGGGCGGCCCCCGACCACGCGGGATTTGGCGTGGCCGGCCGCGGCACGAGCCGCACGACCGCTTCCACCACATCGTCGACATAGGTGAAATCGCGCCGCATCCGACCGTGGTTGAACAGCTTGATCGGCCGACCCTGCATGATGGCATCGGTGAACAGCCACATCGCCATGTCCGGCCGGCCCCACGGCCCGTAGACCGTGAAGAACCGCAGGCCCGTCGCCGGCAACGCGAAAAGATGCGCATAGGCATGGGCCATCAGCTCGTTGGCCTTCTTGGTCGCGCCATAGAGGCTCAACGGATGATCGACGTTGTCAGAGACGCGAAACGGCACGCGGGTATTGGCGCCGTAGACCGAGGAGGACGAGGCGTATACGAGATGTCGGCATTCCGAGTGCCGGCAGCCTTCCAGCACGTTGAGAAAGCCCGTGAGATTGGCGTGGGCATAGGCATGCGGATCGACCAGGGAATGGCGGACGCCGGCTTGCGCTGCGAGATGCACGACGTAGGGAAAGCGATGCGCCGCGAACAATTCCGCCACGGGCTTGCACTGGGCAACATCCGCCCGTACGAACTCGAAGTTGTGGAAAGCGCTGAGTTCCGCGATGCGGGCCTCCTTCAGGCGCGGATCGTAGTAGCTGTTGAGGTCGTCGAGGCCGACGACATCGTAGCCGTCCGCCAGCAAGCGCCGCGCGACATGCATGCCGATGAACCCGGCCGCCCCGGTGACAAGAACAGGCTCCTTCAAGATACGTCCTTTCATGGCGCGGTGATCCGGCCGTCACACCCGAGCACCCTGGCGTCGTTGGCTCTCGGCTGACGATACCTCGTGCAGTATAAAACGAAAAATGCCAAGAGCTTCATGTAGCAAGAGCTTCATGTAACAAGAGCTTCGTCTAACAAGAGCTTCGTGCAACAAGACCTTCGTTCCATGCCGGATAGCGATTGCCGCAACGCCACGTCATCCGAGGCCGGCCGCATGAGCGAGGTCGCAAGCGAGGCTGTAGCGCTCAAGCGCTGGCTGTTCGATGAAGCGCTGCCGCTATGGTGGCAGGACGGAGCGGATCACGCCCGGGGCGGGTTCCACGAGGCGATCGACCTTGACGGCAGACCGCTGGCGCTGCCGCACCGGGCGCGAGTTATCGCCCGTCAAGCATTCTCCTATTGTGAGGCCGGGCGGCTCGGCTGGAACGGCCCGTGGCGCGAAGCAATGCAGCACGCGCTCGATTTTTTCTGCAGGCACTTCGTCACGGCAGACGCCACGGTGGTATCGGTGGTCGATCTGGACGGCAAAGTCAGCGACCCGACCTTCGATCTCTACGATCAGGCCTTCGCCCTGCTCGCCTATGCGAGCGGCCACCGCGCGTTCGGGGAGGCAGCCGGTTGGCGGCGGCGGGCCGTGGCGCTGCGCACCGCGCTCGAGCAATCCTACGCCCATCCGCTCGGCGGCTTTCGCGAGGACAAAGCCGGGCGGCTGCCGCAATGCGCGAACCCGCACATGCATCTGCTCGAAGCCGCACTCGCCTGGACTGTTGTCGACGATGATCCGGCCTGGCGCCGGATGGCGGATGGCATCGCCACGCTCTGTCTCGAAAAGTTCATCGCTCCTGGGACCGGCGCGCTGCGCGAGTTCTTTGCCGCCGACTGGTCGCCGGCCCCGGGCGTCGAGGGACGCATCTGCGAGCCCGGCCACCATCACGAATGGGCATTTCTGCTCGCGCGCTGGGCGCGGCTCACGGGCCGGACCAAGCCCGACGCGGCGTCGCGGCTGATTGCATTCGCCGATTCGTGCGGGCTCGATGCGCGCCGCGGCATGGTGATCAACGCCGTGCTTGCCGACGGCAGCGTCCACGATCCGGTCGCGCGATTGTGGGCCCAGGCCGAGCGCATCCGGGCCTATCTGGTGGACGGCCGCAGCGACGACGACCTTGCGGCCGCCATCAAGGGACTGCGGCGCTTTCTCGCCACGCCGACGCAGGGCGTGTGGTTCGATCAACTGACCGCCGACGACGTCCTCATCCAGGAACCGGCGCGCGCAACCAGCCTCTATCACATCATCGGCGCGGTTGCGGAACTCTCAGCGGCAATTCCCGACGTCGCGAATGCCGGCCTGCCGGCATCCCGCGCGGACCGGACGGCGCCTCGCGTCATCTATCTCGTGACCGAGGATTGGTATTTCATCTCCCACCGCTTGCCGATGGCGCGCGCGGCCCGCGACGCGGGCTTCGAGGTGCATGTCGCCACCCGGGTCGACCGCCACGGCCGCGCGATCGAGGCGGAAGGGTTTCATCTCCACCCCATCTCCTGGCGCCGCGGCAGCCTCGATCCCCGCGACCTCGCGCGGGTCGTGCGCGAGGTGCGCAAGCTCTATCGCAGCATCAAACCCGATCTCGCCCATCACGTAGCCCTGCCGGCAACGGTCGTCGGCTCCCTTGCCGCCACCGGTCTTCCCGTCGTCTGCGTCAACGCCATGACCGGGCTCGGCACGATGTTCATCAGCAATACGGCCAAGGTTCGTATGGCGCGCGGCGGCCTTGGCGGTGGCGTTGCGCAAGCTGCTGAACCGCTCGCGTACCGCGGTGCTGGTGCAAAATCTCGACGACCGCGCGGTGATCGAGCGTCTCGGGGTAGCCGGAGAGCGGATCGCGCTGATCGCGGGCTCCGGTGTCGACATCGATGTGCTGACGCCTTCGCCGGAACCGGCGGAGCCGATCACGCTCGCATTCGTCGGCCGGTTGGTGGAGTCGAAGGGGATACGCACGCTTGTCGCGGCGCACGAACGGCTCGTTCAGCGCGGCCGCGATATCCGGCTGCTGATCGCCGGTCTCCCGGATGCGGCGAACCCGACGTCGATTCCGCCGCAGGAGATCGAGGCGTGGACCAAGCGGGCCAATGTCACCCATCTCGGTTTCGTGCAAGACATCGGCGCGCTGTGGGCTTGCGCACATATCGCGGTCCTGCCCTCCCACCGCGAGGGAATGCCGTTGAGCCTCTTGGAAGCCGCGGCCTGCGGACGGCCGCTGGTTGCGACCGATGTGCCGGGCTGCCGAGACATCGCGCGCCCCGACGTCAACGCATTTCTGGTCCCGCTCGACGATGCCGAGGCGCTGGCCGATGCCGTCGAACGCCTCGCACTCGATCCCGAGCTGAGACGCAGCTTCGGCGCAGCCAGCCGCGAGCTGGTCGAGCGCAAATTCTCGAGCAAGCGCATCGGCCGTGATCTGGTCAGGCTCTATCGGCATCTGCTCGAACAGCCGGGCTGAGCGGCGCATTGCGAGGGGCGCATATAGGCCGACCCGGGTGACGTGCCGGGACCGCTTGCAAGGACAACATCGTTCACATCCGTCATTCACAGGCCGTCGATATCACGCGCGGGGGAACGCGGTCAGCACCGGCGCGGCTTGACGTTTTGCGCCGGGACGGCTTGAACTGTCGCTGCTGTCAAGGGAACTAGAGCATGATCCGGAAAAAGCCTGCCCCGGACTTGATCCGGGGTGGGTGCCGGTTTTCCGAAAAGATCATGCTCAAACAAAAAGCTAGAGCGTGATTGCGACTCAACCTAAAGCCATCACGCTCTAGTGCCCCGAACCCGAAGCTCGCACACCCGTTCCGCGAGTCCGATTGCGAACTTCGGGTTCAAGAGGGGCACTAAAATCATAGAGTTGCCAGTGTCCTTCGATTCCGAAGTTCGTATCGGAGGGTGCGGCGAGATCATACGAACTTCGGAATCGGGACACTAGCTGATGCCCGCTCAAATCATCCCGGTGATCATGTGCGGCGGCGCGGGAACGCGGCTGTGGCCGGTCTCGCGCGAGAGCATGCCGAAGCAGTTCGTCCCCCTGGTCGGACAGGAGTCGACGTTCCAGCAGGTGCTCGCGCGCATTTCGGACCCCGACTTGTTCGCGCGCCCGATCGTCATCACCAATGCCGACTTCCGCTTCGTGGTGGCGGAGCAGCTGCGCGAGCGCGGCATCGAGGCGGACATCGTGCTCGAGCCGATGCGCCGCGATTCCGGTCCCGCGGTCGCGGTCGTCCGCCGTGCTCGCGGCCGAACGCGATCGCGAGGCCCTGGTGCTGGTGCTGGCGGCCGACCACGTCGTCCGCAAGCCCGACGCTTTCCGCGAGGCCTGTCGGCGTGCGGCCGTCGCCGCTGCCGAAGGACGGATCGTCACCTTCGGCATCGAGCCCACCCATCCGGCGACGAATTACGGCTACATCCGTCCCGGCGAGAAGCTCAACGGCGCATCGGTGCGCGCGGTCGAGGCGTTCGTGGAAAAGCCCGATGCCGCGACCGCCGCGAGCTACGTGGCCGATCGCTATCTCTGGAACAGCGGCAATTTCCTGTTTCACGCCGCGACCATGCTCGGCGAGATCGAGCGCTTCGAGCCGGCCATGGCCGAGGCCGCGACGGCGGCGGTCGCCGGCCTCACGCGCGACCTCGATTTCCTGCGGCTGGCAGCCGAGCCGTTCGCGCGCGCGCCGAAGAAATCGATCGACTATGCGGTGATGGAGCGCACCAAGCTCGCCGCCGTGGTTCCCGCCGATCTCGGCTGGTCGGATGTCGGCAGCTGGAGCGCGGTCTGGGACATCCTCGATCACGACGCTGCCGGCAATGCGACCGACGGTCCGGTGGTCATGCTGGACAGCCGCAACAGCCTCGTGCGCTCGGAGGAATCCGGTGCTCACCACCGTGGTCGGGCTCGACGACGTCATCGTCGTCTCGACCGCGGACGCCGTGCTGGTCAGCGTCGCGCGCCAAGGCCGAGCAGGTCAAGGCGCTGGTCGAGCAGCTCAAGGCGCACAATCATCGCGCGGCGGTCGAGCACCGCCGCATCTATCGCCCGTGGGGATATTACCAGGACGTGGACATCGCCCCGCGCTACCGGGTGAAACGCATCGTCGTGAAGCCGGGCAGCAAGCTCTCGCTGCAGAAGCACTTCCATCGCTCCGAGCACTGGGTCGTGGTCAAGGGAACGGCCGAGGTCACGATCGGCAACGACGTGCGCAGCGTGCACGAGAACGAATTCGATCTATATCCCGATCGGCAGCGTTCATCGGCTCGCCAATCCCGGCAAGATCCCGCTCGAATTGATCGAGGTGCAGGTCGGCAGCTATCTCGGCGAGGACGACATCGTGCGCCTCGACGACGTTTACGGACGGTAATTCAGCTGCCCTTGGCGCATCAACCCCGCCCGACGCTGACATAGGTCAAGCCCTTGGCGGCCAGGTCGGCGGGCTTGTAGATGTTGCGCAAGTCGACGACCACCGGGCTGCGCAACGCCGCTTTCACGCGATCAAGATCGAGCGCGCGGAACTGGTCCCATTCCGTGAGGATCAGCATCGCATCCGCACCCTCGATGCAGGCATAGGGGTCGGCGGCGGTCTCGAGTTGCGGCATCAGCTTGCGGGCCTCCTGCCATGCCGTGCGGATCGTAGGCGCGCACGCGCGCGCCTTCGGCCTCGAGCGCAGGCACGATGACGAGGCTCGGCGCCTCGCGCATGTCGTCGGTGTTGGGCTTGAAGGTCAGGCCCAGCACCGCGACCGTCTTGCCGGCGAGCGAGCCGCCGCAGGCCGCCACGACCTTGGCGGCCATCGCGCGCTTGCGCGCATCGTTCA
The DNA here is from genome assembly GCA_963827585.1 of uncultured Alphaproteobacteria bacterium. Classification (GTDB taxonomy): domain Bacteria; phylum Pseudomonadota; class Alphaproteobacteria; order Rhizobiales; family Xanthobacteraceae; genus VAZQ01. The sequence continues at coordinate 384,036 of CAWHCK010000051.1, forward strand.
CCCCGATCACCGTCTCCACGATCTTGATCGGCGTGCCGTAGCGCTGCCCGATGGCGGTCAGGGCCGCGGTGTCCTTGGGAAAGCACGAGCCGCCGAAACCCGGTCCGGCATGCAGGAACTTGCTGGCGATGCGGCGATCGAGTCCCATGCCGCGCGCGACCTCCTGCACGTCCGCACCGCACTTCTCGCAAAGGTCCGCCATTTCGTTGATGAACGTGATCTTGGTGGCAAGAAAAGCGTTGGCGGCGTATTTGATGAGCTCGGCGGCGCGGCGCCCGGTGAACAGGATGCGGCGTCTCGTTGATGAACAGCGGCCGATAGAGCTCGCGCATCACCCGGCGTGCCCGCTCGTCGTCGGTGCCGACCACCACCCGATCCGGGCGCTTGAAATCCTCGATGGCGGCGCCCTCGCGCAAGAACTCCGGATTTGAGACCACGGCGAAGTCCGCGTCGGGCCGCAGCTTGCGAATGATGGCATCGACCTCGTCATTGGTGCCGACCGGCACCGTCGACTTGATGACGACGACGGTAGCGTCCCTGCATTTCGGCCGCGATCTCGCGCGCCGCGTCGTAGACGTAGGAAAGGTCGGCAAAGCCGTCACCGCGGCGGGACGGGGTCCCGACGGCGAGGAATATCGCGTCGGCTGAACGAATGGCGGCGGCGGATTCGGTCGTAAATGACAGGCGGCCGGCTTCGACATTGCTCGGCGATCAGGGCTTCGAGCCCGGGCTCGAAGATCGGGATCATCCCGCTGCGAAGCTGCCCGATCTTCGCCGCATCCTTGTCGATGCAGGTCACCAGATGCCCGAAATCGGAAAAGCACGCCCCGGACACGAGCCCCACATAGCCGCTACCGATCATCGCTATTCGCATGAGAAGACCTGCTCTCGCGACTTCAGCCGTGGCGGTTACGGCGTTCCCGCTCGTCCCGGATCGCGACCAGGTCCGCTTCCACCATGTCCGTCACCAGGGTATCGAAGCTCGTCTTGTGCCGCCAACCGAGCTTGCCTCGTGCCTTGCTCGGCATCGCCGATAAGCGAATCGACTTCGGTCGGCCGGAAATAGCGCGGGTCGACCTCGACGAGCACGTCGCCCGTCGACTTCTCGATTCCCTTCTCCTCGGCGCCGCTTCCGCAGCCAAACGATCGTCCGCCCGACATGGGCGAAGGCCTTCTCGACGAATTCGCGCACCGCGTGGCCCTCCCCGGTCGCCAGCACATAATCGTCGGGCTCGTCCTGCTGCAGAATCAGCCACATTCCCTCGACGAAATCGCGCGCATGTCCCCAGTCGCGTATGGCATCGAGATTCCCCAGGAACAGCTTCTGCTGCAGCCCATACTCGATCGAAGCAACCGCACGCGTGATCTTGCGGGTAACGAAGGTTTCGCCTCGGATCGGGCTCTCGTGATTGAACAGGATGCCGTTGGAGGCATGCATGCCGTAGGCCTCGCGATAGTTGACCGTGATCCAATGGGCATAAAGCTTCGCCGCCGCGTAAGGAGAGCGCGGATAAAACGGCGTCGTCTCTCGTTGCGGCACCTCGTGGGCCTTGCCGAACAATTCGGAGGTCGAGGCCTGATAGAACCGGGTCTTGTCTTCCCGGCCCAGGATGCGGATGGCCTCGAGCAGCCGCAGGGTCCCAAGTCCATCGGCATTGGCCGTGTATTCCGGGGTCTCGAACGAGACCTGCACATGGGATTGCGCCGCGAGATTGTAGATCTCGTCCGGCTGCGTTTCCTGCACGATGCGGATGATATTCGTCGCGTCGGTCACATCGCCGTAATGCAGATGGAAGGTGACGCCCTCCTCGTGCGGGTCGTGAATCAGATGATCGATCCGCTCGGTGTTGAACGACGACGAACGGCGCTTCACGCCATGGACCACGTACCCCTTGGACAAGAGAAATTCGGCAAGGTAGGCGCCATCCTGCCCGGTCACGCCGGCGATGAGGGCCACCTTGCCCGACGACTCACTCATTGAGGTACTCCACGGCGCATCGTCGCTTGTTCAAGCCTGGGCGCGTCCAATGCCGTCGAGCGATAAGAGTGGCGCCACATTTGCGGGATCCGATGTGCGCGACGCGAAACTCGCGCTCATGCGCCGAGCTCGGCAGAGGGTCGCGCGGGCGGGAACGAATATAGCAGCCAGGCGAGCGCACCGGGCAGCGAACCCAGCGCCAGGGCAAGACCGAAGCATACCGAAAACAGCAGCGCCTGTTCCGGCGCAACGCCGTGATTGCCCAGGAGCGAGACCACGGCGAGTTCCCGCAGGCCCCAGCCGCCGATCGATATCGGGACGAGCGCCACGCCGGTCATGACCGTGAACAGTACCGCCGCTTCGCCGACGGGTAGCACGAGGCCCTGTGCGCGTCCGAGCGACCAGACGATGACGATGGTGAATGCATGGATGAGGCATCCGATGCCCAGGATCAGCGGGGCCGTTCCGCCCCAGCAGAACGCGATGGGCGTCGGCGGCCAGCGTCGCGAGCCAACGGGAATATCGCCATCGCGCAAGCGGCGGGACGAGCTTCGGCGCCAGCAGCAGACCGAGCGCGCCGGCAAGGAGCAGCGCGCCGTAAACGACAGAGCACGAGCTCGCGATAGCCGCCGAGCGCAGTGAAGCCGGACGGCAACAGCAGGATGACGAATGCCAGTGCAACCAGCAGGCCCACACCAGTCGCCCGATCGATCACCACGCTCGTGACCGCGTTACGCCAGCCACAGCCGAGCCGAACGAGCAGCCAGGCGCGCACGCCCTCTCCTGCCACGCTCGGCAAGACCTGGGCGAAGAACGTCCCGATCGCAGTGGCGGCTATCATGGCGGATCGCGTCATCCGCGCACCACGCGCCGCGAGCCCGTCCACGACATTGCGCCAGCGCAGGCCCAAGAGCGGAATTTGCAGCATCGCCAAGACGATCGCGAGCGCGGCCCAGCCAACATCCAGCGACGGGATGGCGGACAGGGCCTGGCTCAGATCGACCTGCCGCGAGACGTACCAGAAGCACGACCCGGTCACGAGCAGCTTGGCGGCAAAGAATGCGACCTTTTCGGCACCACCGCCACGCGGCGGGCTCCGGGTCTCAAGATCGCTGGCCGCGCTGGACCCCATCCGACTTGGCTCCCCCTTCGTCGAGACCGCCCCCATGCGCGGTCAGCGCTCGCGGAATGTCCGCGCGATCTGATCGTGCAGCGGCTTGAGCAGGTACTCGAGCGGGGTGCGCGCGTAGGTCTGGATGAAAGCTTCGACCGGCATGCCGGGAACGAGGCGAAGGTCCTGCAGGCGGGCGACCTCCTCCGGCGGCAGCGAAATGCGAACGGTGTAGTAGGCCTGCGCCGGCTGACCGGCGTTTGCCTGCTCGCGGGCGAGGTCGGCGGACACGCGGATCACCGTGCCGGCGATCTCGGGCGAGGTCCGCTGGTTGCCGGCCATGATGCGCACCACCGCCTTCGCCCCCACGGCCACCTGGTCGATGTCGTTGGGGGCCACTTTGGCCTCCGCCACCAGGTCGTCGGCGCGCGGGACGATCAGCATGATGGTCTCACCGTTGCTGATCACGCCGCCCACGGTGTGCACCGCGAGCTGGTGGACGAAACCGGATTGCGGCGCGCGCAGATCGACGCGCTTGAGCTGGTCCTCGGCCGCCGTGACCCGCTCCTTGAGCTCTGCGATCTTGCCTTGCGCGTCGCGCAGCTCCTTCAGCACCTCGGTCCGGAAATCCTGGTCGAGCTGGATGACCTGCAGCTCGGTTTCGCTGATCTTGCCGCGCGCACGCGCGATGTCGGCGATGAGCGAGCCACGCTCGCCCTGCAGCCGTGTCTGGTCGCGCTGAAGCTGCATGAAACGCGAAATGGAGACGAGGTTCTTCTTGTAGAGATCGGCGACGCCCACGAGCTCCTGCCCGATCAGATCGAGCTCGGTTTCCTTTGCCGCCAGCTGCGCCGACAGGCCGCGGATCTCCTCGTTCATCTGGGCAATCCGCTCGCGCAATTGCGCGCGCTGGCCGGTCCGCGCGGTCTTTCGCGACTTCGAACAGCTTCTCCTCGCCAGCCGTTGCCGTAGCAACCGATGGATCGCCGCGCCGGTTCGTCAATTGGGTCGGGAAGTCGATGGCGTCGTCGCCGTCGCGCTCGGCGAGAAGCCGAGCCTGCCTGGCCGTGAATTCGTCGAGCTGGGATCGCACCACGCCGAGCGTCGCTTTGGTCACCGTGTCGTCGAGCCGCAGCACGACCTGGCCATCCTTCACCTCGCCGCCTTCCTTGACGAGAATTTCACCCACCACGCCGCCGGTCGGATGCTGCACCTTCTTCACGTTGGACTCGACGACGATCGAACCGGATGCAATGACGGCGCCCGCCAGGTGGGTGGTCGTCGCCCAGCCGCCGACGCCGCCGATGAGCAGAACCGCGATGGCCAGCCCGATGAGATTGAGCTTGCGGATCGCACGCCGGGGATCCGGCTTGGTCGCAGTCACGTCTAGCCTCCACCCGCCGCGGCGCCGACCACTTTGAGATTGCCTGCCGCGGCCGCAGCCGCGGGCGCCGCCGCAGGCGCGCGCTGCTGGACGACCTTGCGCAAGATCTCGTCACGCGGTCCGAACTCCTGCTGCGTGCCGTTGGCGAGCAACAGGACCTGGTCGCAAACCGAGAGGACCGACGGTCGGTGCGCGATCAGCACGACGATGGCCCCCCGCGCCTTGAGGTTGACCATCGCCTGGCGCAATGCCAGCTCGCCGTCATTATCGAGGTTGGAGTTCGGCTCGTCGAGCACGACGAGGAACGGGTCGCCGTGCAAGGCGCGCGCCAGCGCGATGCGCTGCCGCTGCCCCGCCGACAGCACCGCGCCCCCTTCGCCGATCCTGGTATCGTAGCCGGACGGAAGGCGCAGGATCATGTCGTGGGCACCGGCCGCTTGCGCGGCGCGAAGCACCGCCTCGGCATCCGGCGAAACGCTCATTCTCGCGATATTCTCCGAGATGGTTCCATCGAACAGCTCGACCATCTGCGAGATGAATCCGATGTGCTGACCGAGCACCTCCGGCTCCCACTGATCGAGCGCCGCGCCATCGAGCCGCACGCTGCCCTTGGCGGGCCGCCAGACGCCGACGAGGGTGCGCACGAGCGAGGTCTTGCCGGCGCCGCTCGGACCGATGATGCCGAGCACGTCGCCCGCCTTGAGGCCGAAGCGCACACCCGCGACGATCGGCGTCATGCCCCCCGGCGGGACGACCGTGACCTGTTCGACGTCGAGGCTGCGCGCCGGCTTCGGCAGCGCGGTGGCCGCTCGCTTCGGCTCGGTACGCGTGAGCGTTTCGGACAGCCGTGCGATGCTTTGGCGGGCAGCGACGAAAGCGCGCCAGTTCGCGATGGCGGTTTCGATCGGCGCGAGCGCGCGACCCATCATGATGGAGGCGGCGATCATGGCGCCGGCCGTCAGTTCCAGCCTGAGCACGAGATAGGCGCCGAGCCCGAGCATCAACGACTGCAGCAACAGCCGCAGGACTTTCGACACGCTGCCAAAGGAACTCGCGACATCGCTCAAGCGGGCAGTGGCGCCGATGTAGCGGTCGTTGATCCCTCCCCAACGCTGCGCCAGCGCTCCGGCCATCCCCATCGCCATGATGGTCTCGCCGCTGCGGCGCTGGGCATCCACCATGACCGAGCGCATCCCGGCGTCCTGCGCTGCGGTCCGCGCGGGACCGCGGCTGGCGCGTTCGGTCAACAGCGTCATCGCAAACAGCGTGATGCCGCCCGCGGTCGCCGCCAAGACCGAGCCAGGGATGAATGAGGAAACAGATGTAGAGGAATACCGGTATCCACGGCATATCGCAGATGGCGATGGGGCCCGCGCCGGTCAGGAAGGCGCGGATCTGATCGAGGTCACGGATCGGCTGCGGGGCTCTCGCCGGGATGCCGGGTCGCAATGGAAAGCCGGATCATGGCGCCATGCACGGCCAGGGCGAGGCGCTGATCGAGCAGCATCGCCGCACGGACGACGACACGCGAGCGGATCAAATCGAGAACGCCCTGGAATGCGTAGGCGCCGACCAGGAAGATCGAGAGGGCGATCAGCGTGGGCACGCTGCGGCTGCTCAAGACCCGGTCGTAGACCTGCAGCATGTACAGCGGGCCGGCGAGCATCAGCAGGTTCACGACGCCCGAGAACAGGGCCACGCTCCCGAACGCGCGCCGGCAATCGCGCAAGGCGGCCGCCACGTCAGGATGGGTCGAACTACCGCCGAAGAAGATCATGGGCTTGTCGAGACCTGGTCAGTCCAGCAACAGCTACGTAACGACGCCGTACCGCGACGCATTCGGATACATTGCCGGCATGAGTCCACAATCCTTAGACGACGGCTACCACAAAAAGGGTCAAGCTCTTTGTGACTTTTTTCACGTCCTGCGCGCGCACAAATCGTGGTCCCCCGTCCCATGACCCACGCAACCCAGGAGCGAGATCTGGAGCGCCACCAACAGAATGGCGAACGCGGCCCAGCGGAAATCCTGCAACGGATGGGCCGACTTAGGCGGCAAAATTGCAACTTTCTTTGCGCGATGGGCTCGAGGTCTCAAGATCGCTCGCCAACTTGGCGTCGATCCAATTTCGGCAATGTTAATGGCCGATGGGAACGCCAAGTTCAAGCGTTGAATCGCTGGTGCCTTAAGGATGCCCGGAGCGCTGTTGGGCCGCGGCTGGCGCAAAGCGGGACCGGAGCAGTGCGAGCGCTTCGCTGAGATCGGCGACCCCTTCATGGGGTGGGAATCGCCGCCCCCCGTTTTGGCAAGGCCGGGATGCGACCAGAATCCGCAAACCAAGCCCTGCCGCCGCGCCGGCTTCGATGTCGCTCATGTTGTCGCCCACGATCGCGCAACGAGCGGGATCAAGCCTGAAGTCGAATATGGCCTGCAAGATCATTCCCGGATTGGGCTTGCGCCACGGATGCTCGCGCCGGTACTCGCCGATGCCGTGCAGAGGATGGTAGGGGCAGTGATAGACGCGGGCGATCGCCGCGCGCTCCGCTTCAAAGCGATTGCACATCCATCGCGTCAAGTCCGCATGGGCCTTTTCATCGAAATAGCCACGGCCGATGCCGGATTGGTTAGAGACGAGCGTAATCGCGCTCTACCGCCAAGCTACTCATGCCTGTTAATCGAGATGGGAAGCGACGTCCCTCGTGTGTTTTGAAGGTGAAACGCAGGGGCCAGGGTCCAGAACACCCGCTATAGGTACGCTATTAATTTCTTTTGAACCATTTGCCCCCGACTTCGCGTTTTGCGTCAAAGCGGCACTTCCGCCGACACGACCTCGCGCTAGCGCCGCCGTGGTCAGTGCAGCCATCATCCGGGCTGCTCCGCCGCGAGTGTCAGCGGCGGCGCCGGGTTGGAGTAGGATTAGCGGGGCAGTGATGAACGAACTAGAGCATTGCCGAATGGTGGCGCACTGTTGCGCCGAGGAAACCGTCCGAAGAAGACGTCCCAGAGCACAAAACAAAACTATCGATCTTTGTCCGAGGCGGTCATCCTTGCTGCGCAGCAAGTCGGTGAAGATAATCGCGGACGGGATGGTCTTCTTGGCTATCTTCGCCGCATTGCACGCACCCAACCGAAGTTGTTCGCAGCGTTGCTCGCACGGGTCCGCCGGGTCAGATGATCGGCAAGGAGGATGGAAAGGTCCGCTACGAGACGTACGAAGAGGCGCGCCAGGCACTACTCGAAGAGGGCATTAACATCGATCGCTTACCCATGCTGACTGACATGAAAGAGCCGCGCGAGGATCATTGAGCCGGGATTAATGGTCGTCTGCCCTCTTCGAGGCCGAGAGGTATCGCGGGTCTTGGAATAAGAGAATGGACCTGCGACGACTGCGGAGCGGTCCACGACCGGGACGTAAACGCCGCAAAGAACATTCTCCGCTGTGGGCTAACAGCGCTTGCTGAAGGAACCTCGACCTCTAGGCTGGGAAGCCCCGGCCTTCAGGCCCGGGAGTAGTCACAGTCGCGAAAACGCAACAGGTTTTCTTTAAATCGACGTGTCCCGGTTTTGGCACCGGACGCGGGCTTCCCGAACGCGCGTATAAGAGAATTGGTGGGGACCCGGCGGCTGTGACCCCGCGCAACTGCAAGCAATGCGTTGGCGGGCAGATCACGGCAGGGGATGAAGCAGGGGGCGAACCATGCCGTCCAGCGTCGCTGTGAAACGTCGAAAATCTTGGCTTCTCGCGGCCTCCGCGCTGGCGTCCTCGTCGCTGGGCGTATCGGAACCGGCGCTGGCGCAAACGTGCACGCCCGTACCCTTCGGCTTTCGTCTACCTGCACATGCGACCTGCACGGGCCCCTTTACCACCGACATCAACTACAGTACCACCAACACTCCCCATCAACCTCACGCTTCAGCCGGGTACCAGTATCAGGTCACGCCGACGCCCCGTCGTCAACGCCGTGAACCTCTCTAACACCTCGGTCGCGAGCCCGGCCGACGCTCCGGCCACGCTGACTGCGAATGATGCAACCATAAACAATATACAACAATCCCAGTGGCCCTAACCAAAGCGCACTGCGAGTGCAGGCCAGCGGCAACGCCACCATTACGGCATCGGGCACTAAATTAATGTGATCGGCACCGATAGCACCAACGCGGTATGGGCGATCGTTTTTTCGAGCGGCGCAGGCAGACGGTAGCGAGCGTAACCTATGAGGCCGGCCACCGGCCCGGGCATAACCGCTACTGGAGGGGCGAATTCCACTCTCATCCAGGCGTGCGCCAACGATGGATGTAATTTGGGCAACTCCGCGAACGCCAACGCCAAAATCGATGCTGCGCGGAAATCTCACGGGCATCGACGCCGTCCGGACCGGTCGGAAACTTTATCACTCGGCTTGTTTGCTACGCGGTTGCGGCGGTCGGCAATGCGTCCGTGCGCTACAGTCGCGGCACGATCAACGTGAGCGGAACCGTTGCGAACGGCATCTAAGCGTCGGTTAGGCGACGGGTCGGCGACGGTCACCACCGATACCGGCACCAATATCAACGTCAGCGGCACGCAGTTGGGGACCTTCGAAGCCGGGGATCGCTGTCGATGGTAGCTGGCACCGCTGGCGCAGGCGGTGACTGTGAACGCGGCCTCGACAATCCAGATGCTCGGTCCCGCGGCTGCCGATCCGGGATTTCGTAACAATGGTTTCGGTATTCGGGCCCAACCAGCTTTAGTGGCGATGCGCCGATCTTTGTGAATCTACACCCCCGGGCATTACAACTCAGGGCCCGAACGGCATCGGCATCGCTGCTCTTGCCCGGCGGCGGCACCATCACCGTCAATTCCTTCGGGCCGATCAATACGACGGACGGCATCCAATCGCAATCGGCATCTCCGCCGACAGCGGATTTTTTTCGACTGGACCGCGCCCGCGACGGTGACAGGTCAATGCGACCAATGTGTCCACCACGGGACAGTTCAGCACCGCGATCAACGCGACCGCGGGCGGTAACGTGGCGGTCAACATCGCGCCAGGCGGAGTCGGTGATGGGCGGCTGGCAGGCTGGCCTTACCGGCATCGGCCAATCCGACCTTCGGTCTACCGGCCGCCGGCGTTATCCTCGAGCTCGTCCGGCGGCACCGCGACCCTGACCAATAACGGCATCATCGGCGCACTGTCCGACCGCGCTGTTGCCGGCGATCCCTGACAACACAGCGTCATCAACAACGGCACCATCACCGGCTTCGTGCAATTCACCGGCGGCAATAACAGCATTCTCAACAATGGCCTGTTCGACCTGAGGCATTTCGCCGACACCACTGGGGACGGCGTGCGCGATACGCTTCGGGTGGCCATAGCGGACCTCGGCGACGGCCCAAACAACAGCTTCACCAACAACGGAACGCTGGCGCTCGCCCCAGTGGCAGGCGCCACGACACTGGACAGCACGGGGCAGTATCTCCCGCTCGGGAATCCCAACAACACAATGGCGCTCGGCGGACCGTTGCAGGGCCACTTGATCGGCGTACGCACGACCTTCACCAACTCGGGCATCATCGATCTGCAAAGCAACCCCGTCGCTGGCGACGTGCTCGTGATCACCGGCGCGCGGCAGGCTGGGGTTGCCGGCTCCGGGCACCTTCATCTCCAATGGCGGCACGCTGAGGCTCGACACGGTGCTCAATGAAGGCGGCGCCGCAACGCGCTCCGATACGTTGGTCGTCGACGGCACGTTGGTCGGCGCGGGCGGCCCAACAAGCATGGCTATCCGCAATGCCGGCGGCGGGGGTGCGCTGACCGTTGGCGACGGCATCCTGGTGACGCAGGTCCTGAACCCGGCCCGCTCCGCAGCCGGCGCGTTTTCACTCGAGGGCGGCTCCATCACCGCCGGCGCATTTGACTACTTCCTGTTTAAGGGCGGCGCCTCTCCGGGATCGCAAGGTAACTGGTATCTGCGCTCGACCCTCGTAGCGCCGGTGACGCCAGACGTCCCGTCGCCTGAGCCGGCACCCGGCTCGCCGCCGTTGCCCACCCCCGTCCCGGGCGCGGCGCCGATCCCGCTCTTCCAGCCCGGCGTCGCGGTGATGTCGGTCGTGCCGTCCGTCGCGCGAACGCTTGGCTTGCTCACGCTCGGCACCTTCAACGAGCGCCAGGGCGATCAGCTGCTCGTGCGGGGCGGTTGCAGTCGGGAAACTCAAAATCGCTAATGGAAGGCCGGCAAAGGCATCACGGGCGATGAGAACTGCATTACAAAGGTCGGTGCATGGGGCCGTGTGTTCGGCCAACACACACGCGAACATTTTGCGCAGGGGGCACGGCCGGACTTCGATGGCACTTTTGCGGGCTTCCAGGCCGGAGCCGACCTGTGGCGGCTGGAGAGCATCAACGGCCACAGCGACCATATCGGCTTCTACGTCGCCCACGCGCGTGCATCCGGCAGCGTGCACGGCTTGGTCGATGGCTTCGAAGGCGCCCTCGCCGGTCATGTCGACCTGGATGCCACCAGTTATGGCGGCTATTGGACCCATCTTGGTCCGTCGAACTGGTATATCGACGCGGTCGTGCAAGGAACCCATTTCCTTGGTACTCCGAACTCCATCCGCGGCGTCAGCACCACGGTCAACGGAGACGCCTTCACGGGTTCGATTGAAGCCGGCTATCCGATCACGCTGGCGCCGTGGCTGACGTTCGAGCCGCAGATACAGGGGATCTGGCAACGCGTCTGGTTGGACCATGCGCTGGTTCCGTTCATCGCGACCATCTCGTTCGACCGCGCCGACGTGTTCACCGGGCGCGCAGGCGCGCTGTTGCGGGGGACTTTTGGCAGCACCGGCGCGGTGTGGCAGCCTTATCTCAAGGGCAACGTGTGGTGGGGATCCAATGGCTTCGACACCGTCGCGTTCAATAGCTTCGGTATCCCGACAGGGCGCAACGGCGGCACCACGCTCGAAGGCGGGGGTGGCATCACCGGCAAGCTGACCCGCTACGTCAGCGTCTACGGCGATGCCAGTTATCTTGACATCGGTGAGCGGAGAGTCGCACATCGCCCTAAAGGGCAATGTCGGCCTGCGCGTGACGTGGTGAGGCTCTGCGTTGCCGCATGGCCCAAGCTACCGCGCCGCATCCTCGACCTTTACCTAAGCGGCGGTGCCGTCGATGGCTCCGCTTTAGCGCTGCTGTCGGGGATCAGCAGAAGTAACCTCGAGACGGCGTGGCCATCGCGTGGATATTGGGCATTCCCGGCCCTTGACCGCTGACCCGGTCGAAGTATGGGAGCGGGTGCAAGGCGTGCTGGAGGGTCGCTCCGCGAAGAAGCATCGACGTATGATCCACGACTTCGCATCTCCGGGCTGATCGCTGCGGCAAGTGCGGCTGCTCGGTCGTGGGCGAGATCAAGAAGCAGCGTGGCGTCGATGACCATCGGACCGGCTATGCCGATAGGTGCTGAGGCGAGCCCGCGGTGCTGCGGGCGCGTATATGTGCGCGAGGAGGTGCTGGAGGCGGAATCCACAGAGCTGCTGGGGGGGCTGCGCTTCGACGATGAGGTGATCGGCTGGGTGCGAGAGGCCTTCAGGCCAGCGATGCCGACCAGCGTCGCGAGCACCAGGAGGCGATCGCCCGGCTGCAGGCGGAATACAAGCGCCTCGATGACCGCATACACGCCATGTATGTCGACAAGCTCGATGGGAGAGATCGGCGGAGATTTCTACGACCGCTTTGCCGGCGAGTGGCGCGAGGAGCAGCGGCACTTGCAGCGCGAGATCGACCGTCACCAGCAGGCCGACGAGTTTCACATGGACGAAGGTGTGCAGATTTCGAACTGGCCCGAAACGCGCAAAAGCTGTTCGCTCGGCAAGAACCGCGCCAAAAGCGCCGTCTGCTCAATTTCGTACTTTCGAACTGCTCTTGGGAGGATGGCGAAGTGGTCGCCACCTTCCGTCAACCGTTTGATTTATTGGCGCAAACCACTGCTATCGCGACGCGCGCGGCGACGAGTTCAGGCTCCAATTAGAACGGTGTCCACTGAGCCACCAGCGAAATCCCAAAGCCAGAGGTCGTGTTGAGCAGGCTTTCGAGGAAGGACATCAGCGGGAGCTTCACGTCACCATCCCTGCCGGCGAGTTCAAGCACTGAAGCCGCTCGATTGCGGGTTCTGCTGTTCGGTCAAACTCTGCCGCCTCATCTTCATGCCGCCTCACGATCGGTCGGCGCCTCCATCAGCATCGCCGAGATGTTCGATCGGATCATCGGCGAGCTGATTGAGGATACGCCAGCTGTTGGCGAGATAGATCGGCGCCTCGGCGAGCGGCTTAAACCAGCCGTAAAGCCGGTAGGGCTGAGGCGTGACCGCCACAATCAAGCCGGCGCTCCCCGCGGCCTATGGCAAGCTGATCGGACCGCGATTTCTTCGTACCGTCAGAGGCCGAGGCAATCGACCGCATCTTCGGGCGTGCCGCGAGACCCGCCTGGTGATGATCGGGCGGATCATTGAGCCGGGTTTGTCGCCAGAGCTGACGGGCGACCTTGACGGGGTCGATGCCGGCCGCCTTCCACCAGGCCTGCTCGTCGCCAGCGTGATGGACCGCGCGGTGATGTGAGCGTCAGAGCGGGACGGCGAATTCGTCGCTCACCTTGCGGCCGAGCGCCCGCGGTTGCAGGTAGCGAAGATGATGCGGGTCGAATTGTTTGCAGCCGCAAATGAGGCACGCTTGTTGGGCAACATAGCGAAGGTGCTCGCGATTGCGATAACGCCGCGGTGTCGCAATGGTGACCCACATGTATGTGCTGGTAGCTGGGCCATGTACTTTTCGGCGGCCGCCTCCTCGGAGAACGAGCAGGGCAGCATGAACTTGGCCTCGAACACGGCCTCCGTCCCCTCCACAATGCCGTCAAGGGTTGCCGCCATCCAAGGAATGGCCGGGTGCTTGACGCGGCGCTGGACGTCCCCGACGCGCTGCCGGTGTTGCGCTCGTACCAGAAAGATTGAGGTTCGCGCCGTCATCCGCCGCGCTCGGCAGAGCGCCACGACGGCCCGAACGAATACAACAGCCAAGCGAAGGCCCCGGGCAGCGAACCAAGCGCGAGAACGAGGCCGAAGCAGACCGAAAAAAGCAATGCCCGTTCCGGCGCGATACCGTGATTACCGAGCAGCGCTATGACAGCGAGTTCGCGCAATCCCCAGCCGCTAATCGAGATCGGTACGAGAGCCACGCCGATAATTACCGTGAACAACACGGCCGCGTCCGAAACGGGGAGGACGAGGCCCTGGGCGCGTCCAACCGACCAAACCACCGCGATGGTGAGCGCGTGGATGAGACATCCGAGGGCCAGGATCACCGGCCCCCTTGGCCCGAGAAGAACACGGCGGGCGTCCACGGCCAATTTGGCCAGCCAACGAGAATATCGCCAGCGAGCAAGTAGCCGCGCTATCTTCGGCGCGAGCAACAGGCCAAGCGCGCCGGCGAGCAGCAGCCCGCCGTACACGGCGAGCACGAGATCGCGATATCCGCCGAGCGCCATGAGGCCGGTCGGCAGCAGCAGGAGGATGGCAAATCCCAACGCGACCAACAGGCCCGCGCCGATCGCTCGATCGAGCACGACGCTGATCACGGCGTTACGCCAGTCACCGCCAAGTCGAGCGAGCAGCCAGGCGCGCACGCCGTCGCCCGCCACGCTCGGCAATACCTGAGCGAAGAACACCCCAATGGCGGTCACGCCGATCATGACGGTCCGCGTCACCCGTTCGTCTCGCGCCGCCAGCGCGTCAACGATGGCGGACCATCGCAGTCCCCCGAGCGGGATCTCCAGCATCACCACCAGCACGGCGAATGCCGCCCAGCGAAAATCCAGCAACGGAACGGCGGATATGACCTGACCCAAATTGATCTGCCGCGAGAGATACCAGAAGCACGCCCCGGTCACGAGCAGCTTGGCGGCAAAGATCGCAATTTTTCCGGCGCCGCCACCGCGCGACGCTCTCTCTCGTGTCAAGATCGCTTGCCACGCTGGTGCTCATCCGACTTCGGTTTCCGATCCCAGCATTCCCGCCCGCAACGCCAGCTGGAGCGAACACCTTCCGCCATGGTAATGGCCGAGGGCAACGGCAAGTTCAAGTGTCAAATCGCAGCGCCCAGAGGCACTGATCGGCCGCAGCCGCTGCAAAGCGGGACCGCAGCAGTGCGAGCGCTTCGCTGAGATCGGCGACCACTTCATGCAAGGGCGCTCCCTCCTTCCCTCGCC
>CAWHCK010000052.1:0-27346 GCA_963827585.1 uncultured Alphaproteobacteria bacterium
GGCTACGGGATTCAAGGATTTTGGCCTTGGGTAGCAAGCATATAGCCCTCGAGTGTTGCGGCGAGCTTGTTCCATCCGATGCGCATGGTCTTGGGACCTGGTGGCTTGTAGTAACAGTTCCAGCCGCCGAGCCGCGCAGCGATCCACGCGACGAAGGCGAGAGAGCCCAGAGGATGTGGATTCTTTTGTCGGTCGGTGTTGCCTTCAAGTTTTTTGGAGATGCGTTCGAGCGCGCTGGCGAAGGCGTCGTCGATGACATCACTAGCGGGGCGAGGACTTCCATCTCTGGCATCGACGAGTTGGATGATGCGGATCGCGGCGACCAATCCGAGAGCGGCGAGATTGAACATGCGTTTCGCGTCGATGACTTGGCTGTCCTCGAGCGCAAGCCCATCGCTCTTGAGGGCCCGGAACAATTGCTCGATGCGCCAGCGCAAGCGATAGAGCCGCACGATTTCGTTGGCTTGCGCGGCGGTGTTGACCTGATGCGTCGTGTACAGGCGCCAGTGCAGCGCCGGCTTGCCGGCGGGCGGAGCGGCTTCACGCGCCTCCACCAGCGTGAGCTCGATGGCTTTGGGAACGTCGTCCAGATGGTTATTCCGCGGACGCGCGATGCGCACGGGTGCGGCGTGCAACTCGACCGTGGCGATGCGCTCTTTTTCCCCCGGTCCGCGCGGCGCCACACGCACTTTGGTCGTTCCCACAGGTTTGGCTCCGGCAAGCGCTTCGAACACGCCCCCGCCCTCGGCCAGATTGCGATCCTGTGCAACACGCACGATCAATTCGAGCCGATCAGGCTTGCGCGCGAACAGCGGATAAATGTCGCTTTCCCGGTCGGCCACCATGGTCACCGAACTCGCTTCGCACAAGAGCGCGGCCGCGGCCTGACAGCCGGCATGCCAGCGCGCCGATTCCTTCTCCTCAAAGGGACGATCCCGGCGCTCCGCTTTGCGCGCTCGCGATCGGGTCCAGATCGCCGCGTCGACCAGCCCGACCACCGCCTCCGTCTCTACGTCCACCGCAATCACTGGGTGAATGAAAAAGCCCGGCGTCTTGCCATCCCCGGCCGGCCCAAAGCCTCGCCGCTTCTTCGCGCGGCCGGCGAAGTTGATCTCGGTCGTGTCTTGCACCGCCAACACACGACGGCCGATGCATTGCTTGGCCGTGCGAGCAGCAGCTGTTTCCACGATCCCAGTCACCGAGACGTGCGGCGACGACAAAAAGCCGTGCATCGCCATCTCGCCCGCTCGCGTCTCGCCGATCCGCCGCAACACCAGCGCTCCCTCCGCCGCGATCCGCTCGATCACCCGGTCCGCACGCTGCGCGACCCGAATATCCCCAAAAGCCATTGCAAATCCCCCGGCCAAATCACGCCCAACGTCTTGAATCAGATTTGCAATTCCAATGGAATCACTTTCATGCATCCCGTAGCCACAAGGGGGAGGGGAGCAGACCGAGTTTGCCGCTTGCGCCGCTTCCATTTCAACGGAACGCGCGCTAGCGCCACGGCGAAATCGTCACGCCCGCGAGGTGCTTCAAGATCAGTGGCGGCGCGGTCCGCCGCCATCCTGCAGCTTGCCGGCCTTGACCCAAAACGCCATCCCCTCTGCCCAGGCTTTCTGCCATCCCTCCGCCATTTGCATCCAAAACTGCATCGGGTTCATCGCCGCCATTTGGAGGTCGCCCGCGTTTGGCCAACCGCCGGCCGGGCTGAAGCCGGGCAAGGACTTTAGCTTCGATAGCATCGCCGACGGGGAGTCGGTCATCGCATTGGGTGATTTTACCTGCTCTTCCCAAGCGTCCATCATGCGATCCATCGTTTGGATCTGCATTTTGGTGATGCTCTGCATTTGCGCGCGGGCAGCATCGACGATTTGCTCCGGCCATCCCAGCGCCCGGGCTGCCGCAGCCATCTTCTCGATGACTTGCTCAATGTTTTTCTCGCTGTTGTTGGCGATCTCGCTGCGCCAGGTCGACATCGCGTCGAAGGCCGCGTTCACCGCCTTGCGCGCCTCTTCCGAAAGCCCGGGAGCTGACATCGGATTGAAGTTGCGGGGGTTGACCCCCGCGGACTTGTTCTGCATGGCCGCGTCTCCTCTCCTGATCGTGGATGCAAGGCATCCAGCGTTCTGGTGAGGATATCACAACGGCCGCCTTATCGCTTGGCGGTGTGATGACCCTGCCCTGGCTCAGGACTGTGCTGAAACTGCCACACCTGACCTAAAACCGCATGCTTTGGCTAATCGGTAATTCAGCACAACCGCGCCGTCGGGCCTGCATGACAGAATGCCGGTCGAGCGCTCGGCTCCGAATGCCTGACCCGCGAGCCGCCCGCTCTACAACCCCGCCGGGGGCGCTTGGCGGGGTTTCTCTTGCGGGCCGAAGTCTAGGCGTACTCATAGAATCGAGATTGACGACGCGGCTTGATCCATTCGCTTTGCAGCGCATTGCGGACTCGCGCTCACGCGTGAACCCCATCGAACCGTCCCGAGAAGCACTGCGGCGACATTTGGCTGGGACAGAGATATAATCGTACTGCTCGGAAGGACCCCAGTGCATGCGACGGTTTCGATTGACGCCGCTGGTGACGGGAGTGGCGCTCAGCGCATTCGTGGCCTTGCTTGCTGGCCATGGAGTGCTTGCCGATTCCGTCGAGCCAATTCAGTTGGAAACCGGAAATGACACTCCGATCTGCAGGTCCGACGATATCGGGATCGGGCCCCAGTCGTCTGCGATCAGCGAGGGCACGTGTCCGGCGCACGCAATGGAAACCCACGGGGCGGCGCGGGCGCGCGCCTATCTGATCGAGACCGCGACGCCGGGCTACACCATGATGCGGCAGGGGCCCGAACGCGCGATCGAGCGGCTGCATCCGGAATTCGTCAATCGGCTGGCTGCCGCCATTGCTGAGGCGCGAGGAGCCGGGCTGCCGTTCGCCGGAATTTTTTCGGCTTACCGGCCGCCCGCATTCGGCGTTGGGGGCTTCGCCGACAAATTCCACTCGCTCCATACTTACGGGCTCGCCGTCGACGTCACGGGGATTGGTGCGCCCGGCACGCCAGCCGCTCTGCTCTGGCACGAGATCGCCGCACGGCACGGCTTGATCTGCCCGTACGGGCCGCACAACACGGTGGAATGGAATCACTGCCAGCCGACATGGGTGAAAATCATCCTCGCCGAGAACCCGCTGCGCGAGACCGTCACGGCGGACGGGCCGATCAGTCTCGAAGGCATGTTCGACGCCGGTTATTCGCTCATCGCCGCTTCGGGCACCGTAGACGGGCCGACCGCAGATCCGCCCGCGTATTTTTTCAAGCGACCGCAAGCGCGAACTACGATGCCCGACGATCCGCGGACCACGTCCGCCGCGAACGTGAAAGCCGCCCGCAACCAAACAACTCCCAGGACCGTTCGCTCCGCCTTCGACCGTTACGCCATGCGATGGCCGCCAATCTCCGGAGGCAAGGTCGGCTGGCCGAAGGGGGTGCCCCGCATCGCCGTGCTTGACGACGAGCCGCGTAGGCCGAACTCCCCAGCCGCGAGCCGCACTTTGTCAGTGAAGCCGATTTTGATTTCACGAGTCATTGCGGACCATAACGTCGGGGGAAGTGCGACCCGGAGCGCACGCAAGGATGTGGAGCGCGTGCGCCAAGCCCGCTCGAAGAGCACCGTGCTCGGGAACTGAAAGCTTCTACCATCAGGGCCGCCCCTCTAACGGACGCCAGACCGGGGGCTGGCGTGCGCGAGATCGCGAGCAATTCGGCGCGTGCCAGCAGCCAACCCGCGCACGCTAAGGGCGCGCTGCGCCGCGGGATAGCAGTCTCGGCATAGGAAGTAGCGCCCTGCCCCGTAAAGCTTGGCCACACGTCGACCGCAGATCGCGCCGTTGACCACGCCAGGCAGATGAAATAGGGCCGCGTCCCGACCGCCAACAAGCTGTGGCCGGACGTCATCGCGGCGGACATTTCCATGCCGCACCTCGACGATGCTCGCGAAACACCGCTACGTCTCTCCCGGTTGCCAGGCTCGTAATTTCTCACGCCGATGCCCAGTAGTTTTTCGAGGTCACCCCCCGCTGCTCTTGGTCCAACTTAGTCGGGCAATTGCGCAAGTAAGGAGGGACCCATGGACACCGCTTACTTACGTCGTCAGGCGACATTCTGCCTGCGAATGTCCCAGCTCTGTTCAGATTCGCTGGTTGCTGAATACCTGAGATTTCAAGGCCGCGGAATTCCATGAGACGGCTCTTCGGGCTGAGTTTTTTTGCCGCGAGCGATTGCCCATCGATGGGGGCTCTGTCTGGGGCCACCGCCCATACCACTGAAAGATCGCAATATGCGCAGCCTTAGCTCGGTCGCGTTGCTTATGGGCCTGGTGACATTGAGCGCAAGTAAACGCCGGCTCGCTAATGGCTGATGTCATGGGCTGGAGACATTTCCTTTGGCTACAGCTCAAGTCGCGGTTAGACAATTTTGCGTGAGGAGCTGGAGCGTGCGTTCGGCGCCTATGTCACCCAAAGAATATCGCGAATTCGCCGCGCAGTGCTTGCGTTGGGCAGCTCGTGCAAAGAGTGACGAGCACAAGAACTTTATGCTCAAGTCGGCGCATCACTGGATGCAGACAGCGGAGAAATTGGAACGCGCGGCTGAGCCCGAAGGCGACCCCGCCAGAGCAGACAAAATAGGGCCGCGTCCCGCCAAAGCGACAGGGGACGCGAACGATGCGAACATTCGGCTCCCAATGCGCGAGCCCTTCTGATAAATTAAGCTGATAAATGAGGCGCTTGGTAGAGAGATACCAACTTGCGCCAAGCATTTCTCGTCTGGCGACTGGCCACTTTGCTGATGGTGGGTCTCGCGCCTTCGGCCTCGTTCGCTCGTGAGCCGTTGCCGCGCTCGGTGCTGTACCTCGACGAGAATGACCCGGGTCTTCCCTTCGCGCTCGGTATCTCCGCTGCTTTCCGTTCGACCGTGACCGCCGGCAGCGCCGAGCGGATCGGCGTTTATTCGGAGAATCTGGATCTCGTCCGTTCCAGCGGCCCGCGCCACGAGGAGATTCTGAAAACCTATTTGCGCGAGAAATATCGAGACAGGCCGGTCGGCGTCATTGTCACCATCGGACCGGCCGCGCTGACGTTCATGCTGCGCGCACGTCCCGAGCTGTGGCCGGATGTCCCCGCCATCTTCGCGTCGGTCGATCCGGAGACGGCGGCGCGTGCGCAAATTCCCGCCGGGGTGACCGGATTGGTGCGGGGGCAGACCCTGCGTGACTCGGTGAACGTTGCGCGCACGCTGATGCCCAACCTTAAGCGGATTGCGCTGGTGGGCGATCGGCTCGAGCGGCAAAATTTCCGCCGGCACTTCAGGGATGAAATCCCGCGTCTCGCCGCGGAGGTGGGGATCATCGACCTTACTGGGCTGCCGATGGCCGAGCTTCGCAAACGCGTTGCCACGCTGCCCAAGGATACCGTCATCTATTTCACCACCTTGACTTTCGACGGTGATCGGCCGGCCTATATTTCCCGCGATGCGCTCGTTTCCGTCGCCGAGGTCGCCAACCGGCCGATCGTCGTCGACCTCGACCCCAATGTCGGCTACGGGAGCGTGGGCGGCCTGGTCGCCGATCCCGACCCGATCGGCCGCGACGCAGCGCGGCTTGCGCTGCGCATTCTTAACGGTGAAAGCGCGTCGAACATCCCCGTCGTTACCGGTAGTTTTGTCAGACCGGTCTTCGACTGGCGCGAACTCCAGCGGTGGAACGTCAGCACGGACAGACTGCCCCCCGGGAGCGAGGTCCGTTTTCGCCAACCGGGTTTGTGGGAGCAATACAAGTGGTACGTCCTCGCCGGCGTCGCGCTGTTCGTCATCGAAGCCGCCTTCATTGTCGCGCTGCTGGCGAATCGGCGGCGCTTGCGGCGCGCTCACGCCGAGTTGCTCGTGAGCGAACAGCGCACGAGCCAGGCCGCCGATGCCGCAGATCTGTATTGCTGGGTGTGGGAGATTCCATCCGATCAAGTGTGGACGACGGGGACGGGCCGGAACACGCTGGAGTGGCAGCCTTCGCAGCCGCTCACCTTCGTGCAGGTCATGGAGAGGATGCACCCCGATGACCGCGAGTCAGTGCGACGAGCGTTGCAACGGTCGCTTGAGGGTCGTGGTGACTATGAAGCCGACTATCGCCTGGTGGCGCCGGGCTTGGATACGCGCTGGCTCGCTGCGCGCGGGCGGTGCGAGTTCGACCGCGACGGCAAACCCCTCCGCATGCGCGGCGTGACCATCGACATCACCAAGCGCCGGCAAGCGGAAGAAGCGTTCCTCGCGAGCGAAGAGAGCATCGGCCTCGCCGCCGATGCTGCAAATCTGCGTTGCTGGGTGCACGACCTTGTATCCGATCAAACGTGGGCCACGCAAACCGGCCGGAACATGCTGGGTTGGTGGCCTTCGCGGCCGTTCACTTTCGAGCAGTTCATGGAGACGGTGCACCCCAATGACCGCGAGGCAGTGCGACGAGCGGTGCAACGGTCGCAGGAGGATCGTAGTGACTATGAAGCCGACTATCGCGTGGTGGTGCCGGGCGTGGGTACGCGCTGGGTCGCTGCGCGCGGGCGGTGCGAGTTCGACCGCGACGGCAAACCCCTCCGCATGCGCGGCGTGTCCCTCGACATCACCGAGCGCCGGCAAGCGGAAGAAACAGCGCGCGAGCTGAGCGGACGACTGATTAATGCGCAGGAAGAGGAGCGCTCGCGGCTCGCGCGCGAGCTTCATGATGACGTGACGCAACGCTTGGCGCTGCTCGCGATCGACGCAGGCCGCGGAGAGCACATTTTGCCCAGTGCTGCCGGCGGCAAGGCGATGCGCGCAATGCGCGAAGGTTTGATACGATTGAGCGAGGATGTGCACGCCCTTTCCTACCGGCTGCATCCCACGATCCTCGAAGACCTCGGCCTGATCGAGGCATTGAAAACCGAGTGCGAACGTTTCGGCCGGGGTGGCATCCATTCCAGTGGACGTGAAGGCCCAGGAGATTCCCGAGCCGCTGCCGCACGCCGTGGCGCTCTGTCTCTATCGCATCACGCAGGAGGCGTTGCGCAATGTCGGCCGCCACGCCGGGGCCAGCGCGGTGCAGGTTTCGCTGCGGCGTCTGGACCGCGGCTTGCAGCTCGCCGTCCGCGACAACGGCGCCGGTTTTGATCCCGCGCAGCAGCGCGATCGGCCGAGTCTCGGCCATGCGAGCATGCGGCAACGGATTTATCAACTGAACGGCGAGCTCGAGGTCGAGAGCGCCCCGGTCACGGCACCACGGTCGTGGCTTGGGTACCGTTGAAGGAGGAGCAACGTGAACCGTCCGCCCGTGCTGCTGGCTGACGTAAAAAGGCCGCGTCCCGCCAAAGCGACAGGGGACGCGAACGATGCGAACATTCGGCTCCCAATGCGCGAGCCCTTCTGATAAATTAAGCTGATAATTGAGGCGCTTGGTAGAGGATACCAAGGTGCGCCAAGCATTTCTCCTCTGGCGACTCGTCACTTTGCTGATGGTGGGTCTCGCGCCTTCGGCCTCGTTCGCTCGCGAGCCGTTGCCGCGCTCGGTGCTGATTCTCGATCAGTCCGATAGGCACAACGCGTGGTTCAGCGCTTTCTCCTCCGCCTTCCGATCGACTCTGAATGCCGCCGCATCGGGGGCGCCCATTTCCGTCCATGCGGAGCACCTCGATCTCAGCCCCTTCGGAAAGTCCCCACACGACGAGGTTCTGCGCGCCTATCTTCGGGGCAAGTTTCGCGAGAGACCAATCGGCGTCGTTATTGCCCAGGGATCACCCTCGCTTGATTTCGTAGTGCGGTCACGCGCGGAGCTGTGGCCCGAGGTGCCGGTGGTTTTTGCCGGGGTCGACGAGGAAACCGCGGCTCGCTTGCACCCCCTCCCTTCCGGCATAACTGGAACGATCTATCAACTGCCATTCCGCAATACGGTGACCGCCGCGCAACTGCTGGTGCCAAACCTGAAGCGGATCGCCCTAGTGGGCGACGCTTGGGAGCGCCAGACCGTGCGCCACCATTACAAGGACGATATCCCGGCCTTCGCTGCCCAATTCGAATTCATCGACCTTATCGGCCTGCCGATGACCGAGATCAGGAAGCGCGTGGTGGCGCTGCCGGATGATACGGCCATCATATACACGAGCGTCACTCTCGACGGCGCCGGAGGGACCTACATTTCCACTGAAGGTCTCGCGGCCTTCGCCGACGTGGCCAACCGGCCGATCGTAGTCGATTCAGAGGTTAATGTCGGTCCTGGCGGCACGGGCGGCTTCGTTGCGACCCCTGTCCCGGTCGGCCAGGCAGCGGCGCGGCTCGCGTTGCGCATCCTCAACGGCGAAAACGCCGCAACGATTCCCGTCACCAGCGGCGATTTCAGCAGACCCGTATTTGACTGGCGGCAGCTGCAACGCTTCGGGATCAGCGAGAGCCGACTGCCGCCGGGAAGTGAGATTCGCTTTCGGGAAACGACGGCATTGGAGCAATACAAGTGGTACATCATTGCGGGCGTTGCGCTGTGCGTCATCCAAGCCGCCTTCATTGTCGCGCTGCTGGTAAATCGGCGGCGCTTGCACGCGAGCGAACAGCGCATGAGCCTCGCCGCAGATGCCGCAGACCTGCGTTTCTGGGTGTGGGAAATTCCATCCGATCAAGTGTGGGCGACGCGAACCGGCCGGAAGACTCTGGATTGGCCGCCTTCGCGGCCGCTCACCTTCGAGCAACTCATGGAGAGGGTGCACGCCGATGATCGCGAGGTCATGCGACGGGCGGTGCAATGGTCGCTTGAGGGCCATGGCGAACTTGAAACCGACTATCGCCTGGTGGTGCCGGGCTTGCATGAGCGCTGGATCGCTGTGCGCGGGCGTTGCGAGTTCGACCGCGACGGCAAACCCCTCCGCATGCGCGGCGTGTCCCTCGACATCACCGAGCGCCGGCAAGCGGAAGAAACAGCGCGCGAGCTGAGCGGACGGCTGATCAATGCGCAGGAAGAGGAGCGCTCGCGGCTCGCACGCGAGCTTCATGATGACGTGACGCAACGCTTGGCGCTGCTCGCGATCGACGCAGGCCGCGGAGAGCACATTTTGCCCAGTGCTGCCGGCGGCAAGGCGATGGGCGCAATGCGCGAAGGTTTGATACGATTGAGCGAGGATGTGCACGCCCTTTCCTACCGGCTGCATCCCACGATCCTCGAAGACCTGGGCTTGATCGAGGCATTGAAAACCGAGTGCGAACGTTTCGGCCGGATGGCATCCATTCCAGTGGACGTGAAGGCACAGGAGATTCCCGAGCCCGCCGCACGCCGTGGCGCTCTGTCTCTATCGCATCGCGCAGGAGGCGTTGCGCAATGTCGGCCGCCACGCCAGGGCCAGCGCGGTGCAGGTTTCGCTGCGGCGTCTGGACCGCGGCTTGCAGCTCGCCGTCTGCGACAACGGCGCCGGTTTTGATACCGCGCAGCACCGCGATCGGCCGAGTCTCGGCCAGGCGAGCATGCGGCAACGGATTTATCAACTTGACGGCGAACTCGACGTCGAGAGCGCCCCCGGTCACGGCACCACGGTCGTGGCTTGGGTGCCGTTGAAGGAGGAGCAACGTGAACCGTCCGCGCGTGCTGCTGGCTGACGATCACCGTAGGCTCACAGGAGGGCCGAAGAGCCTCCTCGCCAGTCCGGAGCGCTGGTGGGTTGCCTCGATCGGGCTCGCTGTCGCGGTCGGCATTGCCTATTTTCTCGCGGCGCGTCTGAGCCTTTATCTACTGACCAAACCTGATGGCGTGGCGGTGTTCTGGCCTGCCGCGGGAGTTTCATCGGGCGTCCTGATCGCTCTTGGGCGCGATGCACGATGGCCGGTGGCCGTCGGGACCATGGTCGCGACCATCGTGGCCAATCTCACGGGCGATCGGAACGTCTGGAGCGCCTTCGCCTTCGCTCTGTGTAACGCGGGGGAAGCCCTGCTCACGGCATGGCTGATCGAACGTTACTTCGGTTCGAATTTCAGCCTCGACCGGCTGCGCCATGTGCTGGGGCTGGTGGCGGCGGCGATCGTCGGCGCCTCTGCTTCGGGGGTCGTCGCGACCGTGGCGTACAAGCTGCTCCACAGCCCGGCGGCGCCGGCCTTGATCACCTGGCAGCATTGGTTTGCATCCGATGCGCTCGGCATCATTACGGTTGCACCGCTGGTGATCGGGCTCGCTTCGGCCTTGCGCAAACCGCCGCCTCGCAGCGAGCTCATCGAAGGCACTGTGGCACTCGCGGCGGTGGCCGCGATGACCGGAATGATCATTTCGACGCCGTCGGAGCCTTGGGGAACCTTGGTGCCAGTCGCCCTGCTGTTCCCGCTGCTGCTGTGGCTTTCGGCTCGTTGCCGGCCGGTCTTCGCCTCGGCGGCTGCGTTCATCGTGTCCCTCACGATCGTTTGGGCGATCACCTTCGGCATCGGGCATTTCGGCAACCCCGGTCTCGCGATGGACGACCGCATCCTGGGCGCCCAATCCAGCATCTTGGGAGTGGCGATCTGCGCGTTCGTTCTTGCTGCGCTTTTCGCCGAGCGGCGTCAGCACGAGGCCGTGCTCGAGGAGAGCGAAGCGCGGTTGCAGGAAGCGTTGGCGGCCGGGGCGGTGACGGCGTTCGAGTGGGATGTCCGCACCGATTTGTCGCGGCACAGCGAAAATGTCGCGCAGGTCTTGGGGTTCGATCCGCAGCAAACTGTTACCGCCTCGTCCTTCCTTACGCGGGTCCATCCGGACGACCGCGCGCGCTTCAAAGCCTTGGTGCGCGGTGTCCGCCCCGACAGCCCTTCGTATGCGGTCACCTTCCGCTTCATACGCCCCGATGGCCGGGAGATCTGGCTCGAGGAAACAGCGAGAGCCGAATTCGACGCTGAAGGGCGCTTCGTGCGCCTCAAGGGCCTGACCCGTGACATTACCGAGCGCAAGTGGGCTGAGGAGCGCCAAGCGGCGCGCGAGCTGAGCGGGCGCTTGATCAACGCACAGGAAGAGGAGCGTTCGCGGCTCGCACGCGAGCTTCATGATGACGTGACGCAACGCCTGGCTGTGCTGGCGATTGATGCAGGCCGCGAAGAGCGCATTTTGCCCAGTGCTGCCGGCGGCAACGCGATGCGTGCAATGCGCGAAGGTTTGATACGATTGAGCGAGGATGTGCACGCCCTTGCCTATCGGCTGCATCCCACGATCATCGAAGAACTCGGCTTGGTCGAGGCATTGAAAACCGAGTGCGAACGTTTCGGCCGGATGGCATCCATTGCGAGTGGACGTGAAGGCACAGGAGATACCCGAGCCGCTGCCGTACGCCGTGGCGCTCTGCCTCTATCGCATCACGCAGGAGGCGTTGCGCAATGTCCGCCGCCACGCCGGGGCCAGCGCGGTGCAGGTTTCGCTGCGGCGCCTGGACGGCGGCGTGCAGCTCGCCGTCCGCGACAACGGGGCCGGTTTTGATCCCGCGCAGCAGCGCGATCGGCCGAGTCTCGGCCATGCGAGCATGCGGCAGCGGATTTATCAACTTGACGGCGAACTCGAGGTCGAGAGCGCCCCCGGTCACGGCACCACGGTCCTGGCTTGGGTGCCGTTGAAGGAGGAGCAACGTGAACCGTCCGCGCGTGCTGCTGGCTGACGATCACCGTATGGTCGCCGAAGGGCTGAAGGGCGTCCTCGCCGACGAGTTTGAGGTGGTGGGCGTGGTGGACGATGGACGCGCGATGGTGGCCGCCGCCAACAAGCTGCGGCCGGACGTCGTCGTGGCGGACATTTCCATGCCGCACCTCAACGGCATCGATGCGCTGCCCCGGCTGAAGAAGGACAATCCCGACATCAAGGTTGTGTTCTTGACCATGCACCAGAACGCGGCCTATGCGCGGCGGGCATTGGAGGCCGGTGCTGCAGGGTTCGTGGTGAAGCACTCGGCCCCCGAGGAACTGGTCATCGCGATCCGCGCCGCGCTGAAGGGCAAGACGTTCATTACGCCTGCGCTGACGGAAGACGTGTTGGAGAGCGTCCAGCACGGATCAAAAGGAGCGAACGACCCGTCCGCATCGCTGACGCCGCGCCAGCGGGAAATTCTGCAACTGCTGGCGGAGGGCCGTTCGGCCAAGGAAATCGCCGAGACGCTCGCGATCTCGCCCCGCACGGTCGAGTTCCACAAGTACCAGATGATGGAGACGCATGGTTTTCACAACAGCGCCGAGCTCATCCATTTCGCTATTAAGCACGGGATTGTGACGATCTAGCCCGAAGGGGGTGGCGGTTGAGGTCGCTCTAGTGCAGCGGCCCATCGTCAGGCCCCGTAATTTCTTGTCGGCCACGCCAGTAATTTTACCGAGGTCATACCCTGCCTCGCCTTGTTAAACTCTATCGAATCTCAACCGAGCGGAGGGCGTGCCGCATCGGTCCAGCAGACATGACCGAGGCGATGAGCAACAGACCGTATCCACTATGCGCTGCTGGCGAACCGCCACCACGGTCTGACCGAGGGTGTCCGCGGCCTGCTCGAAACGACGTTCGACGTGGTGCTGATGGTCGCCGATGAGATCTCATTGTTCGAAAGCGCGACACGACTGCCCATCGATCTCGCCGTGGTGGATTTTTCACTGACGCGGGGCGAAGGAATCGGACTGGTGCGTCGGCTCCGCGCCCGTTGCCCGATCATGAAGCTGATCGTTGTCAGCGTCCATGACGAGCCGAGTGCCAGCCGTTCGGCACTGGAGGCGGGTGCAGATGGGTTCGTCCTCAAACGCGCAATCGCCACGGATTTGCTTCCTGCCGTTGACGCGGTGCTCGCAGGACAGCGCTACGTCTCTCCCGATTGCTAGGCCGGTAATTTCTCACGCCGATGCCCGGTAGTTTTTCGAGCTCACAGCCCGCTGCTCTTGGTCCACCCTGGTCGGGCAATCGCGGAATGAGAGATTGAGGAGTGCCCTGCGATGTCGAACAACGACTTCAATCGCGCGAGCGGCCTTCTTCAGCAAGACTGGAGTAATGCCGGCCTACTTTTGGCCCAATCCTGTCAGCACACGTCGGCATCTCGTTTCGACGCCATCACCTCGAAGGCACTGGCTGGTCTTTCCCCGCGTGCATACGACGTATCGCAGCCACGCCCACGCCAAGTCTCTACCGATTTGCCGAACTGCCCTCGCCTAACGTTTGGTTGCGCTCACGACGACGAGATGCCCCAGGCCCCCTTCTCGTCGGTGATCGGCAAGCCGCATTGAGCGGAGACGGACCGTGCCCACGCACCTCTCTCCACAATCACGCCGGCACGCGAGCCCACCATTTCGGCGCGCTGAATTGATCAAGGTCTGGCTCAGCCTGTGGCGCAGTTGCTTCGATCGATATCGGCCAGAACTCCACTACATGCGCGGCCCTGGCCCGCGGTGGCATGAGAAGTACGGGCGGGCCTAGGCTTGACGAGCGCTCGTGAGCTCCTACGGCTCTACAAGCTGGACCGAACCGCGTAGCGAAACAAGCCTGCCAAAGATGTGATGTTGAGCTCACGCATCGCCGCAGCCGATAGGCTGGGCCTACTGAGTCACGCGCGCGTACCCTTTGCCGGGTAGGGTTGAGGTCTAGTGACCAACCCGGCGACTATTTGGGGGAACCACGATGATGGTCCTCGGACTGACACCACCTCGCGGAGGTCTCGTTGCTTTTCTCGCAATGCGGACAAGCAGCTTGAACAGCCGAAGCGCGGATCGCTGTTCAACCTCCGTCAATTCTCACCCGAGCGAAGAACACGCCCGTCCTCAAACGCGCAATCGCTACCGATTTGCTTCCCGACGTTGACGCGGTGCTCGCGGGACATCGCCACGTCTCTTCCGATTGCCAGGCACGTAATTTTTCACGCCCATGTCCGGAAATTTTTCGAGCTCACACGCCGCTGCCCTTGGTCCAACTTGGTCGGGCAAATCGCGCAATGAACGAAGAGTGCGCTGCCATGTCGAACAGCTACTTCAATGTGCTTGCAACCACGGTTGGGGAAACTTCATCAGACGAGATCCTGGTTGAACAGATCGCCGCTGGCAGCAAACCAGCGATGCAGGCTCTGTTCGCCAGGCATCGGACCTACATCTACCGCCGGCTTCTTCGGTTCGTCAGCAATGAGACGCTTGCCGAGGACCTCCTGAGCGAGGTTTTTCTCGATGTGTGGCGTCATGCGGGTCGCTTCCAATGCCGCTCCTCCGTCTCGACGTGGTTAATGTCGATCGCTCGCCATAAGGCCCTGGGGGCACGTCGGCGGCGAACAGAAGGCGTCGAATTGGACGAAGAAATCGAGGCCACCATCGCGGATCCGGCGAATGACCCGGAAGTCGCATTGCAGGAAAAGGATCGGGGCGAACTGCTGCGCCGGGCATTGACCCGACTGTCGCCTGACCATCGTCAGGTCATCGACCTGGTCTACTATCACGAGAAGTCAGTCGATGAAGTTGCGCACATTCTCGACGTGCTACCCGCAACTGTAAAAACACGCATGTTCTATGCCCGAAGAAAATTGGCCGAGTTGGTCAACGGGGCTGAGAAAGTCCGCTGTTGAGATAGAGCGTGTAGTCGACCTTTCCGCGGCCGATGAAATAGGACCAGCGGTGCTCGCAGGACAGCGCTACGTCTCTCCCGATTGCTAGGCTCGTAATTTCTCACGCCGATGCCCGGTAGTTTTTCGAGGTCACGCTCCGCTGCTCTTGGTCCAACCTGGTTGGGCAATCGCGCAAGTAAGGAGGACCCCATGGAAAACACCGCTTACTTACGTCGCCAGCCCCAGATAAACGAGAGGGCTGAGCCGGGCGCCGACGCCTTGCGGCCAGTCCGAGCGGCTGCGCAAAGGCGCCGCGGTAGGCATGGATCGGCGGCATTCGCCGGAAACGGGGGTGGGGCATGGATCGCATTCGCATCAACGGCGGTCAAAAACTCAACGGAACGATTCCGATCTCGGGCGCCAAGAACGCCACTTTGCCGCTGATGATCGCGAGCCTGCTCACCGATGAAACGCTCATTCTCGACAATGTCCCGCGGCTCGCCGACGTGAGCCTTCTTAAGCGCATCCTCGGCAATCACGGCGTCGACATCATGGTCTCCGGCAAGCGGCCGGGCGAGACCCAGTACGACGGCCAGACACTGCACATCTCCGCCGCCAACATCGTCGATACCACCGCGCCCTATGAGCTCGTCTCGCGGATGCGGGCGAGCTTCTGGGTGATGGCCCGCTGGTCGCGCGCATGGGCGAGGCGAGGGTATCGATGCCGGGCGGCTGCGCCATCGGCACGCGGCCGGTCGACCTGCTGATCATGGCGCTCGAACGTCTGGGCGCAGAGATCGAGATCGACGGCGGCTACGTCATCGCGCGCGCCAGAACTGGGCTCAAGGGCGGCGAGATCAAGATTTCCCAAGGTGACGGTCGGCGGCACCCACACCGCGATGATGGCGGCTGCGCTCGCCCGCGGCACGACCGTGATCGAGAACGCCGCGCGCGAGCCGGAGATCACCGACGTCGCCGATTGCCTCAACAAGATGGGCGCCCGGATCTCCGGTGCCGGCACCTCGCGCATCGTGGTCGAGGGCGTGCCGAAGCTGCACGGCGCACGCCACCGCGTGCTGCCCGATCGCATCGAGACCGGCACCTATGCCATGGCGGTCGCGATGACCGGCGGCGACGTGCTGCTGGAAAATGCGCGCGCCCGAGCTGCTGCAGGCGGCGCTCGACGTGCTCGTGCAGGCCGGCGTCGGCGATCACAGCCACCAATGCAGGCATGCGCGTGGCGCGCAACGGCGCGGGCATCGCGCGCGGTCGAGGTGACGACCCCGCCATTCCCGGGCTTCCCGACCGATCTGCAGGCCCAGCTGATGGCGCTGATGACGCGGGCGAAGGGCACCTCGCGCATCACCGAGACCATCTTCGAGAACCGCTTCATGCACGTGCAGGAGCTGGTGCGGCTCGGCGCGCATATCCAGCTCGACGGCGAATGCGCGACCATCGAGGGCGTGGAAAAGCTCAAGGGCGCGCCGGTGATGGCGACCGATCTGCGCGCGTCGGTCTCGCTCGTCATCGCCGCGCTCGCGGCCGAGGGCGTGACCATGGTCAATCGCGTCTATCACCTCGACCGCGGCTTCGAGCGGCTCGAGGACAAGCTCGCCGGCTGCGGCGCGGCGATCGAGCGCATCAGCGGCTAGGAGCTCGCCACGCCCGATGCAATGAGAATACTTGTTCGGGCAGCGCCGCCGTTGATGCTCGCCGCGGCGCTCTCCGGCGGCGCCCCCACCGGGTGAGTTCACCGCGGAGCTCCGATTCCGCGACACTGCGGCCCAATTGCCGGGCGCCATCGACGGCATCGGATTGGAAAGCGTTCCCCTGCATGTCAACATTTCGCGTGACATATGGATACCGAGCGCGCTAGCCCGCGATATTCCGACATCGGCGTCTGGGAGCCCTCAGACATCGCCGAGGCGATGATCGAGGGGCAATTCACGGCAGTGGCGGCGGTGAGGGCCGCCTGCCCTGCCCTGGTGAGGGCTGCACTTGCCGCTGAAGCGAGATTGCGAAACGGCGGCCGGCTGGTCTATGTCGGCGCGGGCACCTCCGGCCGATTGGCGGTCCAAGACGGCGCGGAGCTCATTCCGACTTTCAGCTGGCCGCAAGATCGTCTGCTGCTTCTCATGGCAGGCGGCAGGGATGCGTTGCTGCGGTCGGTCGAAGGCGCCGAGGACGCCGTCGATCAAGGTGTCCGACTTGTTCAGCAGCACGAAATCGGCATCGACGACGTCGTCATTGCCGTCGCCGCAAGCGGAACCACGCCGTTCACGCTGTCTTGCCTGAGGGAAGCAAGCCGACGAGGCGCTTTGACGATCGGAGTTGCAAACAACCGCGATACGCCCATCCTCGAGCAAGCCGATCACGCCATCTGGCTCGACACCGGTGCGGAGCCGATTGCAGGGTCCACAAGAATGAAAGCCGGAACGGCGCAGCGTATCACCCTCAATGTCTTCTCATCTCTGGTTATGATCTTGCTGGGCCGCGTCTACGACGGGCTCATGGTAGACCTCCAAGCCGTCAATCAGAAACTGGTGCGACGTAGCGAAAGCATCCTCATGCGGCTCACCGCGTGCAGCGGCGAGCAGGCACGAGGAGCATTGCATCGGGCAAACGGGAACGTAAAGCTCGCAGTACTGCTTCTGCATGGCTGTGACGTAAAGGAAGCGGCAAACGTCCTCGACCGCGCAGGCGGGCAGCTCCGCGCAGCACTCGCCGCCATCGGCAAGCCCGCCGCGGATCTGAGCGATCTAACCGACGTGGAGGCGCCGAAAATGTAAAATGACGTCCGGGCGTCGAAATCAGCGCCGGCATTCTCACGCGGGGCGCTTGATGTAGTTGACGCCGACTTCCAGCATCCAGGCCACGGCCCGTTCCCGGTCGGCAGGATCGCCGCCTAGCATCAGCCGCCTACCGCGCGCCGCAGCGCAAATCCAGGATCAAGAGTCGCTGCGCTCCGACCGAATGCTCCGCAGTCGTGTCCTCGCCTCGGAAATCCGCAACGGCGACCAGGGTGGTGCAGTCGTATCGGCGCTCCAAAAAAATCTGCCGAATAGCGCTAGCTCGACCTGCCGGCTCACGGTCGCAACATCACTTCGCTCGAGGATGCGCAGGGCTGCGTGTTGCCATTGCTGCCGCATCGAGCGGCCATCCGCCAAAGCCAGCATGTGCTCACGGGCCTCGCGGACAGTGCGCAGGGTCCCGCCATCCCGGTCAGGTGCTCGCAGGACAGCGCCACGTCTCTTGCTAGGCTCGTAATTTCTCACGCCGATGCCCGGTAGTTTTTCGAGGTCACGCCCCGCTGCTCTTGGTCCACCCTGGTCGGGCAATCGCGGAATGAGAGATTGAGGAGTGCCCTGCCATGTCGAACAACGACTTCAATCGCGCGAGCGGCCTTCTTCAGCAAGACTGGAGCAATGCCAGCCTACTTTTGGCCCAATCCTGTCAGCACACGTCGGCGTCTCGGTTCGACGCCATCACCTCGAAGGCACTGGCTGGTCTTTCCCCGCGTGCATACGACGTATCGCGGCCACGCCCACGCCAAGTCTCTACCGATTTGCCGAACTGCCCTCGCCTGACGTTTGGTTGCGCTCACGACGACGAGATGCCTCAGGTCCCTTCTCGTCGGTGATCGGCAAGCCGCATTGAGCGGAGACGGACCGTGCCCACGCACCTCTCTCCACAATCACGCCAACACGAGACCCCACCATCTCTGCGCGCTGAGTTGATCAAGGTCTGGCTCAGCCTGTGGCGCAGTTGCTTCGATCGCTATCGGCCAGAACTCCACTACATGCGAGGCCCTGGCCCGCCTCTCCGGCGGCGCCCCCACCGGGTGAGTTCACCGCGGAGCTCCGATTCCGCGGCACTGCGGGCCAAAGCCGGAACGACGGGGCTTGATCGGCCACGGGGCGCGATCGTGCGCCATAACCCAAAAGCAACCTCTCGGATGCGTCAGTTAACACGAACTCTAGGCGGGCTCACCAATGACCTTCGGTAATTTATCTACGGGAACGCCGGCGAAGCTCAGCCCGCAACTGCTGACTACTCGTGGTAGGCCGACAAAGTTTACGCTGGAGAGACTTCAGCAGATTAGAAATCTCGTGGAGCGGGGAGAGAGCCGAGAAGGGATCGCTGAGATACTCGACGTGACCGTTGGTTCTCTGAAAGTCACCTGCTCTAGGCTGGGTATCAGTCTGAGACGACCTAAAGTTGACAATGGGGTCCACTTGCTGCGGCAGCACAACTCTATTTCTAGAAAGAAAACGATCACCATGCATGACCCGATTGACCACAATGGAAGTGCGCTGTCGCAACCAATAGAAGAACAACCTCAGGGAAACTCACGGTCGGGACCGGCGGAGCCAGCCCTAGCCGCGAAGCCGCAGCAAGAGCGGGTGAAAACGCTCGAGGCCGGCTCAGCAAACATCGCGATCAGGATACAGTACAAGGGCACGGAGCGGACAACTGAATTGCCGCTCACTTTGGACGAGATCGCTCGACTAGCCTGGGAAGCAGAGTTTCGGGATATGAGGATTGGTCAATTCATCGGGGAACTCATTGCGGCAATGGTGACAAAGGACCTCTTCCGAGTGGTGCTTGACAAGCCTTGATCCATGAGGCGTGAACTCGGCGCAAGCGAAGGTTGGCGAAGCTCAGACGCCATCATGGCAGGAACGAACAAATAATTGGCGCGGAGTAACAAATCCTGGCGCGGGGGCGAAGCGACTAAGAAGCGGCGGGAAGCGGTCTTAATCCAGACCACACTCAGCATCCAACTGAGGTATTGCGCTCATATGGCGAGCCGAACGTCGGGCCCGTGGCAAGGAGCGCGGGCCTGGCGCCCCGCCTCGAGCCCGCGACCGCGCCCCGCGGGCCGGGAGGCATACCAGGCTTTCCCGATGGAGATGCAAAGAGCGGCTTTGTCGGTCATGGGGCACCCCTACCCGGTCGTTCGAAGCCAACGCCACCATCTACACCACCCCCACTTTGGCTATCTCAGCATCCAGCTTGGCTATTGCTTCTTGAATGACATCCGAGAGCCCGGTCGCCTAGCATCAGCCGCCTACCGCGCGCCGCAGCGCAAATCCAGGATCGAGAGTCGCTGCGCTCCGACCGAATGCTCCGCAGTCGTGTCCTCGCCTCGGAAATCCGCAACGGCGACCAGGGTGGTGCAGTCGTATCGGCGCTCCAAAAAAATCTGCCGAATAGCGCTAGCTCGACCTGCCGGCTCGCGGTCGCAACATCACTTCGCTCGAGGATGCGCAGGGCTGTGTGTTGCCATTGCTGCCGCATCGAGCGGCCATCCGCCAAAGCCAGCAGGGTCCCACCATCCCGGTCAGGTGCTCGCAGAACAGCGCTACGTCTCTTGCTAGAGCTCGTAATTTCTCACGCCGATGCCCGGTAGTTTTTCGAGGTCACGCCCCGCTGCTCTTGGTCCAACCTAGTCGGGCAATCGCGCAAGTAAGGAGGCCCCCATGGAAAACACCGCTTACTTACGTCGCCAGGCGACATTCTGCCTGCGAATGTCCCAGCTCTGTCCGCCGGTTGCTGAATACCTGAAATTCAAGGCTGCGGACTTCCACGAGAAGGCTCTTAGGGCTGAAGTTCTTGCGGCGAGCGATTGCCGCGACAGCGAGCACGAGACCCATTCGACGCAGGTGGCGGCGTGCAAAGGGTGGAGGAGATCATGACGGCTATCGGCGACTAAGGCTCGCGGCGTGACTTCCAGGCTTGGAATTGAAAGCCCCTCAAATGGAAACGCTCCTCGTCAAGATGTTCGCGACCGCGCTGGCGCTCAGTCAGGTCGCGATCGCGCCGGACGCGGTCACGACCCAGTTCGACCGCACGCGGGACCAGCCGCAGGTCGCCCGGCTGCTGCAGGCCGGCTGCACGCATATGCGCAAGGCCTTCGACATCGAGGACATCAATCTCGACGAGCTCATCGCCACCGCGCTCGACGACCCGCAGGCGCTCACCGACGAGATCAAGGCGTTCCGCGGCATCAACTTCGCCGACCTGCAAGCCGCCTATCGGCAGTTCTGCAAGAACGAGAAGGTCGCCAAGCCGGCGGTCGACCTCGGCGAGGTGATCGACTTCTACAACAAGGCGGCCGCCGACCTGCCGGATCACACCAAGCTGCAGGGCCTGAAGCTGCCGGGCGCCAGCATCGTGCTCGACGGCAAGGGCGAGCGCTTCGCGGAAGTGTTCGAGGAGAACCAGCGCCGCGTCTGGGTCGCGCTCGCCGACATCCCCGAGCACGTGCAGCAACGCGTTCATCGCCGCGGAGGACAAGCGCTTCTACGAGCACAAGGGCGTCGACGAGCGCGGCCTGATCCGCGCCTTCATCGCCAACCTGGCCGGCTCGCGCCGGCCGCAGGGCGGCTCCACCATCACCCAGCAGGTGGTGAAGAACCTGCTGGTGGGCGACGAGGTCACCTACGAGCGCAAGATCCGCGAGATGATCGTGGCGTCGCGGCTCGAGCAGCGCGCTGAGCAAGGACGAGATCCTCGAGCTCTATCTCAACTTCGTCTTTCTCGGCCGCGGCGCCTGGGGCATCGAGATGGCGGCGCAAAGCTATTTCGGCAAATCCGCGAACGAGCTCACGCTCGAGGAAGGCGCGCTGCTCGCCGGCCTGACCAAGGGCCCGAACTATTACAGCCCCGACCGCCATCCGGGCCGCGCGCAGGAGCGGCTCGCCTATGTGCTGAGCCGGATGCAGGAGGACGGCGCGATCGGCCCCGAGCAGGCCGGCAGGCGATTGCCCGCGTTGCCGGCCCTCGCCGCCTACAAGCCGCGGCGCGACATCGGCTTCCACTTCTCCGACCAGGTCGCGCGCGAAGCCAAGGCGGCGGCCGGGATCGACGCGATCACCGCCAATTCCTATACGGTGCGCTCCACCATCAACACGCAATTGCAGCGCGCCGTGGAGCAGGCGCTGCAGGAAGGGCCTGTCGCGTTACGAGCGCAACGCCGGCCGGGTCTCGTTCCGGTCCGCCGAAGGCAATCTCGCCGCCGCCATCCGGCGCATCGAGGCCAAGCGCCAAGCGACCGACAAGAAGCCGGCCTGGCAGCAGGCGCTCGCGAACGCGCGGCTGCCGCTCTACGACGTGCATTGGACGCCGGCCGTGGTGCTCGAGAAGCCCAACGGCAAGCAGGGGCGAGGCCTGGCGCGTCGGCCTGCGCGACGGCCGCATCCTGCCGCTCGCGATCGACAGCGGCGCCGCCCAGAAGGAAGCTCGCGCTCCACGACGTGGTGTTCGTGCGCGTGACCGAAGGCAAGAGCAAGAGCGCCGGCGCGCGCCGAGCTGCGGGTGCGGCCGGTGCGTGCAGGGCGCGGCGGTGGTGCTGGAGAACAAGACCGGCCGCATCCTCGCGATGTCGGGCGGCTTTTCCTATCCGCTGAGCCAGCTCAACCGCGCCATCCAAGTCGCAGCGCCAGCCCGGCTCGGCGATCAAGCCGCTGAGCTATCTGGCGGCGCTCGGCAAGGGCCTGCAGCCGAACACGCTGGTGCTGGACGAGCCGATCACGCTGCCGCCGATCGGCAGCGGCCGCGTCCGCGAGGCCGACTATTGGACGCCGAAGAACTACGACGGCGGCGGCGGCGGCACCATGACGTTGCGCCGCGCGCTCGAGAATTCGCGCAATCTCGCGACCGTCCGCCTGCTCGACGGCGGCATCGAGAAGAAGCCGGAGGCCAGCCTCGACCGTTTTTGCGCGCTCGCGCTGGAAGCGCAGATCTACCGCGAATGCGCGCGCTACTATCCGATCGTGCTCGGCGCGCAGCCGGTGCGGCCGATCGACCTCGCGGCCTTCTACGCGGCGATCGCCAACGAAGGCATGCGTCCCGAGCCGCACGTCATCGACACCATCGAGCGCAACGGCCTCATCATCTATCGCCACGATCCGGCATCGGCGACCGCGATCGCGTCGGTCGACCGCGCCGCCTTCTACCAGCTCAAGACCATGCTGCAGGGCGTGCTGGCGCGCGGCACGGCGCGCTCGATGGCGGGCCTCGCGCCCTACGTCGCCGGCAAGACCGGCACCACCGACGACGAGAACGACGCCTGGTTCGTGGGCTTCACCAACGACGTCACCGTGGCGGTGTGGGTCGGCTACGACAACGCCGACGGCAAGCGGCGCACGCTCGGCGGCGGCGCGCACCGGCGGCCACACCGCGGTGCCGATCTTCGAGCCGATCATGCAGGCGGTGTGGGCGCACGTCGCGCCCAAGACCGCGCTGGCGCCGCCGTCGCCCGAAGCGCAGGCGCCAGCTCTCGTGCAAGGCCACCAGCGGCGAATTGGCAGACGGGAAACGCCGACAGACGTCGGATCGTGACTGTCTGCGCGTGGATGCAAGAGGCAAGGTGCTCGATACTCAGTATCGCTTGGTGTCGCGCGAGGGCTCATCTGCGTCGGGGGATTTGCGGGAGCGCGTGTCGCGGCAATCGCGCAAAGTGCACACGGCAACCAACGTCAACAGGGCCTCGGCTCCGCCCGTCCAGCAGAGCTGGGGCTGGTCCCAGGGCTGGGGGTGGTCCGGCGGATGGCATAATTACGGTTCCCCGAACCGCTGATAACGATGAGCAACGCGATGCCTGGGTCGTGTCGAATAAAGCCCGTCATCAATGTAGCTGTGGCGCTTCTGTGTGCTTCCGCAGCCCATCGATGGGGCTCCGTCTGGGGCCACACACCACTGAAGGATCGCAACATGCGCAGCCTTAGCTCGGTCGCCCTGCTTATGGGCCTGGTGACATTGGTCGTGAGTTTCGCCACGAAGGTCGACGCGCAAGAATTCCAAATCGAGGAGGCCAATTCGGTCGCCGAGCTCGCCGTCGACCAGTTGAAGCCGAAGGCGATCGCATTCATCGACCGGCCGAACGACGAATTGATCGATCCCGACGTGGGCCTCATCCGCTTCGAGGACTGGACGCAGGCGAGGCCAGTTCAAAAGCAGTTCCTGAGTCCCTACCCGAGCTATCTTGAGCCGAACGAGGTCACAGTCGACGGGGTGCGCAAGCGGGTCAAGGAAAAGGTCCACATGTATGTCGGACAGGCGCGATTTGCGCTCGCGCGATCTCCGGATGCGCTCAATCTAGCGGGCTTTGTGACGCTTCCCTTCGTCGAGCGCATGGATGCGGCGATCAAGCACCGCCTGATCACCCCTGCGGACGCGGTCTCGCCAAAAGATCCGCGCACCGTGCACAACCAGCACCCGCTGCGGCGCTGGTGTGAGGCAAGGCAGGTCGCGATCTGCATTCACTCGCGATATCAGCTCGAGGGCAAGCTTCCGCTCGGCATCCAGATCGCCAACAAGCTTCGTGAAAGCCACAAGAAAATCGCCGACTACCTCGAATTCGAGAGCGAGCTGACCGTGCGCTCGCCGGCGGAGGTCACCGAGGCGGGCCTCGCGGCGCTGACCGGGCTCGATTCTCCTTCGATCGGTGCGCTCGAACAGAACATTTTTTATGTCAACCAGATGATGCAGTTCGGCAAGCTGCTGGCGGTCTTCCAGCGCCATCCGACCGACGCCCATCAGACGATCGTCACTGTCTTCATTGCGCTTGCGATCGAGTCGGCCATCCTGGGAAAGAAAAAGGAATACGCAAACGTCCCGGTGCTGCGGAACCTGGTGCCCGCCCAGGTGCTGGCCGGCAAGAGCTCATTCAACAGCGGCAAATCGATCAGCGCCGGACTTCCTGTCTATGCGCGCAACCAGATCAAGGCTATCGCGGCGCTGCTCGAGCGCAAGTGAACACCCGCTCGCCCTCGATCTTCCGACGGTGCTAGATCAGCAACTCGTTTTCTGGCCTGGGCCGTCCGCCGCCGGCCGCCCTGGCCTCAGCGGAAAGGGTCTCTCCGGTGACGCGCGTGGCGAGAACTCAGGCCATCAGTGGCTCATTCCACGGTTCGATTTTCGTCGCCAGGCTCAATCGCGCCATCTGCGACATGCCTTCCACCGTTGGGACCCGTAATGGCGACCTCGTCGGCCTCACGAACAGTCTCGTCGTGTTTTTCGATCGCCGCTTCAGTTGACATGATCTGCGTGCTAGTGGCGCTCTCCACGATCGTGGCATCGCCCGTCGGTTCGTCGTCGGTCAAGATCGAGTTATCCACGGCAGCACCTTCGTTGCGTGGCCGAATTGAGCTAACGGGGACGTCGTCCGGATCGCTTGGACGAAGAACTGCGACCTCGTCGTCCGTATCGCGGACGATAATCACGCCATACTTCTCGAGGATCGATTCAATGGTGATCTGGTCAGCGTGAATGGTGCTGCACTGACCAGCGCTGTCCTCGAAATAGTCGTCGGCACACAGTGCCGCCAGTAAGGACGAATCCAGGGATTGCGCGGGAGCGGCAAACGGGATCAACCCAAACGCGATAGCGCACAGAAGTTTCACCAAACTGCCCTCCTCGTTGCTGAAGGAGGTAATGTCGCTCGGACGAATTAATGCGAGTTTATTGCGGCGCTGTGAGGCGGTGTTTTTCCGCGTGTGGTTAATTGGAGCTCGCAGCCAGAGTTCTTCGGGAAGTTGTCCCTTAAGTTCTTCGAGAAGCCAGGTTCACGATCCGCCCGCCGCTCTCCAATCCATCCAGTATTAGCCACCGCCACCAGCATCAGTCGCTCGTACGCCTTGCACACCCCGACGTCGGGTGCTGATCCCCTCGGCTCGGCGTCCGTCGGTGGCGAAGGCGCCGCATAAGGCCCTTGTGACTTTGTTGTTGACTACGTTACGTGAGTCACCTATAGTTCAGGCATTCTCCACAACTGCGCGATGATCCCGGTTCGCGGCGGAGCAATCCGGCCCGTTCGCTTTGGCGCCCATGGCAGGAAGTGGCGGCGAATTGAGCTTTAATCGTCTGCAGTCTCGACACACGCTTGCTCCGTCCGGCCGCGTGGCCCGACGATCGAAAAAATTCGGGATCGGTCACGCCGATCCTTGTTGACTACGTTACGTGAGTCACCTATACTTCAGGCATTCTCCACGATTGCGCGGTGATCCCGGCTTCGAGGCGCGGTCCGCTCGACCCGCCGGCGTCGGCGTGCGTGGACGGCTGCGCGCCGCATTGAGCCGCGCCCGTCGCGTCCGCTGAATCGACGCGCACGGCGTGACAACGGCACGCCCCGCCTGCGGTGGAGCAATCCGAACGGCTTCCGGATGCGGTTTCGCTCACTTGGGCATGCCTCGAGCGTGCTCGCGTGGGAGGCGATGCCGCGTGGCATGAGCTTTGGAGGGCGCGGTTAGGTGTTCTCCTCAATTGACTGGGCGAGGAAGCGATATGCGGAAGATCCGGAGTTTCGAGAGCGTACACGCGCGCGCAATCGGGCCTACCATGCCACGCACAAGGAGGAGATCGGGCGCGCAAGCGACGCCGGTTGGCGGAAAATCCGGAACTCAGACGCCGGCCACGCAGCTCCGGTGCAAAAGACCGACGCAAGCAAAGGCTCAAGTCCCTCTACGGAATATCTTCTGACGATTACGACCGGCTGTTTGCGCACCAGCGCGGGGCTTGCGCCATCTGCGGGAAACGGTCCGCCAAGACCTTGTGCGTCGATCATTGTCATGCGACCGGCAAGGTACGCGGGCTGCTCTGTCAGAGGTGCAATCTCGCCCTCGGTCACCTCAACGACAGCCCCACCCTGGTGAGCGCCGCGCTCGCGTATCTCACGGGTTCTCGCGACTATGAGCAGGACATAGTTCGGGACGGAGCGGCGTCGGGTCTCATTCCATCCGAATGAATGCGCAATGTTCCGCACCACCGCCTTGCAGCCGCCGGTCTCCATCGGACCGGATGCTGTGCGGGCGTCTTCCCGGCAGGACCCTGGACTTGACGCGAGAGGCTCGCGCGGCGGCGCTACCTCACCGCCGCCGCCATGCCCCTCGCCGCTCCGCCTTCCACGAAGCGGATGAGATCGCCGACGACCACCATCTGATCGGCGACGTCGTCCGCGATCTCGATGCCGGCGAACTGGTCCTCGATCGCGATCATCAATTCGAGGCGGTCGAGCCAGTCGGCACCGAGATCTTCGATGAAATGTGCTTCATCCGAGACACGTTCGGCGGCGACGCCGAGACGGCTGGCAATGAGATTGCGGACCTCGGTGGCAAGGCTTTCGCCGGTCGCCATTCTCGCTGCGCAAAGCTATCAATTCCCATGATGAATCCCCGATTCATTGCAGGCGTGCCCTGATATCGGAACGCACAATCCGTCCGGAAGTATGGCCTTCTTTCGAAAAATGTTCGGTGTGTTGCATGGGCGCCACGGCTGTCGGCAGGACGGTATCAACCTGCTGACGGCCGGGGCGCTGACGCCATAGAGCATGATCCGGAAAAAGCCTGCCCCGGACTTGATCCGGGGCTGGGCACCGGTTTTCCGAAAAGATCATGCTCAACAAGAAGCTAATTTAGTGAGTTGCGTCCGTTTCCGCGCTCAACTGTTGCGCTGCAGGATCTCGATATACTGCTGGAGGCCTCCCGCGGGGATCGCCTTGCGCTGCTCCAGCAAGGCAACGCAACGGCCGGCCAGATCGAAGCTGTTGTAGCAGGCATGCGCGATCAGGCAGAGGTGCTTGAGCTGGTCATCGGACATCGCGAAAACCGTGCGCGCGACCGCCGCCAGCTCATGTCACTGCTTCGGCGCCGGCGCGGGGTTCGCCTTCGGCGCGGGCGGCGCTCCCGCCTGCGGGGCTGCTGCGGGCGGCGGCTGCGGCGCCGCCGGCGCAGCCTGGCCGAACGAGACCGAAAGTCCGAACAAGCGCCAGCGCCCGTCCACCGGCGCGTAGAC
>CAWHCK010000053.1:0-140351 GCA_963827585.1 uncultured Alphaproteobacteria bacterium
GTGAGCAGCGCGGCGGCCGAGGCGGCGGTGACGTTCGCGGCAAATCGCGCCGTGGGACGCATCGCGCTTGCGGTCAAGGCGAGCGCCGGTATGAGCCGGCGAGGGCGCGTGCGTGAGGAAGG
Source organism: uncultured Alphaproteobacteria bacterium (assembly GCA_963827585.1). Classification (GTDB taxonomy): domain Bacteria; phylum Pseudomonadota; class Alphaproteobacteria; order Rhizobiales; family Xanthobacteraceae; genus VAZQ01. Next base: position 123 of record CAWHCK010000053.1, read on the forward strand.
CTCGTTGCGCGTTCGCTGTCCGGGGCCGCCGTCGGGCGAGCTCGAGGCCGTGATCGTCAACACGGCCGGCGGCGTGGCCGGCGGCGACCGCTTCGCGCTCGACGTGTCGGTTGCGCCCGGCGCGCGGCTCGTCGTCACCACGGCGGCGGCGGAGAAGACTACCGCGCGCTGGAGGCCGCCGCGACCATCGACGTGAAGCTCGATGTCGGCGCAGCGTCCTCGCTCGCCTGGCTGCCCCAGGAGACGATCCTGTTCGATCGCGCGCGCCTCGAGCGCACGATCGACATCGACCTCGCCGACGATGCGCAGCTGCTGTTGGCGGAGGCAATCGTGTTCGGCCGCTCCGGCATGGGAGAGGCGGTGGACGATAGCCGGCTGTTCGATCGCTGGCGGCTGCGTCGGGGCGGGCGGCTCCTGCACGCCGAGGCCATGCGGCTCGACGGCGCGGTGGCGGCAAAGCTCAAGGAGCCTGCGGTCGCCAAGGGGGCATCGCCGTCGCAACCGTGCTGGTCGTGCCCGCGGACGAGGCGATGGTCGCGCGGGTGCGCGCGCTCGCCGATCGGTTCCGCGGCGAGGTCGGTGTGTCGGCCTGGAACGGGTTCGCCGTGGCGCGGCTGTGCGCCGCCGACGGCGCGGCGCTGCGTCACGATCTCATCGCGGTGCTGACGGCCGTGCGCGGGACCCCGTTGCCGCGGCTGTGGCTGAATTGAGTCGAGGCAAGTCAGACCGGCCATGAATCTGACCCCGCGCGAAAAGGACAAGCTGCTATTGCGATGGCCGCGATCGTGGCGCGCCGGCGGCTCGAGCGCGGCGTCAAGCTCAACCATCCCGAAGCGGTGGCGCTGATCAGCGATTTCATCGTCGAAGGCGCGCGCGACGGCAAGACCGTCGCCGAGCTGATGGAGCCGGCGCGCATGTGCTCGCGCGCGCAGGTGATGGACGGCATCCCCGAGATGATCCCGGAGATCCAGGTCGAGGCGACGTTCCCCGACGGCACCAAGCTCGTGACCGTGCAGAGCCGATCAGGTGATGATACGATGACTACCCTCGTCATGCCGTTAGGCAGGCGTAGATTCGAGTCCAAGGACCGAGGTCCAGAGCGTCCGCGACGCGTTGCTTTCATCCGACGCGACGATGCAAAGCCGATCCTCCGGCTCGCTTCGCTCGGCATGCTGTCCCCAGGAGAGGGTCACGGAGTGGCGGCCATGATCCCCGGCGAAATGTTCATCAAGGACGGCGAGATCGAGCTCAACGCCGGCCGCAAGACGGTGACGCTCTCGGTCACCAACACCGGCGACCGGCCGATCCAGGTCGGCTCGCACTACCATTTCTTCGAGACCAATCCGGCGCTGAAGTTCGATCGCAAGAAGGCGCGCGGCATGCGGCTCGACATCGCCGCCGGCACGGCGGTGCGCTTCGAGCCCGGCAGACGCGCGAGGTGACGCTGGTCGCGCTCGCCGGCAAGCGGACGGTCTACGGCTTCCGGCAGGAGGTGATGGGAAAGCTCTGAGCCAGTCGCTCAAGCGCGAGCGAGGACAAGCCATGTCCGCGACATCGAGCAAGCTGGTTGAGCGTCGCGTGTCGTGCTGCAAGGCAGCGGCGCGGCAGCGTAGCGTGCCCATAAAATAGCAGCGGGCAAGCCGAAGCCTGCCCGCCGAGCCCAAGGTCCGCTCTGGAAACACGGAGCTTCCGTGAACTCGATCGACTGCCGAACGTGTGCACAACCAACGGAACCAAGCGTCTCGAGGCAGCTTCCTGTTTCCAAGGTGAACGCTACGAGCTGTGGACGATCGTAACCTACGCAGGCCGCGGAAGCAATTGCGTACGCGCTCGAATGGCTGTGGAAAGCGGGAATTACTCATGGCGACCAGAATCTCACGTTCCGTCTACGCCGACATGTTCGGTCCCACCACCGGCGACCGCGTGCGGCTCGCCGATACCGACATCATCATCGAGGTGGAGAAGGATTTCACGCACCTACGGCGAGGAGGTGAAGTTCGGCGGCGGCAAGGTGATCCGCGACGGCATGGGCCAGAGCCAGGTCACCAACAAGCAGGGCGCGGTCGATACCGTCATCACCAACGCGCTGATCCTCGACCACTGGGGCATCGTCAAGGCCGACGTCGGCCTCAAGGGCGACCGCATCGCCGCCATCGGCAAGGCCGGCAATCCCGACATCCAGCCGGGCGTCACCATCGTCATCGGGCCCGGCACCGAGGTGATCGCGGGCGAGGGCAAGATCCTCACCGCCGGCGGCTTCGACACCCACATCCACTACATCTGCCCGCAGCAGGTCGAGGAGGCGCTGATGTCCGGCGTCACCTCCATGCTCGGCGGCGGCACCGGGCCGGCGCACGGCACCTTCGCCACCACCTGCACGCCGGGCCCGTGGCACATCGGCCGCATGATCCAGGCCGCCGACGGCTTGCCGGTCAATCTCGGCTTCGCCGGCAAGGGCAACGCCTCGCGGCCGGCGGCGCTGGAGGAGATGGTCAAGGCCGGCGCCTGCGCGCTCAAGCTGCACGAGGACTGGGGCACGACGCCGGCGGCGATCGACTGCTGCCTGTCGGTCGCCGACGACTACGACGTGCAGGTGATGATCCACACCGATACGCTCAACGAGTCCGGCTTCGTCGAGGACACCATCAAGGCGTTCAAGGGCCGCACCATCCACGCCTTCCACACCGAGGGCGCCGGCGGCGGGCATGCGCCCGACATCATCAAGGTGGCGGGCCTCGAAGAACGTGCTGCCGTCGTCGACCAACCCGACGCGGCCGTTCACCCGCAACACCATCGACGAGCATCTCGACATGCTGATGGTGTGCCACCATCTCGATCCGTCGATCGCCGAGGATCTGGCGTTCGCCGAAAGCCGCATCCGCAAGGAGACCATCGCGGCCGAGGACATCCTGCACGACATCGGCGCGCTCTCGATGATGTCGTCGGACAGCCAGGCCATGGGCCGGCTCGGCGAGGTCATCATCCGCACCTGGCAGACCGCCGACAAGATGAAGAAGCAGCGCGGACGCCTGCAGGAGGAGAAGGGCGACAACGACAATGCGCGCGCCAAGCGCTACATCGCCAAATACACCATCAATCCGGCGATCGCGCACGGCGTCGTCGAAGCACATCGGCTCGGTGGAGAAGGGCAAGCTCGCCGATCTCGTGCTGTGGTCGCCGGCGTTCTTCGGCGTGAAGCCGGACTGCGTCATCAAGGGCGGCACGATCGTCGCCGCGCCGATGGGCGATCCCAACGCCTCGATCCCGACGCCGCAGCCGGTGCATTACCGGCCGATGTTCGGCGCCTTCGGCAAGGCGCTGACCGCCTCGTCGGTGGTGTTCGTGTCGAAGGCGGCGCTCGAGGGCGGCCTGCGCAAGAAGCTCGGCGTCGAGAAGCAGCTCGTCGCGGTCGAGAACACCCGCGCGGCATCTCCAAGAAGAGCATGATGCACAACGGCGCGACGCCCGACATCAAGGTCGACCCGGAAACCTACGAGGTGACGCGCCGACGGCGAGCTGCTGACCTGCGCGCCGGCCGAGGTGCTGCCGATGGCGCAGCGCTATTTTTTGTTCTGAGGACGTGGCCCATGCAGCGCGCATCCGAGATCAGAACGGCCGGCAGCTGGAACGCGGCGACCGCGATCGATCGCGTGGTGCTCGATGCCGACGAGCGCCATCGCCGCCGCATCGTGCTGACGGGCGAACGCGGCACCGCCTTTCTGCTCGATCTGCCGCACGCCGTCGCGTTGCGCGACGGCGACGGCCTCGTGCTCGAGGACGGCGCGATCGTGCGGGTCGCCGGCAAGCCCGAGCCGCTGGTCGAGATCGCCGCGCGCGACGCCGCACGAGCTGGCGCGGCTCGCCTGGCACATCGGCAACCGCCACACCGACGTGCAGGTCATCGGCGACGCGGCTGCGCATCCGCCGCGATCATGTGCTCGAGGACATGCTGCGCGGCCTCGGCGCGCAGCTCACGCCGGTCGAGGCGCCGTTCGATCCCGGAGCGGCGCCTATGGACGAGCGATGCCCGGCACGATCCACGACGATCATGCGTGCAAGCGCCTCGAAGCGATGGCCCGATGGCCGTCATCCCGAGGCGCTCGCTCGACGCCTCGGATGACGCGCGGCACGCTGCCTGCCGCGCTCTACCGCCTGATGGCCTGGCTGTCGCCGGCCTATCCGGTCGGCGCATTCTCCTATTCCGAGCGGCATCGAATGGGCGGTCGAGGCCGGCGACATCACCGATGCGGCGACGCTGCAGCGACTGGCTCGCCGTGATGATCGGCGACGGCGGCGGATTCTGCGATGCGGTGTTCTTCGTTCACGCGCACCGCGCGGTCGCCGGCGCGCGACGACGCGGCGCTGCGCGCGGTCGCCGAGCTTGCCGCCGCCTTCGCGCCGTCGAAGGAGCGGCATCTGGAGACGACGGCGCAGGGCCGCGCCTTCGTCGAGACGACGCGCGCGGCCTGGCCGTGCGCCGGCGCTCGATCTGCTGGCGGCGGTCTGGGACGGCGCCGTCGCCTATCCGGTGGCGGTCGGCGTCGCCGGCGCCGGCCACGGCATTGCCGCTCGCGCCGGCGCTGCACGCCTATCTGCAGGCGATCGCCGCGAACCTGATTTCCGCCGGCGTGCGGCTCATCCCGCTCGGCCAGACCGACGGCCAGCGCGTGCTCGCCGCGCTCGAGCCGGTCGTGGCGGCGACCGCCGAGCGCGCGCTGCCCACCGCGCTCGACGAGGTCGGCAGCGCGCGCCTTCCGCGCCGATCTCGCCAGCATGCGCCACGAGACCCAATATACGCGGCTGTTCCGGAGCTGAAGCATGACCGTCCACCATGGTCCCCTTCGCGTCGGCGTCGGCGGCCCGGTCGGCTCCGGCAAGACCGCGCTGATGGATGCGCTGTGCAAGCGCCTGCGCGACCGCTACGAGATCGCGGCCATCACCAACGACATCTACACCAAGTGGGACGCCGAATATCTCGTGCGCTCCGGCGCGCTGGCGCCCGAGCGCATCGCCGGCGTCGAGACCGGCGGCTGCCCGCACACCGCGATCCGCGAGGATGCCTCGATCAATCTCGCGGCGGTCGCGGAGATGCGCACGAAGTTTCCGGCGCTCGACCTCGTGCTGATCGAATCCGGCGGCGACAATCTGGCCGCGACCTTCTCGCCCGAGCTCGCCGATCTCACCATCTACGTCATCGACGTCGCCGCCGGCGACAAGATCCCGTCCAAGGGCGGGCCCGGCATCACGCGCTCCGACCTGCTGGTGATCAACAAGATCGATCTCGCGCCCCATGTCGGCGCCTCGCTCGAGGTGATGGAGCGCGACGCCAGGCGCATGCGCGGCGCGCGGCCGTTCGTCTTCAGCAACCTGCGCGCCGGCGAGGGCGTCGACGACGATCGTCCGCTTCATCGAGGACAAGGGCGGGCTGGGCGCGGGTTAGGCATCGTTTTCAGTCTCCCTCCAGCGTTGGTGGCCCTGCCCGGACCGGCCTCAACTTTTTTGGCTACCCATCGTCAATAGGTATTGACTACATAACGAAGTTTGATGTATGTGTTGCACATCCCGCTCGACGAGGGGCATCTCCGGAGACGATCCTGAAGGCGGAGCGGGGTGTGGCGAACGACGGCCTCGGCCCAGAGCCGCCACGGTGGAGCGCCGAAAGGCGAGCGCGTCATGCCAGAGTTTGCGCAAGACGCGCGCCGCGCCTCACACGCGCGGCAAACAAGATCAATGCGCCTGTCGGCGCTCCGTCGCCCTCGAATTCGGGGTCGGCTCAAAATAAAGTGTTCAAGCCCCCGGCGCCAACGCGCTGGGGAACGAAGGCTGCTGTTGGATACGGGTGCCGCGCAAACGGCATCCGCGGTTGGGCTGTTTGACATTGTGAATAGGGGGTGACACCGCCTCCCGGAGACCTCGCTTTCCGGGCCGGTGGGATGCACGTGTATCCCGGACGCACACGCGCTGCACCGCATCCGGGATTTCTCGCAGACTTGGCCGCTCCTGTATTTTTCCTGTTATTTACAGGAAACAGGGCGCGATTTCGGCGCGTGTCGTCCGGCCTGCAGCCGAGCTCGGCGAGCGGGCTCCTGTTTTTTTCTGTTATTTACAGGAAGGCGACCTCGCGGTCACCGGCTCCGCGTCATCCGCCGATCGAGTCCCGAGCACCTTGCGGATGTCCGGCCGCACCGTGCGCATCTTGTCGAAGACGAGCTGGACATCCTCGGCGCCGATGAAGTCCGGCTTCTCCCTGGTCACGCGCTCGTAGTCGGCGATGAAGTCGGGATCGGCCGCGAGCGCGTGATAGCCCTTGCGCAGGTCGGTCACCGCCTCGTCCGGCGCGCCCTTCGGCAGGAAAAATCCGCGCTGCAGCTTGGTGGCGATGTCGTTCATGAGCAGGAGGGCTTCGAACTTCTCACCCGACGGCATCGTGCCGAATGCGTCGCGGTAGACCTCGGTGTAGACCGGAATGCCCTGCCTGGTCAGCGCCGGGTTGCCGGCGGGCTTGCCGTCCGGCCCGATCACCGCGTAGTGCCACAGCGGCAGGCCAATTCCGGTATTGATGATGTTGGCCATCACCTGGGTCTGATACGCCGGCAGCGAGCTCGAGGTCATGTTGATCTCGTTCTGCTGGAAGGCCTTGTTGATGTCGCCGGCGGAGGGAAAGCCGGTGACCGCCTGATACGGCAGGTTCATCACCTCGAGCGCGAGCCTGATCCTGGTGTCGTGCGACGCGCCGCGGCTGTAGCCACCGAAATAGATCTTCGTCGCCTTGGCGATGTCGGCCGGCTTGTGCAGTCCTGGCGGGGTATCCTTGCGCGCATAGGCGACGGTCCAGCCGGTGGCGCCGCCGATCGGCACGTAGTCCTCCGACACGTTGATCTTGAGCGCGGGATCGTCGATCAGCGGCGCGGTCGGGCTGATGGTGAAGAAACCCGCGGTGAGGCCGTCCGCCTTGGACTTGATGTTGAGCCCCAGCAGATTCATCGCGTGCAGCCCGCCTGCGCCGGGCATGTTCTGGATGATGACCGTCGGCGTCCCAGGAATGTGCTTCGGCAGGTGGCGCGCCAGGATGCGCGCCTCGGTGTCGATATTGCCGCCGACGCCGTAGTTGACCATCAGGGTGAGCGTCTTGGCCTTATAGAATTGGGCCGAGGCGGGGCTGACGAACAACGCCGGGGCGACGAGGACCAGGGCGGCAGCGAGGACGCGTGTTGGCATAAGGAATGCCTCATCAAACGCACGAGCCTGTGCGGCCAGACTATCACGCCCTCCGCTTGTCGTCCGCGCGCAAGCGGGGACGTCAACCTCCGTCATTCCATCATGCACTCGGCAGATCGAGCTCGATGTTCAAATAGGCGTCGACCTGTGCCCGCTGTCCCGGATAGAGCACGATGGTCGACGTTTTCTCCTCGATGACCGCCGGGCCCTCGATGCGCGCTCCGGGCGGGATGACGCTGCGCCGCAGCACCGGCACCTCGCGAGCAGCGGTCGCGCTGAAATAGGCTTGCCTGGTGACCTGCGACGTGGGGTTTGGCGCTGCTGCCGTGTCCGGCGCATCGAACGTCTTCGGCGGCCGGCTTCGGGATCAGGCCGATGGCCGTGACCTGGAAATTGACGATCTCGACCGCTTCGGCCTGCGCCATGTGGCCGTAGCGGCGCTGATGCGCGTCGTGGAACCGCCGCGATCAGGTCGGCCAGGTCGTCCGCGCCCGCGCAAGCCGCGGCACCGGCACGGAGACCTCGTAGGATTGGCCGCGATAGCGCATGCCGGCGTGGCGGCGCGTCTGCAGCCGCTCGCGCGGGAATTGCTCCTGCATCAGATCCGCGCAGCGCTCGCGTTCCATCCCGGCAAAGATCGTCATCGAGCTCGGCCGCGGTCGTGCGCGTCGACCGGCGTGATGCGGGTGACGCTGCGCTCCTGCTGCACGTCGGTGACCAGCATCCCGTGGGCGCTGAAGGTGCCGGGGTCGCGCGGAATGAGAATCCGGCCGATGCCGAGCTCGGCCGCGATCATCCCGGCGATGGTCGGACCCATGCCGCCGAACGGCACCAGCGTGAACTCGCGCGGATCGTAGCCGCGCTCGACCGTGATGGTGCGCATCGCCACCACACGTTGGTGGCGAGCACCCGCAGGATGCCCCAGGCCGCCTCGATCGGCGATATCCCGAGCGGCGCGGCCACGCGGGTCGACCACGGCCTCGCGCGCTTGTGCGTTGCGAGATCGGCATCGCGCCGTCGAGCAGCGCCGTGGGATTGAGATGGCCCGAGCAGCACCAGCGCGTCGGTCAGCGTCGGCGCTCGCTGCCGCCGCGGCCATAGCAGGCCGGGCCGGGATCGGCGCCCGCGCTCTGCGGCCCGACCTTGAGTACGTGGCCGAGCTGCACCGAGGCAATGCTGCCGCCGCCGGCGCCGATGGTCTCGATGTCGACCGTGCGGGTCCGCAGCGGATGCCGCGCGACCGTCACCTCCGATTTGAACAAGCGGCGGGCCCGGAAGCACCGCCATGTCGGAGCTGGTTCCGCCGGTATCGAAGGTGATGAGGTTCTCGATGCCCTTCACGTCGCCGAGATGGCGGCCGCCGATGACGCCGGCGACCGGCCCGGACATCACGGTCTGGATCGGCGTGCGCTGCCAGCATGCGTGCGCTCGCCGCTCCGCCGTCCGATTTCATCATCAGCGCGCGCGAGCGCGGAAAGCGCCGCAGCGACAGCTCTTCCAGCGTGTGCAGATAGCGCGAGACCGGCGGGCCGATATAGGCATTGGCCACGGTCGAGGCCGTGCGCTCGTATTCGCGCCATTCCGGATTGACTTCGTGCGACAGCGACACGTAGAGGCCGGGCGCGATGGCGCGAATGATCTCGGCCGCGGCCTGCTCGTGGCGCGGGATTGGCGTAGGCGAACAGGAAGCACACGGCGATCGCCTCGACGCCGTCGGCAACGAGCTTGCGCGACCGCGCCCGCGACGTCCTCCGCCACGCAGCGGCTCGATCACCTCGCCCTGGGCGCCGAGCCGTTCGCGGACCTCGAAGATGCGGTCGCGCGTGAGCAGCATTCTCGGCGCCGGGGCGAAGATGTTGAACACGTCCTCGCCGCGCCATTGCCGGCCGATCTCGTAGACGTCGCGGAATCCGCGCGTCGTCAGCAGCCCCACGCGCACGCCCTTGCCTTCGAGCAGGGTGTTGAGCGCGGCGGTCGAGCCGTGCAGGATCAGCGATACCGAATTCGCGCCGAAGTCGCGCGCGAGATCCTCGCGTGACGATGCTCCATCACGGCCGCCGGCTGCGCCGGATTCGAGAGGTATTTGCGGACGGCGACCAGCTCGCCCTGGTCTTCGTCGAAGGCGGTGACGTCGGTGAAGGTCCCGCCGACGTCGATGCCGACCCGCAATTTCATACGAGGCCGTCTTCTGCCGACGCAGCCGCGCTGTCGCGTCGGCGTCGACATCGAAGGTCGGCATCGAGCACGACGCCATAGTCCGTCGCGCGCGGCCGCCGCGTGACACATAGCCGCGCGCGACATCCTCGCGCACCCGCGCCGGCGTCGCGTGACGAGAGGATCGCCCCAGCCGCCGCCGCCGGCGAACTCCACCGACAGGAGATCGCCGCGCTTGAGACGCAGGCCCGCGACCTTGGAGGTCAGCGCGCGCTCGGCCGTGCCGCCGGGGTTCGAGCACCGCCTTCGAGGCGCGCGCCGGCTTCGCGCCGAACACGCCGGGCGAGGAGAACTTGAAGCGGTCCATGCGCAGGTTCACGCTCGATTCGTCCGCCGAGAATGCGCCACTGCCGGCGCACGCCGAGCCCGCCGCGAAAGGTCCCGGGTCCGCCCGAGTCGCGCCGCGAGCTCGTAGCGCTCGACGCGGACCGGAAACTCGGTCTCGATCGCCTCCACCGGCGTGTTCATGACGTTGACGACGAGCTCGTCCATGGCGCTCACGCCGTCGCCGTCGGGGCGCGCGCCCGGTGCCGCCGTTCAGGATTTCATATTGCGAGTACCAGCGGCCCGGATTTCGGATGGCGGCCCGGCGCTCGACAGCGAGCCGCCCGCCGCGCTGCCCGGCGCCGGCACGCGGCCGGGCAGCGCCTGCGCGAGCACGCGCATGATGACCGAGGTCGTGACCTGGCTCGGGCGCACGTACATGTTCACCGGCGCGGGAAAGCGCGGATTGAGCAGCGAGCCTTCCGGCGGATAGGACACGCGCACCGGCCGCGACAGCCCGTCGTTCACCGGCAGGTCCGGAATGAAGATCATCTTCACCAGGCATTCGATGAAATTGCGCGAGACGCAGGGCCGCAGGTTGATCGGTCCGCGCGCCTGCGCGTCGCTGTCGAGAATGAAATGCAGCGTGTCGCCCTCGACCTCAAGCGACGCCGAGATGCGATGCGGCTTGGCGAGGTCGACGCCGTCGTCGTCGAGATAGTCGGTCTCGGGGCCGTAGCGCCCGTCGGGCACCTTGGCGATCTCCTTGCGCAGCTCGGTCTCGCAAATGTCCATCCAGCGTCGCCAGCAGGCCAGCACGTTATCGACGCCGTATTTGCCGAACAGCTCGGCGAATTTGCCCAGGCCATAGGTGTTGGTGTTGACCTGCGCCTTGATGTCGCCCCAGGTGACTTCCGGCGTGCGCGTATTGGCGCAGATGAGCGCTTCCACGTCGGTGTTGAGCTCGCCGCGGCGCAGGATCTTGAGCGGCGGGATCAGCAGGCCCTCCTGGAACAGGTCGGTGGCGTCGCCGCTGTTGGTCCCGGGAACCTTGCCGCCGAGGTCCGGCTTGTGGGCGATGTTGCCGATGAAGCCGACGATGCGCTCGCCCACGAACATCGGCGAAATCACCGTCACGTCGGTCGCGTGGTTCTGGCAGGCCTGGTAGGGATGGTTGACGATGAAGGCGTCGCCCGGCTCGATCGCGTCGCGGAAGCGCCGGCGGATCTCGTTCACCTGCGCCGCCAGCGGTCCGATATGCAGCGGTTGCGGGATGCCCTGCGCCACCATGCGGCCCTCGCCGTCGAAGATCGCGAAGGTGAAATCCTGGCTTTCCTTGATGATGGTCGAATAGCCCGTGCGCAGCATGTTGAGCGTGAGCTCGCGGGCGATCTGCAGCGTGGACTGGTAGATGACTTCAAGGTCGATGGCGTTCACTGCTGCGTCTTTCTCAGGGGTCGTGGCCACCTTCTCAGGTCATGCCCGCGCTAAGCGGGCATCCAGTAATCGTTGCTCGCTCGATCGCACGTGCCCCCAGGCCTGTCCGGCGTTTACTGGATCAACCGGCCAAGCCGGGCGGCGACAGCGCATTCGGGTGGTCGTTCGGCGTTCACTTCACCGGATAGGTCTTCTCCAGCTGCGCGAAATAGCCCTCCTGCTTGAGCTTCTCGATGATGCTGAGATCGAGATAGTCGTTCACGTTGCGGCTGCCGATGTCGGTGCCGATCGCCTCGAGCTGCTCGAGCACGTTCCTGGCGCCGTCGAGCGAGGGTGCCGCGTCGCGCGGCATCATGCGCTTGAAGTCGCCATAGGTGGCTTCGATCACCTTCGGATCATTGGTCTTGAACTTTTGCGCGATCACCTCCTTCGCCTTCCTCTCATCGGCGAGCGCGAGGTAGGCGCCGGCGACATAGGCCTTCACGAAGCGCGTCAGCGCGTCGCGGTTCTGCTTGAGATAGCCGCTGGTGACGACGACCGAATCGAAAATCCACGGCGTGTTGGCGGCGGCAAGATCGATGAGCGGGTTGAAGCCGCGTTCCTTGGCCAGCGTGATCGCCCGGCTCGATCAGCGGAGCGACGTCGATGCGGCCGGCCACGAGCGCGCGCGAAACGCTGCGAGCTTCCGCCGATCTGCGAAACGGTGACGTCCTGCCGGGTCAGGCCCAGGTTCTTGAGCAGAATGCTGATGGCAATATCGGTCTCGGAGCCGAAGGTGCTGATGCCGAAGGTCTTGCCCTTGAGGTCCTGCCGTGCCGACCCCGGCCTTCGTGAACATGGTGATCGGGATGGTGTTGCAGGTCGAGGTGACGAGGCGCAGGTCGGCTCCCTGCTGGTTGGCGAGGACCGCGGGCGCAAGCCCGACATGCATGCCCTGGATTTCGCCGGAGAGCAGCACCTGCAGGCCGCGTGTGCCGCCTTCCATGTTGATGACTTCGGCCTTGATGCCTTCCTTCTCGTAGAAGCCGCCGGCTTCTCCCATCCAGACCGGGAGGATGGTCACAACCGGAGCCGAGATGCCGATCTTGAACGGAATTGGGTCGGCGGCAGCCGCCGGCGCCGTCGCCTCGGATGCGAGAGCGAGACCGAGCGCCGCCGCGATGTGAAACGTGTCGAGTCGCATGTCGTCCTCCCTGGGCGGATCCCGTTTCGATCGAGATGTTTTGCCCAATAACGGGTTAGAAACTGGAATCGCTCCGGTCAACTGTGCGCCGGTTGCGGGCGGGGTCCTTCACGTCCTCTTCGATGAGGGCCCAGATGCGGTCCTCGATCGATGGAAGCGCGCCTGGCGTTTGACGCCCAGCGGGCGCGGGCGCTCGATCGCCACCGGGATGATGTCCTTGACCTTGCCCGGACGGCGCGAAAACACGCACGACGCGATCCGACAGGTAGATCGCCTCGTCGATCTGGTGGGTGACGAACAGCACGGTTTTCCTCGCTTTCACCCAGATTTGCAGCAGCTCTTCCTGCATCACCTCGCGGGTCTGCGCGTCGAGCGATGCGAACGGTTCGTCCATCAGCAGGATCTTCGGGTCCATGACCAGCGCGCGCGCAAGATTTACGCGTTGCTGCATGCCGCCGGACAGCTCGTAGGGATAATGATGCTCGAAGCCGGAGAGGCCGACCATCTCGATGAAATGCGACGCGCGCTCCTTGGCCTCGCGCCTGCCGACGCCGAGACATTCCAGGCCGTAAAGCACGTTGCTTGAGCACGGTCCGCCACGGCAGCAGCGACGCATCCTGGAACACGACCGCGCGGTCCGGGCCCGGCTTCGTCACCACTTGGCCGTCGACCAGAATGCGGCCCGCGCTCGCGGCGATCAGGCCGTCGACCACCGAGAGGAACGTGGTCTTGCCGCAGCCGGACGGTCCTACGATCGAGACGAACTCGCCGTCCATCAACTTCAGGTTTACGCCGTCGAGCGCGGTCAGCCGCGTGTTGGTGCGGGGCTGGAAATATTCCAGGCCGGATGTCCTTGTGCTTCGAGCTTGGGGGTCATGCCGGCTGCCATTGCGGTCAGGCCGGCGGACGCCAGACCTCGACCCGGCGCTCGATGCGCTGCACGATCTCCACCAGTATCACTCCGACGGCCACGATGGTGAGCACGCCGACAAAGACCTTGTCGGTCTGAAAGCGCGAGCCGGCCTGGCTGATCATGGCGCCGATTCCCGCGGCCGAGCCGTAGATTTCGCCCACGACCACGCCGATCATGCCGCGTCCGATCGGCGAGGCGCAGGCCCGCGAGCAGGAACGGGACCGCGCTCGGCAGGATGATGGTGCGAAACAGCCGCCAGTCGCTGGCGCTGAAGCTCGCTGCGACCTTGATCAGGCGCGGATCGGTGGTGCGAACGGCCGCGTGCGCATTGATCGCGAGCGGCAGCACCGCGAGGAGGAAGATGATCAGGACCCTGGCGCCGAGGCCGGTGCCGACCCAGATGACGATCAGCGGCAGGAACGCTACTTGCGGCGTGGCATTGAGCGCCGATAGAAACGGCTCGACCGCGTAGGAGAAGCGGCGGTACCAGCCGGCGGCGAGGCCGAGCGGGATGCCGACGGCAATCGCCAGCGAGCAGGCCGAGCACGTAGCCGAGGCCGCTCCAGGCGAGGTCGCGCCAGATCTCACCGGTCACGAAGAACATGCGAAAGGCGGCCTGCGCGACCAGCGTGGGGGAGGAGATGAAGATCGGCTTGAGCTTCCAGCGCTCGGCCGAGGCGCCCAGCAGGGGGCGCAGCATGTCGGCCCACCAGCCGCGCTCCAAACCTTCCCAGGCGAGCAGGAACAGGCTCACCATCAGCGTGCCGAGAATGGCGCGCTCATGGGCGAAATAGAAGCGCAGGACCGCCGGCATCGGCGCCTCGGCGCACGCTGTCGGCATGGGATCGACCAAGCTCACGCTGCCCTCGTCGCGTCTGGTGCGGTCATATCGGTTTAGCGCAGCTCCGGCCGCCACCTGTCGAACCGCCGCTCGATCCTGTCCAGCAGCGCGACGACCAGAAGTCCCGCGGCCATGAAGATCAGCACGCCGAAGAACACGACGTCGGTCTGGAAGGTATTGCCGGCGTCCGCGATCATGTGCCCGAGCCCCGCCGTCGACGCGTAAAGCTCGCCGACCACGACGCCGAGCAGCGCGCGACCGGCGCCGTATTTCAGGCCGGTGAAGATGAACGGCACGGTGCCGGGCAGGATGACGCTCGAGAAAATCTTGATCCTCGATGCGGAGAAGCTGCGCGCCACCCGCAGGAAGCGCGCTTCGCTGGTCTTCACTCCGGCCTGGGTATTGATCAGGATCGGGATGACGGCGCCCAAGGAACACGACCACGACCTTGGACCAGATGCCGATGCCGAACCAGATGATGATCAGCGGCAGCAGCGTCACGCGCGGCACCGCGTTGAGCGTGTCGACGAACGGGCTCAACATGTATTGCAGGCGTTTGGACAAGCCGATTGCGAGCCCGAGCGGGATTGCCAACGCGGCCGCCGCGCCATAGCCGAGGATGAATTCGGTCCCGCTGATCTTGAGATCGTTCCAGAAGTCGGGATCGTGCGCGAATGTCCAGCCCGCCTGGCGACGCGCGTCGGCGAGGAAATGAACAGCGGATCGACGAGGCCGCTACGCGCGAAGGCTTCCCAAAGCAGAAGGAAAGCGAGCAGCGTCCCGCCGCCGATCGCCAGACGCTCGTGCGCGACGTAAAGCCGTGCAATGAACGAGGGTCGGCGTCCGTCGTGCGCAGCCTGCTCGATACTTTCGGGAATGGTCATCGGGTGCCCGGTGCAAGGATCGCATTATAGGTCAAGCCTCGTGGCGCGACGCAATGGTGTGATATTGCGTGCGCCCTTCGGCGCATACACCCTCTGGGACGCTTGGCGGCTCGGGCGCGTGCCGTGTAGCGTCCTTTTGTCTCGCCGAGGACCCCGCCATGAACGAGCGCTTTGATCTGACCGGACGCACCGTCATCATCACCGGCGGCGGGAAAGGGATCGGCAAGGTCTACACCGCGGAATTCGCCAGGGCCGGAGCCCGCGTGGTCGCCGCTGATGTCGACGGCGCAGCCGCAGAAACGGTCGCCGCGGCGCTCGCCGCGCAAGGCTTCGATGCCATCGGTATTGCCGCCGATATAGCCAGCGAGGACTCCACCAAGGCCATGGCCCAGGCCGCGCTCGACCGCTTCGGGGCCATCGACGTGCTCGTCAACAACGCTTCATTGATGAGCGTGCTGGCGCGCCGTTCGTGGCTGGAAATCCCGGTCGAGGAATGGGACCGGGTGATGGCGGTGAACCTGCGCGGCATGTTCTTGTCCTGCCGGGCGGTGTTTCCCGCGATGAAGGCGCGGCAACGCGGAAAGATCGTCAATATCTCGTCGTCGCGGGTATGGGAGGGAACGCCCAATCGGCTCCACTACACCACGTCCAAAGCCGGGGTCATCGGTTTCACCCGTGCCTTGGCGCGCGAAGTCGGGGAGTTCGGCGTTACCGTGAACGCCGTCACGCCCGGCATGACGCAGAGCGAAACGCAGATCCAGTCGTCGTCGGGAAACTATCTGGCCGCACGCGTCGCCGGCCGCGCCATCGAGCGCGTGCAGGTGCCGGCCGACCTGGTGGGGGCGGTGATGTTTCTGTCCTCGGCCGCGAGCGATTTCATGACCGGGCAGACCATCAACGTGGATGGCGGCAAGGCGATGCATTGAGCGCGGCGGCGCGCAGCGGCGAATGATGCTGCGCGCCACCCGAATGATGCTCCGATCAGGCCGTCTTCACCAAACCAACCTTTTCGAGCAGCGGCGCGTCCGTCACCTGGAACACGACCGCATCTTCCTCGGCCTCGAGCGCGTGGGCATGCCAGCACGGCACCGTGATCACGTCGCCGACCGCCAGGCCTTCATTCGATCCGCCCTCGATCTTGACGCGCGCTCTGCCGCTGACGACGGAGTAGAGATGATTGATCGTGGTCTTAGGAATGTGGCGGCGTGTCCCTGACGGGAGCCGCAGGAGGCTTAGGCCGAGGGTGGGCAGCACGCCTTTCGCGATCTCCACCTCCTTGGCGTCGTTTCCCGGTCCGAGCGCCGCGCGCGCGGGGATCCGATTGGAGGAGGGGCCGTTGCGGGTGATGGTCTCGAAGCCGGCGGGATTAGGCTCGAAGAACATGGCCTCGGAGTGCTGCACGAATGGCACGTCGAGGAAGTCGATCCAGTAGCTGGTCGCGTCGCTCTCGTTGGCGTGGCCGTGCCAGCACCAGGACGGTGTCAGCACCACGTCCCCCGGCGCCATGTCGACGCGCTCGCCGTCCACCACCGTATAGGTGCCGGGTTTCGCCTCGACGACCAGGCGCAGGGCTGCCGCGGTGTGGCGATGTGAGCGCGCCTTCTCGCCAGCCTTCACCATCTGGTAGGCGGCGACGATGTTGCGGCTGGTGGCGTAGACGTTGCCCTCGATGGGATTGACCATGATCAGGTTGCGCCGCTCGGCCTGCTCGACCGGCACGAACTCGCCGGCCTGGTCGAGCGCCGCCTTTGCCGCCTCGAAGCGCCAGACCGCCGGGCGGAATTTCGGCCGAGGCGCCGGCCACATCGCGGGCTCCGGCCGCGCCCAGCCGGGAGAGAAGCTCAGGCGGCCAAGTTCCCCGTAATAGGGAGCGCGGATGTCCTGGTTCATGGCCTTCCTCCTCGACCGGTCGTGGGGCGCCGACCTTATCGTCCGCGCTGGCGTGCACGAATGCGCCCAGACTAGCGCAGCCACGCGCACCGCGCACGACCTCGATCAGCTCGCGCGGGTCCGGCGGCGCCGTATCGGCGCGCCATGCCACATGTCCGTCGGGACGCACGAGCACGAGCCGGCGCTTGTAAAGCTCGGTCACCGCGGGCACGTCGAGCGCGACCACGACCAGGGGAACGCCGGCGTCCGCCGCCGCGCGCCTGATGCTCTCCCCGCCCGGCGCGGCGGCGCCCAGCCGGAGCAGGGTGAAGCCACGGCCGAACAGGTCGAGCGTCGAGCGGCCGTCGGGCAGCCACGCGTGCGGAGCGCGTGCGCCGGGGCGCGCGGTCTGGGTATAGGTCGATGCTTCCAGCGGCGGCGCCGGCGTTCCATCCGGGCAGATGATCGGCGACGCATCGTAGCGATAGCCCAGGTGGAAACCGATGGTGAACCATTCGTGCCGCATGGTTTCGGTGAACCATCGGCCATAGTCCTTGCGCGCGGCGTCGCCAGCCGGGCCGGCTTGAAAGATTTCCGGCGGCGGCTGGCGCTGGCGGGTGGAGAGCATGCGGACGAGATTCGAGCTCGCCTCCGTCACGTTGCGCACGGCGACCGGACGGCGCTCGATCTCGTACGAGTGCAGCAATTCGCCGCCGGCCCAGCCGCGCACCGACGCCTCTAGTTTCCAGCCGAGATCGACGGCGTCCTGGATGCCGGTGTTCATGCCGAACCCGCCGGTCGGCGACATCAGGTGGGCGGCATCGCCGGCGATGAAAACGCGTCCGGTTCCGTAACTGTCGGCGACGAGCTCGCGGCGAATCCAGCGCATCACGGACAGAATCTCGTAGTCGAAGTCGCGGCCCATGGCGCGCCGCAGCGCGTCGCGGATATCGGCCTCGGTGTGGGTCACCTTGTCGGCGGAGCCGACAATCGACATGCGGAAGCGGTCGCCGCCGTTGATTGCCACGATGGTGAGCCAGGTGCCTTCCGGCCCGACGAAGATGAAGCGGTAGGCCTTGCCCTGGCCGTGCAGCGTAACGAAATCCGGGCAGCGGAACATCACGTTGGTGGTGTAGGTCAGTGCGGGGTTGCCGCTCATGGTGATGCCGGCGCGCTCGCGGACCAGGCTCGCGCCGCCATCGGTGCCGACCAGGTAATCGGCCGCCACCTCGCGGGTCTCGCCGGTGGCGGTGTCGCGCAGCTGCGCGATCACGCCGTCGGCCGTCTCCGCAAATGAGACGAGCTCGGTGGTATAGCGCAGCGCCACATGCGTGAAGCTCCGCACGAACCGCTGCAGGATCGGATCGAACATGTCTTGCGGCACACGCTCGCGCTTTTGCGGGCTCTGCGCAGGACATTTCTCGAGCGCACGCGGCGGAAACGGCTGGCGTCCGAGTTCGTAGCCGTCGAGCCCCGTGACATAGACGCAGTCCTGCGGATAGTCGCCGGGATAAGGCGCGTCCCGCACCCAGTCCGCGATGCCCCAGCGCCGGCAGAATTCCATGGTGCGCGGCCCCACGATGTCCATCTTCGGCTGCTCGATGGCGCCGTCGGTCTTCTCGATCAGCGTACAGGGCACGTCGCGCCAGCCGAGATCGCCTGCGAGCGCGAGCCCGACCGGCCCGGCGCCCACGATCAGCACCGGCGTGCGCTCGATCATTCCGGCATCTCCGCGTGATCGCCGCAGCGCCATTCAGTGCTTTTCGGCATATTTGCGCTCGAGCGCGTCGAACTCGTCCTTGTGTACCAGCCGCTGCCGTTCGGAGAAATCGGCCGCCATCGTGGTCGCTGCGTCGCCCATATAGCCTTTGCGCCGCAGCTCGCCCAAGGCCGCCTGCATGCCCATGACCGCCGACTGCAGCGCGACGTTGGCGTAGATCACTCCGGCATAGCCCAGTTCCTTGAGCTTCTCGTTGTCCGGTTCCGGCGTGCGCCCGCCGAGCACGATGTTGATGAGCTGCGGCCCGGGCAGACGGCGCGGGATGTCGGCGATCTGTTCCATCGAGGTCGGGGCCTCGACGAAAGTCACGTCCGCGCCGGCGTCGCGGTAGGCGACTGCGCGATCGATGGCGGCGTCGTAGCTTTCGGCCGCAATGGCGTCGGTGCGCGCAATGATCAGGAGGTCGGGGTCGCGGCGGGTATCCACCGCGGCCTTGACCTTCTCCACCATCTCGGCGGCTGGGATCACGTGTTTTCCGGCAAAATGGCCGCAGCGTTTGGGAAAGACCTGATCCTCGATCTGGAGCGCATCGGCGCCCGCCCGTTCGAGCAGTTGAACGGTGCGCACCGTGTTCACCGCGTTGCCGAAACCGGTGTCGGCGTCGACCACGAGCGGGCCCGGAAATGCATCGCGGATTGCCGCCACGTGCTCGGCCAGCTCGGTCACCGTCACCAGCCCGATATCGGGCACGCCGAAAAACGTGTTGGCGATGCCGGCGCCGGTCACGTAGGCGGCTGGAAAGCCCTGGTCGGCGACGATGCGTGCCGCCAGCGCATTGGCGACCCCCGGCAGCACCAACGCCGCTCCCGGGCGCAGCATGTTGCGAAATTCACGGCGAGACGCGCGGCCCGTCATCGGTGGTCCTTTCCACAGCAGTTCGGCCCCTTGCGTTCCGGCCGGCACGAATTCCGTTCGGTGCATGACCTTTTCAGCAAAAGCGAGTTGGCTCACTATAGTCCATGCCGGGGGCAATCCGGGAGTGAGCGAGCCGCGGGCCACACCATGCGATGGCGCACCTATGTCGACCGGCTGATCGTGTTCCTCGTCATCCTGGCGGCATGGCAGGTCGGTAGCCTTCTCGTCGGGCCTTATTGGCTGAGCTCGCCCTGGGCGGTGGCGTCGCGCTTCACGGCGCAGATATTGAACGGCGAACTGATCCGCCAGGGCGGCTATACCATCGAGGAGTCCCTGATCGGTACGGTCGTCGGCGGCGTGCCAGCGGTGCTGCTCCCGTTCCTGTTGCGCCGTCATCCCTTGATCGTCGCCATTCTCGATCCATTCATGGTCGGCGGCTATGGCGCTCCCAAGCTCGCTTTCGCACCGCTGTTCATTCTCTGGTTCGGTATCGGCATCGAATCGAAGGTCGCGCTGGTGGCCAGCGTGGTTTTCTTCATCGTCTATTTCAATACGCTGTCGGGCGTGCGCGCGCTCGACCCCAGGCTCGTGCAGATGGCGCAGATTGCCGGCGCGGGCGAGCAGCACGTTGCGCGGCACATCGTCTTGCCCGCGGCGGTGCCGCATATCCTCGCGGGGTTTCGCATTGCGGTGCCTTACGCCATCGGTGGCGCCGTCATTGCCGAGCTGATCTCGTCGAACCGCGGACTGGGCTACCTGGTCCAGACCGGTGCCATGAATTTCGACACGACCTCGGTGTTTTCCGCGATCCTTGCCGCCACTCTCATCGTGCATGCTGCCAATTGGATGCTCAACGCCGCCGAGCGGGCGCTCCTGCGCTGGCGGCCGCCGGCACAACTCATGCTCGATCCGGGGAATTGAGCATGGGCGATCCGCCGCCGCTCCTCGAGATCAAGGATCTCGGCAAGCGCTTCCCCCCGCGCCACGGTCGCGAGCCGCCGCCGTGGGTGATCCAGGGGCTCTCGTTCTCGGTCCGCGCGGGCGAGTTCCTGACCATCGTCGGTCCGTCAGGAGCGGGAAAATCGACGCTGCTCAATATGATCGCCCAGATCGACACGGCGAGCGCGGGCGATATCGTATTCAACGGCGAGACGGTGCGATCGCACGACCCGCGCACCTTGCGGCCCGGTTTCGACCGGCGGATCGGATATGTGACCCAGGATGACAACCTGCTGCCGTGGCGCACCACCATCGACAATGTGCTGTTTCCGATCGAGGTGCAGGGCCGCTTGAGCAAGGAGACGCGAGCGCATGCCGAAATGCTCGTCGGCGCCGTCGGGCTTGCAGGCTACGAACGCTACTATCCGCACGAGTTGTCGGGCGGTATGCGCAAGCGCGCGGCCCTGATCCGCACCCTCGCCTATGATCCACCGGTGATCTTGATGGACGAGCCTTTCGCCGCCGTCGATGCGCAAACGCGCACGCAGCTGCAGGCCGATCTGCTCAAGTTGTGGGACCTTGGACGCAAGACCATCATCTTCGTCACCCACGACATCACCGAAGCGATCGCGCTTGGCGACCGCGCCCTGGTGCTCAGCCGCCAGCCGACCCGGATCGCCGCCGAGCACGTGATCCCGATCCCGCGTCCGCGCAACGTGCAGGATATCTTTGCGCTCGAGGGTTTCGCTGCCGTCTACGAACGCATCCGCGCCACCATCCAATGACGAACGTCGATTTGACCGCTCCGATCGTATCCGATGCGCCGGCCGCCGCGCGCAAACGGGTGGTAGCCGGCGGCCGAACTCTTGCTCGCGCTACTGCTGCTGCTGGGCTGGGAACTCGGCGCGCGTACGCTCGGCACCGTGTTCTTCGCCCCGCCGCTCGAGGTTGCGGCACGGATCGTGCAGCTTGCACGGAGCGGGACGCTGATCGCCGACGTCGCGGCGACCTTGCGGGTCTCGGCGCTCGGCTTCGCCATCGCCTGCTTTGCCGGCGTTCTGCTGCCGTTTCTGCTTCACCGGTCGCCGCGCCTGACCGCGGCTGTCGAGCCCTACATCATGGCCTCGATGGGAATTCCCAAATACGCGCTCGCGCCCTGGCTCATTCTGTGGTTCGGCATCGGTGACCTGCCGAAGCTCGTCGTGGTGACACTGATGGTGTTCTACATCATCTTCATCACGACTTCGGCGGGAATTCGGGCCGTCGATCAGCGTCTCGTCAATATGGCGCGGGTGGCAGGCGCGAACGAGGCGGTGATTGCCCGCGAGATCATGTGGAAATCGCTATTGCCGTTCTTCTTCACAGGCCTGAAAGTGGCCTTGCCGCGTGCGGTCAGTGCCACCATTGTCGGGGAGTTTCTGGTCGCCACCGAAGGGGTTGGTCACTACATCGAGCATTCCCGCCAAGTATCCGATACGGTTGGCGTTTTTGCCGGCATCGTGATCGCGATGGTGCTGGTCCTGTCGATCAATGCCGTGGTGAACATGGTCGAGCGTCGCGCGCTCGACTGGCGGCCGGTCGAGCGCGAAATGGAGCTGTGAATGAAGCTTGTGAGCTATATCGCTGATGGGAAAGCGTGCTTCGGCGTGGTCACCGGCGAGGGCGTGATCACCTTGAATCAGCGTCTTGGCGGCCGTTATGCGACCTTGCGCGACGCGCTGGCTGCGAACGGCGTTGCCGAGATCAGGAAGGCCGTCGATGGGGCCAAGCCCGATCACAAGCTGGCGGACGTCCAGTTGCTGCCGGTGATCCCGAATCCTGAAAAGATTCTTTGTGCCGGCATCAACTACCGTTCGCATGCGGCCGAGACCGGGCGCGAACTGCCAAAGCAGCCGAGCATGTTCATCCGACTCGCCAATACGCTCACCGGCCACGACGGCGAGATGATCCGCCCCTCGGTGTCGCAAAACTTCGACTTCGAAGGCGAGTTTGCTGTCGTGATCGGTCGCGGCGGCCGTCACATTCCGGTCGAGCGCGCGCTCGATCACGTCGCGGGCTATACCTGTTTCGTCGACGGCAGCGTACGCGACTATCAGAAATTCTCCGTGACGTCGGGAAAGAATTTTCCCGGCACCGGCCCGCTCGGGCCCTGGATCGTCACGGCCGACGAAATTCCGGACCCGACGCGTCTCACGCTGACGACGCGCCTCAACGGCGAGGAGGTGCAGAAGTCCGGCACCGATCTCCTGATCTATTCCGTGCCGCAGATCATCGCCTTCTGCTCGGATTTCACGCCGCTGGTGCCCGGCGACGTGATCGCGACGGGCACGCCGGAAGGCGTCGGGCATCGCCGCACGCCGCCCTTGTGGATGAAGCCCGGCGACGTGCTCGAAGTCGAGATTTCCAGCATCGGAACGCTGCGCAATCGCGTGGTGGACGAGAAGCCGTAGGCTGGGCAAAGCGAAGCGAGCCCACGGTCTGTCCCGCCGGCACAAGTGATGCTTGGTCAAACGCGCAGGGTCCACCGCGAACCGCGGCAAAGACTCGGGCATGCGTCTTTGCCCACCCTGCGCGACCCGGCTCATTTCACGTACTCGTCCGTGTAGAGCCCATCATAGGACTTGAGCTTCTCCTCGGGCTTCAGCAGTCCGGCGCCCATGTTGTAGAGTTCGGCATTCTCGAGGTCCGCCTTGGTGACCACCGGCGGGCGCGGGGCGCCCTTGCGGATTTCGGCAAAGCCTGCCGCGAGCAGCTTTTCGTCGAATGCCTGGAAGCGTTTCTTGAGGAACGGGAGCGCTTCGTCCGGACGCTCGAGCATGACGGTGATCGCCTCGACCATCGCCAGACCCAGCTTCACGCATGCGGACTTGCGCCGGTCGCACGTTTCCGGCTTGGCGACGAAGACGTTGTGGCCGAAGGGATACATGTCGGCCGGGTCGCCGTCCGCACCGCTAGCGATAACCACGGCGCTGCCCTCGAGCACAGGCTGCAACGGCCACGGCATCGACATCGCGAAGCCGTCGACCTGCCGCGTCTGAAAGGCCGCGATGGCGCTGTTCGGCGCCATCGGCGCGATCCGAATTTCATCGGCATTGTATCCCGCCCGCCGCGCCAGCAGCAGGACATAGGCGTGGATCACGGAGTTGATCGAATTGACCGCGATGGTCCGGCCGCGCATGAGCTGCGCGCGCTTTTCCAGCGTCGCCTTGGGGTCGAAGCCCGCCGCGGCCGCGATCTCCTTGCGCAGGACGATCTGGATGGTGGGCCGGTTGAGCGTACTCACGATGGCGAGCAGGCGTTGGCCGCGCGCGGCGGCACGCGTGAGTGTCGCCCCCGATATCTGGGCGAAATCCGCGCTGCCGGAAATCACCGCATTGGCGGAGCCGATGCCGGCGATCACGACGCTCTTGACGTTGAGCCCGCGCTTGGCGAACAGGCCCATGTCTTCTGCGAGATAGCCCGGGGCAAACGTGAGCGCGACGTTCGGCACCGCCAGCACGACGTCTTCGGCGCCGCCTTGCTGAGCATGAGCGGCAGTGGCCATGAGAGCGACGGCTGCAACGGCGAAACAACGACTGATCGCGACCGCCGACATGGCACTCTCTCCCACCACTGATCACACCTGGATCATGATCCCCGGCAGCAATATGTGCAATCGGACTTGAGGGCGCATGGCCTGCTCACCTAGAGTTCATGGTGATCGGGTAGGGCGGTCAAAGGAGAGCGAGCATGCGTCTTGGGCTCAAGGTTGCTGCGGCCGCAGTCCTGGTGCTGCAGGCGGGCGCGCTCGATGTCGATCCGCGCTGTCGGCCAGCAAGGTCTCCTTCGGGCAGGTTTCTCCCACCGCCACGGCCTGGCCGGGCGTCGTCGCGACCAAGAAAGGGGTTCTTTGCCGCCAACGGCGTCGAGATGGACACGGTCTCGATCGGCGTGTCTCCGGGCATGCAGGCGGTGGCGGCCGGCTCGCTCAACATCATGCACAACACCTGCAATGCGGTGGTCAGCTTCATCGAGATGGGCGGCCGCGGCGTTCATCTGTCGCTGGTCTCGATGGCCATTCATCCCGGCGTGGTGGTGGGAAAGAAGGGCCTCAGGAGCGCAAGCGAACTGAAGGGCAAGGTGGTCGGCACCTCCTCGATCAAGTCGGGCTCGACCATCCTGTTGCGCCGGCTGCTGAAGGCACGGGGCCTGGCGCCGTCCGACTACGACTGGTTGCCGGCCAGGGCAGCGCGCAGATTTTCAGCGGGCTGCAGGCTGGCGCTCTCGATGCGGTCTGGCTGGTGCCGCCGCAGTCGTCATCGCGACGGCGGCCGGCTATCCCGTCATCGGCACCTTCAAGGAAGTGGCGCCGAAGTTCCCGTTCGTCTGCTTCGCCACCAACGACGCCTGGGTCAAGGGCAACACGGCCGCGGCGCAAGGCTTCGCCAAGGCGTGGCTTGCCGCCGTGGAATGGTTGTACGACCCCGGCAATCGCGCCGAAGCGCAGAAGCCTTCTGGCCGAGGCGCTCAAGCTCTCACCCGACATCGCCACCGCGAGCTATGATGAGCTCATCATCAATAACAAGGACACCTATCCCCGCGACGGGAAGGTGGACCTGGACGTGTTGCGGGCGATGATCGACATCATGGTGGAGGGCGAGGAGCTGGCGGCGAAGCCGCAGGGCGACATCCGTCAGATATCTGGACGACACGATGCTCGGGAGGAAATCGCCGGCAAGATGGCCGATAGCATCTGACAGGGAGCAACGGCATGCTCGCCAAACGATGTTCCTGTGTGCAGGAGTCGCCGGTACCTGCGCGATAAGCGGCATCGCATCGGCGCAGACCTATCCCGGCAAGCCCATCAGGGTCGTCGTGGGCTTCGCGCCGGGAGGTCCGGCCGACGTCATGGCGCGTCTGATCGGCCAGCGCCTCACGTCGGTCCTCGGGCAAAGTTTCGTCGTCGACAATCGGCCGGGCGCAGGAGGCACGATCGGGGCGCGCGCCGTCGCCGAATCGGAGCCGGACGGCTATGCCTTGCTGCTCGGCAACACCAGCACACTCGTCATCAGCCCGCTGATCTACAGGAACCTGGGCTACGATGCCGTCAAGAGCTTCGCGCCGGTCGCCTTGCTCGGGACGACCTCCAACCTGCTGATCGTCAATCCCGCGCTGCCGGTAAAGTCGGTGCAGGAGCTGATCGCCCTCGCCCGCAACAGTCCGGGCAAGCTCAATTATTCTTCGGCCGGAATCGGGACGCCGCCACATCTGATCGGAGAGATGTTCAAGCAGCGCCTCGGGCTCGACATCGTGCATGTGCCCTACAAGGGCGGAGGACCGTCGGTCGCAGGCCGTGATCGCGGGCGAAACACAGTTCTCGTTCGAGAATCCAGCGACGTCGCTGCCGCTGGTCCAGGCCGGCAATGTCGGGCGCTGGCGCCACCAGCGAGACCCGCGGTTCGCAGACGCCGGATCTGCCGACCATGATCGAAGCCGGAGTCCCGGACTTTGCCTCGGTGTCGTTCACGGCGGTGGTGGCGCCGGCCGGCACGCCCGCGGCATCGTTCGACGGCTCAACGCCGCCATCAACGAGAGCCTGCGATCGTCCGACGTCGGCGGCACCTGGTGCGGCTCAAGTCGATGCGCAGGTCGCCTCGCCGGAGCGAATTCGACGCCTTTCTCGCCCGCGAGCGGGACAAGTGGTCGACGGTGATACGGACGGCGGGCGTGCCGGCGGAGTGATTTCGGGATCAGCGCGGTTCATGACTTCGGCGGCGGAAATTCGTCCAGATATTTCTGATAGGCGTCCTCGACGTCGATCTGCATGGTCGCCAGGATGCGCACGACCGCGTTGTAGAACGCGATCGTGAGCACGAGGTCGGTCAGGCGCTCGTTGTCGAGCCGCGCGCAGCTCGCGGGAAGTGCGCTCGGGAAATCGCCAGATCCGTCATCTCGCGCGCGCCCGCAGCACGGCCTTGACCAGGGGATCGAGCTGTCGGCCGGCCTTCGGTCTCGTCGGTGATGGCGCGGATGTCGTCGTCGCTGACGCCGAAGTGGCGGCCGATCTGGACGTGATCGAGTATTCATAGGCCGAGCGCTCCGAGGTAGCCGACCTGCAGGATGGCCATTCGCGCAGGCGCGGGTCGAGCCGGCTCTCGTGCCGGATGAAGTCCGAGCCGCGAACGCGCGCATAGGATCGGGCTGTGCACCAGGAGCGAGGATAGAATTGATGTTGCGATCCCAGCAAGTCCTGGAACTCGGGCGGAGGTCCGAGCGAAAAAGATAGGAAGGCGCGCCATCGTGGAATGCTCTTATGTAGGTGGGAAGGCAGTGATGAGATGGGTGAGCGCCCCATGCGCTCGGTTTTGACGGTCACAACGGTTGGCAGGAGACGGCGAGGCTCACGGAGCCACGCTGACCCGACCTAGAGCCGTCCTTTCGGCTTTCGTCGCAAACGCGCGCAGGCTTTCCGGCGTAAGCCCGGCGCGCTGGCGCGCGAGCGTCTCGCGGCCGGGGTAATTTCCCAGTCGCCGGTGGCGGCACGGCGCGCGAAGGTCTCCCAGCGGTCGGTCCAATCGCCCAGGCCGTAGCCGTGCCAGGGCGACTGCGCGCTCAGCGGATAGAGGTCGAGCTCCTCCCAGAGCGCGCGTGCATGCTCCATGTATTCGCGCGTTGGCAAGGGCGAGCGGCGCCATCGGGTATTTGCGCGTGGCGTCGATCAGCAGGCCGAATCGGAGGTCTTCGGTCCGTATTGTGCGCCCTGAACGCCGCCGCGGTGGGGCACGAGATGCACGTCCTCGATCGGGTTGGTGCGGTAGGCGAGCGACCACAGCACGGCATCCATGCTGGCGGGATCGATGTCCTCGCTGACCGCGATGACGATCTTGCCGCAATTCGACTGCAGGGTCGCGGCGCCGTGAAGCGCCACGCCAGACCTCGGTGCGCGGCGTGCTCCCTCGGCGAACTGCACGAAGATGACCGGGCGCAGGTTGGTCAGACGCTCGTGCATCACCACCCGGCGGACGGCCTTGATCGCCGAGCCGATCGCGCAGGTGATTGAGAAACAGCGGCTCGTAGGCGACCTTCTTGATCGACGCTCGATTCGCTCGGCGTCACCTGGCTGATGATCGAGGTGAAGACCGGCGCGCGCTTGTGGGTGATGGCGGTCACCTGCATCGGCATGTTGTAGGCCTCGAGCGCGACATAGCCGTTGCTCTCGCCGAACGGGGCCTCAGGCTCGAGCTTGTCGGGATCGATCAGCCCTTCGATCACGATTTCCGACGACGCCGGACGTCGAGTCGATCGTGACAGCCTTCGCCATCTCGATCGGCGCGCCGGCGAGCGCGCCTGCGACGCCGAGCTCGTCCATGTCGACGGCGAGCTTCTGCGGACCGGTGAACATGACGACCGGCGCGCAGCCGACACGATCGCGATCGGCATCGGCGTGCCGCCGCGCGCGGTACTTGAGCCAATGCAGTAGCCGCCGGCGCCGGTTGCCTCGCGCGCGACCATGCGCACCACCAGCCGGTCGGCCGCTTTCAGGGCGGCACGATACGTGCCCATGTTCTGGATGCCGCTGTCGGGATCGCGGGTGACGCAGAGCGTCGCCGTCAGATACGGGCGCGGAGTCGAACCGGGCGTCGAGACCGGCACCGGCAGGCGCGCAAGGCCGCCGCGGGCCTCGAGGTCGTCGCCGTGAGCACGACCTCCTGGCAGCGCGGCGCGGCGACCGGATCGGGGCGATCGGGCGGGCGATGGCCCGCATCCAGGCCTCGCCGATGTCGGCCACCGGCTGTCCCATGCCGATGGCATAGATTCGGGTGAGAGGCCGCGAGCGCGCCGACCACGACCGGAACGTCGTAGCGCCGCCCTTGGCGTCGGTCACATTGGTGAACAGGAACGCTCCGCCGCCTGTCCTCGGGCACGCCGCCCAGGAACTGCCATCGCACCAACGGGTGAAGCTCGGTATCCTTGTTGATCGGCCGATCGATGCGGACGCAGCAGACCGTTGCGCCTCGAGATCGGCCAAATGCTCCTGGAAATCGAGCCGCGGGACTGGTCCTGCAAGCGGGCGCGGTGCGAAGGTGCGGGCTGGTCCAGCATCTGGGCTCCGGGTTCCATCGGTGGACTCAGGTCTAGCCCGAACCGTATCACGATCGTATGATCCGGCCGCCGATCGTACTCGATCTGCGCGTGCCTGATCGGACGACCTGTCCCACCCCGTCATCCTCAGGTAGCTATACCACCCATCGGATCGCACTCAGAGCATGGACCTCACAAACCATCGACGTTCACGCCCATATCCTGACCGAGGAAACGATCCGGCTGCTGCAGCGCGAAGCGCCCAAGGTGGCGCCCAAGCTGTCCGATGTCGACGATCAGTTCGGCACCCTCGACGTCGCCGGCAATGTCTATCGGCATTTCCCGCGCGGAGGCTGGGACCTGGAGCGGCGCCTGCAGGACATGGCGGCATCCAAGGTCGACGTGCAGGTGCTTTCGGTGTGCCCGCAGACCTTCCGTGTACGCCCAGCCGGCGGCGCTGGCGGCGGGGTTCGCCCGCATCCAGAACGAGCAGCTCGCCAAGCTGGTCAAGGCCCGTCCCGACCGCTTTCTCGCCATCGCGACGCTTCCGATGCAGGCGCCGAAGCTTGCGGCCGACGAGCTTCGCCACGCCGATGAGGTGCTCGGGCTGCGCGGCGCGCAGATCGGCTCGAATATCGCGGGCAGGAACCTCGACGATCCGGAGCTCGAGCCGGTTTGGGCGACGGCAGCCGAGCTCGGCGCCTTCATCCTGGTCCATCCTATAAACGTGGCGGGCGCCGACCGGCTGTCGTCCTATTATCTCGGCAATCTGATCGGCAATCCGCTCGATACCACCATCGCCGCCGCGTGCCTCGTCTTCAGCGGGGTGCTCGAGCGCCATCCGGCGTGAAGATCTGCCTCGCCCACGGCGGCGGATTCGTTCCCTATCAGGCCGGTCGCTTCCGGCACGGCTGGCATGTGCGCACGGAGCCGAAGAGCAAGCTTTCCAATCCGCCGACGGATTCGCTCGGGCGCTTCTACTTCGATACCATCGTGCACTCGAAAGAGGTGCTCGAATTCCTCGTCGGCAATGCCGGCGCCGACCGCGTGCTGCTCGGCAGCGACTATCCCTTCGACATGGGCATGCCCGACGGCGTGCTGCAGGTCCGCGGATTCTCGATCCCGACGCCGACCAGTCCGCCATTCTCGGCGGGCGGGCGCGGGCGCTGCTGGGTGCCACGGGCGACAAGACCTCGGCGCGGGCATTCGCCTGACGCTTGGAAACGGCAGTTGAGAGCAAACGGAGGAGACCAGAGATGTCGCAGCAGACCGCCGTTGCGCGAACGCCGGGCGCCAAGCGCGCCGGCGCCGGCGAATACGTGTTCGATCTCGCCGAGGTGAACCATATCCTGGGCGGCCCGACTATTCCACCGCCAACGGTGCCTGCGTCGAGGGCGACCGCATGATCGTCGGGCTGATGCGGATGCCGGCCGGCACCGGTGCGGAGCCGCATTCGCACCCGAACGAGCAATGGATCTACATCCTGCAGGGCACGTTCAAAGCCAGGATCGGCGACCAGGAGGTCGAGGCGAAGCCCGGCTCGGTGGTCTACGTTCCCTCCAATGTCGTGCATTCCGGCAAGGCGACGCCCGACGGCGACGTGGTGTTCTTCACCGTCAAGGACGCCTCCCATAGCCTGCACGGCATCAAGGCGGCGAGCGCGCTGATCGAACGCGTGGCGAGGCGCTCGGCGCCGGCGCGACTCGGCCGTGCGCGGCGAGGCTAGGATCGCGCGGCGGATTGGTCTGTTTCGGCGTTGGCGCCTGGGCTACAATCGATGGGAGCGCGCCCACCGGTGCGGGCGGCGAATCAGCAGGATCCAGGGAGGAGCGATGAAACGATCGGTTGGGTCTGGCGCTGCTGTGCCTTGCATTCGGCACCGTCACGGCCTCGGCGCAGGACAAATATCCCGTCGAAGCCGGTGAAGATCATCGTGCCCTATGCGCCCGGCGGCGCGACCGACATCGTCTCGCGCATTCTCGGCGAGCAGATGCGCCAGATCCTCGGCCAGCCTTCGTGGTCGAGAACAAGCCGGGCGCCAACGGCATCGTCGCCGTCAATGAAATGGTGAACGCGCAGGCCGGACGGCTACACGCTGATGATCGGCAACGTGACCACCAACACGATCACGCCGGTGCTGACCCCGCCAAGTTGCCGACAACTACGACAAGAACGTCGTGCCGGTGTCGCGCCTGGTCGATATTCCGGCATTCCTGACCGTGACGACCACGAATTTCGCCGTCAAAACCGTTGCCGAACTGATCGACTACGCCAAGAAGAATCCCGGCAAGCTCCGCTACGGCACAGCGTCGGCGCCGGCAGCTATCCGCACTACGACATGGAGTTCTTCGCCAAGAAGGCCGGCGACTCGACATGATCTCATTCACAACAAGAACGGCGCCTCCGGCGTGATCAACGACATGATCGCCGGCGACATGCAGGCGTCTTTCCTCAACGTCGCCTCGACCGCGGCCCAGATCAAGGCCGGCAAGTTGCGGCCGCTCGCGCTCGTCAACCGATCAGCGCCTGCCCGAATTCCCCGAGCGTCGCGACCATGCAGGAGATCGGCTATCCCGGCGTCGGCACGATCGCCTGGCAAGGGCTGTTCGCGCCGGCGGTACGCCGAAAGAGGTGTTGGAAACCGTGTTCAAGGCCTCCGTCCAGGCGATGCAGGCGCCCGCGGTGGTCAGAAGCATTCAAGAAGCAGTATTTCAACATCGTTCCCAACAAATCGCTCGACGATGCCAAGGCGTGGCTGGAGGACGAAATCAAGCATCTGGAAGGACATCACCGCCAGGTGAAGATCGAAGCTGCGGAATGAGGCGGCAGTCTGAGTTCGCATGGCGGATCTGCACCGTGATTGCCACCGGGGAATCGGGCTTGCCGAGTTCCCTATGGCGCGGACAAACCGGCACGATGCAAAGCAAGAGCGCCGAGATAGGCGTCAGCAACGGGGAGGACGACATGCGACGCGTGAGTCTTTCTGGTCGCCTTGTGCTCGCCGTCGGCGGCGCGCAGGCAAGCCCAGGACAAGTATCCGAGCAAGCCGGTCAAGGTCGTGGTGCCGTTCGGGCCGGGCAGCGCTACCGACATCGTCATACGCATCGTGGGCGAGCACATGCGGCCGATTCTCGGCCAGCCGGTGGTGATCGAAAACAAGCCGGGCGCCTTCGGCATCATTGCCATCGAGGAGATGGCGCGCTCGCGGCCCGACGGCTATACGCTGCAGATCGGCAATCCCGGCACCAACGCGCTCGCGCCCATCATCTACAAGAAGAAATTCAAGGTCGACTACGACAAGGAGGTCACCTTGGTGACCCGGCTGAGCGAGGTTCCGCTCGTGCTCGCCGCCACCACCAAGGATTTCGCGCCGAAGACCTATGCCGAATTCATCGCCTACGCCAAGGCCAATCCCGGCAAGGTGCGATATGCCAGCGTCGGCATCGGCAGCAACAACCACTACGACATGGAGGCGTTCGCCAATGGGCCGGCATCCAGCTCGTCCATCTCCCGAACAAGGGCGGCGGCGCCGCCATCACCAATGATCTCGTCACCGGCGACGCCCATGTCGCGCTTGTCAACGCGGCAAGCTCCGCGGGCGTGATCAAGGCGGGCAGCTGCGGGCCTTGGCGATCATGTCGGATGAGCGCGTGCCCGACTACGCGGACGTGCCGACGTTCAAGGAGCTCGGCTATGCGCACGGGAAAGGGCTGTGGTCGGCTCTGTATGCGCCCGCCGGCACGCCGCGCGACGTTCTCGAAACCTTGCACAAGGCGGCCGTGCAGGCGCTCGAACTCCGAGCCGGTCACGACCGCTTTCAAGAAGCAGATGATCAAGGCCGTCCCCAACTGCTCGATTCGAAGATGCGCAGGCATTCAATCGCGGCCGAGACGGCGTACTGGAAGAAGGTCACCGACGAGGTGAAGGTCGAGTTGCCGGACAACTGAGCGGCGGCTGCCGCGTTTCGACGCGGCGGAAGCGTTCACACCACATCGCGACACCGCGCGCAAGAGGGGAGAGACGCAGCGATGAAGATGGAGGCCGCTCCGCCGTGCCGGCCTACGGCATCGTGGTCGAGAAGGACGTCGATGTCCCGATGCGGGACGGCGCGCGGCTCAAGGCCGACGTCTTCCGGCCGGACGATGCCGGCAAGTTTCCCGCAATCTTGAATCTCGGCCCGTACCAGAAGGACAAGCTGTGGGTTCCGCCCGAGACGCTGGAGGAAAAGCCGAACCCGCTGATGAACTGGGAGACCGTCAACCCGCAATGGTGGGTGCCGAAGGGCTACGCGGCCGTGCGGGTCGACGGGCGCGGCAGCGGGAAATCGCCCGGCCAGTGCGAACCGTGGTCGCTCGCCGAGTCGATCGATTTCTACGACGCGATCGAATGGGCGGCGGCGCAGCCGTGGTGCTCGGGCAAGGTCGGGCTCTCCGGCATCTCCTATTTCGCGATCAACCAATGGTTCGTCGCCAATCATCAGCCGCCGTCATTGAAGGCGATCATCCCCTGGGAAGGCTTCGCCGACCTCTACCGCGACGCGCTGTTCCATGGCGGGATCCTCAGCCTGTTCATGCCCAATTGGTTCGTGGCGCACCTGATGCACCATCTCGTCGGCCGCGCCTCGCGGCACCATCCGAACGCCTGGCAGACCAATACGCTGCATTTCTGGCTGCGGCAACAGCCTCGACAGCGGCGCCTTCCGCGGCGCGCAGGCGCAATGGGACAAGATCACGGTGCCGATGTTCAGCGTCGGCAACTGGTCGGGCATGGCGACTGCATCTGCGCGGCAACACCGAGGCCTTCATGCGCGCCGCGTCGCAAGCACAAGAAGCTGCGCATCCATGCCGGCACGCACGTGCATCCGTTCTACACCGAGGACGGGCGGCGCGATCAGCTGCGCTTCTTCGACTACTGGCTCAAGGGCATCGACAACGGCGTCATGGACGAGCCGCCGGTGAAGCTTGCGATCCGCAAGGGCCGCGACGAGGTCGAGTGGCGCGCACGAGCACGAGTGGCCGCTTGCGCGCACGCAATGGACCAAGTTCTATTTCGATCTGTCGAAGACCGCGCCCGGCACGGCCGCGAATACCGGCAGGCTTGTCGCCGCCAATCCCGCGACGCCGAGATCGCGCACCTATGCCGCGACCAGCCTGGGCTCGATGGGTTCGACCTCCGCGGCATCGTCGCAGGTGATGGGCGGCGGCATCAAGCCCGGCATGGGGGTCGCGCTGGAGACGCCGCCGCTGGCGCAGGATGTCGAGGTCACCGGACCGGTCGCCGCCGTGCTGTGGGTCTCGAGCTCGACCGAGGACATGGATCTGTTCCTCACGCTCCGCAACATCGACGCCGACGGCAACGAGGTGCTGGAGACCGGCCAGCAGGGCGCGCCGGTGCCGGTGGCGAAAGGCTGGCTGCGCGTCTCGCACCGCGAGCTCGATCCGGAGCTGTCGTTGCCGTATCGCCCGTATCACACGCATCAGCGGCGGCTCTATCTGACGCCCGGCGAGATCGTCGAGGTCGAGGTCGAGATCTGGCCGACCTCGATGGTGTTCGGAAGGGCCACCGCATCCGCCTCGACATCCAGCCGCGCGACGGCGTCGGCAGCGCCTCCTACATGCACTATCACGCCGACTACAACACCGGGACCAATACGATCCATGCCGGCGGCGAGCGGGAATCCTACCTGCTGCTGCCGGTCATCCCGGAACCGCGCTAGGTCCACGCATCCGGATGAAGCCGATGACGACCGAGCCGCAGCCAGCGACGCCCCGGTCCGAGGCACGGCATCACGTTGCGGGCGTGCTGGCGCGCAAGGACGTGCTGGCCGGCCTGATGTTCATCGGCGTCGCGGTGCTCGGGCTGTGGCTGTCGCGCGAACTATCCCATCGGCACGGCGTTGCGCATGGGCACCGGCTACGTGCCGCGGCTGCTGTGCTGGATCCTGCTCGGCCTCGGCGTGTCGTGCTCGTCAGGGGCTGCGCGACGCGCGATGCCGCGAGCGCGCTCGACCGGCGCGTGTCGGCATGGCGGCCGGTCGTGTTCGTCACCGCCGAGCCTGGTGATTTTCGGGCTCACCATCGAGCGGCTCGGGCTCGTCGTTTCGATCCTGCTGCTGGTCGGCGTCGGCGCCGTCGCGGCGCGCGACTTGCGGCCGCTCGAAGCCGTCGCCGCCGCGCTGGTGCTGATCGCGCTGTCCTGGGGCGATCTTCATTCTCGGGCTGGGGCTGCACGATCCCGGTCTGGCCGGAGTGGTAGATGGAGCTCCTCGACAATCTCGCGATCGGCTTTGGGGTGGCGCTCACCCCGGCCAACCTCTTGTTCGCGCTCGCCGGCGCGCTGATCGGCACGTTGGTCGGCGTGCTCCCCGGCATCGGGCCGATCGCAACCATCGCGATGCTGCTGCCGCTGACGTTCCACCTCGAGCCGACCTCCGGCCTGATCATGCTCGCCGGCATCTTCTACGGCGCGCAGTACGGCGGCTCGACCACCGCCATCCTGGTCAACATGCCGGGCGAGACGTCGTCGGTCGTCACCTGCATCGACGGCCATCAGATGGCGCGGCAGGGCCGCGCCGGCGCCGCGCTGGCGGTGGCGGCGCTCGCCTCGTTCTTCGCGGGCTGCGTGGCGACCCTGCTGATCGCCACGTTCGCGCCGCCGCTCGCCAAGGTCGGCCAGTCGTTCGGCGCGCCGGAATATTTCTCGCTCATGGTGCTCGGCCTCATCGCCGCGGTGGTGCTGGCGCACGGCTCGGTGATCAAGGCGGTCGCCATGATCATCCTCGGCCTGCTGCATCGGCCTGGTCGGCACCGACGGCAATACCGGCGGGACGCGCTTCACCTTCGGCATCACCGAGCTGACCGACGGCATCGACATCGCGACCCTTGCCATCGGCGTGTTCGGCATCGGCGAGATCATCACG
The DNA here is from genome assembly GCA_963827585.1 of uncultured Alphaproteobacteria bacterium. GTDB lineage: Bacteria > Pseudomonadota > Alphaproteobacteria > Rhizobiales > Xanthobacteraceae > VAZQ01. The sequence goes on from CAWHCK010000053.1 coordinate 35,500, forward strand.
AATTTGGCCCGGCCGCAGGAGGCGCGCTCGATCATCGCGCAGAAGATCACGCGGCTGTGGCCGACGCGCGAGGATTTCCAGCGCGCCTGGCCGGCGGTGCTGCGCGGCACCGCGCTCGGCTCCGTGCTCGGCGTGCTCCCCGGCGGCGGCGCGACGCTGAGCGCGTTCGCCGCCTACGCGCTCGAGAAGAGATCGCTCGAAGCATCCCGCGCAGTTCGGCCACGGCGCCGTCGAAGGGCGTGGCGGGACCCGAATCCGCCAACAATGCCGGCGCGCAGACCTCGTTCATTCCCATGCTCACGCTCGGAATCCCGGGCAACGCGGTCATGGCGCTGATGATCGGCGCGCTCACCATCCACGGCATCCAGCCCGGCCCGCAGATCATGACCGAACGCCCCGGCATGTTCTGGGGCATGATCGCCAGCATGTGGCTCGGCAATCTGATGCTGGTGGTGATCAACTTGCCGCTCATCGGCATGTGGGTTCAGCTGCTGAAAGTGCCGTACCGCTTTCTCTATCTCGCGATCCTGCTGTTCTGCGGCATCGGCGTCTACACCGTGAGCAACAGCTCCGCCGCCGTGCTGCTGGCGGCGCTGTTCGGCGTGCTGGGCTACGTCTTCACGCGGCTCGAATGCGAGCCGGCGCCGATGATTCTCGGCTTCGTGCTCGGCCCGCTGATGGAGGAGAATCTTCGCCGCGCCATGCGGATTTCCGGCGGCGATCCGATGATCTTCGTGCAGCGGCCGATCAGCCTCGGCCTGCTGCTCGCTGCGCTCGCGCTCTGCCTCCTGGTGGCGCTGCCGGCGATCCGCAGCAAGCGCGAGGAGGCATTTCAGGAGCCGTAGCCACGCGTGGCAGCGAAACCCATCACCTCGCCGCGCTCGCCAGTCGCAGACACCTAGGCCGATCAGATAGACGTCCTGCTGATAACGTCCGGACTTCTTGAGGTTGGCGACGAACGCGATCGCCTCGTCGGTGGTGCGTGCGCCATGCGCGGCCACGATCTCGACCCAGGCCGCCTCGACGTCCTTGGCCATGCGTTTGGCGTCACCGCAGACATAGACATGCGCGCCGTCGGCGAGCCAGGCCCAGAGATCGCGACCGACCTCGCGCATGCGGTCCTGGACGTAGAATTTCTCGGCGCCGTCGCGCGACCAGGCGAGCGACAGTCGGGTGAGGGCGCCCGCGGCCTTCATGCCGGTGAGCTCGTCCTCGTAGAAGAAATCATGGTTGCTGCGCTGGTGGCCGAAGAACAGCCAATTGCGCCCCGGCGCTCCGCCCGCCATGCGCTCGTGAAGGAAGGCGCGGAACGGCGCGATGCCGGTGCCCGGGCCGATCATGATGATCGGCACCGACGAGTCGGCGGGAAGGCCGAAATGCTGGGCCTTCTGGACATAGACGTTGACCATGTCTCCGGGACGCAGGCGCTCGCCGAGAAAGGTGGATGCCACGCCGAGCCGGCTGCGGCCGTCGACGGCATAACGCACCGTATCGACGCACAGCGCCATGCGCTTGTCGTCGACCTTCGGCGACGACGCGATGGAATAGAGCCGCGGCTGCAGCGGATCGAGCGCCTCGATGAAGGCTTCCGGATCCGGTCGCGCGCCCGCAAACTTCTGGATGGCGGCGAGCACGTCGAGCGTGGCGGCATCGCCGTCGGGATCCTCGCCGGCGGCAAGCGCCTTCGCCTTCTGTCGCCGCTCGCCGCCGGCAATGTAGGAGAACAGTTGAAACAGCATGTCGGGCGCGGCGCCGAGCGAGACGCCGTCGATCAGCACGTCGCGCAGCGCGCGGCCGCCGATCGGAAAATCCGGCGGGGCGTCGAGCGCAGCGATGACGGCGTCGGCGAGGGCGGGATCGTTGGTCGGAAAGATGCCGAACGCATCGCCCACGGCATAGTCGATGCCGGTCGTGGCCAGATCGAACTCGATGTGCCAGGTTTGCTTTTCCGAGCCCGGCTTGTTGAGGCGGGTGCGCGAGAGAAAGCGCGCCTCCGCGGGACATTCACGTGAACGCCCCCGCGCGGCGGCGGGTGCAACCGTAGCATCGGCAGGCGTTGGGGTCTCGACCGGTCCCTTGGTCGGGGTCTTGGCGGCCGCCGGCGCCGTGCCAAGCTCCTCGTTCAGGGCCTTGAGCATGCGGGTGGTTTCCTTGCCACCGGGCACGCAGAGATTCAGCCGCTTTTCCTTTTCGAAGAAAATGGCGTCCGAATAGTCCTGACAGGTGTATCCGCATTGTCCGCAGTCCTGTTGTCCCATGGCTGCCATCATCCGCCGGCGCAGCGGACGGCCTTCGGCAAGCGTCATGCGGTCGTTGAGGGCCATGGCGGGGTCGTGCCATGGCGCGCCGTCATCGTCGTTCTCGGTGGTCGCAGCGCTTGGCGCAGCGAGATCGAGCGCGCCCGGCAACAGCGCCGCAGCCTGCTCCAACGAGAGCGGCACGACACCGTGCTCGAGCGAAAGCAGCCCCGCGAACAGGCCGTCGAGCCACACGCGCTGCTCGACGCTGAACGGCGCGCTTTCCGGGATGAGCGATGGAGCTTTCTGCGGCTGCATCATTCGACCGCCTCGCTTTCGATCAGGGATCGCAGCGCCTCGACCTCGTGCCGCCGGGTGAACGCGAGAAAGCTCTCCTGCGGCGAGGCGCGATGCGCGAGATAGGCCTTGAGCAGGCGCTCGACGGTCCGTGGCGCATCCTCGGCCTTGACGTCGTGATAGATTTCCGGCGCGATCGCCGCGTCCGGCCCGAAGCCGCCGCCGACATGAATGTGGTAGCCCTCGACTGTGTCGCCGTCGTCGGAGACCTGCACCTTGCAGGCAATCAGCCCGATGTCGCCGATGTAATGCTGGGCGCAGGAGTGATGACATCCGGTCAGATGGATGTTCACCGGCCCGTCGAGCGCGACGCGGCTTTCGCACCAGCGGGCGATCTCCTCGGCGTGCCGCTTGGTGTCGGAGGCCGCGAACTTGCAGCCGACATTGCCGGTGCAGGCGACGAGCCCGGCGCGGATCGAGTTTGCGTTGGTGGAGAGGCCGAGCTCGTCGATCCGCGCTCGCGCCGCCGCGACCTGTTCCGATGGTACGCCGGAGATGATCAGGTTCTGCCAAACGGTGAGGCGGATATCGCCGTCGCCGAGGTCGCGGGCGACCGCCGCCAGCCCGCGCATCTGCTCGGCGGTCATCTTGCCGACCGGCAGGACGACGCCGATCCAATTGCGGTCGGGCTGCTTCTGCGGATGCACGCCGATATGGGCGGCGCGATCGAAGGGCGGACGCGCCTTGATCGCGTCAACCGCAATGCGGTCGAGCTTGCGGCCGAGCTTCTCCTCGGCCAGGGCCAGCACCTTGTCCAGCCCCATCCGGTCGATGACGTATTTGAGCCTCGCCTTGTTGCGGTCGGTGCGGTCGCCATGATCGATGAACACGCGCACGATGGCGTCCGCCACCTTGCTCGCATCCGCCGGCTTGACCACCACGCCGGTGTCGCGCGCGAAATCCCGGTGACCGGTGATGCCGCCGACCATGAGGCGAAACCACACGCCCGGCGCGACCCCGAAGCCGTCCTTCACCTCGACCGCCTGGAAGCCGATATCGTTGGTGTCTTCCAGGACCGGGATGATGCCGGCGCCGTCGAAGCCGACATTGAACTTGCGCGGCAGTCCGTAGAGCGCACGCTCGTTGAGAATGTGGAAATGCCATTCGCGGGCGTAGGGACGCGTGTCGATCAGCTCTTGCGGATCGATGCCCGCGGTCGGCGATCCCGTGACATTGCGAATGTTGTCGGCACCCGAGCCGCGCGAGGCGAGCCCGAGGTCCTGGACCCCCTCGACCATGGCGACGGCGTTCACCGCCTCGATCTCGCGCACCTGGAGGTTGGCGCGGGTGGTGACGTGGGCATAGCCGCCGCCGTAGCGCACGGCGAGATCGGCAACTCCCGCAAACTGCCAATGGGAGAGGATGCCGTTCGGCATCCGCAGCCGGCACATGTAGGAGTTCTGGTTCGGCGCCACGTAGAACAGGCCGAAGTAGCGCCAGCGGAAATTGTCGGCGGGCTTGGGATATTCGTTGTTCGCCGCCTGCGCCTTCAGGCGTTCGTAGCCATCGAAGGGGTGCAACTCGCGCTTGAATTTTTCCTGCTCGGAGAGCTTGCCGCCGGCCGCGAGCACGCGATCCTGCGCGTAGAGGTGCGGAGCGTCGGGTCCGCTCGGTTCCGACGAGGTCGATCCTTGGGCGGCGGGAGCGCCGCCGGTGGCGCGCGCGGCCTTGGCGATCTGCAGACCGGCTACGAACCCTTCGAGATACCGCTTTTGTTCGGGATTGAAGTCGCCGGACATCGCTTCCCGTTTTGGCTCCGGGTTTGCGCAGCGCGCATGCCAAAAAGCCGGGCGAACGGCCTCCGTTGGCCCGGCATGCTGCAAAGCAGCAAAGACCGTGCCAAGCCGGTCGGGCTTGTTTTGCTTGGGGAATTTTGGTTCCCAGCGGGCCGATTACGCCGTGGGTCTGGGCAGGCAGCCGGGTTCTGCGTTGAAAATATAAGCAGCCGTATCGGCCATCATTTCAGGCGGCACGGGTGGGTTCCGTCCCGATCAGGACGGCCCGGCCGATGCCGCGCGGCTGAGCCGCTCGCCCCCAAAGCGCCGGCGCGAAAATTCCGCCGGCTCGCCGGTCTCCGCCGCGACGAAGATGCTCTGCAGCACCTGCCGTTGCACCGGCTTCTTGATGATCGGCACATATGCGAACCGGCCGTCGATGCTTTCGACCCCATATCCGGTGACGAAGACGAACGGAATGTTTCGCGCGGTCAGCACGTCGGCGACCGGATAGACGAATTCTCCGCCGAGGTTGACGTCGATGATGCCGGCGTCGATGTCGTCGTGCACGGCTGCAACCATCGCCTCGGCGAGCCGGCTGAACGGGCCAATGACCGTAAAGCCGAGCTCGGTCAGGATGTCTCGCATCATCATGGCCACCAGGATCTCGTCTTCGACGAGCAGGATGCGGTTGCCGGTCGCGAGCCGAAGTGGAAGCGACGGCTTGTCCTCGGCGGCCGTCCGATGGATGCCGGCATGGCGCACCATCGGCTCGATCTTGCTGCCGCGCGGTACCCGCAGGCTGCAATGCAAGCCTTCGGGACGCCAATGGAACGCGACCTCGCCGTCGAGTTGGCGCTCGATGCTGGCGCTGATGACCCTGATGCCGAAGCCCGGCGACGCCGGCGGCTGCGTGAGCGGTCCGCCGTCCTCGGTCCAGCGCAGCAGGAGGCTGTCGGGCAGCAATTCCCATGTCAGCCCGACGCGCCCCGACATCACCGATAGCGCGCCGTATTTGGCGGCATTGGTCGAGAGCTCGTGCAGTGCGAGTGCGAGCGTCTGGGCGGTGCGCGGCTCGAGCGATACGTCGGGCCCGCCCGACGTGATCCTTTCGTCGTCGACGGCGCGATAGGGAGCGAGCTCCTCGTCGACCAGGCGGGCCAAGTCGGCGCCCTGCCAACGGCTCTGGGCGAGCAGCGTGTGCGCGCGCGACAGCGCGCCGATGCGACCGTCGACCGCGGCGATGTAGGACTTGATGGTGTCCGACCGGGTCAGGCGGACGATCGATTGCACCAGCGCCAAGGCGTTCCTCGCGCGGTGGTCGACCTCGCGCGCCAGCAGCGCCTGGCGCTCTTCGGCCTCCTTGCGATCGGTGATGTCGACGGTCACGCCGCTGATACGAACGATATTGTCGGTCGCATCGGCGCTCGCCACCGCGGTTCCGATGCACCAGCGCAATTCCCCGTTCGGGCGGCACACGCGAAACTCGGTCTGGAAGCTCGGCGTGCTCTGCGCCGCCGGCGGCCTGATCGCGTTCTGCAGATGCTTCCAATCCTCGGGGTGGATCAGCGCCTTGATATTGTCGACGGTGACTTCGAAGGTGCCGGGATCGACCCCGAAAATGCGATACTGCCCGTCATCCCAGTCGAAGTCGCCGTTGACCGGATCCCATTCCCACGAACCCATCTGACCGGCAGCCAGCGCCAGGCTGCGGCGCTCTTCGCTCTGGATGAGCCGCGCTGCCGCGGCCTCCAGTTCCGCGGTCCGCTCGATGACGCGACGCTCCAGCTCGTGATTGAGCTGCTCGAGCTGCCGCGTCTTGCGATAAAGCTCGGCGAAGATCCTGACCTTGGCGCGCAGCACCTCCGGAACGACCGGCACCGGAACGTAGTCGACCGCCCCCATTTCATAGGCCCGCAGGCGGTCCACGTCGGTCAAATGGATGGCGGAAATGAAGATGATGGCGGTCTGCTGAAAACGCGGGTGCTCGCGGATCATGGCCGCCAGCTGGAAGCCGTCGAGCTCCGGCATGCACACGTCCACCAGGATGACGGCAATCTCCTGCTTGAGGAGGTGCTCGAGCGCCTCCCTGGCCGAGGCGGCCTTGATGAGGTTCTCGCCCAGCTCGGTGAGGATCGTCTCGTAGCTCAGCAGTTTTGCTGGCTGATCGTCGACCAGCAGGATGTTGACCTTGTCGTCCGAGGCCATCTCTCGTCTCCGCTGCTAGAGCGTGATTGCTTTAGGTTGAGTCGCAATCACGCTCTAGCTTTTTGTTTGAGCATGATCTTTTCGGAAAACCGGTACCCACTTTTCCGGATCATGCTCTAGCGATGCAGCCACATGCGCAGCGCCGATAACAGCTGCTCGGTGTTGACGGGCTTGGCGAGATAGTCGGACGCACCCGCCTCCAGGCATTTTTCGCGGTCACCCTTCATCGCCTTGGCGGTGAGGGCAATGATCGGAAGCCGGCGGAAGCCCTGCTTCTGGCGGATTACTTGGATGGTCAGATACCCATCCATCTCCGGCATCATGATGTCCATCAGGACGATCGCCAGATCGGGCGTGGCCTCCGCGAGCGCGATCGCCTCGCTGCCGGTCGTGGCCGTGAGCACGCGCATGCCGCGCCGCTCCAAAACGCTCGACAGGGCGAAAATGTTGCGGGCGTCGTCATCGACCAGCAGCACCGGTGCGACCCACCAGGTCCTCGTCGGAGCTGTTGAGCCGCTCGAGCATGCGCTGCTTGTCGGCCGGCAGGTCGGTGACGATGCGGTGCAGGAACAGCGCGGTTTCGTCGAGCAGACGCTCGGGCAATTCGACGCCCTTGACCACGATGCTGCGCGCCATGGTGTGCAGCTGGGCATCTTCCTCGGCCGACAATTCCCGGCCCGTGAATACCACCACCGGCACGTCGGACAGGCTCGCGTCGGCGCGCAACTGCTCCAGCACCTCGAACCCCGACATGTCGGGCAGCCGCAGGTCGAGCACGACGCAGTCGCAGGGATCGTGCCTGAGCATGTTCAAGGCTTCGGAGCCGGTGCCGGCGGCGACGATCTCGATGTCGTCGTGGCCGAGCAGTTGCGCAATGCTCATCTGCTCGACGCGATCATCTTCCACGACCAGGAGCCGCTTGCGGCGCGGCTTGGCGTATTCCTTGATGCGCGCCAGAGCCGCTTCCACCCCCTCCGGGGATGTCGGCTTGGTCACGAAGGAGAACGCGCCGCGTGCCAGGCCATGCTGGCGGTCCTCGTCCAGGGTGATGATCTGCACCGGAATGTGCCGCGTCAGCGGGTTCTGCTTGAGTTGGCTGAGCACCGTCCAGCCCAGCATGTCGGGCAGGAACACGTCGAGCGACACCGCGGTCGGCTGGTACTGCTTGGCGAGATCGAGCGCATCGATGCCCCGCATCGCGACGAGCACCTTGAAGCCCTTCTGGCGCGCGAGCTCCACCATGATCCGGGCATAGTGCGGATCGTCCTCGACGATCAGCAGGATCGAGTCGCCGGGCTGGACCTCGATGCGGTCGTCGGGAATCGGCTCGATCGGACGCTCCGGCACCACGTGGATGCTGGGCGCATGCGCCATCTGGCCGGATAGGCCTGCAGGTGGCTTGGGTGCGCTGGTCGGACCGACATATTTCAGCGGCAGGTAGAGCGTGAAGGTGCTGCCCACGTTCGACGAGCTGCGGAGATGGATCTCGCCGCCGAGCAGGTTGGACAGCTCACGGCTGATCGCAAGACCCAGCCCCGTGCCGCCGTATTTGCGGCTGGTGCTGGCGTCGGCTTGCATGAAGGCCTCGAAAATCACCTTCTGCTTTTCCTGTGGAATGCCGATGCCGGTGTCGGCGACCTCGAACGCCACCACCGTCGGCGCCTGTTTGAGCACGGGATGCCCCGGGCTCCAGCCGCGCTGGACCGCCGAAACGCTCAGGCGCACGCCGCCCTGGGCGGTGAACTTGAAGGCGTTCGAGAGCAGGTTCTTGAGCACCTGCTGCAGGCGCTTGGAGTCGGTGGTGATGCTGCGTCCGAGATTGGGGTCGAGATCGACCTCGAACGACAGTTGCCGGGTCTCGGCTTCGTGACGGAACGGGCGCGCCACCATGTCGAGCAGGTTCGTGAACGCTATCTCCTCCGCATCCACGGTCACCGTGCCGGATTCGATCTTGGAGAGGTCGAGAATGTCGCTGATCAGGTTCAAGAGATCGGTGCCGGCGCCGTGAATGGTGCGCGCGAACTCGACCTGCTTGGGCGTGAGATTGCCGTCGGGGTTGTCCGTGAGCTGCTGACCCAGGATCAGGATGCTGTTGAGCGGCGTGCGCAGCTCGTGCGACATGTTGGCGAGGAACTCCGACTTGTATTTCGACGTCAGCGCGAGCTCGGTTGCCTTTTCCTCCAGCGCACGGCGCGCCTGCTCGATTTCCTGGTTCTTGCGCTCCACTTCGACGTTGCGCTCGGCAAGCTGCTGGGCCTTCTGCTCGAGCTGCTCGTTGGTCTGTTGCAGCTCGCGCTGTTGCGCCTGCAACTCGCCGGCGAGCTGCTGCGACTGCTTGAGCAGGCCTTCGGTCTGCATCGTGGCCTCGATGCTGTTGAGCACGATGCCGATATTGGTCGTGAGCTGCTCGAGGAACATGGTCTGCAGCGCGGTGAACTCGCTGAGCGAGGCGAGCTCGATGACCGCCTTGACCTGGTTCTCGAACAGCACCGGCAGCACGACGATATTGCGCGGCACCGCCTTGAACAGCGCCGACCCGATCGGGACGGCGTGCGAGGGCATTTCGCTGATCAGCATTCGCCGCTTGTCAGCCGCGCATTGGCCGACCAGTCCCTCGCCGATCCGCAGGCGCTCGGGATGCCCGTTGAGCCCGCCGTGGGCATAGGCCGAGAGCAGCTGCAGGCTCGGCGTCTCCTCGCTCGTCACCTGGTAGATCACGCCGAGCTGCGCGTTCACCAGCGGCGTGAGCTCGGAGAGCAGGAGCTGGCCGACCGTGGCCAGATCGCGCTGGCCCTGCAGCATGTTGGTGAACTTGGCCAGGTTGGTCTTGAGCCAATCCTGCTCGGTGTTGCGGTCGGTGGTGAGCCGCAAGTTGTCGATCATCGTGTTGATATTGTCCTTGAGCTCGGCCACCTCGCCGCGCGCATCCACCTGAATCGAGCGGGTGAGGTCGCCCTTGGTCACGGCGGTCGCGACCTCGGCGATCGCGCGCACCTGCGTGGTCAGGTTGGCGGCCAACAGGTTGACGTTGCCGGTGAGGTCCTTCCAGGTGCCGGCGGCACCGGGCACGTTGGCCTGGCCGCCGAGGCGGCCTTCCACGCCGACTTCGCGCGCGACGCTCGTCACCTGGTCGGCGAAGATCGCGAGCGTGTCGGTCATGTTGTTGATGGTCTCGGCGAGCGCCGCGACCTCGCCCTTCGACTTCACCGTCAGATTCTGTTTGAGGTCGCCGTTGGCCACGGCGGTCACGACCTTCACGATGCCGCGCACCTGCTCGGTCAGGTTGGCCGCCATCACGTTGACGGTGTCGGTCAGGTCCTTCCAGGTGCCGGCGACGCCCGGCACCGCGGCCTGGCCGCCGAGCTTGCCCTCGGTGCCGACCTCGCGGGCGACGCGCGTCACCTCCGAGGCGAAGGCGTTGAGCTGGTCCACCATGGTGTTGATGGTGTTCTTGAGCTCGAGAATCTCGCCCTTCACGTCGACGGTGATCTTGCGGGACAGATCGCCGCGCGCGACCGCCGTGGTCACTTCGGCGATGTTGCGCACCTGCGTGGTGAGGTTGGCGGCCAGCAGGTTGACGTTGTCGGTCAAGTCCTTCCAGGTGCCGGCGACGCCCGGCACCACGGCCTGGCCGCCGAGCCGCCCGTCGGTGCCGACCTCGCGCGCCACGCGCGTCACCTCGGCGGCGAACGAGCGCAGCTGCTCGACCATGGTGTTGAGGGTTTCCTTGAGCAGCAGGATCTCGCCGCGCACGTCGACCGTGATCTTCTTGGAGAGGTCGCCGCCGGCGATCGCGGTTGCGACCTCGGCGATATTGCGCACCTGCGCGGTGAGGTTCGACGCCATGAAGTTGACGTTGTCGGTCAGGTCCTTCCAGGTGCCGGCCACCTCCGGCACCTGCGCCTGGCCGCCGAGCTTGCCCTCGGTGCCGACCTCGCGCGCCACGCGGGTGACTTCCGAGGCGAAGGCGTTGAGCTGGTCCACCATGGTGTTGATGGTGTTCTTGAGCTCGAGAATCTCGCCCTTCACGTCGACGGTGATCTTGCGGGAAAGGTCGCCGCGCGCGACCGCCGTGGTCACCTCGGCGATGTTGCGGACCTGGGCGGTCAGGTTGCCCGCCATCGAGTTGACGCTGTCGGTCAGGTCCTTCCAGGTGCCGGCGACGCCGGGCACGTTGGCCTGCCCGCCGAGACGGCCTTCGGTGCCGACCTCGCGCGCCACGCGCGTCACCTCGCCGGCGAAGCGGTTGAGCTGGTCCACCATGGTGTTGAGCGTTTCCTTCAGCTGAAGGATTTCGCCGCGCACGTCCACGGTGATCTTGCGGGACAGGTCGCCGCCGGCAATTGCGGTCGCCACCTCGGCGATGTTGCGGACCTGGGCGGTGAGGTTGCCCGCCATCGAGTTGACGCTGTCGGTCAAGTCCTTCCAGGTGCCGGCGACGCCCGGCACCTGCGCCTGGCCGCCGAGCTTGCCTTCGGTGCCGACCTCGCGCGCCACGCGCGTGACTTCCGCCGCAAAGGCGTTGAGCTGGTCCACCATCGTGTTCAGCGTCTCTTTGAGCTGCAGGATTTCGCCGCTCACGTTGACGGTGATCTTCTTCGACAGGTCGCCCTGCGCGACTGCGGTCGCGACCTCGGCGATGTTGCGGACCTGGCCGGTCAGGTTCGACGCCATCGAGTTGACGCTGTCGGTCAGGTCCTTCCACGTGCCGGCCACGCCGCGAACCATGGCCTGGCCGCCGAGCTTGCCTTCGGTGCCGACCTCGCGCGCCACGCGCGTGACTTCCGAGGCGAAGGCGTTGAGCTGGTCCACCATGGTGTTGATGGTGTCCTTGAGCTCCAGGATTTCGCCGCGCACGTCGACCGTGATCTTCTTGGAAAGGTCGCCGCTGGCGATCGCGGTCGACACTTCGGCGATGTTGCGGACCTGCGCGGTGAGGTTCGACGCCATCGAGTTGACGCTGTCGGTCAGGTCCTTCCAGGTGCCGGCGACGCCGAGCACGTTGGCCTGCCCGCCGAGGCGGCCCTCGGTGCCGACCTCGCGCGCCACGCGCGTCACCTCGCCGGCAAACGCATTGAGCTGATCGACCATCGTATTGATGGTCTCCTTGAGCTGCAGGATTTCGCCGCTCACGTTCACGGTGATCTTCTTCGAGAGGTCGCCGCCGGCAATGGCGGTGGCGACGTCGGCGATGTTGCGGACCTGCGCGGTCAGGTTCGAGGCCATGAAGTTGACGCTGTCGGTCAAATCCTTCCAGGTGCCGGCGACGCCCGGCACCTGCGCCTGGCCGCCGAGCTTGCCCTCGGTGCCGACCTCGCGCGCGACCCGCGTCACCTCCGACGCGAACGCGTTCAACTGGTCCACCATCGTGTTGATGGTGTCCTTGAGCTCGAGGATTTCGCCGCGCACGTCGACGGTGATCTTACGGGAAAGGTCGCCGCGCGCGACCGCGGTGGTCACCTGGGCGATGTTGCGCACCTGGTCGGTGAGGTTGCCGCACATGGCGTTGACCGAGTCGGTGAGGTCCTTCCAGGTGCCGGCGACGCCGGGGACGATGGCCTGGCCGCCGAGCTTGCCGTCGGTGCCGACCTCGCGCGCCACGCGCGTGACTTCCGAGGCGAACGATCGCAGCTGATCGACCATCGTATTGATGGCTTCCTTGAGCTGCAAAATCTCGCCGCGCACGTCGACCGTGATCTTCTTCGAGAGGTCGCCCATGGCGACCGCAATGGTGACCTCGGCAATGTTGCGGACCTGCGCGGTGAGGTTCGATGCCATCGAGTTGACGTTGTCGGTCAGGTCCTTCCAGACGCCGGTCACCTCGCGCACCTGCGCCTGGCCGCCGAGCTTGCCCTCGGTGCCGACCTCGCGTGCCACGCGCGTCACCTCCGAGGTGAACACGCTGAGCTGCTTGATCATGGTGTTGACGATGGTCGCCGAGCGCAGGAATTCGCCCTCGAGCGGCCGGCCGTCGACCTCGAGGCGCACGGTCTGCAGCAGATCGCCCTGCGCGACGGCGGAGATGGCGCGCGTGACTTCCGTGGTCGGCCAAAGCAAATCGTCGATGAGCGTGTTGACCGAGGTTTCCATCTCGCCCCAGGCGCCGGTGGAGAGCGCGAATTTCACGCGCTGGCGGGTCTTGCCCTCGCGGCCCACCACCTGGCCGACGCGCTCGAGCTGCTGCGCCATGCGCTCGTTGGCGGCGACGATCTCATTGAAGCTGTCGGCGATCTTGCCCAGGAGGCCGTCCCGGTTGCCGGGCATGCGAACGGAGAAATCGCCCACGCGCATGGATTGCAGTGCGCTCAGAAGCTCGTGCAGCTCGGCGGAAGAGCCGCCATCGAGACGGCCGTCCGCAATGGCCGCCGGATCCGCGCCCGGAGATGCGCCATTGCTCTTGAGGTCGCCAACCGGTTCAGCGCTCGGTTGCATGATGTCCTCCGGACGGATGAGCTCGCACGAATGTCACTAGCGCAGAGGCCGTGTCATGGCCATACCGTGACACCTCTGCGATCTTTGATTCGGAAGGTTACGAGCGGTGGCGGCGATGGGAGTTCGGGACTGTTGCCAGGCGCGCGGTCCGCGTCGGCCGCGACCACGTCGGCCATGCAGGCCGAATCGATGAGCGGCCACCCCACCACGTTGGGGCAGGATAGATCGAGAGGCGGTGTGCGGATAAAGCTGCTGCGACCGTCTGGAACCGGCCATGAGCCTGAAACCCCTCAGTGGATCCAGGTCGGACCACTGCCTGAAGACGAAAACGCCACAAATGTCCCACCGGTTCCGCTCCCCCAGAAAGAATTTTACCACGAAAAAGAGCTAGGAATCTCAATTGGTTGACCTAGAACCCGGCGGGTGCTCGGGCGGCCCGTCGAGCATTGGCGGTGCGCCCGCGGGCTTGCTAGAGCGTGATGGCTTTAGGTTTAGTCGCAATCACGCTCTAGCTCTTTGTTTGAGCATGATCTTTTTCGGAAACCGGTACCCACTTTTCCGGATCATGCTCTAATGCTCATGTCGTCCTCCCGCATCGCGGCAGACCACTCCCCGACACGTGCTCAATCCTCATCTCGACCCGAACATGAAGCCGCGCCCCCCGTCCCGAGCCAACGGCACCAACCTTCGTCTCGCCGCCGACATCGGCGGCACCTTCACGGATATCGCGGTCTTCGACGATCGCACCGGCAAGCTCACCTTCGGCAAGGCCTTGTCGACCCCGCGACACCTGGTCGAGGGCATCAATGCCGGCGTGGAGAAGGCGGGAAGCGACTACAGATCGGCCGGCCTGTTTCTTCACGGCTCCACCATCGCCATCAACACCATCCTGGAGCGCAAGGGGGCCAGGACCGCGCTCCTGATCACCGACGGTTTTCGCGACATCTACGAGATCGGCCGCATCAACCGGCCGGATGCCTACAATCTGTTCTTCCGCAAGCATGAGCCGCTGGTCGAGCGCGCGCTGCGCTTCGAGGTCAGGGAACGCGTGCTGGCCGACGGCGAGGTCGAGACGCCGCTCGACGAGGAGGAGATCGAGAGCTACGGGCGCATGCTGGAGCAACTCGGCATCGAGGCGACCGCGATCCTCTTTCTCAACTGCTATGCCAGGCACGACCATGAAGCACGCGCCAAGGCGGTCCTGGAGCGCAACCACCCCGACATGTTCGTCTCCGCCTCGCACGAGCTGTCCCAGGAATATCGCGAGTTCGAACGCTGCTCGACGGTGGTCGCCAATGCCTATGTCGGGCCGATCGTGCGCCGCTATCTCGGTGAGATCGAGGACCACATTCGCAGCGACGGGTTTCCCGGCTCGTTCCTGATCGTGCAGTCGACCGGCGGGCTCTACGACGCCGACCAGGCCAGGAACAACTGCGTGCACATGCTGGAATCCGGGCCCGCCGCCGGCGTCATCGGCACCCAGGCGCTATGCCATGCGCTCGGTCTTGCGAACGCGATCGCCTTCGACATGGGCGGCACCACCGCCAAGGCCGGCGTCATCCACCATGGCGAAGCGCTCACCACCGGCGCCGCCTTGATCGGCGGCTACGACCGCGCGCTGCCGGTGCAGATGGCAATGATGGACATTTTCGAGGTGGGCACCGGCGGCGGCTCGATTGCGCGGGTGGAGGAGGGCGCCTTGCGGGTCGGGCCGCAAAGCGCGGGCGCCGCGCCGGGCCCCGCCTGCTATGGCCTCGGCGGCAGCGAGCCGACGGTGACGGATGCCAACCTCCTGCTCGGTCGGCTGGACGCCGCGCGCTTCCTCGGCGGTGAAATGCGGCTCGACGTCGAGGCTGCCGAGCGCGCGCTGGTCGAGCGCGTGGCGAAGCCGCTCGGCATGGACGCGACGGCGGCGGCGGACGGAATCCTGCGCATCGCCGTGACCGCCATGTCCTACGCCGTGAAGGGGGTCACCACCGAGCGCGGCCTCGATGCCGGCGACTTCGCGCTGGTAGCGTATGGCGGCGCCGGGCCGCTGCACGCCGTGGAGGTCGCGCGCGAAATCGGCATCACGACGGTGATCGTTCCGACCGCGCCCGGAGTGTTCTCGGCCTTCGGCATGCTGTTCTCGGACCTGCGCTACGATTTCGTGCGCACCTGGTTCACCCGGCTCGAAGACGTCCATTTCGACGCGATCGAAGGCGTCTACCGCGATCTCGAGAAGGAGGGCCGGGCCGCGATCGCCGCCACCTCGATCAAGCCGCGCAGGATCACGCTGAAGCGGGCGGCCGACATGCGCTACGTCGGCCAGGAGCACGCCGTGACCGTGGACCTGCCGTTCGAGGCGTTCGAGAAGGAGGATCGGACCGCGATCAAGCGCCACTTCGACGCCATGCACGCGTTGCGCTACGGAACGTCGGCGCCGGACGAGCCCGCCGAGATCGTGAGCCTGCGCAGCACCGTCACCGGCATCATGCGCAAGCCGCCGCACGAGAAGATCAGGCGCGGCAAGCGCGCCCCCGACAAGGCTGCCTTCACCGGCAGGCGGCCGGTCTATTTCGACGGCAGATACCGGCCGACGCCCACCTACGCGCGCGCTGCGCTCGCCGCCGGCAACCGGATCATCGGGCCGGCGCTGATCGAAGAACATGCCTCGACCACGGTGCTGCTGCCGGGCGACAGGCTCGAGGTCGATTCCTATGGACATCTGACGATCAAGGTGGCGGGAGGGCGGTGACAGCCATGGCAAGACGGACAAAGCCCACCGCGCGCAAATTGCGCTCCCGGCGTAAAGAGGACGACCGGCGCAGGCGCGGCAGCCGGCGCCCGGTCGATCCCGTGGTTACGGAAATCGTGCGCAACGGCGTCATTGCGGTGACCGAGGAAATGAAGACCAACCTCATGCGCACCGCCTACAACATCATCATCTACGAGGCGCTCGATTTCACCACCGGCTTGTTCACGCCGCGGGGCGAGACCATCTCGATCGGCATCGGCCTGCCGATGTTCATTCGCGGCATGGCGGAGACGGTGAAGGCGAAGATCGCGCATTTCGGCGCGGACAACATCCGCCCCGGCGACATCTACGTCACCAACGATTCCTATCTCACCGGCAGCCATCTCAACCACGTCACGCTGACGCTGCCGATCTTCCACCAGGGCCGGCTGGTCGCGTTCTCCTGCTGCATGGCGCATTGGCTCGATATCGGCGGCATTCTCGGCGGCATGAGCACCGATATCTTCTCGGAGGGATTGCAGATCCCGATCCTCAAGTATCAGGACCGCGGCGTGGTCAACCAGACCGTGGTCGACATCATCCGGCAGAATGTTCGCCTGCCGAGCCTGGCCATGGGCGATCTGCGCGCGCAGGTGACCGCGGTGAAGACCGGCGAGCGGCGTTTCCTTCAGTTGATCGAGCGCTACGGGCGCGACGCGGTGCTCAATTCCATCGCCGCCATCATGGATCACGCCGAGGCGATGGCGCGGGCGCGCACGCGCACGATCCCCGACGGCGTCTACGAGGCGGAATCCTACATGGACGACGACGGCATCGACATCGGCAAGCGGGTGCCGATCCGGGTGCGGGTCGTGGTCAAGGGCGACGAGATGACGGTCGACTTGAGCGAGGTGTCGAAGCAGGTGCGCGGCTTCTACAATTCCGGCATCACCACCGGCTATGCCTGCGCGCAGGTGGCCTACAAGTGCATCACCTCGCCCACGGATTATCCCATCAACGACGGCTCGTTCCGCAGCCTCAAGACCATCGTGCCGCCGGGCCGGATCATCAGCGCGGTGCGGCCGGCGCCGATGCGGTGGTGGATGACCTATCCGATGACCATCGTCGACACCATCTTCAAGGCGCTGGCGCCGGCCATTCCCGGCCGGGTGATCGCCGGGCACCACGCCGATCTGCTGGCATCATCGTTCCACGGCATCAACACCAGGACGTCCGAGTTCTTCATCGGCAGCTTCGGGCCGCTCGGCGGCGGCTGGGGCGCCAAGCTGGCCGAGGACGGCGTCTCCGGCACGGTCTGCATCAACGACGGCGATACCCACAACAGCCCGAACGAGCAGGCCGAGTTCAAGTTTCCGATCGTGGTGGAGCGCTATGCGCTGGTGCCCGATTCCGGCGGCGCCGGCCGGCACCGCGGCGGGCTCGGGGTCGAGCGCGTGGTGCGGGCGCGCACCAACATGATGGTGAACAATCAGAGTGACCGCGCCCATTGCCGGCCCTGGGGCTTGAACGGGGGCCTCGACGGCGCGGGCAACGCGGTGGAGCTGCGCATCGGCGGACATTGGAAGACCGATTTTCCCAACGCCAAGGTGTTGGTGGCGCAGCTCAAGCCCGGCGATGCCTTCAAGATCCGCTCGGGCGGGGGCGGCGGCTACGGCAACCCGCTGCAGCGGCCGATCGAGCAGGTGCAAAACGACGCCCGGCAGGGCTACGTCACGGTCAAGTCCGCGGCCGAGCTCTACGGCGTCGTGCTCGATCCCGAAAGTTTCGAGGTCGATGCGGTCGCGACCGAGAAGCTTCGCGCCGCGCGTTCGGCGCTCGGCCAGGCGCCGGACGACGTCAAGTCCGCTTGATGCGGCGCATTCGAGGTGGGGATGGCGCGACCGCGTCGCGGCAAGCGCCGGCAAGTAGGCAGGCGCCGGAAAATCAGTGATACTTTGCCAAAAGGCAAGGAGCTCAGGGAGGACGACGGATGAGGACGTGGCTTGCGGCGGCGGTGGCGGGTTGCCTGATGCCGGCGGCGGCGGCCGCCCAAGGGACGAGCTATCCGACCAAACCGGTGACCATCATCGTGCCGGCCGCGCCGGGCGGGGTAACCGACGCGCTCGGCCGCATGCTGGCACAGCGCTTCATCGACGCCTGGGGCCAGCAGACCATCGTCGAGAACAAGCCTGGCGCCAACAACCAGATCGCGGCCGAATACGTCACCAAGGCCGCGCCCGACGGCTATACCTTGTTGATCACGCCGGAGGTGACATTCGTGGTCAATCCGAGCCTCTACGCCAAGCTGCCCTATGATCCGGTCAAGGGCTTCACGCCGATCACGGGCCTCGTCACCATCAACCACGCGCTGATCGTCAATCCCGCCCTGCCGGTGGAGAGCGTGAAGGAGCTCATCGCGCTCGCCAGGCAGAAGCCGGGCGAGCTCAACTACGGAACCTTCGGGGCCGGCTCCAGCGGCCATCTCAACATGGAGCTGTTCCAGTCGCTTTCGGGCGCGAAGCTGCAAGCCGTTCACTACAAGGGAGCGACGCCGGCGTTGACCGACGTGGTGGCGGGACACATCCAGATGATGTTCATCAGCGTCGGCAGCGCGGTGCCGCAATGGAAGGCGAACAAGGTGAAGCTCATCGCCGTAGGCGCGCAGAAACGCATGGCGCTGCTGCCGGAAGTTCCGACGGTCGCGGAGAGCGGATTGCCCGGCTACGAGGCGGTGTCGTGGTTCGGGCTGTTCGGACCGCCGGGCATGCCGGCCGACGTCGTCGCCAAGATCAACGGCGAGGTGCGAAAGATCTTCGCCGATCCCGAGATCAAGAAGAGCTTCCTCGAGCGGCAGTATTTCGAATCGATCGCCGGCACGCCGGAAGAGCTCACGCGCAACATCAAGGCCGACGAGCCGAAATGGCGCAAGGTCATTCACGACGCCAAGGTGAAGGCGGAATGATAGGCCCTCATCCTGAGGAGCGTCGCGCAGCGACGCGTCTCGAAGGATGAGGTCGAGAGAAACGCCCCGTTCACCGCTCCCGGAAGGCGCGCGACATCTGATCGTGCAGCGGCTTGGTGAAATAGGAAAAGACGCTGCGGTCGTGGGTCTTCATGAAGGTCTCGACCGGCATTCCGGGCACCAGCTTCACGTTGCCCAGGCGTGCGATCTCCTCGGGGCTGATGCCGATTCGAATCGTGTAAAAGCTCTGCCCGGAGCGCTGATCGAGGGAGACATCGGCCGAGATGCGGTTGATGGCGCCGTTGATCTCCGGCGTGGTGCTCTGGTTGAAGGCGGAGAAGCGCAGTCCGGCGGACTGGCCCACGTACAACTGGTCGATGTCCTGCGGCGAAACCTTTGCTTCGATCGATAGCGCGTCGGCTTCCGGCACGATCAGCATGATCGGGTCTCCGGGGCTCACGACCCCGCCGACCGTGTGCACCGCGAGCTGGTGCACGACGCCGTCCTGAGGCGCGCGGATTTCGACGCGCTTGAGCTGATCCTCGGCCGCCACCTTGCGTTCGATGAACTCCCCGATTTTCGCGTCGATTTCACGCAGTTCGCGCGCCACCTCGCTGCTCAGGTCCTGGTCGATCTGGATGATCTGAAGCTCGATCTCGGTAATCTTGCCGCGCGACTGGGCCACCGCGAAGGTTGACTGCGCCCGCTCGCCTTTCAACCGCGCTGCTTCGCGTTCGAGCGATATGAGCCGGTTGATCTGCACCAGGTTCTTGTTCCAGAGCGCCCGAACGCCTTCGAGCTCGCGCTGGATCAGCTCGATCTCCTCGGCCTTCGCATCCTGGAGCGCGCGGTACCCGCTGATTTCCTCGTCGAGCTGAGCGGTGCGCTGTTTGAGCTGCGACTTCTGGCCTAGTCGGGCACTGCGCCGCAGCTCGAACAGCTTGCGTTCGCTGTCGATGGCGGCCGCGGCGCCCGGCTCGTTCGCCCGCGCCAGCAAGGCGCTCGGGAAGGCGACATCCTCGGCGCCGTCGCGTTCGCTCGCAAGCCGGGCCTGGCGGGCGTGCATCTCATCGAGGCCCTTGGTGATGATGGCAAGATTGACCCGCGTGATGGTATCGTCGAGCCGCAGCACGACCTCGCCGCTGCGAACGCGCCGTCCGTCGCGCACAGGCAGTTCGCCGACGATGCCCCCGGTGAGGTGCTGCACCTTCTTGACGTTGGAGTCGACGACGATCGATCCCGGCGCGATCACCGCGCCCGACAGCTCGGTGGTTGCGGCCCAGCCGCCGAGGCCGACGGTCAGCATCAGGGCGATGGCCACGCCGCCGAGGAGATGACGACGGATCGACGAGCCTTCATCGCGAGGGGGTCTCTGTTGCATGGGTCACCCGCTGATTCCCGGAACGACCTTGAGCGATGCGCGCACGGTCGGCTCGCCTCGGACCACGCGGGCCAGGACCTCTTCCTTGGGTCCGAATGCGTGCTGGGCGCCCCGCACCATCGCCAGCACGTGGTCGGCCGCCGCCAGCGCGCTCGGCCGGTGCGCAACGACGATCACGATTCCGGCGCGCGCGCGGACGCCGAGGATGGCGTTGGTAAGCGCCTCCTCGCCTTCGGCATCGAGATTGGAATTGGGCTCATCGAGGACGACCAGGAACGGCTCGCCGTAGAGTGCGCGCGCGAGCGCGATGCGCTGCTGCTGACCGGCGGACAGCGCCGTGCCCGCGCTCGCCCAGCTGGGTCTCGTAGCCGGCAGGCAGGTTGACGATGAGGTCGTGCACGCCCGCGGCCTTGGCCGCGGCGATCACCGCGGCCGCCGGCGCATCGGGTTCGAATCGCGCGATGTTCTCGGCAATCGTGCCTTCGAACAGCTCGACGTCCTGCGGGAGATATCCGATGTGCTTGCCGAGCGCCGCGGGCGTCCACTGGTCGATGGCGCCCCATCGAGCCGCACGCAGCCGCGAGCACATGGCCACACCCCGACCATCGCACGCACCAGCGACGACTTGCCCGAGGCGCTGGGGCCGACGATGCCCAGCGCACTGCCGGCCTGCAGGCTGAAGTTCACGTCGTGCACAACCAGCTTTTGGGCGCCGGGCGGCGCGATGCCCAGGGCCTCGATCGCCAGGATGCGGGCGGGGGCGGGGAGTTGCAGCCGCTTGGCCGGTGCCGGCATGGCGGCGAACAGGTCGTCGAGCCGCCGCCAGCTCTGCCGCGCCGCGATGAAGCCCTTCCAATTGGCAATGGCGAGATCGATCGGCGCCAGGGCGCGCCCGGCCAGGATCGAGCTTGCAATCATGATGCCGGCCGATGCCTCCTGGTGGATCACCAGATAGGCGCCGACGCCGAGGACCGCCGATTGCAAGGCCATCCGCAGCGCGCGACCCGCCGAACCCAGTCCCGCAGTGACGTCGCTGGCGCTCTTCTGCTGCGCGAGATAGTCGCGCCCGATATCGAGCCAGCGATCGAGCAGGCGTTCCGACATGCCCATGGCCGTGATCACCTCGGCGTTGCGTCGGCTGGATTCCGCGAGCCGGCTGCGTGCCGCGGCGTGCGCGGCCGCGGCCTTGACCGGGTGGCGCGACAGCAATTCGGTCAGGAGCGTCAGGGCGACCAGGACGAGCGCGCCGCAGAGGGCGGTCACGCCGATCACCGGGTGGAACGCGAAGCAGATGGCGAGGTAGAGCGGAATCCACGGCAGATCGAACAGCGCGGTCGGGCCCAGGCCCGACAGGAACGCGCGCACCGCGTCGAGATCGCGGACCGGCTGTTGGCCGTCGCTTCCCGGCCTGGTCCGCAGGCGCACGACCGCATCGTAGACGCGGGGGCTGAGCCTGCAGTCGAGCTGGTTGCCGATGCGCACCAGCAGGCGGCCGCGCGTGCCGTCCAGCAGAGCCTGGAAAGTGAAGAGGATGGCGGTCAGCACCGCCAGCGCCACCAGCGTGGGCATGCTGCGGCTCGGCAGCACGCGATCATAGACCTCCAGCATGAACAGCGGCCCGGTCAGCATCAGGAGGTTGACGAGCCCGCTGAATGCGCCGATGCCGACCGAAGCGGCTGCGCACGAGCGCAGCGCAACGCGAAGCTCGGATTTCGTGTCGCCTTTCGCTCGCATTTTCATGTTTTCCCGCCGTGCCGGTCACATCTCGGTATCGCTTCTATCCGTGTGCGCTCGGCCGTGCTTGCCGCAGGCGTGGAATTTTCCTGGAGATTTTCTTGAGAGCCTTTCGCGCAGGCTGCGGCCGAGGCGAGCATCCGCCGCTGGCGACTCGCCGGTTGCCGACGGTAGCACGCAGCCGAGCAGCTGGCGCCAGGACTAGATCGGAGGCGGGTTCGCGCCCCTTGCCGAAAAGCCTTCAAGCGGCGGTCCAGGGCCGGCAGACTAGAGCGCGAAAACCGGCATTGTCAAGAAAAGTCAGCTTTCGCGCCTCCCTTCACCATTCGCCGTCCGGTCAAATCAGAGCAGGAAGTCGCTCGCCTGCAGCTGGCCGGCGAAGCTGCGCAGCTCGATCTGGAAGTCTGCGCCCAGATTGTTGTCCATGTTGCCCTCGACGATGGTGTTGCCGGCACCGTCCGCGAAGAAGCGCACCTGGCCCGCCGCCGTGAAGGCGTTCGTCCCGATGAACGAGAACGCCTGGTCGCCTGCCACGTTGAGGTCGGCATCGACCTGGACGAGATGGAGGAGATCGCCGCTGAAGTCGTGGATCACGTCGCGGCTGGCACCGGTACCGGTGTCGAGAGTCGCGAGGCTGGCACCCGTGAACAGGAACGTGTCCTGGCCGATGCCGCCCAACAGGCTGTCGACCCCGGCACCTCCGAACAGCAGGTCGTTGCCCTGCGCGCCGATGAGTTGGTCCTGCCCGCCGGCGCCGACGAGGATGTTGTTGCCGGAATTCCCGTTGAAGGGTGTTGTTCAGCGCATTGCCGATGCCCGAGAGGTTGCCGGCTCCCTGCAGCACCAGGGTTTCCACGTTCGCCCCCAGGGTGTGGTTGACCGTGGAAAACACCGCATCGGTGCCTTCGCCGGCATTCTCGAACACGAGGTCGCCGGCATCGTCGACGAAGTAGGTATCGTTGCCGAGGCCGCCGATCATAGAATCGGCGCCGGCGCCGCCATCGAGCAGGTTGTTGCCGCTGTTCCCGAACAGCGTGTTCGCCGAAGTATTGCCGAAGCCTTGCAGGTCGGCAGTGCCTTGCAGCACCAGGGTCTCCACATTCGCCGTCAGCGCGTAGTTGACCGAGGCGAAGACTGCGTCAGTGCCCTGGCCGGCGCTCTCGATCACGGCATCGATGCCATTGTCGACGAAATAGGTATCGTCGCCGGCCCCGCCGACCATGACGTCGGCGCCGGCTCCGCCGTCGAGCAGATTGTTGCCGGTATTGCCGAACAGCGAGTTGGCCAGAGCGTTGCCGAAGCCTTGCAGGTCGGCAGTGCCCTGCAGCACCAGGGTCTCGACGTTCGCCGACAATTGCAGATGGGCAGTCGAAAAGACGACATCGTTGCCTTCATTGGCGTTCTCGATCACCGCATCGCCGCCACTGTCGACGACGTAGAAGTCGTTGCCAGCGCCGCCGAAGTGGGCGTCGTTGCCGGCGCCGCCAATGAGCGTGTCATTGCCGTCGCCGCCGAGGAGGGTGTTGATGTCGTTGCTGCCGAGAATGGTGTCGTTGCCGACGCCGCCATCGAGGATGAGGATTGCATTGCCGGCCGGCAGGCTTGCAGCCGAGAGGGTGTCGTTGCCGGCGCCGCCCTTGACGATGAGGACATCGGTCGCTTCAGAGGTGCTGATGCTCACCAAGGCAGCCAGGCCGGCGACCGCCAGCGAGCCGTTCTGGCCCAGTATGCCGACCACGTCGTCGCCGACGCTGCCGTTGACGATCGTCTGGTCAATCTGATTGTCGCCTGTGGTCCCGCCGATCGTGCCGGCGAGTTTGACGTCACGACATCGGTCACGTCGGTCCCGCTCAAGTCGCTGACGGTGATGCTGTCGGTACCGCCGAGCGCATTGACGTCGATGCTCTCGACCTCGTTGAGGTCCATGACGATATTGCCGAGATTGCGGGTGAACAGGGCGCGTCCACCGTTGGCCAAGACCTGGAAGATCTCGGCCCCGGCGCTGCCGTTGAAGAGCAGGGTGTCGCTGCCGTCCTGACCCTCGACGATGTCGCTGCCATCGCCGGGTCCCACTGGAACACGTCGTCGCCGGCGCCGAGGAAGGCGGTGTCGTTGCCTTGCTGGCCGTCGATGAAATCGTTGTCGTCGCCGCCGAAGAGAAGGTCGATGCCGTTGGCGCCGAGGATGTTGTCGTTGCCGGCGCCGCCGTCGACCGTCACGCTGATGAGGGCAGCCAGATTGCCGGTGGCGCTGAAGCTGTCGTTGCCGCCGTTCATGTGGACGACGAGATTTTCGGTGGTCCCGATATCGAGGGCGAACGGCGCGGGATCGAGCCGGTCGAAGCGCACGCGCGTGCCGTTGGCGGTGGCGGTGAAAGCCTCGGCCGCGCCGCCGCCGTTGACCTCGGCGGTGTCGATGTCGGCGCCGCCCTCGAACACGTCGGTGTCGTCGCCCGGGTTCCAGATCATGCGGTCGTCGCCGGCATCGCCGAACACCTGGTCGTTGCCGGCCCCGCCGGTGAGCGTGTCGTTGTTGTCTCCGCCGCGGAGAATATCGGCGCCTTGGCTGCCGGTGATGTTGTCGTTCCCGACCCCGCCGTCGATGGTCAGATTCATGATTCCGGCCGGCATGGAGGCGGCGCTGATCACGTCGTCGCCTGCGAGGGTGTTGATGGTGAGCGCGTCGTTTGCGCTCTCGGCTTGGGTAATGTTGACGAGGGCCGGCAGTCCGGCGACCGACACGACGGTCCCCGCCCCGAGCACCCCGATCACGTCGTTGCCGTTGGTGCCCATGACGGTCGCGGTGTCGACCTGGCCGTCACCGGTGGTCCCGCCGAGCGTGCCGGCAAGGTTGATCGCGACCTGGGTCACGTCGGTCCCGCTCAGGTCGTTGACGGTGATGGCGTCGACGCCGCCCAGGGCATTGAAGTCGATGCGTTCGACATCGTTGAGGTCCATCGTGACCGTCGCGATATTGCGGAAGAAGAGCGCTCGGCCGCCGTTGGCGGAGATGGTGATGTTTTCGGCGATGATGGCCCCGTTGAATTGAAGCTGGTCCACGCCGGCCTGACCCTCGAGGGTGTCGTTGTCGTCGCCCGGGTTCCAGACGAACACGTCGTTGCCCGCACCCATGAGGGCGGTATCGTTGCCATCGCCACCGTTGAACAGGTCGCCGCCTTCGCTGCCGATGAGGATGTCTTCGCCGAGACCGCCATTCATCGTCAGCTGGATTCCGCCAGCCTCCAGGCTTGACGCGTTGATGACGTCGTCGCCATCAAGCGCATTGAGCGTCAATCGATCATTCGCAACCTCCGGGAAGAACACGTTCACCGTCGCCTGGAGACCGAAGACCGTGACTCCTCCGGCATCGCCTGCGACACCAACGACGTCATCCCCCAGGGTGGCGCTGACGGTGATGGTATCCGCCGCTCCATCGCCGCCGCCCACAGGGCCGCTGAGGTCGAGGCTGACCTGGGTCACGTCGGTCCCGCTGAGATCGCCGACCACGATGTTGTCGGCGCCGCCGAGCGCGCGGAAATCGATGCGCTCGAGGTCGTTCAGGTCCATCGTGACGTTGGCGATATCGCGGAAGAAGAGCGCCCGGGCTCCGTTGGCCGAGATCGTGATGTTCTCGTTGATGTTCGCGCCAAAGAACAGCATGGTGTCCGTGCCGTCCTGGCCTTCGATGGTGTCGTTGCCGTCACCCGGATTCCACTGGAACACGTCGTCGCCGGCACCGAGCTGCGCGAGATCGTTGCCGTTGTCGCCGAAGACGAAATCGTTGCCATCGCCACCGAGGAGATTGTCGGCGCCCTGACTGCCGAGGATGGTGTCGTCTCCCGCACCGCCATCGAGGGTGAGCTTCACGACGCCGGCCGGCAGGGTCGTAGCGGTGATGCCATCGTTGCCGCCGAGGCCGTTGACAACTAGCGTGTCGTTCGCGCCCTCCGACGTGGTGATGTTCACGCGAGCAGACAGGCCGATAACCGAGGCGGATGTCCCCGCTCCGACTACGTCGATAATGTCGCCGCCGTTCGTCCCGTTGACGATGACGGTGTCCGCCGCGGCGTCGCCGGTTGTGCCTCCGATCGTGCCGGCGAGATCGATGTTGACTTCCGTCACGTCGGTCCCGCTCAGGTCGTTGACGGTGATGATGTCGGTGCTGCCCAGCGCATTGACGTCGATGCTCTCGACGTCGTCGAGGTCCATGACGATGTTGCCGAGGTTGCGGGTGAAGCGGACGCGTCCGCCGTTGGCCGAGACCTCGAAGATCTCAGCCCCGCCGCTGCCGTTGAAGAGCAGCGTGTCGGTGCCGTCCTGGCCCTCGACAACGTCGCTGCCGTCGCCGGGATCCCACTGGAAGACGTCGTCGCCGGCGCCGAGGAAGGCGGTGTCGTTGCCCTGCTGGCCGTCGATAAAATCGTTGCCGTCGCCGCCGAGCAGGATGTCGATGCCGTTGCTGCCGAGAATGGTGTCGTTGCCGGCGCCGCCGTCGACCGTCAGTTTGATGAGGGCAGCCAGATCACCGGTGGCGCTGAAGCTGTCGTTGCCGCCGTTCATGTTGAGGACGAGATTTTCGGTGGTCCCGATGTCGAGGCTGAACGGTGCGGGATTGACCCGATCGAAGCGGACCCGCGTGCCGTTGGCGGTGGCGGTGAAAGCCTCGTCGCCGTTGCCGCCGTTGACCTCGGCGGTGTCGATGTCGGCGCCGCCCTCGAACAGGTCGGTGTC
This sequence comes from uncultured Alphaproteobacteria bacterium, assembly GCA_963827585.1. GTDB lineage: Bacteria > Pseudomonadota > Alphaproteobacteria > Rhizobiales > Xanthobacteraceae > VAZQ01. The sequence goes on from CAWHCK010000053.1 coordinate 61,972, forward strand.
GTCGCCCGGGTTCCAGATCATGCGGTCGTTGCCGGCCTCGCCGAACACCTGGTCGTCGGCGTCGCCGCCGGTGAGCGTGTCGTTGCCGGCGCCGCCGAACAGAAAGTCGAAGCCGCCGCTGCCGAGGAGCGTGTCGTTGTCGTCCTCTCCGAAGAGCTGGTCGTTGCCCGCGCCGCCGGTCATCGTGTCGTTGCCCGGCGCCGCCGAACAGGTTGGCGGCCGGCAGTGCCCCGTTGGCTTGGTCGAGCGCGATCGTGTCGTTGCCGCCCAGGCCGGACACCTGGATCAGGCTGGTGTTGGCGACCGTGGGCGTGCCGCCCAGGATGGGCACGGCGCCGCCGTTGACGAGAATTTCCCCGGCAGCGTTGCGGCTGGTCGTGATCGCGTTGTCGAGGGCGTCGCCGGTCGTGGCCAGAATGTTGGTGCCGGGGTCAAAGGTGCTGGTGACAGCCATGGGTACAGTCCTCTCGGAATTCGGCCTCAGCGCAGATGCGCATTGGGGGTTGAACGGGGCGTCGGAAGCAATTGTCTAGAGTAGACTTAGCGGATGACGACACGACACGCTTGGAGCCGGGCTGCAGGCACTCCGGTATTTCCTTGAGTATTGTCTGTAGATTCCCTGGAGGTTTCCTGAATGTGATATAGTTCACACATGGCCGTCGCCGCAGATTTATAACCTGCCCGGCGCCTGCAAACGAGGACAGCTTTGGACTTCCGCTTCGCCGATTTCGAGATCAACGCCGCGCGGCGGGAGTTGCGGCGCGCCGGCTCCATTGTTCACATGGAGCCGCAGGTCTTCGACCTGCTCGTCCACCTGGTTCGCAACCGCGATCGGATCGTGAGCAAGGACGAGCTGATCGACGCCATTTGGCACGGCCGCATCATCTCGGAGGCGGCGCTGAGCTCCCGCATCAGCGCCGCGCGGCGCGCCCTCGGCGACAGCGGCAACGACCAGACCTTCATTCGCACCTTGTACAAGCGCGGGTTTCGCTTCGTCGGCGATGTCGACGACATTTCGGCGCCGGCGGCGAAGGCCGGCGGTCAACGGTCTTCGGCACAGGCTCAGGCCAACGAGGCGGCCGACCCTCGTGCCCGATGCCCAGCCCGAAGGGGCGGCGGCGCTTCCGCTCCCCGACAAGCCTTCGATCGCGGTCCTGCCGTTCCAGAACATGAGCCACGATCCGGATCAGGACTATTTTGCGGATGGTCTCACCGAAGACATCATCACGGGGTTGTCCCGGCAGCGCTGGTTCTTCGTCATCGCCCGCAATTCCTCGTTCACCTACAAGGGCCAGGCCGTCGACGTCCGCGACGTGGCCGGCCAACTCGGCGTGAGGTACGTCCTGGAGGGCAGCGTCCGCAAGGCCGCCAATCGCGTTCGCGTCACCAGCCAGTTGATCGATGCGGCGAATGGCAATCATTTGTGGGCGGACAAATACGACCGCGAATTGGCCGATATTTTCGCGCTTCAGGACGACATCACCAACCGCGTCATCGGTTCGGTAGCGCCGCAGATTCTCGTGGCCGAGGTGGCTCGCGTCCAAAGGAGGCCGCCGCAGAGCATCGACGCATGGGATTTGGTCATGCAGGCGGTGCCGCATATGTGGCGCATGAGCGTGCGCGAGCATGGGCGGGCGCAGGAGCTGCTGCAGCAGGCGATCGCGCGGGACCCCAACTATGCCCATGCGCATGCCTTGTTGGGATGGACCTACGTCACGATGTTCAATTTGGACACGCGCACGCCGATCCAGCAATTCACCGACAGCGCGCTGTCCGCAGGCGCCCGGGCCGTGGCGCTCGACGACGAGGAGCCTTGGGGCCACCTCGTGCTGGGGCTCGGCCTTGCCCGCAGCCGTCGTCCCGAGTTCGCCCTCGAACACCTTTCGAGAGCGGTGGATCTCACCCCCAGCTTTGCGCTCGGCCATGCGGGACTAGGATATGGGCTGGCGTGCGGCGGTCAGGCGGAGCGCGGCCTGGAGGCTTTGGAGCAGGCCCACAGACTCAGTCCGCGCGATCCGTTCCTGGCGATCTATGCGCCGGTCGTTCGCTACATGGCTCTCTTCGCCCTCGAACGGTACAAAGAGACCATCGCGGTGTGCCGCTCCACGATTGCGTTGCATCCGAATCACGCCGGTGCCTGGCGGCTGATGACGGTGTCACTGGGACTGCTCGGCAGGACCGACGAAGCGAAGGCGGCGCTCGCCCATACCTTGACCTTGCAACCGGATCTCTCCAGCGACCATGTGGAATTCAACACGGTCTATGCGGACCCGGCGGATCGGGCGCGCTTTCTGGAGGGGCTGCGTAAAGCCGGATTGAAGGACTAGGACCAGTCCTACGGCCGCACGTCTTGCGGGGGCTCATCCTTGCGCTCGGCGGCGGTGCGCATGACCGTGGACAGCAATCCATAGACTTCGGTCCATGCCGACGCCACGGCCGGTGTCCACGCGCGACCAAGACGCTGTTCCAGTGCCCACAACAGCGCGGCGCCCAGGGAATCGTAATGTGCTTCGGTGACGCCATAGCCGGCGTGCCGGCGGCCGAGATCTTCCACCGTCGGCATCAGCAGGTCGAGGTTGTCCAGCCCGCTGACCGCGAAACCTAATGTCTGTAGGAGCTTTTGGCGTTGCGCGAACATGTCCGTCGTACGGAACAGCTCGCGGGCGGTCGGGTCGATCTCGAACAGCCGGCGATAGAGCAGGTCGGCTGCTGCCTCGCCCGTGGGAGCGACCTGCTTCCAGGTCTCCCGCACGAGTCGCTTCTGGTCGGGGGTCATCGCGGCGCTCCGTGCCGGCTGCTGAAATAGCAAAACTCGTGCCGCCATGCCATTGCAGCGACGGCGGCACCGGGTTGCAAGACCAGCGCACTATTACCGCCGTTGCTCTGTTAAATTCCCAGCAATCTGCGCGCGTTGCCGCCGGCGATGGCGGCGACGGTCGAAGGGTCGAAGCCTTCGACCGAGGCGACATGGCCGATCGGATCGTACTCGGCCATGTCGAAGGGATAGTCGGTTCCCATGATGAGGCGGTCGGCGCCGTAGAGCCGCACGAGCTCCGCGAGCTGGTGGGGCGTGAACACCACCGTGTCGAAATAGATCTTCTTGAGATAGCTGGTCGGCGGCTGCGGCAGGTCGCCGTGGGAATCCGAGCGCGCCCCCCAGGCATGATCGATGCGGCCGCTATAGGCCGGCAGGTAGCCGCCGCCATGCACCGCCAGGATCTTCAGGTTGGGATGCCGTTCGAGCACGCCGTCGAAAATCAGGTAATGCAGCGCGATCGTGGTTTCGAGCGGATTGCCGATCACGTTGTTGAAGTAGAAGCGCGTGAGCCGTTTGGCCTCGGTGAAGCCGTTGGGATGGATGATCACGAGGGCGCCGAGCTCCTCGGCCTTCTTCCAGAACGGCGCGTAGTCCGGCTCCGAAAGCTCCCGGCCCGCGACGTTGGTGAGGACTTCGACCCCCTTCATGCCGAGCGACTTGACGCAACGTTCGAGCTCGTTCGCCGCCTCTGCGCCGTGGGTCAGCGGCACGGTGCCGAGCGCCACGAAGCGGTCGGGCTTGCGCGCCACGTATTCCGCAAGTCCGTCGTTCACCATGCGCGAGGCCGCGACCGCGATCTCGAGCGGCACCGTGTAGTAGCACTGGTTGGGCGGCGGCATGACCAGCTGAACATCGATGCCCATGGCCTCGAGGTCGGCGAGGCGCTCGTCATAGCCGGCGATGCGCGCGCGGATGTCCTCCTCCTGCTTCTGGCTCAACGCCTTGGTCTCGGCATTGGCGAAATGCGCAAGCGCGATCGTCGACATATCGAGGTGCGGTTTGACGAACGCGGCAGCCTGCGGGATCGCGACGTGCGAATGAATATCGATGGTGATGCTCTTGGGCCTGAGCTCGCGGCCCGGCTTGCCGTGCTTGCGGGCCGCGGTCGCTTCGTATTTGTTCCACTGCGTCGCCATTGCCGCTTCGTTCCTCGTCTTTCGATGGTTGATCGTTTTGTGTTGGTCGCCGCCACGCCGGCCGCCGTGCGCTGCTTTAGAACACGCCCAGGTGCTGGGAGACAATGGCGTCGTCGAGCTTGATCTGATCGGCCGCTCCGCGAAACACCACGCGGCCGGTATTGATGATGACGACGTCGTCGGCGAGGTTGAGCGTGAGCTTGATGTTCTGCTCGACCAGCACGATCGACTGTCCCTCGGCCTTGATCTGGGCGATGGTGCGGCCGACCTCGGCCACGAGTTGCGGGGCGAGCCCCTCGGACGGCTCGTCCATGAGCAGCACGCGCGGATTGCCCATGAGCGCGCGTCCGATGGCGAGCATCTGCTGCTCGCCGCCGGACAGCGAGCCCGCAACCTGGGCGTGACGCTCGGAGAGCCGCGGAAACAGCTGGAACACGCGAGCGAGCGTCCAGGCGGACGTGCTGCCCTTTGTCCTCGATTGCGCCGCCACCATCAGGTTCTCGCGCACGGTGAGGGTGCGGAACATGCGCCGACCCTGCGGCACCAGGCAAATGCCTTTGCGCGCGATCGCGTCGGGCGCCAGACCGGCGACGGGCTCGCCGAAGAGGCTGATCGCGCCCCGCCGCGGCTTGAGGAAGCCCATGATCGTCGACATGCAGGTCGTCTTGCCGGCGCCGTTGCGCCCGAGCAGGCCGAGCAGGCGGCCCGGCTGCAGCGAGAACGAGACGCCGTGCAGCACGTGGCTGTCGCCGTAATAGGCGTCGATGCCGGAGACGTCGAGCGCCTCAGTCGCCAAGGTACACCTCCCGGGTGCGCGGATCGGCAACCACCTCGGCGCGCGTGCCTTCGACGATGACCTCGCCGTAGTGCAGCACGGTAATGCGCTCGGCAAAACCCAGCGCCGTGTCCATGTCGTGCTCGATCATCACGATGGTGACGTCGCGCGGAATGGTGTCGAGCAGCGCGCGAATGGTCTGGCGCTCGGCCTGCGAGAGCCCCGCCAGCGGCTCGTCGAGCAGGAGTACTTTCGGCTTCTGTGCCAGCGCCATCGCGAGCTCGAGCCTACGCCGCTCGCCGTATGAGGTCTCGACCACGATGCGCTCGGCGCTGTCGCCCAGCCCGACGCGTCCCAGCGATTCGCGCGCGTTCTCGTAGAGATCGCGGTTGGCGGTCAGGATCGACCAGGGATTCCAGCGGCGCCCGTCGAGCCCGAGCAGCGACAGCACGACGTTGTGGATGAGCCGTTCGCGCGGAAACAGCGTGAGAATCTGATAGGTGCGCGCAAGGCCGAGATGCACGCGATCCTGCGTGGGCATGCCCAACAGCTCCTGCCCGAACAGCCGGACCGAGCCGGCATCGGCGGTGAGATCGCCGGTGACCAGGTTGAACAGCGTGGTCTTGCCGGCCCCGTTCGGGCCGATGATCAGGCGGCGCTCGCCCGGCATGACCGACAGCGATACGTCCTTGGTGGCAGGAAGGCCGCCGAAGCGCTTGCTCAGATGCGCCACTTCGAGTGCGGGCGTCGTCATTCCGCCGGCTCCGACGCCGGCCCGCTCGCCGCCTTGCGGGCTTTGATGCGGTTGCGCAGCCGCTGCCATAGCTGGCTGCAGCCCGGGACCAGGCCGTACGGCATGAACATGATCACGACCACGAAGATCACGCCGAGCAGCGTGTTCCAGCGCTCGACATAGGTCGAGATCACGTTCTTCACCAGCGTGATGATCGCGGCGCCGACGATCGGACCGGTGAGCGTGCTGGCGCCGCCGAGGATCGCCATCAGCAGGATTTCGGCGGATTGCTGCAGGGAGATGGCGTGCGGGCTCAGGAACAGATTGTAATAGACGTAGAGAACGCCGGCGACCGAAGCCCAGAACCCGGCCATGACGAAGGTGATCCAGCGGACCAGCCAGACGTTGTGGCCGAGCATGCGCATGCGTCGAGGCTGGTCGCGCGTGCCCGTCAGGCTCGCGCCGAAGGGCGAGCGCGAGAACCGCCAGATGCAGAACAGCGCGACGAGGAAGACGATCAGCGTGAAATAGTAGAAGCTCGGCGCGTCGCGGATGTCGAAGCCGAACGGCATCGGCCGCGCCGGATGCCGGATGCCGTTGTCGCCGCCGGTGAGGTCGTTCGCGCGATAGGCCACGCCCCAGACGATCTGCCCGAGCGCGAGCGTGATCATGATGAAGCCGAGGCCGGGCGCGCGCAGCGACAGCACGCCGAAGAACGCCGCCGCCGCGGTCGAAATCGCGACCGCGAAGATCGCCGCCGTGAGCTGGTCGTAGCCCGCCGTGGTGGCGAGAATGCAGGCGTAGCCGGCGATGCCGAGATAGCCGGCATGGCCGAGCGAGACCATGCCGCCGTAGCCGAGCATCATGTTGATCGAGAGCGCGAACAGCGCATAGATCAGCACCTGGCTCGCCATGTTGACGTAGAATTCGTTGCCGATCACCCACGGCAGAACGAGCAGGACGATCGCGCCGGCAACAAGCGCGGCAATGGTTCGCGGTGTCATAGCTGCACCCGCCCGAACAATCCCTGCGGCAGGAACACCAGCACCAGCACCATCGGCAGGAAGAGGACGAAATAGGCAAGATCGGGCACCAGGGCGATGCCGAAATTGTAGATGAAGCCGACGATGAAGCTGCCGACGAAGGCGCCGAGCAGGCTGCCGGCGCCGCCCAGGATGACCACGATCAGCGCGAGCGGCAGCATGTCGGTATCGAGGCCGGGATAGGCGTTGAGGATCGGCCCGCCCAGCGCGCCGCCGATGCCGGCGAGGGTGGCGCCGAGCAGGAAAACGGTGGTGAACAGCCGCGACACCGGGATGCCGACTCCGCGCGCCATTTCCATGTCGTCGACGCCGGCGCGGATCATGGCGCCGAGCCGCGTGCGCTCCATCAGCAGGTAGAGCGCCAGCGCGGCGACGAGCGCAATCGCCAGCACCACGAGCCGGTAGGTCGGAAACGCGAAACCCGCGACCCGCAGGGGAGGGCGCAACGCCTGCGGCGCCGGCAGCGGCATCGGGTCGCCGGTCCAGACCAGCAGGCAGATGTCGGCGATGATGAAGGAGACGCCGAGCGTCACCAGCACCTGGCCCTGCTCGTTGCCGGCGAGCTGGCGCAGGACGAACCGCTCCATCACGATGCCGAGCAGTCCGACGCCGAGCCCGCCGAGGATCGCCGCCAGCCAGAAGTGCAGGTTGAGCTGCAGCAGCGTGTAGCCGAAATAGGCGCCCAGCATGAAGAATGCGCCGTGCGCCAGATTCGGGATCCGCATCAGGCCGAAGATCAAGGAGAAGCCCGACGACAACAGGAACAGCAGGCCGCCGAAGGCGACGCTGTTCAGCGTCTGGATGATCCAGAACTGCCACTGCATCGATCAATGGCTCTCGGGAGGGACCTCGAGGACCGGCTGCGTCATTGTACCGGGACGACGAGCGAATAGCGACCATCGGCCGCGGGACACACGGCTTCCGGCAGGCCGAGTTCGCGGCGGACGATGTTGGTCCCGAGCACGAGCGCAACCATCTTGTAGAAAGCGTGGCGCCGGCTCATGCCTTCGCGACCCATCCCGCAGTCGGTGCAGACGACGAGGCGCTCGGGCGGGACGAACTTCAAGGCGCGCCGGATGTGGTTGGCCACCTCTTCGGGCCGCTCGACCTGCAGGGTGTGATGGTCGATGACGCCGATCGCGATCTTCTTGTCAACGATGCCTTTGCCGATGGCTTCGAGATCGATGCCGCCGGAGCTGCAGGATTCGAAGGTAATCACGTCGGCTTCGCAACGGTTGAAATATTCGATCGCCGGCTTGTAGCTCTGAACCTCGGCGAACATGCGTTGCTGCGAAGGATTGCCCCAGCAGCTATGGCACCAGACCTCGGTCTTGTCGTGCAATCCTTTGACGGTGTTGTTGTAGACTTCCACCATGAAGTCTGGATTGATCACCTCGTTGACGAAGCCACGTGCCGCCAGCAAATGAATTTGCGGCTCCTCGATCTGGATCACCGGGCAACCGGCATCCGCGAGCTCGTGCAATTCCTCGCGCAGCGCATCGCTGATGGCGAGGATGCGGCTGCGGACGTCCTTGTAGTAATGGTCCGCGCACAGCAGGCCGATGATCTCCGCGGTAATTGTGCCGAATTTGACGGGCTTCGCGGTCAGGCGCTGCGCGGTACGCCACAACGCGGTGTACTGCAGGTCGCCGCGCCCGACCGGGCCGACGATCGGCGGCAACAGGCGTGATTCGAGATAGTCGTGAAGAATGTGCCCGGCCGGAAACCAGACCAGGCTTTTTCCCGGACTCGACGGGACCGGCCGGGGATTGTGGCGGTCGAATCCCTGCATGTGGGACGGCGGATAGGTCGTCCAGCTCTGGCCGCCCACGTCGGTGTCGAATCGACAGTCGCCGTCGGTCAGGATATCGAGACCGGCAAGCTGCTGTTCGAGCAGGTAGGCGCTGAGCGCGTCGATGTATTGCTCGCGGTATCTGGCATTGACCATCGCCGCGAGGAAAGCCCTTGAGCCGAGGTTTTCGGTATACCAGCTCGGCCGCGGCAGCGAGCCGACGATCGCCGTCGGCAGCTTGATGTCGGCAGTCGCGCGAAACATTCCCGTTCCCCCGTCCCCTACTGGGCGTGACCGTCTCGCCCGGTCACGCTCCGGCCTGCGCCTGCGTCGGCCCCGCGTCGCTCGCGCCGGCCTACGCGGCCGGCGCGGGCGATCCGTCGCTTACGGCTCGAGATTTCGTGCCGGCGGGTAGTCGCGCGAATAGACCGGATTCTTCAGGAACTCGTCCTGCTTGTAGGTCCAGAACTGGCTGACGTCGGGATAGGTCTTGATCACCGCGTTGACGTAGCGGCCGTCCTTCTTCTCGACCTTGCGGATGTAGATGTTGCCGACCACGTTGCCGAACTCGTCGAACCGCACCGGGCCGCGCAAGGTATTCGGGACTTTCGCCTCCTTGAGCGCCTTCATGAACGCCTCTTTGTCCTCCGCCTTGCCGCCGATCGCCTTGAGCGCGTGCTCGAGCACCTCGCCGCAGAGATAGGTTTCGGCGGCATAGACGCCCGGATCGACCTTGTAATCGCGCCGGATCGCCTCGACGAACTTCTTGTTGATGGGGAAATCGAGCTCGGCCGAATACCAGTTGCCGGTCATGGCGCCGAGTCCGTCCTCGCCCATCTGCTGCAGGAGCGATTCGTCGACCGGAGTGAAGCCGCCGAGGATTTGCACCCGGTTGCCGTATTCCCTGAGCTGGCGGATGAACTTGAAGCCGTTCGAGCCGGCATGCCCGGTATAGACCGCGTCCAGGTTCGGCTTGAGCTGGGAGATGTAGGTGCCGTAGTCCGGCGCATTGAGCGGCGTCCACAGCTTCTGCACGACCTTGCCGCCGTTGTCCTCGAACACGCGCTGGAAACCGGCGACGTTCTCGTGGCCGAACGCGAAGTCGTCGGCGATCGTGGCCACGCGCTTGTATTTGAGGTCCTTGGCGGCGTATTCGCCGAGCGGATGGCTCGGTTGCGCCGAGGTGGAGCTCGGGCGCACGAACCACGGATTGGGCTTGCGCTGGGTCATGTCTTCCGCGCCGGCGACCGAGAGGATCGGGGTGCGGGACGATCGGACGTAGTCGTCGATCGCCAAGGCTTCGAAGGCGGCGAGCGGGCCGATCAGCACCGCGACATTCAGGCGCTCGACGAGTTCCTGCGTCTTGGTGCGGGCCTGGGCGGGGTTGCCGGCGGTGTCGGCGGTGTGCAGCTCGACCGTCCGCCCGGCCAGCATATTGTTGCGTTCCTTGAGGAACACGGTGAGACCCTGCTCCATCTGCAGCCCGCCCGAGGCGAGCGGCCCGGTCTTGATGGTCAGAAATCCGACCCGCAGCGGGCCCGCCTGCGCCGACGCGGCGGGCACCTTGAGCACCTGCGTCGCGACGCCGGCGGCGAGCGCTCCTTTGATGACGGTACGGCGATTGACGGTCATGCTGCTTCTCCCTTTGGATGGTTCTTGTCGATCTCGGGTCCTGTGAGGACGCCGTTCCTCGCTCGCGCGAGCGACGAATGCCGTATCACGGCTCGATATTCTTGCTGCCCGGCCAGCTCTCCCGGTTGTAGACCGGGTTCTTCAGGAATTCGTCGGGATTGTAGGTCCAGAACTGGCTGACGTCGGGATAGGTCTTCACCACGGCATTCACGTAGCGGCCGCTTTTTTTCTCGACCCTGCGGATGTAGACGTTGCCGATCACGTTGCCGTGCTTGTCGAACCGCACCGGACCGCGCGCGGTGTCGTCGACTTTGTTGTCGCGCAGCGCTTTGATCAGCGCGTGCTTGTCTTCGATCCGGGCGTTGATCGTCTTGAGCGCGGCTTCCAGCACCGCGCCGTTGGTGTAGGTCGACGAGGCGTACATGCCGGGGTCGACCTTGTAATCGCGCTGCATGCCGTCCACGAACTTCTTGTTGGTCGGGGTGTCGATCTGCGCGGAATAGAAGCAGGTGGAATAACAGCCCAGTCCGTCATCACCCATCTGCTGCAGCAGCGATTCGTCGATGGCCGTCATGCCGCCGAGGATCGGAAGCTTGCCGCCATACTCCCGATACTGCTTCAAGAACTTGAAACCGTTCGAGCCGGCGAAACCGATGAAGAGGCAATCGATACTCGATTTGATCTGTGCAATGTAGCTGCCGTAGTCGGGCGCGTTGAGCGGCGGCCACAGCTTCTGTACCACCTTCCCGCCGGCGTCCTCGAAGGCGCGCTGGAAGCCGGCATTGAGCTCGTGGCCGTAGGCCAGGTCGTCGGCGATCATGGCGGCGCGCTTGAATTTGAGCTCCTTCGCGGCGAAGTCGCCCATGGGATAGCTGCACTGCGCCGAGGACGACGTGGCGCGGCAGAACCAGGGATTGGCCTTGCGCTGGGTCATGTCCTCGGCGGCGGCGACGCTGAGCGTGGGGATCTGCTTGTCGCGGATATAGTCGTCGATCGCGAGCGCCTCGGCGGTCGCCAGCGGCCCGATCAGGCAGGCGATATTCTCCTTCTCGACGAACTCCTGCATCTTGGTGCGCGCCACCGCCGGCGCGCCGGCGGAATCGCCGGTGAAGACCTGCACCGGCCGGCCGGCCAGCATGTTGTTGCGCTCCTTGAGATAGAGGGTAAGGCCCTGCTCCATCTGGATGCCGCCGGAGGCGAGCGGGCCGGTCTTCACGGTGAGAAAACCGACCCTCATCGGCCCGCTCTGGGCGCGCAGGATCGCAGGCGCGGCAACGAGCGCACTCGCCCCCAGCATGCCCTTCAAGACGGCTCGGCGTTGAACATTCATGCGCGTTGCTTCCTCCCTTGACCTGGCCAACAGGGTGGGTTTTCCCCCACCGCTTATTGTTTCGCCATGGCCGCTCACATCCTTACATACTCGGCGCAATCTTGTCCCGCGGCTCGCGCGTCGGGCGTGGCCCCGCGGCGATTAATTTCCCGTAACAATCACAATAGTATGGTATGAACCGGGGCACCACAATTTCTGCTCTCATCGCAACGAAGATCCAAACGGCGAGCGTGCCAACGGCGCTGCGGCCCGATGGACAGGGGGACGGCCCGTGAAGCTGTTTTCATTCTGGCGCTCGCTCGCGACATTCCGGGTGCGCATCGCGCTCAATCTCAAAGGCATCGCGCCGGACGAGGTGGTCGACGTCGACCTCATCAAGGGCCGGCAGCGCGAAGAGGCGTATCGCAAGGTCAATCCTCAGATGGTGCTGCCGGCGCTGGTCGACGGCGACGGCCCGATCCTGTTCCAGTCGCTCGCGATCATGGAATATCTCGACGAGACCCATCCGCAGCCGCCGCTGCTGCCGCAGGCACCGCGGGCGCGCGCGCGCGTGCGCGCGCTGGCGCAGATCGTCGCCTGCGATTCCCATCCGCTGCTGGTGCCGCGGGTGCGCGAATATCTCGAGCACGAGCTCAAGCTCGACGAGCCCGCGCGGCTCAAATGGATCCACAACTGGATCGGCGCGGCGCTCGAGGCGCTGGAGGCGAACCTTGCCGGCAGCAAGGAGACCGGCCGCTATTGCCAGGGCGACGCCATCACCATCGCCGACATCTGCCTGGTGAGCCAGGCCACCGGCGCAAGCTTCTACAAATACGATCTGGCGCCGTTCCCGACCGTGCGGCGCATCGTCGATGCGTGTATGCAGAACGACGCCTTCGCGCGCGCGCATCCCTCGCGGCAGCCCGGCGCGCCGGCGGCGCACTGAGCGGCCGCGGCATAATCCAGTCTTCGAAACGTGAGTGAGCCATGAAACTTGCAAGCTTCAAAGCGAAGGGCCGCACCAGCTATGGCGCGGTGACCGCCGACGGCGGCCTCATCGATCTCGGCCGCAAGCTCGCGAAATATCCCACCCTGCTCGACCTCTTTCGCGCCGGTGCCATCGCCGAGGCGCGCGCGGCCGCGACCGGAGCGCCTGACTATCAGGTCAAGGAGGTCGAGATGCTGCCGCCGATTCCGGCGCCCGAGAAGAATATCTGCGTCGGCATCAACTATCCGGACCGCAACGCCGAATACAAGGACGGCCGCGACGCGCCGAAATACCCGAACCTGTTCTGCCGGTTTCCGACCTCGCTGGTCGGGACCGACCAGCCGATCGTGCGGCCGAAGGTATCGGACAAGTTCGATTACGAGGGCGAGATCGTGCTGGTGATCGGCAAGGAAGGCCGCCATGTTCCGCACGAGCAGGCGCTCGCGCATGATCGGCGGCTTCACGCTCGGCAACGAAGGCAGCGTGCGCGACTGGCTCCGGCACGGCACCTTGAACGTCACTCAGGGCAAGAATTTCGACAAGTCCGGCAGCCTCGGTCCTTGGATCGTGACGACGGACGAGCTCGATCCCGCCAAGCCGCTGCGCGTGATGACGCGCGTGAACGGAGAAGCTCGGCAGGACGACACCACCGATCGGCTGACCTGGGGCTTCGCCTGGCTGATCAACTACATCAGCACCTTCACGACGCTCATGCCCGGCGATCACATCTGGACCGGCACCCCGACCGGCGCCGGCGTGCACCGCAATCCTTCGGTGTGGCTCAAGCCCGGCGACGTGGTGGAAGTGGAGTCGCCCCACATCGGCGTGCTGCGCAACACAGTCGTGGACGAGGCGTAAAGGAGACCTGTCCCCAGTCCCACCGCGCGCCGTGCTCTGTTCCCCTCCCCCTTGTGGGGAGGGGTTAGGGGTGGGGGTCGTTGTTGGCGCGGATGGGACGGTCCGCAATCGTGGTATTGCTCTGCGCGCATGTCTTTTCCATCGACACACGCCAGCAATATGCCGACCGCTCTCGGCATCCTAACTCTGACCCCCACCCCCAACCCCTCCCCACAAGGGGGAGGGGAGCCCACCGAGTTTGTTGCACCGACGCGAGCCCAACACATCCACAAACAATTCGGCCGGAGCGCAAGGCGCTCCGGCCGATGATTATGCCGCTGTGGCGATCGTTCAGTGCGTGAGCTGGGTGACCTTGCCCTCCTTCGAGCGGCCCTGCGCATAGTACTGGCCGATGTTCTTCATCAGCGCGGCGTCCGAGACCGAATAGATCACGGCGTCGGTCTTGCCGGTATTGATGTGGCGCCGCCACATGAAGTTCGGCACGACGAACAGGTCGTTGTGGTTCCACTCGAAGCGCTTGCCGCCGACCTCGGTCACGCCCGACCCTTCGATCACCACATAGTACATGCCGGCGGTCTCGCGCTTGGACTCGGTTTCTTCGCCCGGCCGCAGCAACTGTGCCGAATAGTTGAGCGTCTTGAAGACCGGTTCGCCGGTCACCGGATTGACGAAATCAACCTTGATGCCTTCGTGCGGATCGCCCTTCTCCTTGCGCAGGCCGTGCAGCATCTCCAGCACATCGGCGCCGCGATAATGGAACAGCGGCGCCGGAGCGTGGCCGACGCCGCGCTGATGATTGACGAAGGCAGGCTTGATGCCGCCCTGGCCGTAGAGCTTGCGCGAATAGCCCTCGCCGTAAGTGACCGCCTGCACGTTCTTGTTGCCCTGAGCGCCCGGCATGTCGTGGTCCACCCATGCGGCGTCGAGGAACTCCATCAGCGGCCAGTCCAGCGTGTCGATCCAGATCACCGGCTCGCCGGAATCGTTGCCATGGTCGTGCCAGGTGCCGTTCGGCGTGAGGATCAGGTCGCCGCGATCGGCGGTGCAGCGCTCGCCCTCGACCACGGTGTAGCCGCCCTTGTTGGAGAGGATGGTGCGGCTGGCGTTGGGCGAGTGCAGATGCACCGGCGCGACGTCGCCGGGATTGTAGATCGAGATCGCGCAGCGGATGGTGTTGGTGACCTGCAATCGTCCGTTCAGTCCGGGATTGAGCAGGAGAATGCTCTGGCGATCGGCGAACTCGATCGGGGATACGTCTGCCTTGCTGGCGATCTCGGAAATCTGGTGCAGGTAGGGGCTGTATTCCTTCCACCGCCACATGTGGGGCTGGGTCTTCATCTGCGCCACGGCGACACGGCCGGAGGCGAGCTGTCCCGAGCCTTCGCCGCTCGTCTCGCTGAACCACGGACGCTGTGCCGGTGCATTGGCCTGGGTGCGGACCCACACGTTGTGCTTGCCGGCCTCGGCGTTGATCGCCTCCATCAGCTCGCGCGCCTTGTTGGAAAGCCCGCTGGGGGCGGGGGCCTTCATCGTTACGGCCATGACGTTTTCTCCTGCAAATCCAGCAAAATTCCTCGGCGCCAACTATGCCTGTCGGACGCGATTTTATCCAGAGCTGCCGGTTTCGGCCGGCGTATGGCTGTCCCGGCAAGTTTGCAAGCGCCGGCCTTCACCCAGGCCAATGCCTGCCTGCCGCCCTCAGGCCGGCTTCAGAAAATCGCGCAGAATTTCGGTGAAGGCCTTGGGCTGATCCATGTTGGAGATGTGCCCGGCGCCGGGAAGCTCCGCGTAGCGCGAGCCCGGCAGCGCGGTGCAGAGCTTGCGCATGGCGACGGGCGTGACGCCGTCCTTCTCGCCCGCCATGAACAGGACCGGACGCGTCACCGTTGCCACCGCCGACGCGTAGTCGTGGTCGGCGAGCGCCGCCGCACAGCCGATGAAGCCGTTGACGGGCGTGGTGCGGATCATCTGGCGCACCTTGTCGACATGCGGCGGATTGGCGTCGAGCACTTCGGGCGGAAACCAGCGTCCGACCGTGGGCTCGACCAAGGCCTCCATACCCTGCTTTTGCGCGACCACGATCCGCTCCTCCCATTGCTGGCTGCTCACCGCGGTCGACTGGCAGGGCGAGTCGCAGACGATCACCCGGTCGAGCCGGTCGGGATGTTTCTGCGCGAGGCCGAGAGCGGTGGCGCCGCCCATGGAGATCCCGGCGAAGTGCGCCTTCTTGATTCCGAGCGCATCCATCAGCGCGAGCGCGTCGGCAATCAGCTGCTCGAAGGCATAGCGGCCGGCCGGCGCGTCCGTGCCGCCATGTCCGCGCTGATCGTAGCGCAGCACGCGGTACGTCTGCTTGAGCTCGCCCGCCTGATGGTCCCACATGGTCAGATTGGTCGCGAGCGAATTGCTGAACACGAGCCAGGGCGCGCCGTCGGGGCCATCCACCTCGTAGTTGATCGTGATGCCGTTGGCCTTGGTCTTCATTGCAGCTCCATCTCTTATCCGGCCCTTTGCCGGGACGCTTGCGCCCCGAGAAAATCCGTGAGCAGCGCAAGCAACGCCCCGGCGGCCTGCGCCGGCATCATGTGCACGGCGTCGATGAGCTCGAAGCGCGCATCGGGGATGGCTCTGCGCAAATTGCTCGCTCGCCGCCGGCGGGCGCACCTGGTCGAAGCGGCCGGCCACCACCATGGTCGGCACACGGATGTCCTTGGCGAGGTGCGTCACGTTGGGCCGCGCAATGGCCCGGTTCATCGAGGCGAAGCAGACCGGGTCGTGGGCGAGGTAGCGCCCGCGATAGGTCGCGTATGCGTCGGGGTCGCCGATGTCGGGCGGCCACGACTTGTCGAGCGTGACCGGAATGGCCTTGCGCAGGCCTTCGCGCTCGGCGAGCGCCGCGCGCTCCTCGAGCGCGGCGACGCGGCTCGGATCGGCGCCGGTGAAGGGATTGCAGAACACGAAGCTCGCGATGCGGTCGGGATGCCGCGTCATATAGATGAGCGCCTGCATGGTGGCGGCGGCGACCGTGACGAAATGGTACGGGGGAGGGAGCGCGCTCCCTTGCAGCACGGCGGCGAGGTCTTCGACCAGGATCTCGGTGGTGATCGGCTGGCGCACCTTTTCCGAGAGCCCGGAGCCGCGCTGGTCGTAACGCAAGGTGCGGAAGCGCGCGCTCAGCGCGGGAAAAATTCCGTCCCAGCTGTCGAGCGTGCCGCCCATTTCATGCAGCAGCACTACTGACGGTCCCTGCCCGGCAAGCTCGAAGTGAATGCTGATGCCGTTGGCGTCGATCCAGGGCACGGTCGTCCTCCCGCCTTGCGCGCCGCATAGAGGCATGGCCGCTTGCAAATTTCAACACGGGCAGGCGAGGTAGCGCCCGTCGGAGGCAACAATGGCATCGCCGCGCAGGATCGACGTTCATTTCCACCTCATCCCGCCGTTCTACCGCGAGGCGGTGTACGAAGCGGGACGGGGCCCCGCCATCGGCAGATACCCGGACTGGACGCCGGAGCTCGCGCTGGAGTTGATGGACGCGCACGGCATCGAGGTGGCGCTCACATCGCTGGCGCAGCCCGGCGTCGGCTTCGGCAGCGCGGCGAGCGCGCAGGCGATGGCGCGCCGCTGCAACGCGTATGCGGCCGAGCTCGTTGCGCGCTGGCCGCGGCGCTTCGGCGCCTTCGGCACCGTGCCGATGTGGAGCACGCAGGGCGCGCTCGATGAGATCGCCTATTGCCTCGACACGCTGAAATTCGACGGCATCTCGCTGTTCGCGAGCTACGAGGAGAATTTCCTCGGCGATCCCGCGCTTCGATCCGCGTGCTGGCCATGCTCGAACGAGCGCGGCGCGGTGGTGTTCGTCCATCCCGGCCTGCACCCCTCGAGCAAGGGGCTGGCGCTGCCATGGCCCGGCCTTCATGATGGAATACCTGTTCGACACCACCCGCGCGGTGGTGAACCTCATCTTCTCGGGCGCGATCGCGCGTTTCCCGCGCGTCAAATTCATCCTGCCCCATGCCGGCGGGCTCGTGCCCTATTTTGCCTGGCGCCTTTCGGTCTCGCCGATGATCGATCGCGCGGCTGCCGCAGCTCTCGCGCGAGCAGGTCTATGCCGGGCTGCGGCATTTCTGGTACGACAACGCGCTCTCGCCGGGCGAGCAGACCTTCGGCTCGCTCGAACACGTCGCGTCGCCGCAGCGCATCGTGTTCGGGACCGACTTTCCCTTCGCCAATCCGCGCGTGATCGCCGAGATGGTCAAGACCCACGAGTCGGGATTTCTTCCCGACGCGAGGCGCGCCGCCATCGATCGCGCCAACGCGCTCGCATTGTTTCCGAAATATGCGTGACGCGGAATGCGCCGCGAACTCGGTGCGCCCCTCCCCCGCTTGCGGGGAGCGTGGATCTGCGCTGAAAAGATCCAGAGTCCGGCTACGCCGGCTTTGCCATCGCCTCGACCAGCGGCGCGACGTCGCCGAGGTCATCGACCGACCAGAGTTGCTGCGCCAGTTGCTTCGCGCGCGCGGCGCCGAGCACCGGCCCTACGAGATCGAGGAACTTGGCCTCGAGCCCGGCGTCATCGAGCGGCACGATGCGCGAGCCCAGCGCCTCGTCGGCTTGGCGCGTGACGCTGCCGCGCGCGGTCGTCACCGTCACCCGCGCCGGCCGCAGCTGCGGATAGAGCCGGTCGATGTCGGGCGGCGCCGTCACATGGAGCTTGCGGGCGATCGCGGCGAAGGCGGGATCGCGCCGCACCGCTTCGGCAAAATGCTCGAACCTGATGCCGCGGAATTTCAGCGCCAGTCCCATCAGGTAGGGGAAGCTGAGCTGCGCGCTCGCGAAATCCTCCCAGCCGGTCTCGGCGTGCTCGGCCGCGATGCGATAGGTCGCGACGTCGATGCGCTGGACTTCGTCGCCTGCGATCTTCTCGTCGTTGAGCAAGCCGATGAGCGCTTCGACCGCCGGCTGGATGTGCCGGCAGCAGGGATAGGGCTTGATGTAGCAATCGGTGATGCCGAACGGCACCGCGGCGGCAGTACGATGGGGCGCGCCGACGCTGCCGGTTCGCGCCCGAACGCGAACGCCTGCATGAAGCCGTCGCGGGCCTCGATCACGTCGGGCGGACCTTCGACGCCTTGTTCCGCCAGCAGCGCGGCCTGCAGCCCCTCGCGCGCGGCGTGGCCGGCATGCAGGCGCTTGATGTCGGCGCCGCCGTTGACGAAGGCGAACAGTCCCGCCGCGCTCGAGGCGGCGATGCCGAGCGCGTTGGCGAGTTGCGCTTGCGAGAGGCCGCGCAGCTTGCCGGCGGCCATGACCGCGCCGAACACGCCGACCGTCGCGGCCGGATGAAATCCGCGCTGGCGCAGGTCGGGATGGCAGGCGCGGCCGATCGCGATCTCGGCCTCGTAGCCGGCGACCATCGCCTCCATCAGCGCGCTCCCCCCGGCGCCGCGGTCGTAACCGATCGCAAGCAGCGTCGGCACCACCACGCAGCCCGGATGCACCGAGCCCTGCCGGAAGCCGTCGTCGAGCTCGATGCCGTGGGCCGCCGTGCCGCCGAGGAAAGCGGCATCGAGGAGATCGGCGCGCCGCGTGCGGCCGGGCACCGGAATGCGGCCGGCCGGGCGCACCGCGGCGAGCACGGCCTCGGCGCGGGTCGCGACCTCGCCGCCGGCGCCGGCGATCATCACCCCGACGGTGTCGAGCAGGTGGCGCCGCGCATAGTGGCGAACCTCGTCGGAGAGCGCGCCGTAGCGCAGCTCGCCGACGAATTCGACGATGGCCGTCGGTCGCGCCCGCGGCCGGATGGAGCGTCTGCAGGGCTTCGGCGTGGGACATGACGTTCCTCTCTCGTGGCGCCGATGATGGCACGGCGCGGCCCGCAAGCCTATGCGTTCTCCGCAAGCCTCACCAGCGCGTCGACCGCGACCACGCCCTCGCCCGCGGGCCGCACCATCAGCGGGTTGATCTCCGCCTCCGCGATGGTGGCGTCATCGGCAAGCTGCGACAGCGCGACGATCGCGCGCGCGAGCGCATCGAGATCGCCCGCGGGCTTGCCGCGGTAGCCGGCGAGCGGAACGAAGCCGCGTACCTCGGCGATCATTTCACGCGCCGTTGCGAAATCCACGGGCGCCAGGCGCAGGCTGCGGTCGCGCGCGATCTCGGCGAGCACGCCGCCGGCCGCCACCATGATCAACGGCCCGACGTCGCGATCGACGCGATAGCCGACGAGGGCTTCGCCGAGGCCCGCGACCATGGGCTGCACCAGCACGCGCGCGACCTGCTGCGCCGGGCTTTCGCTCCGCCACGTCGGCGCGGATCGTCGGATCGCCGCGAGCAGCGCCGCGCCGTCGGCGACGCCGAGGACGACACCGCCGACGTCGGTCTTGTGCGCGATGTCGGCGGAGAGAATCTTGACCGCGACCGGATAGGGGAAAGGCAGCGCCGGCGCCTGCGTGATGCCGGCGTCGAGCGCGACCGCCGGCGCGCGCGCGATGCCGAGGCGGTCGAGCAGCGCGCCGGCCGCGAGCTCGTCGAGGATGCGCCCGCCGCCTGAGACCGGCGGAGAGCGACGCCGGCCTATCGCCTGCGGCGGGCGCCGCGTGAGCGCGGCGGCGATGGCATCGGCGCAGGCTTCGGGCGTGCGGAAATTCGGCACCCCGGCGCGGCTGAGCGCCGCCAGCGCCTCCGGCGCCTCGGGCGCGATGAACGCCGCAAGCGGCTTGCCCGCGTCGGCGCAGTCGATGATCGGCCGCACCGTCGCGTCCGGTTGCGCGCGCGCGGACGAGCCGACGACCGCCAGCACCAGGTCGAATTCCGGCGCGGTCGTCAGAATGTCGAGCGTGGCCTTCATGGTGTCGTAGCGCGCGCCGGCGACGGTGAGATCGACCATCCGCGCGGGCTTGACCTCGATGCCGGCGGCGGCGAGCCGCGCCAAGGTCGCGGCGCTGGCCGGCGCGATGGTCACGCCACGGCTCGCGAGCGGATCGACCACCATGGTCGCGCCGCCCGCCGTCGTAGTCACCACGCCGACGTGCTTGCGCCCGCCGCGTTCCGCCACCGGCTACCCGCGACAGCAGCGGCAATCCCTCGATCAGGCCGTCGAGGGTATCGACCCGGGCGATGCCGCAGGCTTTGAGGAAAACATCGGCGACGTCGTCCTCGCCCGCGAGTGCGCCGGTGTGCGAGACCGCGAGCTCGCGCGCCGCCGCCGAGCGGCCGAGCTTGTACGCGATGATCGGCTTGCCGCGTTCGGCTGCCTCGAGCGCAAAGCGCCGCAACGCGTCGGCGTGCCGCATGGTCTCGAGAAACAGCATGTAGCCGTCGATGCCGGGATCATCGAGCGTCGCCGCGCAGATCTCGCCGAGCGAGAGATCGACCTCGTTGCCGACCGAAACCAGGCCGGCGAAGCCGACGCCGCGCGCCTTGCCGCGCGAGAGCAGCGCCCCGATCAGGCTGCCGCTGTGGGAGGCGGCGAAGATGCGGCCGACCGGCAAATCGGTCTCGTCGAAGGCGGCGTTCGCGGTCAGCATGGCCTTGGTGCGCAGGTCGACCACGCCCAGGCTCGACGGGCCGACGATGCGGATGCCGGTGCGCGCGCAGGTGTCGCGCAGGTGCCGTTCGCGGGCGAGGCCGGCGTGGCCCGCTTCCGCGAATCCGTCGGCCAGCACGGTCGCGACCTTGACGCCGATGCGGCCGCATTGCTCGACCGCAGCCACCGCGGCCTCGGTCGGCGTCACGATATAGGCGTGATCGGGGGCCTCGGGCAGCGCCGCGAGCGAGGGCCAGGCGCGCTCGCCCAGCACGGTCGCGCGCCGCGGATTGACGGGATAGACGCGACCTTGAAAGCCGAGTTGCCGCAGAAATTTCAGCGGCCGGCCCGCGGTCTTGCCGGCATCGTCCGACTGCCCGACGATCGCGACGGCGCGCGGCGCGAATAATGCGTCGCGGAGGTTCACTCCGCCGCCTCGGCGGATTTGGGCCGGCGCTGGTCAAAGCGGCGGTCGAAGATGTGCTCGGCGATGCGGTTCTTGAGGATCTCGACCGAGCCGCCGGCGATCATCCAGCCGCGGCAGCGCCGCATGCACCATTCCACCAGGCTGTCCTGGCTGTAGCCGATCGCGCCCATGATCTGGACGGCTTCGCTCGCCACCTCGAAGCCGGCGACGTTGCAGGCCGCCTTGGCCACCGCGGTCTCGTAGGCCGAGGGCAGGCCGCGATCGGCGTTGGCGGCCGCGCGATAGAGCAGCAGCTGCGCGCCTTCGAGCTTGATCGCCATCTCGGCGAATTTCCATTGCAGCCCCTGGAACTCGCACAGCGGCCGGCCGAACTGCTCGCGGGTCAGCGCGTGCTCGCGCGCCTGGTCGAAGGCATAGCGGCCGAACGCGAGCGAGCGCGCGGTGTTGCCGAGGCGCTCGATGTTGAAGCCCGCCATCTGCTTCTTGAAGCCGCCCGGCCCGAGCAGGACGTTCTCGGCCGGAATGCGGCAATTGTCGAAATGAAGCTCGCACCACTCCTCGCCGCTCATGAAGCGCGAGGGCTGGCCGATGGCGAAGCCCGGCGTGTCGCGCTCGACGATCACCGAGCCGATGCCGGAAAGGCCGGGCCCGTAGCGCACATAGACCAGAAAGATCGCGGCATCCGGGCTGAAGGTGGAGAACAGCTTGCTGCCGTTGATGACGTAATGGGAGCCGTCCGGCTTGGCGCTGGTGGTGAGGTCGGTGGCGGCGGAGCCGGCGTCGGGCTCGGTGATGCCGAGACTCATCACCATGCGGCCCTGCAGGAGATCGGGCAGCCAGCGCGCCTTCTGCTGCGGCGTGCCGTATTCCGCGAAGGTGCGGATCGGTCCGAAATTGCCGAACTGCACGACGTCGGCGCTGCGCGGGCACACCGCGGCGACCTGCTCGATGGCGATGACGGCGTCCATCAGCGCGCCGCCCTGGCCGCCGTCGCTCTCCGCCAGCGTGATCCCCATCAGCCCCTGCGCGCCCATGAGCTTCGCCACATCGAACGGGAAGCGGGCGTCGTGCGCGCGCGCGAGCGCATCTTTTTCGAGCCTGGCGCGCGCAAAACGGCGAACCGAGTTCGGCGAAGGCCTGCTGCTCTTCCGTGAACGTGAACTGCATTCTCTGGTCTCTCGCGTTCGTAGCTCCGCTGCAACGCGGCGCGGAAGCGGTCGCGGCTGAGCGAAGCATCGAAATTGCGCTTGAATTCGGCGGGCTCGGTCGGCCTGACCCGCAGCAGCACGAACGACGTGCCGTTGCCTTCGCGCAGCAGGCGCGCGCCCTCGGGAATATCGGCCTCGGCCGCGACCGTGCAGGTGCGCTTGATGCCGGCCCCGATGGCGATCTTTTCGAGGTCGGTGCCCAGGCTGGTGTGGCTCTTCTGCCAGCCGGTCTCGCCGTAGTGGCCGTTGTCGACGCAGAGGATGGCGAGGTTCCCCGGGTTGACCACCGCGATGGCGGCGAGCGCGCCCACATTCATGAGAAGCTCGCCGTCGCCGGTGACGACCAGCACGCGCTTGTCCGGCCGCGCCAGCGCAAGTCCGAGCCCCATCATGCAGGCCGCACCCATGGCGCCGCCGAGCGAATAGACGTGGGGACCGTCGCCCGCCACCGCGCCGACGTCGCAGGCGGTGCCGCCCAATCCGGCGATGAACAGAAAATCCTCGTGCGCGCCGATCAGCGCCGGCACCGCTTCGCTGCGCTCGAGCACGAAGGGCGGCGCCGCGGCCGCTGCCATTGCCGACGTTGCCTTGCGCCGCGGCATCGCTCGCTCCTCAAAACGGCTTGGCGCCGATCAGTTGCTGCGAGAGCAGCACGGCCACCGCCTGGCCGCTCTTGAACGCCATGGTCAGCGCCGCGCTGGTCGTCGCAATGACGTCCTCGGGCCGCTCGATGCGCAGGCAGATGACGCCCATCGCCTCCAGCACCGGCTGCGTGGCCTGCCCCATGGGAAACTGCCACGGGTTTCCCTCGCCGAAATCGCCGCGCATGCTGACGAGCGTCAGGAACGGGAAACGTCCGCCCTTGATCAGCGAGAGCATGTTGATGCAGTTGCCCACCCCGCTCGACTGCATCAGCAGCACGCGCGCGCGCACCGCCGAGATCGGCGCCGGCGATGAGCGCGACACCTTCCTCCTCGGTGGTCAAGGGAATCGAATGAACCTCGGGGTCGGCGAGCGAGCGGTCGATGAGAATGCTGTGCCCGGCGTCGGGCACGTAGGCGATCTGGGTAACGCCATGGCGGCGCAGCAGGTCGTAGAGATCATGCTGCCAGCCCGTGCGCGCCTTGGTATCGACCGCTGCGTCCATTGCTAAGCCGCTTGGTACTTGATCGACAATTCGGCGACCCCAATTCGGTGTCATGCCCGCAAAAGCGGGCATCCAGTAAACACCAAAACCGCTCGCGATGCACGGCTGTGCGCCACACGTCGTTCAGTGAGTACTGGATCGTCCGCTTTCGCGGACGATGACAGGAGAGGACACGGCCGAGTCGAGAAGGAAAACGCCGTTCACTCCGCCTTTGCGCCCGAGGCCTTGACGATCGCCGACCACTTGGTTTCCTCGCGGTCGATGTCGGCGGCGTATTCCTCCGGGGTCGACGGCAGCGGTTCGGCGCCGTCGTCGGCGAGCCGCGTCTTGAGATCGTCCGACATCACGGCCGCCCGCAGCGCGGCGCTGAGCTTGTCGATGATCGCGCGCGGCGTGCCGGCCGGCGCCACGATCCCATAGTGCAGCACCGCCTCGTAGCCCGGCAGCGCCGCTTCCGCGACCGTCGGCAGGTCCGGGAAAATGGGTGAGCGCTTGGCGCCGGTGACCGCGAGCGCGCGCACCTTGCCCTCCTTCACCAGCCCGACCGCGGGCGGCAGCGAGCTGAAATAGATCGCGACATGGCCGCCGACCAGGTCGGTCAGCGCCGGCGAGCTGCCCTTGTAGGGAACGTGGGTCAGCTTGATGCCCGCCATGCGTCGCGAAATATTCGGTGCCGAGATGGATGCCGCTGCCGGCGCCGGCGGAGGCAAAGTTGAGCTTGCCCGGCTCTTTCTTCGCGAGCGCGATCAGGTCCGGGATCGACCGCACCGGCAGCGACGGGTGAACGCAGACCACCAGCGCGCTGGTGGCGATGAGGCCGACCGGCGCAAAATCCTTGCGCGGATCGTAGCCGGAATTGGCGTAGAGCGTCGGGTTGATGGCGAGCGTGCCGGTGCCGCCGAGCCCGAGCGTATAGCCGTCGGGCGCGCTTTTCGCGATCTGGCGGGTGGCGATGCTGCCGCCGGCGCCGCCGCGGTTCTCGATGACGATCTGCTGGCCGAGCGTCCGGCTCATCTTGTCGGCGGCGGCGCGCGCCATGACGTCGTTGCCGCCGCCGGCCGCGTAGGGGACGATCAAGGTGATGGGACGGCTCGGATAGTCCTGCGCGGCGGCCGCCGCCGGCGCGCCGATGGTCGCGGCCAATATCGCGAGCGCCGGCAGGGTAAGCTTCATGGGTCGCCTCATCGTGCTCATTCCACCTTCAGGCCGATCGACGTGATCAACTTGGACCATTTGATTTCCTCCCGATCGATCACGGCCGCGTGCTCCTCGGGCGAGGTGGGCATCGGCTCGGCCCCTTCCTGGTGCAGGCGCCGCTTGACCTCATCGGTCGCAAGCGCCGCCCGCAGCTCCGTGTTGAGCCGTTCGATGATCGGCCGCGGCGTCCCCACCGGCGCCACCAGCCCGTAGCTCAGGACCGCGTCGAAGCCGGGCAGTCCCGATTCGGCAACCGTCGGCAGATCCGGGAACGAGGTGGAGCGCTTCAACGAGGTTCCCGCCAGCGCGCGGATCAATCCCCCTTCGAGGGCTGCGCGCGAGACCGGGATCGGATTGAAGCCGACCTTGACGTGGCCGCCGATGAGATCGGTGATCAATGGATTGGAGCCCTTGTACGGGATCTGCTGCACCTCGACGCCGGCTTGCTGCGCAAACAAAACCGACGCCAGGTGATTGACCGTGCCGATCCCCGGGGTGCCGACCTGGAACGCGGGATTGGCGCGCTTCATCATGTCGATGAGGTCCGTGACGTTGCGCACCTGCAGGCTCGGATGCACCAGCAGGAGGGCGGGCGCGACCGCGATCAGCCCGATCGGCGCGAAGTCCTTGCGCGGGTCGTAGCCGACGTTGCGATTCATGCTCGGGCCGGTGGCGAGCGTCGAGGTGTATCCGAGCAGCAGCGTGTAGCCGTCGGGCGTGCTCTTCGCGACCTGGCGGGTGCCGACCGTGCCGCTGCCGCCGGCGGCGCGGTTCTCGATCACGATCTGCTGGCCGAGCGCGGCGCTGAGCTTGTCGGCGACGGCGCGCGCCATCATGTCGTTGGTGCCGCCCGGCGGCAGCGGGATGACCAGCGTGATCGGCCGGTTCGGGTAGGCCTGTGCCGCGGCCGGTGCGGCCCACAGCATGACGAGCGCGGCTGCTACCGCGGTGCTCCGGATCCAGTTCGACATCACCGTCGTCCTTTCATTCCCCCTTGGCGCCCGACGCCTTCACCACTTTCGACCACTGGGTCTCCTCGCGGTCGATGTCGGCGGCGTAATCCGCAGGCGTCGACGGCAGCGGCTCGGCGCCTTCGATCGCGAGCCGCTTGCGTACGTCTTCGCTCGTGAGCGCGGCGTTGAGCGCGCCGTTGAGCTTCTCGACGATCGCGCGCGGCGTGCCGGGCGGCGCCACCAGGCCGTAGCGCAGCACGGCTTCGAAGCCGGGCAGGGCGGTTTCCGCGATCGTCGGAATATCCGGCAGCAGCGTCGAGCGCACCGCGCTGGTCACCGCGAGCATGCGCAGCTTGCCGCTCTTGGCGTTTTCATGCGTCGCCGGCACGGGCGCGAATGCCATCGGAATATGGCCGCCGAGGAGGTCGATGATGACCGGTCCGGTCCCCTTGTAGGGCACGTGGGTGATCTTCACGCCCGCGACCGTGGCGAAATATTCCCCGCACACATGGCTGACCGTGCCGATGCCGGCCGAGCCGTAATTGACCTTGCCCGGGTTGGCCTTGGCATAGGCGATGAGCTCGGCGACCGACTGCACCGGCAGCGAGGGATGCACCACCAGCGTGTTCGGCGCCGTTCCGATCCGGCCGATCGGCTCGAAATCCTTGCGCGGGTCGTAGCCGGCATTGCCGTAGAGGCTGGGCCCGATCGCCAGCGTGCCGGTATAGCCCAGCAGGATGGTGTAGCCGTCGGGCGGGCTTTTCGCGACCGCGCGAGTGCCGATGGTGCCGCCGGCGCCGCCGCGGTTGTCGACCACGAGCGATTGGCCGAGCGCCTCGCTCATCTTGTCGGCGATGATGCGGGCGACGATGGTGGTGCTGCCGCCGGGCGGGAACGGCACGATCAGCGTGATCGGCCGGTTCGGATAGTCCTGCGCGGATGCGGGCGCGGCCGCCATGCCGAGCCCTGCGATCAGCGCCGCCGCGAGCAGGGCGCTACATGGAGTCCTCGGCTTTGGCATGGGGGCGTTTCCTCGATGCTGACATTATGATTGTTCTCTCACGCGATCGTTCATTCCGGCTTGATGCCGACCGCCTTCACCAGATCGGACCACATCGTCAGCTCGCGGTCGATGACGGCGGCATACGCCTCGGGCGTGGTCGGTTGCGGCTCGGCGCCCTCGATGGCGAGCCGCTGGCGCACCTCGTCGGTGGCGAGCGCGGCGTTGAGCGCCCGGTTGAGCTTCTCGACGATCGCGCGCGGGGTGCCCGCCGGCGCCGCAATGCCCCAGCGCAGCGGCACGTCGTAGCCCGGAAAGCCCGCCTCGGCGAATGTCGGCACCGCCGGGATCAGCGCCGAACGCTGCGCGCCCGTCACCGCGAGCCCATGGATCGTGCCGGCGGCGATGTGGCTATGGGCGTTCGGGATGGCGCTGATCAGGACGCCGATATGGCCGCCGAGCAGATCGTTCAGCGCCGGCCCCGCACCCTTGTAGGGAACATGCGCCAGCTTCATGCCGGTGCGATAGGCGAGCAGCTCGACGGTCAGATGGTTGAGCGTGCCGGTGCCGGGCGAGCCATAGGGGATGGGCGTCGCCGTCTCCTTGCCGATCTTGATCAACTCCGCCAGCGAGCGAGCGGGGAAACTCGGATGCACCACGATCAGGTTCGGCGTGGCCGCGATCAGGCCGACCGGATCGAGGTCCTTGCGCGCATCGTAGCCGAGGTTCTGCACCAGGCTCGGCGACGTCCCGACCGTGGCGCTGGTGACGACCAGGAGCGTGTAGCCGTCGGGCGCGGCCTTGGCGACCGCGCGGGTCGCCACCGTGCCGCCGCCGCCGCCGCGATTGTCGATGACGATCTGCTGGCCGAGCGTCTCGCTCATCTTGTCGGCGACGCTGCGCGCCACGGTGCTGGCGCTGCCGCCGGGCGCGAACGGAACCACGAGCGTGATCGGGCGCGCCGGATAGGTCTGTGCCGCCGCCGCTCCGAAGTCTGCCGGAAGCAACATCGCAAGCAGGCCGAACGCGGCGAGCAGGACGGATCTCCTGCGCATCATGGGTGTCTCCAGGCGTTCTCGCCGCAGGCTTGCCGGCCGCGCTCCGCGTTGCGAACGCGCCATCCTCGCATGCTCCTCCATCTTTGCAACCGGGACGCAGATGGGCTAGGGGTCAACGAGCCGGCGTGACGCTTCATCACACGTCGCTGGCGACGTGTGATCATGAGCAACGGTGCGGGGAGCGACGGTGCGTGTGGGACGGTGCGGGGATGACGGTGCACAATGGCTTGGGCGGATAGCTTCCTGCATACGCTGAAGGAGAACGACGTCAGGCTCGTCACCTACGTCCCCGACAACGTGCTTACTCCCCTCATCGGCGGGGCGGCGGCCGACAACTATTTCATGTCCATCGGCGCGACGCGCGAGGACGAGGCCATCGGCACGCTTGCCGGTGCCTATATGGGCGGCCTGCGCGGCGTGGTGATGATGCAGACCAGCGGCTTCGCGCTCATCGCCAACGCGCTCGCGTCCCTGATCGTGCCCTACCAGATTCCCGCGATCATCGTGGTGTCGGAGCGCGGCACGCTCGGCGAGTTCAACATCGGCCAGGTCACGGTCGCCCGCACCATGCGGCCCACGCTCGACGCCATCGCGGTCACGCATCATACGCTGAGCGACGAGGCCACCATGCCGTTCATCGTCGACAAGTCGATCAAGCAGGCCTTCACCACCCAGAGCCCGGTGGTGTTCATCCTCTCGCCGCTGCTCACCGGCGGCAATCCGCTGGCAGCCGCCAAATTGAAGTGAGGGGATCGTGGCCGCGCCAACCGTCGATGCTCCGGACGTCAAGGTGCTCAACCGCGCCGACTTGACCAGGCGCCTGGTGGCGAAGCTTGCCCGCGACGAAGCGGTGGTGGCCGGCATCGGCAACACCAATTTCGACCTCTATGCCGCCGGTCACCGGCCGCAGAACTTCTACATGCTCGGCAGCATGGGGCTCGCCTGCCCGATCGCGCTCGGCGTGGCGCTCGCCCAGCCCGAGCGCGGGGTGATCGCGCTCGAAGGCGACGGCTCGATCCTGATGGCGCTCGGATGCCTGGCCACCATCGGCATGGTCAAGCCGCGCAACCTCACCGTCGTCATCATGGACAACGGCATCTACCAGATCACCGGCAAGCAGGCAGCCGCGACCGCGAGCACCGCCGACATCGTCGCCATCGCGCGCGGCGCCGGCATCGCCAACAGCCAGTGGGTGCGCGACGTGATCCATTTCGAGGCGTTGATCTCCCGGCGCTTCGACGACGGCGGGCCGGTGCTGCTCGCCGCCAAGATCGACGACCAGCCCGGCACGGCGCAGACCGTGCGCGACCCGCCCCTCATCCGCCACCGCTTCATGCGGGGGCTGGGCACCGGCCGGGACAGCGCGTTGGACGCCTGAAGCCGATCCAATCGCGACCGTGGCAGCGTCAGCTCTGGCGCACCTGCCAGGCCATATAGCCAAGCGCAACGCCCTCGCAGATCAGCTCGATGCCGAGCAATACGCCAATGAGCCAGACGGCGGTAACCGGGATGCTGGCCCAAAGATAGAAAGCCAGCAGAATCCCGACGATCCCGCTGCCCAGGACCCACCCCCAGTTTGGAAGCGGCCGTATCGTCAGCGCAAAGATCACCTTCGAAATGCCCTCGACCATAAAGAGCACGATCAGGAGCAGTGTCAGCGTCACCAGGCTTTCACCCGGATTGCGGAGGAACAGCACTCCGACGATCACGAACAGGGCGACCGAGACGAGTTGAAGCCAGAAGTGCGGCACGTGGTGCGCGCCGATGAGACTGATGGCTTGCAGGATGCCGCCGATGATCAGGAGCCATCCGAGGAAAACGACCACGGCGACCGACGACAGCGCGGGATAGGCCAGCGCCACGATACCGGCGAGAATCATCAAACCGCTTTGCACGAGATACCAAAGAGAATGCCGCTTGACGGTCTCGCGCATTGCCTCGCGCATCACCTGGGCGGCGGCTTCGAGTGACATGGACATGATCCGTCTCCATCATCGTTGCACAAGGGGTCGAACGCATTCGATTCCGGCTCGCTCCGGTATTTTCGCGGCTGCACGTCCGCTGCGCGCTCATGTCGAAGCCGGATGAGGTCGGCGCCTCCCGAACCGCGCAGGATGCGGACCAGCCCCAGGGCCGGCATCGCCAAGATGAAGGCGAGGGCGGCCGAGAGGTCTCCGTCATGCCGAACGCGAACCGGGTAGGACACCAGTGTGGCGGTTCAGAAGTCCGCATCATTCTTGCGGCGAGTCCGAAATGCGGACTTCTGAACCAAAGCCACACTAGATCAATAAGTTGCTAGTGTCCCTCAATTCCGAAGTTCGCGAACGACGGTGCCGCACAATGACGCGAACTTCGGAATCGGGACACTAGCCGGTGCGCAACGGCCGCCGCGGATCGAGCCCGCCACGCGACGAGTGTGGCTCAGAACGACCGGAATGTCGAACCCAGCACAATTGCCGCTGTACGGATTGACGCACTCCCAAAGCGCAGTCAGGTTTGCCGTGCACGATATTCGAGGTTCGCCGCACGTCCTTGGAGAAACTGCTTGGGGCCGGACATGGATCCTCGCCGCGGCGATATCGAGGATGATGCATCCAGCACCAAGCGCCGCTCGTTGCTGTCGCTCGCCGGCAGCCTGCTCGCGGAGATCAGCCTGCCGAAACTGGCAGTGGCCTGGGCGGTGCTGATCGTCGTCCCGGGCTTGATGCTCGGGGCTGCGCCGCTCCTCGCCTCGTTCTGGCTCAGCAAGCTGTCGAGCACGTTTGCATACGCGCTCGCGGGATTTTGGTCTGCGATACTGCTCGTGATCGTCGTTGTCGCTGGTTGGTTCGGCGGCCGTCCGCTGTTTCGGTTGGCCGAAAACAGCTTTTGGTCGCTCAATTCGCTTGCCGTGCAGCCTGCCTACGCGGTGGGCCGCGAGACGCTGCGCCATCTCGGCGAACGCCTGCTTCCCGCAAGCGCAAGCGGAACGGTGCGTTCACGGCTGCGCGCCGCCGCGGCGTTGCTGTCCGGCCTCGCGATCTCCGGCATTGCGCTGATGATCCTGATGGCCGTCTGGCCACATGCGCAGCTGTTCGACGGCATGGCGACCGTGGAATTTTCGGGCCGCATGGCAGTCGTGGCGTTGGCAAACAGCGTCGTCCTGGTCGCGGCGTATCTCGCCGTCGCCGCGCTGGTTTGGGCCATTGCCGATGCCACCATGGACCAGCCCCGGGATATCGAGGGCTTCGACGCGCATCCTGACGCAGGCCGCACCTGGCGCATCGCGCACCTGTCGGATGTTCACGTCGTGGGCGAGCGCTACGGCTTCCGCATCGAAAGCGGCAGGTCGGGGCCGCGCGGCAACGAACGGCTGGCGCGGCTCCTGGCTGAGCTGGAGACGCTGCATGCGAGCGAGCCGCTCGATGCCATTCTGATCACCGGCGACATGACCGATGCCGGCCGCTCCAGCGAGTGGGCCGAGTTCCTGGACGCCGTCATGCGGCATCCAGGTCTTGCCGGACGGATGCTGATGATTCCTGGCAACCACGACCTCAACATCGTCGATCGCGCCAATCCGGCGCGCCTCGACCTGCCGATGAGCCCGAACAAGCGACTGCGCAAGCTGCGGGTGCTGGCGGCGATGGCCGCCCTCCAGGGCGATCGCGTCCGCGTCGTGGATCGGTCGTGCCGCCGCCTCGGCGAGACGCTGGCGCGGGCACTGGCCCCCCACCGCGATGCGATGGCCGCGTTTGCCGACATTGGAAGGCCGCGGATGTCGAAGGAGCTGACCGAGTTGTGGGCCGGAGTGTTTCCGATGGTGCTGCCGCCCGATCCGGACGACGGCCTGGGAATCATTCTGCTGGATTCGAACGCCGATACGCACTTCTCCTTCACCAACGCCCTTGGCATGGTCTCGGCGGATCAGGCCCGCGGCCTGGAGATCGCCCGCGCGCAGTACCCGCAGGCATGCTGGGTCATCGCGCTCCATCATCACGTCGTCGAGTATCCGCGCCCGGCAAAGGCGCTGTCGGAACGCGTCGGGACCGCCTTGATCAACGGCAACTGGTTCGTCCGTCGGCTGCGCTCGCTCGCCGGCCGGGCGATCCTGATGCACGGTCACCGCCACGTCGACTGGATGGGAGAATGCAACGGCATTGCGATCCTGTCCGCGCCATCTCCGGTCATGGAAGCGACCGACGATCAAGCCACCTGCTTCTACATTCACACATTGGCGGTGGGGGCCGACCGGCGTCTGCGGCTCTTGCGCCCGCAACGCGTCACCATCAGCGGCCAGCCGGGGTCGGCCGGATAAACTAGACCGTATTCCCGATCGATTTGAATCACTGTTCCATACCCACATGCGTCACCCGCGGGCTTGACCCGCGGGTCCATCCTTCTTCGCAAGAGCTCTTCGCGAAGAAGATGGATTGCCGGGTCAAGCCCGGCAATGACCGTGTGGGCCAAAACCGGCGGAACATGCTCGCTAAACTAGCGGCGTGCAGCGGGGCAGTCATCTGCGCCGGCGTGTGCGATCGCGGTTCAGCGGGAGACGTTAGGCCCGACTCGACCCTTGCTCGCGCCCGGATAACAGGGTCGCAATCCATCGCGTGGATTCGTGCTCTTCGCACAAGGTGAGAATCGCGATCACGATGGGCACGCCGATGAATGCGCCCGGAATGCCCCAGAGAAAAGCCCAGAAGAAGACCGCGAGCAGCACCAGGAACGGGGAGATCGACAGGGCCGAGCCCGCGATACGAGGCTCGAGATAGCTGCCGATCAGGAACTGGATCAGGTTGAGGCCCACGAACACGATAACGGCCAGTTCCCAGGACTCGAACTGGGCGAGCGCGAAAAGGGTCGGAAACACCGTCGCGACCAGCGGCCCGATGAACGGGATATAGTTCAAGACGAACGCGATCACGCCCCACGCCGTCGCCAGTTCGAGACCGGCGAGCAGCGCAAAGACCCACACGACCAAGCCGGTCAAGACGCTCATTGCGCTGCGCACCAGCATGTATTTTTGAAACTTGGCCGCAATGTCCGTGCCGGCCTGCAGGATCGTCTGCGCGATCTTCTTGTTATCGAGGCGTTCGATGTTCTTCCTGACGATTTCGACCTCGAGCAGACCGAGCGCCGTGAACACGAAGGTGATGACCGCGAAGGCCACTAGGCCGTACATTCGTCCGCCGATCTCCTGGACCGCGCGAATGAGCCAGCTTGCGTTGAAATTCTCGGCCAGCAGGCTCGCGACCACGATGCCGTGCTCTTCGAGCCACTCGGTCCATTGCACATACAGCGTTTGAAATCGGACCGCGTTGTCGATCAGCCACCGACCGACCGTCCCGAAAGCCCATACGATCAGGAAGCCGAGAACGGTCACGACCACCAGGATCGCCACCAGGGTGGCTACAAGCGCAAGAAGCTTCGGCAATCCTGGCCTGAAGTGCGCGTTGGAACGGCCACACGATGGCGATGACGAAGAGCGAGAAAGCGACCGGGGCGAGAATCGCGCGCGCGAAGTAGAGTGCCGCAAGAACCAGGACCGCGGTGCTCAGCCCGAGCATGGTCAGTGCGCCTCGGTTGTTCATGGCGACTTCGTCCCGTCGCTCGTGCCCTCGGCAGTTCATGGCTCAACTAGAGCTCTAGAATGAGCCAACCGTGGAGCCGAGTGCGATCACCACGACGAGCGCAATGATCGCGCCGACGATCGCGACCATCACGATATCGAAATAGCTTTCGCGATGCGTCAAGCCGCATAGTGCAAGCAATGTCACCACCGCCCCGTTGTGCGGCAGGCTGTCGAGCGTTCCGGAGCCGATCACCGCAACCCGATGCAGGAGCGAGGGGTCGATGTCCGTCTCCTCCGCGACCTGCATATACGTATCACCGAGCGCATCGAGCGCGATCGTGAGGCCGCCCGAAGCCGAACCGGTGAGCGCCGCCAGCACGTTGGTGGCCACGGCCAGCGACACCAGCGGTCCTCCCTCGATCGACAGCACCCAATCGCGGACCGCCGCGAACGCGGGCATCGCCGCCACCACCGCGCCGAAACCAACCAGACTTGCGATGCTCAGCGCCGGCAATACCGAGGCATTGGCGCCGGCATCCATGCTCGCGCGCAGTGCCGGAAGGTGCCGGTAGTTGACGGCGATGAGCGTCGCGATCGCGGACGCAAGCGCGACCACCACCGCCCACACGCCTGCGACCGCCGCCAGCGACGTGGAGCCCCAGCGTTCTTCCGCCAGGAACGAAAAGTCGAGCCGCGGCAGCAAGACCAGTGACATCAGCAAATTGACGCTGACCACGACCGCCAGCGGCAGAAATGCCCGAACAACCGGCGGCGACGTGTCGCTGTGGTGCCCGCGATGGATTTCGGCGGGGTCGAACTCGCGGGCGGTGGTGGCAAGCTCGCGCACGACCGGATCTTCGGCGGCAGCGTCGATGGCGATGCCGTCGACGGCGCCGTAGCCTTCGCCGGACCGGCGGGCCGCGGCCTCTGCCCGCCGAAGCCACCAGAGGCCGAACCCCAGCATGATGGCGGAGGCGATGATTCCCAGGCCGGGCGCGGCGAACGGCGTGGTGCCGAAAAACGGCATTGGGATCGCATTCTGGATCGCCG
Organism: uncultured Alphaproteobacteria bacterium; assembly: GCA_963827585.1. GTDB lineage: Bacteria > Pseudomonadota > Alphaproteobacteria > Rhizobiales > Xanthobacteraceae > VAZQ01. The sequence goes on from CAWHCK010000053.1 coordinate 96,173, forward strand.
GCGTCCCCGGCAGCGCCGACATGGTGAAGGTAGACGTGCCCAGCGCGATCGCCGCCGGCATCAGGCGGCGTGGAATCGACGCCGCTCGAAACAACGCCCGCGCCATGGGGACGAGGACGAAGAAAGCAACGAACAGGCTGACGCCGCCGTAGGTCACCAACGTGCCGGCCAGGACCACCGCCAGCACGGCGCGACGCTCGCCCAGCCGTTCGGTCATGAAGTCTGCGATGGCCGTGACCGAGCCGCTGTCGTCCATAAGCTTGCCGAACAGGGCGCCGAGCAGAAACAGCGGGAAGAACTGCGCCAGGAACGTTGCCGCGCTGATCATGAAGGTCTGGGTCCAGCTGGCGAGCAGCGGCTCGCCGGCGAAGGCGGCGGCAAACAGGGCGGCGGCCGGCGCGAGCAGGAGCACGCTCCAGCCGCGGAGCGCGAGCCAGATCAGCAACGCCAATCCGAGCAGGATGCCGATCAGGCCCATCGCCTCAGACGCCTTTCAGCAACTCGTCCAGATCGAAGCTGGAATGTCGGCCCAGGTCCTCATGATGGGCATTGAGGAATGCTTCGCCGGCGCGGCGCCCCTCGTCCCGCAACATGCACAGGAACTCCCATTCGGCGTTCAGCTTCGAAGAATAGCCGAGCCCTACCATCAGGTCGCTGGAGACGCGATGGATCCGCATGTCAGCCCATTTGGCGCTCTCGGAATCGCCGGTGTGTGCGACTTGGCGCAGCAGCGCGATCATGCGCAGCTCTTTCAGCAGCACGGCATTGAACGAGACCTCGTTGAGCCGGTTGAGAATATCGCGGGCAGAGCGGGGCGACGCCTGACGTTCGATCGGATTGATCTGAACAAGGATCGTATCCTGCGAATGGCACTCCCGTACCAGCGGCGTGATGGTGGGATTGCCGGAATAGCCGCCGTCCCAATAGCTTTCCCCGTCGATCTCGATCGCCTGGAACATTGTGGGCAGGCAGGCGGACGCGAGCAGCACGTCCGGCGTGATCTCGTTGTTTCGGAACACCCGGCCGCGTCCGGTACGAACGTTCGTTGCGGTGACGAAAAGCTTGATCGACGCCTGGGCCAGCCGATCGAAATCGATGATCTCGGCAAGGATGTCGCGCAACGGATTCGTACCGCGCGGGTTGAGATCGTACGGGGAGAACAAGCGCGCCATGAGATCCATGGCGACGAACATGGGCGAATAGTCGAGCGTCCAGCGGCCCAGCAACACGTCCAGCGGCGTGCGCCGGAACGGACTGAGCAACGCCGCCCGGGATACCCGCCGCCAGAAATTCTCCAGTCCGGCGCGCGCGCCGTCGACGCCGGTGTCGGCATAGCCGGCGACCAGCACCGCGGCATTCATCGCCCCCGCCGAGGTGCCGGAGATGCCGTCGATGCGCAGCCAGGGTTCCTCGAGCAGGCGGTCGAGCACCCCCCAGGTGAAGGCGCCATGCGCGCCGCCGCCTTGCAGCGCAAAGTCCACCAGGACCGGCGCGCGGCTCACCGCCATGGTGCTTGTCGTCATCTTGCTTCACCGAAGTTCGAAACGCTCGCACGCGATGGAGCAAGAATTGTAGGATGGGTTGAGCGCCAGCGAAACCCATCGGACGGGTGACCGGCGGAGAGGTGATGGGTTTCGCCATAGCCCGCCCTAAAGGCTCAACCCATCCTTCTGTAACGGGCCTCGATTGGTCAATCCCTTTTGCTTCGTGCCATTCGCCGGGGTCTCGCTTCTGTACGGGGTCGGCGCGAGGCCGCCACCTGATGGGGTCGGAGAGGATAGGCCGACCAATCTACGGGTGCGTGGTCCCTAAAGCCCACTGGATGGGTTACGGTCTGACCTGTCCATCGTCCCGGCGAAGGGACGTCGCTTCGGGATGGCCTGGTGCCGTGGCCCGCCCGAAAACCGTCGAGTTCTCCCCCCGTTAGGCCGCTGCAGCGGCTGCGTTGAATGGCATTGCGTCGACAAGCATGCGATGCATGATCACGGCGAGTTTGCGCGCGAGCGCCACTTTCGCCTTCTTCATCCCAGCTCGTCTGGCCAGCTTCATCGCCCAACTCTTCAATTGCGAGCAGCCCTTGACCGGCTTCGTGAGCATGATGTGGGCGGCCTCGTAGAGCACCGTGCGCACCGAGGCGTCGCCGATCTTGCTGATCCTGCCGGTGAAATCGGTCTCGCCGGATTGATACTTCCTCGGGGTGAGCCCGAAATGCGCTCCCACCCGTTTTGACGATTTGAACCGTGCCGGCTCGTCGATCGCCGAGGCGTAGGTGAGGGCCACGATGGCGCCGACGCCCGGGATCGACATCAGCAGCCGAGCCTGTGCATTCGAGCGCGCCACCGTCCGCACCCGTTTCTCGAAACCATTGAACTCGCGCAGCAGTACCGCATGCACCGCCAGCAGCGCCTCGGCGATCGTCTCCAGGTTCGGATGGCCGGCGACGAGCTCGCCGATCCGCGGCGCGAAGGTCCGCTCCGTCGTTTTGCCGACTTTCAGACCGAAGCCCCGCAGGATCCCACGCAGGCTATTCTCAACGTCGCGAAGCTTCGATTGCACCAGCTTGCGAGCCGTCAGCATCGCACGCGTCTCCTGCGCACCCATCGACTTGCAATGCACAGGCCGGAACCAGCCCAGCCGCATCAGCTGTGCAATTCCGCGCGCGTCGCTGCGATCCGACTTCACCGTCATCGCTTTGAAGGCGTCACGCACGTGCCGCGTCTCCAGCAGTTCGACCGCAAGACCCGTTTCCTTCAGTCCTCGGTACAGCCATTGCGACAGGGGGCCCGCCTCGAGCCCGATCCTCGCCGCCTCAGACCCGAGTGAACCAAACCAGCCGATCAGCGCCTCCGGCTCGCTCGCGACCTTCGCCTCCCGCACGATCTGCCCGCTCGCGTCCAACACACACACGCTCGAGCATTCCAATGACACGTCAATTCCTGCATAATGGTCCATGGTCGTCCCTCGATGATGCTTGGAGCCGGCTGAGCCGGACTCCGTTCCTAGACACCATCAGTTTGAGGGACGACCGCCTTGCCGCCAAAGCCGCGAGCGAGCGCGCCACCACAGCGCCGTAGCGAGCGAGCGGCTTGCGAACTCACGCCGGCCGTTACCCCATCTACGATGCTGCTGCGGTATGGCGATGAGGCGTGCGTCGCCGCGCGAAATCCATTCGTCATGGCTATGGCGTAGGCTGGCGCGGGCTCGAAACCAGTTTGCCATGGAACTCAATGAGGGTAAGCTGATCGCGCTTCTGTGTTGGGGCAATGAATCAATGGCTAGCCTCAGCGGATGGCTCAATTCCATCGGCCTTGGCCAGTACGCCGAAGCGTTTGAGAGAAACGCCGTCGGCTGGGACGTCCTATCGCACCTGGATCACGACGTTCTCAGGGACATCGGGGTGCGCGCGGCCGGCGACCGGGTCCGTATCCTGCATGCCGTCAAGTCGCTCCGTGCGCGAGGCGAGAAACAATCCCCAAGCGCCGGCGCGGCCGAGCGTCGCCAGCTCACGGTCATGTTTTGCGACCTGGTCGGTTCCTCCGAGCTCGCGCAGCGCCAGGATCCAGAGGATCTGCGCGAGCTGATAAGCGCGTATCAAGGGGTGTGTCAGTCGGCGATCGAACGCTACGAGGGATTCGTCGCGCGCTACGTCGGCGACGGCATTCTGGCCTATTTCGGTTATCCGCAAGCTCACGAAGAGGACGCGGAGCGCGCGGTGCGGGCGGGCTTGGGCATCATCGAAGGGATGAGCAAGTTGAACGTGCGCGTCGCCGAACGCGACGGGGTCCTGTTGAGCGTAAGGATCGGGATAGCGACGGGGCCGGTGGTCGTCGGTGACGTGATCGGCGAGGGGGCCTCGCAAGAGAGCGCGGCGTTGGGCGAAACGCCGAACGTGGCCTCGCGCCTGCAGGGCCTTGCTCAACCGGATACGGTCGTCATCGCCCCCGAAACTCGGCGTCTGGCCCTCGACTATTTCGAGTATCGAGACCTCGGTGAGCAGCTCCTCAAAGGGATGACCGCGCCGGTACGGGCCTGGCAGGTATTGGGTGAGCGCGCGACCGAAGGACGCTTCGAGGTGCGACAGACGTCCGGTACCACGCCACTCGTGGGCCGCACGGAGGAACTGGCTCTGATCCTGCGTCGGTGGGAGCAGGTCAAGGAGGGCAAGGGACAGGTGGTGTTGCTGTTCGGCGAGCCCGGCATCGGCAAGAGCAGGCTTGCGCAAGCGCTGCGCGAACGGGTCTCGGGGGAACCGCACACCCTGGTCCGCTACCATTGCTCACCCTATCACACCAACTCTGCCCTCCACCCGATCGTCGAACAGGTGCGGCGCGCCGCGGGATTCGACGAGACCGACGACGCGGGTTCGAAGCTCGACAAGCTGGAGGCGTCGCTCCGCGTCGCGTTCGATGACGTCTCCGACGTGGCCCCTCTATTCGCGACCCTGCTTTCGATCAATGCCGGAGACCGCTATGCCGTTTCGCATCTCAGGCCGGAAGCGCTGAAGGAAGCGACCTTGAGGGCACTCGTCAGTCAGCTCTCCGCATTGTCCGCCAGGCAACCCGTGCTCTTGATCGTCGAGGACGCGCACTGGATCGACCCGACCACGCAGGAAGCACTGGATATGCTCCTGCCCAACATCGCAGACAAGCGCATCCTGGCGGCGATTACCTATCGCCCCGATTACCGCCCGCAGTGGTCGGGGCTTGCACATGCCCTGACTTTGCCGCTTGCCCGTTTGCCGCGACGGGATGTCGTGCTGATGACCGAGAAGATGGTTGGCGGAAAGCCGCTGCCGCGAGAAGTGCTCGAGCAGATCATCGCCAAGACCGACGGAGTTCCGCTGTTCGTGGAAGAGCTGACCAAGACCATTCTCGAGAGCGGCTTGGTCGTCGAGATGGACGATTCCTATCATGTCAACGGCTCGCTTCTTGAGCTGGCTATTCCGGCGACGCTGCAGGATAGTCTGATGGCTCGGCTCGACCGCGCGGCGCCCATGCGCGAGGTGGCGCAGGTCGGTGCATGCATCGGGCGGCAGTTCTCTCGCGAGTTGCTCGCTACGGCGCTGGCGCTGGACGAAGCTGCACTGAGCGCTGCGCTGCGCCAGCTGGAGGTCGCCGGGCTGCTGTTTCGCACCGGCACTCCGAAGAACGTCAGCTATGTCTTCAAGCACGCGTTGATCCAGGACGCTGCCTACAACAGCCTCCTCAAGAGCGGGCGGAAGCATATCCACGCCTCGCCTCGCTGAGGCTCTCTCCACGTCCGGCGACGTCGTCGCGTCGGCACCGGAAGTGCTCGCGCATCACTATATGGAGGCCGGGAAGTTTGAACCGGCGGCTTCCTGCTGGTGCCGGGCGGCTGAACGGGCCGGGGCGCGCTACGCGAACGCGGAGGCGATCGCGCATTGCCGGAACGGGCTGAGCGCTATTTCCCGCGTGCCCGGCGGCACCGAACGCACCAGCATGGAGCTTGCGCTTCGCATCGGCTTGGCCACCGGCCTGTGCATCACCGATCGTCATAGTGAGGCGCTTGCGGAACTGGGCACCGCCGAGGCGGTCGCGACCGAGAACGAGCGCCTATTGGAATTGTCCCGGATTCATCATCTGCGAGGCAACATCTACTACCCGCTGGGAAGGATCGATAGTTGCTTTTCGGAGCATCAGGCTGCGTGGCGCTACGCCAGGAACGCCGGCGCCACCGAGGAGGAAGCCCGCGCGCTCGGCGGGTTGGGCGATGCCCACTTTCTGGCGGGACGCGTACGGCAAGCCCACCAGCACTTCGAAGATTGTGTCGCACTCGCGCGCGCGAATGGACTTCTCCTCACGGAGATCGCCTATCTGCCCATGCGAGCGGTTACGCATATGTACTGTCTTCGGTTCGATGAATCGCTCGATGACTGCCGTTCGGTCATCGACCTGGCGGCGAGGGTCGGCCAAGCGCGTGGAGAACTCATCTCTCGCAGCACAAGTAGCTGGATCCTCCTGGACCAAAGCGAATTCCTGTTGGCCGAGCAGCACGCCCGTAGGGGCCTCGAAGCGGTCGAGGCGATCGGGGCGCGGCGCTTCATACCGCTCTTCAACGATGTCATCGCGCGCATTCGGCTGCACGCCGGCGATCGTGCCGGGGCGCTCGAGCTGCTCGACGAAAGTTGGAAGGTATCCCTCGAAACCGGCGTCGCCTTCGCAGGGCCGGTGGTTCTTGGTTCAATTGCATTGGCCACGGCCGACCCCGGACGCCGTTTCGACGCCTTGTGTCAGGGGGAGGCGATTCTGAATGACGGCTGCGCGAGTCACAATCATTTTCGGTTCTACCGGGATGCGATCGAAGTCAGCCTGCGCGAGCAGCTGTGGGATACGGCGGATGGCTATGCGAGCGCGCTGGAGCGCTATTTCGGGGCCGAAGCGTCTCCATGGTCGGACCTCTTCATCGCGCGGGGCCGCGCATTGGCCGCGGCGGGACGCCGGAGCCCGGAGGAGGCGGTGCTCGCGCAGCTGCGGGACTATGCCGGGGGCCTCGGCATTCGGGCCGCAGTGGCGGGCCTCGACGAAGCGCTGGCGGACGCTCGACGCAACCTCGGCCGCGCGTCAGGCCGCCTGCGTGGGTCGCCGGCGGCGGTTGGAAAACGCGATACGCCTTGAGCCATAGCGCAACGCGTGAAACGCGTGATCCCGGTGCCGGGATGCGCTAGATTGAGAGGGTGCAGATTCAAGCTCGACAGGCAACGATCGAGATCCGGGAGGACGACGCCATGGCCAACAGCTTGCGACATGTGACGGTCGCGCCGAAAGGGATGGGACTTTACGATTTCGTCGCCCATCGGGAGGGCTTCTTTGCCGCCGAAGGGCTCGATGTCGATCTCGACTGGAAGACATTCCGGGGCACGCAGTCGAGTTGGAAGAATCTCGACTATTTCCAGCGCCCGCAGGATCGCCCCTACACCGAGGACAAGCGTGAGGTGATCCAGGGCGCCTGCGTCTGGGGCACGATCTGCAACGCCAGTGCCGGGATGGGCAAGATGGTGCCCGATGCCTACGGCGTCTCGCCCTGGGCCATCTTCGTGCGGCCGGACTCGAAAATCCGCCGGCCGGAGGATCTCAAGGACGTGCCGGTCTCGGTCGGGATGCGCGCGGGCAGCCACTTCAACGTGCCGTACCGGCTGGAGAAATATCTGCCGCTGGAAAACATCAAGGTGGTGAATACCGGCGGCTTCGGCGCGCGGCTCAAGGCACTACTCGACGGCGAGGTCGAAGCGGCGAGCCTGTTGCCGCCGCAGATCGCCATGGCCGAGCAGCTCGGCCTGCGCAAGATCATCGAGGATACGTTCAAGACGCTGTGGTGGGTTCCCGACCATTTCGAGCCCGAGGTGGTGCGCGGCTATCTGCGCGCGCTCGAGCGCGCCGAGCAGGCCATGGATGCGGACATGGCAAAGTACCTGCCGCTGTGGAAGCTCGCGGTGCCGACGGAATTCGAGAACGCCCATCCCTGGGACTATTCGAAATTCGGCCGCGGCGAACGCTTCTATTACCGGACGCTGCCGCGTGAGGAATTCGACGACACGCTGGCGCAGGTCGAACGCTGGGGCCTCGATCAGTACCTCAAGGATCGCAGCTACGACAACTTGAGCTACGCCGCGCCCCCGCTGAGTCCGAACGACGAACTCGGTGTCGTCCCCGCGCAAGCGGGGACCCATCGTGCCATACGCTCCGGCCTCTGGAATATGGGCCCCCGCCTTCGCGGGGGCGACAGTCGGAGGGTGCCGTGATCGATCTGAGCTACGAATCTTCCCGGCCACAAATCCTATGAGCCGACCGCGTCGGTGACGCACTTCTTCATGTGGCTGGTCTTGGCCGCGCCCGCGAGCTTCTTTTCCTTGGAATCCGCCTCGCAGGTGGTCGCTGCATCCTTCTCGCATTTCGTCATGAAGCTCTTGAGCGCCGCTCCGGCGAGCTTCTTGTCCGCTGCATCGGACTTGCAGGTCGCAAACGCGGGCGCCGACGAGACCAGGCAGACGGCCAGCGCCAATGCGAACTTGTTCATGGTTTCCTCCTTGAGGTGCGTGACCGATCAGCAGCGACTTTAGTTCAAGTCAGCATCCCGGAAAAGCGGCCCTGCTCGGGTTGGTTGCGTCCGCAAGCTGTGATTAAGTGCACGCTCTCGTTGTCCACAGGCCATCGATGAAAAACATCAATCCAAACCTCTTCACCACGCGGCCCGAGATCGAGGGCACCTTCGGCGTGGTCACGTCGACCCACTGGATCGCGACGGCGGTGGGCATGGCGGTGCTGGAAAAGGGCGGCAATGCCTTCGACGCCGCGGTCGCCACTGCCTTCACGCTGCAGGTGGTCGAGCCCCATCTCAACGGGCCGGGCGGGGATGTTCCGGTCGTTCTCCACGACGTCCGCAAGGGCCGGACCGAAGTGATCTGCGGCCAGGGTCCGGCGCCGGCCAAGGCCACCATCGCGCATTACCGCAGCCTCGGCCTCGACATGGTGCCGGGCACTGGCCTCCTTGCCGCCTGCGTGCCGGGCATGTTCGACGCTTGGATGATGCTGCTGCGCGACTACGGCACCATGCGGCTCGCCGACGTGCTCGCGCCCGCGATCTTCTATGCGAGCGAGGGCCATCCCCTGGTCGAGCGCGCCCACGCCACCATCGCGACCGTCGAAACGCTGTTCCGTCGGTATTGGCCGACCTCGGCGGCGGTCTATCTGCCCGGCGGCAGGGTGCCGGAGACCGGAAGCTTGTTCACCAATCCGACGCTGGCCGGCGCCTATACGCGCGTGCTGCGCGAGGCCGAAAGCGCGGGCGGCGATCGCGTTGCGCAGATCGAAGCGGCGCGCAAGACCTGGTCGCAGGGCTTCGTCGCCGAGGCCATCGACCGCTTCTGCCGCACGCAGGCGGTGATGGACACCAGCGGCGAACCCCATCGCGGCGTGCTCACGGGCGACGACATGGCGCGCTGGCACGCCCATGTCGAGGCGCCGCTCACCTACGACTACGGCCGCTACACCGTGTGCAAGCCCGGCCCCTGGGCGCAGGGCCCGGTGATGCTGCAGCAGCTTGCGCTGCTCAAGGGCTTCGATCTCGACGGCGCCGATCCCGTAAGCGCGGATTTCGTCCACATGCTGGTCGAATGCTCCAAGCTCGCCTATGCCGACCGCGAAAAATTCTACGGCGATCCGGACTTCGTCGAGGTGCCGATGGCGACGCTCCTTTCGGACGCCTACAACGACGAGCGCCGCAAGCTGGTGAGCGAGAAGGCTTCGCTCGAATTGCGTCCCGGCTCGGTCGAGGGCTTCGGCGCGGTGGTGAAGCTGCGGCGCGAGCAGGGCCAGCGGCACGCCGTCGGCGGCATGGGCGCGGGCGAGCCGACTGTAGGCCGCCTTGGGGAAATGCGCGGCGATACCGTGCATTTCGACATCGTCGACCAGGCCGGCAACATGGTGTCGGCGACGCCGTCCGGCGGCTGGCTGCAATCCTCGCCGGTCATCCCCGAGCTCGGCTTCTGCCTCGGCACGCGCGCGCAGATGTTCTGGCTGGAGGAGGGCCACCCGGCCTCGCTGGCGCCGGGCAAGCGGCCGCGCACGACGCTCTCGCCCACGCTCGCGTTGCGCGACGGCGAGCCGTATCTGGCCTGGGGCTCGCCCGGCGGCGACCAGCAGGATCAATGGACGACGCAGCTGTTCATGCGGCATGTCCATGCCGGAATGAACCTGCAGGAGGCGATCGACGCGCCGGCCTGGCACTCCGAGCACTTCCCGATCTCGTTCTGGCCGCGCACGGCGCGGCCGGGCGTGCTGGTGGTCGAGCGCCGGCTGCCGCAGGCGACGGTGAACGAGCTCGAGCGCCGCGGTCACATCGTCGAGGTCGACGCCGACTGGTGCGAGGGCCGGCTCACCGCTGCCGCGCGCGACGGCCGCCGCCGCCGCGCCGCCGCCAACCCGCGCGGCATGCAGGCCTATGCCGCCGGGCGGTAGCTTCTCTCACGTTGGGAGTTAAACGTCGCCGCGAACTCGGTCTGCTCCCCTCCCCCTTGTGGGGAGGGGTTGGGGGTGGGGGTCCGAGTGGGAGTCCACGGTGATGTGTCCGCAAGAATCAAGTGAATGCTCGCGTTGCAATCTAACGACGACGCGATGATGGAATGCGAATACCCTACGCGAGGAAATTCAGAGGCCAATAACAACGACCCCCACCCCTCGCCCCTCCCCACAAGGGGGAGGGGAGCGGAGAGAGTTCGGACTCCAAACACAAGGCCGATGCACCGCTGCCTACGGCGCTTGCAAACGCGGCCATCACGGGAGGCACATGCTCATGAACGGCGCCGCCGTCATCGCCGAAATTCTCAAGCGCGAGGGCACCGAGTTTCTCTCCTGCTATCCGCGCAATCCGCTGATCGAGGCCTGCGCCGCGCTCGACATCCGTCCCATCCTGTGCCGGCAGGAGCGCGTCGGCGTCGGGCTCGCGGACGGCTACAGCCGCATCAAGCGCGGCAAGCGCAACGGCGTGTTCGCGGCGCAGGCCGGACCCGGCATCGAGAACGCATTCCCCGGCATCGCCCAGGCGTTCTCCGAGAACGTCCCGCTGCTGGTGATCCCGTCGGGCCTGCCGCTGGCACGCCAATACGTGCACCCGGTGTTCCGCGCCGCCGACGTCTATCGTCCCGTCACCAAATGGTCGGCGGTGGCGCATGCGGTCGAGGAGCTGCCCGACGTCATGCGCCGCGCCTATCAGGCCATGCGCAGCGGCAAGGGCGGGCCCGGTGCTGGTCGAGATCCCGGCCGAGGTGTGGGAGGCCGACTATCGCGGCGAGCTCGACTACACGCCGGTGCCGGTGCAGCGCAGCGCGCCCGATCCCGACGCGATCAAGACCGCGGCGCGCATGTTGCTCGCCGCGAAAAATCCGCTGCTGTGGGCGGGGCAGGGCGTACTTTATGCCGAGGCGAGCGAGCGGCTGGCGGCGCTGGCCGAGCTCATCCCGGCGCCGGTCGTCACCACCAATCCGGGCAAGAGCGCCATTCCCGAGAGCCATCCGCTCGCGCTCGGCGCCTCCACGCGCTCGCGGCCGAAAATGTTCACCGAGTTCATGGCGAAGGCCGATCTCGTGTTCGCCATAGGCTCGAGCCTCACCCGCACGCCGTTCGGGCCCGGCGTGCCGCCCGGCAAGACCATCGTCCATTCCACCAACGATGTCTCCGACGTCAACAAGGAGTACCGCGTCGACCACGCCGTGGTCGGCGATGCCGCGCTGGTGCTCGACGCATTGATCGAGGAGGTCGGCCGGCAGAAAGGCGCGGGCGGCGGCAATGCGCTCGCCTCGCTCAAGGAGGAGGTGGCCGCGGCCAAGGCGGCGTGGCATGCGGAATGGTCGAAGCACCTCGACTCCGACGAGATGCCGATCAACCAGTACCGCGTGATCCGCGATCTCATGCGCACCGTCGACCGCGACAACGTCATCATCACCCACGATTCCGGCAGCCCGCGCGAGCAGCTGCTGCCGTTCTGGGAGACCACCGCGCCGGGGTCGTATATGGGCTGGGGCAAGTCGACCCAGCTCGGCTACGGGCTCGGCATCACCATGGGGGCCAAGCTCGCCGCGCCCGAGAAGCTCTGCGTCAATGTCATGGGCGACGCCGCCATCGGCATGACCGGCATGGACATCGAGACCGCGGCGCGCAACCGCATCGCCATTCTCACCGTGGTGTTCAACAACGGGGTGATGGCGGCCGAGCGCGACGTGCTCGAGCTCTCGACCAAGAAGTACGGCGCGCTCACCGTCGGCGGCAATTACGCCAAGGTGGCCGAGGGGCTCAACGTCGCGGCGACTCGGGTCGAGAAGCCCAACGCGATCGTGCCGGCGATCAAGGAAGCCGTGCGCGTGACCGAGTCGGGTGCCCCGTTCCTGCTCGAGGTCTTGGTCAAGGAAGGCTACGACTTCTCCCGCTACCCGCTCGCGGGGCTGTAGCCGGGTGCGTACGCGAACTCGATTCGTATATTTCTATTGACTACATTACGAGGATGACGTATTGTCTCTCCCCTGCGGGACCGAAAGGGGCCGCTGGGCTGTTTGACATCGTGAATCTGTGGAGTGACGGAGGGTAGGCTGAGCGAAACGGCCGCCTTTCGACAGCATTACGCCCGTGTCCGATGGGTTTCGCTGGCCCTCAACCTATCCTACGAGATCCGGCGCGGGGTTATCGCAGCGGTTGCACGGGCCGGATCGCTCGCGCGCTCCTGTTTTTTTTCGCCTGTTGTTTACAGGAAAACAGGCGTCCGCCGGCGGCTACTCCGTCTTCCACGGAATGGCCTTGCGCTCGATTTCCTGGAACAGCACCGAGGTGATCAGGCCGAGGATGCCGATGGTCACGATGCCCACGAACATGATGTCGACCTGCAGGAGCTCCCACGAGTTCCAGATCAGGTAGCCGATGCCGCTCTTGGTGGCGACGAACTCGGACGCCACCAGCACGATGAACGAGACCGCGAGCGCGATGCGCAGCCCCGCGAAGATCATCGGCAGCGCTCCGAAGAACACGATGCGGGTGAACATCACCATCTGGCTCGCGCCGTAGTTCTTGGCCACGTCCCAGTAGATCTTGTCGATATTGGCGGCGCCGACATAGGTGTTGACGATCACCGGGAAGAACACCGCGATCGCCACCAGCGCGATCTTGGAGGCGTCGCCGAAGCCGAACGCCAGCAGCAGCAGCGGCATCAGCGCGATCTTCGGGATCGGGAACAGCGCGGCGATGAGCGGATCGAAGAAGATGCGCACCGGCTTGAACATCGCCATGAGGAGCCCGACCGCGACCGCGGGCACGGCGCCGATGACGTAGCCGATGCTCACGCGGTAGAGCGTAATCGCGGTGTGCCATGCGAGCTCGCCGCTGGCCGCGAGCGTGACGAAGCGCTGCGCGATGTCGCTCGGCGCCGGAATGAAGCGGCGGTCGCCGATCCCCAGCATCAGCAGCGCCTGCCAGACCAGGATGAGCGCGATCGGCGAGATCAGGTAGAGCAGACGCTCGCGCGCCTTGCTGGACAAGGTCATCGTTGTGGTCCTCTTTGGAGGATGGCCCGTGTTCCAGCGTCAAACTCGGTCGGCTCCCTCTCCCATAGGGAGAGGGGTGGGGTGAGAGGTTTTGGTCTATCGAGAGATACGAACCCCCTCACCCCGACCCTCTCCCCGCAGGGGAGAGCGACTGTCTTGTTGGTCAAGCGATTTGCCATGGTCGATTGTCTCTGAGGATGGCGTTGAGGATGGTGAGAAGCTTTCGGGCAACGGCGATGAGAGCGACCAACTTTGGCTTACCGGCAGCGACGAGGCGGTCGAAGAACGCTTTCAAGACAGGATTGTGCCGTTTGGCGACCATCGCGCCCATGAACAGGGCGGTTCGCACGGCCATGCGCCCGCCGCCGATGAAGCTGCGACCTCGCCACTGGCCGGACTGGCGTGTGAAGGGCGCCAGGCCTGCGAGCGCGGCGATCTCCTTGCGGTTAAGCTGCCCGAGTTCTGGCAGCTCGGCGATCAGGGTTCGGGCGATCGTTGGCCCGATGCCCGGCACCGAGGCGAGCAAGTCTTCCTTCGCACGCCAAGCCGGCGAGCCGCGAACGGCATCGTCGATATCGCCGTCGAGGCCGCTCAACTCCTTCTGCAAGCTCTTGAGGAGCCGCACGATGCTCTTGCGCACGTGCGGGATCGTCACGCGGGTTTCGCGTTGGCGTTCGGCCCCGATCATCTCGACGATCTGCCGCCGGCGGGCGACGAGATCGGCGAGCAACCGTGTTGCCGCGTCGGGCAGCGGCCGCGGCTCGGGTTTGGTTGCCTCGGCGAAGTGGGCGATGACCGCGGCATCGATAGGATCGGTCTTGGCACGCTGGCCGATTGCCTTGGCGAAGGCCCGGATCTGGGCCGGATTAACAACAACGACCGGGAGCTGGGCGGCAGCCAACGCAGCCGCCGCGAGGGTCTCGAAGCCGCCGGTGGCTTCCAAGGCGACGACGTGCGGCGAAAGCTCCCGCAGCCGTGCCGCCAGTTGCTCCAGTCCGACGGCATTACGTTCCACCGCGAATACTTCTCCGCTCGGACGCACGGCGACATCGAGGCAGTTCTTGGAAACGTCGATACCGATGGTGATGCTGTCCATGGCGACCCGTCCTTGCCTAATCGGGCTTCGCGCTCTGCGGCCCCGGCGACTGTTCGGGTTCGATGGAACGACGAGTGGGGCGCCAAGCTCTCCCACGGTCTTCAATGACCCAAGGGCTATCGGCCTCCCACCCGTCACCGCGACACCTACACTATGCGAAGTCGCGGTCAGGGGAAGTTACAAGGGAGACCACCGAGCTTGCCGCACCCTGGTTGGATCGCACTACGATTCCGAATTGAAATGCCCGACACGATTGCGTTCATTTTTCCTCCTCGGTCCGTGCGCGCATGACCTCGTCCTCCAGCACCTGCCAGATATCGAGCTTGAGACGGCCGAATTCCGGCGATGCCGACAATGTCATCAGGTTGCGCGGGCGGGGAAACGGCACCTCGATGATCTCTTTGATGCGGCCGGGCTGTGCGGTCATGATCACGGTGCGGTCGCCGAGCAGCAAGGCCTCCTCGATCGAATGGGTGATGTAGATCACGGTCTTGCGGGTCTCTTCCCAGATGCGCACCAGCTCGGCCTGCAGGATGACGCGGTTCTGGGCGTCGAGCGCGGCCAGCGGCTCGTCCATCAGCAGCACGCCGGGATCGGTCACGAAGGCGCGCGCGATCGCGCTGCGCTGGCGCATGCCGCCGGACAGCTGGTGCGGATAATGCCGCCGGAACCGGGTGAGGCCCACGAGCTTCAAGGCGGCCTCGACCCGCGCGGCCGCCTCCGCCGCCGGCACGCCGCGCGTCATCAGGCCGAAGCCGACATTGGCCTCGACGCTCATCCAGGGAAACAGCCCGTGCTCCTGGAACACCATCGCGTTCTCGACCGCCCAGCCCGGGGCCTCGACCTTGATGGTGCCGCCGGTCTCCGTCGCAAGCCCGGCGAGGATGCGCAGCAGCGTCGATTTCCCGCAGCCGGACGGACCGACGATGCAGACGAATTCGCCCGGCGCGATGTGCAGATCGATGTCGTCGAGCGCCAGCACGCGATCCGCGCCGCTGCCGTACTCCTTGCGCAACCCGACGATGTCGATCGCCGCGCCGCGCCGCTCAACGGCCATTGACGTCCTCCCCGCGGCGCGAGCGCGTTGCGTCAGCGGCAGCCGGGGAGCTTGCTGTCCTTGTTCTCGAGCTCGAACGGGCCGAGCTTGCTCAGCGCATACTCGACGTAGCTCTTGTCCACGATCCGGTCGGCGGCGAACTCGGCGTTGCTCATCTTGTTCTTCACGAACCAGGTCTGCATGTCGAGCATGCTGGCGACATTGATGGCGCCGTTCGGGCTGCGCGCCGGCCACGGATATTTGTGCAGCAGTTCCGAGCGGGTTTCGGTGCCGGTGCGGATCGCGAGGTCGATGAAGGCCGGTCGCAGGGCGCCGCCGTGATAGGCCTGGCAATAGTCGCGGATGCCGCGCAGGTAGGCGACGTAGTAGTTGCGCATCAGGTCGCGGTGGGCCTTGGCGAAATCGGTGTTGACCATGCTCACCGCGATGGTGAGGGGATGCGGCTTGACGATGTCGTCGGGGTCCTTGAAGTTCACCGCATGCCCGCCGTCGAGCAATTGCGCGGTGAACGGCGGAATGGTGATGGCGGCGTCGATCGCCTTGTTGTTGAACGCGACGGCATATTGCGTGAACGGGATCACCTTGATGTCGACGTCGTTGATGGTGAGCCCGTCGCTTTCAAGCAGCTTGCCGACCTCGTAGGTCGACACCGCGCCCTGGCCGTTGGTGGCGATGGTCTTGCCCTTGAGCTGCCGCAGCTGCGTGATCTGGCCCTTGAGGTCGGGGCGCAGCATCAGGTTGTGCCCGAGCGGGCTCGAGACCCGATCGAGCACCATGGTGACCGGCAGGTTCTTCTCCAGCGCGTTGAAATAGCCGGCGGAGATTCCGCCCTCGACCAGCTGCAGCTGGTTCTGCGCCAGCAGCGCGATCGAGTTGGCGGCGGTGTCGAGCGTCTCGGTCACGACCTTGATGCCGTATTCCTTGAAGTAGCCCTTCTCGGCCGCCCACAGGATCGTGGCCGTGGAAATCGAGCGCACGGTGCCGACCTTGACCGTGACCTCCTGGCTGTGGGCGAGGCTCGTGCCGACGATGACGGCCAGCCACGCGAGCGAAGTGCGCCGGAGCTGCATTTGTTTTCTCCCCTCGTGCGCGCGAACGCGCTATTTGGATTTGATCAGATAGCGTCCCTCGCCGTCGCGATCGAGGCCTTTCTGGCGCAGCGCATCGAGCGCCAGCACGATCTCGCGCCCATCGCGGCTGCCCACCGCCGCCATGAGGTCCTCGAAGAATTTGGGCCCGTGGGCGAGGGCCGCTTCGACCGAGGAAAAGCGCGGGCCGGCAAAGCGTGGCGGCTCGGGCACCCGCGTTTCGATCCGTGCCGCGGTCCCGAACGGCCAGGTGAGGTCGAAGCCGGCCTTGGCCCCGGTGCGGCCGCCGGTGAGCGAAGGGTCGAGCGGCAAGGTCCGCATTCCCTCGACCACCATGAGATCGCGGTCGGGCTGGAACCGGGTCGCCAGCGCCCAGTCCATCTGCTCGTCGGAGAAGATGTCGACATCGGGATCCACGATGAACACGTTCTTGACGTTGACCAGCGCTCCGAAGCAGGCGGCGATGGCGTTGCGCGCCTCGCCGGGAACGCGCTGGCGCAGCGCCACGCGCAGGTTGAACATGCCGCCGCTCGAGGCGGTGGCGTGAACGGCAATCGGCTCGCGCACCGCCGTCTCGAGCGCACGCCAGATCATGACCTCGGTGCGCAGCGCGTTGAGCAGCGCGGTATCGGTGCGCGCGAGCGACCAGCCGCCGATGGTCGAGGTCTGGAACAGGGCGTCGCGGCGGCGGGTGATCGCGGTGAGGTGAAAGACCGGGTTGCGCTTGAGCGCGCCGTAATAGCCGAGAAACTCGCCGTAGGGACCTTCCGGCTCCACATGGCCGCGCGGGTCGAGATATCCCTCCAGCACCCATTCGGCATCGGCCGGCACCCGGATGTCGTTGCTGACGCATTTCACCACCGGCAGCGGCGCGTCGCGCAACGAAGCGACGAGCCCGAGCTCGTCCACCGGCAGCCGCATCACCGCCGCCAGGTGATCGATCGGGTGTGCGCCGACCACGAAGCTCACGGGCAACGGCTTGCCGGCGGCGGCGCTCGCCTCGTAGATCGCGCGCAGATCGCTGGGCGAAACCAGGTCGATGCCGGCTTCGCGGCGGCCGCGCAGCATCAGGCGGCGCACACCCACATTGGTCCAGCCCGACTTCGGATCGACCACGAAGTCGATCGAGGAGGAGATGTAGGGGCCGCCGTCGGCGCCGTGTCCGAGATGGACCGGAAGCGTCGTGAGATCGGCGGCGTCGTCGGTGAGCACGACCTCCTGCACCGGCGCCTCCGCGCGCGAGACATCGACGATGTCCGGCTTGTTGCGCAGCCGCCGCAGAAGCTCGGGCAAGAGCTCGCCCGCCTTGACCCCGAATGCGCGGGCGATGCGCGCGCGGCTCCCGGTGACGTTGCCGACCAGCTCCTGGCGCTCCGGGCCGACCGCGCGCAACAACACCGCTTTGGGATTGCCTTCGAGGATCGCGGCGACGTCGGCAAGCTCGGTTGGCGCGCTCACGGTCGCGAGCTCATCGTCGGCCAGGCTTTCGACGAAGCGGCGCAAGCGGAAGCGGTCGAAATCGGCCGCCGTCGAAGGCGCCGTTGCGCGGGTCTTTTCGACGATGCCCATGTCGTGATGCCTCTTGATACCTCTTGGCCGTCCTCGGCGCGCTGGATTATAGCGGAAGGCGTTGATCCGATCATAAACGATGGCCGCGGCCAATTGGCAATGACCCTCGCCCAAGTCGTCATGCCCGGGCTTGACCCGGGCATCCATCGCGAAAAGAGTCTCGCAATGATGGAGTGTTGCAGGGAATGAATCGCGTTTCAGGTCAGGCTGCGTCCCAGCGCGGTCCTTTCATCGGCCGGCCCATGCCGCGCTTCGAGGATCTGCGTCTCGTCCGCGGCGCCGGCAGCTACACCGACGACGTGTCGATCCCGGGCCAGGCATTCGCAGTGTTCGTGCGCGCGCCGCACGCCCATGCGTCGATTGCCTCCATCGACGCCGCGGCGGCACGCAGCCGGCCGGGCGTGCTGGCGGTCCTCACCGGCGACGATTACGTCGCCGACGGTCACGTCGGGATGGCGCATTTTCCGAACCCGGCCGATGCCGTGGACATCCGCTTTCCGAGCTTCGCGTCCAAGCCCGAGCAGAAAATCCTCGATGAGCTGCAACTGCCGCTCGCGGTCTCGCGCGTGCGGTATGTCGGCGAGGCGGTCGCGGTCGTGGTGGCGGACACGCTGTTGGCCGCGCGCGACGCTGCCGAGCACGTCCAGGTCGAATACGAGGTCTTGCCGGCCGTGACCGACGTGCTGGAGGCGCTCGCACCCGGGGCGCCGACGATCTCGCCGGGCGCGCCCGGCAACCTTGCGCTCGATAACGCGTTCGGCGATCGCGCTGCGGTGGAGGCCGCCCTCGGCGGTGCCCACGTCGTCATCGAGCAAACCATCCGTTGCCAACGCACCGCGAGCGCGTTCATGGAGCCGCGCGCGGCAATCGGCAGCTACGACCGGGCGGAGAGCCGATACACCTTGATCTCGGGATGCCAGGGCGTCCATCGCGTGCGGCACCCGCTGGCGGGC
Source organism: uncultured Alphaproteobacteria bacterium (assembly GCA_963827585.1). Classification (GTDB taxonomy): domain Bacteria; phylum Pseudomonadota; class Alphaproteobacteria; order Rhizobiales; family Xanthobacteraceae; genus VAZQ01. Next base: position 114,978 of record CAWHCK010000053.1, read on the forward strand.
TGTCTCAACGTGCCGCAGGAGTGCGTGCGGGTGATCTGCCCCGACGTCGGCGGGGCCTTCGGGTCGCGCACCAACCTCTATCCGGAGCAGGTCGCGGTGGTGTGGGCGGCGCGCCGCGTCGGACGCCCGGTGAAGTGGACCGGCGACCGCACCGAGGCGTTCCTGACCGACTACACCGCGCGCGACGTCGTGACCGCCGCGCGGCTCGCGTTCGACCGCCGCGGCCGCATGCTCGCGCTGGCCTTGGAGCTGACGGCCAATACCGGAGCACATACCGTCTCGTATGTCCCGCTCAGCAACGGCTATCGCGTCGCGCCGACCGTCTACGACGTGCCGATGGCATGGGTGCGCTTGCGCGGCGTGCTGACCAACACCGTGCCGACGGCGCCGTTCCGCGGCGCGGGACGGCCCGAAGCGACCGCGGTCATGGAGCGGCTCATCGATATCGCGGCAAGACGATTGAGCATCGACCGGGTGGAGCTGCGCCGCCGCAATCTGATCCGGCACGACAAGCTGCCCCATCGCACGGCGACCGGGCTCACCTACGACAGCGGGGATTTCGCCGACAACCTCGCCCGCGCGCTCGAGATCGCGGACTGGAACGGCTTTCCCGCCCGCCGCCGGGAGGCGAGGAAGCGCGGCCGGCTGCGCGGGATCGGCGTCGCCAACTACGTCGAAACGCCGGTCGGCATGCCGCACGAGCGCGTCGCCATAAAGGTGTTGGCGCAAGGCAGCGTCGATCTCGTCGTCGGGACGCAGTCGAGCGGGCAGGGCCATGAGACGAGCTTCCGGCAAGTCATGGCGGATCAGCTCGGCGTCGAGCCCGAGGCGATCAATTTCGTGGGCGGCGACAGTACGCTGCTGGTCTCCGGCGGCGGCACCCATTCCGATCGCTCCATGCGGCTCGCCGGATCGCTGATGGTCGAGACCTCGCGCACCGTGATCGACAAGGCGCGCCGCATTGCCGCCGTCATGCTCGACGTTCCCGAGGGCGACATCGCATTTGCGGACGGACTGTTCGTGGCGCCCGAACAGCAACCGGCGTCTGACCGTGTTCGATATCGCGCGCGCCATCGACGAGCTGCCCTCGCTGCCCAACGATCTGCGCGGGCCGCTGGCGGCAGAGGCCACTTTCACCGGACGCATCCCCGCCTATCCGACCGGTGCCGCCGTGTGCGAGGCCGAGGTCGATCCGGAGACCGGCACGATCGAGCTCCGCCGCTACACCTCGATCGACGACGGCGGGCAGCCGATCAATCCGCTCATTCTGCACGGTCAGGTCCACGGCGGGGTGGCGCAGGGGATGGGTCAGGCCATGATGGAGGCGGCGGTGTATGAGCCGGGATCGGGCCAGCTTCTGTCGGCAAGTTTCCTCGACTACGGCATGCCGCGCGCGGATCACTTTCCCCACCTCGACGTCGAGTTGACGGAGGATCCGACCAAGGGCAATGCGTTGCGCGTCAAGGGCGGCGGCGAGGCCGGCATCACGCCGAGCTCGGCGGTGCTCATGAACGCGGTGATGGATGCGCTCTTCGACATCGGCATCGAGCACATCGACATGCCGGCGACGCCGCAGCGGGTATGGACCGCCATCCGCGACGCGCGCAATGGCTCGCGCAAGGCTGCCAGGCGCTGATCGCGCGGGCGCGCAAAATCGAAGAATCCAAGGAGGCTGCGATGCTCATTCCACGCCGAGTTTTGTTCGGCGATCCCGGCAGATTTATCGTGCGCATCAGTCCGGACGGAAGGCGCATCGCCTTTCTGGCACCGCTCGACGGCGTGCTGAAATCTTTGGGTCGGACCGATCAGCGACGTCGAGGCGGCGCGGCCATTCACGCGGGTCGCCGATCGCGACCTCGGCCTCTCGATCGTATGGCTGCACAACAATCGCCACGTGGTGTTCTTCCGCGAGCAGGGCGGCGACGAGAACTGGCAAGCCCATCGGGTCGATCTGGAGACCGGCGATAGCCTCCCGCTCACGCCCGCACCGGGCGTGACCTGTTACATCCAGCAGACCTCCCCTCACTTCCCCGACGAGGTGTTGATCGCGCACAATCAGCGCAACAAGCGCTTCTTCGAGATCTTCCGTGTCGACGCGGTCAGCGGCCAGAGTACGCTGCTTCAGGAGAACGATCGCTTCGTCGGCTTCTTCACCGATCCGCAGTTCCGGGTCCGATTCGCCCGGGGCATGACCGACGACGGGAGCTGGGAGTATCTGCAGCGCGGAGCGAACGGCGAATGGGAGCCGTTCACGCGTGTCGATGTCGCAGATGCCATGAGCACGCAGCCCGTCGAGTTCAGCGACGACGGCAAGGAACTCTACTGGCTCGATTCGCGCGGCCGCGACAAGGCGGCCGTCGTTGCGCAGGACATGGCGGGCGGGACGACGCGGCTCATGGCCGAGGATGGCAAGGCCGATGTCGTGGAATTGGCGCTGGCGCCGTTGAGCTGCCGGCCGGTCGCCGCGGCTTCGGTGTTCGCCCGCAAGCGCTGGCAGGTGATCGATCCGGCCTACGCCGACGACTACGCCCGTCTCGCCCATGTTTCGACCGGCGACCTGGCAGCCGTGGACTTTTCGGACGACACGCGGAACTGGGTGGTCTACTACGAGCAGGACGCGGCGCCCGGGCAGTTCTTCCACTACGATCGCACGACCAAGCAGGCGCAATTCCTGTTCACGCGACGACCGGCGCTGGAGAACGTCCCGCTGGTGCCGATGGAGCCCGCGGTCGTGCGGGCGCGCGATGGGCTGGAGTTGGTTTGCTACCTGTCGCGGCCGCCCGCGGCGGAGAGCGACAAGCCGGTGCCGCTCGTACTTTTCGTGCACGGCGGCCCGTGGGTACGGGACACTTGGGGATTCTACCCGACGCACCAATGGCTCGCCAATCGCGGCTACGCGGTGCTCAGCGTCAACTACCGGGGCTCGACCGGATTCGGGAAGGCCTTCCTCAATGCCGCCAATCGCGAATGGGCCGGCAGGATGCACGACGACCTCATCGACGCCGTCGACTGGGCCATCGCTCGAGGCATCGCCGACCCGAAGCGCGTTGCCATCTACGGCGGGAGCTACGGCGGATATGCCGCCCTGGTCGGCGCAACCTTTACGCCGGAGAAGTTCGCCTGCGCCGTCGACGTGTTCGGCATCTCCAATCTGGTGACATTCGTGAACACCATTCCGGACTATTGGAGGCCGTGGCAGGCGCTGTGGAAGGCGCGGATGGGCGACTACACCACCGAAGCCGGCCGGCAGTTCCTGCAAGAGCGATCGCCGCTCAACCACATCGACCGTATCGTGCGTCCGCTTCTCATCGGCCAGGGCGCCAACGACCCGCGGGTGAAGGCGTCGGAATCCGACCAGATCGTGGCGGCAATGAAGGAACGCGGCATTCCGGTCACCTACGTCTACTATCCCGACGAGGGCCATGGCTTCCGGCGACCGGAAAATCGCCGCTCGTTCACTGCGGTCGTAGAGGCGTTTCTGGCGAAGCACCTCGGAGGCCGCTTCGAGCCGGTGGGGGACGATTTTGCGGGCTCGACAATCCAATTCAAAGCGGGACGGGAGCTGATACCCGGCATCGAATGACGGATGGGGTGTAGGTGGTGCGGATGTGAAGGCCGCGGGTGTCTGCCGGCTGCCGGATTTGCGTAACGGTCATCTCGGCGCGCTACGCTCCTGTCCGGCAACGTCCCGCGAGGTGAGAGATGCTGAGGCTGTGGATCGAGGCGCAACCGACGCCGGTCATCGCGCTCATCGCCTTCGGTCTGACCTACCTGGTGGCGGCGATCATGTTCGCGCTGGCTGCGATTGCAGCGCAGCGGGGTTGGGCGCGCGATTTCAAGCACATCCCGCCCTTTACGCTAGTGCCTTTGGCGGTTGCCATGATCCTGGATGCCTCTCCGAGCCGATCCGGCGAGCAGTTGGCGCGAGCGCGCGTCCTCGCCGGGCTCGAGGCGGCAATCGAGGCCAGGCGCAACCGCATCATGCTGAGCGACGTGCTGATCGACTGGGTCCAATGGCTGGTCATCGTCTTGCTGCTGGTCCTGGTCCTGGCAACGATCGCCATGGGCTCTGTCGACAACCCGCGGGCCGGCGCCGTCGCGCTGTTCCTCGTCGCCAGCGCTTCGGGCATGAGCCTGTTCCTCCTGCTGGCCTATGATCTGCCCTTCAACGGCGGCGGGTTCTTCCTCGAACCGACATTGCTGCGCCAGGTCATTGCCGATTGACGGCCGGCCGCAGCGAGGCGCTCCGGTTGCGCGACCATCGGCCGCCATGGCGGCGGCGTGGATTCCTTTCTATTTTGCATCGTTTCAACGCCTGCCCGCCGGGGTTCGCCATGACGTCTCGCAGTTTGTCCGCCGCCGCGCTGGTGCTGACATGGGCGCTCGCGCTGCCGGCCGCTGCCGATCCGGTGGCGGAATTCTATCGCGGCAAGTCGCTCACCATGCTGATCGCCACCTCGCCGGGCGGCGACTATGACCTGCGCGCGCGACTCGTTGCCCGCCACATGAGCCGGCACATCCCGGGCGAGCCCGCCATCGTTCCCCGCAACATGCCCGGCGCGGTCGGCCTGCAGGCCGCCAACTGGCTCGCCACCCAAGCGCCGCGCGACGGCACCGTGCTGCACGCCATCATGCAGAACATGTCGGCGCATCAGGCGCTCGGCGGCGGAAAGGTCGAGTTCGATACCCGCAAGTTCTTCTGGATCGGCAACACCACCGACAGCCCGAACGTGGTGAATTCCTGGTACACGACCGGCATCAGGACGATCCGCGACGTCATGGAACGCGAGCTCGTGGTCGGCGCGCCCGGCACCGCGACCTCGTCGGTCTATTATCCCAAGGCGATGAACGCGCTCGTCGGCACCAGGTTCAGGATCGTCTCCGGCTATCCCGGCGGCAACGACGTCAATCTGGCGATGGAGCGCGGCGAGGTTGGCGGTCGCGGCTCCAATTCGTGGGCGTCATGGAAGTCGACCAAGCCGCACTGGCTGAGCGAAAAGAAGATTTTCATTCTCGTTCAGATCGCGCTCGCCCGCCATCCGGAGCTTGCGGACGTGCCGCTGATGATCGAGCTCGCCAAGAACGAGGACGACCGCAAGGTCTTGGCCTTCATCTCCGCCGACACCGGCATCACGCGCGCGTTCGTCACCACCCCCGACACCCCGCGCGAGCGTGTCGACACACTGCGCCGGGCCTTCGATGCCACCATGAAGGACCCGCAGTTCCTGGCCGAGGCGGACAAGGCGGGAATGGACATCAGTCCGCTCAGCGGCGAGGACGCCCAGAAGGTCGCCGGGTCGATCGCCGACACCGAGCCTGCCGTGCTGGCCCGCGCCAAGGCCATCCTGGACAACTAGCAAGGCCGAGCCTGCGCGTGCGGACCGTGGCGGACCATGTCGGGGGCCCAAGTCGCGGCGGCGATTGGAACGGCTTGAAAGCCTTTGTGTCCGCCCGATGCCCGGAAATCTTGATCAGTAGCCTTGAGATTTTCGCCCGGCAAAATATGATCCCGCTGCATCACCAAGATAGAGGCAACAAATGTATCGCATCGTCGCTGCTTTCCTGCTCCTGGTCGCATCTGTCGCGACCTCCTCGGCCCAGGGCGTGCTGTATCCCTCGACTTGGCGAAATCAACAGGGCTCGATCCTGAAGGTATTGGGGACCGACCCTGCGGCGGGAAAGTTCGCTGGGATCTTCATCAATTATGGCGGGATTTGCCCCGGGGCCGTTTATGACGTCCGCGGCAGCATCCGGGGTCCCCGCCTCGGGTTCGAAGCCTGGAGGGCTTTCTCGCCTACATGCAAGAGCGATACCATCTGGCACGGGCGGCTGGTCAATCCGAACACCGTTGTTGCGCGCTGGGTCATGACCTGGGTCGACCCGCGGGGGTCAAACGGCGCGCGCGCGGCGTGGATACGTTCGGACGCATCTGAACAAACCCGGCACGTCACCGCTCCCGGTCGACGCGGCGGCCGCGGGCACGGCGGTTGCGTCCTCATGCCCTCTCTCCTCGCGAGAGAGGGCAATTCGGTGGTTCCGTGGTACCTCGCCTGCTCCCGGCGAGGAGAGGGGGCGTGTCCGGGTGCCGGGCGCGGCGAGATTCGCGTTTGGCAGAGGAATAAACGCACGTGGGGCGGCGACGCGCCGCGTCACCTATTCCGAGCCCGCGAGCCCGGCTTGTTCGACGACCTTGCCCCAGCGCATGATCTCGCGCTCGACGAAGCCTCGCATCTCCTCCGGCGTCGGGCTTACCTGCGGGATGGCGCCGTCCCGGACCAATGCCTCCGTGACGGCGGGATCGCTCATGATCTCGCGGATATGCGCATAGAGCTTGTCGACGATCGGTTTCGGCACGTTGGCGGTGGTGGTCACCGTGTGCCAGGAGGCGGTGTCGTAGCCGGGGATGCCGACCTCGGCGAGCGGCGGAATATCCGCCACCGCGGGCACGCGCTCACGGGTGGTGACGCCGAGGGCGCGGATCTTTCCGCTCTCGATCAGCGACATCGCCGGCGGCACGTCGCAGAACATCATCTGGATGTGACCGCCGACCAGATCGTTGAGTGCCGGCGCCGAGCCCTTGTACGGCACGTGCAGGAGGTTTAGCTCGAAGATGGCCTTGAACATCTCGGCATTGAGGTGATGGAACGTGCCGGGTCCGGGCGTGCCGAACGCGATCCGGCCGGGCTTTTCCTTGGCCAGCCTGACCAGGTCCGCCACCGAGTGGACCGGCAGCGCCGGATTGACCACCAGCACGAACGGCACGCGCGCGAGCAGCGCGATGGGCGTGAGGTCCTTGCGCGGATCGTAGGGAAGGTTCTTGCGCACGGTGACGTTGATCGCGAGCACCGTGCTCGACGCCATCATGATGGTGTAGCCGTCCGCTGGCGCCTGCGCGACCGCGCTGGCCGCCGTCACGCCGCCGCCGCCGGGCCGGTTCTCGACCACGAACGGCTTGCCCAGGCGCTGCTCGAGCCTCTGGCCCAGCACGCGGGCGAACAGGCTGGTCACTCCGCCGGGCGCAAACGGCACGATGAAGGTGACCGGCCGGTTCGGGTAGTCGGACGCCTGCGCCGCGGCGCGGTCGGCGCTTGCGCCGGCCAGCATCGCAATCGGCATCAGGAGTACGGTGCGGCGCGGTAGCAAAATCATCGGCGTTCCCTTTGTGTGGTTGCCGGCGTCTTCGCGCAACCTATCCTACTCCGATCCGGCGAGCCCCGCCTTCCTGACGATATCGCCCAGGCGCGCGATCTCGGCCTCGATGAAGCGCCTGAGCTCATCGGGCGACGGCGAGACCACCGGAATCAGGCCTTGGCGCAGGATGAATTCCTCGCGCACGTCGGCCTCGTTCAGGACCGCGCGCAGGTCGGCGGCGAGCTTGTCCACGATCGCGCGCGGTGTCTTCGCCGGCGCCACCAGCATGAACCACGACGGCGCGTCGTACCCGGGAACGCCGATCTCGGCCAGCGAGGGCACGTTCGGAATGGCTTCGACGCGCTCCTTCGTCGTCACGCCGAGCATGCGCACCCGTGCCCCCTGCACCAGCGGCAGCGCCACCGGGATCGGTGCCGACATCAGCGCGATATGCCCGCCGGCGAGATCGTTGAGCGCCGGCTGGATGCCCTTGTATGGAATGTGGTGCATCTCGATCCCGAGCGCGGCTTTCAGGAGTTCGCCGTTGAGATGCTGGGCCGTTCCCGGTCCGGCCGAGCCGAAGGACAGGCCGCCCGCCGTCGTGCGCGCGAGCCTGACGAGGTCCTCGATCGCGTGCACCGGCAGCGATGCGTTGATCAGCAGGACTTCCGGCGACATCGCAATGAGCGTGACCGGAATGAAATCGGTGCGCGGATCGTAGGGCAGGTTCTTGTGCAGGGCAACATTGGTCGCCATGGTCGAGCTGGTCGCGACCATGAGCGTATAGCCGTCGGCCGGCGCGCGGATCACCGACACGGCTCCGGTCACCGAGCTCGCCCCCGGCCGGTTCTCTACGATGAAGGACTTTCCGTAAAGCTGCTCGAGCTTGCCCGCGAGCAGACGCGCGAGGATGCTGTACATCCCGCCGGGGGCGGACGGCGCCACGATAGTGACGGTCCGGTTGGGATAATCCTGGGCCGTTGCGGGCTCCGCTGCCAGCGCGAGCACGGCCGCGCCAATGACGGCTGCCCAATGTGAAATTGGCTGCATCGCTCCCGTGCGTCGCCTCCGCTCCCTCGCGTGTCGATCGCCGTTGTTCTGTGCGGCCGTCGTTTTGCTCGGGGCCGGATGCTCTCGACCTGGCGACCATAGCGCTTGCCCGCGTCGCCCGGCAACACGCAGCAACCCCTGGTCGGCAGACTTTGATTGCGAACGCGTGTCCTATCATCCCGACGCAGGTGGCTTTGCGCGTCCCGGGATTCTTCGGCATTCTCGGCGCAAGCAAGATCATGCGGCTCCACGAGCGCCGCGCGGGGAGGTCGATGCGAGAATCGGTGATCGAGGTTGCGGGCACGAAGCTGCACTATGCGGAGGCGGGCGCGGGGGCGACCGTTCTGTTCCTGCACGGCGTCGCGGGCGCATCATGGGAACCGTTGCTCGAGAAGCTCGGCGCCAATTGCCGCGTGCTGGCGCCGGAGCATCCGGGCTTCGGGCGCGGGCAAATTCCGGACTGGATGATGAGCGTCGGCGACGTCGCCTTCTTCTATCTCGATGCGTTGCAGGCGCTCGACGCGCGCAACGTCCACCTCGTCGGACACGGCCTCGGCGGCTGGATCGCGGCCGAGATCGCGATCCGCAGCACCTCACGGCTCGCCTCGCTCACCCTGCTCGCACCGGCAGGGGTCGAAAGTCCGGACGCCCTGTTCGACGACATCTTCGCCTGGACGGCGGAGGAATTCGCGCGCCGCCACTTCCACGATCCGAAGCTGGCGCAGCAATGGCAGCAGGCGCAGGCCAAGCTCGACATCGACGTCGTGTTGCAGAACCGTACGGCGCTGGCGCGGCTCGGCTGGAACCCGCGCATGCACAATCCGCAATTGCCCTATTGGCTGCATCGCATCGATATTCCAACATTGCTGGTCTGGGGCGAGGACGATCAGGTGGTACCGTTCGCGTGTCACAAGCCCTTCAAGCGCGAGATCCGGCAGGCCCAATTGCTGGTGCTGCCGAAGTCCGGGCATGCGTTGCCGATCGAGCGCGCGAGCGAGATCGGGGCGCGGCTCGACGCCTTCTTCCACGGAGCCAAGGGATGAAGACCTTCTTTTTCCACCTCATGCCCTATGCGGACTTGGACCTCAGCTATACCGATCGCCACAATTCGGCATGGGTCACGCTGCCCAACTCGTATTTCGACCCCGCGGTCGGAGAAAAACTCTATGACCGCTACATCGGGGAGCTCGAGCTTGCCGATGAGCTCGGCTTCGACGGCATCTGCGTCAACGAGCACCATCAGACCGCCTACGGCCTGATGCCGGCCCCCAATCTCATCGCGGCGGCGCTCGCACGTTCGACCCGACAGGCCAAGATCGCGATCCTCGGCCGTGCGCTTCCGCTGGTGAGCAATCCGGTGGCGGTCGCGGAAGAATTCGCCATGCTCGACCAGATGAGCGGGGGCCGCATCATCACCGGCTTCGTGCGCGGTATCGGCACGGAATATTTCGCGAGCGGCACCAACCCCACCCACTCGCACGGGCGCTACTACGAGGCGCACGAATTGATCCTGCGTGCGTGGACCGAAATCGGGCCGTTCCGCTACCACGGGCGGCACTACCAGTTCGACTACGTGAATTTGTGGCCGCGGCCGTTGCAGCAGCCGCATCCGCCGGTGTGGATTCCCTCGCAGGGGAGCTCGGAAACGGTCGAATGGTGCGCGTCGGCGAAGCGCAAATACACCTATCTGCAGACCTTCAGCCCGGTGAAGTCGGCCAAGAAGGCGTTCGATCTCTATCGCCAGGTGGCGGAGCGCGAGGGGTATGAATCGCAGCCCTCGCAGCTCGGCTGGGCGATCCCGACCTATGTCGCCGAGAGCGACGAGATCGCCCGGCGCGAGCTCAAGCCGCACATCGAGGCCTTCTTCAACAAGTTCCTGCATTATCCGCTCGAGATGCGGATGCCGCCCGGCTATTCCTCGATCGCCTCGACCAAGTCGCTGATCGAGAGCAAGTTCGCCTTCCGCATGATGGAAATGACCGCCGAGAATCTGATCGAGCTCGGCATGGTCGTTGCCGGCAGCGCCGCCACCGTGCGCGAGCGGCTCGCCGCCTATTCGCGCGAGCTCGGCGTCGGCAACCTGATCGCCATGCTGCAGATCGCGACCCTTCCCGCCGACCTGACGGAGAAGAACCTCCGTCTTTTCGCCAGCGACGTCATGCCGTACCTGCGCGAGCAGACGCCGCGCGCAACACGCCAGGCCGTCGCAGCGGTCGCGCCGTGATCGCGCCGGGCGCTGCGCACAGCAGGAAAATCGGCGACATCGAGGTGACGGCGCTCAGCGACGGGGTGCTGGCGGCCCCGCTCGACGTGGTGCTCGACATGGACAAGGCCGAGGCCGAACGGCTCGCGGGCACCAAGCCCGGGGAGCCCAAGCCCATCGCGGTCAACGCATTCCTGCTCGAGCTCGGCGGCAGATGGGCGCTGGTCGATACCGGCGCCGGCAACACCATGGGGCCGACGCTCGGCAAGCTTCCCGACAATCTGCGCGCCTGCGGCGTCGCACCGGAGGAGATCGAGACCATCTTTCTCACCCATCTCCATCCCGACCATTCCAATGGCCTCGTGGATGATGGCGGCCGCGCCGTCTATCCCAACGCCGAGATCATGCTGCACGAGCGGGAAGCGCAATTCTGGCTCGATCGCGACGAAGCGACCGGCGCGAGCGAGCGCATCCGCCGCAACATCGCCAAGGCCGCGGTCACCACCGCCCCTTATCGTGATCGCATGCGCACCGTGCGCGACGGCGAGGTGGTGCCGGGCGTGTCGGCGCTCCTGCTCGCCGGCCACACGCCGGGCCATACCGGCTGGCTCATCGCCGTCGGGCAAGCGCGAGCCTGCTGATCTGGGGCGACCTCGTGCATTTCGCCGTCGATCCAGGTGCCGCGGCCCGATACCGGGCTCGTCTACGACGTCGATCCGCAGGCCGCCTGCGCCACCCGCCGGCGCATGTTCGATCGCATCGCCGCCGACAGGCTCACGGTCGCCGGCGCGCACCTCGATTTTCCCGGCTTCGGCACCATCGTGCGCGAAGGCACCGGCTTTGCCTTCGAGGCGGAGGCGTGACGAGGTCGCCGGCCACGCCCACGGGGAATGTCAAACACGCGGTTCCCGCCTTCAATGCGGCGCGACTCGCGTCGACCGCTTCGAGTCATGTCCGGACGGCCATGAACTCTCCACTGAATGTTCCGCGTCGTCAGCAAGCTACCTCGGCATTGCAGAAGGTGATAATTTGCGGCGGCGGCCGCTTCTATCATATGAAGGGTTTGAGCATGACACATGGCACACGCGTTGCACTGCCGCTTCTCATCGCATTGCTGATTCCGGCGTGCTCGCCAAACCCATCGCAGCTCGAATCAATTGCCATTCAATTGAGCGACGCCGCCAATCGATGCGTGATAGATGTTCGGGACAAAGGTCTGAAATACGAGAATTCGGACCATTGCCGGTCCCTTAGCAAAATAGCGCAGCAGTACACCAGCGCTGGAGGGCTCAAGGACGGCGCTCCTCCCAATGCCGACCGTATCGCCGAGAGGGCCCGGGCAAGAGCCTGGATGGCGCTCGCAATCTCGAAAAGCGGCGATCCAGGGCTGACCATCTGGTAACGCGATTCCCGCTTGGTTGGATCGCCCCTACCGCTGTCGCAGGGTCGGTGGCGGCGGCGTGGTGGTGACGGTGCGCGGATCGGTCGATTGCACCGCCTTGAGCGGGTCGACCAGGCCGGCGCCGAAATTGTCGTCACGGTCGCCGGACCCGAGCCGCTTTGCGCTCGAGGTCAGAATGCGGCGGATGTCGGCCGGGGTGAGTTTCGGGTTGCGTTCGAGCAGCAGCGCCACGATGCCGCTCACCTCGGCGGCTGCCACCGACGTGCCGGTGGTGACCTGATAGCTGCCCTCCGGTGCCGGCACCAGGATGTCGACGCCGGGCGCCGCGACCGAGATGTATTTGCCGCGATTGGCGCCGCTGAACAGCTTGTCGTCCACATCGGTCGCCGTCACCGCGATCACGTTGGGATCGGCGCCGGGAAAGAGCGGGGGAGATTTCGGCCCGGCATTGCCGGCGGCGGCGATCAGCACGATGCCTCGGTCATAGGCGAGCTTGATCGCGCGCTCGAGCGACGGGTCCTTCGGTCCGGCGAAGCTCATATTGATGATGCGCGCGCCCTCCTTCACCGACCAGTCCATGCCCTTGAGGATATTGAACGTGGTGCTTTCCGCGGTCGCTGCGCTGGTGGAGAAGGCGTGCACGGCCAGGAGGCGGGCGGCGGGCGCCGTCCCGACGAGCCGCTGGTGCGAAGCAATCGCGCCCGCCATGCCGGTGCCGTGCGCGTGCGGCTGTTTCCTCGGCCCCGACCGCGCTGAAGCGCTTGGCGATCACGCCCTCGAGATCGGGGTGGCTCGCGTCGATCTGCGAATCGATCACCGCGATCGGGACATTGGTCCCGCGGGCCAGGCGGTGAACGTCGGAGATCTTGAGCTTCTCGAGAATGTATTGGGCGGGGTCGCCCTGCTGGCCGGTGTCGCCGCGCGCGCTGGGCGTCGGGATCGCCGGACTGCTGTTGCAGGGCGTAGACGTAGTTCGGCTGCACGATCGCGGCCATCCCGACATTGGCGAGCGACCGGATGGCTTGGGCCGGGGTCCTGCCGTCGGTGATGCGCAGGCGCACCACGGTCGATCCCGTGCTGGTCAGCGTCTCCGACGCGATCACCGTCAATCCGAGACGGCGCACCGCGTTTTGCAACTGGTCCGGGCCGAAGCGGGTGGCCATCTGCACCACCACCTCGTCCTGGATCATGCGGGTCTCGCCGGGGGGCGGAATATCGACGATCCGGCGGTCGAGGCCTGGCAGGATCTGCCGCCCGCCAGCTCCCGGGGTCGGGGTCGGCACCGGCGGCTGGGGCGGCAGGTTGACGCCGCCCTGGATGTTGTTGAGCAGTGGCGGGTTTCCGGCGGTGTTGAGCGCCACGAGTTGAACGTTCTGGACGAGATTGCTGATGATCTGCGTCTGCGCCGGCAGGGACGCGAAGAATTCCGGCGAGAACGGCGCCAACGGTTCCGGTAACAGCAGGCGGCGGCGACGGCACGGGAGGCGTCGGCAAGCCTGCGACGATTGCTGGCAGTGTCGGCGAGCTGCCGAGTGATGATGCCGAAGTTCGCGCCGACGAAGTCGCCGACGGTGCTGTTAGCACCGGTGCTGGTGACCACACCCGAAGCGATTGAATCCCTGATGGTGCCTTCGTTGGCTCCGACGAAGCCGCCGACGGTGCTGTTGGCACCGGTGCTGGTGACCGCACCCGATGCGGTAGAACCCGTGATAGGTGCCTTCGTTGGCTCCGACCAAGCCGCCGATAGTGCTGTTAGCACCGGTGCTGGTGACCGCACCCGAAGCGGTAGAACTCCGTGATGGTGCCGTCGTTGGCTCCGACCAAGCCGCCCGCGACGCTCGCCGCACCGACGGTGACGTTGCCGCTCGCCTGCGAGCCGGTGATGGCGCCGCTGACCGAATTGGAAGCGACTAGCCCGCCGGCAATGCTTGCATCCCCGGTCTGCACGTTGCCCAGGGCGACGGACGACAGGATGGTACCGGCATTGTTGCCGACCAAGCCGCCCAGCCTGAAGATTGGCAACGTTTGAACTTCCCACGTCTCCGGAGGCGAACGAATTCGAGAACGAGCCCAGATTTACCCGGCGAGCCCGCCCAGCGTCGTGAACCCACTGGTGCCGGCCGCGCCGGTGACGTCGCCGGTCGCAAACGCATTCGTGATGGTGCCGCTGTTGGAGCCGGCGAGCCCGCCGCCGATACCGTTCGACCCCACGCTCACCGCGACGGACGCGCAGGTTTGACCGACGACGCAGGGCTGAGTCAGCGCCGGCAGGGTCGCGCCCACGATCGTGCCCAGGTTCTGTCCGACCAGACCGCCCGCCGTGCTTCCGCTGCCTACTTGCACTTGACCGGTGGCGGAGACATTGGTGATTGTTCCTGCGTTAATTCCCGCCAGCGTGCCAACCAATTGCGAGTTTACGCTCGAATCGGCGCTCACGCTGACATTCGTCAGGTTGAGGTTGCGGACCTCACCCGCGCTGGCAATGGTGCCGAACAGCCCAATGTTCTGTGTCCGTGGACGCGATCGTCAGGTTGGCGATGGTCTGACCCTGACCGTCGAACAGGCCGGTGAAATTCGGGATCGGCGTGAAAGTCTGGTTGGGATCGAAGGTAATTTTCGTTCCCAGCGCGTAGGTGCCGCTCTGGTTCGTGCGCACGGCATCGAGATCTCCGGCGGTGTTGACCAGCATGTAGGCCGTGAGCTGCGACGGCTGCTGGACGAAAACGCCGCCCCCGCCTGGGCAGGGAGGACAGAAGTAATCCGTCGGATTCTGGTATTTGGTCGTTTGGGTTCCGCTGGGGTTGTAAAAGAGGGAGACCGTTCCAGTGCTCTGCGTATAGTCGACGTGGCCACCGGGATTGAAAACGACTGTCCCTTGTCCCGTTCCGGTGTTGTCCGCGCGCAGAACGAGATTACCCGCGCCAGTGCTCGTCACCTTGCTGCCCGACATGAATAGGATGTCGTGGTAGGCACTCAACGTCAGCGAGTTGCCGGTACTCCATCCGATGTTGGCGTCGACGAAGATGTCGCCCGCATTCGTCCCTGATGGCAGCGTCGAAAGCACTACGTTATTCGACACCAACTGATTTACCAAAGCGTCCGCCGAGATGGCCGAGGCTGTCGGATCGGATCTGGGTGGAAGTCCATTCGCGTTGACGTAGAGGTTCTCGGGATCAAGCAATAGCGTTCCCACTGAACCCTTTGGCGCCCGCGTATCGGTCGTGCCGCTGTAGTTCAGAAGCTGGTGGCTCGACACCTCGACGAATCCGCCATCACCGCTTTCCGCTCCGCCGCGAGCGAGGATCGTTCCGGCGAAGGTGGTCTTGCTGTCGGACCAGAGCACGACCTTGCCGCCGTGGCCGCTTTCGGTAGCCGACGCATTGATGGTTGTTCGCCCATCGACGCTCACCGTGGTGGCGGTCGCAATCGTGTAGTTTTCCAGCGCGGCGCTCTGGTTGTTGACGAGGCTGGCATTGGGACGTCCGCCGCCCCAGTCGCCGCCGATCAGCACCTTGCCGCCGCCGGCGCGGCCGGACGCATCGACCTGCGCGCTCTTGAGCTTGATGTGCTCGCCGCTCACGACGATGGTGCCGCCCTTGGTGCCCGGCCCCTTGCCTGCCGCCGACAGCGTGCCGGCGATCTTGATGGTCTGGGCCGGAGCCCCCGCGGGCTTGCTCGCCCCGGTCGCGGCGCCGAGCACGATCATGCCGTTGCGTGAGCCGATCGAGTCGGCCCGGATGATGCCCCTGGTGTTGATGACGGAATCGACCACGGTGCGCGCCGCGGCCGCAGTGAGCTCCACGCGTCCGCCGTTCGCGCTGAGCGTGCCGTTCTTGGTGTTGCTGACGAGCGATTTGAGCGGCCGCCCGGTGGCGACGTCGATGACCTTGGACGAGATGTGGTCGCCGACCGCCAGCGTGATCAGCTTGTCGCCGTACATGTCGAGGGTGAAGCTGTTGCCGGAGGCGAGCGCGACCGTGCCGAGCTCGGCGGTAATGGTGCCGGAGTTGCGCACGCCCGGCGCGACCAGCGCGGCAAAGCCGCCGTTTGTCGCCGTGATCCGTCCCCGATTGACGATCGACGCATCCGGCCGGCCCGGAATGTTGAAATTCATCCGCCCGGCCATGAAGTCTTCGTTCTTGATGTCGTTGGTGGTGGCGAGGAAGCCCGCGGTGTTGATGACCGCGCCCTTGCCGAACAGGATGCCGTCGCGGTTGATGAGGAAGATGCGGCCGTTCGCCGTCAGGGTCCCCAGGATCTGCGATGGGCCCAGCCCGCCGGTCACCCGGTTGAGCGCAACCGACGAGCTGCTGGGCTGATTGAAGTTCACGCTCTCCTTGGCGCCGATATTGAAGGTGTTCCAGTTGATGATCGCGCTGTGGCTCGACTGGTTGACGGTCACCGCCGGGCCGCCCTGGCCCTGGATCGTCGCCGCGCCGCCGACCACCGACCCGCCCTCGGGTCCGGCGGCAGCCGGAGCGAGGCCTAGCGCCAGGAGGGCCGTGGTCGCGACCAGGAGATTGCGCAAACTTGGATGCATCGCAACGTCCTACCACAGCCGAGGGAAGGATGAAGAAGAATTGCGTGGCACGGCTCGCGTCGGGCAGGCCCGGCAAGGACCGGTGCCGATTAGACCTTGACCTGACCTTGCGCGACCTGCAGCGGATAAATTAGCGATAGTCGTTTTCAGTCGAAGACGGGGCCCAGCGGGCGCCTCGCCATGGCGACATGGATGTCGGTAGGATGCCCGACGAACGAATTGATCGTGTTCACCCACGCCCTTCACGGCGGCGGGGGCTTTTTGCTATCGCCCAACTTGCTACTTCGATGAGATGCGCGCGGTCGTGGAGGACGGATGGCTGGAGCGGGTGCAGGCACTCCTTCGGTTTCAATGAGCTTGATCGAGCCTTCTTCAACGGAAAAATCGACGTTGGTTACCGTTGCGTGATGCGCCAATACAGCATTGCCCTCATTGGCCAATCTGAGTTCCACGGTGCCGGGCGATCCGAGGACTGTAGGGACGACCTTCCGCGCAACGCTTTCATCAGCGGCACGCACGCACACCACAGCCACGAGTTTTGCCTCGAATGAAAAGTCCGCCATGCGGGGCGCTCCGCAGTTATCAAAACACCGATGTCGCCTACTTAATCCATTGGTCGCACGAGCCGCCGTGTGGGTTCACTTGTCCCCGCGGCCTAATAAGCCATTGAAAATAAAGACGACACGGCCCCCTGGTCAGGCCAGCCGCAGCCGACTAGCGGCGGACCAAACTTGCCGCGAAGCCAAATAGCACCAATGCGAGGATTATCGCGAAGATGCGCATTCGCCACGGCCGTGCTGTCGGGTTTTATTGATTTGGAGGCGTGGGGGTCGCCAAACGGCTGGAAAGGCCACCTGCAAAACCACCGCTGTGCTTGCGATCGCAGCAGGTTCTTCTTTTGCCCTTCACCGCAGCCATCACATGTTGCGTGCGACGCTTGGTTTTGCGTTCGCCTTCGCCTCGGCCGGAGTGCCCTTCTTGATCCGCTTCGCTGCTGCCGCTTTGTTGACAGGCAAAAAGGTATGGTCGTACATATTTGTCATTGAACCACTTGCAGCGCGACGCCGCACGATAAGGCGCAGTTCGTCGTCAGCCTCGATTGTGATCTCAACCTGACCCGTCGCACCCCGAACACCGCCGTTGTCGCCTTTGTTTTTGTCGTTATCAGCCAACGCTGGAACGCTCAGTGCCAGCAACATGGCCACCGAAATAAACATGTTCTTCATCACGATCCATTTCTCAGCAGGTTGGTACTCGTTCACCGCGTCGTCGAAGCAGCTCGACGCCAAGTTCGCCGCGGCCACGCTTTGCGGTCTCGATTTACTCGCCATTTGCAGCAGCGCCGATAAACGGGTCAAGAGGGCGCAAAAAAATGCCCCCTCAGTTGGTCGCCCGCGGGCCAACGCTGCAATGCCCAAGCGACGATAATACCCGCTCAGCTTGATCGCACGATCATGACGCGCCGATACGGCGCGAAAACGGCGCTGTAAGTCGCGCAGTCTGTCCTCAGGCCCTCGGCCGGGAGAACAGGATTGGGGCCAGGAAGGTCATGCCAGGCCGGTCGCCTGCGAAAACTTCTCATTTGCCGTTCGTGCATTATCGGGCGCCGTTTCATTTCATTTTGCTGGCCGCCCGCATTTGGCAATAGGGCGCAAAATTTTGTCTGGCACCGGGCGGAAGCGGGCGGCCTTATGCGGCGAGAAATCTCTTACTCGATCGCGCGAACGCCGCCATCGCGGCCTCGCGCGTCGGCTCGCCCGCTATGGGGCGGGGGGCGGCGGTGGCGGCCTCGGTGGCCTCGGGGGCGGCGGCTTCGGTGGCCTCGACGGCAGCATGGGGCAGCCCATTGCGGCTATGGCCGCCCCGGCGGCTGGCGGATACGGTCGAACGACGTGATTCCGTTTTCAGCGCAGGCGGTGTGGGCTCACGCATTCGGTAGAGACCAGCCGCTGGCCGGCCCGGCTTGACCTCAATCGACGAAAACGAAGCGGTCGCATACCGGGAAGCGGTCAATGGCAGCACGGCGGCCGAGTGCTTTAATCGCGTCTCGGCAGACCGTAATCCTCTCCGGCAGCGAGTCCAGGGTCACCTGTGCAGGCGCCAACTTCGGCGCTACTTGCTGCGCCGCCGGCGCCGTTACCAGGGCGACGGTCTTAGGCACGGCCAGCACGGCCACAGTGACGGCGAGCACAACCGCCGCCGCCACCGCACATATGTGGTTCCACATCATCGGGCTCTCTCCCGGATGGACCGAACCTAATTTTGAGCTGAGAAAGGTGACCGCAACCGGGCGGGGGCACATCGAAATTTAGATATTTCCGCCCCTAGCGCTGCCCCTATCGCCCACAATCCCTCTTCAGCGCACGCCGGCCAGAATGTAGATGAGGGCCGTCATTCGCAGGGCCGATGAGTTCGCTGGCGCCTTGGATCAGCACAATCAGTCCGAGGAAAAAGAGAAGGGGGACCCAGATCCGGATAGGGGCCTTAACCACCCGCCAGAGGATGATCAAAAAGAGGGATCGACGAGATACCAACGGTCAATACAGCAAGCCCATACATCATGCCCTTAGTGCCTCGCGTTCTTTGCTCGGCGTTTCCTTGTTGCCATCACTAAATACCCCCCACTCCCCGCCCCGGCCGAGGGGGGTGGTTGGGTTGGATTCTCTGCCGTCTGCAGTGGCTAACCAAATGTCAAGAGTTGGGAGTTAGCGTCTGTTAAGGTAGGCGTCAAATCATGCAGTTCCCCAAGCTCATGTGGTCGCGGCCACCGCGCATAACTGGGCGCCCAGAACCAGATGCTGAGCTCGTAACGGGTGCGCGGCGAAAAGGGCGTCCTCCGCTTGGCAATCAGGCGACGAGCGGAGCCGAGCGCGCTCGACGCTATCACCAGCGTCTCGCCGAACTGGGCAAGCCAATCGTGGCGGACAGACAGTGAAAGCTTTTCTGTCGGGTCTTTTTTTCTTTATGAAATCGGGTCCGGTGCACACCCCCGGGACCCCGCCCAGGAGGGAGGGGGGAGTGGCAAGAAACTTTGTCCCAAGATCCCCAACTCATGGGCAAAATCTGGAACGGGACCCAAAATCTGTGACTGGGTC
This sequence comes from uncultured Alphaproteobacteria bacterium, assembly GCA_963827585.1. Classification (GTDB taxonomy): domain Bacteria; phylum Pseudomonadota; class Alphaproteobacteria; order Rhizobiales; family Xanthobacteraceae; genus VAZQ01. The sequence goes on from CAWHCK010000053.1 coordinate 134,399, forward strand.
CGTGTTTAGCTATCTGGGACCCTAGCGATAGGGGGAGATGCCTCTGGGTGCTTTGGGCTGTTTGACGAGCGAAGTCGCGTGTACGGGCTTTCTAGTGCAAGTGGGCCATCAACCTAGCGCCGCAGGAAGCTGCGATGGATGCTGCTTGCCGCAGAGGGTGATTACCGCAAAGTCGGCAACGGCACGACGACCCGCGCCTTGCGCTTTGTTTCTATTCTCAAGTCCCACCACTCGAGCAACCGCTCGCACCAAGGCCACGGCAAGCGCCGAAAGGCGTCCGGGCGCTCCTGCTTAAGCGCTTTCGCAACGGCTTGCACGACGGCCGGGCGCACGTCCGCAGGAATATGCGCTACTGCAGCTTCCAGCCGATATGCAGAAGCTAGTGCGCGCTGCCTGTCGGCTCGCTCACGCCGCTCCGTGGTCAAACGAACGACGTTGGATGGATCAGCCATGGCGCGCCAGATTGTACGATGTGGATTACGCGCGCTTCCGTCCTGGCCTCGCGCTGGTGGGAAATGAAATTCGTGAGCAATATCAATGTCCGTGTAGAATTGTTTTGCTGAAGCGTAACACTGACTTGTAGCCGTCCTTTCGGGGCAGGCGCGGCCGGCGAGGCTGAGCCTACCTGCTGCGCCCGTGCCCCCACACGAGATTGCCGCAGCTCGTCGTTCTGGCGCTTATGATCGTCGTAATTATCGTTGGGCTACTCGTCTGGATTAGTCGCTAGTCTATGCCGCTCAGTCGCAAGCCGCTTGCGCCGACCTGTTCGATGGCGTCCTTGTCGAGGTGATTGGTTCGCACCTCGCAGCATGGCTGCGCGCGTCAAGTAATCATAACGCGAGCGCCCTAAGCGCTTTGGCCACGGTAGGCGCAGAACACTCGTTGGCAAGCTCCGCGCATCGTTTGGCCAGTTGCATGTAGTCCTCCGGTTGGCGGGTACATTTCTCATGGGGCTAACATTCTCACTTGCGATTCTGCAGGTGTGACTGAGGTCACTGGTTGCCGCCTTCAATTTCGGACGCGCATCACCAATAAGTTGCAGCCATACCCCATTTGGGGGTTATCGGAGGCTCAATGCTTGGCCTGGGTATTGAGAGCATGCATCACCCATTAACACGCAGATGGCTCGACCCTTTTAGGTTGTCCAAAAAATGAAGCCTTGTCGGACAGCACTCCTGTGACGGCGGTCACATCTTTGAAAGCCGTCACGTGGGCACACTGCCCAGGTCACTGACTTCTGCACACGCGGTCAAGGACCCGTAGTGTGCAGATCGGAGGCCGCGTCGCAGCCAAATGCGCATCTGCCCGCACCTGCCGGTCGGGCCATCGTGAGCGCATCGGCGCGCTCTGGTTCAGCCGCAATAAGTTTTGTGGGGCGCGAACACAGGTGTGGCGGGCGTGAAGCGTAATGATTAAAGAGTCGTCACAGTTCAGGAACCTGGATGCTCGCGAGAAAGCCGCCACCGGGGCGCACTCATCAGGTGTCCTCCTCGCAGACCAAATCGTGCAGGAACGTGGCACAACGAAGCCCGAGCATTTGAACAAAGAGTCGCTGGCTGATTTTTGCGCCTCCCTTGAGCGAGCCGTCGAGATTCTCGCACACACGCGACATCGGTGAGATGTTCATGTGACTGCCGACAGCGCGAACCGGCGAGCCCCGGCCCAGAGGATTTGCGGCCGGACCGGGGCCCTACGGCCTAGGAATGGCTAATTCCCATCTACCTTTAGCCGCGCGCCACCATGCGCCGTGCGGGCCTTCTCAGGGGCGTGCTATTTTTTTGGACATGCTGGAATAAAAACAGAGAGCCGCGCGGTGGCGATGCCATTCGGGAATGGGGAACCCCGCCGAGCTGGAGCGGGGCGGGGTTCATAACTCCCGGGGGATTTGTCGGGGGACGACCGGGAGTTCTTAAAACCCTGTAGGTTTTGGTTGCGTATTGCAATTAAAATGCCGGTTAACCTCCGTGTTCAAGACCCAACATTTTTTGGACGTGCAAGTCGTGGGACGGCCGCACGATCTGCGGCAAGTCAAGCGTGGCCTTATTGAAAGGAGCGAAATTGAGAGTTTCGGCTTGCTCCCATGAGAACCGTTGTTAGCGCGGCGCGCGTCGCCGCCATCCAGGCCGCCGAGGCTTGCGAGCAGCAGGCCGGGCAGTCCGGCACCGACTACTGGGGATGGGACTAGTGAAGCCTCGGTCCAAGCGCCGCTTGGGACTTTAATTGCTACGACTGTTGGGGGGCATTTAGCGCAAATCTGCAAAAGCTGGTCGCCGCCGGCCGCCCAGTGAGCGACAATGACGTGTCCGGCGTCGGTCATGAAGATCGGCTGATAGGCCGCCGGCTGTTCGGCCATCGTTGTAGCGCGCCAAGATCGTAGTGAGCCCCGAGGACCGCGTCACCGGTTTTGGTGAGGCGAAAGGGCATTGGATGGGAGGCATCCACATGCCTGCGCACGAACACGCCGCGCCTAATTTTAAGCGCACGCCGGCCAGAATGTATAGCGCCGCAGGAAGCTGCGATGGATGCTGCTTGCCGCAAAGGTGGTGCCCGCAAAGTCGGCAACGGCACGACAACCCGCGCCTTGCGCTTTGTTCTGCGCAAGTTCCACCACTCGAGCAACCGCTCGCACGCAAGGCCGCGGCAAGCGCCGAATGCGTCCGGGCGCTCCTGCTTAAGCGCTTTCGCAACGGCTTGCACGACGGCCGGGCGCACGTCCGCAGGAATATGCGCTACTGCAGCTTCCAGCCGGTATGCGAGAAGCTTAGCGCGCGCTGCCTGTCGGCTCGCTCACGCCGCTCCGGGGTCAGACGAACGACGTTAAATAAATCACTCATGGCGCGCCAGACTGTACGATGTGGATTACGCGCGCTTCCGTCCTGCGCGCCAATAAATCGGGATCATGCTCGCGAACATGATCGCAAATCCGACTTCTGCTTCGAGATTGGGAACGAAACTAGAAATCCACCACGGCGTGGCCAAGTCCCAATCAAATACTGATACGTGGCCTGCGCTAAAGTAGCCAAAAGACCAGACCACAAAACCGGCTGCGTAAATCGCCCAGCCGAAGCTTTTGGCATTAGCCATCCTACTCCGCCCTGGGTTTTCTGAAGCTCCATGTGTCCGAATTACGCCGGTCACCGACGATGGCCGGGTCGTCCGGGAGTATCAATCGCAGGGGCAGCCGAAGCAGGCGCCGGCGTTACAAAAGATATGCTGGTGCTCCTCACCCCCCGAGGCCGTTGGTTGACCCGCCGTTCATTGGCAAATCTGACCTCTTAGTCCTTGCCCCCCGTGCAGGTCTTGTTCCTTTGCACCAAACATTTGTTCGTCGCCGCCATAGTGGCCTGGGGCCAACATTTTTAACGGTGATGCGCAGAACACTTCTCGCAGCTGTAGCCAAGATCAGCGTCTATTGGAGATGCCGAAGGTCGGCCCTGGCCATGATGCCTGCGCACGAACACGCCGCGCCTAATTTTCAGCGCACGCCGGCCAGAATACCGATGAGGGTCATTATTCGCTCAGGGCCGATGAGTTCGCTGGCGCCTTCGATAAGCAGGATCCCTCCGAGGAAAAAGAGAAGGGGGACCCAGATCCAGATAGGGGCCTTAACCACCCGCCAGAGGACGAACAAAAGAGGGATCGCCAAGAGAGCAACGCTCAATGCAGCAAGCCCATACGCCATGCCATTAGGGATCTGTCCATGCTCTTCGTGTCCCGCGTTCTTTGCTCGGCGTTTCGCTGTCGCCATCACTAAAGGAAGTATTGGCCAGAAACGCCGCGAGACCTGTAAGCAGGCAGAGGAAAAAATACAGGTCGGGATGGTGCCCACTCATGTTCAGCTTGGTATCTTGCGCGGGCAATGTGTTTGAGCGCGCTTACTCGCTTTCCGCGCCGAGACGGTATCCCACCGGCGCATATTGGCAAATCACGACAACCCACCCGCGCGCGTGTCGGGACACCGCGGCTGCTCGCCCGGCCATTCCCGTTGCGCGCGTTGAAGCACGCCGCCGCAACGCGAGCATCAACCTCGGTCGGAAATAGCTCGTTATCCTGCGGCGCTCTTTCATTCAGTTCAACTCGAGCCTAAAGACATTAATCTGGCAAGTGCAACAAGGGCGATAAGTGTCACCGTTTAATTGTGTGTCGATCCAACATGCCAACGGGTTCACAAGGCTTCGGATCGGAGCAATCCAGCGGCATGCTTTCAGGCCACTGCTGGCTTGCGATTTTGGCACCATTGCCGGTCAGTCGTTCACCGGAGTCGGATCAGACAGGCCAAGAACGGTCTCGGACAAAGCGCCGATGTGTCTGAGCGCTTCGCTAGTCGGCCCATACGGTTCTGGCGTCCTGCCAAGGCTCGTGCGCAATAAAATTGGTTTTAACCCATGCTTTGCTTTCCGTCGTCAGGCCGCAAAACCCGACAAGCGGCCGCGCAGGTAGGTCCAGCGTCAGCATCTTGCGGAACCATCAGCGCTTCCCCTAGGTCAAAATGTTGGGAAGCGAGACGGCGCAGTAAGAGCGGCGTTCGGTCTTTTCGAGAAGGCCGATTGCGACCGCTTGGGCGATCGCATTGCGCGTGGTTGGCTTGCTGGTGTTCGAAGTCACGGGCGAGCATTGCGAGGGTAGCGACACATCTGCCGCCACCTTCCGCAATTGCCTTGAAGATCGCTTGCAAAACTCGTTGTTCGGCTCGACTGAACACGCCGAGGTAAATGGCGGTCGACAGGTTCACAGGTTGCTCAGCCATGGTCCTCCCTCGAAGAATTACAGCACGCTCCCACCTAAGTGCCAGCCAGGCGCAATGGCGGTCCCGGCTGGCTTTCATAGGTGTCTGCAATACCCGTTCGTCACGCGAAGTGCGTAGTGAGTTCATCGAATGTGGTTTCATCAACCCAGAAAACGGTTTCACTGTTTCATTTGTGTTTCGTGCCCGGCGACGAGTGTGTCACCATTTAAGAGGCCGGCTTTGGCTGTCTGGTCAACTCTGCATGAACCAACTGGCTGGCAATGATGCTGAAGTCGGAAGCCAGTCCGCCCGAAAGCGCACCGGCCGGTTTCCCTGACCCGCAGTCTTGTGAACCCGCCGGCGGGTTCGATCGAGCGCCGGTTCTTTGAGCGCTTCGCCGGTCGGCCCTACGGTTCGGCCGTTCGACGTCTGCCAAGCCTCTCTTCCCATAGCTCAAAATGTTGGGAAGCGAGACAGCATAGTAAGAGCGGCGTTCGGTCTTTTCGAGAAGGCCGGTTGCGACCGCTTGGGCGATCGCGTTGCGCGTGGTCGACTTGCTAGTGTTCGAGTTGCGGCGAGCATTGCCAGGGTAGCGACACATTTGCCGCCACCTTCCGCAATCGCCCTGAAGATCGCCGGAAAGACTGTTGTTCGGCTCGACTGAAGGCGCCGAGGTAAATGGCAGTCGGCAGGCTCACAGGTTGCTCGGCCATGGTCGTCCCTCGAAGAGTTACACAAACGCGCTCCCATTAACCGCGCGTCGAACCCGTTCCATGGGGGGATCCGCTTCTTAGTCGGTTTGCTCCCCGTGCAGGACTTGTTCTTCTGCGCCAAACATTTGTTCCTCGCTGCCAACCACGGAGGCGCTGGGGGCTGTCCGGTCTCGATCTCAAAGCCGAGAGGCCGGCTGTATGACTCATTATTAGCTCCGTGCGGTGCTGGGGATAAGTCCCGGCCGGAAGGTGCGACGGCGCTCGCAAACGTGACGCCTCGCCGCTCTCGATTGCTCAATGCTGAGAGCGCATCCTGCATCCACTGAACCGCGTGCCTGAGAAGTAACTGGCGAGTCTGGGGGTCCTTCGTTCGTTCAGCGGCGTGAACACAGTCCTGGGCAAGGTGCTCGCATAATTCAACTTGTAATGACATGGGCCTCTCACAAAGAGTAAGTGCCAGCCGGGACATACTGATATCGGTCCCAGCTAGCCAATTAGGTGTCTGCAATACTCC
>CAWHCK010000054.1:0-74704 GCA_963827585.1 uncultured Alphaproteobacteria bacterium
CAACGGATGCGGGAATGACGCTTTACCCGATCTGGCATACGGAGACTCGACCTACCGCCTTTCCGTTGCCCGGCCGGGCCGACGAGGTGATAGGCCGGGTTACTTCCGGTTATGGCACGAAGCTGCCGATTGCGGCGCTGCGACATCACGGCAAACGTGGTCTCCGCGAGTGAGACACACCTCGCAATCCTGATGGCACGGCAATAGACGAGGCAGCCCATGCAATGGGAGACGATGCTTTACACGGCGTCCACATGGGTGCTGCCGGTCCTGATCGCCATCACACTGCACGAAGCTGCGCACGGCTTCGTTGCCCACCGCCTAGGCGACGACACCGCCTATCGCTTGGGCCGCGTTACTTTCAACCCGCTCAAGCACATCGACCTTTTCGGCACGATCCTGATGCCGGCGGTCCTTTTGCTCGTGCGGTCGCCCGTGCTGTTTGGCTACGCCAAACCCGTGCCGGTCAAATTTTATGCCCTGCGCCATCCGCGCCGCGACATGGTCCTGGTGGCGCTCGCCGGGCCAGGCATCAACATCGCGCTCGCTATTGCCGCGGCGCTTGCGGGCCTGGTCGGCCGCGGCGGCCGCAGAAGCGATGGCGGCAGTCGGCTGCTCTCGTCAGGCCAAGACGTAAATTCTCTCAATGAAATCAATATCTCAGGCGTTTCATATTTAACGAGCGCATTTTGTAGTTGACTACGTTACGGGAGTCACCTATGATTCAGGCATTCTCTAAAACTGCGAGTGGACGACGGCCGGGTTCGCGCCCGGCGTGATCATATCCGGCGACGTAACGACGGCCGCGAGCGGTTGGCTCGCCCGTCGCGCAATCCTGCTCTCTCGCGCTTCGATCCGACACCGGCGCCGGGCCTCTGCCCGCGCGGCGCCGCCGCGTCGTCGGCCGGCAGGGAGAGCGGTCCGTCGCGGCACTTGGATGGGCGGGGCGGGATCGGTGAAGTGGGGCAAGGAACGATATGCGCAGGACGCGGACTACCGCGAACGAGAATGCGCGCGCCGGCGCGCCTTCTACCACGCTCACAAGCAGGAGATCGCTGCGAGTCGACTGAACAGACACCTGAAGAGCTGCTACGGCATGTCACGGGCGGATTACGACGCGCTGCTCGAGCGGCAGGGCGGCGTGTGCGCGATCTGCGCCAAGCCGTCGAAGAAGACGCTGTGCGTCGATCATTGCCATTCGACGGGCACGATCCGCGGCCTGCTCTGCCGCAAATGCAATCTCGGGCTGGGCTGCCTCGCGGACGATCAGGCGGCGCTGATCGCAGCGCTGGCCTATCTCGGACACCGCGCGTCCGGTCGGGGTGAGCTCGGGTCTGCGGGCCAGTGCGCGCTGTCGGCGCGCGCCGCGCTGTTCCCGGGACCGGCGCGAACAGTGGTTCTGAGAGAAGCGCATGTGCCCTTCGGTGCCGTTCCGCTTGCGCGAGGCATCTGCGAGAGGACGCCGTCCCGGCAGCCGACATCGCGCAGCGGAGCGATGCCCCCGACCCATTCAATCCACGTACAACCCAATGGAGGCGACATGACCATCGATAACGCTCCGCCCGAGGGCGGCAAGACCACCAGCCCGATGTGGGAGGCGCTCGACGCCGAGCTGCGGCGCGAGAGCGATGACGGCGACGGGCACAAGGCCGGCATCCTGCGCCTGATCGCACGCAGGCTCGCCGCCAAGGCGCTCGACGGCGACCTCGGCGCCATCAAGGAAATCTTCAACCGCATGGACGGCAAGTCGATCGTAGGCAGCGCAGCGGACGAAACGCCGGGAAAGGTGATATTCCAATGGAAAGAACCCGCGTAGTTCGCGGCCCGGTCGATTACCCGCCGGCAGTTCGTCCCCTTCCACCGCCGCCGGGATGCGGTTAGCGCGAGCATCCCTCCCGGCCCGCGGGTTGGGAGCTGCGGCTTTCACCCGACGAGGGACAAGCGCGCTACTCGGCGGCGACGTCAAGCCGTGCTTCCACGCCCGACCCGGTCGCGGCGCGGTTGCAAAGAAGCCGAAGTGGGGCGCGACGGTCTCCAGCTCCTGGCGGTAGAACTCGTAGTCGGGGTATTCGGCCCGGATGAAGCCGAGCTCAGGTATTCTGTCCGCGACGCGCTTGAGCACGACCGGCGCGCATGCCGGCGTGAAACTCATGCCTGCGGGATTCGACAGCGTCATGATCAGGCCGCGGGCAGAGCCTCCCTGGGTCGGGCGGGACACGGTAACCAGCCGGATCGCCCCCAGTGCGACCGTCACGAAGCTGATGAACGGGCGTCCGTCCGGGATATAGACCCGACCCCGTTGCCTGTGATTGTCGTCCTCGCGGTCTTTCTCCTCGAATGTGAGGCACGATGCAGCCTCGTCCCAGCGCAGATCGATGAGATAGGCACTGATGACGTCGGGCTCGGTGAAGGCCGGGCGGAAGCAAACGTAGCGTCCTTCGAGGTGGGCCACATTCGCCCGCAAGTGCCCCCGTAGTTTTGTGCAGCGACGTCGGACCTCGACGCAGCCACAGCTTCCAGCTCCTCTGCCGCCGGGAGCGCGGCGAGCCCTGGAATGCCGGCGCGCGCGGTTTCGGCCGCGTGCTCGGCGTCATCCTGGCGAGCGCGCTCCGATCGCTTGAACGCAAAGAGCACCATTGCGCCGATCGCGACGCCAGTCACCCCGGATAGGAACACGATCATGGGGCGCGCGCGTTCCGGCTGCGCGTGAATTGGGCCAGCCCCTATCGTCGATCATCCATGCGACCAGCAGACCCACGACATGAAGGCGAGCCCGTTCCCGAGCCCTCCCGCCGCGACGATACGGCGCTGGCTCCGAGCCGGGCGCCCAGATACGTGCAGAGGAGCCCGAGCGAGATCGTGCACACGATCGGAATGAGGAGTCCCGGCAGTCGTCCTTGAACTGGATGAAGACGTTGGGAAGATCGGAGCCGTCGCCAGCAGCAGCGAAGCGATGAGTGGAATTCCGAGTCGGAGCGCCGCCGACAGCCCCGCGACGATCAGCGCGGCGGCCGTCAGCTCGGCGATCGGCGGGTAGAGGGCGGCTCGCCCTCGTGGCGCTCCATGAAACGCTGCGCCACGACCACGGCACCCATGACCGCGCAGCCGATCGTCAGGCCGAACGTGATCGAGATCATCAGAATCTGGCCGGCGGGCAGCGATAGCGTTCCCGGCGTGGACGCCATCATGCCGGCGCTGAGCACGATGACGCCGAGAATGGTCGCCACCATTGGTCGAGGCCGAACCGGATCGTCATCGTGCGGCTGGCGTCAACCCCATTCTGGCGAGCCGCTGGCGTCGCTTGCCCTTGGTCGCGTGGAGTAAGATAGTCCCTGTCGAATCTTCCCGGCAGTGATTATGTTAATGGCCTCGCAGCATCGCAGGCGCGGGCCAAGCGCCGTCCTCCCCGATGCAATATGGAAGGCACGATGAACACGCTCGCCATTCTAGTGGTTGTGGCAACGGTGGCTGTCCCGGCTTTGACCGAAGCTGCCAGTGCGTCGCAGGCATGGCATCTCTCCGCGGGCCAAGTGATGGCGGCCGCCCGCCATGTGGTGTTGAGCGGTCTCGTCGTCATGATCGGCGCACTCACCGTATTGATCGTTGCCCAATCGGCCGATGCGGCCCAGCGCGGTCTCGCCCCGGGGACCGCCTACAATACCCAGGCGAACCCGCACTATGGCTTCGGTCCGGTCGTTCGCGTGGGGCCGACCGATGTGATCTCGGGCGACCGCATGATCGGCCGCGACCCGGACCCCTTCATTCGAAACCAGATGCTCCGCAACTACAGATAGCGGGTCACCTCGCACCATGGCTCGCGCCCCACCCAGCCCTCCCCCCAAGGGCCCACAAGGGGGAGGGAGCAGATCGAGCTTGTGGCTCGCATTGATTCCATTTCAGCGGGGCACGCTTTAGGATCGTGCGGGAGGACTGAGCCCCATATTGCTCGTTGCTCGGCCGTCAAAACGCGTTGACCGGAGAGACTGCAGGCATCTGCTTGCAGCGCGAGACGCGAACGACGGGTCTGTCACCGGGGAAATGCATGGATTTGACACGCAAACTGAATCCGCCCTTTCGTGCGGAGCATATCGGGAGCTTCGTTCGACCGGACAACCTGCTGAACGCGGCGCGCCAGCTCAAGGCCGGCAAAGTTGGCAAAGACGAGTTCAAGCGGACAGCCGAGGAGGCGATCGTCGAAATCGTGCGCTTCCAGGAGGACATCGGCATGCCGTCCGTAACCGACGGCGAGTTTCGCCGCCGGAGTTGGTCGGCCGGTTTTATCGATGCCGTTGAAGGGTTCGGCCTGCGCGAGGGGACGATCGAATTCCGCACTCGGAGCGCTGGAAAGGGTGCAGAGCTCTCGCCCTATGCCAAGGCGCGTCTGAAGCGGACCCGTGGGATCGCATCCGACGAGTTCGCTTTCCTCAAGTCGGTCGTTCGCAAAGGCACGCCGAAGACGACGATTCCCGCTCCGGATGTCATGCATTATTTTCTCGGACCGCGAGCCGTGGATGATTCCGTCTATCCGGACATCGAGATTTATTTCGATGACCTGGTTCGAATTTACCGCGAGGAGATCGCCGATCTAGCGTCGCTCGGCTGCACCTATGTGCAGATCGACGACACGGCATTGCCGTGCAATTGCGACGAGCACATTCGCCAAAGCGTCAAGAAGCGGGGCGAAGACCCCGATGCGCTCACTGCCAGGTACATTGCGCTGCTCAACGATGCGATCAGAGATCGACCGGCGAACATGACGATCGGAGTCCACATGTGTCGCGGCAATCTCAAGGGCACATGGATGGCGGAAGGCGGCTACGAGCCGATTGCCGAACGACTTTTCAACGAGGCGACGGTCGACGCATTTTTCCTGGAATTCGACACACCGCGCGCCGGGGATTTCGCGCCTTTGCGCCACGTTCCGCAGGACAAGACCGTGGTGCTGGGGCTGATCAGCTCCAAGACGCCGGTCCTCGAGAATGGAGAAGACATCAAGCGCCGGATCGACGATGCCGCGCGCTATGTGGATCTTGATCGACTTTGCCTGAGCCCACAGTGCGGATTTTCGAGCGGTGGCGGCGGCGGTCAGACGGTAGCGCTCGATGACGAACGGCGAAAGCTCGAGCTGGTGTTGGACGTCGTGCGGGACGTATGGAAATAGCAACTAGAGCATGATCCCGAAAAGTGGGTACCGGTTTTCGGAAAAGATCATGCTCCAGCAATAAGCTAGAGCGCGATGACAATTCGAAGAAAAGTCATCGCGCTCTAGACCGACGGCGAAGGGAGGAAGGCATGGATCTCCGCTGGCCGGCGTCCCGCGCCGAGATCGCCGCCATTGAGAGCGAGCGCAAGCGCATCGCCTTCGAACGAGCCAGAAAAGCGCCGTTCTACAAGGGTCGGCTGGACGGGATCGATCCGAGCCGCCTGGACGACGCGGACGTTTGGGCGAAGATCCCGCTACTGACCAAGGAAGACCTGCGCAAGATCGCGCCCAAGACTTTTCACCAACAGTTCTGCATCCAACCGCAGGCCGCGATCGTTGAATATTGGCGATCGGGCGGGTCCACCGGGCGGCCCCTCTTCTATCCTCGCTCGGCCGAGGACATCGAGCATTCCCTGTTGTGCTTCCGCCGCGGCTTGGCAGTGGCCGGCGCGACAGCCGACGATCTCGTCCACATTTCCTTTCCACTGGGCATCCATCCCGTGGCGCACCTCTACGCGCGTGCTGCGGAGCAATGCGGTATCGGAACCGTATGGTGCGGTGCCGGCACGAACACCGCTTCGGACATGCAGCTGCAGCTCATCGATGAGCTTCGGCCCACCATCTGGGCCGGCATGGCGAGCTACGGCCTGCACCTGGCGAATCTCGCCGAATCCAGGGGATTCGATCTTGCCGGGAGCTCGGTGACGAAGATCGTCGTTGCTGCCGAGCCGCTCTCGAAAGCCAAGCGCCAGAAACTTGAACGCATGTGGGGAGCCGAGGTGTTCGACCAGTTCGGCATGACCGAAGGGGCGCTGATGGCGTGCGAGGGAACGGCGCGCACCGGGTCGCATCTCTGGTCGGACTTGTTCTATTGCGAGGTCGTGGACGAGGTGACCGGAGAATTGAAGAAGGAAGGCGAAGTCGGCACGCTGGTAATGACGCCGCTTTGGAACAACACCGTGACGCCGTTTCTCAGATGGAATTCGGGGGACCTCATCAGCATATCGCAAGACGGCGGCGGTGAGGGACCGTGGGCGATGTACCCGCTGCTGCATCACGAGCGGCGCACCGTGGGCTTTTTCAAGGTGCGCGGCGTGAACATCAATCACTCCGAGCTGGAAGATCTCATGTTCTTCGAGCCGGCGATCAGCGAGTTTCGCGCTGAAGTCTACAACACCGAAGGCGGCCTGGACGTGCTGCATTTGTTGATCGAGGTCAAGGGCGGCCTATCCGAACACTCGGCGCAGGAAAACGTCCTCGCCAAGGTTCGTCAGACCTTCCAGGTCACCCCGAAGATCAGCGTCCAACCAGCGGGCACCATCGCGCGCGAATTCGAAGCCAATGTGAAGGCGCCCCGCTTCATCGACAAACGCGGGTAGCGGCCCCCGGCCCGCAAGAGCATTTTCCGGCCGCTTTGATTCAGCTCCCCCGATGCGTCACCCGCGGGCTTGACCCGCGGGTCCATCTATTTCGCGATAAGTTGTTGCGAAGGAGATGGATTGCCGGGTCAAGCCCGGCAATGACGACCTGCCTCTGGGTCAACCCGGATGGAAATGCGTAAGTGCTCAAAACATCGGATAGGCCTCGTTCCGCCCGAGCCCGAACTCGACCCGGCCGAAATTCTCCGCCGCGACGTCGAAGTTCATCACCACGTGCGAGGAGATGGCGTGCACGTCGCGCCAGCAGCGCTGCACGCTGTTGTCGTCGCGCAGCCCGCTCGAGCCGCTGATCTTGATCAGGTCGTCCATGGCGGCGCGCACCATGCGCATGGCGTAGGTGAAGTCGCGCCGCAGCAGGAGCCGCTGCTCCAAGGTGACGCCGGTATAGTCGGCGCGCGCGATGGCGAAGCAGCGCCGCGCGAGGAGGTCGGCGGCGTCGATCTGCGCCGCGATCTCGGCCACCCGGATCTGCACCGGCACGTGCTGGGCGACGGCGAGCGGGGTATAGGTGAGATAGCGCTGCCTGCGTCCATTGCACGAAGTCGGCATAGGCGCCGCGCGCGAGCCCGAGCGCGGGAGCGAGCAGCGCATAGGTGTGGACCGCGATGAAGGGCGTGCGGTAGATCGGCGCGATGTTGATTTTGGACCCGGGCGAAACCGCGTCGCGCAAGGTGCTGAACGAAACGCTGCGATGCTCGGGGACGAACAGGTCGTCGAGCGCCACCGTGTGCGAGCCCGAGCCGCGCAGGCCCGCGCAGTACCAGGTGTCGAGCACCTCGAGGTCCGAGGTCGGCACCAGGAACAACCGCATGTCGGGATGGTGCTCGCCCTCGCGAAAGATGAGGCCGCCGATCATGATCCACTGCGAGTGGCGGATGCCGCTCGCCCACGACCATTGGCCGTCGAGCCGGTAGCCGCCGGACGCGACCTTGGCCTTGCCGGTGGGGGCGGCCGAGGTGGCGATGCAGGCGTCGCGGTTCTCGCTCCACACGTCGTGCTGCGCCTCGTCGGGGAAATGCGCGAGGATGCCGGCGTGGTCGCTGAGATAGTTCAGGCACCAGGCCGACGAGCCGCAGGTGGAGCGGCCGAGCTCGATCGCGATATCGAACGCGACCTCGTGATCGTGCTCGTAGCCGTCCCAGCGCTTGGGCATGATCGTGCGCATGAGCCCGGCGTCGATATATTCCTCGACCGACTCGCGCGGGATGTTGCGGTCGCGCTCGGCCTTGACCGCGCGCTCGCGCAGCTTCGGCGCCAGCGCGCGGGCGCGCTGCACCAGCTCCTCCCCGCTCGGAATGCTCTGCACCGGCGTAACGGACGACACTGTTTCCACGGCAGTCATGCGCACCTCCCTTGGATCGCCGGCCGGAGATCGCCACGTCGCGGTCCGGCCTTGTGTTCACAGAGCAGTGCCGCGCGTTCGGTGTGCTCCCCTCCCCACGGAACCCGGGCTTGCCCGGGTTCCGCACTTATGTTGCGCAAGTCGGGCAGGCCCGACTTGCGTTGGGGAGGGGTTGGGGGTGGGGGTCGATGTTAGTGGACGCATCTCGTCCAACAGCTACGACCCCCCTCCCCAGCCCTCCCCCACACCCGAACTCGGGTTTACCCGAGTTCGGCACTCCAAAGCGGCCGAAGTCGGATATATCCGACTTCGGCTGGGGGAGGGAGCCGACCGAATTTGCCGCGCGAGATTCCGTCTCAGCACGAGCGGCCTACTCCCCGGCGGCGGAGCGGATGCGCTCATTGTAGATCGGCATGGTCAGCCCGCACACCTCGAAGCGGGGCAGGTAGCCCATGAGAAAGGCATTGACGCCGAGGCGATAGAGCCTGGCGACGTCGCCGGCCAGCAGCGCGCGGCGCTCCTCCTCGGTGAGGTCGTATGTGGCGATGGCCGCGGCCGGATCGGTCTTCATGGCGGCACGAAACGCCGTGATCGCGCAGCACCTCGCGGCAGAGATAATTCACGGCGTAAACCGACATGGCTCAGCTCCATCTCCAGGCGGCGTAGGCGTGCCCCTGCTCCATCTGCGGCGTGACGAATTTGGGCTTGCGCTCGCCGACCGCGCCGAGCATGGCGATCCAGTCGAGGAGCTCGCCGCCGACATTGCCCGCCGCCAGCATCTGCTCCGACGTGGCCTCGGCGAGCAGGGTCTCCATCGCCGCCTGCTCCAGGAGCGCGCAGACGCGTTTGGCCCAGTCCGGATCGGGTACGCCGTCCGACTTGCCCGGCGCGATGCGCGGGCCGAACACCTCGAGCGAGAAGCTTCCGCTGCCGATGACGACCACGCGCAGCTTCTCGGGCAAGCTTTCGAGCGCGCGCTTGACCGTGGCGCCGAGCGCATAGCAGCGCTGCGCCGACGGCAGCGGCGGAACGTGCCCGCTCACGAAGATCGGAATCACCGGAACGCGCATGGCGGGGGTCATGAAATGCAGCGGCACCACCACGGAGTGGTCGACCGTGAACTCCTGCGTCAATGCGAGGTCGAAGCCCGCTTCGACGCAGACGCGCCGCAGATGCGAGGCGACGTCCGGCCGCGACTTGATGGTGTAGGCCGGCACCGAGCGCGGCTCGTCGTTGGGTCCCTTGAACGCCTCGGTCACCCCCAACGCGAACACCGGAAGGTTGTCGAGAAAGAACGTGTTGAGATGATCGGTGTCGTACATCACGATGAGGTCGGGCCGCATCGCCTCGAGCTCGTGCCGCACCGAGGCGAAAAACCGCGCGGTCTCGCAATCCGGCCCCTCGCGCTCCACCAGCGCGGGGAAAAACGGCGTATGCGGCACGCCCAATGCACCGACGATCTCTGCCACGCACGATCTCCCGTTCGACTAAAGCATTCTCCGCCCGTCTTGACCGCAAGACTGTCATTGCCGCGCTTGACCCGGCAATCCATCTTCTTCGTGAAACATTCTTGCGAAGAGTGATGGACCCGCGGGTCAAGCCCGCGGGTGACGAATTTGGCACAGAGTGGCGACTCACATCCATCGGAATGCGCTCTACATCTTGCCGTGCCCGCGCCCTACCCCGCGGCGCGTGCTCGGGCTCACGACCCGGTCGGAGACATGGATGTTCCACAACTCGGCGGTGTCCTGTGCCTGATAGGCATCGAACAGCGACTTGAACTCGGCTCACATCGGTCACGTTGGCGCCGCGCAGGCCGAAGCCCTTGGCGATCGAGGCGAGGTCGGTGCGTCCGAAGATCGAGCCGCTGTCGTCCATGCCGTCGGCGCGCAGCTTGTGCACCTCCGACCCGTAGGCGCCGTCGTTGAGGACGCAGATCAGGAGCTTCAATCGATGGCGCTGCACCATCTCGAGCTCCTGGATGTGCATCAGCAGGCTGCCGTCGCCTTCGAACAGGACGGTCTTGCCGTCCTTCTTCGCCGCCGCGACGCCGATGGCGAGCGAGATGCCGTTGCCGATCGCGCCGAACTCCCGGATGGCATGATAGTTCTCAGGCTTGCGGCCGCGCATGGTGGAATGGAAATAGGCCTGGTGGCCGGCGCCGCTCACGGAGTCGTAGTCCTTGGGGATCACGCGGTCGAGCTCGTCGATGGCGCGCCTGGGATCGAGCAGCCCGGGCTCGATGGCGAAATGGGCGCCGTCGGCCGGCTCGTCCCGGATCCGGCGCGCGATCTCCGGCGAGCGGATGCTCGCCTTGCCGGCGCCGCGCGCGCGCAATCTGCGCGAGCGCTTCCGCGGCGGCCAGCTTCGCGTCCGCGCGCAGATAGAGGTCGGCGGCCTTGAGGCCATTGCGCAGCCCGAGCGGCTCGGTGTCGATCTGCGCCACCTCGGCCTTGGGGAACATGTGGCCGCCGTCCACGGTGTAATAGTTCAGAGCTCGAGCCGATGGCGATGACGAGATCGGCCTGCGCGCCGACCTCGCGGGCGATGTCGCTCGCGAAGCCGCCCGCCACGCCGATCGAGAACGGGTTGTGGTCGAACATGCCGCGGGCGAGCAGCGTGGTCGAAAGCAGCGCGCCCGACTGCTCGGCCAGCTCCTCGACCTCGGCCGCGGCGCCGGAGCGCATCACGCCGCGGCCGGCGACGATGATCGGACATTTGGCGCCGGCGAGCTTCTCCACCAGCTGCTCGATCTGGCGCGGGTTGGGAGGCATGGGCTCGGTCTGGGGCAGGACGGTCGACGAAGGCTGGTACTCGCCGATGTCCGGCAGCGGCTGCTTCTGCAGGTCGTAGGGCACCCCGAGCACGGCGGGCTTGCGCTCGTGGCGCGCGACGTAGAATGCCTCGCGCACGTATTGATACATGCGCTGCGGGCTGTGCGCGGAAATGTAATGGGCGCCGGTGGCGGCGGCGAGCGGCGGCTGGTCGAGGGCCTGGTTGTACCAGCGGGCGTGCATCGGCGCCTCGCCGGCGAAGACGACGAGCGGGATGCGGCCGCGCGAGGCCACCGAGAGCGCCGTCATGATCTGGGTGAAGCCCGGCCCGCAGGTGACGGATGCGACGCCGACCTTGCCGGTCGCGAGATGGTAGCCCATGGCCATGGCGCACGCGCAGTGCTCATGCCGGGCGGCGAACGTGCTCATGCCGTCGAGATTCTTCATCGCCGTCCCGTGGTGCATGTTGCCGTCGCCCATCAGGACGAACTGGGTGTCGACGCCTTCGGCGGCAAAGGCCTGCGCCAATGCTTCATAGATGGGCATGTTCTTCATTGCGGGCTTCGATCCGGCTGGAGAGTGCGACACGCGACGACAACGTGTCTTAGCATTCGCGCAGCCGCCGCTGAAGTGGCCGGCACACCAGCGCTAGTCGAGGCGCGCGCCCGAGCGCCGCACGACGTCGCCCCATTTCGCGGAATCCGTCCGGATCACGGCGGCGAACTCTTCCGGCGTGCCGCCGGCCGGCTCGTCGCCGATCATGGCGAAGCGGTCGCGGAATGCCTGCGACTCGATCGCGCGATTGATCGCCGCATTGAGCTTGTCGACGATCGGCCGCGGCACGCCGGCCGGCGCGATGACGCCGCTCCAGGTGGGCGCCTCGTAACCCGGAACGCCGGCCTCCGCCACGGTGGGCAGCTCCGGAAAGCCGGGCGAGCGCCGCGCCCCGCTGACCGCCAGCGCCCGCACGGTGCCTGACCTTGCATGCGGCGCGATCGAATTGAGGCTCTCGAACATCAGGTGCACGCGGCCCGCGATCAGGTCGTTGATCGCCGCCGCACCGCCGCGATAGGGAACGTGGACGATGTCGGTGCCGCTCATGTACTTGAACAGCTCGCCGCCGACGTGGCCGGGCGAGCCGTTGCTCGATGACGCGTTCATGAGCTTGCCCGGATTGGCCTTGGCGTAGTCGATGATCTCCTGCACCGACTTGAACGGCAGCGTGGGCGAGACCGCGAGCAGCAGGTGTCCCGCGCGTGACCAGCGCAACCGGCTGCAGGTCGCGCTCGATGTCATAAGGAAGCTTCGCCACCATGTGGCGGTTGATCGCGAGCGCCCCGATCGGCCCCATGCAGATGGTGTAGCCGTCGGGATCGGACTTGGCGGTCAGGTCGATGCCGAGGGTGAGCGCGCCGCCCGGACGGTTGTCGATGACGATCTGCTGGCCGATCTCCTTGCCGAGCTCGGCGCCCAGGATGCGCGCAACCGTATCGGTCGCGCTGCCGGCGGCCTGCGGCACGACCAGCCTGATCGGCTTGTCCGGATAGTCGGCGGCCGCGCCCGACGCGAACGCGCAGGCGAGCAGCAACACCATCGATCGAAGTGCGCGCATAGTTCCTCCCTCGCCTGCCGTTATGAGCTCACGGCTTGGCACGCCGGCCAGTGTAAATTTGCTACCGCAACAGCGCCAGGGGCGCGAGCGTGATCGCCGGCACATAGGTGATCAGCATCAGCATCAACAGGTAGATCACCAGGAAGGGCAGCACGCCCCGATAGAGCTTCGGCAGCGGCGTGCCGAACAGCGCGTGCGAGGCGAACAGGTTGAGCCCGAACGGCGGCATGAACATGCCGATCGCCAGGTTGACGGTGAAGATGATCCCGAAATGGATCGGATCGATCCCGGCCTGGTAGACGATCGGATTGAGCAGCGGCGTGAGCAGCAGGATCGCCGCCGGCGGCTCGAGAATGCTGCCGACGAACAGGAGAATGACGTTGATGACGATCAGCAGCATCCAGGTGCTCAGGCCGAGCTGGTTGACGAACGCGATCAGCTTTCCCGGGAAATCCGCTGGTGGTGATCAGCCAGGCGAACGCGCCGGCCGCCGACACGATGATCAGGATCTGCGCGATCAGCGCGGCCGAATCGACGGTAATGACCCAGAGCTGCTGCCAGGTCAGCTCGCGATAGATGAACATCGAGACCACGATGGCGTAGATGCAGGCGACGCCGGCGGCTTCGGTCGGCGTGAACAGGCCGCCATAGATGCCGCCGAGAATGACGATCGGCGCCAGCAGCGACCAGATCGAAGTCCTTGAGATGCGTGACGATGTCCTTGCGCTGCGCGCGAGGCGTGATGGGTATCTTCTCGACCCGTGCGTACCACACGACGTAGATCGCGAGCGCGATGCCGATCAGGATGCCGGCGGGAAAGCCCGCGAGAAACAGCTGCGGCACCGATTGCTGCGCGACGATGCCGTAGATGATCATCGTGATCGAGGGCGGCGTGATGACGTCGATCACGCCGGTGGCCGTGACCAGGCTGACCGAGAAGGTATCGCCGTAGCCGTTCTTCTTGAGCGCGGGGATGGTGAGCTTGCCGATGGCGGCGACGCACGCCACGCTCGAGCCGGACATGACGCTGAAGACTTCGCAGGCGGCGATGGTGGCGATCCCGAGCGCGCCGCGCACCGCGCCGACCAGCGACAGAATGAGCTCGATCAGCCGGCGCGCGATGCCGCCGCGCGACATGATATCGCCCGCGTAGATGAAGAGCGGAACGGCGAGCAGCGGGAAAATATCGAGGTTGCCGAACATGGCGGAATGGATGGCGTGAATGGGATTGCCGCTGAGCAGGATCCCGCCCAGCGCGGCGGCCAGTAGCACCACGAAGATCGGAACTCCCATCACCAGGAGGATCACCGGCACGACGACAATCAGCAGGATGGTCATGTCGCAGCCTTGGGATGGGCGTCGTGCCGCCGGGCAACCTAACGACGGAATGAGGTGACGAGCTTCGCAGCCATCATGAACGCCATCAAAGCAAGGCCGATGGTGACGAACGACTGCGGGATCCAGCTCGGCGCGTTCAGCGCGTCGCTGCGCTGATCCATGCCCTGCAACAGCGACACCAGCCGGAAGCTTGCAGCCATGACCACCATGAGGATGGCGATCGAAGCAAGGGTTGCAAGAACCATCACGACCCGCCGGATCGCGGGCGGGAGACGGTCCACGAGGGTGTCGATGCGGATGTGAAGATTGCGCCAGGTGACCGCAATCGCTCCGGTGAACACGCCGAGGATCATCAGGAACAGCATCAATTCCTCGGCCCAGCTGAACGGCGAGCCGAAGAAATATCTGGCAACCACGTTGGTGCCGTTGATCGCGACGATGCCCAGCAGGGACATCCCCGCGATGGCGAGGCAGACATGCGAGATGCCGTCACAGAGCCAATCGATGAAACCGCTCGGCCGTGGGACGTCGTTTGAAATCTCGGTCATGTTGAATCCTCCCTCGCGCCAAGCCGTTCCCGCAAGGATGCTAGTCGCTTCGGTCGGTCGGATTCAACGGCCAACCTTGCCGTGCGTCGATTGCCGCACCCGACCGGGACGACCGGCGGGAGGCATGCGCCCGCGAGCGCGGCGGAGCGCGATGGCGATGCCGGGCCGAATTCATGGCAGGCTCGAACGGCGCAGGGTGGGCAGGCCGTGCGCTGCTGACGGGAGAACGACCGTGAAATTCCGCGTGGAGCTGGTCTGGAAAGACAGCGAGGAAAATACCGCCTCGTCGATTTTCCTGACGTCCGATGGCCGGGTCGTGCTGCAGGGGCGCGCCCTGTCGGTGCAAGAGCGCCAGGCGCTGGCGTTGCCGGCGGAAGGTGACCTGATCAGCGTCGATCGCAACCTCATCCGTGCCATCAAGGACATGCTCTGACCGGTCGGCGACCGCGAAGGTGAATTGAAAACAGTGGTTTTGGCGCATACCATGCGCGGGAAGGCAACCGCGCTGTAGAGCGGACGGAGGAAATCCCATGTTCCTCAGAAATTATTGGTACGTCGCAGGCTATGACCACGAGATCGGGCGCCGTCCGCTCGGCCGCATCATTCTGGGCGAGCCGATCGTGTTCTATCGGCTGGAGGACGGCACGCCGGTCGCACTCGAGGATCGCTGCGCGCATCGCCATCTGCCGCTGTCCATGGGAAAGCTGGTCGGCGACACGCTGCAGTGCCACTATCACGGGCTGCGCTACGACAAGACCGGCGCCTGCGTGCGGGTGCCGGGCCAGGACATGATTCCGCGCTCGGCCCGGGTCAAGAGCTATCCCGTGGTCGAGCGCTACCGCTGGCTGTGGATCTGGATGGGCGATCCCGCGCTCGCGGACCCCGACAAGATCACCGACTACCACTGGTTCGACGATCCGAATTGGGGCGCGAAGGGCGAGTACCTTCACGTCAACAGCAACTGGCAGCTGATCGTCGACAACCTGCTCGATCTCACCCATCTTGCCTTCGTGCACGAGACCACGATCGGGAACTCGGCGCTGGTGGACCAGGCGCAAGTCAAGGTCCAGCGCATGCAGGACAATGTCACGGTCACCCGCTGGATCGTCGATGCGCCGGCGCCGCCGACCTTCGTCAAGGCGGGCGGCTTCACCTCCCACGTGGACCGCTGGCAGATCATCAATTTCGCGCCGCCGGCGTTCCTGCGTCTCGACGTCGGCGCGACGCCGACCGGCACCGGTGCGCCCGAAGGGCGGCGCGTCGGCGGCATCGGCATGTGGAACCTCAACGCCATCACGCCGGAGACCGAGACCACGAGCCATTACTTCTGGGGGCAGGCCCATAATTTCGACGTCAACAACCCCAAGACCACCGACATGATCATCGCGCAGATCAGGACCGCATTCCTCGAGGATGTCGCGGTATTCGAGGCGCAGCAGCGTAACCTGCAGATGATTCCCAATCCGCCGCAGACCGACATCAACGCCGACAGCGGCGTGATCCAGGCGCGGCGCATCCTCGATCGGCTGCATCAGGAGGAGCAGGCGTCGGCGGCCAAAATGGTGGCGGCGGAGTAGCGGCCCGCAGCCTCGATCCGGACGGCAAGGAATCCATAGGAAAATGCCGCTCCCGCCCGCCGGCGCAGGGGGGCATCGCCTTACCTTGTTTTGCCCGGCAGCGACCTTATATGTGCTTGGTGGCTAACGAAAATATGGGCTCGGGCTCGAAAGACTGGAGATGACATTGGCGAGTAATTCACAGGATGCCCAGGACCGGGCCGAAGCAAGCTTCAAGAAGGAGCAACGGGCCCGGGACGGCGCCCAAGCCATGGCGGAATATGAGGCCGCCGTCGTTGCTGCTCGTGAAAAGACCGCGCGTCTGAGGGCGCTTCGGTTGGCCAAGGAGGCGGCCGACAAGAAGCTGGAGGCAGAGAACGAAGAGAAACAGAAGAAGCCTTCGCTCAAGGCGCCGACCGCACTCAAGACCGAGCCCCGTCGTAGAGCATGATCCGGAAAAGTGGGTACCGGCTTTCCGAAAAGATCATGCTCAAACAAAAAGCTAGAGCGTGATTGCGACTCCAACCTAAAGCAATCACGCTCTAGCTTTTACGTGGGCTCGCCGCTCACGTAAGATGGTCAAGCATCATAAAGGCGTAGACCTTCGCTGAATCGGTCGTGCGCTCGACCGAGGCCATGTCGTAGTCGGTGTGCGCGTATTGATGCTCGCCGGCCCCGAAATTGGCCGTTTCGATGCCGACGTGGTTGAGATAGCCCTGGTCGAACGCGGCCGGCGAGTAGTAGGTCTCGACCGGCTGGCCCAGCATGACCTCGCTCGCTCGCAGGATGGCGCGCACCACGCTCGAGCTCGTGGTCACCAGCGACGGATACATGAACGGCCCGAGCCGCACCTCCACGCCGTAGGTCTTCCCGCTCACGGGATCGGCGATCCGTTCGACCTCCTTTGCGATCCGCTCGATTTCCGCGAACGCTGCGTTGGGATCTTCTCCCGGCAGCAGGCGGCGGTCGAGGGTGAACTCGCAGCGCTCCTGCACCGTGTGGGTCGAATCCGGGAAGCTGCGGATGTGGTTGACCGTCAGCGACTGCTTGCCGAGCTGCGGATGGCGCTTGTCGAGCTTTACCTTGCTCAGCAGCAGGCGGATGGCTTCGGTTGCGCCGGTGATGGCGTTGATGCCGTCCGACGGCCGCGACGAATGGCAGGGTGAGCCCTTGACCGTCACGAACACATCGATGCGGCCGCGGTTGCCGAGCGTGACCATGAGGCCGGTTCCACCCAGCACCGCCATGTCGGCGCGGACGCCCGCGCCCTCGACCACGCTCCTGATGGCATCGTGCTTGCCGGTCTCGCCCGACAGGCAGCAGGTGAAGATGAGCTTGCCCGCGATCGCCGCCTTGCTCGCGATCACGGTCTCCATGGCGTGCAGCATGGCGGCGAGATTGGCCTTCTGCTCGCTCGCGCCCTTGCCCATCACGCACTCGCCGGGCAGGCCGTATTGCGCGCCGTCGACCACGTCGCCGTTGTACGGGTTCGGCATGGTCGAGGCCGGCTGGTTCATGGCGTTGCCGATGAACATCAGCGACTTGTTGCTCGTTCCCGCGCCGTAAGTGGCGATCAGGTTGCCCATGGCGTCGTAGCGGATATCGGCAAAGCCCATGGCGCGCAGGCGCGGCTCGATCGCCGTCTTGATGAAGGCTTTCAGCAGCGGCTCGTCCTCGAGCAGCTCGGTCTGCGGGCTCGGCACCTTGACCAGCTCGATCAGCAGCTCCTTCGCCCGCTCGCGCGAGATGCGAGCGTCCAGCAGTTTCTTGATGTCGGCTTCATGCATGGATGTTTCCCTTGATGCCGGCCCTCCCCCGGGCGGCGCGGCCGCACGCTCACCTCCTTCGGCAACGTGTTCGGATTACGTCACCTCGGCGCCGCCATGGGCAAGCCGCTTCTTGGCCCCGGGCCACACCACCAGGATGAGGCAGATCGCCAAGATGCCCGCCGATAGCGGCCGCAGGAGGAAGACCGAGTAATCGTGGTCCGAGATCATCAGCGCCTGGTGGAACGAGCCCTCCGCGAGCTTGCCGAGAATGATCCCGATGACGAGGCTGATGAGCGGGTAGCCGTGACGCCGCAGGAAATAACCGAACAGCCCGAAGAAGATTGCGACGAACACGTCCATCATGTTGCGTTCATTGGCGTAGGCGCCGAACAGCGTAACGATCAGGAGGATCGGCGCCATCAGCTCGATGCGCACGATGGTGATGAGGGCGAACCAGGGGATCATGATCAGATAGAGAATAGTCGCGATGACGGCGCCGACGAGCAGCCCCGCGAAGAAGCCCCAGATCAGCTCCGGGTTCGAGTTGAACAGCATCGGCCCCGGACGCAGTCCTTGCAGGGTGACCGCGACCAGCAGGATGGCGGAGGTCGCCCCGCCGGGTATCCCGAGCGTGAGCGCCGGGATGAGGCTGGTGGGAATGCAGGAATTGTTCGAGGCCTCGGGCGCGATGACACCTTCCGGCGCGCCCTTGCCGAACTGCTCGGGATGCTTCGACGAGCGCTGCGCCACGCTATAGGCGAGGAAGTTCGCTGCCGTGGCGC
This sequence comes from uncultured Alphaproteobacteria bacterium, assembly GCA_963827585.1. Taxonomy (GTDB): domain Bacteria; phylum Pseudomonadota; class Alphaproteobacteria; order Rhizobiales; family Xanthobacteraceae; genus VAZQ01. Next base: position 18,364 of record CAWHCK010000054.1, read on the forward strand.
CGATCCCGGGAATCATGCCGAGGAGCGCGCCGACCGCGGTGCTCTGGATGAGCGTGAACGGGTAGCGGAACGTCGCCCAGAATCCCTGCCATAGCGATCCTTCCAGCCGCCCGCTCCGCGCGATCGTGCCGCCTTGCAGGATCATGCTGATGAGCTCGGTGATCGCAAACAGGCCGACCATGACGGGGACGAAGCTGATGCCGTCGAGCAGGTATAGGGAGCCGAAGGTATAGCGCTCGGTTCCCAGGATCGAGTCGACGCCGATCAGACTGAGCGCAATCCCGAGTGCGCCCATCGCCAGTCCCTTGATGGTGGAGCCGAGCGCGGCGACCGATACGACCGTGAGGCCCAGGATGGCGAGTGCGAAATACTCCGCCGGGCTGAATGCCAGCGCCGCCTTCGCAACCGGGCCCGATGCGAACATCAGGATCAGAACCCCGACGATCGCCGCCACCAACGAAGCCCCCGCCGACAGGCCCATGGCGACCTTGGCCTTGCCGCGCTGCGCCATGGGATAGCCGTCGTAGGCCGTGGCGGCGGACGATGCCTCGCCGGGCATGTTGAGGAGAATGGAGGTGATCGATCCGCCGAAGGCGGCGCCCACCGAAATCGACGCCAGCATCAGCAGCGCGGAGAGCGGATCCATCGAGAACGTGAACGGGATCAGGATCGCCATGGCGACCGGGCCACCGAGGCCCGGCAGCACGCCCACCCACAGCCCGATCACCGTCCCGGCGACCATGAACAGGAACTGCTTGAGCTGGAGCGCGGCGGTCAGGCCGAGAATGAGGTTATCGAGCATGACGCGCCTCAGCTTGCGCGCAGCGCGTGCTTGAGCCAGTCGCCCACGAGACCGTGCGGAAGGTCGACGTTGAGCAGATACGGGGCGAGAAACGCCACGATGGCCACCGTGACCAGCGCCGTGATCACGAGCTGCCGGCGGTCGGTATAGCCCATGAGCGGGGGCATGATCAGCATGGCGGCGAGCGCCGCGACGACAAACCCGAACAGCCAGAACAACAGGCCGAAGACCGGTGCGGAGAGGAGCGCGGTCGCATAGCGCCGCCAATTGGCGTTGCTCGCGGCATCGTCCGCGTCCGACACCGGCGCGTCGTCAGCGCGGCGCCGGCGCACCTGCTCGACCGCAATCCCGAGCGTGAGAAGGATGCCGGCGGTGCCGATCACGAGCGGAAACAGTCGGGCATCGAACGGCGTGTCGTACGAGAATGCAACGATACCGATGAAAAAGAGCAGCAGGATCGCGACCAGCGAAAACTCTTCGCGCCGATAGCCGCCCTCTCCCGTATCGGTCGACATTCAGCCCAGCAGGTCCTTGTATCGCTCGATGACTTCGGCCTGTTTCCTGACCATGTCCTCGACCTGCGCACGCGTCAGCGGCTTGATGTATTCGCCGGCCTTCTGCATCTGCTCCCACAAGGCCTTGTCCTCGAATGCTTTGGCGAAGGCAGCGGTCAGGACGCCGACGCGATCGTCCGGCACCTTCGGCGTGGTCATGGCGTACCAGATCTGATCGATCGGGGTGACGCGGAAGCCCAGTTCCTTGAGCGTCGGCACGTCGGGCAGCGCCTTCTCGCGCTCCTCGCCGGTGACGGCGAGGAAATGCAGGCTGTCCCGCATGCGCGAGCCCGACCCAGGCCCGCTGATCGCCACGTCGACGTGACCGCCGAGGACCGCGGGATAGGCTTTGCCCGACCCCTCGAAATGCACCATTCCGAATGGCAGGTTCAATTCCTTCTGCAGGGCGGCCAGCTGAATATGGCTCGAGCCCCCACGCCCGATGGTGCCGACCACCACGCGTCGCTTTCTGCATTCGTCGACGAACTGCTGGAAGGTCTGGATCGGCGAATCTTTCTTCACGGAGAGCTGCCAGCTCACCACGCTCCAGCCGTAGAGCGCAATGAACTCGCTCGCCTTGTAGCCGGCCCGCCCGATGACCTCGTCGATGGCGCCGCCGGGCGCGGATTCCGTCATCATCACATAGCCGTCCGGCCGGGCGCTGAAGAGCTTGCTGCGCGCAACGCGTCCGCCCGCACCCAAAGCATATTCGAGGCTGGTCTTGACGCCATTCTTCTCGAGATAGGGCTGGATGATGCGTGCGGTGGTGTCGATCGATCCGCCGGGCGCCTGGTAGATGATCCAGTTGATCTCGCGGGCGGGGAATTTTTCCTGCGCCAAAGCAGCCGGGCCGAATGGGGCCACGCTGCCGGCGCCGGCAGCGAGCGCGGCGCCGCCCGCGTTGCAGAGGAAATTGCGCCGATTCAGTCCCGATCTCGTGCCCATGCTCGTGCTCCTGTAGCCCGGATGAAGCGCAGCGCGATACAAGAAATGTGCCAGTGCAACGCCTTGCGACACAAGGTTGGTTGTATGAATTAGGACCCGCTCGTAATCATGCGTGCCCGGCCGCTGGCATGACGTCGGCGATGCTCTTACTCGTCCACCACAAAATCGAAATGCTGGCCGGACGGCGCGTAGATTTCGAATATCTCGAAGACGGTGTCGCCCAGATTGGCGAGCGAATGGGTCATCCCGGCGGGGATATACACCACGTCGTTCTCGCGGATAACGTAGGTCTTGCCGTCCACGGTCAGCGTCCCCTCCCCGCGCTTCACGATGTAGACGTTGTCGGCCTTGGTGTGGTGATGCAGCTTGCCGCGCGGCCCGCCCGGAATGAGCCGGTTGAGATGGACGTCGAGTTTCTCGGTGCCGAGGCTTGGATTGACCAGCTTGATCTGCTCGCCCCGCCCGGGCTCCATCGGGCTGGTCGGACACTCGTCCAGATGCAGGATCTTGAACACGTGAGCTCCCGAGGCTGCGCCGCTGCCCTTGTCTTGCCCGGTCTTTCATCACAAGACTGTTGGCTGCCGCTTTGGCAATGGGAGCCATGATGGTCAATGAAGTCAACGGACAATTGAGCCGCATCGCCGAGGACCATCTTTGCCAATGAGCGCGCCCGACAGCGTCCTTTTCATCGACTATGCCACCACGGTGAAACTGCTCACGGTGACCGACGCGATGGCGATCTGCGAAGACGTCTTTCGCATGCATGCGCGCAATTCGGTGAAATGGTCGGCGCCGCCGAGCCAGAGGCTCGATGTGGGGGCCCCGTTTCACAATCACTGGCACGTCAAGACCGTGATCCTGGAAGACGAGCCGATCGCGGGCGTGCGCCTCTACTCCTATTACGACGACGGCCAACGCAACACCGTCGGCCGGCTCGACTGCGCCCGCTATATCGTGCTGGCCGATCCGCGCACCGGCAAGCCGATCGCCATCCTGGACGAGCATTGGACCTACGCGATCCGCAGCGCCGCCGCCGCGATGGTCGCGCTCAAGTGGCTCGGTCCCAAAGCGCCGCGCCGGCTGGGGCTCATCGGGGTCGGCACCATGGGCGAAAACTGCCTGCGCTGCCTGCGGCACCTCTACCGCTTCGACGAGATCATCTGCACGTCCCGCCGCAAGGACACGCGCGAAGCCTTCGCGGCAAAATGGTCGAAGACCCTCGGCGTTCCAGTGCGGCCGCTCGACAGCGTCGAGGAGGTCGTGCGCAACGCCGACATCGCCATCGGCGGCACCACGCGCACCGACATCGTCAGCCGCGAGCCCTGGGTGCAGCGTGGGGCGACGTTCGTGTCGCTGGCGCGCCGTGAAATGGATCCGGCCGGCTGGGCGCGTTTCGACAAGGTCGTCATCGACGACTGGGATTGCAACATGACCATGCGCGAGTTCCGCGCCATGATCGAAACGGGCGTCTTCTCGCGTGAGCGCCTTCACGCCGACATCGGGGAGGTGGTGGCCGGCCGCAAGCCCGGGCGCGAGCGCGACGACGAGCGGATTCTCCTCCACACCACCGGGATGGTGTCGCAGGACGTTGGCATCGCCTGGCGCATCTACCGGAAAGCGGTGGAGCAGGGCCTCGGAATTGCGCTGCCGACGGCGGTGGCCCAGCAGGCGTTCGGTCCGAAGGATTGAACGGCGGCTCGTTCACACCCAGCGATATCCGTAGCTGCGGATCCCCGCGAGCAGCCGGTTGGCGGCCACGGGCGTCGTGTCCTCGGCGACGGCGGCGCCGACCAGCCAGGTGCGGCCGTGCACCTCGAGGCCGCGCACGTCGGCGCGGCCGGCAAATTGTGTCCGGTTGCACCAGAGGCCGCCGAAGCATTCGCTGTCCTGCAGGGAGGCTGCGGCGGCGAAGCGGGTCTGGTCGAGCGAGAGGTTGCCGTAGCAGGTCATGCGGTCGAGAAAGGCGGCATCGCCGAATTCCGCGCGGTCGAAGCAGGCAACGCCGTAGAATTCGGCGCCGGAGAACGTGGCAACCCGCCGGAAACGCGCCTTCTCGAACCGGGCATCGGTGCGGAAGGCCGCGGCCGCGACGTTTACCGGCGCGTTGAAGGTGCAGTCGATGAACCAGGCGATGCCCTGGAACACCGCATTGCGCAGCGAGAGGGGGGCGTTGAAGATCGAGCCGGAAAAATCGAGATGGGGCAGCGCGGCGCCGTCGAGCTCGAGCGGCTCGTCGATGGTGAGGCCGCGCAAGTCCTCCACCTCTCCGCGCCGGAGCGGCTGCGCCAGCCTCGCCCGCAGCGAATTCATGCGCTTCCCGCCGCTCCCGCCGGAGGGCCGGCAAAGGATTCCGCGAACGGCCCGATCGCGACCATGTCGACCTCGACGAGCTGTGGACCGGGCGCGTCCAGCGCGCGATCGAGCGCGGTCTCGAAATCCTCGATGCGGGACACCCGCGCATGCGCGAGGCCGAGCGCCTTGGCCAGCAGCCCGAAGTCCGGCGTGTGCAGATCGGCGTAATGCCGGCGGCCGCCGAACTGGGCGTCCTGGATGTTGCGGATGACGCCGTAGCCGCGGTCGTTCATGAGGACGAACACGATGTCCGCCCTGGTCTCGGCCACGGTCGCGAGCTCGCCGAGATTGACCATGGTGCCGCCGTCGCCGATGAGCGCGATCGTCTTGGCCGGCGAACCGGCCAAGGCCGCGCCCACCGCCATGGCGACGCCCTGCCCGATTCCGCCACCGAGCGCGTGAACGCCGAGATGCGGCGCCGCCAGGTGAACATAGCGGTTGCCGAAGGTGCTGTTCGAGAGCGTCACGTCGCGCACGAATGGATGCCGGCCGCGCGCCACGCGCGCCTGCAGCGCGTCGGCGATGATGCGGTAGGGACCAAGCGCCGCCGCGAGCGCGCTTTCCGATTGGGAACGCGCCGAGGCAACGTCGGCGAGAAATTTGGTGTCGACGTCGAGCCGCGCGGGCAGGCGCTCGCGCAGGGCGTCGAGCGCGGCCGCCGCATCGGCGTTGATGAAGAGGTCGACGGCATAGTTGCGCGCGGCCTGGCCGGCATCGGCGTCGATCTGCACGAGCGGCCGCGGCAGCCGCATCGCGTTGTTGCGGGTCTCGTTGCCGCGCAGGCGCGAGCCGACGACGATCATGAGATCGGCACGGTCGTAGATCGCCTGCGCCGGCGGCGTCATATTGTAGGCGCCGAGCGTGTGGGGGTGCGCTTCCGGCACCACCGCGCGGCCGTTGGTGCTGGTCACCACCGCAAAGCCGCGCTCGGCGAGATCGAGCGCGGCGCTGCCCGCCGCCCGCGCGCCGCCGCCGAGCCAAAGGATGGGGCGCTTGGCCTGCCGGACGAGGTCGGCCAAGCGCGTCGAGCAGCTTCGGATCCGCCGCCTGCAGCGCAATCGGCCCGATGCCGACATGGCTCGGGCACGGGACTTTTTCCCGCTGCACGTCGATCGGAATCTCGAGCGACACGGGCCCCCGCGGGGCGGTCAGCGCGGCGCGCGCCGCCGCCTCCACCATGCCGACCGCGGTGCGTCCCTCCCAGACGCGGAAATACGCTTTGGAGATGGCACGCAGCATGTCGGCCTGCCGCGGCACGTCGTGGATCGCCGCGCGGTCGCGATCCATGTACGGGCGGTCGATCTGGGAAGTGATGTGGAGCACCGGCGAGCCGGCGGTGAGCGCCTCGACCTGCGAGCCGGCGGCGTTTCCGGCCGCCGTTCCCGTGCTGGTGATGACCACGCCGAGCGAGCGCGAGACGCGCGCATAGGCATCCGCCATGTTCATGGCGCCCGCCTCGCCGCGCGCCGGCACGAAGCGGATGCGGTTGTGCCGCGCGATCGCGTCCAGGATCGGCATGTTGTGGATCGAGATCACGCCGAAGACCGTGGTCACCCCGATCTCGGCGAGCGCATGAGCGATGAGATCGCCCACGGGCTCTGCGATCGGGACGACGTCCGGCGAACGCGCGGCCACTGTCATTGCTTCCATCCCTCAGATGTGCCGGGAGGTGCCGCCCGAAATCTCGAGCTGGGCGCCGGTGATGAAGCCCGCGGCGGGGGAGCAGAGAAAGGCGATGGCGCGGGCGACCTCGTCGGGCTCGCCCAGCCGCTCCATCGGGATGTGCCGGCTGCGGGCGACCTCGGCGAACCATTCCGCGCGCGATTGCTTCGGATCGGGACGCACCACGAAACGCCGCTCCCACTGGCCCGAATCGATCAGTCCGAGCATCACCGCGTTGACGCGGATGCGCGGGGCGAATTCGCGCGCCAGCGATTTCACCAGGCTCTGCGCGCCGGCGCGCGCCGCCGCGGTCGCCACCATATAGGGCTCGGGCTGATAGGCGAGCAGCGAGTTCACGGCCAGGATCGCGGCCGCGTCGCTCTTGTCCAACAGCGGCTTGAAGGCGCGGACCGGATAAATCTGGCTGAAGAACTTGAGCTCCAGCTCTTCGCGCCAGGCTTCGTCCGTCGTGTCCGCGAATGTCGACATGCGCGCCTGGCCGGCATTGTTGACCAGGATGTCGCAGCGCCCCGCCCATTGCTCGACCGCCGCGGCGAAGCGGCCGACGGCGTCCTTGCTCAGCACATCGCACGGCGTGGCGAGCAGCCGCTTCTCCTCTGCGTTGCCGAGCAACGACGCCTTGGCCGCGGCGAGCCGCGCCTCGTCGCGGCCGCAGATCGCGACCATGGCCCCCTCGGCCAGGAACAGGCGCGCGGTGGCGAGCCCGATGCCCGACGTGCCGCCGGTGACGACGGCGACCTTATCCTCAAGCCCCAGATCCATTCATTCTCCCGCCTCGAGCAGGGCCCGCGCCGCGCCCGGCTTGGCACGATCGGGGTCGATCCAGCCGAGACGGCGGGAAATCTCCGTGCCTGCCCGGCGCAGCTCCGTGCCGATCGTTGCCCGCCGGGCCTCGTCCGCGAAGGCGGCGACCGGTCCCGACACGTTGATCGCGCCGAGCGGCGTTCCGGCAAAATCGAAGACCGGCACCGCCGCCGAGCCGATGCCGCGCTCGAAATGGGCCTCGCTCCAGGCCATCCCGGCCTGCCGGTCCTTCTCCGCCTTGGCGCGCAGCGCCGCCAGCGTCGTCGAGGTATGCTCGCTGAAACGCTGCAATTCCTTGCCGGCATAAAGCCGCTCGACCTCGACCGGCGGCATGAAGGCGAGCAGCATCCGTCCCATGGTGGTGGCATGCGCCGGCAACCGGCTGCCGACGCGGATGTTGCTGGCGAGCGGCGTATTGGGCGTGCGGCGGACGAGATAGAGCACATCGGTGGCGTCGAGCACGCCGAGATGGGCGGAAAGCTGCAGCGTCTCCGCGAGCTCGGTCAGGATCGGCACCGCCACCTGCACGAGGTCCTGCGAGAACAGCGCACGCGCCCCCACTTCCAGGAGCGACAGCCCGACCTGGAATCCGCCGCCGTTCGGACGCCGCTCCACGAAGCCTTCGGCCTCGAGCGTATGAAGGAGACGCAGCAGGGTGGTCCGGTTGATCTTGAGCGTCTTCGCCGTCTCGCTCATGTTGAGCACCGGATTGCCTTCGGCGACGTGGCGGATCAGCCGCACCGCCCGTTGCACCGGCGGCGCGATGTAGGGTCCGGCGGCGGCGCCGCGTTTGCGCTTGGCCTTGTCAGGCATGGGCTTTCGCCTCGTTTTCAACGATTTCGAGAATGATCCGGGCGACCTCCGCCGGCTGCTCCTGGCACACCGCGTGACCGGCGTCGGCGATCTCGCGATAGGCGTGCCGCTGCGATGAGCCGCGCAGGGCGTCGTAGACGCGACGCGCGTTGGCGGGCGGCGTGATGCGATCCTGCGCGCCGACGAGGATCGCGGTCGGGACATCGATCGCCGCCGCGTCGTCGAGCAGCCGGCCGCCGGCCAGGAGGCGCGCGGCCTGGTCGTAGCCGGGGCGGCGAACGGCTGCCATGGCAGTTTCGACCGCGCGCAACACGTCCGGCCGCGCCGCCGGCTCGGCGAGCAGGCCCGGCGCCCGCGCCGCGGCGAACTTCTCCGCCCCGAGCCGGTCGAGTTCCTCGATCCGGCTCGCCACCGCCGGCGGCAAGGCAGCGCCCTTGTCCGTGCCGTAACCGAGCGCAGGCGAAATCAAAAACAGCGCCGCGATGCGCTGCGGCGACACGACCGCAAAGCGGGCGGCGATCAAGGCCCCGAGCGAGTGGCCGACCAGCACGCAGCGCGGCACCGCGAGCTCGACGAGCAGGCGGCTCAGCGCCGCCGCGTAGTCGGACGCGTCGGGCCAGGGGAGCGCGAGCGGCTGCGACGCGCCGTAGCCGGGAGCGTCCCATGCCAGCCCGGGATGGCGCGTTGCGAGCGCCCGCATCAGCGGGCCGAACGACTGCGCGTTGCTGCCGATCCCGTGCAGGAGGACGATCGGCGCTTCGCCGCCGCCCTCGCAGGCGAGGTAGGAGAGCCCGGCTGCCATGCCTGGTGCGATTGCGCTCATGTGAAGACGAAGCCGGCGTCGACGGCGAGCACCTGGCCCGTAAGCGCGAGCGCGCCGGGGGTGAGCAGGAACACCACAGTGGCGACGATGTCCTCGGGATGCTGCGGTCCGGGCACGGCGCGGCCGGTCTCGTAAAGGCGGTGCCGTTCCGCCGGCACGTAGTCGGTCGCCTCGCAGCGCATGATGCCGGGCGCGACCACGGTGACGCCGATGCCGCGCGGCCCGAGCTCGCGCGCGAGCGAGCGCGTCATCGAGATCACGGCGCCCTTGCTGGCGACATAGGCGAGCAGCCGCGGCGCGCCCCACAACGCGGTATCGGAGGCGACATTGACGATGCGACCGTGCCCGCCAACCGCGAACAGCGGGGCGAGCGCGCGGGTGACGAGCCAGGTGCCGCGGACGTTGACGCGCATGACGCGATCCCAGAGCTCGAGATCGATCTCATCGAAGCCCTTGCCGCCCACATCGGTCGCGATCGCGGCATTGTTGACGAGGCCGTGAATTTCGCCTTCCCGCTCGGCGACGTCGCGCGCAAAGGCGGCGATGGAGTCCGGGTCGTCGAGATCGAGCGGCACGAAACGCGCCTCGGTCATCTTGCCCAGCTCATCGGCGACCTCGCGGCCGGCCGATTCGAGAATGTCGCCGAGCACGAGGCACGCGCTTTCCCGGGCGCAGGCGCACGCGATCGCGCGTCCAACGCCGCGCGCGGCTCCGGTGACGACGATCGTGCGGCCCTCGAGCATCCTCAGACCGCCGTGCGCACCGAGGCCATCTCCTCGGCTGCGAGCTGGCTCTTGACCTGCTGCGACAGCATGCGGCGCATGCGCGCCACGCCGACATCGTGCTGGTAGAGCATCTCGCGCTTGTGGGCGTCGGCGGGAATATTGGTCAGCATGTCGCGGTCCTGTTCGAGCACGTGCCAGTGGCGCTCCTCGAGCGTCGCGCGATAGAGGAAGCGCCAGGCTTCACGCGCTAATCCGCTGACCTGCCGGAACCGCCAGAAGAACACCAGGCAGGAGTGCTCATCGACCGGCGTGGTGTAACCGATGATGCGGAACGGACCGCCCGGTCCCGCGGCGTCCGGATAGGGAATGTCGAGCCGGCAATAGACCTGGGTGCCGTCGATGATCACATCGGTCCAGTCGAGATTGACGTCCTTCTGCTCGACCCGGGCGATGTAGAAGCCGTCCTCGCGCTTTTCGACCTGCAGCGTGTCCTGCTTGGCGCCGAATGCAAGCGTGAACGAGTTCGCATGCAGGTAGCAGGCATGCATGGGATCGGCGAAATTGTCGTAGACCAGGCGGTAGCTGCACTCCCAGCGTCCCACGCAGAGAATGCTGCTCCATGACGGGTCGGAAAATTCCGCGGGCAATTTCAGCTCGGGCGCCTGCGGACGCTCCTTGCTCGGGACGTAGATGAAGATGGCGTCGTTCGCCTCGACCACCGAATAGCTGTCGACCGCCTTACGGCCCTCGAGCGCGCAGCCCGGCATCGCCGGCACGCGAACGATCGTCCCGCTGCCGTCGAGCGTGACCCCGTGATAGCGGCAGGAAATGTTGTCCTCGTTGACCTCGCCGCGGGAGAGCTGGGCACCGCGATGGGGGCAATAATCCTCCAGGCAATGGAGCTTGCCGCGCGTGTCGCGCCACAGGACGAGATTTCGCCCGAGCGCCCTGACGCTTTGGGGCTTGTCGCGCTTGACCTGCACCGATTTCGCCACCGCGTACCATTGGCCGAGGATGCCCAATGCGAGGCGCTCTTCGACCTGGTCTTTGTCGACGCTGCTCATGTCCGGTACTCCGATTGTCGCCGCGCGATCGGTGCGCTCCCCTCCCCCTTGTGGGGAGGGGTTGGGGGTGGGGGTCGTGCGGTTTACGCGGGCATCGCCACTGTCGTCTCGCCGCGCCACCCCCCTCCCCACCCCTCCCCCACAAGGGGGAGGGAGCAGACCGAGTTTGCCGCTTGCGTTATCTCCAATTCACGAGAGAGCCTCATCCTGCACCGGCTTTCGGCCGCTTGATCTTTGCGACCGGGTGGTCCGGCGGATAGGTCGGCGTCACCGGCTTGCTGTTGCCGATGATCACGCACATCAGCGCCTCCTCGATGCCCTCGTTGACGAGGCCGCGATAGACGCCAGGCGGCACCGAGAACAGATCGCGCTCCTTGAGCACGGTCTCGAAGCGCTCGCCCTGATGCTCGATGATGAAGCGCAGCCTGTTGCCGCGCAGCACGAAGAACACTTCCTCGGCGTCGGTATGGAGATGCAGCGGGCCTTCGCATCCCGCCGGCAGCACCATGGTCGAGAAGGTGAAGTGCTCGGCCGGAACCACATTGTCGTCGCCTTCGACGCCGGTGCCGCCGGTGCCGACATAGCGCATCTGCGCGCGGCGATATTTCGGGTCGAAGTCGGCCTGGAACTTGAGCGCGTGCCAATCGAGCTCACGGGTGTCGTAGCGCGCCACGCGGGAATCGAGCCAGGATGCCAGCGTCTCTCCCTTCGGGATGACGACGCTTTCGGGCCTGATCTCGGGATATATCGGCTTGTGTTCCATCAGACTTCCTCCTTGATGGAGCAGCACTCGATGCATTTCACCGCATGGCGCGGCGGAATGTAATGCAGCACCCGCGCCTCGATCATCGCGACCACACCGTAGAGAACGATGCCGATCAGCGTCAGCAGCACGATGGCGTTGAACACCATCGCCGTATTGGCCTGGCCTTCGCCGAAGGTGATGAGATAGCCGAGCCCGGTATTGCCGCCGACGAGTTCACCGACGGTGACGCCGATCACTGCGAGCGTCGCGCCGATGCGCAAGCCCGCCATCAGCGCCGGCATCGACGCCGGCACCTCGATCTTCCAGAAGATCTGCATGCGGCTCATGCTGTAGGCGCGGGCGAGATTGATGAGATCGCGGTCGACCGTCTTCATCGACTGCAGCACGTTCACGAGGATCGGGAAGAACACCACCAGGATGGTCACCAGCAGCTTCGGCCAGGCGTTGTAGCCGAGCCACATGATGAAGAGCGGCGCGAACGCGACCTTGGGTGCGATCTGCAGGCCCAGGATGTAGGGCGAGAGCACCTTCTCGATGAAGACCGACATTCCGAGGACGTAGCCCATGGCGGCGCCGAGGAGGCTTCCGATCACGAAGCCGATCGTGGCGATGGTCGCCGTCGACAGGATATGAACCGCGAGGTTTTCGCGCTGGACCATGCGGCCGAACTCACGCACGAGGTCCGTCACCGTCGGAATGATGAAGGACGGCACGCCGAGCGCGGGCGGCAGGAACTGCCAGGCGAGCAGGAACAAGACGCCGAAGGCGAGGCTCCCGATGAGGATCGATGAAGGGGATGCGAGCCCGGTGGGCGGCGCGGGCGCCGGATGTTCCAGCGCGACCGGCTGCGCGGCGCGCGTCGCGGGCTCGGCCGCAAGGACGCTGGCGCCGCGTGCGCTCCACCGCCGTGGTGACGTCGGACGTGCTCATGCCGCCTTCTCCTGCAGGTGAAGGCTCGCGAGCAGGTGATCGACATATTCGCGTGCCCGCGGCGCCGAGATGCGCGCCATGGGATTGTCGCGATCCGGCAGATCGACCGGTATCTCTTCGACGATGCTAGCCCGGCCGTTCGCTCATGACCAGGATGCGGTCCGACATGATCACCGCTTCCATCAGGTCGTGGGTGATCAGCAGCGTCGTGATCGCGGAGGACGCGATGGTCTGGGCGAAGCTCTTCTGCAGGATGAGCTTGGTCTGCGCGTCGAGGGCGGAGAACGGCTCATCCAGCAGCACGATCGCCGGCTCGATCGCAAGCGTGCGCGCCAGCGCCGCGCGCTGGCGCATGCCGCCCGACAGTTGATACGGATAGCTCTCCGCGAAGTCCTGCAGCCGGCAGCGCTGCAACTCCCGCAGCGCGCGGGCGCGGCGCTCGGCGCGGCTGATGGCGCGCGCCTCCAGGCCGAATTCCACGTTGTGAACGATCTTGCGCCACGGCAGCAGCAGGTCCTTCTGCAGCATGAAGCCGACGGTCGGATTGGGCCCTTCGACCAGGAGCCCGTTGAGCAGGATGCGGCCCTCGCTCGGGCGGTCGAGGCCGGCGACCAGGTTGAGGATGGTGCTCTTGCCGCAGCCGGACGGCCCCACCACGGCGACGAACTCGCCGGCGCGCACCTCGAGGCTCACGCGCTCGATCGCGATGAGCGGCGACACCCCGTCGGGCGCCGTAAAGCGCTTGGTGACGCCGACGAGATCAAGCACCGATGCCGTTTTGCGCATAGGCGGCGTCCAGCGAGGCGTTGATCGCGGCGAGTTCCTGCTCCAGCACCGCGGCGGTCCATGGGCCCGTAGCGCCCGAAGGACGCTTGACGCCGGCGCGATCGAGCGCGCGGGCGACGTTCTCAAAGTCCTGCTCGCCGGTGCGGAAAACCGCTTCCAGGGCGTCGGCGAGCGCGCGTTCCTCGTCGCTCAGCGGGCGGCCCAGGGATTGGTGCATCAGCCGGGAGTGCAAGTCGGTCATTCTGCGCGCCTTGTCCCGCTGCCGAGCATTTTGAACCTTGCGTTCGAATAAGAACAAGGTAACATTGCCGGCGGCGGAGTCAACTGCCGCCCACTGGCGTGTCACAGGCCCCTCCGGTCACACGCGTTTCGTGTCATGCCGGCGGGGGCCGGTCGGAGGCGATGGCGTGAATAGCGATGCCGGCGAAACGATCCTGCTGACGATCTTTCTCAAGCACGACCAATCGAAGAATCTGGAAGCGATCCAGGGGCATCTCTCCGCCACCGGCTGGTGGGAGCGCTTTCCACCCAAGGGCGCCGAGATCGTCAGCTGGAACGTGGTGATGGGCATTGGGCAGATCGTCACATTGCGGCTGCCGCCGCATTTGCTCAATGTGGTGAATGTCGAGATCGAACGCTGCGCCTGGGGCGTGTTCGCGACCGAGTTCTTTCCGACCTACGATTTCGTCCCGGTGCGGGAGCGGCTCGCACGCGAATGGCGCGAGACGCGCGCGAAGGAAACAGGCAGCCGATAAGCGCGAGCGCACGGCCGCGCCCACAGGATCAGCACACACAGGACCAGGATCAAGGAGATTGGCAATGTCGTTCGCTAGAGCTTTGGGCGCTCGGCGTCCCTCACAGCTGTCGATGGTGGCGACGCTCTGCATCGCCGCGTGCTGCGTCGGTACCGGAGCCGGCCCGGCGGTGGCCGCCGAGAAGATCACCTATCTCCTTCCCGCCCCGCCCAGCCTTCCCGCCTTTGCGCCGTGGGTGCTGGCGAAGCATCTCGGCTACTACGCCGAAGCCGGCTACGACGTGGACTTCGTGGTCGCGCGCGGCGGCGTCGACGTCGCCAAGCAGATCGGCGTGGGCAACGCCGCGATCGGCGGGGCGATCGGCGACACCCCCATCATCGTCCGCGGCAATGGCGTGCCGGTAAAGTCGGTCGGGCTGATGGGCGGCGGCGCGCTCACGGTGGTGGTCGGGCGCAAGGACCGCGGCATCGAAAAGCTCGAAGACCTGCGCGGCAAGAAGATTTCCGTGCTCGCCTTCCAGGACACGACCTACTACGCGCTGCTCGGCGCGCTCGCCTCGAAGAACATTACCAAGAACGACGTCAACGCCCAGGCCGTCGGCCCCGCGGCGGTCGCAAGCCTGGTGGTCGCCGGCACCGTCGATGCCTGCGCCTGCACGCCGGACTGGGAGATCGACGTCAAGGAGGGGGTCAAGGACACGGTCTCGCTGCCGACCACGGATTATTTCCAGTCGATGTCGCAGGCGATCCTCGCCTCCGACAAGATGATCGCGGAGCGGCCGGACATGGTGCGCGGGATCGTCAAGGCCACCCTCAAGGGCATGCAATTCGTCATGAACGATCCGCAGAAGGCCGCGCTCGTCTATGTCGAGGCCTCGCCCTCCTTCAAGGGCAAGGAAGAGCTGATGAAGAAGATCCTCGCGAACTACACCGAGCGCACCTACAAGGGGCAGAGCACGCTCGGCGCCATGGATCCGCAACGGCTGAGCAACCTGCAGCGCTTCTACAAGCAGCAGGGCTTCATCGAGGCCGAGCTGCCGGTCGACCAGCTCTACAGCAACGACTTCATCAAGTAGCGGAAGCCGTAGGATGGGTTGAGCGCCAGCGAAACCCATCAGACATGGCATTGTGCATGCCGAAGAACGATGGGTTTCGCCATAGCCGGCGACGCTGCGGTATCACGCGCTCAACCCATCCTGCGTCCTTCGATAGCGCCCGATGAACAACGCCGACCTGATCGTCGCAACGCTCAAGGCGAATGGCATCACCCGCGGCTTCGGCATCCCGAGCGGCAACGTGCTGCCGCTGATGGAGGCGATGCGCACGGGCGGGGTCGAATTCGTGCTGACCGCGCACGAGGGCTCGGCCGGCTTCGCCGCCGACGTCACCGGCCGCATGACCGGCGCGCCCGGGCTCTGCATCGCGACGCTCGGGCCGGGCGCCACCAATCTCGCAACCGGCGTGGGAGGCGCCTTTCTCGACCGCTCGCCGATGATCGCGATCACCTGCAACCTCAACCGCGACCAGCTCGGTCGCCGCATCCAGATGTGGATCGACCACCATGCGCTGTTCAAGCCGATCACCAAGGCCACGCTGAGGATCGAGCCGACGCGCGTGACCGAGATGCTGACGCAGGCGATCGCGCTCGCACTGAGCGAGCCGCGAGGGCCGGTGCATCTCGATCTGCCCGAGGACGTGGCGCTCGCGCCCACCAACGAAGCGGTGCCCCCTCCGGCGCGCGCGGCACGGCTCGCCGCCGCGACCGATGCGGCCATCGCTCGGGCGGGAGAGCTGATCGCAAGCGCCCGGCGGCCGCTCGCGGTGCTCGGCTTGACGGCGATGCGCGTCGGCGATCCGCAATTGCTGCGCCAATTCGTCGAACGCCACCATCTGCCGTTCGCCACCACGACCATGGCCAAGGGCATGATCGACGAGGACCATCCGCTCGCACTCGGCTGCATCGAGCGGGCCTGCCGCCAGATCCAGCGCAAGCTCTTTCGCTCCGCCGATCTGATCGTCGGGGTCGGCTATGACACGGTCGAGGTCGAGTACGAGGCCTGGATCGACGATCGGCCGCTGCTGCAGATCGACATCGAGCCGGTGGACGTCGCGCCCTCGGTCAAGCTCGTCCACGAGGTGACGGGCGATCTCGATTCCTCGCTGGCGCGGCTCGTCGCGCTGCCGGACACCATGAGCCGCTGGCCCGGAGAGATGTTGGCCGAGCATCGCCGCGGCTTCCAAGCGGCGCTGCGCCCCGCCGCCACGTCCGTCACCGCCCAGTCCCTCACCGCTCATGCCGCCATCGACGCGGTGCGGCGCGCGCTGCCACGCGACGGGCTGCTCGCCTTCGACGTCGGCGCCCACACCCACCAGATCGCCAGCCAATGGACGGCGCATGCGCCCAAGACCTTCCACATCACCAATGGCTGGTCGTCGATGGGCTTCGGCCTGCCGGGCGCGATCGCGGCCAAGCTCGCGCGTCCCGACCTGCCGGTGGTCTGCCTCCTCGGCGACGGCTGCTTCCAGATGACCTGCGGCGAGGTGGCGACCGCCAAGCGATTGGGGATCACGCTGCCGATCGTGGTGCTCGACGATCGCTGGCTCGCGCTGATCAAGGTCAAGCAGATCCGGCGCCAGTTTCCGCTCTACGGCACCGAGCTTCAGACCGAGGACTACCGCGAGCCGCCGGCGCATTATTTCGGCGTGCCGGCGGTCGCCGCCAACAGCGCGGACGCGCTCGTGGACGCGGTCAGGACAGCACTCGCGGCAAAGGGCCCGACGGTGATCGAAGCGGTGGTCGATTCCGACCACTACGTGGACACGGTTTACGATTGAGAGCGCAAGCGGCCCGACGCAGTCGTAGCCTGGCGCGCGCGCGTGAATCGGCGGATGACGCTTCGCTCCGCTAGTTTAGAGCATGTTCCCGAAAAGTGGGCACCGGTTTTCGGAAAAGATCATGCTCCAGCAATAAGCTAGAGCGCGATGACAAGTCGAAGAAAAGTCATCGTGCTCTAGGCGCCCCCGAGCCCGGGGTCAGCGCATGTTTCCCCACGGGTCGTTCTTCTTCTTGTCTTTGTCCGGTATCCGCTCGATCGCGGCCCGGTAGGCTTTCTCGGTCTCCGCCGCGTCTTTCCTGCGCTCTTCGGCCTGTTGCTCGGCCTGCGGATTGTTGCCGCCTTTTCCCTTTCCCTGGGAATAGGCAGGCGAAACCAAAACAGCGATTGTTGCCAGTGCGACCACGACAGTTCGCATGCAGTCCCCCCTCGGAACAGTCGAGCCCCTGAGCCTGGCGCCATAGCCTTTCTTGTGGCCGAAAATAAGACGCAGACCAGGCCGGGAGCTCGCCGGGACGGATCGGGCGCGCGTACCCGCCGCCTCCCCTCGTGGGCTAATTCACTGATTGCACCCTGCTACCTTTGTAGTTCGGGAGACGCGCCGATGCGCGCCGGCCGGGGGGCGACGGGGCGGGGCGGGGCGGGCACCGAAACGGTGGTCCTTGCGCAATTCTTGAGAATGCGTGAATTATAGGTGACTCACGTAACGTAGTCAACAGGAAAATTGCGACGGCGGAAAAAGCCTCGCGCGGTCAATGGGTAGGATGGGGTTGAGCGGAGCGAAACCTGGCGCGCGCGTATAGGGTGTTTTGAACGTTTTTTGCCGATGCGCGGGTTTCGAGCGCTTTTTGCCCATAAAAAGCGGTTAACCTCGGTCCATGAGGCCTTGCGGACGCGTCGATGCGCTCCGGTCCGGAACGACGCGAGCGACACCGGAACGGTGGTCCATGCGCGATTTTGGAGAATGCGTGAATCATAGGTGACTCACGTAACGTAGTCAACCGGGAAATTTGCGACCGCGCCAAAAGCCTCGCGCCTCAAACAGCTGGTCGATCGATCAGTAAGCCCAACCTCCAGCCCCGCCTGCCCCGGGCTTCGGCGCGAATCAACGGCACCGTTCGAGGTTGCCGTCGCGGAATGCTGCCCCCGTGTGGCAGCGCCAGCTCTTACGGTCGGCCTCCGGCTTGGAGTACGTCTTGCCGCCGTGGCGGGCAAAGGCGTGGTCGGCGCCGGGATATTTGTGGATGGTCACCAGCGGATTGGGTGAGAGCCGCCGCTCCAGAAGATCGTTCACCTCCGCCTGCACCCAGCGGTCCTTCATGGCCATGTGCAGCACGAACGGCCGGTGCAGGTTCTTCGCTTCCCGAATCCGGTGCTCGATAAAGGTGCCGTAATAGGCGACCGCGCAGTCGATGTCGGTGCGGCAGCACATCAGGTAGCAGAGCTTGCCGCCGAGACAGTAGCCGACGGCGCCGACCTTGCCGTCAGACACGACGTTGTGCACGCAGCGCAGCCGTAACGCGCCGCTCGCGACGTTGGATCGGTGGATGCTATTGCATCATCTCGTCGGGCGGCATCGGACCCCACAAGTTCGCGGCATCCGGAGTCTTCGGCCAGGTCTTCGGCCGTTGCGGATGGTCGCGATGCCAGGGCCTCGGGTCGAAATAACCGAGCGCCTCGTCCTTCATCTGGTCGAGCTCGGCGAACAGCTCCGTGATCAGCCCGTTCGGGCTGCGATGGTAGGTGAAGAGATTGTGGCCGATGCCGTGACGCCCGGGGCCCCAGAGAATCTTGTAGCCGTTCTTGCTCAGGAAATCGCAGGCGCTCTGGATATGCGCCCAGTCGCGCAGCTCGAACGCGGTATGAAAATGCTTGTTTTTGCCGGTCTCGACCAGATTGATCGTGTGGTGGTCCACGCCGCATCGAAGGAATGAAAAGTAGTCGCCCATCCAGTCGGACACCCGGAAGCCCAGGACATCGCAGTAGAATTGCGTGACGGCCTTGACGTCGGTCACGTGGAAGGCGACGTGACCCAGCTTGTGCGGAACGATCCCGGTGCTGCGAAAGCCCTGGCCCTGCGGTTCCGGCCGCTTGAACACCTCCATGACGGTGCCCTTCGGATCCTCGAATGCGACCATCTCGCTTATGGTGGGTTCCGGGTCCTTCTTGCGTGAGGTGCGCAGCCCATGCGCGGCGGTCTGCTTTTCGAACGCATCGAGATCGTCGTCGGGCCCGAGCTGGAAGCCGATGCGCGTGCATTTCGGATCCGAGCCGCGACGCAGAATCACGGAATGATGGTCGGTCGCATTTGCGAGATAGACCGCGTCCCGCTCTTTTCCGATCAGCGTGAGCCCCAGGATATTCGTGTAATAGTCGGCCTGCTTTTCGAGATCGGGCGTCTCGTAGCTGGCGTGGGATATCTTGCGCACTCCGATCATGTCGATTGCTCCCTTTACTTTCGATTTTCTGGTTTCGACGACGTCAAGCATGGCGGTGACCTCGATGTGGCGGGGAATAGAGCGAGCGCTAATTCGACTGGCGTGTTTCAGGCGCAGCGCAGCCCCGCAGGAAGACCTTGACCGCGATGCGCACCGTCTCGTCGATCTTTTCGCGGCTGGCGGCGCGCGGCATGCTGGTCAGCCAGCTCAGCTGGTGTTCGCCGATCAGCATGTCGAGGAACAGCACGGCCAGCCGATACGGATCCTCTTCGATGATGTGTCCGTCCTTCTGGTGCTTGGCGATCCAGTTCGCCACGATGCTGTAGGCGGAATGCGGCCCGGTCTCGTAGAACAGCCGTCCGGTCTGCGGGAACGTGCGGCCGATCGAGACCATCAGCCGGTGGAATTCGAGAATCGGCGGCGACAGCACCATCGCCAGGAATGAGTGACCGATCTCGGTGAGCTGCGCCTCCAGGCTGCCGGCGCTGTCCACATGGATCGCCATGGTGACGTCCATGCACTCCCGCCGCACCATCTCTTCGAACAGGCCCTCCTTGCCGCCGAACCAGGCGTAGATCGTCGCCTTCGAGCCGCCGGCCACGCCGATGATCTCGTCGATCGAGACGTTGTCGTAGCCCTTCTTCAGGAAGAGGGCAGCGGCCGCACGAACGATGCGCTCGCGGCGCTGCTCGACGGTCTCGGCCCGGCCGGGGCCGGGCGCGCTGCCGCGCGGCCGCCGGCGCGCCGACCGCTTAGGCTGTTGAATCGGCATCAGATTTTCTAACCGGCGCGTCATGCGGGTTCAACCTCTAAACTTTTCGATTGCATCCTACCACTATCTTACTGTACTGTACAGTACGCTGTAACGTACAGTACGGTACGATGTCAAAAAACAAAAGAAACCGCTCATGGGAGATAACGCATGCAAGCCGCCACCCCCTTGAACGACCAGCTCGCTGCGCAGACCAAGCTCGCCTTGCGCCGGCTCGCCAGCGCCGTCGCCGTCGTCACCTGCCGCGACGGACAGGCGCGCCACGCCATGACGGCGACCGCCGTCAACGCCATGAGCATGCAGCCGCCCTCGATGATCGTCTGCGTCAACCGCTCGACCTCGTTTCATGCGGCGATCAGTGGTGCCGATAGTTTTGCGATCAACATCCTGCACCGCAGCCAGGTGGAGATTTCGACGGGATGCGGCGGCAAGGCGCACGGCGAGGACCGCTTCGGTCTTGGCGCCTGGAGCGAGGAGGGCGGCGTGCCGGTCCTGACCGACGCGCAGGCCCGCATCGTCTGCGCCAACCAGGACCGGTTCGACTACGGCTCGCACACGATTTTCATCGGGCGCGTCACCTCGGTCGGCATTCACGGCGGGGTCGACCCGCTGATCTATGTGGACGGCCATTACACCGGTCTGCCGGCCGATGAGCTTCCCGCACCGCCTTTGCGGGCGCAGATCGACATGGTGTGGGCCGCCTATGGCCAATCACTGTCGTGATCGCCGCGCCTGCGAGAACAGCGAACGCAGTCAGAACGAGCGAGGAAACACATGATCTACGTCTCGAAAGAGGTCGCCGCCAATGAGGGCGTCGGGTCGGGCCATCCGAAGCTGAGCAGAAGCGATATCTGGAAAGGCCTGGTGATGAAGGCGGAGAACGCATTGCCCTTCGTTCCCGGCATGGCGAAGTGCGACGTGATCGAGCGGACAGCCAATGGGCTGGTCCGCGACATCGTCTTCCGTGGCGAGGACGCAAGAGAGCGGGTCACCTTCTACCCCGAGCGAAAGGTCGTGTTCCTTCGCCTGTCGGGAAATACCGACGGCTTCATCGTCAACGAGGTTCTCGGCGACGACGACGACCTGCGTTTGCGCTTCAGCTTCGCGCTGCAGCTGGTGGACGCGCCGTCCGACAGCGCCAAGGAGCGCGAGTTCCGCGAGGTGATGGAGCGCGACTACCTCAAGGCCGTGGATGCCACGCTCGGCGCCATTCGCAAGATGGCGAGCGAGCCGCAGCCCGCGCGGTAGGAGCGCGCCGCCATGAAGCCCTGGTACTCGGACTTGTATGCGAACGTCGACGCCATGCGGCTGGACGAGTTCGTGGCGGGTCTGACGCCGGACGTCGAGGTCGTGGTCGGCAACAACCCGGCCATGAAGGGCCGGCAGGCCGTCAAGGAAGGCATCGGCCACTTCTTTGCGACGATTGCCGGGCTCGAGCACCATTTCGTCAACGTGGTGGAAGATCAGGGCCTGACGTTCCTCGAGGCGAAGGTCGATTACCACAGGAAGGACGGCCGGCAGGTCACCGTTCCCGTGGTGACCGTGCTGGAGCGCAAGGGCGAGCTCGTCAGCTCGCTGCGCATCTATTTCGACGTCGCTCCGGTCTACGCCTGAACTGACGCAAAGCCCCTGGAAGCGTTCGCGGCCAGGGATCCGTGGTGCAAAGCCCGTAACGACCGTTACGGTCATCAGGGAGGATAACGTCATGCAGATGGAAGCAACGCTCCACGCCGCTAGCAGCAAAGCGGCGACGCGGCCGGAATTTGCCGAGATCCTCGGCCGGGTGCGCAAGCTGCGTCCGGAGATCGAGTCGCGGGCCCTTGCGACCGAAAAAGCCAAACGGGTACCCGCCGAAACAATGGACGCGCTGCGCGACACGGGTGTTTTCCGTACAATGCAGCCCAAGCGCTTCGGCGGCTACGAGTATGGCCCCGCAGAGCTTGCGCAGATCGGCTTCGAGCTTGGGCGGGCCTGCGGGAGCACCGGTTGGTGTGGCACGCTGGCGGTCTGTTTTGGCTGGAAGATGGCCTTCTTTCCACTCGAGGCACAGCAGGAGGTCTACGACAATCCGGACAACCTGCTCGCCGTTTCCTACACGCCGTCGCCAAAGGTCGAAGAGGTCGATGGCGGATACAAGATTTCCGGCAGCTGGCCTTATGCCAGCGGCGTCGACAGCGCCGCCTGGCTCATACTCGCCGTGCTGATTCCCGGCAAAGGAACGCCACCGACGTTGGCCTGGTGCCTGGTCCCGGTCAGCGATGTGGTGGTCGATCATGACAGCTGGAACGTGAGCGGGCTCGAGGGGACCGGATCGAAGACCGTCGCGATTGTCGATCCTGTCTTCGTTCCGAAGCACCGTGTGCTGCCAATCGGCGCAGTCTTTTCCGGCAAGGTGCCGGGACTCGAGGTGCCGGGGAATCATCAGGCTCGCTTCGGCTTTCCAACCTTTGGGCCCACCGCGCTCGTCTCGCCGATCGTCGGGATGGCGCAGGGCGCGCTCGACGCCTTCACCGAGACCGCCCGCAACGCCCAACGCATGGCCCGACCCGGCGTTTTCGAGAAGGTCGCCGAGTCGCCGCTTATCCAGAGCCTGATCGGCCAAGCTGCGGCACGCATCGATGCTGCGCAAACCCTCATGGTCACCAGTCTACGGGAGGGACAGGAAATCGTGCGCGCCGGCGGCACGCTCGACATCGAGCAGCGCGTGCGCATCCGTCGCAATCACGGTTTTGCCGCGCGGACTTCGGCCGAGGTTGTCAACGACATCTTCTTCAAGGTCGGCGCAGCAGCTATCGATGAGAAGAATCGTGTGCAGCGTTTCTGGCGCGACGCCAACGCCGCGGCGCTGCACTCCAGCATCGACTGGGATACCCTGTCGGCACTCTATGGGACGCAGCAACTGGGGCTGCAGCCGCAGGGCCTATTCTGAGGGCGCCTACTGACCGCCTCGATGAAGAAGACCCTAGCCGCGAAAGTGTGGCTAGGATGGACGTGATGAAGGCCGGGAGCGTTTGAGTGGTCGCACTCGAGCAGCTGCGCTACGTGCGCCTCGTGGCCGATGACCTCGGCCACGCCGCGGATTTCGCGCAGCGCGT
Source organism: uncultured Alphaproteobacteria bacterium (assembly GCA_963827585.1). Taxonomy (GTDB): domain Bacteria; phylum Pseudomonadota; class Alphaproteobacteria; order Rhizobiales; family Xanthobacteraceae; genus VAZQ01. The sequence continues at coordinate 41,304 of CAWHCK010000054.1, forward strand.
GCTCGGGCTCGAGCCGATCGACCGGACCGAGGACTTGGCGACCTTCCGCTCGGATTTTCGCGATTACACGCTGGCGTTCGCGACGGGGCGACCACGCCGTGCAGTCGGTCGGTCTGGAGGTGCGTTACTCCACCGATCTCGACGCGGCGGTCGAAGGCTTGCGCCGGCTTGGGATCTCGGCCGGCCGCGGCTCGGCGGAAGACTGCGCGCTGCGCAAGGTCAAGGACATGGTCTCCTTCGCCGACTTCAGCGGCAACCGGATCGAGCTGGTGGTGCGGCCGCTGAATTCGGGCTGGCGTTACTTTCCCAGCCGGGATGCGGGGATCAGAGGCCTGGCGGACGTGATCTTGCGCTCCGTCGACGTCGAGAAGGACTTGTCGATCTGGTCCGGCATTCTCGGCGCCGAGGTCAGCGACTGGGCCGGCGACGCGGCGTATCTGCGTTTCGACGATGCCCACCATCGGATCGTCCTGTACCCGGCCGCGCGGCCGGGCATTCTCTGCGTCGAATACGCGGTCGAGGACGTCAATCTGCTGATGCGGAACTATTACGTCCTGCGGGACCTGCAGGTCGCCGTCGTGCACGGGCCGGGACGCCGCCCCGCCTCCGAGCAACTGTTCCTGACGTTCGCCGGACCCGACGGACGTTCTTTTCAGCTTCGTGGCGGAAGGCGCAGTGGCCGCGGCGGAACGGCGCCGGCCGCGGCAGTTTCCCGCCGGCCCCGCGGGACTTTGCAGTTGGGGAAGCGAATGCAAGATCGGCGAGTTCAACGCGCTGCACGGTCGAATCGCAACAGCGACGGTCGGCAGGCTTGACATGATCAAGCTGCAAGACGTCTCCTACGTCCGTCTCGGCACCGCGGATCTCGATGGCGCCACGCAGGTTCGCCACGGATTATCTCGGCCTCGAGATCGCGCACCGTTCGAAGGACGCGGTGTATCTCAAGTCCGATCAGCGCGAGCACACGCTCTGCTACTTCGCCGGTTCGCCGGCCGATCAGACCGCCGCGTTCGAAGTGTCCGAGCGCGCGGATCTGGAGACGGCGGCCTCGGAGCTTGATCGGCTCGGTCATCATGTCCGCCTGGGCTCGGCGCAGGAAGCCGAATTGCGCCGCGTGCGCAGCTTCATCGCCTTCGAGGATCCGACCGGCAACAGGATCGAGCTGGTATGGCGGCCCGCCTACAGCAGCCGGCGCTATCACGGCGAGCGGGATGCCGGGATCACCGGATTCAGCCACATCGGGCTCTGCACCACCGACGCGGCGCGCGACGAGGCCTTCTGGACCCAGGTCTGCAACGCGCGGGTGAGCGACCGGATCGGCGATGCGGCACTGCTGCGCATCGACGAGGTCCATCACACGATCGCGCTGTTTCCGGCGAGCCGCGCAGGCATCCAGCACATCAACCATCAGGTCGCCACCGGCGACGACGTGATGCGTTCGTTCTATTTCCTGTCCGAACGTCAGGTGCCCATGGTGTTCGGACCGGGACGGCATCCGACATCCTCGGCGCGATTCCTCTATTTCGAGGGTCCGGATGGAATGGTCTTCGAATACTCCTCGGGCGTGCGCGAGATCGCCGACGAGCTGCTTTATCGCGAGCGTCAGCTTCCGTTCGACCCGAAGGGATTCTGCGAATGGGGCGCCAAGCCGCAGATCAAGGAGTTTCGCAATTGAGCGACGCGTATTGCGAGCTTGCGTCGATTGTCCGCGTCCCGGCGTGCGCGATCGCGCGCGCCGGGCTTACGGCGACAACACCGCAAAGACCGGATTCGTTATCTAGCCGACGCTTTCGTTGAGCCGATCGGGGTCGCTTCGATCATTTTTTCGAACTCGTCGTGGTCGACGACCTGCGACCACATGGGAAAGACGGAGTTGACCATTTGATCGGCCATCGCGTCGAAGAAGCCGACCATACCCTCCCGCAAGGCATAGACGTGGAAGCCCAGGTCGTACGCCGACAAGACAGTTGCGTAAACGCATACGTCGGTGGTGAATCCGGCCACCGCGACGTTCTTGATGCCCTTGGACCGGAGGATCTCGCTCAATCCAGTTCCGCCGAAACCGCTGACCTGGATGCGCGGTGCGAGAAACAAATCGCGATCTCCGGGACCCGGCTGCAGAGGCGCATAATATGCGGCTTCCTTGGACCCTATCTTCCAGGCACCGCGGCCGATCTGGCCGCGGTGAAAACCGCCGGGATTTGCAGGATCGAGCTCTCGATAGTCCGACGTGTAGCCCTCGGTGATGTGGACGATCAGAACGCCTTTAGCCCGGGCCTTGCCGACCAGCTCGACCGTGCGCTCGAGCATCCGGGTCTTCGCGAAGTGCCCGGCGAATTTGCCGTACCAGGCCCCGTCCGGCGAGACGAAGTTGGCCTGGAAGTCGACCAGCAGGATAGCAGTTTCTTCTCCCTTGATGCTCTTCGCCACCGGCAACACCGGCTCCGCCCGCGCCTGCGCAACCAGAGCCAGCATCGCGACGACAGACACCACCATCTGACATCGATAACCCAGAGTGATTTTTTTCATTGCAGTCCTCCCGATTGGTGAAGTCGACAAGGTGGCGCCTTCGTTCATTTGTCGGCGCAGTAAGGGTTCATCTGCGCCGTCGCCGGCGCGAAGGCAGTGACGACATTTTGCACTATTGTAGTCGCAGTCGGATTCAACCACCACCGCCGCCGAGATGTTGCTTGAAAAACTCCACCGTCAGCGCGAGCGCCCGGTCGGCCTCCGGCTTCGAATAGGTCTTGCCGCCGTGGCGGGCGAAGGCGTGGTCGGCGCCGGGATATTTGTGGATGCTCACCAGCGGATTGGGTGAGAGCCGCCGCTCCAGAAGATCGTTCACCTCCGCCTGCACCCAGCGGTCCTTCATGGCCATGTGCAGCACGAACGGCCGATGCAGGTTCTTCGCTTCGCGGATGCGGTGCTCGATATAGGTGCCGTAATAGGCGACCGCGCAGTCGATGTCGGTGCGGCAGCACATGAGGTAGCAGAGCTTGCCGCCGAGGCAGTAGCCGACCGCCCCGACCTTGCCGTTGCACTCCGGCAGCTTCGCCAGGAAATGCCAGGTGTCCTCCATGTCGCGCACGGCGAGGTCGTAGTCGAAGTCGTAGTAGAGATCGAATGCCTTCCTCACGTGCTCGGGATTGTGATCGGAGAGCTCGACGCCGGGCTCCTGCCGCCAGAACAGGTCGGGCACCAGGCACACGAAACCTGCTTCGGCGAATTCGTGCGCGTGCCGGCGCATGGTGTCGTTGACGCCCCAGATTTCCATGATGGCGATGATAGCGCCGGCCAGCGTCTGGTCCGGGATGGCGAGGTACGCGCCCATCTCGCCGTCGCGCAGCTTGACCCTGATGTTCTGCGTCTTCATCCGGATACCTTTGCCGCGGTTGGCGACGGCAGACTGAGCCATTTCGCGCTTGCGAGCATCTCAATGGTTATGGCGCAGAACGCTACGGAATTCACCCCATACCGGTCAACGGGTTACGGCCGGCTTGCACGTGCACCCGAGACTCCGCCGCGCGCCCGTGCGATGACGCGCGCAGCGGACCTGGACGAAGTGACGCACATGCACTCAAGTGATAATCGCTGGCACATCTGTTGAGATAGTCTCGACAGGGCTAACGTCATAAGCGCTTCGCACAATCAATCGACGATCGTCGTGACACGAAGACGTTCGCTCGACGGCTGGACATCGTGCGCTGCGCGGAGCGATGAACGTCCACGCGTTGAGGGTCTGGAAGAGCTGGCATAACTTCATCCGACAATTGTTGTGGGGCTACCGGCAGCCAGCGCCGGAGCCGTCGGTGTCCACCGGCGTGGGAGTTTGAGCTTCGAAGCATTCCATACTGAATCGCCAGCGCCGCAAAGCGACGCACGAGAAACTGCGGGAGGGTCATCGTGAGCTTCCAACACAGGTTCGTGCAGGGTCTCGGCGGGGAAAAGCGGACTTATCGGCCGTCTTTGCTCGGCCGCATTCTGCTCGCGATCACACTGCTAGTGCTTGGATTTGAGCTTTCCTGCGCGAGTTGGGGAGGTAACAATGGCTAGTTACGAATCACGCTTCGACGCCCATCAGCCGTGGCCAGCGATCATCAACTTGTGCCGCGTGATCGCCTTCCTGCTGGTCGGCGCGCTGCTCACGGCGGTGCCGATCGCGCAGGCCCAAGCGCCGGCACCGGTGACATGTGGTCCGGGTCCGAGCCCCCTGCCCCCGCAGGCAAAACAAGCATCCGGGCAGCCCGATCTGCTGGTGAACGGAACGTGCACGGTCGCCCCGGGCCAGAGCTATTTCTACGGCAACGTCAACGTCGTCAATAATGGGAAACTGATCTTCGCGGAGCCCGATGCTGCGATGCAGACCGACTTTTACGCCAGCTCGGTCATTATTGAAAACGGCGGCGCTTTGATTGCCGGCGACACGTCCAAACCCATCGGCAAAAACGGCGGCGTGCTCACGATCCATCTCTACGGAGATCCGCAGAAAAATCCCGGCCTGGGTGCGTTGTGCAAAACGCCTCCAGCTTCTGGCCAGAAAAACCCATGCGGCATTCCACTCGCGCTTTGGCAGGACAACGGTGCAACCGATGGCTTACGCGTCAGGACCAACGGTCCGCTGTACTTGGACATGCTGGCTGCGGGAGAGACGGATCGCTTCTATCAATACGGCCCATTGCACATGGATGAGAAATGCGACAATGGGGCAACCTGGCAGAATGGTAGCTGCCCAAACAACGGGAACGTAGGCTATTTCGGCAATAAGGTGATCGCGGTCTCCTATGGCGCAACCCTGCAGCTGTTTGGAGACAAGGGCTCCTGTTACGACTTATTGTGTCAATATTCCCCTGACGCGTCGCTCATCCGTTACGAGTTGGTTCATCCCAGCTGGAGCCGTCTCACAGCCTCGGTGTATCCCGCCGGCAACTACAACAACAAGCCAGGCGACAGCGTGCTGGTGGTTGATGCGCCGACCGATCGAGAGCCACTGAAGGCTCGCTTCGTGAAGGGCGACGAGATCGTCGTCACGGCCACCGATTACCTGCCTCGGCATTCCGAGGCTCTGAAGATCAACGACGTGAGAGAGGACGTCTCGAGAGACGGCAACCTCGTATACAAGCTCACCTTGGAAAAGGCCGTGCAATGGCCGCACAACGGGGAGCGCTATCGGCTGAAGGAGAAACTGGCGTACGCGGAGGACCGCGACTTCGGATTTGATCGGGAGATGGTCGAACAGGGCATCGAAACCCGGGCCGTCGTGGCGCTGCTGAACCGAAGCATCCGGATCGTGTCGGAGGGTAACAATGCTGGCGATCCTTTCCCGGAGTTGGGGCCCGGACAAGGATGCGTGAGACTCGATGGCCAAGGCCCCTGTTACTCCTATGGGGGGCATCTGGTCGTTCGCCAAGGGTTCAGGAAGCTGCAGATCCAGGGGGTCGAATTCAAACAGATGGGGCAAGGCGGGCGGTTGGGCCACTACCCGGTCCATTTCCACAAGGCGCGCAAGACACCGCCCGACACCGTTGTGAAGGATTTATCCATCAACGAATTGATGACCCGATGGGTGGTGCTGCATTCGACGCTTGGGGTCACGCTTTGGGGCAACGTCGGCTACAAGTCGATCGGCCATGGATACTATCTCGAGGACGGGACTGAAACGGACAACAGGTTCTATTCCAACGTCGGAATCTTCGCTCGCGCTGCGGTCGAGGACAGTAACAATTTACGCAAGGTGCCAGGGATATTGGCCGCCAACGGGATATTGTTGGCCAACGGCGACCCTATCATCAATTTCCCCTACAAGAGCGATTTGCAGTTTCCGACAATTTTTTGGATTACCAATGGTTGGAACGATTTCATCGGAAATGTAGCGGCGGGTACCGGCGCCTGCGGGTCGGGCTATTGGCTCGTTCCCGTGATCAACAGCGATCGGCCGGACGTTCCGTCTGCAGGTAACGCCGACCCAAGGGGGCACATGATATGGAGCGGCTACGCCGGCCTGCAAAGCGACCCCGACAACCAGGGCGCGACGCCGCTGAGAACATTTTACAAGAACTACGCTACGTCATCGATGATGTCGTTCCAAACGACCGGCGATGCATCTCCTTGTTGGGGTGTCGTCGACCCAACCAGCAGCAATACGCAAACCGCCCTCAGAGCGGTCAGGAGCATGGCGCCAGATCCGCTTCCGGCTAAGGATCGCGACAAGGACACTTATTATCCCAACGCGCTGGGGGGATTCCGCAAAGCGACGCTGTGTCCTACCGACGCAACGACCGGCAAACCCAACTGTACGGGCATCAAGGTCTGCAGCGCCGGCCAGGACGCGAACTGCGCTGTGACCGTGCTCGATCATTTCACCTCGTCGTTCCACTGGGCCGAAGGCAATGTTTCAGCAATCTGGTTGCGCAGCAACTTGTGGTACCTTTTCACCAACAGCGTGCTTACCGATGTGCAGAACGGCGGGCTGACGTTCGTGTCCGGCGGCGACTACACGCATTCCAATATCATCCCCGGATACTGGGCGCTGGCGAAAAGCAGCGTCTTCATCGGTCATACTCAGCCGCAGCAGCCGGATGCCGATGCTGATAAGCCGAAACCAAACGCTTTTGCGGCCGATGCGGGTCCGTTCAACAAGACCACCAATCTCCTCTGCGACTGGCAAACGGTGGCCCAACCCGTCCCGGCAAATTATTGTTCCAGCAACGTCGAGGGCATCACCATGCCGCTGGCGACCGCCTTTGCGGTCAACCAGCGCCTTTTCAACATTTATGACGGTCCGGCATACGAGGATTCGATCGCTTATCTGGATATCACGACGACCCCCTGTCCGCCGAACCAGGATCTCAAGGCGCCGGGATGCATGTACGGGTGGGGCAATGTCGCGGGCGTGCGCAAGGACCCGCAAATGGGATCGGAGTTGTGCTACCTCCCGAATACCGCGATCGGTTGGAAGCAGCCGAACGGCTTCTTTTACCCGCCGGCATTCCATTCGAAAAATCTCTACTTCAACAACGTCGATATCCGGCACTACGTCGTCAACCCGCTGTTCAGGTACACGATTTTCGATATACTTTTAGGTTCTGGACAAGTGACCGTGTCTAACGGGGGTCATGGCGGAACGAACGGGGAGCAGCAAGTGACTGTGCCGAATGCTCCTGACAGGAACGGGAAGATATTGCAGCTTAAAGTGACCGTCGCAAACGGGCAGATGGTCAACGTTGTAGAGCGTTATCGGATCAGGCGTAGAATATCTTGAGTTTCCGCCGTCGGAACAGCCGGTCGTCGGAGCAGGTCTGACGGGCGCAACGGTCAAGCTGACACCCCTTGCCTACGGGAATGACTACTTTCGCCCAGGCGCGACGTATCTGACCGACATAGAGCTGGCCGCAAAACAATACTGCAATCCCAGCGCCAGAATGTTCAACAACTTCACCTCCGTCGATCGGCAGACTGAGCTCAACGACGACGACGGGTCGCTCACCGGACTCACCAACGACGCGGGCACGGGGTCGATTTCGGTCAATCAAGACCAGTTCTTCGCCGCTCCCGTTGAAACTGCGGAGTGCTTATCAAACTCTGGAATCGCAGCCTCCGGCCACGTGCAGCACTCCAGTTCCGGTCGCGAACGAAACCCAGACCGCCAGGACGAGCCCTTATGACTATGTCTACGTTGCCGTTGTTAAGTCCCCGGCTGACGCAGATTGGTCGAGCGATTGCTCCAACCCTCGATGCCATGGCGTGCCTTTGTACCGGCAATTTCTGACTGGAACGAAGGGGACTCCGCAAACCAGCACCTTGGAGTGGAAGGAGTGGATGCACTATGAATGCAGCATTCCCTCCTAAGTGGTTCGTAGGATGTGCAATTGGCCCTTCATCCGGATGTCCGGCATGAATATCGGTCAGCGGGGAACCTTAACCGTCAACCGCGGCAAGTATTTCATGGATACATCAGTCTCTGAAAGCACTCAGAAGGACCGTAAGTGGACCACCGAGACAGGTCAAGACTTGGTCAATGTCTTCAAGGGGGGCAGACCTATAATGTCTTCTTCCTGTATGCGAAGCCGAGCACCCAGCAGACCTACCAGATCTATGTCGGCAGTGGCTTCAACCCGGCCACGATGCTGAAGGCCATTCGCGCTAAGATCGCCGACAAGAACATTAGGTTCGCGGATGCCACGGACAGCCCTTCATGGTTGAAAATCGGCCCCAATCCAGTCGATTCCAACGGGGTCTTGACGGTGTCTGTCGATTTCAGCCTTCGCGGTGAATTGGCTCCCACCGCGGCGAATCTCTGCAAGCCGAGCAATTTCTGCGCATCGACCGGCAATAGCTGCACGTGCGCGCTGAAGCCGAATGACCCCCTGATAAAAGCCAATCCCAAATTCGCGGATGAATGCAATCAAGTTTGCAAGACCTGGGCCGTGAAGGATTTTGACTGCCCGGCAACCGGCTGCCTCGGATTTGCCTTCACGTTGCCGAGCGGCTTCACGGCAGCCAACCAGGGCACTGGAGTTCGACCAAAACGTTCGGCCGATGCCTGAGCCCTTTCCGAACTGGTCAACCACGTTCGCCAGAACCAAACTTAGACCCGACGGCGCTGCGCCGACCGACAATAAGTACAAGCCGTCCTCCTGCTACTATGCCGCCGTGCCGGGTCCCACTTGCGCGCCAGCCCGGTAACCGATCCACGTCGACAAGGCATGACATCAATAAGCGCGTACTGCACGGTGGGGCGGCACGGGCGACTGAAATGGAGGGGAAGTCGTGGCCAGCCTTCGTGAGTGGCGCATCATTCTGTGCCTTTCTCTTCTGCTCGGAATTGGCTTGGGGCTGCTGCCGGTCGCGAGCGCGCGCGCCCAAGCACCGGCGCTGCCGCCGGAATGGGAGAAGGTGCGCGCGGCGCTGGAGAAGTACCAGGATCCCCTACGTCGCGGTCCGCGACGGCTATCTGTCCACGATCGGCTGCGTCCACTATCCCAAGCCGGGCGGCGCGGGACAAATCCCGTTTCCCATCGGCGGCATGGGCATCCACTTTTTGAACCCGGAGCTGATCGCTCCCGTGCCCGACCCGATGCGCCCGACCATCCTCCTCTACGAGCCGAACGGCGACAAGCTGCGCCTGGTGGGCGCGGAATGGTTCATACCGCTGTCGACCGGCGTCAAGGAGCGGCCGACCTTGCTCGGCCAGCCCTTCGACGGGCCGATGGAGGGGCATGAGCCGCTCATGCCGCACGGAATGCACCATTACGATCTGCACGTGTGGCTGTGGAAAGAGAACCCGGCCGGGCTGTTCAAACCCACGAATCCTGCGCTCACGTGCGCGGGCTACGGATATTCCCTGGCGGAGGACTGGCCTCGCCTCGTGCCCCCTCCGCAGCACTAGAGCGGCTCCCGTTGAGATCGAATCAACGAGCCGCAAGCTCGGTCTGCTCCCTCCCCCCTTGTGGGGGAGGGCTGGGGAGGGGGGTCGTAGTTGTTGCGCGAGCAGTGTCAGCCAACGGCCACCCCCACCCCCAACCCCTCCCCACAAGGGGGAGGGGAGCACACCGATCGCGTGGCACTGTTCTGCGTCGATCCGAAAGGGACATGCTCTAATGGGCTTCGCCGGTTTGCTGCGCCCATCCTCTGCGAGACAGAACGCGGGCTTCGCACGAACCGTCACCGCGCCCCGTTTCAGCGCGGCGGCAGCTTGAGCAGCGCCCGCGCATTACCGGCGAATATCTTCTCGCGCTCGGCCGGCGGGAATGGGAAGCGCCTCGACCGCCTTGATGGTGTTGGCGATCAAGCCGCGGCCCTGTTCGGCATCGAACGGCGCGTCGGTCGCGAACAGGCACGACGACGGTGCCGAAGAACGCATGACCGCAGCGGGTCGCCGCTACTGTCGCCGTTGAGCGCGGTGTCGGCATAGAGCAGCTTGAAATAGTGCATCGGCGGCTTGCTTCAGGCCCGCCTCCTCCGCGGCGGGATTGCGTCTGCGGCGTGCCGAAGAAGATCTGGCGGAAGCCGAGATCAATCTTGCCCGCGAAGTACGGGATCATGCCGCCCATGTGGTGCGTGACGATCTTGAGGTCCGGCAGCTCGTCGAAGATTTTCGAATAGATCAAGCCGCGTCATGCAGGCGGTGGTCTCGTAGGGCCAGCCGAAGGAGAACCAGATCTCCGCCTCGGACGCCGCTTCGCTCGCGTAATCGGGGAAATTCGGCCCCGCATGGGATGGACCCAGACCGGCAGATCGTGCGCCGCCATGCGCTGGAAGATCGGGCGAAACTCCGGCGCCGAGAGCGGCTTGCCCGCGACATTGGTGAAGAGCTGGATGCCGCGCGCGCCCAGCGTGGTAATGGCCCGGTCGATCTCGGCGAGCGAGGCCTCGATATTGTTCATCGGCAGCGACGCGATGAAGGCGGGAAAGCGATCGGGGCGCTTGCGGCAGAGCTCCGCCAGCGCGTCGTTCGCCAGCCGCGCAAGCTCGGGCGTCTGGTCGGGCGGGGCGATGAGCTCGAGCGGCGGATTGGCGAGCGAGAGCACCTGCTGCAGGCCGTCGAACTCGTCGAGCAGGGAGAGCCGAGCGTCGACGTCCCACAGCGTCTTGAGCCTCGGAAACGCAGTGAGCGCCACATGGCCGGGAATGAGGTCGCCGAGGCGATCGAGATACGCCTTGGGCATGAAATGGTTGAAAATGTCGATCATCATCGCGTCGTGCCGAGGCTACCGTATATTGGTGCGGTGGATTGCCGACCATGGGCCAATTGTTTATAGCGACCCAAGGCAAATTCGAGAAGATGGCCATTGCCGCGCCGACGCGGACTGCAGATCGGCCGCGCGTTACTGCTCCTTGCGGAATTTCACATTGCCGGCAGCGGTCCGGGGACCAAATGATCTGCACTGCAAGGCGAGGCCGCCGTGTCAGCCAATTGTGATCCCGGATACTATTGCGCCATTGTGCTCGCCGCGAAGAGCTCGTCGAGCTTCATCAGCCGCGGCGTCAAGCCTTGCTCCAGCGAATATTGCGCGATGGTTTCGAGCACGCGGCGGTTGGCATCGATGCCATGAACGATGATGGGCGTCTCCAGCGCCTTGCGGGCGTCCGCCGCCAGCAGCCCGGTTTCGAGGTGGTATCCGACATGCTCCCGGCGCTGGCGATCGGCGAGGTCGTTGGCGCGATTGAACGCCTTGAGAATGTTGGTGACGGCCCACGGATGCTTCTCGGCGAGCTCGCGCTTGATCACCATGCCGTGGTTGATGGGATAGAGACCGGTCTTGCGATGGTAGCGGATGCCTTCGGCGAGCGGATTGGGAAACAGCGTCCTGATGTCGGGATGATGATGGAGATCGGCCGTGCTGCGATCGATGAGATTGGGGTCGACGAGATAGAAGATTACGGCGTCGAGCTCGCCCGCGAGCATCATGGCGCCGATATTGGTCTCGGGCGGGATCTGATGCACGGTCACGCCCGGCGGCGGGACGAACCCGGTGGCGCCGCCGTGGCTGCGCGCGGGCGGACGCTCCATCCAGAATTCGATGTCCTTGGGCGCCACGGCGAATTCGTGCTGCAGCACGCCGCGCGTCCACAGCGCCGCGGTCTGCTGGTACTCGGGCACGCCGACCCGCTTGCCCTTGAGATCGGCGGGCACCTCGATCCCGGCGGCGCGGCGGACGAGCATCGTGGTGTGGAAGAAGCGCCGCGTGGTAAATACCGGAATGCCGACAAAGCGCTCGTCGCCCTTGGACCTCGCCATCATCAGCGAGGATATCGACATTTCCGCAACGTCGAACTCGCCATAGCGCAACTGCCGCCAGAACAGCTCCGACGGGTGCAGCACCGTCGGAACGAGATCGATGCCGTCAGGCGCGACCTTGCCGTCGATGATCGGCCAAGTCCTGGGATTCGAGGTGAGCCCGATGCTGAGCTGCAATTTCATGGGTCTTGCCTACCTTAGTCAGTCGTCTGTGCATGCGAGGAATGTCGATCGTCCGAACTCGAGTCGTCCGGTGTGACCGCGCGCGCGCCGCGCGCTCCACCTCCCCCTGCAAGGGGGAGGTCGGCTGCCGGAGCGGAGCGACGGCGGCCGGGTGGGGGTCACTTGCTGAGCGACGGAAAAGAGGACGACCCCCTCCCCAACCCTCCCCCTTTCAGGGGGAGGGGGCACACCGAGCTTGCGGCACGGTGGTCGGATCACGCGAGCGTATTTTTCCATCGCGCGTCTATCCATGCATGGTGAGCCCGCCCGACACGCTGATGGTCTGGCCGGTGATGTAGGCGGCATCGTCCGACAGCAGGAAGGCGACGAGCCCCGGGTAGTCTTCCGGCACGCCCAAGCGTCGCATCGGGATGGCGCGCTTGAGCCCTTCGGCGATGCGGGCGCCGTCAGGGCCCTCCAGGAAGCTGCGCAGGATGGCGGTGTCGGTCGGGCCAGGACAGAGCGTGTTGAGGATCACGCCCTTGCCGACGAGCTCGCGCGCCACCGTCTTGGTGAAGGCGATGATGCCGCCCTTGCAGGCGGAATAGACCGCCTCGCCGGACGATCCGACCCGCCCGGCATCGGAGGCGATATTGACGACGCGGCCGAAGCCGCGCGCCGCCATGCCGCGCAGCACCACGTGATTCACGTTCAGCGGCCCGAACAGATTGATGGCGACGACCTGGCGCCAGAACTCGGGGGTGGTGTCGAGGAAGCTCTTGGCGCGATCCCATCCCGCATTGTTGACCAAAAAGGCAACCGGGCCGACGGAGGCTTCGAAGGCTTCGACCGCGCGCGTCACGGCATCGTAGTCGGTGATATCGACGGCGTGCAGGCTGGCGCGGCCGCCGCCGGCCTTGATCTCGCCCGCCACTTTTTCTCCCGCCGCGGCATCGAGGTCGAAGATGCCGACTGCGCACCCCTCCTCCGCCAGGCGTCGCGCGATCGCCGCGCCGATCCCGTTGGCTCCGCCGGTCACCAGGACGGGACGATCCTTCAGTCCACGCATCTCTCCCCCGCGATTACGCCGTCTGCACCGTACCGTGATCGGCCGAGCGGCCGGCCAGCATTCGGGTCGCTTCGTAGGTCATGACGACCTCGTCGTGCTGGTTCTTCACGTCGATCCGCGACACGACGATGCCGCGATTGCCCTTGGAGGTGGGCCGCACCGAAACCACCTCGATCTCGCCATGGACCGTGTCGCCGACGCGAACCGGCGCCAGGACCTGCTTCTTGAGCTCGAGCATCGCGAGGCCGGTTCCCTGGATCATGCTCTGGCACAGCAGTCCTTCGATGAGGCTATAGGTCAACACGGCCGGTACGAACTGGCCCTGGATCGCGCCTTTCTCTTCGCCGAAGGTGCGATCGATGAAAATGGTCTCGAGCATTCCGGTCACCCCGGTGAACAGCACCAGGTCGGTCTCGGTGATGGTGCGATTGAGCGTCCGAAAGCGCTGCCCGGCCGAGAGCTGCTCCCAGGTGAATCCGAGCCCCAGCGTCTGCATGCAAATCCCTCCCGACGGCCGGCGTCGTTGTCGCCGAACGCTATACCGCGATCGACGGGGCATCGCCGTGCCGACACCGTCTTAGCTGCCGTCGCACGTCAATTCCAGCCCGTCCGCTTTCCTCCGCGTGTTTGCGCGTGGCGCTGGTCCTCGGTATCGTCGGAGAAAAGCGTCTGTGCAGGCGAGGAGCTCGGTGGGGTTGAGCAAACATTCCATTTTCCGGCTTGCGCGAATTCAGGCAACGCTGGCCGGCGTGGCCGTCCTGATGCTTGCCGGAGCCGCCGATGGCTGGGTGGACAACTACCCGAGCCGGCCCATCCGCATGGTGGTGCCGACGCAGGCGGGCGCCGCGCAAGACATCATGGCGCGGCTGCTGCAGCCCTATCTCGAGAAATCGCTCGGGCAGCCGATCATCGTCGACAACCGCTCGGGCGCGAGCACCATGATCGGCACCGAGGCGGTGGCAAAGGCCGCACCGGACGGCTACACGCTGCTGATCGTGCCGACGACGTTCACGGTCAACGCCGCCCTGAACACCAAGCTCGCCTTCGACCTCGAACGCGATTTCGAGCCGATCACCGTGCTGGTCAAGAACCCGCTGCTGTTTGCGGTCAATGCAAAGGTGCCGGCGCGCACGCTGGCGGAGTTCGTGACGCTGGCGAAGGCGGAGCCCGGCAAGCTCAACTACGGGACCTCCGGCGCTTCGACGCAAGCCCATCTGCTGCTGGAGATGTGGAGCGCGCGCGCCGGCATCAAAATGCAGCACATCCCCTATCGCGGCGGAGCGCCGGCGGCGCTGGCCGTGGCCGCGGGCGAGACCCAGCTCGTGCTGCTCTCGCCGCTCGGGATCCTGCCGCAAATCGAGGCCGGGCTGGTGCGGCCGCTTGCCACCGGCGGGCCCGCGCGCGATCCGAAGTTTCCGGACCTGCCGACGGCCGCCGAGTCCGGCTTTCCCGGCTTCGAGGCGGTGCAATGGCTCGGCCTGCTCACCACCGCGGGAACGCCCAAGGAGATCGTCGCCAAGCTCAATGCCGAAGTGAACCGGGTGCTGCGCGCGCCGGATGTGGTGGCGAAGCTGGCGCTGCAGGGCACGACCGCGGCCGGGGGCAGTCCCGCCGAGTTCAAGGCGCTGATCGCGGACGAAATCCGCAACTGGAAAGAGGTGGCGCAGAAAGCCAACATCAAGGGGGCGGAGTAGCGCCCTCCACGGTCATCCAGCAAGCGCTTCCCAATCGCAGCAAGGCTCGGCGGTTCAGGCCGGATATACCGGGCGGTAGGCGCAGGACCGGATATGCGCCGCAATGTCTGCCGGCGGCGACACCCGCGCGAGCTTGCGCTCGAAGATGTATTCGGCCACGCGCGTGGCGACATGCAGGGAGGCTTCGAAGATTCGGCTCTGCGGCGGATAGATCAGCCCGGCGGCAAGGTTTTGGTCCGTCACCTGCTCCGCGACCGCCTGCGCCGCGACGATGAACATGGCCTCGGTCACGCGCGTGGCCTCGGTCGCGAACACCGCCATGCCCATGGCCGGGAAGATATATACGTTGTTGCCCTGGCCCGGCACGAAGGTCTGGCCCGCGATCTCCACCGGTGGGAACGGACTGCCGCTGGCGAAGATTGCCCGGCCTTCCGACCATCGATAGGCCTCCTCGGCCGTGCATTCCGAACGCGAGGTCGGGTTGGAATACGGAAAGACGATCGGCCGCTCGTTGATCTCTGCCATGGCCTCGATGACCGATTGGTTGAACAGCTTCGGCACGGTGCTGACACCGACGATGCCGGTCGGCCGGAGCGCCTTCACGGCCTCTACGAAAGTGGAGATCGGCGCGCGGTCCTGGGCGAACGGCCGCTGGAAGTCTGCGACATCGGTGCGCGACTTCACCATGAGCCCGTTGATGTCGAACAGCGCGCTGCGGCCGCGCGCCGCCGTGATATCCATGCCTTCGAGCGCCATCGCCTGGCTGATCAGCTCGGCGATGCCGGTCGCTGCCGACCCGGCGCCGAGAAAGAGAAAGCGCTGCTCGCTGAGCTTCTGCCCGGAAATGCGCAGCGCGCCGTAGATGCCGGCCAGCGCCACCGCAGCGGTGCCCTGGATGTCGTCGTTGTAGGTGCAGACCCTGCCACGGAAGCGTTCGAGAATAGGGACGGCGTTGATGTTGGCGAAGTCTTCCCACTGGATGCAGCACTTGGGATAGAGCACCTGCACGGCCTCGACGAACTCGTCGACGAAGGTTTTGTATTCCTCGCCGCGGACGCGGTTCTGGCGCAAGCCGAGATAGAGCGGGTCGTCCAGCAGGGATTGATTGTTGGTGCCCACGTCGAGCATCACCGGCAGGCAATATTGCGGCGGCACGCCGGCGCAGGCGGTGTAGAGGGCGAGCTTGCCGATCGGAATGCCCATCCCGCCGACGCCGAGGTCGCCCAGGCCGAGGATGCGCTCGCCATCCGTGACGACGATGAAACGGACATCCTTCTGCGGCCAGTTGCCGAGGATCTCGCGCAGCCGCCCGCGCGCGCTCATGGGCAAGTACATGCCGCGAGCTGCGCGAAAGATTTGGTCAAACCTCTGGCATGCTTCACCGACGGTCGGAGTGTAGACGAGCGGCATGAAGCCCGCCGGATCCGACATCAGAACCGCATAGAAAAGCGTTTCGTTGCGCGCCTGCAGGTCCGACAGCATGAGATATTTCTGCAGGTCGTTATCGAGATGGGCCAGCTCGGCATGTAAACGGGCGACCTGGAGCTCAATGGACAAGGTGCGGGGCGGCAGTAATCCTTCGAGGCCCCGCGCGCGACGTTCTGCGTCGGTGAACGCCGTACCTTTGTTCAGCCGGGGATTGCGAAGAAGGTCATAGCCATTGGGAGCGATTTGCACGGACATGGTCGGCGGCTCCTTGATCGGTGACGGACGAGCGGGTCGGTCCCTACGGCGACATCGCAAGGCGAAATCGACGGAGCAATGCCACAGAACTGAACAAAACGAGAAATGTGTTACCCATGTCGCCGGTCAGGTTACCTATGTCCCCGTCTGCGAAGCTTCCGTGACAACACGCTGCGCGGCCGGGGAATCCGGCCTTGATCGGGGCGACCGGAACTGCCACATCCCCTTTGCCATGAACATTTCCATTCGCGCCCCCGAGGGCGCCCCGGCTCGGTCGTCGCTTGAAACCGAGGTCGAGCGGCGCCGGACCTTTGCCATCATCTCCCATCCGGACGCGGGCAAGACCACGCTGACGGAGAAGCTCCTGTTGTTCGGCGGGGCGATCCAGCTTGCCGGCCAGGTCAAGGCCAAGCGCGACCGGCGCGCCACCCGTTCGGACTGGATGGCGGTCGAACGCGAGCGCGGCATTTCGGTGGTGACCTCGGTGATGACCTTCGAGTACGAGGGCCGCGTGTTCAATCTGCTCGATACGCCGGGCCACGAGGACTTCTCCGAGGACACCTACCGCACGCTCACCGCGGTCAATTCGGCCGTCATGGTGATCGACGCCGCCAAGGGCATCGAGGCGCGCACCCGCAAGCTGTTCGAGGTCTGCCGCCTGCGCGACATCCCGATCATCACCTTCATCAACAAGATGGATCGGGAGAGCCGCGACCCCTTCGACCTCATCGACGAGATCGAGAAGACGCTGGCGCTCGACAGCGCGCCGATCACCTGGCCGGTGGGGCGCGGGCGCGATTTCGTCGGCACCATCGACGTGGCAACCGGCGGCGTCCGCCTGCTCGACGGCGATACGCCCACCGGCACGCCGCGTGACATGACGGTGGCCGAGGTGGCTGCGCTCAATCCCAACCTGGACGCGGCGGCAATCGCGGGCGAGTTCGAGTTGGTGCGGGAGGCCTGCAAGCGCTTCGACATGACGTCGTTCCGCGACGGGCATTTGACGCCGGTGTTCTTCGGCAGCGCGCTCAAGAACTTCGGGGTGGGCGACCTGCTCGACGCGCTCGGAACCGTGGCGCCGCCGCCGCGGGCGCAGGCGGCCGACAAGCGCGTGGTGACGGCCGCCGAGCCCCAGATGTCGGCCTTCGTGTTCAAGGTGCAGGCCAACATGGACCCCAACCATCGCGACCGCATCGCCTTCGTGCGGCTGTGCTCCGGCAAGCTCACCCGCGGCATGAAGGTCAAGCAGGTGCGGACGGGAAAGGTTCTGGGCCTGCATGCGCCGCAATTCTTCTTCGCCCAGGATCGCGCGCTGGCGGAGGAAGCCCACGCCGGCGACGTGGTCGGCATCCCCAATCACGGCACGCTGCGCATCGGGGACACCCTGACCGAAGGCGAGGACCTCAACTTCGTGGGCGTGCCGAGCTTCGCGCCGGAGATGCTGCGCCGGGTTCGCCTGCCCGACGCCATGAAGGCCAAGAAGCTCAAGCAGGCGTTGCAGGAAATGGCCGAAGAGGGCGTGGTGCAGGTGTTTCGGCCGACCGACGGCTCGCCCGCGCTGGTCGGCGTGGTCGGCGCATTGCAGCTCGACGTGCTGCGGGTGCGCCTTGCCGACGAGTACGGGCTGCAGGTGGATTGGGACACGGCCGAATTCCAGCTTGCGCGCTGGATCACGGCGGAGGACCGCAAGACGCTGGATCGGTTCGTGGCGACCTATCGCTCGGCCATCGCCGAGGATCTCGACGGCGACCTCGTCTTCCTGGCGCGCAACGCCTTCAATCTCGACTATACGGGGCGGGAGAGTCCGGGCATGGTCTTCACCGACGTGAAGGACATCCAGGCCCGCGCCAAGCAGGCGTGAGAGCAACCGGCCGCTAAATCCTCAGTTGCGTCGACCTTCTTTTTCCTGGGCGCTCAGCCACTCCGACAACGGCAAAGCCTTGCCGGGCTTCTTCTTGACCGCCGTGCGCTTGCCGGCCGCACCGGTCGCGGTCTTGTTGGCCGGCTGGTGAGCCAATCGCAGCTCTCGCAGGCGCGCGGTTTTTTCACGCAGCGCCTGAGCATCGACTTCGTGTTGCGGCGTCGCTTTGGCGCCGGCACGCTCGCTCTTTTCATCAAAACCGTCGGTCACTGTCATGCCCTCCAGCAGAGGCGGTTGCTCTGATCTATTTCCCGGCCGCTTTTCTCAGCGCCTCATTGATCCGGTCTTGCCAGCCCGGCCCCTGCTCCTGGAAATGCTCGAGCACGTCCCGATCGATGCGCAGCGAGACGAGCTCCTTGACATTCGGGAGCGATGGTTTCTTCGGCAGAGGTTCCGGGGGCTTGGTCGTTGCGGTCTTGAATGCGGCTTCCGCAATATCCCGGGGATCGCGTCCCCGTCGTGGTCTATCGGCAGTCATCAACCCACCTGTCTCAAGTGGCTTCATTGACATAGGGTAGCACGTCTTCGACCAGGCGGCGGAACTGCGCCATCGGATCGCCCATGGTGGAAATCCGGAAGGTGATACGCCGGCATCCGGACGCCTTGAATTGCCTGAGGTGCTCGATGCAATCGCGCGCCGAGCCGTAGGTCAGCCAGGATTCGAGCCGCTCCTTGCTGTAGTCGGCGGAATAGTAAAGGTCGAGGAATTTCTTCGAATCGGCCAACGCGGCGTCCTTGTCCTCATTCACATTGACGTGGTGGTAGAGCACGTTGTCGAAGCCCGACATGTCGCGGCCGGCGTCGCGGCCGACCCGCAGGATGAAGTCCCAAGAGCGCCGAAAACCTTGCGGGCTGACCGAATGCGTCATCCAGCCGTCGGCGAGCTTGCCCACGCGGGTGAGCGCAATCTCCGATCCGCCGGAATCGGCCTGGCCTTTCGCCAGCCGCTCGGCATTGGTCGCCAGCCAGATCGGACACGGCGACTGCAGCGGCTTCGGTTCGAGGATGACGTTCGAGAACGTCGTGAACTGGCCCGTGAACGGCGCGTTGTCCTTGGTCCAGAGGTGGCGAAGGACGTGGATGTTCTCGATCATGCGCTTGCGGCGTTCGCCGGGTGCGACCCCGAGCGCGGCGCTCTCGGCCTCCCAGAGCGGTCCCGCACCCCCGCCGGCACAGGCCACCAGGCGGGTGCGGCCGTTCGACAGCACGTCGAGCGAGGCCCATTCATAGGCGAAGACGAGCGGATTGCGCAGCGCGAACGAGCCCATGCAGGCCGGGCCGAGCAGCACCCGTTGCGTGCGCCCGGCCACCGCTGCGAGCAGCGTCAATGCATCGAGGCGACGGTTGACGAACAGCGCATCGCCGCACCAGACCGAATCCATCGCTGCACACGCCTCCACCGCGTCCGCCAGCGCCGAGCAGATCCCGGGGGCTGCACAGCCCGACGAGGACGCCACGGTTCGAGAGCGTAATGCCGAAGTTCATGTCACGACTCGAGCACCGCCATGAAGTCGCACTGAACGAGCACGCCCGCTTCCATCGGGACCTCCATGACCTGGCGGGCGGGGCGCGAGGCCGGGTCGGGAAACATCTTCACCCACTCGTCGTTGACCGGCTTGCGCTGAAGCTCCTTCATCCACACCGTGACCTTGATGATGTCCTCGACGGTGGCGCCGGCCGCCTCGACGGTCTGCCGCATGTGCATGAACATGAACGCGCATTGCCGCTCCAAGGTGGCGGCGAGCTTCGAGGTCGCGGGATCGGCCCCGCGGATGAGACTCGAGACGATGATATTGCCGATGCGGCTCGCGTTCGGAATGGGCGACGCGTGGGCAATCTCGCCGACATTGATGCTGCTGCGCGGCATCGCTGGTTTCTCCGTTCATTCGACGGTCGCATGTCCCGTCGTGGCAATAGTGTGCGTCCGTGTTGTTTCGACGCAAGATTGCAGCGCCGGCTTTGGCCGCGCCACAGCGGTTTGACAGTGGCGTCGCTGAAGCCATAAGCAGGTTCCGCCGCTTTGTTCAACATCGCGCCGGCCGGAGCGCTCTTGAGGATGACATCTGCCGCACCTGGTCCCCGTGTTGCGTATCTGAAAGTCTTGTCCGCGGGAGCGGTGAAATATGTCGTCACCGGCTTCGCGCCGAAGTTCACGCGCGATACCGGCGACCAGGTCGAATTCACGTTCGGCACCATCGGTGGCGTGCGGCAGCGGCTCGAGGACGGAGAGACCGCCGACATCATCGTAGGGACGGCGCCGGCAGTCGCCCAGCTCGAGCAAGCGGGCGTGCTCGTTGCGGGCAGCCGGACCGAGCTCGGCCGCACGTCGACCGGCATCTGCGTGCGCGACGGCACGCCGGTGCCGGACATATCGACGCCGGAGCGCTTCAAGCAGGCCATGCTCGCTGCCCGCTCGGTCGCCTATACCGACCCGCAGACGGGCGGCACCTCCGGAATCTTTCTCGTCGGCCTGCTCGTGCGGCTCGGCATCGCCGACGCGGTCGGCAAGAAGGCGCTGCTGTGCATCAACGGCGACGAGGTGGTGGACAAGGTGCTGGCGGGCGATGCCGAGCTCGGCTCGACCTTCCTCAGCGAGATCGTGCCGGTCAAAGGGGTCAAGGCGGTGGGGCCGCTGCCGGCCGCCATCCAGAATGCCACGGCCTATGCCGCCGGCGTGATGGCGGCGAGCGGCAACCGCGACGCCGCCGAGAGATTCATCGCGATGCTGACCGCGCCCGCCCAGCGCCACGCCTGGATCGCGTTGGGATTCGAACCTGCCGGACGCGGCTCCTGACGCGGCGACAAGTCTGCAAATTTGCGCCCCTACACGCGGAACGCGCGCTCAACGGCGGCGACGCAGGAAGCGGCGCACACGCATCAATCGAGGTCGTGAGCAGGAGAGTTTACTGAGAGTTGAGGTTTACTAGCGGAAGGACTACATTTGCAGTTCGGCGCCAAGGAGCTACTGGGTCGGATATCATGCATGCCCCGCTCAACCAAGAGACCGTCAATGACACTGCGAAGCTGATCATGCATCGGCTGATTGCGCGGTTGCTCGCTCGCGATCCATTGTTGGTCGATCGGGCGAAAGTCTCGCTCACCAAAATGTCGATCCATTTTCCGGACCGATCGTTTGTTGCGGACTGGGACGAACTACTTCGACTCCCAACGTGGAAGCTTCGCGCACTCCTGACCAGCCGCAATCAAGATATGAAGCGTTTGCGGCTGTCTTCTCCGTTCGTGACGGCTGAAGGCGTGGATTTCAGAGATCAGACTTTGCGGCGGCGGATCAGACGGGCTGCGAAAAGAATTGTCGCTCGCATGTCGCGTCCGGCACACGGCGACAGCCAGGGCATCCGATCGATGGCAGCTTGATGTCGGCATCTCGTCCAGTCCGCACTTTGGAAGATCTGGAACGAACAGTCCGCGCTATCGCAACCGAGTTCAAAACCGACAAAATCTTCATCATTGGCAGCCAAAGTATTCTCTTGGCGTGGCCCGATGCGCCGGCTCTGATGAGGACCTCGCCCGAAATCGACGTGTTTCCTGAAAATGCAAGGATTTGGGAAACCGAGGAGAAAAGGAAGCATCCGAACGAATTCCCCGAGGCGTCGGAACATATCGATGCCTTGTTTGGGAGTGGCTCGCAGTTTCATCAAACCCACGGCTTCTACATCGATGGCGTGGATGAGAACACCGCGACCTTACCGGCCGGCTGGCAAACTAGAGCTGTTGTCCGACGATTTGATGTCGGCGGACGAATTGTGACTGCGGTTGCGCCTTGTCCGGAGGACCTGATTGTATCAAAGCTCGCGCGCTTGGACGACAAGGACAGGTCATTTATCGAAGCCTATCATTCTGCGCGACCGCTCGATGCGAGCGTCATTGAAGAAAGAATCCGTCTAAGCGATTTCGAGCCCCCGATCGCCGACAGAGCGCGCGTTTACATCCACGACCTCACCCACAAGATTGTAATCCAAGCTAAAGACGGTAAGGGAGAAACGCCTATGCAATGGTTTCGAACCGCGACGGCGCTCGCATGCGTCACGCTCTTTGGTGCCGCGGCCGCGGCCCAGACCTATCCGGCGAAGCCGATCACGATCGTGGTGTCGCTGGCGGCCGGAGGCGCGGCGGATGTGATCGCGCGGGCGCTGGCGCAGCGATTGACCGACGAATGGGGCCAGCCGGTCCTGGTCGAGAACAAGGGCGGGGCCAACAACCAGGTCGGCACCGCCGCGGTCGCACGCTCGGCGCCGGACGGATACACGCTCCTGTTGACCCCGGAGCATACCTTCACGGTCAATCCCCATCTTTATCGCAAGCTGCCCTACGACGCGGTCAAGGATTTCACGCCGATCACGGGGCTCGCCAGCATCAGCCAGGCACTGGTCGTGCATCCGTCGCTGCCGGTGCAGAACCTTGGAGAGCTGATCGCATTGGCCAAGGCCAAGCCGGGCGATTTGAACTACGGCAGCCTCGGCGTCGGGTCGGGCCCGCATCTGAGCATGGAGCTGCTGCAGTCCATGACCGGGGCGAAGCTCACACCCGTGCAATACAAAGGCGCCGCGCCCGCGCTCACCGACGTGGTCGCCGGTCACATTCCGATGATGTTCGTGAGCACGGGGCTGATCGTGCAGCCGTGGAAGACCGGGCAATTGCGACCGCTCGGCGTCGGCAGCCGCGAGCGTCTGGCCCTGCTCCCGGACCTGCCGACCGTCGGCGAGAGCCTGCCGGGTTTCACAGCGGTGGTCTGGTTCGGGCTTTTTGCTCCAAGCGGCACGCCCGGGGAGATCGTCGCCAAGATCAACAATGCCGTGCAACGCATGCTTACCGATCGCGACTTCCACCAGCGGTTTCTCACGCCGAACTTCTACGAGCCGATCGCGGGGTCGCCCGAGCAATTCGCCGAGCACATTCGCTCGGACACGGAGCGCTGGCGGACGGTCATCAAGAACGCGAAGATCGCGGTCGAGGAAGGTTGACCGCCAATGCGACTCGGCCGGTCATGCGCCTCCGTGCAAGGCCATCCGGCCCACGCCGGAAATCTGCGACTTGCCCGGTCATTTCGTCTGTTGCATGCGCGCAGGACGGCATGCCCGGCGCTCGCCGGCGGTGCCGCCCTTGCCCATGGTGCGGTCGGCTGAGTATGCCCTCCACGATCGGGCGTCAGCGCGCACGATGACGACATCGCCTCGGATCGATCGCGAGCGCCTGCTCGGCAGGCTCGATACCTTCAATCGCATCGGCGCGTTGCCCGGCGGCGGCAATTGCCGGCTCGCGCTCAGCGACGAGGACCGCGCCGGCCGCGACCTGCTGGTGCGGTGGATGCGCGAGCTTGGCCTCGACGTGACCATCGACGCGATCGGCAACATCATCGGCGTGCGCGCCGGGCGCGAAAACATGCCGGCCGTGATGTTCGGCTCGCACATCGACACGGTCGGGACCGGCGGCCGCTACGACGGCCTCTACGGCGTGCTGGCCGGCCTCGAAGCCTGCGCGGCGCTCGACGACGCCGGCCGCGCCACGCGCCGTCCGCTGGCGCTGGTCGCCTTCACCAATGAGGAGGGCTCGCGCTTTCCACCCTATGCCATGGGCAGCCTGGTCTATGTCGGCGGCCTCGCGCTCGACGACGCCTACGCCATCCGCGGCATCGACGGCGCGGCGGTGGGCGAGGAGCTGCGGCGTATCGGCTACGCGGGCGACGCGAGGCCGGGCACGCTCACGCCGCATGCCTATCTGGAATTGCACATCGAGCAGGGGCCGATCCTGGAAGACGAGGGCCTCGTCATCGGCGCGGTCGAGGGTATCACGGGGCTCTCGTGGACGCAGGTATCGATCACCGGCCGGTCGGCGCATGCCGGCACGACGCCGATGCATCTGCGGCGCGACGCCGCCTGCGCGGCCGCCGAGGTCGCGCTGTTCGTGCGCCGGCTGGCCCAAGACATGGGCGGCCATCAGAAGGGCACCGTCGGACGGATCGAGCTTTACCCGAACCTCGTGAACGTGGTTGCAGAACGGGCCGTCATGACGATCGATCTGCGCAACACCGATGAAAACCGGCTGCAGGAGGCCGAGCAGCAGCTTGCCGCCTTCCTCGATCGCCTTGCCGCGCAGGAGCAGGTCGCGGTCGCAACGCGCAGCCTCGCGCGCTTTACCCCGGTCGCGTTTCCGGCCGGGATGGTGTCGCTCGTCGAGACGACGGCGCGCGAGCTCGCTCTCCCGTGCCGCCGGCTCCCGTCCGGTGCCGGCCACGATGCGCAAATGATGGCGCGGCTCTGCCCGGCCGGCATGATCTTCGTGCCGAGCGTCGGGGGGCTGAGCCACAACGTCCGCGAACACACCGCGCCCGAGCACCTGGAAGCCGGCGCCGCCGTGCTGCTGCATGCGGTGTTGCGGCTGTCGGAATAGGCGCTACGAACGCTCGACCGGGCCGACGTCCACTGGACGGTCGGATTCTTCGGTCCATTCCGACAGGGAGCCGTCGTAGAGCGATACCCCGCGGCGCCCGAGCACCTCCGACAAGACGAACCAGTTCGTTGCGGCCTGATGCCCGGTGTTGCAATAGTTGATGACGGGCTGGGCGGGAATTGCTGCGAAGATTTTCTCGAGCTCCGCCTTCGACTTCAACGTCTGCGCCGCGGAATCAAACGCCACCACGTGATCGAGTTGGACTGCGCCCGGAAGCCGCCCTGCCCGCGTCGCCTGCGGGGACTTGGCGCGGCCCTCGAAGAAGTTCGTTGCGCGGCTGTCGAGCAGGACCGTGGCTTGATCGGCGATCGCGCTTGCGACCGCGCCCGCATCGGCGCGCAGCTCCGGTACGAGCCGGATCGGATAGGGTGGTGACGGCGGGCGCGCGGGAACGGTCCCGGCGGCCAGCGGCCGCGTCGGATCGCGGTCCCAGACCGCCATGCCGCCCGAAAGGATGGACGTCTTCGCGTGGCCGGCGATCTTGAGCGTCCAGTAGACGCGGGCGGCCGCGCTGAAATCGCCCACCGTCGTCCCGGCCGAGACGACGATGGCGTGATGCTGCGGCGTGAGCCCGATGCGGCTGAACAGGCCGGCCAGCGCGGCGTGATCGGGAAGAAGCCCGGAGGCCATTCCCTTGGTGGCGCGCCAGCCGTCTTTCACGTAGTCGCTGTGCAGCGCTCCCGGAATATGCCCGGCTTCATAGGCTTCCCGTCCGCCGCCGTCGACCACCGAGCGAATATCGAGGATCAGCAAGTCTCCGTCGCCAAGGTGCGCATTGAGCCACTCCGGCGGCACGAGCGGCTCGGCAGTCGCGGACAGTACATGCTCTGCGGCTTGTTCCGACATTGAGCTAGCGTAGCACAGACCGCCTGAGCATCACCGGGCAAACTCCCGCCGGCCGGGAACCGTCGACGACGGACCATGCGACAGCCGCGCCCGCAGCGTCGTCGCCCGCCCGTCGCCCGTCGGCTGATAGAACACGCTGTAACGGTGGACGGCCTCGGCGAAGGCCGCCGCGTCGGCCTCCTTGGTCAGCTCGAATGCATCGAAGCCGGCGCGTTGCAGGAACAGCAGCTGGTCGCGCAATACCTGACCGGTTGCGCGCAGCTCTCCGCGAAATTCATGGCGCTCGCGCAGCAGCCGCGCCTGACTGTAGGCGCGACCGTCGCGGAAGGTGGGGAATGCCAGCGCCACCAGCGCGATCCAGTCGAGATAGGGAGCGAGCTCGGCGATCTTGCGGTCGTTGGGCCAGATGACGCCGGTCAGCGCCTGGCGCAGGACGAGCTCGCGCGCGTCGGCTATGAGCCGCGCCGCCGGCAGGATGACCGCAATGCCCTCCGGCACCGGCGCGTCATCGAGCACGCGCACGAAACGATCTTCGATGATGCGGCCTGCCTTAACGAGCGGCATAGACCCGCTCCTTGAAGGGATCGACGCCGACGCGCTTGACCGTGTCGATGAAGAGCTCTCCCGGGCGCTCGCGCAGCTCGAGATAGGCGGCGGCGATGTCCTCGACCACGTCGGCGATCTCGCCGTAGGGCACGGCCGGACCCAGGATCTTGCCGAGCTCGGCGCTCTCGTCGGCGCGGCCGCCGATGGTCACCTGGTAATATTCCTCGCCGTTCTTCTCGACGCCCAGGATGCCGATGTGCCCGATGTGATGATGGCCGCAGGCGTTGATGCAGCCGGAAATGTTGATGTGCAGCCGTCCGAGATCATGCGCCAGGTCGAGATTCCGGAACCGGCGCGTGATCTCCTCGGCGACCGGGATCGAGCGCGCATTGGCGAGGCTGCAATAGTCGAGACCCGGGCAGGCGATGATGTCGGAGATCAGATTGACATTCGGCGTGGCGACGCCGATCTCGTCGAGCGCCCGCCACAGCGCCGGCAGATCGCGCTGGGCGACATGCGGCAGGGCCAGATTTTGCTCGTGTCCGACGCGGATCTCTCCGAAGCTGTAGCGGTCGGCGAGATCGGCGATGGCGTCCATCTGCCTGGCGGTGGCGTCGCCGGGCGGCTCTCCCACGCGCTTGAGCGAGAGCGTCACGATGGCATAGCCGGGGACCTTGTGGTTGGCGACCGAATTGTCGAGCCAGACGCGGAAGCGCTTGTCCGCGCGCGCTTTCGCCAGCTCGGGCGGACTGTCGGCGAGCGCCTCGTAATCCGGATAGCGAAATCGCGACGCGATCTCGGCGACGACGGCAGAATCGAGCGCGAGCGCGCCGTCCTTGATCGACTGCCATTCCTCTTCGACGTCGCGCGCAAATCTTTCGGCGCCGAGCTCGTGGACGAGAAATCTTGATGCGGGCCTTGTAGATATTGTCGCGCCGGCCGTACTGATTGTAGGTGCGCAGGATCGCCTCGACGTAGCTGAGCAGATCGCGCTTCGGCAGGAACGGCTTGATGGTCTTGCCGATGAACGGGGTGCGTCCGAGCCCGCCGCCGACGATCACCTCGAAGCCGGTCTCGCCGGCTCCGTTTCTGTGCATCCGCAGGCCGATATCGTGAACCCGCACCGCCGCGCGGTCATGCGCCGACGCGGTCAGCGCGATCTTGAACTTTCGCGGCAGGAAGGAGAATTCCGGATGCAGCGTCAGGTGCTGGCGCAGCAGCTCGGCCCACGGCCGCGGATCCTCGATCGCATCGGGCGCGACCCCCGCCCACTGGTCGGTGGTGATGTTGCGGACGCAAATGCCGCTGGTCTGCATGCCGTGCAGTCCGGCGCGCGCGAGGTCGGCCATCGCGTCGGGGAGCTCCGCGAGCTTGATCCAGTTGAACTGATGTTCTGGCGGGTGGTGAAGTGGCCGTAGTTGCGGTCGTAGCGGCGCGCCACATGCGCCAGCATGCGCATCTGGTCGGTCGAGAGCGTGCCATAGGGGATCGCAATCCGCAGCATATAGGCGTGCAGTTGCAGATAGACCCCGTTCATGAGCCGCAGCGGCTTGAATTCCTCCTCGGTCAGTTCGCCCGACAAGCGGCGCGCCACCTGGTCGCGGAATTCGCGGACGCGCTCGTCGACAAGCGTGCGGTCGAAGTCGTCGTAGAGATACATGGCGTGTCCTCAGCTCCCGGCCGGGAACGCGACGGTCGGCCCATTCAAGCGGATCCGCTCGCGCAGATTGCCGGGCAGCACCCGCTCTTCCGGGGTGACCTCCACCGGAGCGATATAGGCATCGACCGCGCTGAGCCTGTCGGCGAGCGCGGCGGTGAGCAGTTCGGTTGCAGCCGGCGTCGTCGTCACGACCGCGGCCGCAGCAAGCTCGGTGGTCCAGCTCCCATCGGCGGAGCGATAGACCACGGCGCCATCGCCGAGCCGGTTGGCGGTGACCACGACCGGACCCGTGACCTTGACCTTCTGCTGCAGCGGCGAGGTCATGCGGCCTCCCGCGCGATCAAGGCGCCGAGCTCGGCGGTGCGCCAAGGCGCCGAGCGCGCGACCACGTCGCCGATGACGAGAATGGCCGGGCCCTCGCCCGCTTCGGCGGCCAAGGCGGGCAGTTGCTCGAGGCGCCCCACCGCCGCCCGCGAATACGGCTGCGTGCCACGCGCAAGAACGGCAGCCGCAGTTGCGGGATCGCGACCGGCTGCGATCAAGCCGTCACGCACCTCAGCGGCGGAGGCAAGCCCCATATAAACCACGACGGTGGTCTGTGCATCGGCGAGGCCCGACCAGTCGATCGCCACAGCCTCCTCGGCGAGGTGGGCGGTGATGAAGGTGAGCTTGGAGGCTTCGTTGCGGAACGTCAGCGGCAGGGCGGATTCGGCGGCGCAGCCGAGCGCCGCGGTGATGCCGGGAACTACTACCACCGGGACGCCGGCCTGGCGCAGATATTCCAGCTCCTCGCCCCCGCGTCCGAATACGAACGGATCGCCGCCCTTGAGTTGCACCACGCGGCGACCGGCGCGCGCCGCCTCAACGAGCCGCCGGTTGATCTCGTCCTGGCTGACACCGGGCTGGCCACGCCGCTTGCCGACGAAAACCTGCTGGGCGCCGCGTCGGGCGCGGTCGAGCACGCCCGCGGTCACCAGCTGGTCGTAGAACACGACGTCGGCGTCGGCCAGCGCATGGAGCGCGCGCAAGGTCAAGAGATCGGGATCGCCGGGACCGGCGCCGACGAAGAACACCGTCTCGCTGTTGCCGTGGCCGCCACGGCGCGCGCCATTCGCATCGATCGCAGCCGCAAGCCGCGCCTCCGCCTCGGCGCCGCGGCCCGCCAGCACCGCCTCGGCGATGGGACCTGCGATGACATTTTGCCAGAAACGGCGCGGCGACAGCCCCCGCGGCATCGCTGCGAAGCGGCTGCGATGGCGACCGATCAAATGCGCGAGGTCGCCGATGCGACTAGGCAGCAAGGCTTCGATCAGCTCACGCAGACGGCTCGCGAGGAGCGGCGAGGCTCCGCCGGTGCTGATCGCGACCACCACGTCGCCACGGTCGACGATGGCGGGAAAGATGAACGTCGAGAGCTCGGGCCGGTCGACGACATTGACCGGAATGCGTTGACGACGCGCGCGCGCGGCGACGCGGGTGTCGAGGGGGTCGCCGGCCGCGGAAACAATGGCCACGACGTCGCTCAAATCGGCTTCGAGCGGATCGCCGAGATTGACATCGAGTTGGCCCTCTCCCGGCAGCGTCACCACCTCTTCGACCACGTCGGCGTCGCAGGAGAACCAGCGGACATGCGCTCCGGCCGCCCGCAGCAGGCGCAACTTGCCGAGCGCGGGCTCGCCCGAACCGACTAGGACAATGACCCCAGCGGCGGTATCGACGAACACCGGAAGGAAACGCATTTCGTTCAGCTCCGCGCGGTTAGGGACTAGTAATATCTTCCACATAGTAGCCTGATCGTGGCGCACAAAGAGAAAAATATTGTAGCAAAGTGCGCCATTGCGATAGAAAATCCTACTGCAGCTTGCGACGTTCAAGGAACGCCCATCTCAAATCTGTCCCTGCAATAAATGTGCCTGCCGTGCCCGCGGGATTCTCCCGCATCGCCCATATATGTCCGACGCCAAGCCCCTAGGAGGAACGCCATGACGATCGTCTTGAACCACACCATCGTTCCGGCGCGCGACAAGAAAGCGGCAGCGCGCTTCTTCGCGAAGATTTTCGGATTGAAACCCGAGGCCGGCGGCTACTTCGCACCGGTGCGGGTGAACGACCAGACGACGCTGCTGTTCGACGACAACGGATCGTTCGAAAGCCACCACTACGCCTTTCACGTCAGCGAGGACGAGTTCGATGCCATTTTCAATCGCGTCAAGGACGCGGGGCTGGCATATGGCAGCGACCCGGACGCCTACGACAACGGCAAGCTCAACGATTGGGGCGGCGGCCGGGGATTTCTATTTCAAGGACCCCGACGGTCACCTGCTGGAGCTGATGACGGTGCCGCAGTGACCCGGACCGCTGCACGCGGTGCGCTAAGGCCTGTTGAGAATGAGGATTTCCCCTGAGGCCTGGTTGTGATTCAAGCTTTGGATGGAGCGATTTTGCACCCAGATACGCCCAATGGGCGAAGATCGAGCCGCATTGTCTGGGTAAGCCGACGGACCCCGGGCGCAGCGGAGGCGACAACCGCCGCTTCGTCGAAGTCGGTGCTCTGGGTCGTGCGGACGGGAAGCCCATGGCGTGATCTTCCGGCTTTGTTTGGCAACTGGAACACTGTCTTCAAGCGCTATCGCTATTGGGTCAAAGTCGGCGTTTTCGTCAGGCTTTTCGAGGCCTGCTCGGACCAGCCCGACATGGAATTCGCCATGGTCGACGCTACCATCGTCAAGGTCCATCGCCACGGACAGGGCGCAAAAGGGGGACCCAAAACCAGGCCATTGGCCGCTCTAAAGGCGGCATGACGACCAAGAAAACACTCGGCGCTGAACCGACGCGCTCGGCAATCTCGTCCGTTTCGTTCTCTTGCCGGGCCAGCGCTTCGATACTGTGGGCGTCGCTCCGCTCATCTCGACGGTCTCACCTTTGGCGGCTTCATCGCCGACAAAGCTTTCGACAGCAATTCGATCATCGCCGACCTCAACGAGCGCGGCGCCAAGATCGTCATCTCGCAGCATCCACGGCGGGCTTCGCCTCTGCCGATCGACGCCGAGCTCTACAAGTGGCGACACCTCATCGAGAACTTCTTCTGCAAGCTCAAGGAGTTCAAAATGCATCGCCATGTGCGCAGACAAAACCGATGAGAGCTTCGCCGCCAACATCCATCTCGCCGCAGCCGTGATAAACTCCCGATGAATTTCAACAGGCCTTAGAGCATGATCCCGAAAAGTGGGCACCGGTTTTCGGAAAAGATCATGCTCCAGAAAAGAGCTAGATGACGATGAACCCGCCGACGAGCAGCCACAGGCCGGCGCCGACCAGCGCCACCATCCAGACCAGGTCGACGTTGATCCACGTCCGTCGCAGCATTTCCACTCCAATCCACTCGTAGACCGTGACCGCGATCGCCGTGGTCACGGTCAGCATCGCGAGCGTGTGCAGGCCGACGCCCAGCAATGCCGTCGCCATGGGGCTGGCGTGGCCCGGCGCGGAGATCTCGCCGAGACAGAGCGGCATCAGTGCCGGCCACAACATGAGGCCGGCGCCATGCGCCGTCGCCATGAAGAAGATGACCAGACGGCGGGACCGATGAGTCCCGGTCCGCATGCCGAAACGCACGCGATGTCGATGGCCGTAAAAAGGCATGCCAGAGCGCCCAGGCGATCAGGGGCCGCCAGCACCGGAAATCACCGCAAGGATGCACGAGTTCGATGACCGCGCCACAAGCGCCGATGACAAAGCACCACGAACCACGGCGATCGCCAGCGCGTGGCCGACGGCGATCGAAATCAGCGAAAGGAGAACAGTGCGCTTTTGGCTGTTGCGGTGCAGGCCGAGCGCAACGGCAAACAGCCATCCATAGCGGGATTGATCCCGTGATACGCACCAATCCCAGGAGCACGATCCAGGGCCAGACATGTTCACTCATGGATAGCAGTAGGAATCCGACGAACAATCTCCGCCTTCCAGGCGAATCTGGTGCGAGCGATAGCCGTCAAACTCAACAAAGAAATCGCGATCTACGCTGAGACCGCCCGCCGGATCGGCATCCAGTTTGACCATCCAGCTCCGGATGCCTTCCGGATAGAACTGCTCGTCCCAGGAGTGGTAGAGCGAGTTGGTGAAGTAGACGCGACGACCATCGCGGCTCACTTCGACCATTTGCGGCGCACCGTTCAAAGGCTCCTCGGGCCTCTTCGGATGCGGCGGCGCCGCGACTATGCCGCCCAGATGTACCGAGCCTGTAAGCCTGGGATTGAATGGATCGGAGACATCGTACTGCTGCATCTCGCCGGTGCCCCAGCAGGAGACATAGAGGAAGCGGTCGTCGAGCGACAGGTTGATGTCAGTGACCAGTGGCGGAACCGCCTTGAAGCCTTGCAGCATCGGCGGCAACTGCTCGGGCTCGGCCGGCTCCGCAGGAATCTCGATCACCTTCCGGATGTTCCAGCTTCCATTCTCTCGATGCCAGAGCCAGATTGAGCTCGACAAATCTTTCAGGGAGACGACGACTCCGACGAAGCCATACGCTTTGGTCGGATCGTGAGCCGCCCGCAGCTCCAGCACCAGTTGCTGCTCTTCGCCCAGGTCGATCGCCTGCTGATGCCGCCTCTTCCGCAAATCCCAAAAATGTATACGACGGCCGTACTTGCTGTTCAGGAGCAGGTCCGGGTTCAGACCGTCTTCGAACATGTCCGGCGTTCCCCACTCACTGGTAACCATCGTATCGTGACCGAGGTGCCACCAGAAATCATAAGCCAGATATTGCGGTCCCCGCTCCACTTCCCACTGTCCGAGCACATCGAAAGAGAAGTGATCGAGCAGGAAGACGCCGCCCGGTCCCTCGCCATCCGGTGAACCGAGAGCGCTGATGTAGATGCCTTCGGGCCCGCAATGGATCGTGTGAAGTCGCGAATAGTTACAACTCGAGCAAGAGTTCTTCCGGCTCGATGACTCTCACTATTTTCGGTTGGCGCGGATCGGGTTTGGTGTCAATGATGTGAATGCGTGACGAACGGAGGCCCGGCACCACGAGGTAGCGGCGCTCGATGTGTGGATGCGGCGCATAAGGACAGAGCGCGGAGCTGCAGGCATTCCATCCAAAATGGTGCAGCTCGTCGCCGGCATTGGGCATCTTCACCGTGCCCGGTGATCTTTGAATAGCTCTTCGATTTCGGGATCCACATCGACGATAGCGATGCGCGTCCGGCACTTTGCGGGCGGGATCAGATGACGCGACATAGGCGAATGTCTCGGCAGGAGCTTTCATCGCCATGCGCGGAGACGGATAGAAGGTCGGGTCGGGCTGCCACATTGTCATCGAAGCGCTCCTGGCTGGAATTGCAGATCTGTGGATCGACTGAAATTGCCGCCGGCGACCGCGTGCGGCCCGCGCACCGGTGCGGCTTCACCCTTCATTCACTCGCCTTGGCGCCGACCGCCTTCACGATCTTGCCGAAGCGCTCGGTTTCGGCGGCGATGAACGCCGCGAACTCTGCCGGCGTGGTGGCGACCGCCTCGGCGCCCTGATCTCTCACCTGCTTGACGATCTCCGGATCCCGCACCGCCTGCACGAACGCGGTATTGAGCAATACGATGAACGAAGGCGTCACACATAT
>CAWHCK010000055.1:0-13839 GCA_963827585.1 uncultured Alphaproteobacteria bacterium
GCCTGCCGATTTCATCAACAAGAATGCAAGGCCAAAACAGCCGCATACTGCGCGGATGCACAGGTCTTGGCCGCATACACGGCATGCATGCGGGCGCCTTCGGAGCAAGTTTTCGAATGTCCGCTACGGGATCGAACTCGGCCATCCCGCGACGTCCGTGACATGTCCGTTCTACCCTCAATATCTGCCGTGATGTCGCAGCGCCGCAATCGGCAGCTTCGTGCCATTACCGGAAGTCGCCATCGGCCCGCCCATCTGATGCCGGAGCGGTACGGCCGCCGCGGACGGCGGCGCCCTGTGAGGTGCTCATCAGGCAATCCCTCGGTGCGTGACGCGACGTCCTGAAACAAGGTGCGAACAGCTGGCTCCGCCTACGCAGCGAGCGGTCCCAGCGGAGGTGCCGCGCAGGTCATGCTACGCCTTCGGTAGGCGGTGCTCGCGATACATACGCAGCACGTGTTCGCGGGTGCGCGTCTTTGCGAAACGAGCCCGGAAGGCTGTGATTTCGTGCGGATAGAGTTCGTCCGGTGGCCAATACGTCGAGTGCTCGGGTGGTCGCCACGTTGGCGCTGCGAGCGCCGCGAGCGTCAGGTCAGCCCGGCTGAATTGATCACCGACCAGATAGCGGCGATTTTCGAGTAGCGTGTCTAGGCGCTCGTAGGCGGCGGTCACGCGATCCATGTCGAGCGCCACGTTCTCCGCCGTGATTGCGTACATCTGGCGAATGCGATTGGCGATCATGCGGAAACCAACGCGACAAAACAGTCGGCCCCACCAAGGTCCGCCTTGGTTGAATAGGGGGATAACCAGATCACGATGATTGAGCGCGTGGAAGTAGAAGACGCGGCGAACCCGCTCCCCAAACTCGCAATCGAGCCAACGCTCGAGCTCGAGCGTGCGTTGTCGTTCGGATGGATCCGCCGGGGTAAGCGGGGGCTCGGGACTGTGCTCGTCGACGTAGTCGATGATGGCGCTGGAGCCTTGAATGATGCGCCCAGCATCCTGGAGCACCGGCACGAAAGTGCCAGGCGCTATGCGCTTAATGATTGGAAAATGTGAGCCGGGCACTAGGCGCTTTTCTTGGTAGTGAATGCCCTTATAGTCGAGTGACCAACGAGCCTTCTCAGCAAAATGTGAGATCGTGAACGTGTAAAGACGTGTCATCAAGGTCGGCTCCGTATGCGCTGCTGCGCGCGCGCGGCGAACGGCCATGCCATCGTGGTGCCGCCGAGGAGCGTGATGAACTCGCGGCGCTTTGTATGTCGGGAAAGCAGCATTCTGAGGGGCGACGGGGGTTCGGTCATGACCGTCTCCCCGTCGCGACCGGAAGCCCGCAGGCGCTTCGGATCCCAAACCGTGAATGAGCTTGGAGCTCCAGTCGCTTCTTCCATACCCGAACAGTTGCCCGGGCACGAGCCCGCATCAGCAAGGAAGGGATACGAAGATGGCAATGCTCTCTTTCGGTGGTATCGACGTGTCGAAGGATCGTTTGGACATCACGGTGTTACCCGACGAGCAATGTTCTTCGGTGAGCAATGACGCTGCCGGCTGGGCCGAACTGGTCGAGCAGCTGCGCGGCTCCTCGATCACGGCGATTGGTGTCGAGGCGAGTGGTGGCTACGAACGTGGTGTGGTCCGGGCCTTGCTTGCGGCCGGCATGTCCGTGCGCCAGATCAATCCGTTCAAGCTGCGGCAATTCGCCAAGGCCAGCGGGACGCTGGCCAAGAACGACCGGCTCGATGCGCGCATGATCGCATCGTTCGTCGCCGTCATGCCGACGCGCCCGGCACAGCGGCAGGCGCCGATGATCGAACAGCTCGCCGCGATGCTTACCGTCCGGCGCCAGCTCAGTGAGCAGAAGGTCGCCACCGAGAATGCGTCCAGACTGCTGGAAGGCGCGATGCTGCAACGTCTTTCTCGCCGCCGAGTCGCTGGGCTTACCGCCGACATCGACCTGCTCGACCAGCGCCTGGTCGAGATCGTTACAGCCGATGCTGCTCTCGCCCATCGTTTCCGGCTGCTCACTTCCATGCCGGGGGTAGGCGCCGTATTGGCTTGCACGCTGATTGCGCTCTTGCCCGAGCTCGGCCAGATGAGCCGCAAACAGGTTGCCGCTCTCGTCGGGCTTGCGCCCTATGACTTCGATAGCGGCAAGCTCAAAGGGCGCCGTTGTATCTGGGGTGGTCGCGCGCGTGTCCGCCACGTGCTCTACATGGCGGCGCTGAGCGCTAGTAATTGAAATCCTGCGCTCAAAGCATTCCACGATCGCCTCGCGGCGACCGGAAAGAAGCCGAAGGTCGTCATCGTGGCGGTGATGCGTAAGATGATCACCACGCTCAACGCCATGCTCCGTGACGGTACGGCTCGGGTCAACCGTTACAGCGGTCGGCGCAGCGCGTCGACCGCACGGTAGCCGTTGCGCTGAGCGATTTGGCCAAGTCAAGGCCGTAGCCGCACGGAGTGCGGGGGCGCGAAGCGCCAGCCTTGACGCGACCAAATCGATCAGCGATCTCCCTGCGACAAGATGACAGTTGCTCATTCGATTACCTCGTCGGCGCGGGCGAGCAGCGTCGGCGGTACTTCGAGCCCGAGCGCCTTGGCGGTCTTGAGGTTGATCACGAGTTGGTAGCTCGTCGGCTGCTGATAGGGCAAATCGCCGGGCTTTTCGCCGCGCAGGATGCGATCGACGTAGGACGCCGCGCGGCGATATATCTCGACCCGATCCGCGCCGTAGAAAACCAGTCCTCCACGCATGACGAAGTCACGCTCCGAATAGACTGCGGGCAGGCGATGCCGCACGATCGTCGCGACGGTCTGCTCCAAGAAAGCGCTGAGCGTGACATCCAGGGGGACGAAGATGCCGCCATTGGGCTGCGCTGCCACGGCCGCAACGGCGCGTTCGATGTCAGGAAGCCCGTGAATGGGAGAAATGATTGGATTGACGCCAAGCGGCCCGGCGGCAGAGACAAACGAACGCTCAGACAGCGCCGCTCCCGGGTTGTCCGGATTGAAGATCATGGCGACGCGTGACATGCCGGGCGCAATTTCCTTGAGCGTCTGCACCATCTTGCCGATGATCGAGAGCTCCATTGTGACAAATCCGGTGACGTTGCCGCCCGGCCGAGCCAAGCTCTCCACCCAGCCCCTTCCGACCGGATCGGAGCCGCCCGGAACGACGATCGGAACCGAGCGCGTCATTTGCATCAGCACCGGAACGACCCGGCCGCCAACGGCTAGGATCACGTCCGGCTTTAACTCCACGAGGTTTGCGGCGGCCGAGCGGATCAGGTCCATGTTGTCGATGGTCCAGCGCTCGTCGAACTGGACATTGACGCCCGGCGCCCACCCTCTTTTCCGCAATTCCTCTCGAAAGGCGCGGACGCGGGTTTGGATTTCCATGTCGCTCGGAGTGAACGGCAGCAGAATTCCGATGCGCCGCATGCGCTCGCCCTGCTGCGCCCGCGCCGCGCGCGGCCACGCAGCTGCTGCGCCGCCCAGTGTGAATATGAATTCTCGCCGTCGGATGTGGATTGCCATGCGACCCCTCCGGCCGGAGGTCGTGTGCATGCAATAGAGGGGACGATACCACGCTTTAAGCAAGGAGCGAACAATGCTTTTTGCGCTGCGAAAATCTTGAGCCGCCGATGTCTCAGTTGGGTCAAACTCGGCCCTGGGGCGCTGTCGGCTCAATGTCCGGATCCCCCCAGAAGCGGCCATGTAGCGGACATTCCGGATCGGCAGGTTCGTGCCAATAAGTATCGAGAACGCGGTCCGGGCGGTGACACCGACTGCCATCGTCGCGAAGGCAATCCCGATGATTACCCAACCGTAGTAGAACGGGAGGCGCGACGACCAATGGGGGTGGCGTTTCTGCATCCTTTGGTCAACCGGCCGAAGCGATCGCGTTGAGCGGGGGGTCGCCGCGTGCCGTCCGCGCGATGTTGTCTGCGATGATCTTGGCGCGCGCCTCCAGCATGCCTTCGGTCCAGCCGGACACGTGCGGCGTCATGATGACGTTCGGCAATTCATGGAATGGCTGCGTCGAAGGTAATTGGGGTCCGGGAGCGGTCGGGTAACGCCACCAGACATCGAGCGCGGCACCAGCAAGCGTGCCTGTCGACAGGGCTCGATAGAGTGCTCTCTCATCCAAGACCTCTGCCCGGGCCACGTTGATCAGACAAGCGGTCGGCCGCATCAAGCCGAGCCTTCGCTCATCAAGTAGCCCGCGTGTCTCGGGCGACAGCGAGAGCGTGATGGCGAGGTAATCGCTCGCACGCAGGACGTCGTCCAACCGCTCCGGTCCGCCGACGAACGACACACCTTCTGGCGCTTGCGGTTGCGCCTGCCGCCGGATGGCGACGACATTCATGTCGAAGGCGTGCGCGCGACGAGCAATCGCCTCGCCGATGTGGCCGAATCCGAGGATGCCGAGCGTCTTGCCGGCAAGTTCCGGCCAAAGTGGCGGCGCTGGCGAGCCGACGGCCCATTGGCTGTCCCAGTCGCCCTTCCGCAGCTTGGCATCGAGGGAATGCAGGTTTCGCGTCAGCGCAAGCATCGTGCCGATAACATACTCGGCGATACCGGCCTCGTGGCCATAGGCGTTGGCGAGATGCATTTCGGGCCGCAGAGCGCTACGATCAATTCGGTCGAGCCCGGCACCCGGAACTTGGATCAGGCGAAGGCGGCGACCCACGTGAGCCATCGCCCGAGTGTAGCCCATCGAGACGAGGACGTCGGCGTCAGCGAGAGAGGTGAGGATTTCCGCTTCATCGCCAGTGGCGATCTCGCAGGGACCGTTAGCCGTGCGCGAACGGGCTCCATGAGCCGCACGGCGAACGATCCTGCAAATGCGACTTTCATCGTCTATGCCCTCGCTCGGTGCTGACCGGGGCCAGGTCCAAGGCAATTGTGGTGATGCCCCATCGAGGGCACCATCTGCGCGCATATCGATCCGATCAACTACATGCCAGGTAGTTATGGCTGTATCACCCAAGTTTTCGTCTGCCCTCGCCTGGTGGCGGAAAAGGCGCGGCCTCTCTCAGCTTCAATTAGCGATAGCTGCAGACTGTTCTCAGCGGCACATCAGTTTCCTGGAGCTTGGCCGCACGAAGCCGAGCCGTGACATGGTGCTGCGCCTGTCGGCGGCCCTCGACCTGCCGCTGCGGCAATCCAACGAGTTATTGCTCGGTGCCGGTTTTGCGCCGGTGTGGGCGCAAACCGATTTTCGGGCCGCAGCACTGGCACCTGTCCGGGAGGCACTCATCTACATCCTTGACCAGCAGGAGCCGTATCCGGCCGTTGTGGTCGACCGCCATTGGAACCTGCTTCAAGCCAACAATGGTGCGGTCGGACTCGTCGAGTTTCTGGTAGGCCCGATCGCCCCCGGGACGGCAATCAATCTCGCCGACGCGCTCGTTGGACCCGACGTCCTGCGGCCACATCTCGTGAACTGGGGCGAAGTCGTTCGCTATTTCATTCGCAGCGTCGAGGCCGACGCGGCCGCAGATACTACGACCGAAACGGCGAATTTGCTGGAGCGGCTTCTTGGCTACAAGGACGTGCGGGCGGCGACCAAGCATGCCGCCATCAGCGCCGACGGACCTATTCTACCCATGCACTTCCGAAAAGGTCGCACGGAACTGCGCCTCTTCACGACCATCGCCACGCTCGGAACGCCACACGACATCACGCTGCAGGAACTGCGGATCGAGAGCTTTTTTCCGATGGACGAGGCGACACGCGCGCATTTCCGAGGGTGGTCTGGAAGCGCGCCCAAGCAGCGGGGAGACAAATCGCGGTAGAGCTACAACGACGACTGTGTCATTCACGTCTGCTTCCGGCGGCTCGGCTGATGGCAGAGATGGGTCATTCGCGTCGGAGCCGTCACGCGGAAAGCTGGCGCAACGTTAATTCAACTTTCCGGCAGTCTTACGGATCGCCCGGCGCACGCGAGCCGCACGAGAGAGGCGGTCGAGGTGCCGCATCTCGCGCTTGATGCGTGCCCAAATCTGCGCCGCGCTCGGGGCGCGCTGGCAACAGGCTTGCTGCCGACATGAGGTTGAGCAGTAACGCGCTCGCGTTGGCGCTGCATCGGGCGGCGGAAGCTACGCGCCCAAAGTCGACAGCTCGGCGACCAGAATAGTTGCGTCCGTCGCCCGGGGTGGAATAGCCGCTGGCAATAGCTAGAGCTGCCATTGGGCGCATGTGAAGGGCTTCCCTCCGCGCTCGCGTTGACAACATGCGACGATAACTTGGGCATGCTAAGGAGCGCAAGCGAACGTTATCCGCGACGGCCGATGAGAAGCGTGAATATCCGTCTTCATGGTTCCTCCAAGAGGGTCGAGAAAAAGCACTGATAGAAACTAAACCCTGCTCGCCTATGACGCCCGATCAAGCAACAGCGCAATGTCGCTGACGGGTCAAACTCGGCCGTCCCGCGACGTCCGCGACATTTCCGTTGTACCCTCAACATCTGCCGTGATTTTGCAGTGCCGCGAACGGAAGCGATGCGCCAGTTCCGGACTTGATGAAGCGGGTGCAAACGCCGGGCTATCGACTGTTCGCAAGCGGCTTCACCAATTCGCGGACGGAGTCGATGAACATTTGCGCGACCGGGCTGAGCGACCGATTCTTCAAGGTGGTGATGCCGACCGGTTGTCGAATGTCGGGCAGTTTCACGGGCAGTGCTTTAAGTCCGGGATGTTTACGCGGCAGGAGGAGCGAGAAGCTGACGACCACAGTGAGGAAACGCTCCGTCGCGAGCAGCTCGTTGCGCAGAATGATGGAGGTAGCCGTCCACGGTAAGCCGCGGCGGATCAAGACCGGCCGCGCGAAAGACCCCCGCCTGCATCGCGCCGAAATCAGTGTTGGGCGAATCCAGCACCCAAGGCTCGCTCAGCAGCTCGGCAAGCGTTGATCTTGCGGCGGCGAGTCAGTGGATTGTTCGGCCCAGTGACCACGACCAAGGCATCATGGAAAAGAATTTCTTCCGAATACTCCTCGCTGACGGGACGCGCAAATCGTGAAATCGCGAAATCCACATTGCGCGCCGCCACCTCCTGCCGCAGCGGCCCCGGCACGCCGGCGACGACATGAAAAGTCATCCGCGGATATTTCCGTGAAAGCCGGTCGATGACGGGCGCCACGATCGCCGCATTGATCGGATCGGTCGCTCCGATCCGCACTTCGCCCGCTGTAGGGTCGGACAGAAATTCGATCTCCTCGATGCCTTGTCGCATCTCGTCGAAGATGGCGATGCCGCGCTTGATCATCGCCCGACCGTAGGGCGTCGGCTCGACGCCGCGCTGGCTGCGGTCGAGGAGCCGCACCCCCAAGGCGTGTTCCATGTCGGCAATCGCCTTCGACACGACCGGCTGCGAGATCGCAAGACGCTCGGCCGCCTTGCCCATCGTCCCGCATTGGACGACGGTCATCAGGATGCGGAGGTCGCGCAACTTGAGCCGGCGACCGATCCGCTCCGTGCCCTGCTTTGGCGCGACCATAGGCATATAGCTATGAGATCATCGGAAAATCGAGGTATCCAACTATAGCAAGAAGGCGCAGAGTTCAATCGCGAATTCCCCATGCGTGGCCGATTGAGCCCGGCTGCCGGGCTACAAGAACGGCACCCGAGCAAGGAGGACAGCCATGATCACCAAGCGCGCGTTCCTATCGACGGTCGCGATGGCAGGGACGGCGGCGGGCTTCGGAATTGCCGCGCGTTGGCCGGCATTTGCACAGCCCTACCCGTCGAGCGTCATTCGTATCGTTGTGCCGTACTCGGCGAGCACACCACCCGACATTCTCGCGCGCATCGTCGCCACGGCGCTTTCGGAGGGCGAAGGCTGGAACGTGATCGTCGAGAACAAGCCCGGTGCCGTGATGACGATCGGCACAAGCGAGGTTCTAAGACAGCCGGCCGACGGCCACACGCTGCTCTCGATCACCGCGCCGTTCGCAGCGGTCCCGGCTCTCGTTCCCGATGCAAAGTTCAAGATCGAGACCGATCTGGCGCCGCTGATCCAGGTCGGCACCGCCTATAATGTCCTGGTGGTCAACCCGTCAGTCCCGGTCAATTCGGTGGCGGAGCTCATCGCATACCTCAAAAAGGACCCAGGCAAGCACACGTTCTCCTCGGGCGGCTTCGGTACGCCCGCGCATTTGCTCGGCGAGTTGTTCAAGCTCGAGACCGGAGTGCAGGCGACACATGTGCCCTATACCCAATTTCCGCAGGCGATCGCGGACCTAATCAGTGGCGTCAACACCTATCAGTTCATCACCATTCTGCCGGTGGTACAGCATATCAACACCGGCAAGCTGCGCGCGCTGGCCGTGATGGGCCGCAAGCGCGTCGGGGTGCTCAAGGACGTTCCGACCATCGTCGAGGCCGGATATCCCAAGCTAGCGGCCGAGGACTGGGCCGGCATCTTGGTGAAGACCGGCACGCCGCCCGCGGTCATTGCGCGGCTGAATGAGGCGGTCAACAAGGCGCTCAAGACCGACAAGGTGCGCGAGGCGCTGGCCAAGCTTGGCGTTGATCCGGGCGGTGGCACGCCGGAGGCGTTCGGCGCGCTGGTGCGCAGCGAGACGGAGCACTGGACCAAGGTCGTCCAGGAAGCCGGCATCAAGATCAATCCATGACGGCCAGCGACTTCCGCGTGACACTGCTCGGGACCGGCGTGCCGATCCCGAGCCCCGACCGCTTCGGCCCCTGCACGCTGGTCGAGGCCGGCGACCAGAAGTTCCTCATCGACGCCGGTCGCGGCGCTACAATCCGGCTCTACCAGCTCAAGCTGCCGATCGGGCGCATCGACGTGCAGTTGCTCACCCACTATCACTCCGACCACACGTCAGGCGTGCCGGATGTATGGCTCACCGGCTGGCTCGAATCATATTTCGGAACACGCAAGACGCCCTACCGCGTCATCGGGCCGACCGGCGCACGCGAACTAATCGAGAATTTGGAGCGGGCCTACGCGCTCGACATCAAGATCCGCGTCGCGGACGAGAAGCTGCCGCTCTCTGGCATCGCGACCGACGTCACCGAGTTCGACTGCGACGGCACGGTCTACGAGAAGGGCGGCGTGAAGGTGATTGCCTTCGAGGTCGACCATGGCGATGTCATCAAGCCTTGCTACGGATATCGCTTCGAATACGGGGGTCGTGTCGCGGTGTTTTCCAGCGATACACGCTACAATCATAATGTCATCAAGTATGGCGCCGGTGCCGACTTGCTGGTCCATGAGGTTGCGAGCGCGCGGCCGGAACTGATGAAGAAGGCCTATATCCAGAGGATTATCGGCCACCATACGACACCGCGGGAGGCCGGACTTGTCTTTGCCCAGACGAAACCGAAGCTTGCCGCCTATACGCATATCCTTCAGCTCGGCAGCGAGCGTATTCCTCCGCCGACGATCGACGATATTGTCGCTGAGACGCGAAAAACCTATAGCGGGCCGCTGGCCGTCGGTGAGGATTTGATGGCGTTTGAGATCGGCGAGACGGTCTCAGTTCGGCGACTTCAACCGTCCTCGCCGTCCACCGGTAGTGCAAGTGTTGCATGACACCTGATTAGCAGATGCGACTTCCGCTGTGGGTGGTCAGAATCGGAAAACCTCGGTCTGGGCAAACGTCTTCCGGTTTGCCTCCGGGACCGGACATGTACGCAGACATCGCTTTTCATCGCTTTGTGCCAAGATGTATGGCCCGGCCGCGCGATACAAGACGGACTTCCAAGATCGACGAACGTGAGAGCTGCATCAATGTATCAGGCCTCTGAAGTGGAGCGATTGCTCCGGGCCATCATGGGTATCCGCGCGCATCCGAGACTCACTAAGCGAAAGACCTCGAAGGGCCATCTTGGCACCCAGTCTCTTGGTTGCGCCGGGCAGACCGTTCGTCCATCTCTTCATTCCATCTCGCAGACCTCGGCAGGGAAGCTGTCGATATTAAACTTACTCAGTCTCCTTTCTGATGTTCGACATCAGAGAGATCACGTGAAGCCATCCCCTCGGAGCCACCGTCGCTCGCTCATCCCAGGAGGTGAGCGATGGTGGCGCAGAGGGGTGGCGGGCATCCCCTTGGTGGACCTGAGCGAGCTTTTGTCAGGCGGCATTTGCGGCGATACCTTGGCTGATAGGCGCGACCGCGCGCGAGAACCGCCCAGGCGATGCGGGCGAGCTTGTTAGCGAGCGCAATCGCCAGCATGTTGCGGTGGAGCCGCTTCGATGCCTGCTCGATCCAGGGCCATAAACCGCGCATGGCCGCGCTCGGTCGCCGCACCAGAACGACGTGTGCGGCCTGCACGAACAGCGTCCTCAGGTACTTGTTGCCGCGCTTGGATATTTTGCCCAGGATCGTGCGATCTCCCGTCGACTCCTGCTTCGGCACGAGACCGAGCCAGGCGCCGAAGTCGCGTCCTTGCTTGAAGCCTGCGCCATTGCCGATCGCTGCTACCACGGCACTCGAGATGATCGGGCCGACGCCCGGCACAGTCATCAGGCGCTGGCAGCTGTCATCTTGCTCCGCCAGAGCTTCGATCTCGGTCGACACGCTCTCAATTCGCGCGTCCAGCCGGCGCCAGTCCTGCGCCAGGTCGGCGATGAGGCTCACCATCCTTGGCGAGAGCGCGTCCGTGTTCGCGCTGAGGATATCTGGCAGCGCCCTACGCAGGGGCACCACGCCTTGCCGCACCGTGATGCCGCGCTCGATCAGAAAGCCGCGGATCTGATTGATCACGCCGGTCCGCTGTCCCACAAGGCGCGAGCGCACGCGATGCAGAGCGAGCAGGTCCATCTGTTCCGGT
The DNA here is from genome assembly GCA_963827585.1 of uncultured Alphaproteobacteria bacterium. GTDB lineage: Bacteria > Pseudomonadota > Alphaproteobacteria > Rhizobiales > Xanthobacteraceae > VAZQ01. Next base: position 10,805 of record CAWHCK010000055.1, read on the forward strand.
GTCTTGATCGCGACAAAGTGCATAGTCGGCCGCTGCACGGCCTCCGCGATCGCCTCGGCATCGCGATAGTCGTTCTTGTGCCCCTTGAGGAACGGCTTCACGTACTGCGCCGGGATCAGACGCACGTCGTGACCGAGAGCTGCCAACTGGCGGCCGATGTGATGGGAGCCCGAGCAGGCTTCCATGCCGATCAGGCAACGCGGAATATTGGAGAGGCGGCGTCCAAGCTGACCACGGGATACCTTCAGCTGCAGAACGATTGCGCCCCGCTTGTCCAACCCAACCAGGTGGAACGTGTTCTTACCGAGGTCGATCCCAATCGTGGTGATAGTTTCCGGCGTCTTCTGAGATGTGCGCATCGCAGGCTCCTTGAGCTTTGCGTAACGCCTCCCCAGCCGCAGCCCAGCAGAGTAGGCGCTGGGCGCGGCCGGGCCATCCCATTACCGGAACTGCGCGTCACTGCGACGGGCTCTCGACGGGCACGCGGCTCGAGTTCGGCGGGCTTATACGCTGGGAGCTCGTTAAATTTCTTTTCGTATTCAGCCATCATCGACTTTTGTTCTTCTGGGGATGCGCTTCTCATTTTGTCCGCTGCAGCTTTGTGTGCTTCGTCGCCGCTCTTAATCTTCTTCATGACGTGCGTTCTTGCATTATTTCCCATTTCCTGAAACGAGTTATCGACGATTTCCGTATCACAAGGACCGCCCAAGTCTCTGCATTTTAACTTTTTCATATCGTTTTTCCTCCCTCAATTATAGGGGTCTATCCAGAAGCCGCCTCACGATCCATAGCGCCAGGTAGACGCCTGGGAGGTGTGGAAGGTTGCGACGGGCTACCGACAGAGGCCGTCACTCGGCGGTTCTGGATTTCAGTTCCAGAGCCCCATCGGTGTTTTTCGTTCACTCGGGGCAGTGCGTCAGTCATCGTCCGTCACACACGGATCATCGTCCACATAGATAATCGTAGGAGCTTACGCTCGCAAAGGGTGGCAGGTAATAGCTGTAGCGGGATGGGGGCTCGCATAGGGTGGCAGGTAACAGCTGTAGCGGGATGGCGCGTAGGAGCTTACGGGCCCGTAATAGCTCGAGTACGGCTGCGGCGCGTAGTAGCTGGAATAGTCCGGAGAGCTATAGCTGTAATATGAGCCATAGCCGTATCCGGCCACTCCAGCCTCAGGGCTGCATAAGCCGCGCGGCGGTATGTCCTGCGGTAGACCCCTCGATTTGTCGCAGTTAGTGGCCGTCCTATTCGGGCATTAGCGCTGTTAAGCGAGAGAAATACCTCATCTTGCGACCATTGCAGCGAAAAGGGCGACGCCACAGTCAGTAAGGCGGCCCCGCCGATAATTCCAAGCATACCAAGCTTTTTCATGATCGGTCTCCCTGACGATATCGCGATGGATGGTGGCGACGCGGCGCATGGCCCATAGCGTTTGCCACACGGGCCGATCACGAGCGCCTGAAAGGCTATGGTCGGTACTGGTACGCAAGGGGAAATCACCGACCGCCGCGCGGATCACCTGTCCCTTCCGAGAACTCAAATTCGCACGTATCGATGGTGTAGCCCGCCAAGGATCGGTTGCGCGATAATGTCCCCGAACCGCTCGATCGGGCGCGTGTAGGGCGCATCCTTCCCAACCGAAAGGTGGGTCCGCACTTCATTATAATAGCTGGCGTACTTCGACAGAATGCGCCGAAGGTGCTCTTCGTTGAACACGATCACGTGGTCGGTACACTCGTGTCGTGCCGACCCGATCAAGCGCTCAACATGGCCGTTTTGCCAGGGCGAACGGAAGGACGTTGGCCGGTCCCGGATGCCCATCGCTCGGACGCGAGCCTTGAACACAGCGCCGAATGCCCGGTCATTGTCCCGAATGAGATACTTCGGCGCTTTGTCCCACGGAAATGCCTCCGTGATCTGGCGTGCCAACCACTCGGCCGTCGGATTGCGGGTTACCGCAAACCACAACAACTGCCGACGTTTATGGCCGAGAACAAGAAATGCAAAGAGCTGCTGAAACGCAATCGTCGGGACCACGAACAGATCAATCGACGCAATGCCCTCCGCATGATTGTGCATGAAGGTCTTCCAGGTCTGCAACGGCCGGCCCCGCCGCGGCACCATGTAGATCGAAACTGTCGACTGGGCGACTCGGATGCCGAGCTTGAGTAGTTCGCCGTGCATCTTGGTGGCGCCCCACAGCGGGTTCTCAAGACTCATTCTTCGGATCAGGTCGCGCACCTCTCGGGCGATCCGCGGGCGGCCTCCCGGCGAACGGGATTTCCACCGCCAGTAAGCAGCAAAACCCTTGCGATGCCAGCGCACCACCGTCTCGGGCCTGACGATGGTTATGGCATCAAGGATGCGCGGGTAGCGCCGATAGAGCCAGATGAACAGGGCGCGGTCGGCCCAACGCAGATGCAGCCGACGACGCGGCGTGTGCTGCCGCAGGACGTTCAGCTGATGCCGCAGGACCAGGATTTCGGCTTCCAGCCGCTGTTGCGGCTTGAAGCAGTCGCACAGCATGCGGAGGAGCAAGAGGCCGATTGCAATCATTCGGCGATCATGTTCTGATTCGCCTCTGCCGCGAGTCAAATGGATAGAGTTTTCGGAAGCGGCGGACAGTCCGCGAATCGGTCGATCGTGCGATCGATGAGCGATCTTTGCCGATTGATCTGGTGCGGGTTGATCGGGCTGTTCCGGTCGCGGGCTGCGTTGGAAGCCGAAATCCTTGTACTTCGGCATCAGCTGAACGTTCTGCGACGCAAATCCCCGAAGCGAGTGACCCTCGGGAGCATCGACCGGCTGTTGCTTGTTGGGCTTCTACCGCCTGGCTCCCGGGGTGCTGGACGCTCTGAAGATTATAAGGCCGGAGACGCTGATGCGCTGGCACCGTGCAGGCTTCCGAGCCTATTGGCGCTGGAAATGCCGCCCGCAATACGCACGGGTTTTCGGCATTCACACCGCTTACGGTGCCTCTGCCCGGCCGATGTTTCCGGCCGGCCAAGACTGTGCGCGGCGAGGGTTCAGGCGGC
>CAWHCK010000056.1:0-140863 GCA_963827585.1 uncultured Alphaproteobacteria bacterium
CGGGCCGACAAGTTTACGCTCATGCACACTAGCTTCGACCGGTGCTAGGATCATGACGTTACAATAGCGGTTGCCCACTCCTGTCCGCTGGAGGCTCTTATGCGCCCTGTTCTGTACGCGTTGGCCGCCCTGCTGTGCTTGCTCCCGACATTAGCCAATCCCCAAGAGTCGAAATACTACGACGTGCCAAAGGGCGACTTTCCCCACGACGTCGCCGTCGGCGCAAATGGCGAGGTCTGGTACGCCGGGCAGAAACTCGGCATTGCCGGTCGCCTTGATCCAGCCAGCGGTCAATTCGAACGCATTCCGCTGGGTAAGAATTCCGCGCCGCATGGCGTCATCGTCGGACCGGATGGGGCGCCATGGTTCACTGATGGCGGCCAGAACGCCATTGTGCGCGTCGATCCCGCGACCAAGGAGGTGAAGGTGTGGCCACTGCCGCCCGAGCGCATGCCCTACACCAACCTCAACACCGCCGCTTTCGACGGCAAGGGCCGCATCTGGTTTACCGGACAGAACGGCATTTATGGCCGGCTCGATCCCAAGTCAGGCGACATGAAGGTGTGGGACGCCCCCAAGGGGCGAGGGCCGTACGGCATCACCGGCACGCCCAGTGGTGATATCTGGTTCGTCTCGCTGGCCGGTAGCTACCTCGCCAATGTCGATCTCGAAACCGGCGCAGCGATGGTCTACGAACCGCCGACCAAGGACCAGGGCGCGCGACGCGTGTGGTCGGATTCCAAAGGCCGCCTGTGGATCAGCGAATGGAACTCGGGGAACGTGAGCGTGTACGATCCGGCGAGCAAGAACTGGAAGCAATGGAAGCTTCCAGGCGAGAAGCCACGCGCCTACGCCGTGTGGGTTGATCCAGGCGACAAGGTCTGGCTCGCCGACTGGGCAGCCAACGCGATGGTACGGTTCGATCCCGAAACTGAGAAGTTCGAGAGTTTTCCCAGCGATCGCCCGAATTCCAATGTGCGCCAGATGCTCGGCCGCAAGGGCGAGACGTGGATTGCGGAGTCGGGCACCGAACGCATTCGCTTGATACGGTATCCCGCCAAGACAAACTGACGCCGCGCTTGTGGGAAAGCCGCAGCGTTGTGTCTGCGAGCGCTCGCACCGGCACTGATGTCCACCCTGCTTCGCAAGCGGGGTATTCTGCGCGGCCCGTTCATGGGAATTGCTGTTGCGAGCGTGCGACAAAAGGCGCACGCTCCGTCTCTCGGCTCGGGGAAACTGCATTACTGGCAGCTTTTAATTGCCGTACGCAGATCGCTTCCGAGCGGGCCAGATCAACAATTTGCCGGAGGACATGCCATGGTCAGTAAACTCATTCTTACTGTCGCGAGTATGTTGGGCCTCGGCTTGGCGAACGGGCCGGGCTTGGCCGCGAGCTCCACGATCCCGGGTACGGGCGCCGTCACCGGCACGGTGACCGCACCGCAGCCGTTCTCGGCGGCCCACGTCTATCTCTACAACGCCGAGAAGCGCGTCACCTACATGGTGTACAGCGCCGGCGGTAGGTATCAGGCGATCAATCTGTATCCCGGTGAATACGAGGTAAGAGCGGCCCGTCGCGGCCTCGTCGCCGACCCGCAAAAGATCAGCGGTCAGGGCGGGCGAGACTGTCAATCTCGATGTCGCTCTCAAGGACATTGGGCCGGCTCCGCAGGCCGGCATCAATGGTCCCTCGACAGTGGTGGCCTATCCCGGCCGACTGACCATCGTCGACAAGGAGGTCGAGTTCGTCAAGGGATACGACACGGTCTACCCGCCCGGTCCCGGCCGGCAGGTGCTCGAGCGGGTCTGCATGTCGTGCCACGGCACGACCTTCATCTCCATGAAGCAGTGGGATCGCGCCACCTGGAGCGCCGCCATTGACACGATGAGCAAGCGCGTGGACGGAATGGATACATCCGTTCCGAACGGCAAAATGTCGCTAAAAGATCGGCAGCTTCTGCTCGACTATGTCGTGACCAACTTCGGGCCTGCTGCAAAGAAGCGGGTGCTCGCCCTCGACGCCGACATGCCGCTCGACGAGACGGCGCTGGGCAAGGCGATGTACATCGAATACGAGATGCCGGCGGTCGGCCCCAATGGGCGTCCGATCGGCCAAAACTCTTACTTCGACAATAGCGGCAATGTCTGGACCGCCGATCGCGGCACCCCGAACGCGATCGTTAAGCTCGATCCGCGGACCGCGAAATTCGAGCACTATCCGCTTCCCGAGCGCGGCATCCCGCATGGCATCACCGTCGATTCCAAAGGCATGGTGTGGTGGGGTGAAACCGTCGGCTTCAAGTTCGGTCGCCTCGATCCGAAGACCGGCAAGATGGACCGCTATCCGATCGATCCCAGCGGCCATCTCAAGGGCCGCGGCCATGACCCGATCGTGGACTACGACGATAATATCTGGCTGACGGTGATCCGCGGCAACAAGCTGGCCAAGTTCGACCAGAAGACTGGAAAGATCTCGCTCTACGAGCCGCCGTCCCCCAACTCGCTTCCATATGGGGCCGACAAGGACAAGAACGGGAACATCTGGATCTCGCAATTCACGCAATGCCGGATGGCTAAGTTCGATCCCAAGGAAGAAGCATTCACGGAATTTCCGGCGCTCACCGCCTACGAAGACGACCCGTTTTGCCTGATCCGTCGCGGCAGCGTCGATAAGGATGGCATGGTCTGGTACGGCGTCTTCAGCAACGGTAAGATCGGCAAGATCGATCCGGCGACCGGAAAGACGGTCGAATACAAGATGCCGGTGACGTTCGCCGAGCCCTACGACATCTGGCCCGACAAAGACAACAACATGTGGATCGCAGACGGTGCCATGGGCGGCGCGATCATCAAGTTCGAGCCAAAGACCGAGAAGTTCACCTTTTATCCGACTGTGCAACGAGGTGACATCCCCAAGATCGAGATCACTCGCGAGGGCGCGATCTGGTACAACCCACGTTCCGCTATCAAGGGTGCGGTCGGCGTGCTTTATCCCGACATGAGCAAGATGACGACATTCGAAGCGCGCTATTGACGCTGCAGCCACACCGAGGGCAAGAGGGCCGCTGGCTTGGCGGCCTTCTTGTTGCTTGTAGCTGACAAGTTTGTTTTCAGTCCCTCACGGGATGATCAACCGAACGGTGCGCTGCGGCCAAGTTTGGGCGCAGGTAGGCAGTTGCCTGAGACCCGCGGCTGCTGCGGCCGCGGCCGCTCCTCGAGCCCGCGCTATTCAGTCCTGATGTTCAGCTCGCGGATCAGTCGCGTGTACAGATCGGACTGACGCCGGATGTGAGCGGCGAAGTCGGCGCCGCATTTGGGATTGGGATAGAGTGCCTGCACGGTGAGCTTCGACTTGACCTCCGGTGCAAGCAGAGCCGCACTGAACCAATCGATGAGCTGCGATAACGTCTCTTTAGGTGTCTTGGCGGGCGCCACCAGCCCGAACCATACGTCGGTCTCGAAATCCCTGTAGCCGGATTCCGAAACCGTTGGCAGATCCGGCAGCGGCTCGATCCGCCGCGACGCCATGGTCGCGAGGGCACGGACCTTGCCCGCAGTCAAATGCTCCCCGATCTCCGACCAGTTGAGCACGGCGGAGGTGACGTGCGCGCCGAGCAGTGCATTCACGGTCGGCGCGCCGCCCGGATACGGCACGTAGGTCAGATTGGCTTGGGCAAGCCGCTTGAACCGTTCGATCGCGATGTGTTGGGTCGTGTTGGGCCCGACGCTTGCGATCGACAGTCCACCCGGCTTGGAGCGTGCCGCGTCCACGAGCTCCTCGAGCGTACGAAAGGGCGACGCGGCGTTGACGGCGATGATCTGCGGTGTCGTGACCAGATAGCATATCGGCTCGAAGCTCGTCTGCGGATCGTAATTCACCTTGCGCAGGATCGAGCTGATGATCATGCCGTTGTTGTTGATCAGCAAGGTGTTGCCATCCGGCGGCGCGCGCGCCGCCGCTTCGGCCGCGATGATGCCACCGGCACCCGGCCTGCTCTCGACGACGATCGACTGGCCTTTCGTGCCGGAAATGTAGTCCGCCAGGATGCGGACCAGAACGTCGATGCTCCCCCCGGGCGGAACCGAAATGATGACACGGATCGTTCTTCCGGCCTGCGACCACGCAGGATGATCGCCCACCGCAATTGCCAGGCTCGCCAAAGCCAGCGCGCCGATCGTAAGGGCCAGAAGCTTCCGCAATGGGCGTCTCCTGGATCACTGCGGGAGGCGAGCGACCTAAGAAGCATCGCCGCCGCCTGAATAACACGACGGACGCTTTCACAGAAGAACGACGGTCGGCGTGCTGCCCGGTCGAGCGATGCCGGCCGATGACCGCTTTCGGCATGCAGGCGGACCTTGCGCGATGCGTTGCAATCCGCGCGGTCGCATCAAATATCCGCATCAAATCTTCGCATCAAATCTCATGGACCGCCTCGTCGCCCACGCGTAGGCTGCCGCGACGGGACCCAAGCTGGAGGATGAAACCATGGCTGACGCAGCATCGCTCGGCGCGCTCGCCTCACGCTTCATCGAGACCGAATCGGTACCGTGGATCGAAACCGCGCCCGGGAACAGGATGAAGGTGATTTATCACGACCCGGCCACCGGCATGTTGACTATTCTGGCAAAGCTCGATCCCGGCGCCGGCATTCCACCGCACGTGCACGAGGATCTGGAGCAGACGTTCGTTCTCGAAGGCTCGCTCGTCGATAACGAGGGCGAATGCACCGCCGGCAATTTCGTCATCCGCGCCAAGGGGAGCCGCCACGCGCCGACCGCACCCAAGGGCTGCACGATGCTGGTGTTTTTCCTCAAGCCCACGGCCGCGCTCGAGAAGACCCTTCTCAAACACGCTTGAGCGTCGTCGCTCGCGCCACGCGCCGTCCCGGCGGCCGCCCACGCTTGGGGTCCGGCTTCCAGGGAAGCTGGAAAATCGTTACTGTTCAATCCAGTCGGAAGTCACCCGGGCCTGTCGGATCAGTCGCCGCGAACGTCGACCGAGAGCAATACCGGCTCGACACCGGCGACGCTTGGTCTCGAACGACCGCGGTCGCGGTTTAACGCAGGCCGCCGTCTCCGTTTACAATTGCAGCTTTAACGTCCAACGTCTCATCGGACTGATTGCCTGGGAGGAATGACCAAGGAGGCAGCAATGCGTTCAATCAAGATGAGCTTGATGGCGGTGGTAGCCATGGCGGGGACATCGTTGCCCACGCTGGCCGACTACATGGTCAAGGAAGTGGGCAGCTTCCACGTGGGCGGCCGGACCGCAGCGGTGAGCGGGATGCCGACCCGCGACGTCGTGTTCAGCCCCGGGGCGCCACCGATCAAGGTCGATCCGAACGGAGAGTTTGCGGTCGAGCAGATGTACGTGCAGTACGTCAAGCTTGCGCAGCCGAAAGCAAAAGTCCCGATCCTGCTGTGGCACGGCGGCGGCCTCACCGGCGTCACCTGGGAGACAAAACCCGACGGTAAGCCCGGCTGGCAGCAATTTTTCCTCAACAGCGGCTATGACGTTTATGTCTCGGACGCGGTCGAGCGCGGGCGGGCCTCGTGGGCGCGCTATCCGGAAATCTTCAAATCCGAGCCGATGTTCCGCACCAAGAAGGAAGCCTGGGAGCTGTTTCGGATCGGGCCGAGCTACGAGATCGGCGGCCAGCGGGTCGAGTTCGAAGGCCAGCAGTTTCCGATCGAGGCGTTCGACCAATTCGCCAAGCAGGGGGTCCCGCGCTGGGTAACCAACGACGCGGCGACGCAGAAGGCCTACGACGCGCTGGTGGAAAAAGTCTGTCCCTGCGTCGTCGTGGTGCACAGCCAGGGCGGCAGTTTCGGATTCAACGCCGCGCTTGCCGCGCCCGACAAGATCAAGGCGCTGGTAGCGATCGAACCCTCGGGCGCACCCGACCCCGCCCAGGTCGATGTCGGCAAGCTCAAGGGCGTGCCACATCTCATCGTGTGGGGCGATTTCCGCGACAAGGTCGCGGTCTGGCAGCGCCTGCCGATCGCTCCTACCAAATATCGCGACGCCCTCGTCGCGGCCGGTGGCAAGGCCGATGTCTTCGATCTCCCGATCATGGGCATCAAAGGCAACACCCATATGCTGATGATGGACCGCAATTCCGACGACGTCGCCAAGCTGATCCATGATTGGATCGCCAAGCAGGGACTGGTGAACTGACGCCGTATTTCATTAACGCAGATGGGGAGTCCGCTGTCGGTGGCAAATCGGAAAACATTTGCTCATTCCGAGCCTTACCGGTTTTGACCGACTTCGGACCTTGCAGCGCGTAGGCTCGGGGAAATCCCTGGCCAGATTTCAGGGAAATCCGTGATTGGAATCTAAGGACCACTAGCAACGCTATGATTTTGGTGCCCCTTTGAACCCCAAGTTTGCGATCGGATTTGCCGCGCGATGTGCGCGAGCTTCGGGTTCGGGGCACTGGTTGCGGGTGTTCCGGCGCTGCAAAGGCCGACCCAATGTCTGCTGAATGCAGGGCGCAGAATGTTCCATCGGCCTGCGGCTCATCCGGAACTTTGGGGTGATTCCGGGAGTTATTTGAGTGGTGCGGTATTGCGCGATGCCGCCGCTTTCGGCTCAGCCCAGATATGCCGCCTGTCGTCGCAAACGGTCGCAAACGGCGGCATCGCAGGAGGCTCTCATGAGCATCAAGCAAATCCTGGTCCCACTTCCCGGTTCAGCCAGTCACACCGGTGAAATTGCAATGGCCCTGTCTGCCGCGAAGGCGTTGGGGGCTCACGTCCAGGCATTGTTCATCAGTCAGCCGCCGCCGGTCACGCGTGGCGGCGTAACCGTTAGCGAACTGGGACGAACGGCGAGCGTCGCATCGTTAAACTGGCACGCCGAGGAACGGGAGCGAACTGCGCGGGATGCGCGTGAGGTTTTCGCGCAGGCCTGCGCGGCAGTCGGCATCCCGATGCTGTCGGCGAACGACGAGCCCGGCAGCCCGTTCGCAGCTTCCTGGCGCGAAGCCGAGGGATCGTATGTGGAAATCGCGGTGCAACGGGCCGCTGCCTTCGACCTGGTGGTCGCCGCAAGCGCCTCCGTGATGGAATCGCTCATGGCCATTGCCGAGCAATCGCTGCTGCAGACCCGTCGCCCCGTGCTGTTGGCGCCGGCTCGCCTGCAGAGTGATCTGACCGACAGCGTGATGATCGCCTGGGACGAAAGCCCGGAAAGCTGGCACGCGGTCTCGGCTGCGATACCGTTCATGCACCTCGCCAAATCAGTGCGGGTCATCAGCGTTGATCGGGACGCCAGCAATCGCCAAGCCTCGCAGGCGGAGGTGCTTGCCTATTTGCGCTGTCATGGCATCGGTGCGACCGCGCTGGTGGTTGCACCGGAATTGCGCTCGGTGGGCGATACGCTGCTCGCGGTGGGGGCAGAGCATGAAGCCGGCCTGCTGGTCATGGGCGCCTATTCCCATAGCCGCCTGCGCGAGATGCTTCTGGGCGGGGCCACGCGCCACATCCTGAAGAACGCATCGGCACGCCCCGTTCTCTTGGCGCATTAGCCCTCGTCAGAGCGCAATCCCAGCTCAGGTTGCCCGCCGACGCCAACGCTATGGCGGGCTTGCTCACTCACCGAAGCCGGGTTGGGGCCGTGCGATCAACGCACCGATGCTGCCGACGCTCTCTGTTTCTTGGTCTGCCGAAGCGCGCCATGTCGAGGCGTTGATGAACATGCCCGCCCAATGGCCGCCGCCGGTCACCGACTGCACCGGCGCCCCGTCGATCACGACCCAGGCGTTGTCGAGCGACGAACTCAACCGAGCCAGTACCGAGGCCCGGGTCCCCGGCGCCCGGCTCGATCGGCTGGATTTGCGAGGTTGCATTTGTCAATCGAAAGACATCCGCATCCGATGCATTGCGTAAGTCCTGCCCTGAGACGCTGAAGCTCGGCGATCCTTTGATCGATCCGTTTCGTCCATTCCCCCGAAAGGCGCGCCCAGTCCTTGCGGGCGGGAATACGATCGGTAGGAAGCTTGGCGAGTTCCATACCGATTTCCTCAAGCGCCAGCCCGACCCTCTGCGCGAAGACAATAAAGGCAATACGGCGAAGCACCGATCGGGGATAGCGCCGATGCCCTGAGCCCGCCCGCACCGATGAAATCAGCCCGCGTTCCTCGTAGAACCGCAGGGCTGACGACGCGACGCCGCTGCGCCGAGCAACTTCGCCGATGGTGAGTACGGAATCCATGCACGAATAAGAGCACAATTAACGCTTGACTTCAAGTTAACTTTAACTTGTAGACAGCGGCTCACCGAAAGAAGGGTACTGACCGATGCCAACTGACATGAACCTCCGAGGACTGCGCGTGGCCGTCACGGGTGGAACGTCCGGCCTTGGACTAGCTCTCGTTCGGCTGCTTGTCGCCCGAGGCGCTCACGTTGCCTTCGTCGCTCGTACTGCCCGTGCGGTCGAGCGGATCGCCAATGAGACGGGGGCGTGTGGAATTGTCGGCGACGTCGGGCGCAAGGAAGACATCTACCCGGTCGCACTGCAAGTCACTGGCAATCTTGGTGGGCTCGATGCGCTTATCAACAGCGCATCGACCCTCGGACCTACCCCGCTCGTGCCGCTCGCCGACACGGAATGCGAGGAATTGGAGCAGGCGCTGATGGTGAACCTGTTGGGCCCGTTCCGATTGACCAAAGCCCTCTTCGGAGCCCTTGCCGCCTCCGCACGGGAAGGGCGCGGCGCGGTCGTCATCAACATTTCGAGTGACGCCGCGGTCAACGCCTATTCCGGTTGGGGCGCGTATGGCTCAAGCAAGGCGGCTCTCCACCACTTGACGGCAATCTGGGCCGAGGAGGCAAAGGCCGAAGGCGTCTCTTTCCTCTCGCTGGACCCCGGCGACATGGACACGCCGCTGCATGCGCTGGCTGTTCCCGATGCTGATCCGACGACGTTGCGGCGGCCCGAGGATGCCGCTGCAGAAATCGTCGAGTCGCTGCTTGCTGCATTGCCGGGCCAAGCCGCCCGTCCGGTCGCGGTGCACCCATGATTGGAGCCAAGCGTCCCGACCGGCGATCCGCTAAACTCCTCACCATCGACGCCGATGGCGGGATGCGACAACTGCCGCGCGCTGCACTCGCCTCCCTCTTCAGCCCTGGCGACCTCGTCATCGCAAATGATGCGGCAACGCTGCCAGCGAGCCTGAAGGGCATCCATTGCACGAGCGGCGAGCCGATCGAGGTCCGACTTGCGGCGTGGGTGTCGATCCGCGACCCAACGCGGTTCGCTGCAATCGCATTCGGCGCCGGTGATCATCGCACACGCACCGAAGACCGAATGTTGCCGCCGTCTCTTTCGCCGGGCGACCGGCTCACGCTTGGCCCGCTTGTTGCGATCGTTGAGCGTCCACTCGACGATCCCCGCCTATTCCGACTGCGCTTCTTGGGCGATCGCGCAACCGTCCTCGCCGGGCTTGCGCGACACGGACGGCCCATCCAATACGCGCACGTCCCCGAACCGCTGGCCTTATGGGACGTCTGGACGAGAATTGCCGCCGACCCGATCGCATTCGAGCCACCCTCAGCCGGATTTGCGCTCGACTGGCACACCCGGGCAGTCTGGCGGCAGCGTGGCATCGGCTTTGCCACACTGACGCACGCCGCCGGTATATCCTCGACCGGACATCCTATGCTCGACCTGCGGCTCCCTTTCGACGAGCCCTATCGCATCCCCGAGCACACTGCGGCAGCAATCAAGCGCGCGAAGTCGAAAGACCGGCGCATCATCGCCATCGGGACGACCGTCGTCCGCGCGCTCGAGTCGGCAGCGAACGCCGACGGCAGCGTGCCGGCCGGGGACGGAGTTGCGAGCGGACGCATTGTACGTGAAACGCCACTTCGCGTCGTGGATGCGATCCTCACTGGCGTGCATCAACCCGGCGAAAGTCACTTTGAGCTCCTCCGGGCCTTCGCCGATGATGCATTGTTGGACCAGATTTCCGTGGCATTCGGCCAGCACGGCTACCGCCCTCACGAGTTTGGTGATTCCATGCTGATCGAACGCCGTCCTCGCATCGCGCGTCATTACCCGACGCCCGACAGCGGACCAGCCGAAGATCAGCGCCTTTGCAGGGATCGGCGTTGCGATCGCAGAGGTCCTGAGAGCGATACCGAGGTCCAAAGCTGGGCGGCGGCATTCCAAGGGGGCAGGGACGGACTGTTCGGATCGACACAGAAACCAAAGGAGACAACACAATGAATGACCGACGCCCAAAGATTGCCGCCCTCGTCGCTGACGCGTTTCAGGAGGAGGAGTACTTCTTTCCCAAGATCGCCCTCAATGAGGCTGGCTATCAAGTCGAGGTGGTGTCCTCACGCAAGGAGCCGGTCGAGATTTACAGCTATTTCGCGCGGACCGGCCTGTTGGATGTCGAGCGTTCGATAGCGGAAGCCCGGCCCGAGGACTATGTGGGCGTCCTGATTCCAGGTGGTGCAAAAAGCCCTGCCTTGCTTGCCGAAGATCCTCGCGTAACCAAGTTCGTACAAGACGTCAGCGCTCGAGGCGGAGTTATCGCTTGCGTCTGCCGGGGGTCGATGTTGGCAGCCCGCTCGAAGGTTGTTGCCGGCCGCCGCATGACGGGGTTCAATGACAGCGCGTCTTACCCCGAACTGGTCGTGCAGCCCGACGCTGAAGCCGCCGGTGCAACCTGGGTGCAGGATGCGCCGGTCGTAGTCGATCGCAACCTCGTAACTTCGCCGCACCCGCGCCATTCCGCGGCTTTCTCTGCGGCGATCGTGGAGGCGTTGCGTGGCAAGTGACGGCGCGGATGCTGCGCGTCTCGCGATGCGCAGTCGTGCGCTGAAATACGAGCTGGTCATCAGCCTCAAGACCGCCAAGCCCATCGGCCTTGAGGTGCCACCCAAATCGCTCCGTTACCTCCTGACTCGATCCTCGCCAATTCGATATATCCTCCAGTCTGGCCCTGGCTGGCGGGATCGAATGCAATTCAATCAATTGAAATTGTGCAATTGAGGCACGCACATGTCATCGGCGCTCGTCGTCGGCCAACAGCTCGCACTTGTCACCGCCGCCATTTTCGCCGGCGCGGCAATCTACATTAATATCGCGGAGCAACCGGCGCGTCTTCAACTCGACCCTGGCGCCCTCCTTACGCAATGGAAGTCCAGCTACGCGCGTGGATTGATCATGCAATCCTCGCTCGTGATCATATCGGGTGTGCTCGGTGTGCTGATCTATTTTGGTACCTGGGATTGGCGTTGGCTCCTTGGCGCGGCGCTGATCCTGGCCAACTGGCCCTACACGCTCGGGGTCGTTCTTCCGGTCAACAAGCGCCTGGACGCGACGCCGCCGGGATCCGCGAACGCCGAGACACGCCGCCTGGTTGAGACCTGGGGCAAACTTCATGCGGTGCGTAGCGCGCTCGGCTTTGGCGCCACCATGGTCTATCTGTGGGCGACGCTGGAGGCCTAGCGCGAAAAACGAAGTTTGGCACTTGTCGGCCGACCAACTCGCGCCGGGCAATGTCCGTTATCGGGGGTGGACCCGCCGAGGGTCAGAGTAGATTTAGTCGCCGCTGATGTTGTGCTCGGCGGTGACCGCCGGCTGCGCCCGGTGCGCGTGAGGCCGACGGATTGCGCACCTAGCGCAGGTACCGTGGGTGAATTGGCCGAGAAAATGTACTCTGACTCCCATTTTTTCCAGGAAGTTCGATGGCTGGCGTCCGGTGATGCAGAACGATCCACGCTGACCGATATTTCTACATGTTCGCGGCTTTGCTTGGGTGCAGGGATCGTACAATGGCGGGGCGGGATCCCGCGAGGGCGAACACCAACAACACGGCAGGAGCGGCGATCAGGAGATAGCAGGCGGCTCCGATCCTGAGTGTCGTGTCGATGCTGAAGGCAATGCTGGTAACAACGGCAACGCTCGCAGCGAGAACGCCTGCGGCTCCGTTGATGCCCCAGAACCACGGCGTGGGCCCGGTATTGATCGCAGAGACCAGACGCATGCCGGTCGGAAATCCAAAGCCCATGAGGAAGCCTGCCGGCGCCAGGACAAGAACACACAAGCCGGCACGAACGAAAAGGTCTGCGCCATCGAGGTCGGCGAGGAGCAGGGGCAGCCAGAACGGCAACGCAAACAGGTAGCAGGCGCTCGCCACGCTCCAGGCGATGAGCTTGCCGGCCCCGGCAAGCTGCACGCGCTCGGATGCCATGCTGCCGAAGCCTGTCCAAAGGATCAGGCTGAACAGAACAACACTCAGTGCATAGGTGGGATGACCGAGGAAGACGCTCATCCGCTGCAGGAGAGCGATCTCGACCATCATGAAGCCAACCCCGATCAGGCCGAAATAGACGGTGCCGCCCACGGCCAATTGCCAGCCGACGTCTTTGACCGTCGACTGCAACGGAACGATGATCGTAGCAGCGACGAGCACGACCGATATCAGAACCAGCATGGCGAGGGTCAGCGTCGCGATCAGGTTGCCCGCGACCACCCCGGCGTGAGCGAAATGCGCGAGCACGTCCGCATCGAACAGCGCGAGGAACCTCAACTGGTTGAAGAAGAAAGGGCGCGCATCGGTCGGCGGCGTGAGATCGAGGTGGAACCCGGCCGTGGTCTGGTCGAGCGTACTGCGGTCCGTGGCGCTGACGATCTTCTCGAGCTTGGCGGACGGCGCCACACTGTCCGGGCTCAGCAGCACGGGAAATTCATTGGCTTTGGCGGCGTCCTTGAGCGCTCCGAGCGCTGCCGGCGAGAGCGGCGACTTCGTCACGATCAGTGTCGCCACGTTTCCCGCCGCCGCGAGGAACAGGTGGCGCCTGGGCTCGGCGGCGCCGTTCGCAAGCAGGGTCGCGACGGCAAGGCTGACCATTCGGCCGGTCTCGTCCACTTCGCCAAACGCGTACCAGCGGCTCACGGTGAACAGGCCGTCCGGGTTGAGCCGGCCGAGAAAGCGTTGCCAGGCCTCGACCGTGTAAAGACCGTTCTCCGTGAGCGTAAAGGCGCCGGCGCCCGTCGCCGCCCAGGTATCGACGAGGCTCATCTGGATGACGTCGAAGAAGCGCGGCGTGCGGGCAAACCAGCTGCGTGCCTCGTCCACTTCGAGCTTCACTCCATCCAATGTCGCGATCGCGGTGTAATCGGAAAAGCGGTGCTTCAGGACATCGATGATGATCGGGTTGATCTCGATGCCGGTCACATCCTCCACGCCGAAGAGGCGTTGCGACAGGATATCCCGACCGCCGCCCACGCCGATAACGGCGCCTGTCTTCAGCTTCGGAATGGCATAGGCGAGGTTGCTCACGTCGTGGCGCAAGAATCTCACGCTCGCGAGGTTTCCATCGAAGCGGTATATGCTGGTGCCGGCACTGCCGTCGATCGTCAGCCATCGTTGCTCGATCGTCGGGGGTGGCGAGCGCGGCGAAGGCCCCCACATCGCCGCTGGGCCGGTGTAGCTTTCAGCGACGGTGATGCGGGAAAACGAATTCCAGCGATCATAGGCAAAATCGGCCGGCGCTTCCAAGCGATCCTTGACGATCGTCGGTCGAACGCCATAGTTCGTGAGCGTGTTGGCAATCGCAAGGAGCAGGCACCCTGTCACGATGCTGCGGCGGTGGCGAAAGAGTTTGGAATTGAGCGTAGAGGAGTTGTGAAGGTTCTCGGGCCCGGAGCTGGCGAAACCGAGCGCAGCAAGCCCGATGACTGCACCGACCCACAACACCGCTGACGGTCCGCTGGTCAAATTCAGAAGCACGAGCGCCCCGATGCAGCCGATGGCGGCGCCAATCAGATCCGCACCGTAGACCTTTCCGATCGGGTAGGGGCTGCGCGTCAGTGCAAGACTCACGACAACGCCTGAAAAGAAAAACGGAAAGGCAAGGCAGAGCGCGAATTCCGTCCAGGCGACGAGGGAGGTGAGCGACGGCGACGCGCCTGTTACCAGCGTCAATTGCACGAGGATGGCGAGATCGGTCGTTAAGGCAAACGCTAGCGTCGCGACGGCCAAGTCGTAGGACAGCCGCTCCGGTCTGAACCTCTCCTTCCGCAAATAAACAAAAACCGCGCCGGCAGTTAGGCCGAACATGGCGATACTGATGACGAAAAACGCCAGGTGGTACCAGGAAGTCACGGAAATGATTCTGGTCTCGATGATCTGCAGCATCAGCGTCGCTGCCGTCACCACGCCAAGAGCCACATAGAAACGGACACTTCGGCCGGTTTCGTCCCGCGCTGTCGGTTGATGCACGCGACCTCCCCACAGAAATTCCGCGCACGACCAGAGTTTGGCGTGAACGCTAGCATCCTGCAGAGATACCTGGAAGCCCCGAGGTGCCCGCGAGTTGACGACGCCCAATACTTGCGGTTTCCCTGTAAATATTCGTGCGCGTCTGGGACTGCGTGACGACATTTTTGCCAGCACGGGCGCCAGGCAGGAGCCGTATGTCTGAAAGCTCGCTCGGCGGCACGGCTGGGCGTCGACTTAAGGTCGGAGAGACGATCTCTCCGTTGTCATGCCCGCGAAGGCGGGCATCCAGTAGCCGGCGTACGAGGTGATTGGAGTGCCGAAACGATGCCCTAAACCTGGTCCGGCGATTAATGGACTCTGTCCGCAATTTCGCGGACGATGACAACCGAGAGTGTTCCTAAGTCAACGCTTATGGGGAGGGGTTGGGGGTGGGGGTCGTTGTTGGTAGACGCGACTCGGAATCAAGGACCTCGAAACGGAGTATGGTCGTCGCAACACCATCGGCCGCGGGCGAGTTTACATAGGCGATGGCACACCCAAGGAGACACTCCATGATTCGTTTGACCTACGCCGCCGTGGCGGGGCTGCTGTGGTGGCTTCCGTCCGCCGCGGCGCAGACCGCGCCGGTCAGCGCGGGCCCGGTGCCTGCCGCCGCGATCGAAGAGCTGGTGCTGGCGAACCGCATCCTCAACGACCGCGGCGTGCTCGACGCCTATGGCCACGTCAGCATCCGCCATCCAGCCAATCCGGACCGCTATCTGATGGCGCGCGCGCTTGCGCCCGGCCTCGTGACCGCCGAGGACATCATGGAGTTCGATCTCGAGTCCAATCCGGTCGACCGCCGCGGCCGTTCGATGTTCGTCGAGCGCTTCATCCACGGCGAGGTCTACAAGTCGCGGCCGGACGTCAATGCCGTGATCCACACGCATTCCATGGGCGTGATCCCGTTCAGCGTCACGCAGACGCCGCTGCGGCCGGTGATTCATAACGCCTCGTTCCTGCACGTCGGCGTTCCGGTTTGGGAAATCCGCGACGCCGGCGGCACCACCAACATGCTGGTGCGCGACGGCAAGCTTGGCCAGTCATTGGCCGCGGCCCTTGGCGACAAGCCGGTCGCGCTGATGCGCGGCCACGGCAATGTCGTGGTCGGGCCGAATGTCCGGGTCGCGACCGCGCGCGCCATATTCACCGACGAGAATGCCCGCATGCAGGCGGTCGCGCTCTCGTTCGGGGGACCGGTCAATTACATCTCGCCCGCTGAAGGCGCGTTGCGCGACCGGGATCCCGGCGACCCGGCTCGCGCCTGGGACTTGTGGAAAGCGAACGTGACGAAAAAGCCACATTAGGACGGGGGGCCAGTATTGTGCGATCCTGCGCTACGCGGGCGATAGCGGTTCGTATTCCCCCATGGAGAGCGATGACTCCGGCTCTCACGCCCTCTACCAGGATGTGATCATCGTTTAGGGGCTTTCCTTGACGCGATCTGTCGCAATGCCAACCCGCGGCAGTTCGGTGTCGTGATGGCCTCGCCCTGTCGGGGCGGGGCTATGGCGAAACCCACCACGTCTCGTCGTTGTCGACAAAATGCATCCAAAGGCGCGAGCGGGTGCATGGGTTTCGCTGCGCTCAACCCATCCTACGCACTACGCGACCGGTCGGTGTGAGAGGATGGCTCGAGCCCCAACTACCCTCCCCCTTGTGGGGAGGGTCGACCGCCGAAGCGAAGCGGAGGCGGGCGGGGTGGGGGTCGTAGTTGTAGTGCCGAGTCGCGTCCACCAACAACGACCCCCACCCCCAACCCCTCCCCACAAGAACTCGGGTTTACCCGAGTTCGCCATTTGAAGTGGCCGAAGTCGGATAAATCCGACTTCGGCTGGGGAGGGGAGCACACCGAGTCCGTGGCAGCGGTGATCGAGTCCAACGGGACGTGCTTTAAACGCGCCTCAGGCAAGCGCTGCACCAGGTCGGATACGGGATCGCCCTAGCTCTTCTCCGCCACCGCCGCGATCAGCCGCTTGAGAAAGCCGTCGACGGCGTTGTTGTCGATCCAGCGCACCACCGCGACCAGGTCGTTCTCGGGATCGACATAGATCATGTTGAGGCCGTTGCCGTTGTGCATGAAGGAGGTCGCGGGCGCGCTCGGCCACTGTTTGCGCTCGGTGTTGAGGAAATAGTTCATGAAGCCGTAGGGCGAAGAGAGCCCGGTCGGGGTGAGCGCCATGGTCACCCACGTCTCCGACAGCAATTGCCGGTCGCCCCACTTGCCCCGGCGCAGCGTGAGATAGCCGAAGCGCGCCATGTCGTAGGCGTTGATGAACATGCCGCCGCCCCAATGGCCGCCGCCGGTCACCGACTGCACCGGCGCCCCGTCGATCACGACCCAGGCGTTGTCGTAGCCGAACCAGCGCCAGGTGTTGGAGGCGCCGATCGGGTCCATGATCTTCTCCTTGAGCACCTGCGGCAGCGGCCGCCGCCACAGGTTCAGCGCGGCGAGCGCGAGCGCGTTCATGCGCGTATCGTTGTATTTGTAGACCGTGCCGGCCTGGTTGCGCGGCCGCGTGAGCCATTCGCCGGGTTTGTCGCTCGGCCGGTCCGCCCAGTCGGGCTTGCCCCACAGCGTTCCCTCCCAGTCGCTGGTCTGCCGCAGCAGGTGATTCCAGGTGATGGTGCGGTTGTGCGGCGTGCCGAACAGGTCGATCAGGTCTCCCGTGCCCATGCGCTCGGCGCGGTTGCCCGCCGGCACGGGGTTGTAGAGCTGGATCGGCGCGACGGAGTCGCGCGCGAGATCGTCGACGCTTCGGATCATGCCGCCGTCGTAGGCGAGGCCGACCACGCTCGAGAGCAGGCTCTTGGTGACGCTGTGGGTCATGTCGACGCGCTGCGGCTCGCCCCATTCGGCGACCAGGACGCCCTTGTGGATGATGACGCCGGTCAGGTCGCCGCGATCCTTGATCGGACCGATGGCGTCGCCGAACGGTTCGCGGCCGAAGGTCCGGTAGTGGTTGAGCTTGAGGTCGCGCGGGTTCTTGATCTCGCTCGCGATGGAAAAGTCGATCGCGTCCTTCAGCAGTTGCGGGTTGATGCCCGCCTCCGCCGGCGTCTTGCGCTGCCAGTCGGCGCCTGGAAAGGTTTGCGCCTGCGCTGCCAGCGGAGCCAGCAGCGTCACCAGGGCACCGATCACGATAGTCCCGAACCGGATCTGCATCGCGCCCTCCTGTCGTGCGATTGCGGAACGATAGCACGGCACCGCCCCCCGCCTGAAGGTGGTCATCGTGAAACGCTGTTGGCGGCCTGCGCTCGCGCTCGGCAGGTATCGGCCCGTACAGGTCCGCACCACCCTCGAAATGCTCGCTGTCGATGACATGCGGCGCCGTGGTCGCGGCTTCAGCGAGGAAGGATCGCAGCACGCGCTTCCGTTCGACCAGCGGAGCGGCGCGCAGGTCGAAGCCGTCGAGATGCAAGAGATCGAAGGCGTAATAGGCCAGCCGGTCGAGCAGCCCAAAAAATGACGGGGGGGTCGCGAGAGTCCACACACCCCCATTTGGGGGTTGCCCCCTCGACGGTGCTCACTGACATACTGACGGTGGAGTTGCCGCACGCACGCAATTGGGAGGATGCGTCATGAGCGAGATTACGCAAGGCCTCATTGGCAAGACATGCATGGAGTGCGGCGAGCAAGCGATGCTGAGCCTCCCAACCGAGCCGGAGCGCGTCTTCCTGTGCCAGCGATGTGCCCAGAACGCCCTTCACCGCACCGAGGAGCTTCACAAAGCGAAGCTGGAGGCAGCTGAGTTCTTTCGACAGGGCGGGAAGGCGAATTAAGCTCGCCGCAGAATGGCGCTCACCTGCAGCGCGGTCAGTCTCCCTTGTTATCGGAGATGACGCTTACCGCAGGCCGGCTTCCGGTTTTTGGAAAAGTCGTCCATGAATTCGGAAAGATTGTCCGGGAAATGGAAAGCCGCATCCGCATCCATGAACACCGCAAGGCCGGTGACGAACTGCTGAAGGAGGCCAAGGGGCTTGCGGGCAAGTAGCCGGAAGCTGCAGCCCTGTGACGCAGATCACACCCCGCCGAAGCTGCATCGCATATAGTGCGATTGCATGATCTATGAGACTTGGCCCCGCCCTTCACTGGGCGGGGCTTTTTACGCCCATGCCGAATCGCCAGCCGTGAGGGCCATTCAGGCCCATGAACCCGTCTGCCTCCGGTGGCGCTCACCTGCACCGCGGTCCATGCGCCGCCGCCTTGCTCCGCAAGTAGCCGGAAGCTGCCAGGCCTGTGACGCAGATCACACCCCGCCGAAGTTGCATGGGCATACACTGCGATCACAAAAAGAGTGGTCTCATCACCAACCGAGGGGTCATCCAATGCCATTACAAGCCGGCTTCCGGGCAGCCATGGCCGCAGCGATCTGTCTTGTCCTTCAATCGGCAGGACTTGCGCACGACGGGCCGCACAAACATTGGCTGGAAAGTCTCAGGCGTCCCGACGTCAACCAGTCCTGTTGCGGCGAGGCTGATATCGTCAAGACGAAATTCAAAGTTGAGAATACGGGCGGGCCATATCCCGAGGATCGATGGTACGCTTGGCTAAACGAGTCTATGGACGCCGATCCCGCCAGCGAAAATCCTCCAGGAGTATGCTCCGAACGGCGAAGCCTTTCTGTTCGTGGTTGGCGGCACCATCCTGTGCTTCGTGCGGCCCAAGGGCGGCATCTAAAGGGCCGGGGGGTCCATCATCGGGTGCGCCCGGGCAGATGGGACGGCGCGCCTGAGCTCGTCGAGAATGTCGGCTACCTGCACCGCCGTCCATTCGCCTCCGCGGGCGGTCTTGACGCCACGAGCCGTTAGGGCGCGCGCGACGCCACGCCCATCACGGCAGCACGCTGGGCATCGAGACCTGACCCTGACTGCCCCTGCTTGTCCGTGCTCACCCGGTCAGTAGGCAACAAACCTGGTTTGCGGCGGCTCGACGTGCGGTGCCTACAGCCACGCTTTACGCTGGCTCGATGATCGCGATCGGTGCAAAATACCAAATCGCGTTCGGCGAGACGCAGGACCCGTGTCGTCGGTTTGGAGGCGTCGTTCGCACATCGCGCCAATTGGAGGAACCGCCGTGAGAACAAAATCGCTCACGTCCGAGCAGATGGAAGCCCGCGTCGCCCGGTTCAACAAGCTGCAGACCTACCAACGTCAGAATTTCGAGGCGCACAACATTCCGCCCGGCGCGGTGGAAAAGGTGGCGGCGCGTCGCGTCTACCCGGTCATGGCGCCGGCGGATTACCAGGGTCGCAGCGCCGGGGCGCCGGTCAAGGGCCCGCGTGGCCTGATCGTCAGCATCGCCGAATGTGAACCGGGCAACGGACCCGGCTTGCACCGCCATCTCAATACGGTCGAGAACTTTTGCTGCCTCTCCGGCCGTTTCGAGATCGCCTGGGGCGATCAGGGCGAGCACACGCTCGTGCTGGAGCCGCTCGATATGATCTCCGTGCCGCGCGGAGAGAACCGCAGCTTCCGCAACATCTCCAGCGAACTGGGTCGCTTGCTGGTCATGATCGTGCCGGAAACCGACGAGCAGGTTGACCCCATCTCCTATGCACCGAGCTTGGCCAAAGAGATTGAGAAGGAGTACGGCAAGACTGCGGTGGAAGGTCTGCAAAAGATCGGTTTCAAGTTCGAGGATGAATCGGGCGCGTGAACGGCTGGACGCACGCTCATGACCAAACGCCGTGAGAGACGGGCATCCGTGGCTGCGCTTGGGTGACAGTTCGCCGGGGCAAGGACCAACTCGGTATAAGGCCAACCCGGGAAGCCAAGGAGGCCGATGGCAGCGGCTTGGGAGAAGGCGGTCGTGAAGGACGCTGCGGTCTTCGCCAGGACGCAGCTCGACCGCTCACAGGTCAGCGGCGCGCTCGATCGCCTCGATGTTCTTTTCCGAGACCTTGTTGACGGCAGGGTTCACGGCACGCACCGTGAATTGCTCCGGTCCCAGCGGGCGCAGATCATCGAGCGTGGTGTCGAGGTCGAGCCATCCTTCCACGTCGCCGAGCACCACCGGCATGCGGTCGTGATACGGCGCCACCAGCTCGTTCGGTTCGTCGGTCAGGATCGCAAAGGAGGGAATCAGCTCGCCTTTGACATCGGAGTAGTCCCAGATGCCGGCGAACATGACCGGCTTGCCGTCCTTGCGCGAAAAGAAATACGGCATCTTTTTGCCGTGCTCCTCGCGCCATTCGTAGAAGCCTTCTGCGGGAATGACGCAGCGCTTGTTTGCCAGCATGGTCTTGAACGAGCCGCGCCGCAGCGTATCGGTGCGGGCGTTGAGCAGGGGCGGCCGCTTCTTGCCGCCGTTGCTCGCCAGGTTGATCCCGAACCGCGCCATTTTCGTCGCGAGCGGCTTGCTCCGTTCGGCGAGGAAGGCCGGCACTTGCTCGGTGGGAGCCACATTCGGGTTGTACTCGAAATTGATGAGCGAACGCGCCAGCGTGCGTGGGATTTCGCTCCACTCCTTCAGACCACGGATGCGGTTGCACATGACCGGCATGTAGGCGCTCGAGCGGCAGGATGAAAGCCTTCCCTCCCGGAACTCCGGCGCGGACTGGGGTGCCGAACCGCACTCGCTCGATGACCGGCGAGTCTCGCGACGCGAGCTACGCGACCAGTCGGGGTGAGAGGATGGCTCGCACCTCAGCTACCCTCCCCCTTGTGGGGAGGGATAGGCGGCCTTCGGCCGCCGTTCTTGGCGCCAAGAACGCCGATGCGGAGCATCGGCTTTGCGCCGAAGCGAAGCGAGGCGGGCGGGGTGGGGGTCGTAGTTGTTGGCCGAAATCGCGTCTACCCACCACAACCACCCCCAACCCCTCCCCACAAGAACTCGGGTTTACCCGAGTTCGCCATTTGAAGTGGCCGAAGTCGGATAAGTCCGACTTCGGCTGGGGAGGGGAGCACACCGAGTTTGCGGCGCGGGCATCGAGCCGAACAACCGACGAATGGCGGAATAGCTGCGCTGTTCCGCCCCACGCGCCTGCGAACGACGCTGCCGGTCACGATATGGTCGTCCTCACCTTGCCTGCCTGACGACGTCCTGGGCCTTCTGGTAGCGGCGGCGTAGTGCGGCGTCGCGAGGGCATACAGCGTCGTAAGCTCGGCCGCTTCGGGAAGGTTCCACGTGCGGTAAATCTCGGAGAGCTCCGCATTCGCCGTGGTGGGAACGATGCCGGCCTGTGCCAAGCGGGCAAGCGTTGTTCGCGACGCCATTTCGCTCGGATCGCCGGAAGCGTCTGTCACCGCGTAGACCTTGAACCCCGCGGCCTTGGCATCCAGCGCTGGGAAGGTCACGCAGACGCTGGTCCAGACCCCTGCCATGATCAGCGTCCTTCGGCCGGTGGCACGCACCGCCTTGACGAAGTCCTCGTTGTCCCAGGCGTTCACCTCGCCCTTGCGCGAGGCTTTGGGATAACCAAGCTAAGCTCGCGGAAGCGGTGACAGCCCTTGTTAATGAGCAATCATTTGCGGAATTACTTGATAGGCGACTAAAGCGAATGGCCGAACTTGAGGCTAAGCCACTTGAGGCTAAGCCAATGAAGCCTGAGGTCGATGTAAGGCGCCCACTTCCTCGCTTGAATGATCGCCGCTTTCGCCGGTTCTAAATCGGTGGTTCGCCGGTTTGACAACGAATAATCCGAACCTGTTGCCCAAACAACACAGTCAGCGGCAAGGGCTTGAAGTATCCTTGTTGGCAGCCCAGCGGGATCGGGGGAGATTTCGTTGCGGCTAGAGAGCCCCTGGAGCTATCAGCCCAGGCTGCCGGGGGCTCTCTCCAATCTTCTTCGCTCAATGCCATTGTCGGTTTAGCGACATAGGTCTTCCATCCTCAGTTACCGATCCATCGGTTCTATAACACCGCTTTGGTATCGTATAACCGGCTGGTTTGATTGGAGTTCTCTGGTTTACTGGACTATTCTAAGCAGCCATTGGCCTTCGGACCCTCTTGCTGCCAATGGTCAGAAGCGGAGGTGGCGCTTGGGAGGGATGCGGCATCTCCGCTCGCTGACAGGGTCTAGTCCCTCCAAAATCCCTTAAATCGATCCGGGGCCAAGGCCGTATATCGTGCAGTGGATTGCAGGTTCTTGTGCCCCAGATAATGCGCAAGGCTGCGGGTATCCTCTCCCTGATTAGCGAGCTTGTACCCTGTGGAGTGCCGCAGCATGTGTGGGTGGATTGGGAACGGCAGCTTCGCCGCTTTGCCAGTGCGTCGGACCATCCTTAGGAACCATGCTGTTGTCACTGGCGTCCCAGCTTCGGTAATGAACACATAAGGGCCTGAGCCCTGCAATGGCCTCAGAGCCCTAAGCTCAGGACCATGTAACGGATGGACGCTCTCTACCCCGCCCTTTGCCCTGTTTACATGCAGTCTGCCGTGCCGCAGGTCTATCTGTGCCCACCGCAATGTGCAAAGCTCGGTAGCTCTCAGCCCATGTCGATAAGCTAGGAGGATCGCCGCTGCATCTCTTGCCCCATTCCTTCCCCTCCTCTTGGCCGTTTCAATCAATCGATCCACTTCAGTCTCAGTCAGATACTCCCTTGGCCTATATGCCTCATTCGGTAGGCGGCGTAGTGTTCGGTTTACGATTGTTGGGCTTGTGTCGGTCATCGATCAGATTGCCTTCTGTTATCGAAGTTCGCATTGGGGGAGTGTTCGTAATTGTGTAGGAAAGCGAACACTCGGATTGCGCTCAATCTATCACAGCTAACGCCGAGTTGGTAATTGTTTTGTGCTTCGCGTCCGCTGCATAATGGCGGGCGTAGCGAGGAAGGGTGATGGGGCTACCCGGGGGCCAAAACTCGGCAAGCGATGGTTGGGCAGAGGACGTGCGCAAATCTTGTGAAAATTCCTGCCGGAGCAAAGAGCCCTGATAGGACCTCCACCCTAGACAATAATTCGATTGGACATGAGGTTAGTCGATCATGGATAATTAGTTCCAAAGAGTTGTTCCTTTGGGCCGGACCGATTACAAATCCGCCAGCGATCACACAGCTAAACGATGTCTTTGTCGGACCAACATGTCACCGAGCTAAGTCGTGGTGCGGTGTACTCGTTCGCCGATTGGCCCAACCCGTCAGTCCCCGCGTTCGGTGCGGGCGTTTACACCATCTGGCATAACGACGGCCGTTTTATTTACGTAGGCATGTCTGGATTCGACGCGGGATGCGTCATGCCTCTTAGTCGCATCGCTCACGTGGTGGGATTGTTCGATCACGCCAAAGATTTGTTCCTTTGAGCCAAGCCTCGCGCAGCCGGGGAGAGCGGTAAGGATGACTATGACAAGTTCAGCTTGCCGACAGGTTCCGGTTTTTTTGAAGATAATCTTAGTGCCCTAAACTGGGATTTCCGATCTGCCCAGCACCCCAAGCCGGTAGCGACGATGGTTACATTGGTTTCAGCGCATGACGATGAGCGAAGGCACAGGCCCCAGCAGTGAAGAGCGCCACTGCGCCGATGCCGATGGCGATCATCGCTTTAGTTATGACGAAGAGCCACAGAGCCGCCACAGACACGAAGAGGCAGCCTAAGATGAGGATTGCCGCTTGAGCCGGGAGAAGACCTTCAGGTGTTGGGCGCATTGTTCCCTCCAAATGGACGCTACGCCCCCTTAGTCGCTCTGATCCTGTCCCCGGACTTGTCCATCTGCGCCAAACATTTGTTTTTCGGAGCCATTGCGGCCATGATCGATGGGCGTGCCCGGACCTGCTCGCCCGCGCTGACGTGGCGGTCAAGGCGCTGGAGTTCGAAATGAGCTACGACAAGTTGGTTCTCGCGCGAAAGTCGTGCAGGAAATGCGCTGAACTGGTGAACCCCGCCGACTCCTCACATGCGCATCTCGACGGCGCGGAGGTCGGACCTTGGTCGCGTTGGCTCGCATCGCGTCCTGCCAAACTGATCCTAGTAGGGCAGGACTGGGGAACAGTCGGTTACTACCGTGAATATAACGGTCGTGACATACCAAAGAACCTTACCAATGAACGACTAAAAAAATTCCTAGAGCTGTGCGGCTTCGCGGTCGGACCGCCAGATCAAACCGATAGGCTATCGGGTGTGTTCGCGACCAACGCAATCCTGTGCCTTAAACACGGCACGGCAAACGAATTAAGCGCGCGAGTCAAATCAAAGTGGTATTCGGCGTGCAGTCAATTTCTCAAATGGACAATCGAAGAGACGTCGGCGCCCATCGTTGTAGCGTTGGGGTCACGCGCTTATGAGGCGGTTGTAAGAGCATATGGGATCCCGCGACCACCACCATTCCCCGAGGCGGTCGCAGCCTCACCCATCCCGGTCGATGGGCAGCGAGTGCTGTTTGCCGTCTATCACCCCGCTGCTCGACCCAAGGATCGCACGTTGGAGCAGATGCGAGCCGACTGGAACCGTATCGCAACACATCTGAAAGAATTAGACCAAATCATCGCTGCCCCTCCTACACAGGCTCCCGCTCGGCGAGGTGGTCCTTGACCATCAGCCGGTCCTTCTTGTCCCCAATTGGACGCCGAGCATTTAGCCTACCGTTCTCAACTCAAGCTCATGTATGGCGACCATCATCAGCAGCCACAGAAGGACTGCCGCTATGATTAGCTCGAGCCATTCCCTATGAGTGTTGAGGAACCACCTGTTCATGGCCAGCCTCCTTCGGGCTACCATGCTCCCCCGAACGCAACACCCTATCACATCCTACGGTTGATGACGAACCTCGAACCTTATTCGTACCTACGCCAACGCCAATAATGAACGGGCTTCTCCCATGGCTGGCCGTACCTACGCCGTACCTAGCGCTTAGCCGATTTGACCGTAACCAAACTGCAATAACGGTGGAATTGCCAAATGGGGGACTGGTCAAGACGGCCCAGATGCTCGGCCTATCGGTGCCCGACAAGCTGCTTGTGGCCGCCGACGAGGTGATCGAGTGAGGCAGTCTAATGGGGGACCCTCTAGATGACCCAGCGAAATCGGTCGTTTCAGCGCGCCATTGATATATGTCTCGCGGACTGAGATTTCGTGCACCTCGCGGCAGTGTGGGCATTTGACGTTGAGCGTTGCCTTCCAAGCGGCTCGAAGGCTTTGCACATCGGTCTCGATGCCGGTGGGCGCTTGCCGGCGTGTTGTCGGACAGGTGAAAAATAGGGAGGACATCTGCGGCTCCTTTCCCTTGTACAGGCGGGAGCGCGACGGGTCTCTCAGCCACCGACGCCTGGCGCAAGGGCCGCTGTCGGTGATGCAGATAGCCTACGCCTAATTCAGAGCCGAGTCTGTCGGAAAGCGCGCTTACGTGGACACGTGGACAAATGAAATCCCAGCGCCCACAGGGGCGCATTTTTCAACTGAAAAGGCGCCAAACCGGGCGACCTGCCTGTGGAATTTCCGACTAACATCGAGCTTTTGATCAATCTCAAGACCGCCAAAGCGCTCGGCCTCGAAGTGCCGCCCGCGCTGCTCGCCCGCCTGGCGGTGTGCTATGCTCACACCTAGCGGTCAGTCCGACTGGCCCCCCGGCTAAGCCGACTGGCCCTGGGAGCCCCTGGCTTAGCCAACGGGCTAGGGGCTCTCCTATTTGGGATGATGTTGTCCCCAGCGTTGTCCCGATCAGGGCAATTCCAACTAACGGCCTGATATAACGATTGAATTTACGATTGAGCCCATATCCCGCGGACACGAGACGCCGGGGCCGCGGCCGGGCAGGATCAGCCCGGCGGCGTGGAGCCTTCGCGCCGGAGCCGGCGGCAATGCCGGCGATGGAGGCGGACCCTGGCCGACAGCGCCACGGTGGAGCGCCGAGAGGCGGCGTCCCGGTTGCGCGGGACGGCCCGTCACGTCTAGCAGCGAGAGTCAAAATCAGCGTTGTGCCTTGATAGCCCGTGCCACGGCACGGGCTGCGGTCGCATGCCCATGCTCGTTCCAGTGGCCGTCAGAGGCGAATTCGAAGGGCTTGCGATTGACACTCCAATCGGCACGAAAGACGGGATCGAGATCGACAAACGGGAGGCCGTGCTTGCGCGCCAACTCGGCAGCGAGCTGGTTCAAAGCGAACGCTCGGCTGGTGCTGTCCAAATAGATGGCCCCTCGCACTGCGTCCATCGCGAGGACCAGGCGCGCTCCGTTGTCTCGAGCCACAGCAGCCATCCGGGAGAAAACATGATCGGTCGCGACCTCGATCCGAGGCATCTGAGCCAACACCGCATCGACATCGATATACGCTTCGTAGCGCAGGGCGCGAGCCTGCGCGGGGCGCAGGAACAGGTCCCGTATCGCCTCGGCACGAACCTGCCAGCGATAGTACATGTATCGAGCAACGGCCGTTCGGCGAAGCCAGTCGGCCGCGTCGGGTTTCCACGGAGTGGGTGGCACCTCTTCGACCGCTTCTCCGTCGGATATCCTCAATTTCAAGAAGCTGGACGTGTACCGCCCCTGGACCGACTGGAATGTCTCGTTGAAGTCGTTGTGCAACAGCACCACCACGATCCAATCGGGTCGGTAAAGCACGACTTCACGTTCGATCATGTGGAGGTATTGGCTCAGCGGCGCCCCGCTGATCGCGAAGCGATAGATTTCGACGGGATGGCCGTCGTCCGACAATTCCGTGGTCAGTCGCTCGGCAATGCTTCTGTCATGAGGGACGTGCATGGCCTCGACCATGCTGTCGCCGACCACCGCCACGCGCCCGATGCCCGGCTTGCGCTCGATGGAATAGTCTGCGAGGCCCGAGTTCCAGCCCTGCGCGTTGATGGCATAAGGGGCGGCGATTTCGTTCCGAAGGCGCCAAATGCCGGCTTGATTGGGGACATATCGAATAAGACCGTTCGCAAAGGCGTTTTCCGGCACGTCGGCCGGAAGGAGCACAAAGCGAAACAGAACGAATTCGCAGAGGAGAAGACAGACGAGAATGCTGCCCAACACAAGGCCGGACTTCAGTGCGACATCTTTCATGAGGCGCATGTCCGCTCACCGGCCTTGTCGAGGCTTCCGCCGCGACACCATCAGCATATCCGGCACCCCTATTCGCCTGGAAGCCAGCTCGGGCACGACCGGCAATCAAACGGGTGCCGGGACAGCGCGTCACGGAGGTCAGGCCAGGCAGGAGGCCACCGGCCGGCGCAAATTCATTGGCTACATATCGACTATGCCTATTGACTACATAACGCATCTGAGCTACAATCCGACTCGTCCTCGCTCATGAGGGGCGTCTCCGGAGACGATCCTGCAGGCGGAGCGGGGAGTGGCGTCGACCGCGGCTCGTAACCCGCGGACACGAGACGCCGGGGCCGCGGCCGGGCAGTTAGCCCGGTTGCGTGGAGCCTTCGCGCCGGAGCCGGCAGCAATGCCGGCGATGGAGGCGGCCCTGGCCGACAGCGCCACGGTGGAGCGCCGAGAGGCGGCCTCCCGGTTGCGCGGGAGGGCCTACGCCTCGCAAGCGTAGCGTCGCGCTATACGAGCGCGACATGTTCAAGGCTGGCGCCTCCCGGCGCTCCGCCGACCCCTCGGTCGGGGTCGGCAACAAGGACAAGGACATCATCCGCGCGCGCGCAAGCGCGCGGACAAAGGAAAGGTGTGGTTCGAGAGGGAGGAGAGATAGAGAGAAGAGAGCAAAGCAAACGCGCGAGCGTCGATCATCGAGCAAGCGCAACGGACGTCGGGCAAGGGAACGGTCAAGTCAGCGTTCAAGCCCGCGGTCCGCTGCATAAGGAGAGCAAGCCGGGTCACACCGCTTGCGGCGTCACGTCCCCATCACGGGCGTGTGCGCGGGATTTTCATTTGGCGCACAATGGGCTACCTGTCTTGCCTGCGCCGGGCCAAACCGGGACCGCCATGAGCGAAGCTTCATTTCGCCGCGACTGGATATCGAAGCCGATCTTTCGGTGGGCGCGGCACGTGCTGCCGAGCCTGTCCGATACCGAGCGCGAGGCGATCGAAGCGGGCGACGTCTGGTGGGACGCCGACCTGTTCAGCGGCAATCCCGACTGGAAAAAACTCCTCGCCGTCCCGCCCGCGAAGCTGTCGGCCGAAGAGCAGGCCTTCCTCGACGGCCCGGTCAACGAGCTTTGCCAGCTCCTTGACGAGTGGCGCATCACCTGGGAGCTCGGCGACCTGCCGCCCGAGGCGTGGGCGTTTCTCAAGGCGCACAAATTCTTCGCCATGATCATTCCGAAGAGCCATGGCGGGCTCGGCTTCTCCGCCTTCGCCCATTCGGAGGTCATCCGCAAGCTCTCGACCCGCTCGATCACCGGCGCGGTCACCGCCATGGTGCCGAATTCGCTCGGGCCGGGCGAGCTGCTGCATCAGTTCGGCACGAAGGCGCAGCAGGATTACTGGCTGCCGCGGCTCGCCGAAGCCAAGGAGATTCCCTGCTTCGGGCTCACCAGCCCGGAGGCCGGCTCCGATGCCGCCGCGATGACCGATTCCGGCGTGGTCTGCCGAGGTTCGTGGCAGGGCCGCGAGGTCGTCGGCATCCGGCTCAACTGGCACAAGCGCTACATCACGCTCTGCCCGGTCGCGACCGTGATCGGGCTCGCCTTCAAGCTCTACGATCCCGACCATCTCATCGGCGAGCGCGACGAGATCGGCATCACGGTCGCATTGGTGCCGACGGATCTGCCGGGTGTCGAGGTCGGCCGCCGGCACCTGCCGGCCTTCCAGATGTTCCAGAACGGCCCGACCTGGGGCCGCGACGTCTTCGTCCCGCTCGACAACGTCATCGGCGGCGCAGCGCAGGTCGGCAAGGGCTGGAAGATGCTGATGAGCGCGCTCGCGGCCGGGCGGGGTATTTCGCTTCCTTCGCTGTCGGCTGCGGGCGCCGCCTTCGTCGCCCACACCACCGGCGCCTATGCGCACATCCGCGAGCAGTTCCACGTTCCCATCGGCCGCTTCCAGGCCATCCAGGAGCGCCTCGGCCGCATGGCCGCGACCGCTTATCTCCTCGACGCGGCGCGCCGGCTCACCTGCGCCGGCATCGACCAGGGCCACAAGCCCGCGGTGGTCACCGCCATCATGAAGGCGCAGGCCACCGAGCGCCTGCGCGTCGTGGTCAACGACGCCATGGACGTGCACGGCGGCAAGGGCGTGCAGGAGGGCCCGCTCAATTATCTCGGCACGCTCTATCGCGCCGTTCCCATCGGCATCACGGTCGAGGGCGCGAACATCGTCACGCGCGCCCTCATCCAGTTCGGACAAGGCGCCATCCGCAGCCATCCCTATCTGCTCAGGGAAATGACCGCGCTGGAGGATCCCGATCCCGCCCGCGGCCTCGTCGAGTTCGATCGCGCCTTCTGGGGCCATGTCGGGCACAGCTTCGCCAATGCGTTCCGGGCCTGGTGGCATGCCTGGACCGGCGGCGTGTTTGCGCCGGCGCCCAATGCGGGAGCCGCGAGCCGCTTCTACAAGCCGCTCGGGCGCTACGCCTCGGCCTTCGCGCTCGCCGTCGACATGGCGCTCCTCACGCTCGGCGGCGGGCTCAAGCGCCAGGAGATGATCTCCGCGCGCTTCGGCGACATTCTCTCCGAGCTTTATCTCCTCTCCGCCGCGCTCAAGCGCTGGCAGGATGAAGGGCGGCAACGCGCCGACCTGCCGCTGCTGCAATGGTGCATGGAGAGCGGCTACGCGACCATCGAGGCGCGCTTCGACGAGATTTTTGCGAACCTGCCCAACCGGCCGGCGGCGTGGCTGCTTCGTTTCCTGGTGCTGCCGCTCGGGCCGCGCCGCCGCGGTCCCGCCGACCGGTTGACCGACGCCTGCGCCAACATCCTGCTGGCGCCGTCCGCCACCCGCGAGCGCCTGACCGTCGACATCTTCCACGGCACCGGCGACGACGGGCTCGCGCGCCTCGAGCGCGCCTTCGAGGCGACCGTCGCGACGCAGCCGGTGCGCGATCGCATGCGCAAGGCGCGCGTGCGCGACATCGACAAGGCGCGCGAGCAGGGCCTCATCAACGAGGCCGAGGCGGCGCAACTTCGCGCCGCCGCCGAGGCGGTGGCGGCCGCCGTCGCGGTCGATGATTTCGCGCCCGAGGAATTGTCGCCTCGGCTGTCCAAGGGAGACGTGCTATCGCAAACGATGTCGCGCCCAACGGCCGCGGAATGACGCCCCGTCCGGTCTCTGCGCCCGAACAACGCGCTCCTACCCTCCCCCTTGTGGGGAGGGTCGCGAGCGCAGCGAGCGGGGTGGGGGTCGTAGTTGTTGCGCGAGGCGTGTCCCCCAACACTGACCCCCACCGAGCAGCAAACTCGGTCTGCTCCCTCCCCCCTTGTGGGGGAGGGGTGGGGGAGGGGGGTCGTAGTGGTGGCGCGAGGCGTGTCCGCCAACACTGACCCCCACCCCCAACCCCTCCCCACAAGGGGGAGGGGAGCACACCGAGCGCGTGGCGAAGATTTGCCCAGCTCAACGGAAACAATTTCAGGAGACGTGCTATCGCAAACGATGTCGCGCCCAACGGCCGCGGAATGACGGGCCGTCCGGTTTACATCACCGACGGCAGCCGCACCCCGTTCATCCGCGCACGCGGGCGGCCGGGCCCGTTCACGCCGGTCGATCTCGCGGTCGAATGCGGGCGGCCGCTGCTGCTGCGCCAGCCGTTCGCGCCCGATGCCTTCGACCAGGTCATCCTCGGCTGCGTCAACGTGCTCGCCGACGAGATGAATCCGGCGCGCGTGGCGGCGCTTCGCCTCGGCATGGGCGACGCCATGCCCGCGTTCACGGTGCAGATCAACTGCGGCTCCGGCATGCAGTCGATCGACACCGCCTACCAGTACATCCGCGAAGGCCACTCCGATCTTATTCTCGCCGGGCGGCGCCGAGGCGCTCAGCCAGGCGCCGCTCATCTTCCGCAAGAGCGCGGTCGAATGGTACGCGCGCATGTTCGGCGCGCGCGACCTCTGGTCCCGCCTCAAGGCGGTGGCGGGGTTTCGGCCGTCCTTCCTCAAGCCGGTCATCGGGCTCGAGCGCGGCCTCACCGATCCCGTGGTCGAGCTCAACATGGGGCAGACCGCCGAAATTCTCGCCCATCTCTTTCACATCTCGCGGCGCGACGCCGATCAATACGCGGTCGAGAGCCAGCAGCGGCTCGCCCGCGCGCAGAAGGACAAATGCTTCGACGGCGAGCTCGAGCCCGCGCTCAGCCGCGACGGCAAGGTCTACGACCATGACGACGGCGTGCGGCCGGACACCACGGTCGAAACCCTCGCCAAGCTCCGCCCGGCCTTCGAGCCGCCGTGGGGCAAGGTGACGGCGGGCAACAGCTCGCAGATCACCGACGGCGCGTCGTGGGTGATCCTCGCGTCGGAAAAGGCGGTGAAGCAGCACGGCCTCACGCCGCGCGCGGCGATCGTCGACAGCGCGTGGTCGGCGCTCGATCCCTCGATCATGGGGCTCGGCCCGGTGCTGTGCGCGACCGCGATCCTGCGCCGCCGCGGGCTTGCGCTCGGCGACATCGGGCTGTGGGAGCTCAACGAAGCCTTCGCGGCGCAGGTGCTCGCCTGTCTCGCCGCCTGGCAGGACGAAAAATTCTGCCGCGAGATTCTGGGCCTCGACGGCGCCGCCGGCGCGATCCCGCGCGACAAGCTCAACGTCGACGGCGGCGCCATCGGCCTCGGCCATCCCGTGGGCGCGAGCGGCAACCGCATCGTGCTCCACCTCGTAAACGCGATGAAGCGCCTCGGCATCAAGCAAGGCATCGCCACCGAATGCATCGGCGGCGGCCAAGGCGGCGCCATGTTGATCGAGACGGTGTAGCCATGTTGATCGAGCCGATGTCGAGCGTGTCCGCCATGCGAGCAACAAACTCGGTCTGCTCCCCTCCCCCTTGTGGGGAGGGGTTGGGGGTGGGGGTCGTAGTTGATGCACGCGACTCGCGCAACAACTACGACCCCCACCCCGCTCGCTGCGCTCGCGACCCTCCCCACAAGGGGGAGGGTAGGAGCGCGTTGCTCGGGCGCAGCATCGCCACAACGCGAATCAATTTGGTGCGGATGTCCGCTTGCATTTGAATCGTCGGCCGCGCCGCAAACTCGGTCTGCTCCCTCCCCAAACTCGGTGTGCTCCCCTCCCCCTTGTGGGGAGGGGTTGGGGGTGGGGGTCGTAGTTGGGACACGATGACATGTCCGCAGGTGACGAGCCGCGAGTCTGGGCGAAGCGTGATCGCACGA
Source organism: uncultured Alphaproteobacteria bacterium (assembly GCA_963827585.1). Classification (GTDB taxonomy): domain Bacteria; phylum Pseudomonadota; class Alphaproteobacteria; order Rhizobiales; family Xanthobacteraceae; genus VAZQ01. The sequence continues at coordinate 32,427 of CAWHCK010000056.1, forward strand.
TCGTGCCGCCGCAGCGCCGCCTCGCCAAGGCGATGCGCGCTGCTCCGACGGAAGCCGAGCGGAAGCTCTGGTGGCACCTGCGCCACCGGCTTCCGACACCGGGCACGCATTTCCGTCGCCAGGTTCGAATTGGCCGCTACATCGCCGATTTCGCCTGTCACGCGACACGCATCGTCATCGAGGTCGATGGAGGCCAGCACGGTCGATCGGCAGCTGAGGAACAACGCACGAAGGTTCTCGAAGCAAACGGCTACCGCGTGCTGCGGTATTGGAACAACGACGTGCTGTCGAATATTGACGGCGTGCTTGAGGACATTCTCAGCGCAATAACAACGACCCCCACCCCCAACCCCTCCCCAACGCAAGTCGGGCCTGCCCGACTTGCGCAACATAGTGCGGAACCCGGGCAAGCCCGGGTTCCGTGGGGAGGGGAGCACACCGAGCGCGCGGCAGGTGTGTGTCGAGCCCAACGGGATACACTGTAGATGGGAAAGGTCTGGAATCTCCTGGCGCCGCGCAATCTGGAGCTGGGGCCGCTCGCGGCGCCCGAGAGCGCGGGTACCGGCACCGAGTGGCGGAACTGGAAGGTCGCCCGCGACGAGAACGGCATCGCCTGGCTCGCGCTCGACAAGGCGGGGGCGAGCGCCAACACATTATCGGAAGACGTGCTCGCCGAGCTCAACGACGTGCTCGCAAGCTTCGAGCGGGATTTGCCCAAGGGCGTCGTGCTGCGCTCCGCCAAGCCCGGCGGCTTCATCGCCGGCGCCGACATCGGCGAGTTCCGCGGCATGAGCGATGCCGCCGCGGTCGAGGCGGCCCTGACCAAGGCGCACGCGATCGTCGACCGGCTCGATCACCTGGCGGTGCCGACGGTGGCCGTCGTGCACGGCTATTGCCTCGGCGGCGGGCTCGAGATCGCGCTCGCCTGCGACCATCGCATCGCGGTCGACGATGCCCGCCTCGGATTTCCCGAAGTGATGCTCGGCCTGCATCCCGGCCTCGGCGGCACGGTGCGGCTGCCGCGCCTGATCAATCCGCTCGAAGCCATGACCATGATGCTCACCGGCCGCAACGTGCGCGCCCGCCGCGCCAGATCGCTCGGCCTCGTCGACGCGGTGGTGCCCGAGCGGCACGTGAAGGCCGCCGCCACCGCCGCGGTGACGGGCAAGCTCAAAACCCGGCGCGGCAGCCTCCTCATCGACGCCATCAACAGCACCTACGGCCGCAAGCTCGCCGCCAATCGCATGCGCGCGCAAACCGCCAAGAAGGCGCCGGTCGCGCATTATCCCGCGCCCCACGCCCTGATCGATCTGTGGGAAACCCACGGCGGCAATCCGCAGGACATGCAGAAGGCGGAGATCGCGTCGTTCGCACGGCTCCTGGTCACCGATACCTCGCGCAATCTCGTGCGCGTCTTCTTTCTGCGGGAAAAGCTCAAGAGCCTGGCCGACGGCGACTGGTCCGGCAAGCGCGTCCACGTCATCGGCGCCGGCGCCATGGGCGGCGACATCGCGGCCTGGTGCGCCTGGCACGGCTTTACCGTGACGCTCGCCGACATGAAGGCCGAGCCGCTCGGCAAGGCGATCGAGCGCGCCGCCGACCTGTTCGGCAAGATCGGCCACAGGAGCATCGACACCCGCGATGCCCTCGACCGGCTCATTCCCGATCTCACCGGCGAGGGCGTGCGCACCGCCGACCTCGTGATCGAGGCGGTGCCGGAGACGCTCGAGCTCAAGCGCAAGATCTACGCCGCGACCGAGCCGAAGATGCGCCCGGGCGCCATCCTCGCCACCAACACCTCGAGCATTCCCCTGCAGGAGCTGCGCGTCGGCTTGCAGCGGCCCGATCATCTCGTCGGGCTGCATTTCTTCAATCCGGTGTCGCGCATGCAGCTGGTCGAGGTGGTGAGCCACGACGAGGTGTCGCCCGACGTGCTGGCGAAAGGGCGCGCGTTCATCGGCCGCCTCGACCGGCTGCCCGCGCCGGTGAAGAGCGCGCCGGGCTTCCTCGTCAACCGCGCGCTCACCCCGTACATGCTCGAAGCCTTGGTGATGCTGCGCGAGGGCTACAAGCGCGAGACCATCGACGCCGCGGCCGAAGCCTTCGGCATGCCGATGGGGCCGATCGAGCTTGCCGACACCGTCGGGCTCGACATCTGCCTGCACGTGGCCGAGACGCTCAAGAAGGGGCTCGACCGGCCGATGCCCGACGTGTCGCAGACGCTGCGGACCAAGGTCGAGATGGGCCAGCTCGGCCGCAAGTCCGGCAAGGGCTTTTACGACTGGCGGAAGGGCGAGGCGGTGAAGGAGCGCGACGCGCCCAAGCCCACCGAGGAGATGACCGACCGCCTCATCCTGCCGATGCTCGATGTCTGCGTCGCCTGCCTGCGCGAGGGCGTGGTGGCGGACGAGGATACGGTCGACGGCGCCATGGTTTTCGCCACCGGCTTCGCGCCGTTCCGCGGCGGGCCCATGCACTACGCCAGGTCGCGCGGCGCGGCGAGCATCCGCGCCGAGCTCGAACGGCTGGCGCAACGCTATGGCGAGCGCTTCCGGCCCGATCCCGGCTGGGACCGCCTGACATGACGGGACGTCGAGCGTGTCTCTCTTTCCCCGTCCGAGCGTGTCTCTCTTTCCCCGTCACCCTGAGGTGCTCGCCCTCTTGGGCGAGCCTCGAAGGGCGACGGCCCGGATCGGGGCCGTTCATCCTTCGAGGCTCGCACGCAGCCAAGCTTGCGCAGGCTGCGAAAACTTGCCTGCGATGCTCGCACCTCAGGATGACGGATCAAAAATTCGCGCCATTGGGTCCGACATGACGGGGAGCGGCGGCGGCGCGACTCTCCTTCCCCGTCACCCTGAGGTGCCCGAGCGGAGCGAGGGCCTCGAAGGGCGACGGCCCGGATCGTTCGACGATCCGGACCGTGCAGCCGACGCGATCATCGCCCGCGCCGGCAAGAGCATCACGCTCGCGCTGCCGCTCGGGCTGGGCAAGGCCAATCACATTGCCAACGCCTTGTTTGCGCGCGCCGCGGCCGACCGCTCGATTAAGCTTCGCATCTTTACCGCGCTCACCCTGGAGAAGCCGCGCAGCAAGCCGGGCCTGGAGCGGCGCTTCGTGCAGCCGTTCTCCGATCGCGTCTTCGCCGGCTATCCCGAGCTCGCCTACGGCATCGCCCTGCACAAGGGCGAGCTTCCCCCGAACGTCGAGGTGAACGAGTTCTTCTTCGAGGCCGGCTCCCGCCTCGGCATCGCCGCCGCGCAGCAGAGCTACATCTGCGCCAACTACACCCACGCGCTGCGCTACGTGCTCGATCGCGGCGTCAACGTGGTCGGGCAACTCGTCGCCAAGCAAGTGCGTGACGGCGAGACGCGCGTGAGTCTGAGCTGCAACCCGGATCTGACGCTCGATCTGCTGGCCTGCCGCGCGCGCGGCGAATGCGATTTCCTGTTCGCCGGACAGGTCAATTCGGAGCTGCCGTTCATGCCCGGCGATGCCGACATCGCGGCCGCCGAATTCGACCTGATGCTGGAGAGCCCGGCGACCGATTTTCCGCTCTTTGCGCCGCCGCGGGAGCCCATCGATCTTGCCGAATATGCCGCCGGCCTGCATGTGGCGCGCCTGGTGGCCGATGGCGGCACGCTGCAGATCGGCATCGGATCGCTCGGCGATGCGGTGGCGCAGGCGCTCATCCTGCGGCACCGGCACAACGCGGAGTTCCGCGCCATCGTGGCGCGGCTCGATCCCGCCGACCGGCTACCGGCGCGGCTGCGGGAAGACGCGCCGTTCGCGGCCGGCGTGCACGGCCTGAGCGAGATGTTCGTCGAAAGCTTTCTCGATCTCCTGCACGCCGGGATTCTCACGCGGGAGGTCGACGGCACGTTGCTGCAGGGTGCGTTCTTCGTCGGCTCGCGCGCGTTCTACCGCGCGCTGCGGGAGATGCCCGAGGCCGAGCGCGCCAAGTTGCGCATGACCTCGGTCTCATTCGTAAACGAGCTCTATGGCGACGACGAGACCGCCAAACGCCGCGCGCGGGTGAAGGCGCGCTTCGTCAACAACGCCATGATGGCGACCCTCCTTGGCGCGGTGATCTCCGATGGGCTCGATAACGGCCAGGTCGTGAGCGGCGTGGGCGGGCAATACAATTTCGTCGCACAGGCCTTTGCGCTCGAAGATGCCCGCTCGATCATCATGATGCGTGCGACGCGCGAGCGGAGCGGGCGGACGACCTCGAACATCCGCTGGAACTACGGCCACACCACCATCCCGCGCCATCTGCGCGACCTCGTGGTGACGGAATACGGTGTTGCCGATCTGCGCGGAAAGACCGACCGGGACGTGATCGCGGCGATGCTCGCCGTCACCGATTCCCGCTTCCAGGATGAGTTGCTCCGGCGCGCCAAGGACGCCGGCAAGATCGAGCGCGGCTTCGAGCTGCCGGCCGCGTGCCGCGACAACACGCCCGAGCGCATCGCGCAGGCGCTCGCGCCCGCATGCGAGCAGGGCCTGCTGCCGACCTTTCCCTTCGGCACCGATTTCACCGCGACCGAGCAGCGGCTGCTTCCGGCGTTGCAAGCTCCTGCGGTCAGCCTCGCCGCTGCAACTCGCCGGCCTCTTGGCGCGCGGATTTTTCTCGGGCGCACCTTCCGCCGACGTGCGCGATTGCCTGGCGCGGATGGGACTCGAGCAACGGGGAGGAATGATGGAGCACATCGAAGCCGCGCTGCTGCGCGGCGCGCTTTGCGCGAGCCGCCAAGCCCGCTAATCTCATGCTGCAAACCACCTGCAAATCCGGGACGCCATGCAATGACCATCTCCATGTACAAGACATCGGTTCCCATCTTCGTGCAATTCCTGACGAGCCTGTCCGCGGTCCTGGACAAGGCCGCGGCCTATGCCGAGGCGAAGAAGGTCGAGCCGTCGGTGCTACTCAACACGCGGCTCGCGCCCGACATGTTTCCGCTGGCGCGGCAGGTGCGCGCGGCGACCGACCACGCCGTCAACGCCTGCGGCCGGCTCGCGGGCGTCGACCTGCCGGCCTTCTCCAACACCGAAGCGACCATTCCCGAGCTCAAGGAGCGCATCGCCAAGACCATCGATTTCCTCAAGGGCCTCAAACCGGCGCAGCTCGACGGCACCGAGGACAAGGAGATCAAGATCACGTTCCCGAGCGGCGCGACGCGCGAGTTCACCGGCCAGTCGCTGCTGCTCAACAACTCGCTGCCGAATTTCTATTTCCACTGCACCACCGCCTACGACATCCTGCGCCATTGCGGGCTCGAGCTCGGCAAGCGCGATTTCATGGGCACGCCGGTCTCGCTATAGGCGAAGCCGTAGCATCACATCCGCGGCGGATGCGCGCGCACGACCGCCTCGTTGATCACCGTGCCCCAGCCGGAACCCGTCGGAAGCAGGAGCTCGCCGTTCTCGATCACGTACGGATTGGTGAGGAGCTTCGGCTTCCACGGCACCTCGTCGACGTCGAACTCCATGATGCGGAAGTTGGGGATCGCCGCGCAGAAATGCGCGCTCATGACGTTGGCGAGCGGACCGTTGAAATTGTGCGAGGCGACGTTGACCTCGTAGGCGTCGGCCATGGCGGCCATTTTGACCGACTCCACCAATCCGTTCCATTGCGGGTCGATGATGGCGACGTCGACCGCGTAGTTCTCGAGATAGGGCTTGAGGTTGCGGCGGCCGAGGATGGTCTCCAGCGAGCCGATCGGGGTGGTGGTCGATTGGCGGATGAGGCTCAGCGCCTTGGGCTCGAACATGTCCATTTCGAGCCAGAGCAGGTTGAACGGCTCGACCGCCTTGGCGATGCGCCGCAGCCCCTCGGGCTTGTAGTTGAAATTGAGATCGAGGAGCAGGCGCACGGCGGGCCCGGCGCCCTCGCGCAAGGCGGTGAGCTGGGCAATGAGCGCGTCGAGGATGTCGTCGGTGAGATTGAGCTCGGGATGGCCGATACCGGCGCCGGTCATGCCCGGGGCGAACTGCCGCCCGCCTTTGCCGTCGAACAGCAGCAGGTTGGTCTTGAGCGCCTTGAAGCCGCGCTCGCGCGCTTCGCGCGCGGCCGCTTTGAGGTCGTCGAGCGTGCGCACCGGCGGCGCATCGATCACCTTGCCGCCGAAGAGGTCGGCGCAGCGCGCGCGCAGCACGCCGCAGCGCGACCAGTAGACCGGCAGCCGGTCGCGCACCGCGCCGCCGAACAGCTCGTAGACCGGGACCCCGAGCGCCTTGCCCTTGATGTCGAGGCAGGCATTCACGATCGCGGCAATGGCGTGGGATGTGAGCCCGCCGGCGGTCGGCCGCGACGGGGCATAGAGCGCGGCGTCGATCCGATTGATGGCACGGGGATCCTGGCCGATGAGCGTGGCGCCGAGGCCGTGGATCACCGCGGTCATTCCCCGGCGGCGGCTCTCGTTGTACTCCGACCAGCCGACGATGCCCTCGTCGGTGGTGATCTTCAGGAACGAATAGGTGTCCCAGCCGCCATCGACGTGAAAGTCCTCGAGCTTGACGATCTTCATTCGATGTCTCGCGGTTGTAGCGTGTTCGGACCCCGCTCTGTCACCCGCGGGCTTGACCCGCGGGTCCATCTGCTTCGCAAGAATTCAAGACGTATTCTCGTACGGGGATGGATTGCCGGGTCAAGCCCGGCAATGACGGGCTCTGGCTTTGCGACAACCAGCGAGACGACGCAGGCGCACTTGGGTCGCGCTGACAAGGCGCACAAAATTGTGCCATGGTTTGCCGGCACCAACCAGGGCGGAACCTTGATCGGCATGCGACATCTGTCACGCATCCTGCGTGCAAGCCTGTGGGCGAGCACGCTGCTCGTGCTCGCCGAATCCGGCCTCCGCCCGCCCGCGCTCGCCCAGTCGAGCCGCGTCGCCGAGATCGTGGCCTATGAGGGCCCCGACCGCGAACAGCGGTTGCTCGAAGGTGCCAGGCGGGAGAAGGAGCTCACCTTCTACTCGTCCGTGCCGCCGGATGACATCGCCGCTTTGGCCGCGGCCTTCGACCGGAAATACGGCGTCAAGGTCAGGGTCTGGCGGGCAGATTTCGGAAACGTTCCTGCAACGGATCGTGGGCGAGGCGCGCGGGCGCCGCTTCGAGGTCGACGTCATGGCGGGCTCGAGCTCGGCGCTCGAGCCGCTCTATCGCGAGAACCTGCTGCAGGAGGCGAAATCACCCCATTTCGCCGACATCATGCCGGCGGCGATCGCCCCGCACCGGCAATGGACGGCGATTTTCCTCAACACCATCGTGCAGGCCTACAACACCTATCTGGTGGACAAGGAGAGCGTGCCCAGGACCTATCAGGACCTGCTGCGCCCGGAATGGAAGGGCAAGCTCGGCATCGAGGCGGAGGACTTCGATTGGTTCGCGCAGGTCGTCACCGACCTCGGCGAGGAGCAGGGGCTGCGGCTGTTCCGCGGCATTGTCGCCGCGAACGGCGTTTCGGTGCGCAAGGGCCACAACCTCCTGACCAACCTGGTCGCCGCCGGCGAAGTGCCGCTCGCGCTCACGGTCTACGGCTTCTTGGCGGAGCAGACCAAGCGCAAGGGTGCTCCCCTCGACTGGTTCGTGATTCCGCCGGCGATCGCCCGCGCCACCGCCCAAGGGCTCGCGCGCAATGCGCCGCATCCCCATGCGGCGGTGCTGTTCTTCGATTTCTTGCTCGGGGAGGGTCAGCAAATCCTGGCCAGCCGCCACTTTGTTACGGTGAGCCGAAAGGTCGACACCCCGTTCAATCTGGGCCCGCTCAAGCTCATCGATTCCACCGTGATGCTCGACCAGGCCCGCAAGTGGCAGGACCTCTATCAGAAGACGATCATCGGGCCGTCACGATGACGAGGAACGGCATTCAGGCGTCAGGAGATCGAAGGCATGCGTTACATCGATGCGTTCAATCATTTCTTTCCCAAGCGCATTTACGAATTGATGTTGGAATTGCCGGCGGGACAAAAGGATCTCGGCAAGCGGATGCGGGGAATTCCCGCGCTCTACGACATCGAGGAGCGGCTGCGCGTGGTCGATTCCTTTCCCGACTATACCCAGATCATCTGCCTCGGCATGCCGGCGATCGACCGGCTCACCGGCCCCGATCATTCGCCGGAATGGGCGCGGCTCGGCAATGACGGTCTTGCCGAGATGGTGGCGAAATATCCCGATCGCTTCGTCGGCTACGCCGCGTCGTTACCGATGAACGCGCCCGAGGCCGCCGCCAAGGAAGCCGAGCGCGTGCTGGCGAACGGTGCCAACGCGATCCAGCTCCACACCAATGTCGACGGCGCCCCGATCGACCAGGACCAGTTCCTCCCGATCTACGAGATCATCGAGAGGTCGGGCAAGCCGATCCTGCTGCATCCGATCCGCACCCGCGAAATGGCGGACTACCGCACCGAGACGAAATCGAAATACGAGATCTGCAGCGTGATCGGCTGGCCGTTCGAGACCGGCGCCGCGCTCGCGCGCCTGGTGTTCTCCGGCATCATGGACCGTTTCCCCGACCTGAAGGTGATCTCGCACCATCTCGGCGGCATCATTCCCTATTTCGAAGGCCGCGTCGCGCACAGCTGGGATCAGTTGGGCGCACGCACGTCGGATGAGGACTATTCGCTGATCCTGAAGAAGCTCAAGAAGCGGCCGTTCGACTATTTCAAGGGCTTCTACGGCGACACCGCGCTCGCCGGGGCACGGGCGCCGACGATCTGCGGACTGTCATTCTTCGGGGCGGACCACGTGCTGTTCGCCTCCGATTGTCCGTTCGACAAGGAAAAGGGCAGGGGCTACATCCGCTCCACGATCGCCGTGATCGAGTTGCTCGACCTCTCGCAAGCAGATCGCGAAAAGATCTGCCACAGGAACGCCGAGACCATGTTCGGGCTGCGGCCGCACTGAAGGACGCTGCGGCATGCGCAACGGCGCCACGCTACTGCGGCTCGATCTTGGCGGCGCGCGCGACGCCCGCCCATTTCTCCAGCTCGCTCTTGATGTGGGCGGCAAACTCCGCAGGCGTGGTGCCGACCGGCTCGGCGCCGTCGCCGGCGAGCTTGTCCTGCATGTCCTGGGTCCGCAGCGCCTGCGTGACCTCGGCATGCAGGCGCGCGACGATCTCGGCCGGCGTGCCCGCCGGCGCCACCAGCCCGTACCACTGGGTCGCCTCGTAGTCCGGAACGCCCGCTTCCGCGATCGGCGGCAGGTTGGGCATGGCCTCGCTGCGCTTTCGAGTCGACACCCCCAAGGCTCGGATGGCGCCGGCCTCGATCTGCGGCTTGGCGGTGAGCGCATTCGAGAACATCGCCGCGATCTGGCCGCTGATGACGTCGGTCATGGCCGGCGCCGTCCCGCGATAGGGAACGTGCTGCAGGTCGATACCCGCCAGGCTCTTGAACAGCTCCATCGACATATGCGGCGAGGTGCCGATCCCGGGCGTGCCGTAGGTCAGTTGCCCCGGCTTTTGCTTCGCGAGCGCGATCAGCTCGGCGATGGAGTGCGCCGGCACCTTGGGATTGACCACCAGCACGTTGGGCGCGACGGCGGCGAGCGTGATCGGCGCGAAGTCGCGCACCGGGTCGTAGGACACTTTCTTGTACATGACGCTGTTGAGGGCGAGCGTGCTCGGAACGAACAGCAGCGTGTAGCCGTCCGGCGCCGCGCGCGCCACGCTCTCGATGCCGATCATGTTGCCGGCGCCGGGCCTGTTCTCGACGAAGAACTGCTGGCCCAGGCTGGTCGAGAAATGTTGCGCGAGCACGCGGGCGATGATGTCGGTCCCGCCCGCCGGCGGCGACGGCACCACGATGCGCACCGGCCGCGATGGATAGCTCGATTGCGCCTCCGCCGCGCCGGCCAGCGCGCAGCAGCCGATCAGCGCGGACAACAGAATTCGAGACATCACGGCGTCCTCCCTGCGAGCTTCGATGGATTTTTCTTGTCGACCGGCGCCTCAACCCGTGGCGCCCAGAACCTTGCCTGCCCGCTCTACCGGCTTCGCCGCCACCAGCACGAAGGCGATGATGCAGGGCTCCGTGCCCGGATTGGTCCAGTTGTGGATGGTCCCGCGCTGCACCAGGACGTCCCCCGCGCGCAGGCGCACGGTCGCCCCATCGATCTCCATCTCGATCTCGCCCGCCATTACGATGGCATAGTCGATCGATTCGGTGCGGTGGTTGCGGGGCGCGACGCCGGGGTGATAGCAGCCGATGCGGAACACCGTGCCGTTCGGATCGACGGTCGCGACCGGGCGGGCACCGCCGTCGTCCGCGCCCGAATTGTCGGCGGGAAACGACCCGGTCGACCACACCACGCAGCTTTCGTGGTTCGGCCGCCGCGACATCACGTTCTTGCAGATTTCGTCGGTGGCGATCACCGCGCGCCCACTGTCGTCGTGTCCGGTCACGACGCGCCGGATTTTCAGCGGCATTCCTCTTTCCCCTTGTGTGGCCGCCTGCGTGGCAGCCTGTGGCCTGGTGATGTACACTATCAAACTCCCCGCGACGAGCGATCCAGAACGCGAGATCGAGAAAACGAGCGAGCAACCAGCCGATGAAAAGAAGCAGCGATCGAATTCTCACCACCCATGTCGGAAGCCTGCCGCGCCCGCCGGATGTGCTGGCGGCGGTAGAGGCCAAGGAGCAGGGCCGGCCGGTCGACGAGAAGGCCCACGCCGCACGCCTGCGTGGCGCCGTCGCCGAGATCGTCCGCAAGCAGATCGACCTCGGCATCGATGTCATCGACGACGGCGAATTCGGCAAGCCGAGCTTCGTCTCGTATGTCAACGAACGGCTCGGCGGCTTCGAGGTCGACACCGAGGTGCCGCGGCCAAGCCCGTGGGCGGGCTCGCGCGAAGCCAGGTCGTTTCCTGAATTCTATAGCGAGGGCCATGTGGCGGCGCGCCAGAACCACATGGTCTGCACCGCGCCGATCACCTACCGCGGCAAGGCGCAACTGCAGATCGATATCGACAACCTCAAGGCGGCGCTCGACGGCGCCAAGCCGGAAGAGGTCTTCATGCCGGCCATTTCGCCCACGAGCGCGGCGGATTGGCAGCGCAACGGCTACTACAAGAGCGAAGAGGAGTACCTGTTCGCCATCGCCGATGCGCTACGCGAGGAATACGAGGCGATCGTGCAGGCGGGATTTCTGCTGCAGGTCGACGATCCCCATCTCGTCACCTACTGGATCAAGGAGCCCGATCTCACCCTGGAGCAATGCCGCAAGTGGGCCGAGGGGCGGGTCGAGGCTCTCAATCACGCGCTGCGCAACATCCCGCCGGAGAAAATCCGCCACCACACCTGCTACGGCATCAATATGGGGCCGCGTATCCACGACATGGAGCTCAAGGACGTCGTGGATATCATCTTGAAGATCCGCGCCGGCGCCTATTCCTTCGAGGCCGCCAATCCGCGCCACGAGCACGAATGGAAGCTGTGGGAGAGCACCAAGTTGCCGGATGGCAAGTCGCTGATCCCCGGCGTGATCAGCCACTCGACGGTCCTGGTCGAGCACCCCGAGCTGGTCGCCGAGCGCATCACCCGCTACGCCAAGGTGGTGGGGCGCGAGAACGTCATCGCCGGGTCCGATTGCGGCTTTGCCACCTTCGCCGGCTCGAAGGAGGTGCACCCGAGCATCGTGTGGGCGAAGTTCAAGTCGCTCGCCGACGGCGCGAAGATCGCCAGCCAGCAGCTATGGGGCAGACATGCGTACAGCCAGAATGGACGCGCCGCAAGCCGATGTCGGCGCGTGCGAGCCGCAGCGGCCGCGGAGTTGACGCACAGATGCTATCTTCCCACGCGCACCCGTGCGAGCAGCTCCTCGGTCGGCCAGCCATCGGCCGGCAGGCCGAACTTGGCCTGCATGTCGCTGATGGCGACCCGGCTCTTGAGCCCGAGCACGCCATCGATGCGGCCGACGTCATAGCCGCGCTTTTCCAGAAGCTGCTGCAGCTCGCGGGTCTCCTCGAAGGTGATCTTCGGAATATTGGGGCTGCCGCGGTTCATGGCAGGCGCGCCGTCGAGGCGCGTGGCGTAATAGCCCGCGGTCAAGGAATAGTTGAGCGACTGATTCCATTTCAGATAGGCCTGGAAATTGTCATAGGCGAGGAAGGAAGGTCCAAACCGTCCCAACGGGAGCACGACGGAGGCCGGCATGTTGTCGTTCGGCAGCGGCTTGCCGTCGGCGCGGGTCACGCCCCAGGCCGCCCACTTCGCGCGCGGATACTGAACCGAAAGGTCGGCCTCCTTCCACGGCAGGTTGGCGGGCACGCGCACCTCCTCCAGCCACGGCTCGCCGCGCTTCCAGCCGAGATGGACGAGATACTTGCCGGTCGACCCGATCACGTCCGGCACGCTCTTGATCAGGTTGCGCTTGCCGTCGCCGTCATAGTCGATGGCATGCGCCATGTATTCGGACGGCATCATCTGCGTCTGCCCGAGCTCGCCCGCCCAGGAGCCGATCATTTCCTCCGCGCGCAGGTCGCCGCGTTCGATCAGCCGCAGGGCGTCGAACAGATGTCCGCGGAACATGTCCGGGCGGCGGCAGTCATAGGCCAGGGTGACGAGCGACTTGATCGATTGGTCCTTGCCCTGGCCGCTGCCGAAATCGCTCTCCAGTCCCCAGAAGGCGGTAATGACCGAGGCGGGCACGCCGAAGTCCTTTTCCTCGCGCGCGAACAGCGCCTGGTGCTTCTTGATCTGGGCGGCGCCGTTCGGCAGACGCCCGCCGGCCAGCATCTTGTCGGAAATTTCGAGGAAGTTCTGGGCGAAGAAGCGCTGCCCGCGATCGATATTGATGATGCGCTGATCGAGCACGAGATAGGGAGAGGCGGCGGCGATGCTGGCTTGCGAAATGCCATTGGCGGCCGCTTCCTTTTTGAAGTTGGCAAGCCAAGGCTCGAAGGCAGCGGTGTTGCGACAATTCGCCTGCGCCCATGCCGCTGTCGGAGCTCCCGACCACGCAGCATCGCCATCACGGCCCAAGCCGAACGTATCGGTTGCCTCGCCCTCGTCCCCATTGGCACGCCCCTTGCTCCCGGGCCGGCGGCCCTGTTCGTCTCGCCGCGTTTCGGCGACGGCACTTCTTGCTCGTGGAACGGCAACTCGCCTATCCTGATGGAGGGTCGGTTCAAACAGCGGATTGCGACCCTGCAATAATACGGCTCATCGGCGTGCGGTCCACAGACGACGAATTTTCGACAACATCATGACGCCGCAGTCATAGCGTTCCGGCGAAGGCGACCCCGGGCTCGCGTGGGGCGGGCGCCGGTTCGCCGCAAAAAACCCGCCAAACGCGACAATGCCAGGGCGGCTGCCGATTCCGAGGGAATGGGACCGTACTAAAAACCAGGTGGAGACAGGACCATGCGACTTCATGTCTTGATCGCGCTCGGCATCGGCTCGGCGCTGGCGCTCGGCGCCACCGCCCTTGCGCAGCAGCCGGCGCCCTCGGCGCCCCCCGCGGCCGTTGCTCCGCCCGACTATGGCCTGCCGGTCACCAACGAGCAGGCGAAGGCGGTCGCGGCTGCCGCCTTCGCCGAGGCCAAGAAGAACAACTGGCGCATGGCGTTGGCCATCGTGGGTCCGGCAGGCGAGCTCGTCTATTTCGAGAAGATGGACGGCACGCAGGGGGCATCGGTGGAGATTGCGCAGGGCAAGGCGCGCACCGCCGCGCTGTTCCGTCGTCCGAGCAAAGTGTTCGCGGATCAATATGCCGCGGGCAACACCGCGTTCACGACCTTTCCGGAAAAGCCGGTGGCGTCCGAAGGCGGCGTTCCGATCACCGTAAACGGCAAGATCATCGGCGCCATCGGCGTCAGCGGCGGCACCGGGCAACAGGATGGCGTGGCGGCGGCCGCAGGCGTGAGCGCAGCGAGATGATCGACCCTTCGCGCGCGCGTGGCGCGTGCTGATTTGCGAGGCGCGCTCAAGTGGGGCGTGGTACCCCCCTCGGGTGGGCTGGTCCCACGATACGGTCGCGACGGCAAGCTCTAAGCTACGATAGCGTCTCGATTTTTTGCGCACCGGCGGATCCGGCTCACGTCAAATAAAATATCCGCGAGCGGCATTCCGGCTTTGGCTGTTCGCGTATAATTATGGAACTATCGATAGCCCCAAGCAGTTTCTCGTCACCGAACGCCTCTCGATTTCTCCAACCCGGGATTGGGCATGCCGCCCGCGACCTCATCACCCGTCCTTCGTCGCCTACGTGACGAAGGAGACACCCCCAGCGTCCGAAACGCGCCGCCGAGCGATCCCCGCACAATCTGGCGCGATGCCTTCCGGGCGGTGCGCGGCGAGACCGAACGCCGCGCTGCTCCGCTCAGCGCCGAGGATCAGGTGGTGCAATCGATGCCCGATGCGAGCCCGACCAAGTGGCACCGGGCGCATACCACTTGGTTCTTCGAGCAGTTCCTCTTGCGCCCGCATCTCGCCGGCTATTCCAGCTTCGACCCGCAATTCGCGTATCTTTTCAACTCCTACTATGTGGCGGCCGGCCCGCGTCACGCGCGGCCCAAGCGCGGCCTCGTCACGCGGCCGGCCTGCGGTGACGTCGCTGCGTTCCGTGCGCACGTCGACCAAGAGGTCGAGCGACTGCTCGCCAGCGCCAGGGATTCGGATCTGGCGGAGGTCGTGCGCATCCTCGAGATCGGCCTTCATCACGAGCAGCAGCATCAGGAACTCCTCCTCACCGACATCCTGCATGCCTTGTCGCAGAATCCGATCGCCCCTGCCTACGACGCCGATTGGCAGGCGCCGCGCGCGCGCTCGTCGGTGGGCGGATTTGCCGATTTGCCGTCCGGCATCCACAGGATCGGTTTCAAGGGCGAGGGCTACTGTTTCGACAACGAGGCGCCGGCGCACGACGTGCTGTTGCAGCGGGCCCGCATCGCGCGCGGTCTCGTGACCAATGCGCAATGGCTCGAATTCATCGCCGACGGCGGCTACGCGACTCCGTCTCTATGGCTCTCCGACGGCTGGGCCGCGCTCGAGACCGAGGGCTGGAACGCGCCCGGCTATTGGCGCGAGCGCGATGGCGTCTGGTGGTGCTTCACCCTGGGCGGGCTGCGGCCGGTCGATCCGGATGCGCCGGTCGTCCACGTGAGCTACTACGAGGCGGACGCCTTCGCGCGCTGGGCCGGCAAGCATCTGCCGACCGAGGCGGAATGGGAGGTTGCTGCGCGGGCCGATCTCTTCGATGACGCCTTCGGCGTTGCGTGGCAGTGGACACGCAGCGCCTACCTGCCCTATCCGGGATTCCGCGCGGCCGAGGGTGCGCTCGGCGAGTACAACGGCAAGTTCATGATCAACCAGATGGTCTTGCGCGGAAGCTCGCACGCCACGCCTTGGGGCCACGCGCGCGCGAGCTACCGCAATTTCTTCTATCCGCCGGCGCGCTGGCAGTTCAGCGGGCTGAGGCTTTTGGACTATCTCGGATGAACGCGCACGCCGCGTGATGGCTGGAGCTGAGAATGGCTGCGACAACCAATGTTGCCCGGCGCTACGAACCCGTCGAGACGGATTCGTCATTTGCGCGCGATGTCATTGCCGGACTGACGGCGCGACCCAAGCGGCTGTCCCCGAAATATTTCTATGATGAGGCGGGTGCGCAACTGTTCGAGGACATCACGGCGCTGCCGGAATATTATCCGACGCGTTGCGAGCTCGAGATCCTGCGCGGGCGCGCGCCCGAGATCGCGCGATTTTTCCCCTCGGGCTCGGCGCTGATCGAATTCGGCAGCGGCTCGAGCAAGAAGGTGAGGATCCTGCTCGCAGCGGCGCCGACCATCGCGGCCTATGTGCCGGTCGACATTTCCTCCCAAATGCTCGTCCAGGAGGCGGAAGAGCTTCGCCGCGACTATCCGCGTCTCTCGGTCATTCCGGTCGAAGCCGACTTCACGCAGCCGTTCGTCTTGCCGGCGGCGACCGCAGGCATGGCGCATACCGGATTCTTCCCGGGCTCGACCATCGGCAATTTCGAACCGCACGAAGCCTGCGCGTTTCTGCGCCATGCCGCTCGCATGCTGGGAGGCGGCGGACGTGGCGCAGCCCTGATCATCGGGGTCGACCTGGTCAAGGACGCAGGCATTCTCCATGCCGCCTATAACGACCGCGCCGGCGTAACGGCGAAGTTCAATCTCAACCTGCTGGCGCGGGTCAATCGCGAGCTCGATGCCGATTTCGATCTCGCAAGCTTCAGCCATCATGCCTTCTACAATTCCGAGCGCCACCGCATCGAAATGCACCTCGCCAGCAAGACGCGTCAGAAGGTGAGGGTGGCCGGCCGCAGCATCGAATTCCGCGCCGGCGAAACGATCCACACCGAGAACAGCTACAAGTACACGCTCGAGTCCTTCGCGGCCCTGGCGCGCGGGTCGGGATGGCGTCCGGTCTCGGCGTGGACCGACGCCAGCGCAAATTTTTCGATCCATGCGCTGGCGTTCGAGGGGCCGTAGCCGTAGCCCGGATGGAGCGCCAGCGAAATCCGGGATTGGCGCCGCGCTATACGACCGCCCCGCATTGCGCTCCGCTCCATGCGGGCTACGGGCTAGGCGTCGCTTTTCCGGATTTCGCAGGCGCTCCATCCGGGCTACGCTCGCGCCATGCCGATCTGCGAAGCCGACCCGTGGCGCCTGCAATATTTCGAGCGCGCAGTCTGTCCTGCCGATGTCAACATTCCGACCGAAGACAGCGACGCCTGGCTTTGGCATCCGAAACATTGCTGGGTCTACGACAAGATTGCGGTCGCGCGCAGCCAGGGTATAGATGCCGGCCCACATGGCGTGCCGCCGCCGCGTTTTCCCGTCTTCTCCAAGCCCATCACCAATCTCAAGGGCATGGGCATCGCGAGCCGGGTGCTGCGCTCGCAGGCGGAGTACGAGCAGAGCCTCACGCCCGGCCATATGTGGATGACGCTGTTGGACGGCCGCCACGTCAGTTCGGACGTCGCAGTCGTCGAGGGCGAGCCGCGCTGGTGGCGCCATGTCACGGGTCGCCCCAGCGGCGAGGGCACGTTCGACTACTGGACCGTGCACGCCGCGCGCGATCCCGGCATCGAGGATTATTGCGGCGCCTGGATCCGCCGGCACCTCGCGGGCTATACCGGCATCCTCAATACCGAAACGATCGGCGGCCGGATGATCGAGATGCATCTGCGCATGAGCGACCAATGGCCGGACCTCTACGGTGCCGGCTGGGTCGATGCGGTCGTCCGCCTCTATCATCAGCGGCTTTGGGATTTCGCCGACGGCGACCGGCGCGACGGCTACAGCGCGGTGCTGTTCGGGCCGCATGGTCCGCGCTATCGCCACCCGCCGCCGGCGCTTACCGCCGAGGTGCGGCATATGCCGGATGTCTCGAGCGTGCAGATCACCTTCCATGAGGACAAGGACCCCGAGCAACACGCCATGCCGCCCGGAGGCTTCCGCCTCGCGGTCGTGAATGCCTGGAGCCTGCAGGCCGGCCTCGCCGGGCGCGAGATTCTGCGCACGCACTTCCTCGCCCGCGCGGCATAGTCGGCGTTCGTAGCCCGGATGAAGCGTCAGCGAAATCCGGGACCAGCCGAACTCACCCCGGATTCCGCTGGCGCTCCATCCGGGCTACGCTTACTACAAGCGCGAATACTACAAGCGTGAACCACGCAAGGGAGTAGGTATGAAAATCGTCGGCTTTGAAGCAAATGGCACACTGCATCTGGGCGTGGTCGAGGGCGAGGAGGTGATCGACCTGCAGGCAGTCGACAACACCATACCCGGCGATCTGGGCGAATGCCTGCGTCGCAACAATGGCGATCTCGCGCCGCTAGCGGACGCGGCGAAGCGCGCGCCCGCGGCCGCCCGCCGCCCGCTCAAGGGCTTCAAATACGGTCTGCCGGTGGCGACACCCGGCAAGGTGATCTGCCTCGGCCTCAACTATCTCGAACACGTCAAGGAAGGCTCCCAGCGCGACAACATTCCGAAATTTCCGACCATCTTCATGCGCGGCAACAGCTCGCTCGTGCCGCACGGGGCGCCGATCATCCGGCCGAAAGTGTCGGAGACGCTCGACTACGAAGCCGAGCTCATCTTCATCGTCGGCAAGCGGGCCAAGCACCTCACTCTGGAGAACGCATATTCGTGCATCGCCGGATATTCCTGCGGCAACGAAGGCTCGGTGCGCGAATATCAGCGCAAGACCACGCAATGGGACATGGGCAAGAATTTCGACCGCACCGGCGGCTTCGGCCCGTGGATGGTCACCGCCGATCAAGTGCCGCCGGGCGGCAAGGGCCTGAAAATCCAGACCCGGCTCAACGGCCAGGTCATGCAGTCGGACAACACCGACAACATGATGTTCCCGGTCGCCGAGACCATCGCCTATGTCACCCAGGGCATCACGCTCGAACCCGGCGATATCGTCTTCACCGGCACGCCGTCCGGCGTCGGCCACGCGCGCAAGCCCAATCCGGTTTGGATGAAGCAGGGCGACACTTGCGAGATCGACATCGAGGGCATCGGCGTGCTCTCCAATCCGATCGAGAACGAGAAATAGCAGCGGGCCGATTTGAGGCATCTCATGCCCGGCCCGTTTGATCGCTCATGTGGCTAAATTCACCGAGAGGCTGGAGATTGCCATGCCCGACTTGAACGTCCTCTCGATCTGCGGCTCGCTGCGTAAAGGCTCGTTCAACGCCATGACGCAGCGGGCGCTGCCGGCGCTGGCGCCGGCGGGCATGACCATCAAGCCGGCGCCTTCGTTCGCCGATTTTCCGCTCTACAACGCCGACATCCAGAATTCGACCGGCTTTCCCGCGCCGGTCAACGCGCTCGCCGATGCCATCCGCGCGGCCGACGGCGTCATCTTCTGCACGCCCGAATACAATTTCACCATTCCCGGCGGCCTGAAGAACGCAATCGACTGGGTCTCCCGCCTCCAGAACCAGCCTTTGGCCGGCAAGCCGATCGCGCTGCAATCGGCGTCGCCCGGACCGGTCGGCGGCGCCCGCGTGCAATACGACGTGCGCAAGGCGATGGCGTTCCTCGACGCCTTCGTGCTCAACAAGCCGGAAATCTTCATCAACAATTGCGCGTCCAAATTCGACGAGACGACTGGCGAGCTCAAGGACGAGGCCACGCGCGGCTTCATCAAGCAGCAGCTTGCGTCCTTCGCGACCTTCATCGCGCGGCTCGCGCCGAAGAGCTGAGGCGGCGGGTTGCGTCGTCGTTTGTCCGCTGTCCATTCTGCACATCTCTGGGGGTGAATCGTGGCTGACCAGCAATTCGACGTGCTCGTGATCTGCGGCTCGTTGCGCAAAGGCTCCTACAACGCGGCGCTGGCGCGCACGCTGCCGGCGCTGGCACCGGCCGCGCTGAAGCTGCGGCCGGCGCCGTCGTTCGAGAAGTTTCCGCTCTACAACCACGACATCCAGGATGCGACCGGCTTCCCGGCCGAAGTGAACGCCTGGGCAGACTCCATCCGCGCCGCCGACGCGCTGATCATCGTATCGCCCGAGTACAACTGGTCGATTCCCGGCGGCCTGAAGAACGCCATCGATTGGGTGTCGCGCATGAAGGAGCAGCCGTTCAAGGACAAGCCGGTGGCGCTGCAGTCGGCCGCCGGCGGCATCCTCGGCGGCTCGCGCATGCAATATCACCTGCGGCAGTCGCTGACCTCGGTCGATGTCATCCTGTTCGGCCGGCCCGAGGTCATCGTCACCTTCGCGGCGCAGAAATTCGACCCCAACACCTTGGAGCTCAAGGATCAGACCGCCATCGACACCATCAAGCTGCAGCTCGCGGCGTTCGAAAAATTCATCCGCCGCGTGAGCCCGAAAGGATAACACTATGGCGAGGCTGTCCGGCCGCACGGCCATCGTCACCGGCGGGGCCAAGGGCATCGGCCGGCATTACTCGCTGGCGCTCGCCGCCGAGGGCGCGCGCGTCATGATCGCCGACATCGCCGACGGCAGCGAGGTGGCGGCGGAGATCGCCGCCAAGCATGGGGCGAACTCGGTCGTGAGCGCCATCGCCGATGTCAGCGACGAAGCCTCGGTCAAGACCTTGGTCGCGGCGACCATGGCGCGTTTCGGCAAGATCGACGTGCTGGTCAACAATGCCGCGCTCTACGCCCCGCTGCAGGAGACGAAGTGCACCGAGATCGAGGCCGAGCTGTGGGACAAGGTGATGGCGGTCAATCTGCGCGGGCCGTTCCTGATGGTGAAGCATGTCGCCCCCCACATGACCGCCCAGGGTTACGGCAAGATCATCAATATCGGCTCGGGCACGGCGTTTCGCGGCATCCCGTGGATGCTGCATTACGTCACCACCAAAGGCGGCATCATGGCGTTCACCCGGGCGCTGGCGCGCGAGCTCGGCGAGCACGGCATCCGCGTCAACACCTTGGCGCCGGGCTTTACCTTGAGCGACACGGTGATGAGCGAGAATCCGGGCCATGTGCAGACCGCCCGCGACCGCGCGATCCAGTCCCGCTCGCTGCGGCGGGACGAGCACCCTCAGGACCTGCTGGGCGCCCTGGTGTTCCTGGCTTCGCCCGACAGCGATTTCATCACCGGTCAGACGCTGGCGGTCGATGGCGGCAATGTGAATACCTGATGCCGCGGCTCGCGGGTGGTACCGCCTTGCCGGAACCCGGAGCAAGTCTCTGAAGGATCAAGGCATCCCGGCGGGCTGCGACCCCGCATGCGTGAGGCCGCGGAAGGGCTGATATCCTGGCGCTTTCCGAGCAGATAGTTTCATTATATACTAATTGCCTGTTTCGGATTATTCTAATCTGGACCGCCCAACCGACCAAACCGTCCCACGACCAAGGAGAGCGCCATGGCGAGCGCGACCGCGACCCAATCAGCCGACAGCAGAGCAGGCCCCAAGCACAACATCGAGGCCATACGGGAGGAATATTACGCGCGCATCGCCCAGCACAGCATGACGCCGCTCTGGAAGGTGATGAACAGCGTCGTCACCAAGGAGCCGGTGACGCGTTGCGCGCCGGTCATCTGGCACTACGACGACATCAAGCGCCTGGTGATGGAATCGGGCGGCCTGATCACGGCCGAAGAGGCCGAGCGCCGCGTGCTGATCCTCGAGAACCCGGGCATGAAAGGCGAATCGCGCGCCACCAACACGCTCTTCGCCGGCGTGCAAATGATCCTGCCGGGCGAGGTTGCCCCGGCGCATCGACACGTCTCCTCGGCGATCCGCTTCGTGCTCGACGGCGAGGGCGCCTATACCGCGGTCGAGGGCGAGAAGGCCTACATGGCGCCCGGCGACTTCGTCATCACCGCGAACTGGGCGCCGCACGACCATGGCAACACCTCGGACAAGCCGATGCTGTGGCTCGACGTGCTCGACTTCCCGCAAATCAACTTCTTCGAGGCGTCGTTCGCCGAGCACTTCGAGGATGCGACGCAGTCGACCAATCGCGAGGACGGCGACTCGCTCGCGTTCTATGGCTCGGGCGTGTTGCCGGACGGTGCGCCCGTGCATATGAACCGCAGCCCGGTCATCAATTACACCTATGCCCGCACGCGGCCGATCGTCGAGCGCATGCTCAAAGCGGGCGACATCGACAAGCGCCACGGCGCGCGCGTACGCTACGCCAATCCGATCAATGGCGGGCCGGTATTGCCCACCATGGGCGCCTATCTTGCGATGTTCCCGAAAGGCTTCAAGGGCGAGACGTACCGGGCGACCGACGGCACCATCTTCGTCTGCGCCGAAGGCCGGGGCACGACCACGATCGACGGCAAGGTGCTGGAATGGGGGCCGAACGACGTCTTCGTCGTGCCGCCGTGGAAGCGTTACTCCCACCAGGCCGTCACGGACGCGGTGCTGTTCTCGATCTCCGACCGCCCGTCGCAGGAAGCGCTCGGAATCTGGCGCGAGGAGACGCGGGCGCATTAGCGTCTCAGGCTGGCTATTGTTCGATCGCGATCGGTGTCGCAAACTCCGTGCGCCTCTCTCCCTCCGAACCCGGATGATCCGGGTTCGGCATTTTGGATGATGGGAGAGTGGGTACTCGCCCGTGCACGGATCGCCGCGCAATGTCTTCCGCTGCCTTCGTTCATGACGTTCCGAGCCAGCGCGTCGTGTTCGCGCCGGGCGCGGTCGCGCGCGTTGCGGAGGAGGCGACGCGCCTGGGATTGAACCGCGCCCTGGTGATCGCAACGCCTGGAAGCGGTGCGCGCCTCGGCAGCCGGCTGGTCGATATTCTGGGCGCGCGTGCGGCCGGACTGCACGCGCAGGCGGTGGTGCATGTGCCCAAGCCGGTGGCGGAGGCGGGCCTCGCGGCGGCGCGCGGCGCCGATGGCCTGGTCGCGGCCGGCGGCGGTGCCGCGATCGGGCTCGCGAAGATCATCGCGCGCGATCTCGGCCTGCCCATCATCGCCGTGCCGACCACCTATTCCGGGTCGGAGGCAACCCCGATCTGGGGCATGACCGAGGGTGAGCGGAAATTCACCGGCAAGGACGCCCGCGTGCTGCCGCGCACGATCGTCTACGATCCGGATCTGACGCTCGGCCTGCCCGCAGCCGTGAGCGCCGCCAGCGCCATGAACGCCATCGCCCATTGCGTGGAGGGCCTTTGGATTCCCGACCGCACGCCGTTCCTGATGGCGCTCGCGACCGACGCCGCGCGACGCTTCGCCGTGCATTTGCCGCGCGTGATCGCCGATGGTTCCGATCGCGAGGCGCGCGGAGAATGTCTCGTCGCCGCCTGGCTGGCGGGGGTCGTGCTGTATGGCGGCACCGGCCTGCAGCACAAGCTCGCCCACGTGCTCGGCGGCCTCGGCCTGCCGCATGCCGAGACCCACGCCATCATCCTTCCCCATGTGACCCGCTTCAACCTCGCGGCCGCGCCCGAGGCTACGCGCGCGCCTTGCCGAGGCGCTGGGCGGAGAGCCGGCGGATCGTCTTGCCGCCATGCTGCGCGGCTTTCCGCTTCCGCAAAAGCTTTCCGACGTGGGCTTCGATCGCGGCAAGATCGATTTCGTCGCGAACGAAATGGCGGGCATGGCGATCAGCGTGCCGCGCAAGGTGTCGGCCGAGGATGTGCGCACCCTGCTCGCCGCCGCGTATTAGACTAGGCATGATCCGGAAAAGTGGGTACCGGTTTTCCGAAAAGATCATGCTCAAACAAAAAGCTAGAGTCTAGCGCCGCGCCCGTCAGACTTCGTCCGCCACCCCGCTTTCATCAAATCGCCTTGGCTTGGGAAGATGCTTCCCCCGATCAAGTCGTCGCGCGAGGGGCGGATACGCTTGCGAGCGCGCGAAAGCTTGCTCCGGAACATGCACTAACGGAGAGCTTGTCAATGCCGCGTGTTCTCTCGCTCCTCTTGGGCCTGATCCTCTCGACCTCGGCATCGGCCTTCACCGAAATTCCAGTGCGCGAGGAACGCGACGGTGCCGGCCCCAGTCACATCTTCCATCTGCAGGACGACTATGTGGCGGTCGTGGACCCCCTCGATGCCAAGGTGATTGCGTTTCGCGTTTGCAGGGCGGCGGCGGGCTGTGAAATCTCGAGGATCGAGCGCGAATTTCCGTCGGGCACGCGCCTGCGGCGCCTGATCCGCGAGCGGGATCGGATTATGCTGATCTCGGAGGGCGAGGACCGGCAGCTGGTGATTCCGCGCAACGTTTCAGCGTGGCCCGACCGCTTCGATCTCAAGGAGTATGATCGCGCGGATCATGGACTAAATCCCCCCGCGATCAAACGCAATACGTATGATCGGCTCACCTTCCCGGCACGCGCTGGCCTTCCCGCACTGGCCATTCGCACGCTCGGTCCGAACTATTTGGCAAGCGCGCGCGAACTCGAGCAGGACACGGCGGGCCGGCGATATGTCCTTTGGAAGGAACTCTCGTTCCTCGATTCGCACCCGTTCGATGCCTGGTCGAGAAGGGTTCGCGTCGGCGTCTATGTCGGACGATTTGAACGGAATGGCGTATTGAGCGGGATTGCCACGATTCCTCGCAATCACATGAGCCGGATCGGGTTCGACTACGTGACGGTCCTCCCCAGCGGATCGGTGCTGCTGCTGGCCAGCATCAATCGGAAAGGGTTCGAGATCACCGAGCGCGCCATGTCGCCGCCCGACGAAGTGACGGTGGCGACGTTCCAGTCCAAGAAACCTGCGACCGCCTGGGCCTCGCCGCCTCCACCCGAGCAAGTTGGCGTCATCGCCACGCCGAAGGGCAAGCGCGTGGACGATGCCGGTGACGAAACGCCGGTCGGGGCACCGGAAAGGACGGAGTGGACCGGCGGGTTCATTTCGAGGAAAGCGCTGCGCGATGCCATGGACGCTTTTCGCGATGAACGCTGGTACCCGTCGGACGACAATCTGCGAAATCCTTGCAAGGTCGAGATCGTCCCGGGCGGGGGCATCAATTGCAGACGCGAGGACCGGTTCGTGCGTCCCCCTCAGTTCGTCCGCAGGCCCTATGCCGTGCCTCAGATCGGCGTGCCATACGATTGGGGCGGCCGAGATTCGGTAAAGACGTTCGAGAGGAAGCTGGCGCAGGGATATGTTGCGGGCAATATCGGCGGCACGTTTTGGGCCGACGGCCGGCGCCGGGTGACGACCGGCGTCGATTGCTCCGGCCTTGTCTCGAACGTCTGGCAGCTTGGAGCGCACGTGCCCACCGCCGATCTGGATTCAGTGAGCACGCCTCTCTTGAGCTTGAACCGAATGCGGGTCGGGGACGCGTTCCTGCTGGCAGGGCATCACGTCATGCTGTATCGCGAGCAGGTGGCCATCGACGGGGCATCCCTTGCGATCCGCGTCACGGAAGCCACCAGCCGCTGCGGCTCGGTCTGCGACAGCGTCTATGAGATCGACTTCTTTCATGACTTTACGCTGCGTCGCCGGAAAAAATAGTCCAGCGCCCCTACGCACGATGGCCGCTCGGTCTTCCCTTCAGCTCTCTGGGCGCGGCGGCTGGATGGCCGCTTCATAGGCAGCAGCGGCGGCGAGCAGTTTCGCGTCATGGCCCCATCCGGCGACCAGCTGGACTCCCAGAGGCGCACCTGATTCCGCATGACCGGCCGGCATTGCAATGGCGGGATGGCCGGAGAGATCGAACAGGGAAAGATAAGGCGTCCACTCGGCACGCAGATCGCCGACCTCAACGCCGTCAATGACAAGCGGCGCCGTGAGCTCGTGCTCCGCGTGGACCGGCGGTGCGGACGCGCAGGGCGTGAGGATGAAGTGCGCCCGTTCGGCAAAGACTTCCTGGATGCCCCTGAACAATTCGGTTCGCTTGACCAGCGCGCGCTGCAAGTCGAGGCCGCGATATGACAGGCCGGCATCGATGCCGGCGACGAGGGTCGGCGAAAGCTGTGCGCGCTGTTCGGGGGTTGCCGCAGCAAATCGCGACGCCCAGTTCGATTGCTGCAAGGTGCGCCAGATCGGATCCGGATGAGCGAACCGATAGGGCTCCTCAACCACCAGGGCTCCGAGCGATCGCAGGAGGGCCGCGGCCTTCCGGGTGGCTGCGAGGATCTCCTCGCCGACGCGGGCATTGCCGGTTTGCGTCCACACGATGACGCGCGCCCCGTCCAGCCCGGAGGCGCCGAGCTCACGCGTGGCGTTTGGCAGGGGTTGAAAAAGACTGTGCGGATCGTCTCGCTGCCCCCCTGCCACCACGTCCAGAGCGAGGGCAAGGTCACGGACGTAAGCGCCCATCAATCCGAGATGGATGAAATTGCCGAACGCCTCCGGCACGCGATCGTGCGGCACCCGGCCGAGCGTGGGCTTCAGCCCGAAAACACCGGTGCAGGCGGCCGGCAGCCGGGTCGAGCATCCGGCGTCGGTTGCAAGCGCGATCGGCGTCAGCCCGGCCGCGACCGAAACGCCAGCTCCCGCCGATGAGCCGCCGCAGGTCACATCCGGCGCCCACGGATTGCGGGTCACACCGGTCAGGGGCGCGACGCCAAGCGGGGAATGAGCGAATTCACTCGTCGTCGTCTTGCCGAGGATGACGGCGCCGGCCGCCCGCAGGCGCGCGACCGCCGCGACATCCGCGAGGGCCGGCTTGGCGTCGGCCATCAGCCGCGACCCCCACCGGGTCGGCAGGCCGGCGACATCGAGAATATCTTTGACCGAGACCGGCACGCCGGCGAGCGGGCCCGGATCGCTGGCCCCTTCGATTGCGAGGGCGAGCTCATTGGCCCGCTTTGTTGCACCAGCCGCATCGATCGTCGCGAACGCATTCAAGTCGCCTTGCCGCGTCTCGATGCGTTCGAGGGCGCTGCGGATGGTCTCGCGCGGGTCGCGCCGGCGGGCACGATGGTCTTCTGCCAGCGTTGCGGCCGATGGCAGGGATCCGTTCACGGCCAGCCGGGTGCGGCGACTCAAACCGGGATGCACAGCGCGTTGTCGACTAGCAGATTGTCGTACACGCAGCGACGCTCGGCGAGCTTCAGCTGATCACCGACCCGGCGGAACCTGTCGTAATAGACGCCGACCTGATGCAGCTTGGCATCGGGCCGGTCGAAGAGCACCTGCACCACCACGTAGTTCGCGCGCGCCCTGATGTCGCCATTGGACTCCTCGCCGAGAATCTGCAGGTTGCCGATGATGTGCCGCAGATAGCGCGGCGCAAACATCGCGGTCTTCTCGAGCGCGAACGCGCGGTCGAAGATCATGCCTTTGTTCTCGCAGTAGATCAGCCCGACTGGCATGCCGCGATCGGCATTTTCTCGCGAGATGACGACGTAGAACCCGTCGTCGGTAAACATCTCGACCCAGTCGGTGAGCCGCTGCTCGTCGAGCGCCGCCGCATAGGCGGCGTTGAACTTCTCGACCTCGTGATGAAAGAGCAGCGCCTCCAGACGCCTGTCGTTCGCAGCGGTGTGTCGCACGTCGAGCATTCGCTTGCGTCTCTACACGCCCAAGGCCTTACGCGCCCAGGCCTTACACGCCCATAACTTCACACGCCCATAACTTCACACGCCCATGGCCTCGCGCCAGTGCTTGTACATGGCACGAATTGCCGACTCGGAGATCAGGTTGTCGGCGGTGCCCGCCGGGGTCGCCGGATCGAGCTTGACCAGGTGCCGTCCATCCGGGACCCGTCGCATTCCGTCCTGCACGAACTTGATGGCTTCGTTGTCCTCCAGGCCGAGGAAACCGGCCGGGCCCATCAGATTGCCCTGGCGCAGGCGATGGCGGGTCATCTCTTCGTCGTCGCCCTCGAAGCCGAACATCGTCCATTTCATGATGAATTCGTGCGGACCGGTGGGGACGATCTGGCGAATTCCGAGGGTGTTCATCTCGCGCTGGACGATCAGGTTCGGCCAGATCGTCGCCATCGTCACCGACCACGGGCTGTCGAATTCCTCCACGAAATTCATGAAGCGCGGCTCGCGCAAAGTCATGCCTTCCTTGAAGGCGCGCATTTCCTTCTTGGCGTCGCTAGAGACCAGCTTGGCATCGGACTTTGCCGCCGCCATCACGCCGTGCCGGCCGCTTGCATCGGTGAGCATGGCAGAGCGGCCTCCCGCCACCAGCAGGCCAAACGTTACCAGGAACGTATGCAGGAGCGTGGCGTGGTACGGGTCCTTGAGGTTCTCGTGATAGAGCTTCCAATTACCCGGCAGCGAGTGGCGATAATGGCCGAGCACTCTGAGCTTGCGGCCGTCGAACGTCGCCTCGAATTCGCGCAGGATTTCCGGCCCGAGATATTCGGCGAGCGGCTCGGTCTCGTCCGAATAGGATGCGAACACGACGCCGCGGTGGGTCGTCACCTTCAGCGTCCGCAGTCCGTGATCCTCGTTCTTGAAATCCGCCGGCATGCCGCCCTTACCGGCCACACCGCGGCGAAAGGGAACGCCGACCAGGTTGCCCTTCAGGTCGTAGGTCCACTGATGATACGGGCAGACGAACTCGTTGGCGCTGCCGCTCAGCTCGCGGCAGAACTCGGCGGCGCGGTGCATGCACCGGTTCTCGAACACGTTGATCGAGCCGTCCTGCGCCCGCGCCACCACGACCGGAGTAGGGCCGACATTGGAGCGGATAAAGTCGCCGGGGTTCTCCACCTCGGCCTCCAGCGCCACGTAGTTCCAGGTCCGGCCATGGAAGATCCGTTCCACCTCCCGCTGATACACGTCCTGATCGGTATAAACCCAGTCCGGGATGACAGTGAGATCGTCCCCCGGCCAGACATATTGCTTGGACAGCAGAATGGCGCTGTCGCGCATGGCGCGGATCTCTGTCGCGCCATTGCCGGAGCCATTGTGATCGGCCGCGGGTGAAGGTGATGCCGCATCGGCCGTCGCCGCAGCATCGGTGTTTTCGGACGGCATGGCTTCGCTCCCACGTTCGCTGCCTTCAACATCAACTAGGATGTCGCCGCCTGCGACCTTCACCTGATAGACCTTGAGGCCCTCGGTCGCAGGGCCGCTCAGCACCTCGCCGGTCCGGATATTGAACACCGCCTGGTGCAGCGGGCACTCGACCGTATCGCCCTCGACGAACCCGTCGGCGAGCGGCGCGAGCGCGTGCGTGCAAATCCCGTCGGTCGCATGGATCTCGTCGCCGAGCCGGAACAGCGCGACCGTCGTTCCCTCGACCTCGACGCCGAGCACTCCGCCATCGCGCACCGCGTCGAGCGACGCTACTTTTCGCCACGCCATGCTGGATCACTCCTTCCAAGAAAATCGCGTGGTGAGCCGGTTCCTCAGCATACCGCATTCCTGATTGCTCGCAATCGCTTTGCGGCCGCAGGAGGGCAGAACCCGGACGTCGAGCTTCAGGCAAGTCGCATGCCGGTCGGTTGCATTCCGCAATTCATCAGTGTAGCCTCATATCAACACTTTAGGAGGAAGGCCATGGCGCAAGAACCTCTCGCCAAGAAGGGAAATTATCTGCACATCTACGATTTCCGAGTGACCCCTGGCCACGAGGAGGAATTCATCCGGCTGTTCGAGAAATTCGACTACTCGGACGGCAACCCCATGCACAAATCGTGGGCGCAGGTGAAGGATGGGGTCTTGTGCCGCGACACCGAAGACCCGCAGCGCTTCTTCCTGATCGCCGAGTGGTCCGACATCGAGGAACACGCGCGTATTCGCAAGATCCTCGCCAACGAGCTCAAGCCGGAATTCATCAAGTATATTGAAGGCGGCAAGTTCATTCCCAAATACGTCGAGGTGGTGCTGTCGACGCCCGACGAGATCCTGCAGAAGGCGGCGGCGGGGTGATCGCCGTTGTCGCGTGAGCTCTACACCTTCTTCCGTTCGTCCACTTCCTATCGGCTTCGTGTCGCGCTCGCCTTCAAACGGCTCGACTACACGCCGCATTACGTCAGCCTGCCGAAGATGGAGCATCGCGATCCGGCTTATCGGGCGCTCCATCCGCAAGGTCTGGTGCCGCTGCTGATTGATGACGATAACTCCTTCATCCAGTCGATTGCGATCATCGAGTATCTGGACGAGGCCTACCCCGAACCTCCGCTCATGCCCGGCGACATGCACGAGCGCGCCTATGTGCGGGCGGTATCGCAGATCATCGGCTGCGAGATCCATCCGCTCAACAACGTCCGCGTCCTCAAGCGTATCCAGTCGCAGTTCGGCGCCGACGAAGCCGCGACCAACACCTGGTATCGGCACTGGATTGCTGAAGGATTAGGTGGGCTCGAAGCCTATGTGGCAGGCGCCGGCCTCGCGGGCCAATTCTGCTGTCGAGACAGCGTGACAATGGCGGACGTCTGCCTGGTGCCGCAGATATTCAACGCCCAGCGCTTCGGGTGTCCGCTGCACGATTATCCCATGCTGAATGCGATCTTTGCGCGCTGCATGGAGCTCGACGCCTTCCGTTCGACCCAGCCGAGCACGCAGGCGGATGCGTTCTGATCGGTGTACGGCGGACCTCCTATTCGGTTTCGCTATCCGACTTCAGCTCGGCTCGAAGATCGTCCGCCCGAGATGGTTGTTGCCGTCGATCAATCGGATCAGGGTGATGATGAAGGCTTGGCGCTCATGGGGAACGAGCGGCTTGAGCAGACGCTCCTGGGCGCGCTGCATCGAGCGGTACATCCTCTTCGTCAATTTCTCTCCTGAGGGCGTCAATCGCGCCAGCACCATGCGGCGGTCATGCGCGCTGCGACGCCGCTCCAGCAGGCCCCGCCGTGCCAGGCGGTTGAGAACGTCGGCGACGTTGGTGCGATCGATCCCGAGCTCGCGGCCGAGAGAGTTCTGGTCGAGGTCGGGGTTGAGCGACAGCGTCGTCAACAGGCCGTACTGCACCGGCGTAATATCGAATCCTGCGCACTCTTCGAAGAACAATGCGTAGTGGATCTGGTGCAGGCGGCGCAGCAGATATCCCGGGCGCGCCCACAAGGGCATCTCCGAGTGCAGCGCCTGTGCGCTCAATGTGCTCCTGACGGCCGGCCGCTCGCGGCCCTTTTTGCCGGGACGTTTCGCTGCCGCGCGCGGGCGTGTGGTTTTCGATCGCTTCCATCTCGTCATCGTGGCTCCAGTCGCTCAACGCCTGAGTGTCGGCGCCATCGCCGCGAACTTGTAAATCATCGTTCGGTCGAATTCGAGCCTCGGGGGGCCAGTTCCGTTGCGGCGGCATCGGTCGGCCAAGCCAAATTGATCAGTATACGATCATATCTTGCGCGCCGTTGCGGCTGTGATAGTTTCGATGAGCCGGAGCAGACGAGAACAGAGGGGCTGACCATGTCTTGCTCTCCGTGGCTAGCGCATGTTCCGGCGACCTGGGCACCGGTTCGCCGCCGAGATGATGCGTCACTCGAGACGTCGGATAAGACGTCGGACAAGACGTCGCCTGCGACGTCGGACAAGGCGTCGGCCAGGAGGTCGACACGTTGCCCCGCTTCCAAAGGAACGGGGCATGCCGTGGCCGCAATCGTTGCATTTTTCCTGTCTGTGATGGTCGGCCCGGCGGCGGCCGCCGACCGCATCGCGGTTCGCCTGGACTGGACTCCCTGGGGTTCGCACAGCGCGATCCATTTGGCTGCGCAGAAGGGGCTGTTCGCCAAGCACGGCCTCGACGTCGTCGTCGAGGACGGCAACGGATCGGTGGCGACCGTACAGATCGTCGGCAACGGCGAGTACGACGTCGGCCACGCGTCGCTCGCGCCGATGGCGATCGCCCGCTCGAAGGGGCTTCCGGTCAAGGCCATTGCCGGTTTCATCCGGCAGAATGACATCGGCCTGCTGGTGCCGAGGGAGAGCGGCATCAAGAGTCCCGCCGACCTCAAGGGCAAGAAGATCGCCTTCACCGCTGGATCGCTGGAGACGCCGTTCATCGACCGCTTCCTGGCGGCCGGGAAGCTGACCCGCAACGACGTCGAGCTCCTCAACGTGGATGCCGCCGCCAAGGCCGGCACCTACATGGCCGGTCGCACGGATGCGGCGTTCTCGTCGGTGCCGTTCTTCCTGGCGGTGGTCGCGACCCAGCGGCCTTCCAACAGCGTCAATTTTGCCGACTACGGTCTGCAATTCCCGAGCTTCGGTCTGTTCGCGACCGAAAAAGCCATCGCCGCAAGGGGCGACGCCATGCGGCGTTTCGTGAGCGTGGTCGCAGGCGCCTGGACCTACATCCTTGCCGACCATACCGACGAGGGCGTGCGCGCGATCATCGCAGCGCGTCCGCAGTCGAAGCTGGATCCGGCTGCGCTGCGCCAGCAGATCGAATCCCTGAAGGGCTTCGCGTTCACCGAGGCCACCAAGAGCCTACCGTTCGGAACGATGGCGGCGTCGGACTGGAAGAGCGCCGTCGCGGTCCTGTCGGAGGGAGGACTTTTGCCCGCCTCGACCGACCCGGCTTCGATGTTCACCAACGAATTCATCGATGCCCGCATCGTCGCCGAGATCGGCGGAGGCTCGCACTAATCGCGATGATCGCCGCTTGCAATGTGGTCAAGCGGTTCGGGGGCGCCCTCGGCGTGACGGCGCTCGAGGGGGTCTCGCTCGACATCCGGGAGGGCGAGTTCGTCAGCCTGCTCGGGCCGAGCGGATGCGGCAAGAGCACTTTCCTGCGCTGCATCGCCGGCCTCGAGAAGCCGACCGGCGGAACGCTCACGATCGACAATGCGCCGATCGACGGGCCGCCCGACCGGCTCGGGATGGCGTTCCAGCGCGATGCCCTGCTCGACTGGTTCGACGTGCTGGAGAACGTCCTGCTGCCTGCGGATTTCGAAGGCTACCGCAAGCGCGACTACGAGCCGCGGGCGCGGCAACTCTTGAAAATGGCAGGCTTGAGCGAATTCGCGCATGCCTATCCACGCGCCCTGTCGGGCGGGATGCGCCAGCGCGCCGCCATGTGCCGGTCGCTGCTGCTCGATCCGCGGCTGCTGCTCATGGACGAGCCGTTCGGCGCCCTCGATGCGCTGACCCGCGATCAGCTCAACATCGACTTTCGTCACGTGTGGGCCGAGCGCCGGATGACCGTGGTCTTCGTCACCCACAGCATCGCCGAAGCCACGTTTCTCTCGACCCGCATCGTCGTCATGAGCCCGCGGCCCGGACGCGTGGTCGAGGACATCGCCGTCGATCTGCCGGACGAGCGCAAGCTTGCCACTCGCGAGAGTCCCGAATTCTTGAGCTATACGCGCCGCATCCGCGCCCTATTCGAGCGCATGGGCCTCATCCATGACTAGCTTCGGACGGGCCATCGTGCTCGTGCGCGGCGGCATCCGCCGCAGCGCTACGCCGCTCCTCGGGAGCGCCCTGTTCCTCCTGATCTGGGAAGCGGGGTGCCGTCTGTTCAATGTCCGGCCGATCCTGCTGCCGGCGCCCTCCCTGGTGATCAGCGAGCTTGCAGAATCCCCGCTCTGGTTCGCGCACCAGGCCGGCTACACCCTCGCCATCACGGTTGCGGGCTTCGTGGCCGCCACCGTGTTCGGCGTCCTCTTCGCCGTGATCATCGTCGAATGGAAGCTCCTCGACCGGCTGCTGTTTCCCCTGTTCGTCGCGCTCAACAGCGTCCCCAAAGTCGCGCTGGCACCGCTATTCATCATCTGGTTCGGCACCGGCGCGGAGCCAAAGATCGCGATCGCCTTCCTGATCGCGGTGTTTGCGGTCGTGATCGATACCGCGCTCGGCCTTCGCTCGGTTCCCCCCGACACACTCGACCTCGCGCGCACCTTGCGCGGATCGCGCCTGAAAATCCTGCTGCGCATCAAGATCTTCTGCGCCATGCCGCACCTGTTCGCCGGGATGAAAGTCGCGATGTCGCTCGCGCTGGTGGGAGCGATCGTCGGCGAGTTCGTCTCGTCGCAGCGCGGCCTCGGATACGTCATCTTGAGCGCGCAAGGAATGTTCGACACGCCACGCGTCTTTGCGGCGATCTCGATCCTGGCGGTGCTCGGCGTCGCGCTCGTCGGCGCCATCGGTGCCGCCGAGCGTCTCGCGCTGCCGTGGCATTACAGCGCGGGAGAGCGCGCCGATCAGTAGTGCGGCGCCTGTGTGCCGCGCAGCGCGAGGTGGTGGGTCGCATAAGGAGGACGATACCAACGGATGCCAGCATGTTGGCGGTCTCGCATCCGCGGTGCCACGCGGAGCCCGACCTCCGGCCCTGCGAAGCACGGATTGGGTTTGACTCGCTCGAGCCATTTCATCAGTATAGCCACATAATTGCTTGTCCGTCCGGGTGGGATGCGTCCTCGTCGCGATCATTGGTGCGCGCGGGCCGTGTTCGTTGTGCAGGTTCCAAGACCGCGACACCTGAGTAAGGAGAACCGAAATGAAAAGGCGTGCATTTCTCCGGCAGGCCGCGACCGGCATGCTGGCCGGCGCAGTGGCAACTCCCGCGCTCGCGCAGACGGGTTCGACCGTCCGTTGGCGGTTGGCGACGAGCTGGCCGAAGAGCCTCGATGCGATGCATGGCGCCGCCGACGAGATGGGCCGGCGCGTAACGCAGCTGAGCGAGAAGAAGTTCGAGATCCAATCGTTTGCCAGCGGCGAGATCGTACCGCCGCTGCAGGTGCTCGATGCCGTGCAGAGCGGCACGATCGAGTGCGGTCATACCCTCACCTCGTTCTACATCGGCAAGAACCCGGCCTATGCGTTCGATTCCGGCCTCGCCTTTGGGCTGAACAACCGCCAGCAGAACGCATGGATGCACTACGGCGGCGGGCTCAAGCTCGTTCGCGACATGTTCAAGAAGGTCGGTGTCTACCCGATCCCGTGCGGCAATGTCGGCGTGCAGATGGGCGGCTTCTATCGCAAGGAGATCAACTCGGTCGACGACCTCAAGGGGCTCAAGTTTCGCATCGGCGGGCTCGGCGGCACGATTCTGTCCAAGCTCGGCGTCGTGCCGCAGCAGATCCCGACCGCCGATATCTATTCCTCGCTCGAGCGCGGCACGATCGACGGCGCCGAGTGGATCGGCCCGTATGACGACGAGAAGCTCGGCCTGCATAAGGTGGCGCGGTACTACTACACGCCCGGCTGGTGGGAGGGCAGCGCCCAGGTCACGCTGCTCGTCAATTTGCAGGCGTGGGAGGCTTTGTCCGAAGTCCACAAGGCCATGCTGGAAACGGCCTGCAATGAGCAGACCCTGCTGATGATGGCGAAGTACGACGCCAGAAATCCGGAGGCGCTGCGTCGCCTGGTGGCGGCCGGTGTTCAGCTGCGGTCATTTCCGCGGCCGGTCATGGATGCGGCCTACAAGGCGACGTTCGAGACCTATGACGAGCTTTCGGCCAAGAGCCCGGAGTTCGCGCAGATCTACGAGGCGTGGCAGAAATTCCTGACCGAGTCGAACATGTGGTTCCGCGTTGCCGAGAACAATCTGGACAACTACCGCTACGCGTCGGCGCTGCCGAAAAGATAAGGCGGCTAAAGCGCGTCGCTTTGGATTTGATGCAGAACGGTGCCGCACGCTCGGTGTGCTCCCCTCCCCCTTGTGGGGAGGGGTTGGGGGTGGGGGTCGATGTTGCTGGACGGGCCTCGCGCAACAACTACGACCCCCACCCCGCCCGCCTCCGCTTCGCTTCGGCGCAAAGCCGATGCTCCGCATCGGCGTTCTTGGCGCCAAGAACGGCGGCCGAAGGCCGCCTATGCCTCCCCACAAGGGGGAGGGTAAGTTGGGGCTCGAGCCATCGCGCGAGCAGACCGAGTCCACTGCTTGCGCTGGTTCAAATTCACCGAAACGCGCTTTAGTGTCCCTCTTTTGAAGTTCGCAAGTGCTTGCGGCACACTCTCATGCGAACTTCGGGTTCGGGGCACTTGACCAGGAGCGATATGAGGACCCAAGGCATCGGCGTCCGCGTTCCGCGCAAGGAAGATGCCCGGCATCTGCACGGCCGCGGCAGGTTCGTGTCCGACATGATCCTGCCGGGGCAAAGCGAGGTCGCCTTTCTGCGCAGTCCTATTGCGCACGGCCGTCTCAAACGCATCGTCAAACCCGCGGGCCAAGAGGACGCGGTATTCACTCGCAGCGACCTCGTCGAAGCGCAGGCCATGGTCGCGCCGACCACCGTGCCCGGATACAAGCTGTCCGAGCTCCATCCGCTCGCCCACGGCAAGGTGCGTTTCGTCGGCGAGGCCATCGCCATGTGTGTTGCCCCGACGCGCGCTGAAGCCGAAGACCTGGCCGAGCAGGTCGAGGTCGAGTTCGACGAGCTTCCGGTTCTCGTCGACGCCCATGCGGCGCGCAAAGACGCTTCCGTTCGCGTCCATGACGAGTGGGCCGACAACTCCTTTCTGACGCTCGACTACGAGAGCGGCTTCGACGCGAAGGCCAAGGGTGCGCCGGTCGTAATCCGGCGCGAGATTGCGCTCGCTCGCCAAGCCATGGTGCCGATGGAAGGCAAGGCCGTGCTTGCCGACTGGGACGAGCGGGCCGACCAGCTGGTCGTCTACTCGTCGACCCAGGTCCCGCACGTCATCCGTATCGGCCTTGCCCAGTTCCTCGGCCTCGATCAGGGCAAGGTACGCGTCATCTCCCCCGATGTCGGCGGCGGCTTCGGTTACAAGTGCGTGGTGCAGCCGGAGGAGCTGTGCGTCGCCTGGCTGGCGCTCAAGTTCCGCCGCCCGTTCCGCTACATCGAGGACCGGCGTGAACATCTCGTGGTCGGCGCCAATTCACGGCAGCACCACTATGCGCTGACTGCCTATGCGGATGAGCGCGGGCGGCTGCTCGCGCTCGATGCCGAAGTGACGATCGACGGCGGCGCCTATTCAATGTGGCCGTTCACCGTCGCGCTTGAGCCCGGCCAGGCGACCGGCAACCTGCCCGGTCCGTACGATTTCCGCGGCTATCGCTGCAAGACCCATTGCGTCGCCACCAATAAGCCCGGCTTCCTGCCCTATCGCGGCGTCGCGCGGACCGGCGTATGCTTCGCAATGGAGCTGATGATCGATGCGATTGCCCGCGCAGTCGGGCGCGAGCCGTGGGAGGTGCGTTACGACAATCTGGTGCCTGCCGCGGCCATGCCGTACGACAATGTTGCGCGCAAGCACTACGATAGCGGCGACTATCAGAAGGCGCTGCTTACGGCACGGGAGAAAATCGGCCTCGACGCCTGGCGCGAGCGGCAGCAGCGCGGTGAGCCCGATGGGCGGCGGATCGGCATCGGCTTTGCCTCCTATTGCGAGCAGAGCGCGCATGGCGCGAGCGTGTTTTCCGGATGGGGCCTGCCCATCGTTCCGGGCTACGACCAGGCGACCGTGCGGGTGACGGCCGACGGCGGCCTCGAAATCCGTGCCGGTGTGCATTCGCACGGCCAGGGCATGGAGACGACGCTTGCCCAGATTGCCCACGAGGTGCTCGGCATCGATATTGCCAATATCCGGGTCGTGCTGGGCGACACCGGCCTGACGCCCTATTCGACCGGCACCTATGCGTCGCGATCGATCGTGATGGCCGGCGGCGCGGTCGCCAATGCGTGCAAGGCGTTGATCCCCCGCTTCATCACGATCGGTGCGCACGTGATGCAGGCGGCGACCGGCACGGTGAAGTTCGAAAACGCGATGATCGTGGGGCCGCAGCGGACGATCCCGCTGCGCGAGGTGGCCGAGACGTGGTACCTGCGGCCGCATTGCCTGCCGCCCGACGTGGATCTCGGGGGCCTGGAGACGACGTTCGCCTTCAAGCCGAAGCGGGACACGGGCGCCTTCAGCTATGCCTCGCATGCAGCCGTGGTCGCCGTCGACACCGATATCGGCGACGTCGAAATCCTCGACTATGTCATCGTCGAGGATTGCGGCACGCTGGTGAACCCGATGGTGGTCGATGGCCAGACGCTCGGCGGCGCCGCCCAGGGCATCGGCACCGCGATGTACGAGGAGAGCCTGTTCGATGCGAACGGCCAACCGCTCGCGTCGACGTTTGCCGATTATCTCGTGCCGGGGCCGACCGAGATTCCTGCGATCCGCATCTTTCACATGCAGACGCCGTCGCCCTACACGGAGTTCGGCATCAAGGGCATGGGCGAAGGCGGCGCCATCGCCCCTCCGGCCGTGGTCTTCAACGCGGTCAACGATGCGCTCCGGCCGCTCGGCGTAGAACTGACCGAGACGCCACTCACGCCGCGCCGCCTGCTCGCCGCCGTCGAGGCGGCGGGCCAGCAGGTCCAACAGAGGTCGGCCAGCATGAAGGCGGCAAGCTTCGACTATGTGCGGCCGGCCGGCATCGAGGACGTGCTGTCTGCATTGGCGAAGGCATCGGGCAGCGCCAAGCTCCTGGCAGGCGGGCAGTCGCTCGGGCCGATGCTCAATCTGCGGCTGGCACGGCCCGGCGTCCTGATCGACGTCTCGCGCCTCCAGGCGCTGCAACGGCTGGAGGATCGCGGCTCTTTCTGGCGCATCGGCGCCGGCGTCACCCATGCCCGATTGGAAGACCGCAAGCTCGCAGGCGCCGAGATGCTGAGCGTGGTCGCAGCCGGCATCGCCTACCGTTCGGTGCGCAACCGCGGCACGATCGGCGGCAGTGTGGCGCATGCGGATCCCGCCGCCGACTGGCCGACGGCGCTGGCCGCGATCGGGGCTACAGCGAATGTCCGCAGCTCCAGCGGCACGCGCAGCCTGCCGGTCGAACGCTTGATCCATGGCGCCTTTGCAACCGACCTCAGGGATGACGAGATCATCGAAACGATCGACGTCCCCAAGCTTTCGGCGAGCGGGCGCTTCGGTTATTACAAGTATTGCCGCAAGACCGGCGAGTTCGCGCAGGCGAGCGCGGCGACGGTCTTTGATCCGGAGCGCGGCGTCGCGCGCGTATTTCTCGGCGCCTTGTGCCCGAGCCCGCAACCGCTCGCGGCCTTGGCGGAACGCGTCGCTCGCGAGGGAGCGGCTACCGCGGCGGCGGTGACTGCCGCCGTCACGCAGGCCCTCAATCTCAGTCTCGATCCGATCGAGCGGCGGATGGCCAGCACGGCCGTGCTGCGGGCGCTGCACCAGGTCGTCAAGCCGTGACCCCGATCGCGCTCACCGTCAACGGGCGCAAGGTGCAGGCGCTGGTAGAGCCGCGTACCCATCTCGGCGACTTCCTGCGCGAGCACTTGCGCCTGACTGGCACCCATCTCGGGTGCGAGCATGGCGTGTGCGGCGCCTGCACGGTGCTGATCGACGGCGAGCCGGCGCGCTCCTGCATTGCCTACGCGGTCGCCTGCGATGGGCTCGCGGTGCGGACGATCGAGGGGTTCGAGACCGATCCGCTGATGCAGCAATTGCGCGAAGCATTCTCGCGCGAGCATGCCTTGCAGTGCGGCTTCTGCACGCCCGGCATGTTGATCGCGGCGCGCGACATCGTGCGGCGGTTGCCCGGCGCTGACGCGCAGCGCATCCGTGTCGAGCTCTCTGGAAACCTGTGCCGCTGCACCGGCTATCTCGGGATCGTCAACGCCGTGCAAGGCGTGATCGCTCAGCCACAGCCGTCAGAACCCGCAACCGTTCCCATGACGCGGGAAGCCGGCATCTTCTTTCCCATCGTTCCGACGGGCACGTCTCCGACCGTCCCGGTGGAGCAGACGACACCTGCTTTGGAGGAAGCTCCGGCGCGCAAGGGCTGGACGCGCTTCGAGGAAAGCTTCGTGGTGGTCCAGCCGCCCGCGGATGTCTGGGCCATCTTCGCCGATATTCCTGCGGTCGCCGACTGCCTGCCCGGGGTCGAGTTGACCGACTACGATGCCCACAGCGCGAAAGGACGCATGAGCCTGAAGCTCGGTCCGATCCTGGCAGCGTTTGCCGGCTCCGCCGTGATCGAACGCGATGATCAGGCGCTGCGCGGCATCATTCGTGGTGCGGGCAGCGACCGGCGCACGGGCTCGCGCACCAAGGGCGACGTCGTCTATTTCCTTGCTCCCGAAGGCGAAGGCCGAACCCGGGTCTCGATCATCGTCGAGTACAGTCTTCAGGGAGCGCTTGCGCAATTCTCGCGCTCGAGCCTTGCGCAGGATCTTGGTCGCCGTCTCGTCTCTGATTTCGCCGCCAACCTGAATGCGAAGCTTGGCGGCACGACCGCGCCGCAAGTCGCGGGTGCGCCGCTCAACGCCGGACGGCTGGTATGGCTCTGGCTGCGCGATCGCCTGCGCCGTCTGCTCGGCGGCTGACGCGCGCATCAGCCTCCCTAGAGCGCGATGACTTCTCTTCGATTCATCATCGCGCTCTAGCTTATTGCTGGAGCATGATCTTTTCCGAAAACCGGCATCCACCCCGGATCAAGTCCGGGGCAGGCTTTTTCGGGATCATGCTCTAGCGCGGTGGCTCGACCCTGAAGCCTTCGCCGCCCTCGAGCGCGATGCGGCCCTCGGCCACCGCCGCGGCCCAGCGCCCAGTGCGCGCCAGGCCACCGAACGAGAAGAAATGCGGCGCGATCTCGCCGAGATGCCGGTTGGTGCGCGCCTCGGCCAGCACTCGCACCAGGGCGTCGGGTGCCGACATGGCGAAGAGCTGCCGCACCAGGCCGGCCTGCCGGGCGAGCCCCTGGGCCGATGCCCGCACGCCGCAGCGCTTCGCGTAGCGCAAGAGCGTCGCCAGATTGGTCGGGCCGGCAAGACCGACGCGCACGGGGTGCTCGCCGCCGAAATCGCGCAACCGCCCGATCCAGTTCAGGATCGCGTGGGCGTCGAAGCAGAACTGGGTGACGATATGGACCGCCATCCCGGTCGCCTCGGCGGCATGGATCTTGTCCGCGAGCGCGCGGTCGAGATCCTGCTGCGAGATGCGCGGATGACCATCGGGATAGCCGGCGATCCCGATGCCCACGACGCCATGGCGCTGGAGCGAGCCGCCATCGAGCACCTCGATCGCGCTGCGGAAGGCGCCGGCGGGTTGATCGCGATCGCCGGCGATGACGAGCACGCACCGCGCCCCGGCCTCGCCGCTCATGCGGGCAAGAAAATCATCGAGGTCGCGCGCGGTCGCGAAGTTGCGCACGGCAAGGTGCGGCACCGGCTCGAAGCCGGCCGTGCGCAACCGTACCGCCGTTTCGATTGCTTCGATCACGGGCCGCGTCGGCACCGCGCTTACATAGACGCGCGTGCCGGCCGGAACGACGGCGGCCGAGGCGGCGACGTCTTCTGCCGATGGCCGCGTGGCTTCGAGCGAGAAGCCGCGCATGAAATCCGCGATCGCGTCGGCCGCATCGGCGCGGGTCTCGCACTTGGTCGCGGGAACGGCCGTGGTCATGGCGTCATGCTTCCCTCGGGTCCGGCGCGCGCCGCCGCGACACGGAGCAGAACCGTTACTCGCGCCGGCGCGAGATCACGTAGGACTCGTCGTAGAACCAGAGCCCGCCGTGCTCGCGCAAAACGTCGCGGGTCGCGTCCAGATAGCGTCCGTCGGCGACCACCTCGCCCAGGCGGTCGTCCTCGACCTGTGCCACGTAGATCGCCGCATTCCAGGCCGCGAACAGCGTCGAGGTCCCGATCGACAGGTCCGAAATCTCGCTCGGCAGCGTGTGCATGTCGTAACGGAACAGCGAGCGGTTGTCGGCATAGGCATTGAAGTTGAGGTCGCGGCCGGCGGGACCGAGCTCGTGCTTCACCGCCTTCATGATCTGGTGACGGTCGTGGATGAAGGGATTGTCGCCCGGCCATATCCGCTGGATGATGTCCATGCCCGGATCGTTGCCGTGGGAATGGATGGCGATGAGGCGCCCGCCGGGGCCGAGCGATTTTGCCAGCGGCGCGATCACGCGCTTGGCCTTGAAGTCGAGCGAGGCGCGTGCGCGATAGGGCTGCGAGGCGATGACGAGATCGTAATTGGCCATCGTGCCGCCGGGACGCGGGATGATCGGGTCGAGCAGGAACTTGTGGTCCTCGCGATAGAGCACCAGCACGACCGGCCGCTCGTAGACCGGGTTGCCGGTCTTGGGGCTGACCCCGGCCTTCCAGTTCTGCGACAGGAACGGCACGAGATCGGTGATCTGCTGCTCGAAGCGGTAGGCCGAATCGCCGGTAAGCGGCACTTCATGCCAGACCATGCTCGAGGCCGCGGACAGCGATTTGACCGCGAGGCACGGCGCGTCGGCATAGGCAAGATTGGTCAGCACCAGCACGGTTGCCGGATGCTCGAAGAAGCGGTCCGACATTTTCTGCAAGGCAAGGCGGACATCCTCGAGGCTGATCTCCTTGCCGACGACGTAGAAGGGCGTGTGCGGAAAGCGGTCGTGCATCGCGCGCATCGCCCGCAGCAGCACGGTGCCGTCGCCGACGCCGGCGTCGAATACGCGCAGCGCCGGCGGGCGCGGATGGACATTGGCCAGCTCGAGTCCGACGCGACTGGCGACCACCCACTTTTCGCTGCAGGTGTTGACGAACAGGAGATACTTCTGGCGGTTGTCGAAGAAGCGGAAATTGCGCTGCGGGTCGCGTTGGCCGGTAGGTATCGGCACGGAGATGGCCGGGATGCCGGCGGGACGCGCGTCGCGGGCGCGCTCGATGATGGTGGGACGCGCGGCCGCCGTCGTCCGGTTGGTCTCCATGAAACCGCGGATGCGGTCGAGGGTCTCGGTGGTGATCCGCCCGCCGTTGCGCAGGCGGGCGGTGAGCTTGCCGTCATTGACCGCACGCCGGCCGAAAGTCGATTCGGCGAGCCCGGTGTTCCGGCAATAATCGGCGATTTCCTGCAGCAATTCCTGGGCGTTCATGGCAGACGCCTCATCGGGGTTTCGCTCCGGCCCTGCGCGCGCCGCGTTTGCAGACGGCTTCTGGGTTGCGCAGGAACCCGCACAGCGAACCAAGCACGGGGATTTGCGTCAACCACAAAACAGCCCACTCGGTCAGTGGGAACCGTAGTGGGAGCTAGCCCAATCGGGGAAAATGCTCGTGTTTCCTAGGTGCGGCCTCGATTGCTGTACCGCATCATGGGCGATACATGGGGAGGTGGGAAGCGTCCCACAAGGCGATGGGCAGGATTTCGGAGGCCTATGCGCCAGCCTCGGAATCGAGCGCGCGCAGGATGCCGTCGGCGACGGCATCGGTGCCGTCGCGACCGCCGAATTCGCAGGGCTTGAGCCCGGCGGCGAAGGCGCGATCGACCGCCGCCTCGATGGTGCGGGCGGCCGCCGCCGCGCCCGCGTGATCATGCCGGTCGGCCAGCCAGTCGAGCATCATGGCGGCGGAGAGGATCATGGCGGTGGGATTGGCCAGCCCCTTGCCCATGATGTCGGGGGCGGTGCCGTGGCAGGGCTGGAACACCGCGTGCTTGTCGCCGATGTCGGCCGAGGGCGCCATCCCCATCCCGCCGATCAGGCCGGCGGTCAGATCGGAGATGATGTCGCCGAACATGTTCTCCATCACCATGACGTCGAAATCCCAGGGCCGGCGCACCAGCATGGCCGAACAAGCGTCGACGTAGAGACGATCGGTCGCGACGGCGGGATAGCGCGCGGCGCATTCGTCGAACATGGCGCGGAAGAAGGCATAGGCCTTGAAGGCATTCGCCTTGTCGACGCAGGCGAGGCGGCCGCGGCCGCCGCGCGCCTTGCGCCGCTGCGCCAGGCGGAACGAGAAATCGAACAGGCGCTCCGAGGTCTTGCGCGTGATCAGCAAGGTCTCGCGCGCTTCGGTGTCGGTCACCACGCCCTTGCCCATGGAGGCGAACAGGCCTTCGGTCAATTCGCGGATGACGACGAGATCGATGCCGCGCTCGGCCGCTCCCACGATCGGGCTCGGGACATTGGGGATCAGCCGGCACGGGCGCACGCCGGCATAGAGGTCGAAGATGAAGCGCAGCTCGACCTGCGGCATGATCTCGGTATTGTCGGGATAGCGGATCTGCGGCAGCCCGCAGGCGCCAAGCAGAATGGCGTCGGCCTCCTCGCACAGCTTGATGGTGGTCTCCGGCATCGATGTGCCGGTGTCGCGATAATGGCCGGCGCCCGCCGCCGCCTCGGTGAAGCGGAATGTCAGCCCAGGCGTCGCGGCTGCGACCTTGTTCAGCACTGCGAGCGCCGGAGCCATGACCTCCGGCCCGATCCCGTCGCCGGGCAGGACGGCGATATGGAAACTGTCATTGGCGCGCATGGGGATGCTTTCGCGGAACGCCGGATGGGTAGACACGTCATTCAAAGCAACAGTACGCTGGTTAGGCGGATCGGGCGCCGACCGCAAGGTCGCGTGCCCCGAGGAGCCATCCCACCGAGACCTGATCCCGCATGCCGCGCTTCGCCGCCAATCTTGC
This sequence comes from uncultured Alphaproteobacteria bacterium, assembly GCA_963827585.1. Lineage (GTDB taxonomy): Bacteria > Pseudomonadota > Alphaproteobacteria > Rhizobiales > Xanthobacteraceae > VAZQ01. Next base: position 76,019 of record CAWHCK010000056.1, read on the forward strand.
TTATCTCTTCACCGAACGGCCGCTGATCGAGCGTTTCGCAGCGGCGGCCGCGGCCGGCTTCCGGGCGGTCGAGCTGCAATTTCCCTATGACCACGCGCCCGCAGCCGTGAAGGCCGAGCTCGACCGGCACGGCCTTGACCATGCTCGGCCTCAACACCGCGCCCGGCCAGATGGCATCGGGCGAGTTCGGCGTCGCCGCCGTCCCCGGCCGCGAGCCGGAATTCGCCGCGCTGTTCAAGCAGGCGCTCGACTACGTCACCGCGATCGGCGGTTGCCAGATCCACTGCCTCGCCGGCAAGGTGCCGCCGGAGCAGCGCCCCGCGGCGGAGACGACCTTCATCGGGAATCTCATGCGCGCCGCCGATGCGGCGGCGGAGAAGCGCATCACGCTTCTGATCGAGCCGATCAATCCGCGCGACCGGCCGGACTATTTCCTCACCCGCGCCGAGCACGCGGCCGACATCATCGCCAAGGTCGGGCGGCCGAACGTGCGCATCCAGTTCGACTTCTATCACGCGCAGATCGTCGGCGGCGATCTCATCAGGCGTTTTGAGAAGCATTTGCCCGTTGTCGGGCACGTGCAGATCGCGGCGGTGCCGTCGCGGCACGAACCCGACGAGGGCGAGGTGAACTACCCGGAGATCTTCGCGATGCTCGATCGCGTCGGCTACGGCGCCTGGATCGGATGCGAATACCGGCCGCGCGCAACAACCGAAGCGGGCTTGGGCTGGGCGCGCGCATATGGGGTGGACACCGAGAGCCGGCTGATCGGTCACGTGATTGTCGTCCCCGCGGAAGCGGGGAGCCCAGTGACCACCGGCTCTGCGAACATGACCCCCACGACGTCTCCAACGCATATCGGCTATAGCCGATATGCGCACGATAAGAGCCGATCTCGGGTAAACCCGAGATCGGGTGCGCGGAGACGACTGACAGCAGATAGCGCCGCGAGAGGAGCGACAGCATGCGTCTCGACAACAAGGTAGCGCTCGTGACCGGCGGCGCATCCGGCTTCGGCAAGGCCATCGCCGAGACCTTCGCGCGCGAAGGTGCGCGCGTCGCCGTCGTCGATATCAATGAACAGGCGGCGCGCGCGGTCGCCGCCGCCATCAGCAACAAGGCAATCGCGGTGCGCTGCGATGTATCGCAGCGCGCCGACGTGGATGCCGCGGTCAAGGCCACGGTCGATGCCTTCGGAGCGATCGATATTCTCGTCAACAATGCCGGCATGAGCCACCTGCGGCGGCCCATGCTGGAGGTGCAGGAGGAGGAGTTCGACCGTCTGCTCGCGGTGAACGTCAAATCGATCTTTCTCTTCGCCCATGCGGTGGTGCCGCTGATGCGGGTGCGGAAATCCGGCGTGATCATCAATATCGGCTCGACCGCCGGCATCAGGCCGCGGCCGGGTCTGACCTGGTACAACGCCTCCAAGGGCGCGGTGAATTTGCTGTCGAAGTCGATGGCGGCGGAGCTTGCGCCCGACGGCATTCGCGTCTGCGCGGTCGCGCCGGTGATGGCGGAGACGCCGCTGCTGCCGACCTTCATGGGCGGGGATTCGCCCGAATTGCGCGCGCAGTTCAAGGCGACCGTGCCGCTCGGCCGGTTTGCAACCGTCGACGACGTGGCCAACGCGACCCTGTTTCTCGCCTCCGGCGAGGCCAGCTTTCTCACCGGCAACGTGCTGGAGGTCGACGGCGGGCGCTGCGTGTAGCCCGATTGTCACAGTCCAGCGCGGAATATCTTCTTCCGTCCCCCGGGGCCGCGCCGCGAGCGGCCTTTGCCTTGCGCCTATCGCTTGGTAGGTTGCCGGTCATGTGGGGTCGTAAACGTCGAGACGCGGAAGCGGCCAAGCCGAACGAGCCGCCGCAGGGGCTGCGGGACGCGTTGCGCAAGGCGCGGATCGATCAGGCCGAGCGCAGCGCGGTCGTCGTCGACCTGCACGACGCGGAGGTGGCGCGGCTCGAAGTGCTCAACGAGGCGCTCGACCCGCTGTTCGAGGAAATCCCCAAGGAGGTCGATCTGTTCGATCGCGGCATCAGCCGGGGTGAGACGCCGCGGCTGTGGATCGACGCCATCACGCATGTGGCCATGGGCCGCGACAAGCGCATCTACCGGTTCCTGCAGGACACCCGCTACGGCCGCAAGGTGCTCGGCGAATCCATGAACGGCGCCGAGATCGTCGATGCGGTGACGAAATATGTGGCGCAGCGCCTGATCGAACGCGACCGCGCGCTCGCCGATGGCTCGCCGCCGGGCATCCGCGATCTCGCGCAGGAGGCGCGCCTGGAACGCCGCCGGCGGCGCTGGCGTACCCTCAAGGTCTTCCTGCTCGGCTTGTCGGCCGGCTTCGCGATCCTGATCGCCGCCGCCTTGCTGTTCGGCCCGAGGGGATGACCGCCATCTCGTGTCCGGCTTTAGTCGAAAGAGCACCGTCCGCTTGATCTCGGCCACCGTTCCGCCGTCGCGCGCAAGCCCGCGCGAGACGGCTTCGCAGCGCCAGCCGCCGCTGCGGGCCTCGATGCGGTAGAGATTGTAGCCGGCGGGGTCATCGTCGCCCGCCGCCGCGCCCGATGCCGAAGGCACGCCCACGACCGGGATGCGGCGGCGCGGGCCTTCGAGCTCGATCAGGGAATTCACATGATCGTGGCCGTGAATGACGAGCTCGGCGCCGTGCTGCGCCAACGCCGCGCGAAAATGTGCACCATCGACGAGCCGTTTGAGGTGCCGCGCCGGTTTGCTGACCGGCGGGTGGTGGATCAGCACCACGCGAAAGAGCCCCGCGCGGCCGCAATCGTCGAGCACGGCGGCAAGCCGGCTGATCTGCTCGGCACCGAGCCGTCCCGTCGCCATGAACGGGGGCGTCGGGAGCGCGGTCGACAACCCGATCAGCGCCAGCGGGCCGCGCCGGCGAACGAACGGAAACGCCGTCTCGCCCCCGTCGTCGCCGCGCATGTAGTCGGCCCAGTGGAGCCGCGGATACCGCACCGCGCCGCGCACATAGACGTCGTGATTTCCGGGCACCATGGTGACGTCCGGTGGCGGCCCGAGCGATGCGAGCCAGGCGCGCGCCGGCGCGTATTCGCCGGCAAGCGAAATGTTGACGAGGTCGCCGGTCACCGCGATGTGGTCGGGCACCTGCGCCTTGAGATCGGCGGCGATGCGCGCGAGCACGTCGCCGCGATGGACCAGATGGCGCCTGCGCCGCCAGTTGAGAAAGCCGGTCGCGCGTTTGCCGATGAGCTCGGACCAGCGCGGCGCCGGCAGCGGTGCGAGGTGCGGGTCCGACAGATGCGCGAGGACGAACATGGATGTCTCGTGTCCCGGCCCAGTACTCGCGTGCACGCGCGTCGAATGCAAGGGCAGGGGGTCGGCGGCCGGGCCACGAGCGTCACGAGCTGCCGATCAGGATTCCTGCGGCGAACACGAGCACGCCACCGAGGACGACCTGAAAGGTGGCGGCAAGGAACGGCGTATCCATGAAGCGATGGCGGATGTAGGAGATGGCCGCGAGCTCGACCGCGACCACGGCGATGGCGACGATGGTCGCGGTCCAGAAATTGGGAATGAGGTAGGGGAGCGTGTGGCCGAGCCCGCCGATCGCGGTCATCACCCCGCAGACCCCGCCGCGCACCACCGGTGCCCCGCGTCCGGTGAGCGAGCCGTCGTCGGAGAGCGCCTCGGCGAAGCCCATGGAGATGCCGGCGCCGACCGATGCCGCCATCCCGACCAGGAACGTCTCCCAGGTGCTATGGGTCGCGAACGCGGCGGCAAACAGCGGCGCGAGCGTCGAGACCGAGCCGTCCATCAGCCCGGCGAGGCCCGGCTGCACGTATTGCAATACGAACATGCGTCGCGCGGTTTCGTCCTCCTTGGCGCGGGCGCTGGGGGTCAGGATCTGCCGGCCGAGCTTTTGCGCCAGGCTCTCGTGCTCGCCTTCGGCTTCGGCGAGCTCGACCAGGAGCTGACGCACCGATGCGTCGCGGGTGGTCTCCGCGGCGCGGCGATAGAATCGCTCCGCCTCGTACTCCATGCTCTGCGGCGAACTTGCGCACCTCATCGAGGTTGAGCGGCTGCATCAGCCAGAGCGGTTTCTTCTGGATGAATCCCTTGACGTCCTGGCGGCGGATCAGCGGCAGGTATTCGCCGAATTTCGACCGGTAGAGGTCGAACAGCATGGTGCGGTGGCGCACCTCCTCGTCCGCCATTTCGTCGAAGACCTTGGCCGAGGCCGGATACTTGTCGCGCAGCCCTTCGGCGAAACCGCGATAGATGCGGCTGTCCTCGTCCTCGTTGGTGATGGCGAGGGCGACAATGTCCCGCTCGCTGAGATCGGAAAAGCGTTTCACGGCGTCCCCCGTACGTCCCGGGAATTTAGATTAGAAGTATTCTAAACAATAAAGATGACGTTTTGACAAGCCGGACGTGATTGGCCTCAGTGGCGAGCCGACTTCGGAGCGACGGCGGGACCGGCATGAAACGGGTCAGCCTCGATGCGACGCGCCGCGCGCTCGAGCCCGCGCTGCGGCGGGTGCTGCATTTCTATTGGCGCTTTGCGCGCGCCATGACGCTCGGCGTGCGCGCGCTGGTGATCGACGAGAACGGCCGCATCTTTCTGGTCAAGCACAGCTACATCAGCGGCTGGTATCTGCCGGGCGGCGGCGTCGAGGCCGGCGAGACGCTGCTGCAGGCGCTCGCGCGCGAGCTGCGCGAGGAAGGCAATATCGAGATGACGGAACCGCCCCGGCTGCACGGCATGTTCTTCAACGATCGGGTGTCCCGGCGCGACCATGTCGCCCTGTTCGTCGTGCGCGCGTTCCGCCAGTCGGCGGCGCCGGTGCCCGATCGTGAAATTGTCGCGCACGGCTTCTTCGATCTCGACGCGCTGCCCAACGACACCACGGCTTCGACGCGGGCGCGCATCATCGAAGTGCTGGGCGGCGCCCCGGCCAGCGAGCAATGGTGAGCGAGCGTGCCGAACCCCCGTTTACAAGCCATCTACCAGGTCCGCTGCGACGCGCGATCGATCGAGGAGCGCGCCCGCGCCATTGCGGTCGAGCAGAGCGTCGAGATGCCGCTGGCGGCGATCGCGGACGATTTCGTGCGCTCCGAGATCGTCGGTCGCGTCGAGGCCATCAGCGAAAGGCAAAGCGGGCTGTTCGAAGTCCGCATCTCGCTCGCCGCCGAGACCGTCGGGGACGATCCCGGGCAACTCATCAACATGCTGTTCGGCAATACGTCGCTGCATGCGGATGTGGTGCTGCACGACGTCGCGCTTCCGGCCGAGCTGGTGAAAGCGTTCGGCGGGCCCCGCCACGGGCTCTATGGGCTGCGGCGGCGGGTGGGCGCGCCCGCGCGCGCGCTGACCTGCTCCGCGCTCAAGCCGCAGGGGCTGCCGGCGGCAAGGCTCGCCGAGCTTGCGAAGCTGTTCGCGCAAGGCGGCATCGACTACATCAAGGACGACCACGGACTGGCCGACCAGGCGTATTCCCCATTCGCCGCGCGCCTCGAAGCGGTCGCGGCAGCGTTGCGCACGGTCGAGCCGCCGGGCGGGCGAGCCGCGCGCTATGTGCCGAGCCTGTCGGGCGATCTCGACACCGTGCGCGCCCAGATCGCGCTTGCCCGGGATGCCGGCGTCGATACCGTCATGGTCGTGCCGATGATCGCGGGTCTGTCCAACTTCCACCGGCTGGTGCGGGAGAACCCCGACGTCGCCTTCGTGGCGCATCCCGCCATGGCGGGAGCGGCGCGCATTGCTCCGCCGCTCCTTCTGGGCGCGCTGTTCCGCGTGCTGGGGGCCGATGCGGTGGTGTTTCCGAACTATGGCGGTCGCTTCGGCTACTCCCCAGATACATGTCGTGCGCTCGCGGCCAGGGCCTTGGACGAGAGCGACGGCTTGCGCCCCTGCGTCCCGGTTCCGGCCGGTGGCATGACCACCGATCGGGTGCCTGAAATGCTTGATTTCTACGGCGCCGGCGCCATGTTGCTGATCGGCGGCGCGCTGCTCGAAGCGCGCGAGCATCTGGCCGAAGCGACCTCGGCGTTCGTGACCGCAGTCCATCGCTATGCGTATGGAAAGGTCGTGTGAAGAGCCTCATGCGGGTTGAGAATATGGCCAGCGGCGACAAAACCATTCATCGCAAGGCAACGGACTATCGTTGGGAGGGCGTCGACGAGCTTCCGTACAAGGAGGACGATCGCGCGCTGTTCAAGTCGATCACGCGGCAGGTGCTGTTCTCCGATCCGGACCTGCACGGGGAGCTGCGCTATTTCGAGGTGGCGCCCGGCGGTTTCTCCACGCTCGAGCGGCACGCGCACATGCACGCCGTGCTGGTCCTGCGCGGGCGCGGCCACTGCCTGGTCGGCGGCGAAGTCAGATCGATCGCAACCCGCGATCTCGTCACCGTGCCGGCGATGACGTGGCACCAGTTTCGCGCCACCAAGGGCGAGCCGCTCGGCTTCCTCTGCATGGTGAACGCCACGCGCGACAAGCCGCAATTGCCCTCGCCCGAGGATTTGGCGAAGCTCGAGGCGGATGCGGAGATCGCGGCCTTCCTGCGCAACGAGCCGCCCGCATAGGGCTATCCGCTGTCATTCCGGGTCCCGAGCGAAGCGAGGGAGCCCGGAATCCATAACCACAGCCTGGGATTATGGATTCCGGGCTCGCGCCTTCGGCGCGCCCCGGAATGACGGGGGATGATTCCGCGCGGGTGGAAGCGGCCGCTAAGCCGACGATCTTTCGCTGGAGTGGGGGACCACCCCCAAACTGGCCGACCAAAGGCAGTCGAACCAGCTCTTGCGCTGGCGGACTTCGGCCTGCAGCCAGGCCTTGTGCTGATCAACGCATCGCTGCGAGCAAAAGCTCTTGAATGCTCGACGCTGCCGCACGAGGCCGAACTTGCCATGGCAGTAGGCGCAACGATTGTTCATGGCTTTCTCCTCAAATGGCATGGCGGTCGAACCGACACAGTTGAGGACGGGGATCATGATGCTCCCCACTATAGTGCAACGCAACATTGGCTATTGCAATGCACAATTAGTATAATATCCACAGAACGGAGGGGGATGCTGGGCCGAAGCCCGGAATCCCTGTCGGTGGGCGGCCCTCACGGTTCCATCCCGGTCTCCCGGCGCACGCCGCGCACGAAGTCCCGGAGCGCCAGCCCGATTTCGGCGGGCGAATCCTCCTGCACGTAGTGGATGCCCTTGACCGTGACCTCCCGCTGGTTCGGGAAGGTCCGGCAGAATTCGCGCGCGCGTCCGACGAGCTGCGCTCCGGGCTCGGCTGCGATGAAAAGTTTCGGCAGCGGGCTCGTCGTCAGCCATTCGCCGTAGCGTTGAACGATCGCGACGACGTCCGCCGGCTCGCCATCGATCGGTAGCTCCCGCGGCCAGATCAGCGTCGGTCGCCGCGCCTCGCGTTCTTTGAACGGCGCGCGATAAGCGCCCATTTCGTCTTCGGTGAGCTTGCGAATGATGCTTTTCGGCAAGACCACCTCGATGAAGAAGTTCTCGTCGAGCACCATCTGCTCGCCCTTGTCGGAGCGCAGCGCCCGGAACATGGCGTCACGGCCATGGGGGAAATCATCCCAGCGACGCGGTTGGACGATCAACTCCATGTAGGCGATCGCCTGCATCTGCTCGGGACAGCGGGACGCCCGGTTAAAGCCCAGCGCCGAGCCCCAATCGTGCAGGACCAGAACGACGTTTCTGGTCAGGTTCAATTTTTCGAACCAGGCATCGAGATAGCGTGCGTGATCCATGAACCGGTAGGCGCCCGTGGGCGATTTGCCGGACTGGCCCATGCCCACGAGATCGGGCGCGAGGCACCGACCGTGCTCGGCAAGGTATGGAATGATGTTGCGCCAGAGATAGGACGAGGTCGGATTCCCGTGCAGGAAGACGATGGGATCGCCTCGACCGATATCGACGTAGCTCATCTCGGTATCGAGGACATGTGCGCGTTTGCGAAAGCGGGCATCGACGCAGGAAGGTTCGGCCACGGACACTTCGGATATTCCTTGTTTGAGGTGACGCGTTGGGTCAGGGCAATCGGGATGCGCTCTATTGCGCCGCGATCGCCTGCGCCGAGCGGGCCGAGCGCAACTCAGCCCAGGCATGGGCCACGACGGTTGCCGCGCCCTGCAAGGCCAGCGCGGCCATGATGGCGGCGACGATCAGGTCGGGCCAGCCCCGGCCGGTGCCGAACACGCCGAGCGCGGCGAGCAGCACGGCGAGATTGCCGAGCACGTCGTTGCGGGAGCAGAGCCAGACCGAGCGCATATTGGCGTCGTCGGCTCGAAAGCGCCACAGCAGGGCGAACACCACGGCGTTGGCGGCAAGCGCCGCAGCGCCGATGGTGCCCATGGTGATCGCCTCGGGCACCGTGCCTCGCAGCATGTGCCAGACGATGACCGCCAGCACCGAGAGGCCGAGCGCTCCCATGCTCACGCCCTTGATGAGCGCGGCGATCGCCCGATAGCGCAGCGCCATGCCGACGACGAACAGGCTGATCGCGTAGTTGGCGGTGTCGGCAAGAAAATCCACCGCGTCGGCCTGCAATGCCGCCGAGCCGGCGGCGACGCTGGCGAGGATTTCGGTGACGAACATGCCGAGGTTGATCACGAGCGCGGCCCACAGCACGCGCCGGTAGACGGCCTGGCGCGCCGGATCCGCCGCGGGGTCGTGCCGGGATTCGCAACAATGGGCACTCATGATTCCATTCCTGTCTCCCGGCCACCGCGCCATGCTAGGATGCACCCTGGAGTCGCTACCGCGCAAGGACGCGTTGACGATGCCATTTCGGTTGCGATCCTCGATGGCTGTGGCGATCGTCGTCGGCGCGCTCTCCGGTGCATTGTCGGGCGGGCAGGCGGCTGAGCCCCTCTCGGCGGACCAGCAAGCGTTCCGCGACATCTACCGCGAGCTGATCGAGATCGATACCACCGATTCCGCCGGCGACACCGTGCGCGCCGCCGAGGCGATGGCCGCGCGGCTTCGCGACGGCGGGCTTCCCGCCCAGGACATCCAGGTCCTCTCGTCAGGACCGCGCAAAGGGAACCTGGTGGCACGGTTGCGCGGGACCGGCGCGCGCCGGCCGCTGCTGATCCTCGCCCATCTCGACGTGGTGGAAGCCAGGCGCGAGGACTGGGACTCCGATCCGTTCAAGCTGCAGGAGGTCGACGGCTATTTTCGCGCTCGCGGGGTGATCGACGACAAGGCGATGGCGGCGATCTTCGTGGCCAACATGATCGGCTACGTCAGGGAGGGTTACAAACCCGACCGCGACATCATCCTTGCGCTCACGGCGGACGAGGAACTTTCGGATTCGCCGCACAACGGCGTGCGCTGGCTGCTGCAGCATCATCGCGCCCTGATCGACGCCGAGCTGGCAATCAACGAAGGCGGCAGCGGAGCGCTGCGCAACGGCAAGCCGTTCCGTCTCTCCGTCCAGCTCGCCGAGAAGGTCTACCAGACCTATCAGCTCGAGGTGACGGACCGCGGCGGGCACAGCTCCACGCCGCGCCGCGACAACCCGATCTACCGCCTCGCCGACGCCCTGCGCCGGCTCGGCGAGTTCGATTTCCCGGTTCGGCTCAATCCGATAACGCGCGCCTATTTTCAGCGCATGGCCGCGGCGGAGACGCCGGCGATCGCCGATGCGATCAAGGCCCTGCTCGCGGGCAGCACCGATGCCGATGCGCTCGCTCCCCTCACCAGCCGCCCCGACTATAACGCCCAGCTGCGCACCACCTGCGTCGCGACCATGCTCGCGGCCGGGCACGCGGAGAATGCGTTGCCGCAGACCGCGCGCGCCACCGTGAACTGTCGCGTCCTGCCGGAGGAGTCGGTCGCGGAAGTCGGGCGCATGCTCGCCCGCGTGATCGCGGACGAGAAGGTCGCGGTCGTTCCGAAGGGCACCGCGGTCGAGAGCCCGCCGTCCGCGATCAATCCCGAGGTCATGGAGACGATCGCGCGGCTGAGCATCGAGATGTGGCCCGGCGTGCCGCTCAATGCCGCCATGTCGGCCGGCTACACCGACAATCGGTGGCTGCGCAATGCCGGCATCCCGGCCTACGGCATCTCCGGCCTGTTCAGCGATCCCGGCAACAACGGGGTGCACGGGCGCAACGAGCAGGTCGGCGTGAAGGCGGTCTACGACAGCAAGGAATTCCTCTATCGGCTGGTGAAGCTGTTGGCCGGCCCGCCGCAGGCGGGACGCAAATAGTCGCGTAGGCCCCGCTTGGCGAGCAGCGCGTCGAAACCTCTCACCAAAGCTGTCGCGGCCTTCGCTTTGTGACGGCCTTCACAGATAGCCATATTTGGAAGCGGACCCGTGGGTGGCGGTGCGAGCTGTCATGGATTCGGCGGCAGCGGCGCGCATCACTTTCGACAGCAGCACGTAGACTTCCGTCCAGGCTGCCTTCACCTCTTCGGACCACGCCTTGCCGAGCCCTTTCTCGAGCGTCCAGATCAGCGCGGCGCCGACGGTCTCATAGTGCGCATCCGATACGCCGTAGGTCGCGTGGCGCCGTCCGAGAGCCTCGATGACCGGGACCAGTTCCTCGATACGGTCCAGCCTATCGACCGCCATCGCCAAGGCCTGGATCAGCTTCCTGCGCTGGCTTTTCATCTCGACCCGGTCGAACATGACGCGCAACTGCGGATCGATTTCGAACAAGCGGTTGTAGAACACGCGCGCAGCCGTATCCGCGATCGGCACGACCTGTTGCCAGGTCTGCTGTACGAGGGCCCTCTGCTCCGGGGTTATGAGCTTTTCCATCGTAGCCACCGTCATGGTCGTAGTGTGCGGCGTGTCGGCTTCAACGAGCCATCGCTGCCGCATCAATAGATCGTCGAAAGGTCCTCGATCACCTGGACCGGCAGATCCGTGGCCTGCAGCATCAGCTCGTGGGGGTTGATCGACACCGCGGCGGCGACCCGCCCGTCGGCGTCGAGAGGCACGGCCGGCAGCCGGCTGAGAATGGCCAGCGTCAGAGCGGCGGTGATGATGAGAGCGACCTTGCGCATGGGAAAACTCCGTCAAGGCGGCCGGCGGAGTGCCGGAGCCATGGCACGGAGACTTAGCGGCGGGAGAGACGACAAGCTTGACGGGGGTCTGGAGTCTTCTTGAAGATTTCTAGAGGATTCCCTGAAAACAAAGTCCGGCTTGGTCCGGTGCTCGCAATGGCCAAAACCCCAATGAAATCAATCCTCAACTGCAAAACGCTAACACTGTCTCGGTTGTCATTCCGGCCGGGCGAGCGAAGCGAGCGAGAGCCGGAATCCAGTAAACGCTGACTTTGGTCGTTTGAATTTAGTGACCACTGGACGCCCGCCTTCGCGGGCATGACGATCGCGCACCTTAGCGGCCAAATCTTCCGCGGTCGTGGGGCGCCAGGAAATCGAGCTGCGGCCCCAGCGGCACGATGCCGGTCGGGTTCACGTTGCGCTGGCTGCCGTAGTAGTGCCGCTTGATGTGGTCCATGTTCACGGTCGCGGCGATCCCGGGCTGCTGGTAGAGGTCGCGCAGGTAATTCGAGAGATTGGGATAGTCGACGATGCGGCGCAGGTTGCATTTGAAGTGACCATGATAGACCGCGTCGAAGCGAACCAGCGTGGTGAACAGCCGCCAGTCAGCCTCGGTGATATCGTTCCCCGCGAGATAGCGCTGGAGCGCGAGCCGCTCGTCGAGCTCGTCGAGCGCGCCGAACAGGGCGCGAAACGCCTCCTCGTAGGCCTCCTGCGAGGTGGCGAAGCCGGCGCGGTAGACGCCGTTGTTGACGTTCTCGTAAACCAGCGTGTTGACGCGGTCGATCTCGCTGCGCAGCTCCGGCGGATAATAGTCGGTCCGCACGTTGGTGAAGCGGCCGAAGGCTCCGTTGAACATGCGGATGATCTCGGCCAATTCGTTGTTGACGATGGTGCGGCGCTCCTGGTCCCACAGCGCCGGCACGCTCACGCGGCCGCTGTAGCGCGGATCGGCGCGCAGATAGATTTCGACGAGCTCGCTCGCGCCGTTCACGCTGTCGGGAATCGTGCCGGGACTGGTGCCGAAGCGCCAGCCGCGCGGACCGTAGAGCGGCTCCACCACCGACATGGTGACCACGTCCTCGAGCCCCTTGAGCGCGCGCATGATCACGGTGCGATGCGCCCAGGGGCAGGCGAGGGCCACATAGAGGTGATAGCGCCCGCGGTCGGCGCGAAAGCCGCCCTCGCCGGTCGGGCCCGCGCTGCCGTCTTCCGTCACCCAGTTGCGGAAGCGCGTGGCGGGACGCACGAAACGCCCGGTCGGCGTGCGCTCCCCGTGCTGCTCATCCCGCCAGACGCCGTCGACCAGAAGGCCCATTGCGAACTCCACAGGGTTGTCCGACCGCAGTATAGGCTTTCCCGACCGTTGTGACCGCAGTCGAGCGTTGCTTGTTTGATGGACCTGCCGCGCGCCAAATGCTAAGCGCGCTGCCGGCCCATGACCGACCTGTCTCTCACCATCCTGCCGGAAACAGCGGACGACGCGCTGGCGATCGAGCGCCTGCACGAGCGCACCTTCGGCCCCGGCCGCTATGCCAAGTCGGCCTACCGGCTGCGCGAGCGCCGCGGCCATCGTGCTCGAACTGTCGTTCACCGCCCGCATCGGCACGCTGCTGGTGGGATCGGCGCGGCTCACCGCGATTCGCATCGGCGAGACGCCGGCGCTGCTGCTCGGTCCGCTCACCGTCGAGCCGCCGTTCCGCGAGCGCGGGATCGGCTACGCCCTGATCGAGCGCGCGCTCGCCGAAGCGAAAGCCAAGGGGCACCGGCTGGTCGTGCTGGTGGGCGACGAGCCGTACTACGGCAAGTCCGGCTTCAAGCGCATCCCGAAGGGCCGCGCCGCCATGCCGGGCCCGGTCGACCCCGCGCGGCTGCTCGTCTGCGAGCTCGCCGACGGCGCCTTCGAGGGCGTGTCGGGTGCGATCCGCCCGGACTGGACGCAGGTCGGGTAGTTCGATGTAGGGCAATGGATCGGTTTGTCTCGCCGGCCGGGGCCGACCGGCGCGTCAGGGAGGGTCGCGGATGAGAAAGGTCTTGATCATCGGCATCGGGGCCGGCAATCCCGACTATGTCACGGTGCAGGCGATCAATGCGCTCAACGAGGTCGACCTGTTCTTCATGACGGACAAGGGGAGCGAGAAGGACGATCTGGTCCGGCTGCGGAGAGATATCTGCGAGCGCTACATCAAGGACAAGCCGTACCGGATCATCGACGTCGAGGATCCCGAGCGTGACCGGGCCGCGGCGGAATATGAATTGGGCGTCAGGGCGTGGCACGAGCAGCGCCTCGGAATATACGAGAAACTGATCGGGCAAGAGCTCGGCGAGGAGGAATGCGCCGGCTTCCTCGTCTGGGGTGATCCGTCCCTCTACGACAGCACGTTGCGGATGATCGAGCGAATCAAGGCGAGGGGCACGGTCGCGTTCGAATATGAAGTGATTCCCGGAATAACCAGCGTGCAGGCGCTCGCTGCGCGGCACAGGATCACCCTGAACCGGATCGGGCAGTCAATTCACATCACGACCGGGCGAAAGCTCGCCGAGGGACTGCCCAACGACGTGGGCGACGTCGTCGTGATGCTCGACGCAGGATGTTCGTTCAAGAGCATCGGGGACCCCGAGATGGACATTTACTGGGGTGCCTATGTCGGAACAAACGATGAAATCCTGGTGTCGGGAAAGCTCCGCGAGCGCATGCATGACATCGAGCGCATCCGCCGCGAGGCCAAGGCAAGGAAGGGCTGGATCATGGATACCTATCTTCTCAGGAAGAGCAAGCAGCCGTGACCGGAGAACGCATGATCTTGTTGAATGCCTCGGCTACCGGCTTTTCTCGAGCAACTTCGAAGACGGCAAAACGTTGCCCTGAGGCGGTAGTTGTCCAGCCAAGCCTATGGGAAAAGGCGCAACGCTCGCATGACAGGCAACTCCACCGTCATTTTAGGGATCGAAATTCCCTCCACCGATCCGGTCTTTATCGGAGTGATCGTGGGAATCCATATCCCGCTCGGGCTCGCATGCGTCGTTGCCGGCGCCGTTGCGATGTTGAGCGAGAAAGGCCGGGGGCGCCATTCGACGGCCGGCAAGGTCTACTACTGGTGCCTGTTGGCGCTCGCTGCGTCCGCGACCTTCCTCTCCGTCATGCGCTGGGCTGAGAACTACCACTTGTTCATCCTGGGGGCGCTGTCATTCGCATCCGCGTGGCTCGGCCGCAGGGCGCTTCGGGAGCGCTGGCCCCATTGGGCCAGGCTGCACATCACGGGGATGGGGCTCTCATATATTCTGATGCTGATCGCCTTTTACGTGGACAACGGAAAGCAGTTGCCGCTTTGGAAAGACCTGCCCCACTTCACCTATTGGCTGTTGCCTCTAGCCGTCGGAATGCCGCTCATCGTCCGCGCGCTTCTGTGGCACCCCGTGGCGCGGAAACCGATTTTGCCTTAGTCAAGCTGGCCCACTACGGCTGCCGCACCATCGCTAGTGCCGCCCTGCGGATGCTGCATCCCAGCCTTGTAGCCGCGAAGCTCGCCGTACCGCTGAACCTGCGCGGGCGTCAGCACCTCGACGGTCGACAAGTGGTATTTGAGATGCGTCTGCCGAAGCTCTGCCTGCGTCGTACCGATCGCAGCCATGGAGGCAGTCAGGCTTGCCGGAGAGATCGTCTTGTTGGCGAACTGGCGATCGAGCTCCGCCTCATGCGCAATGAGCTTGTCGCCGAGCGGAATGGCCTCGGCCCGCATCGCCGCGAACAGGTCTTGCATCCTCGCCCGCTGCTGGTCCGACAGCGCCAACGCATCCGCCAATTCGAGCACGTGCATCGGCCCGGGATAACCGTTGAGCTCGGCCGCAAGCGCGAGCCCCATGCCGCGGCCCGCCCGCAGATCGGCGATTTGCTGCTCGGACAGGGCCTTGATCGGCCGCGCCTCAAGTCCTGCATAGGGCTGCTGTGATTGCACCGGCGAAACGCCTGTTGCCAGGGCAAACGCGATCGAGATCAGAGCCAAGCGAGGATGCATGTTTGCTACTCCCAGTGCCTGCGTCTACGAGAACTTTCCCCACGCCCGCTCTGTCGCCCACCAGATGGCTTTGCCTCCGCCGATAATGAGGACGGCCAACACAATCCATCCATAAATTCCTGCGGATGCGATGTCCGAGCCAAGCACGAGCACCGGTGCGATCATGGCGAGATAAAAAGGTCCCGTGTAGCGGCAGTGCGTGCGACCGCACTGTCTTGCATTTAGAATGCACGCCGTGCCCATCCAGATCAGAGCGATGGTCCAGATGACGGCTCGAATATGCGTCGAGGCGAACAAACCGGCAAGAATGGCGGCCTGAGGAATCCACCACGCGATCAAGTTGGTGCGCGTGCTGCCCAACCAATCGCGCGAGACCCGTACTGTATCGTTCACCATCATGCTTACCTTGTGCAGCAGGAACCTGTGCTCGCCCTGCCCGAATGCTCGGCCTGAATCGACGGACAGGGCACCGAGCCGTAAGAGCAGAACACGCAGCAATCGCCCTGTTTCGGTCGCAGCTTCGCTCCGCAGCCGGTGCACTCGTAAAAGAACCGGCAGGCGTCGGTCGGCATGGTTTCCGCTTTGGCGGTGCCGCAATGCGGGCAGGTGATCACGGATTCAAGGATCATGGCGTTTCCTAGAGATGGCCATGGGTCTACGATGCATCCTGTAGCGACTACAGGATCAAGGGGTTTTTGGATGCGTGCCATCACGGCTTCGCGAGCCGAGCACTTTCCGATCGGCGAGCTTTCGCGCCTTACCGGCGTAAATATTGAGACGATCCGCTACTACGAGCGGATCAAGATGCTGCCTGCCCCGCCGCGTACCCCGAGCGGCCGTCGCGTCTACGGCCCCTCGGACCTTCGCGTGGTCGCATTCATACGACGCTCACGCGAACTCGGGTTTTCGCTCGATGAAATCCGCGCACTGTTGCGCCTGGGAGCGCCCCGAACGGCGTCTTGCAGAGAGGTCAAGGACATCGCCACTCATCATCTGCAAGATGTCAGGGCAAAGATTTCCGACCTTGCAAAGCTCGAACGCCTTTTGGCAAAAACAATTGCCCGGTGTTCGGGCAACCGAGTCCCGGATTGCCCCGTGCTGGATATTCTCGATATCAAACGCTCCAAGTAGGCGATGCCAACGTGCGGTCGGTCTGGCGCAGCGTCGTCACCGCGGCGTCGCTGCTCCTTCGTAGAAGAACGTCATGATCCTTGGTCCGGGGATGTAGCCGGTTTCCAGATCATCGATCCGAAAGCCCGCATTCGAAATCAGATCGTCCATTTTGCGGTTCAGGTGACACCCGCCTGAAAGCCGTCCGCCAGAACGGATCGAGGCGGTCCTGCCAGCGCGCAACGCCCGGTTCCGGCGCGCGCCCATGCTCGACGAACAGCAAGCGTCCGCCGGGTTTGAGCACGCGTCGCATTTCTCCGAGCGCAGCACCAACCTCGGGAATGCTGCAGCCGGTCCACGTCATCACGATCGTATCCATGCTGCGGTCCGCCAGCGGGATACGTTCGGCGGAGCCTTCGATGAGGTGGATGGGAATTTGCATGTGCTGGGCGTTGCTCCGAGCCCGCGCCAGCAGCCGCGGCAACGGATCGAGTCCGAAGATTTCCCGGGCCTGCCGCGCATAGAAAGGAAGATTGCGCCCGGAACCGACGCCGACGTCGAGGATGCGGCCCTCGGCTGCGCCTGCGACGCGCTCGCGGTATGGACGAAGCCGCTCGTTGCGCATCGACAGGTCGATGAGCGCCGGCACGACCCATTCCCCGTAGAAACCCATCATCGCATTCCTTCCTGGCCGACCTCACCGGAACGAGGTGCCAACGCCGGCACCATCACGATTCCAACGCCCTTCACCACTGCATAGATCGCCGGGATCACGATCAGGGTGAGCAAGGTCGACGACACCATGCCGCCGATCATCGGCACGGCGATGCGCTGCATCACCTCGGCGCCGGTGCCGTGGCTCCACATGATCGGGAGGAGGCCGGCCATGATGGCAAAGACCGTCATCATCTTCGGGCGCACGCGCTCGACCGCGCCGCTCATGATCGCGGCCCGGAGATCGTCATGCGTGAACGGCCGTCCTTCGGCGCTGCGGCGTGCCTGCAATTCGGTGAGCGCACCATCGAGATAGATCAGCATCACGACGCCGGTTTCGGCGGCGACGCCCGCGAGCGCGATGAAACCGACGGCGACGGCGACCGACAGGTTGAAGCCGAGCCACCACATCAGCCACAGCCCGCCGACCAGCGCGAACGGCACCGAGAGCATGACGATCAGGGTCTCGGTCACGCGCCGGAAATTGAGATAGAGCAGCAGGAAGATGATGAGCACCGTAATCGGCACGACGACTTGGAGCCGCGCCTTGGCCCGTTCGAGATACTCGAACTGGCCGCTCCAGGTGACGTAGTACCCGGGCGGAAAGTTGACCTGGCTCGCCACCGCTTTCTGCGCGTCCGCGACGTAGCCGCCGAGATCGCGGTCGCGCAGGTCGACGTAGATGTAAGCCGCGAGCTGGGCATTCTCGGTGCGGATGCTCGCCGGCCCCTGCGCAAGGCCCACCTTGGCGACCTGGCCCAGCGGCACGGTGCCGCCGTCGGCGGTCGGGATCAGCACCTCGGTCGCGATCGCCTGCGGGTCGCTGCGGTAGTCGCGCGGATAGCGGATGCTGACGGTGTAGCGCTCGCGCCCTTCGACCGTGGTCGTCACCGGCTCGGCGCCGAGCGCCATGGCAACCAGGTTCTGCAGGTCGCCGACCATCAGCCCGTAGCGCGCGAGCTGGGCGCGGTCCGGATCGATGTTGAGGTAGTAGCCGCCGATCACCCGCTCGGCGTAGGCGCTCGTGGTCCCCGGCACCGTCCGGATGACGGCTTCGATCTGGCGGGCGAGCTTCTCCATCTCGGCAAGGTCGGTGCCGAGCACCTTGACGCCGACCGGGGTGCGGATGCCGGTCGAGAGCATGTCGATGCGGGCCTTGATCGGCATGGTCCAGGCATTGGAGACGCCCGGGAATTGCAGCGCCCTGTCCATCTCCGCGATCAGCTTGTCGACGGTCATGCCGGGGCGCCATTCGCTCTCCGGCTTGAGGTTGATCACGGTCTCGAACATCTCGGTCGGCGCCGGGTCGGTCGCCGTCGACGCGCGCCCCGCCTTGCCCCAGACCGAGTCGACTTCGCGGGAACGACTTGATGATCTTGTCCTGCGTCTGCACCAGCTCCGCGGCCTTGGTGACGGACAGGCCGGGAAGCGTGGTCGGCATGTAGAACAGCGTGCCCTCGTTGAGGTTGGGCATGAACTCGGTGCCGAGCCGCATCGCCGGCCAAAGACTGACGGCGAGGATCGCCACGGCGAAGAGGATCGTGGCGGCCTTGAAGCGCAGCGCCAGGCGGATCACCGGCCGGTAGATCCAAATGAGGAACCGATTTAGCGGATTCCTGTGCTCCGGCATGATGCGGCCGCGCACGAACAGGATCATGAGGGCGGGGACGAGCGTCACCGACAGCAGCGCCGCCGCCGCCATGGCAAAGGTCTTGGTGTAGGCGAGCGGCTTGAACAGGCGGCCTTCCTGCGCTTCGAGCGCGAAGATCGGCAGGAACGACACCGTGATGATCAACAGGCTGAAGAAGAGCGCGGGTCCGACCTCGACGGCGGCCTCGATCAGCACCTCCGACCTCGGCTTGTCGGGCGGCGCGCGTTCCAGGTGCTTGTGCGCGTTCTCGATCATGACGATCGCGGCGTCGACCATCGCGCCGATGGCGATGGCGATGCCGCCGAGGCTCATGATGTTGGAGCTCAAGCCCAGCAGGTACATGCAGAGATAGGCGATCAGCACGCCGAGCGGCAGCGTGATGACGGCGACCAGCGCACTGCGGACATGCAGGAGGAAGACGACGCAGACGAGCGCGACGATCAGCGCTCTCCTCGATCAGCGTGCGCTTGAGGGTATCGATCGCGCGGTAGATGAGATCGGAGCGGTCGTACACCGATTCGATAGTCACGCCCTGGGGCAGGCTCGGCGCGATCTCGGCAAGGCGGTCCTTGACGTTGCGGATCACGGACAGCGCATTCTCGCCGAACCGCTGAAGCGCAATGCCGGAAACGACCTCGCCTTCCCCGTTCATCTCGGTGATGCCGCGACGTTCGTCCGGCGTGAGCTCGATCCGCGCCACGTCCTTGAGCAGCACCGGCACGCCGCGGTCGCTCTTGACGACGATCTGCTCCAGGTCGGACAGGCCCTTGATGTAGCCACGGCCGCGCACCGCGAACTCGGTTTCGGCAAGCTCGACCGTGCGCCCGCCCACGTCCATGTTGCTGCTGCGCAGCGCTTCGCGGATTTTGGCGAGCGGAATCCCGAGCGCCTGCAGCCGGCGCGGATCGATCACCACGCTGTACTGCTTGACGAAGCCGCCGACGCTCGCGACCTCGGCGACGCCCTCCGCTTTGGCGATGCCGTAACGGACGTACCAGTCCTGAATAGTCCGCAGCTCTGCGAGGCTTTTTTGCTCCCCGCGCACGACGTATTGGTAGACCCAGCCGACCCCGGTCGCATCGGGTCCGAGGCTTGGCGTCACGCCGGACGGTAGCCGGCGCGCGGCGGAGTTGAGATATTCCAGCACGCGCGAGCGCGCCCAGTAGAGGTCGGTGCCGTCCTCGAAGATCACGTAGACGAACGAGACGCCGAAGAACGAGAAACCGCGCACCACGCGAGACTTGGGGACGCTCAGCATGGCGGTCGTGAGCGGATAGGTGACCTGGTCTTCGACCACCTGCGGCGCCTGGCCGGGATATTCGGTGTAGACGATCACCTGGACGTCGGAGAGGTCGGGAATGGCATCGAGCGGCACGCGCGAGACCGCGTAGATGCCGGCGAGCGTCACGAAGACGGTCGCGAATCCGACGAGGAAGACGTTGCGCGCCGACCAGCGGATCACAGCTGCAATCATTTCGGCGCCTCCGGCTGCGTGAAGGCCTGCAGCGCCGCTTTGAGATTGCTCTCCGCATCGATGAGGAAGGTCGCGGCCGTGACGACTTCTTCTCCCGCGTTGACGCCGTCGAGCACCTCGACGTAGCCGTCGCCGCGGCGGCCGAGCTTGACCGGACGCGGCTCGAAGCGGCCTTCGCCCTTGGCGACCAGCACGACCTGGCGGGTCCCGCTGTCGATCACGGCGCTGGAGGGGACGGCGATCGCGGGTTGCTCGTTTGCCCCCGCGTGGAACATGACATCGGCGTACATATCCACTTTCAGGCGCCCATCCTCATTTGGCACCTCGATGCGGACTCGCGCCGTCCGCGTCTCGGCCTTAAGCTCGGGATAGATGAAGGTCACCTCGCCTTCGATGGGTTGGGCCATGTAGGCACGAACCATGACTGTTGCGCGCGTGCCGATCTTGATCGCGGCCAGATCGCTCTCGGCGACGTCGGCGATGACCCACAGGTGGGAGTGGTCGGCGATCCGATAGAGCTCTTGGCCGGCCTGCACGCGTTGACCGTTGATGATCTTCTTCTCGATCACGTCGCCGGTAGCCGGCGCCGGCCAATCGAGCGTCCGCGGATTGGTGCCTTTCTCACGCACTTCGCGGATGCGGCTCTCCGGGACGGCGAGGTTGCGCAGCCGCTGCAAGGCGCCCTCGAGATTTCGATTGGCGTCGGACGCCGGTACGGCGCTCCCGCGCTGCGACGTGCTCATCGCAGTGAGAAGATCGATCTGTGCGCGTTGAATATCCGGGCTGTAGACGCGGAACAGCGGCTCTCCGGCACGAACGTGCTGGCCGGTCCGGCTGACGAACAAGTCTTCGACGAACCCGTCGGAGCGCATGGTGACGATGGTCAAGCGGGATTCGTCGTGCATCACCGTGCCGACGGCCCGCACCGGGCGAACGATGACACGGGATTCGACGGTTTCGGTGCGGACGCCGCTGCGCTGGATCTTGTCGAGGCTTACCTTGACGGTCTTGCCGTCGTCCTGCTCCTCGCCCTCGTAGACCGCGATGTAATCCATCCCCATCCAGTCCTTCTTCGGGACCGGCGAGGTGTCGGGCAGGCCCATGGGATTGCGGTAGTACAGGATCTTGCGCGGGCCGCCCGCCGTCGGCGCCGGCTTCTTCCCGCCGGGCTCGAACGAGATTTCCTCATCCTCGAACACAGGGAGGTAGTCGCGCCCGCCCGCGTCCTTCTTCGGCTCGGCCGACCAATACGGCGCGCCGCTGGGGTCGCGGTAGTAGAGGATCTTGCGTTCCGCCGCCGAGGCCGCGCGTCTCCGGTGCGGCAGCAAGGATCGGCACGTCGGCAGGCAGGCGGGCGTACCAATAGCCGCCCGCCGCACCCGCCGTCACGCCGAGCGCAAGAAGGATCACGCCTCCAAGGCGACGCATGGCGTCACCTGGTCGCCCGGAACGTGATCTTCCCGACGACGGTCTCCGCTTCGCCCTGCACCTTGGCCGCGATGCTCAGCAGCCAGCGCCCGGCCATCGAGAGCTCGGTCTTGAACGAATAGACGCCAGGCTCATTGCTCGGGACCGCGGTGAGCGGCGAAGCCATCTCCGCCATCCCGTCCGGTGCCATGTCGATCCGGGTCTGGACGATCACCGCGTCGGTCACGGGCTTGCCGGTGGCCTTGTGCTTGAGGCGCACCGACACGACGACGTCGTCGCCCTTCTTGACCTCCGCCTTCACCGGCTCGAACACATAGTCGTTGGCCCCCGCGAATGCGGGGCCGGTCAGGTTCATCGCCGCCAGGACGGCAGCGCCAGCAAGGGTCGATTTCCAAGTCATTGCTCATCTCCTCGTGTGGCAAGGTGCGCGGCAGGCACACGCGAGCCGGCCGCGGCCGAACGCCTTTCGCGCGAGCTTTGGGCTCACGCGTGACGTTGCATCTTCAGGGAGATGTCAGACGCGAGGAGGTCGGAAGGGCGGACTGCCCATCTGCGACGAGAATGGATTGCCGCCAAATAAAGGTGTCATCTTCGCAAAGGTCGCGGGGAATGCGATGATCGACGATGATGTGGCCGCGAAGCTGAAGCATTTCAGCGCGCAGGTTGCCATGGTTCCGCAATCGTCCATGGCCTTGTCGCACGGATTTGCCTTCGGGCAGCAGTCGTGCATGTCCTCCATCGCGGACATGTCGGCCTGCGCTGGCGATTTAGCGCTCACGCCAGCACCAGCCGCTGCCGGCAGCAGTGCTACCGACAGGGCGACAAGAAGCGCTAGAATGGTGCGACCGATGCTCATGGGTCAGGCGTGGATCAAGATAGCAGGTTCCATGGTCCCGCGGTCAAGTGACGAGTTCGCGAGCGATCCCTGCCAAACCTTCATGGGCACGCATATCGCCATGAATTAACCGTCTGGCCGAATTTATGGTTTCCGACCGAGGAGGCCTGCCATGACAGATTTCGATCCGAGGCTGACGCGCCGATCCGTCCTCGTCGTGGGAGCTGCCTCACTGCTGCAGCCAGGAACGGCCCTCGCCGCCGAGGAACAATTCATCACGGTTCACCGGGACCCGGATTGCGGCTGCTGTTTGGGCTGGGTGCAGCACCTGCAGAAAGCGGGCTTTCGCACCAAGGTCCTCGAAACCAAAGACCTCGATGCGGTGAAGAAGCGCCTCGGGGTTCCCGACGATCTCGCCGCCTGCCACACGGCGGAGATCGCAGGCTATGTGGTCGAGGGACATGTGCCGGCGATGGCGCTCAAGCGCTTCCTTGCCGAGAAACCGAATGCGACGGGCCTCGCCGTTCCCGGCATGCCGATCGGCTCGCCCGGGATGGAGGGCGGCAGGCCCGAAAAATACGACGTGGTTCTGTTCGGTCCGAATGGCCGGCGCACATACATGAGCTTTATCGGCGAACAAAGCGTCTGAGCGGACATCGGTTGCGCAAGTCGGGGCGAGCGCGCTGCTCAGGCCGGGGCCGCGCTCCCGCTCTCGTGTCCCGGACGAGTGCGCGTGAGCGCGCGATGATCCGGGATCGCCGCGGCCTCGTGTTTCTTGCTGCCGGGTCATTTGCGATATCTTCCCCGACCTAAAATCGCATTGTCTCGCCGGCCGATGCCGACCGGCATGTCAGGGAGGGTCGCGGATGAGAAAGGTCTTCATCATCGGCATCGGGGCCGGCAATCCCGACGATGTCACGGTGCAGGCGATCAACGCACTCAACAAGGTCGACCTGTTCTTCATGACGGACAAGGGGAGCAAGAAAGACGATCTGGTCCGGCTGCGGAGAGATATCTGCGAACGCTACATCAAGGACAGGTCGTACCGGATCATCGACGTCGAGGATCCCGAGCGTGATCGGGCCGCGGCGGAATATGAATCAGGCGTCAGGACGTGGCACGAGCAGCGGGTCGCAATATACGAGAAACTGATCGGGCACGAGCTCGGCGAGGAGGAATGCGCCGGTTTCCTCGTCTGGGGTGATCCGTCCCTCTACGACAGCACGTTGCGGATGATCAAGCGAATCAGAGCGAGGGGCACTGTCGCCTTTGAATATGAAGTGATTCCCGGAATAACCAGCGTGCAGGCCCTGGCTGCGCGACATGGGATCACCCTGAACCGGATCGGGCAATCGATTCACATCACGACCGGACGAAAGCTCGCCGAGGGACTGCCCGATGGCATCGGCGACGTCGTCGTGATGCTCGACGCAGGATGTTCGTTCAAGAACCTCGGCGACGCCGAGATGGACATTTACTGGGGTGCCTATGTCGGAACCGACGATGAAATCCTCGTGTCTGGAAAGCTGGGGGAGCGCATGCATGACATCGAGCGGATCCGCAGCGAGGCCAAGGCAAAGAAGGGCTGGATCATGGACACCTATCTTCTGAGGAAGACCAAGCGGCAGTGAAAGCTGGACGCGGCCATGGACGCAACGACATTGGAGTGGAACTGGCGCGGCGAAGTCATTCGCCTGGGCACCGCCGCGGCCGGGGCGGGGCGCGAAGGTGCTCATGCTGCCGGCGCTGAGCTCGATCTCGACGCCGGCATGAAATGCGTCCGTTGCAGGAGCGCTTGGCGAGCGAGTATGCGACCCTCGCCGTCGACTGGCCCGGATTTGGCGACCGCTCGCGCCCGCAGCTCGATTGGACACCCGAAGCTTGTTCCGCCTTCCTGGCTTTTCTCTTGACGTCCGTGATCCCGCGTCCCTACGCCGTCATTGCCGCGGGGCACGCGGCGACCTACGCGCTCGATCATGCCGCCCATGTCAAACATGCCCAGGCGTCGCAGGCGATGACGCGACTGGTCCTGATCGCGCCCACCTGGCGGGGACCGCTGCCGACCATGATGGGCGGGCAGCGGCCGTTCTTCGCCCGGCTTCGTCGCCTGGTCGATCTTCCGTTCGTCGGGCCGCCCATCTACCGCGCCAACGTCAACCGGCTCATGCGTGCATCGCACGGATGCTCATTGCCGTTTGTCGCGAGAAGCTCGACGTCATTCGCGCGCCCGGGGCCGATTCGCGTCGGTCCGGTTCGTGACCGGCGGTCTCGATCCGCTCGCGAGCCGCGACGAATTTCTCGACCTTGGTCGCCGGGCGGGCGTTCCCATCCTGCTGGTCTATGGAGAGACGCCGCCCAAGTCGCGGGCGGAAATGGAGGCCTTCGCCGCGCTGCCCGGCATTCGCAGCGTGATCCTGCCCCGCGGCAAGCTCGCCGTGCACGAGGAGTTTCCCGACGCGACCGCCGAGGCCATCGCTGCGTTCCTGCGCGCCGGCGCCCGCAGTGCTGCCGCGCTCTGATGGTCGCCAATTTTTTTCACTACGATCCGAAGAAATATATTGACTACAAATCGGGGTTGATGTAGTATTCGCACATCCCGCTCGATGAGGGGCGTCTCCGGAGACGATCCTGAAGACGGAGCGGGCGTGGCGTCCCGGCAAATTGCGGTCCGGGAGGTTCGGCGAGTCGCCGGCCAGGGCTTGATGAGCCTGGTGGCGAGTCCCTCGCGGCGGTGCCGGCGGCAATGCCGCGATCGAGACGCTGGGGAGTATCGCGGGCCCAAAACCGTCACGGCGGAGCGCCGAGAGGCGAGCGCACCGATCGCAAGGTGCGCGCCGCGCCTAACCAGCGCGGCACAAAGAACAAAGGAATACGCGCCTGTCGGCGCTCCGCCATCCCCTCGGGGGTGGCAGCAGATGAAGGATCAACCGGGGCGCCGCAAGCGCCGCGGGAGCGGAGAGAGCTGCGGTTCGAAAAGAATTGCGGTTCGAAATTGAAAGAGTGGGTGCCGGGCACATCCGGCGCCGGGCTGTTTGACATCGTGAACGGGATGCGGTGCGCTTCACCGCGTGCGCAGCCCGGGGATGAATGCAACGCGATCCGGGGAAGCGCCCCGGATCGCGGGCGAAGGGATTCGTCCCTCGTTCATTGCGTTGGACCCGATCCCAGGCTCGCCCGGCTTCCTGTTATTTTCCTGTTGTTTGCAGGACCAGTTCGTAGGATGGGTTGAGCGCAGCGAAACCCATCACCTTGTCGCCCGCGCACCCGTTGGCGATGGGTTTCGCTGCGCTCAACCCATCCTACCTTTTGCCATCAGAAGTTGACCCAGATGTCGTTCGGATCGAATTTGTAGTTCACGCCGAGGCGCACGATGTTGTCGGTGATGCGGGAGTTGAACGCGGCCGCGACCGTCGAGTTGGCCGCCGGCGTCGGCACGGTCGAGATCGAGCCTAGATCGAGGTAGAGGTATTCGATCTTGGCGGTCCAGTTGCCGATCAAGTGACCCTCGATGCCGCCGCCGACGGTCCAGCCCGCCTTGGTGTTGTGGCTGCTGACGATGGTGTTGACCGGATTGCCGGCGCCGTCGAAGCCAAAGACCGTGCCGGCGGTCATGACCTCGCCCACGACGAGCCCGCCTGTGACATAGGCGAGGGCGCCCGGCGTGACGGTGGCGCCGAGGCGCCCGCGCAGGGTCGCGAACCATTCGAGCTTCTGGCTGCCATCGAAATTCGCCTGCACCGACGGATCGGCGACGACGCCGACGAGCGCGGGATTGCAGACCTCGCCCGGGCAAACGGTGGTCAGCCCCGCGCGCTGGCCGGAATAATTGAGGTCGGCCTCGACGCCCGCCAGCAGGTTGCCGGCCAGCCAGTTGTAGCCGGCCTGGGCGCCGCCGATCGCACCGTCGAGCGTGTTGGAGCTGTTGGCCACCATGAGCTGGCCTCCGGTCGCAACGTCGCTGAAGAGGGTGTCGGTGTTGGACTTGCCGAAGCTGTAGCCGATGGTGCCGCCGAGATAGAAGCCGGCCCAGGTCCATGCCGGGCGGATCGGCGCCTTGAATGCCAGCCGCCCATTGGCCCCCACCGGTGCGGCGTAGCCCGCTCCGAGCGGATCGAACTTGTAGTTCACGCCGACGCGGACGAGATGTTGCGTGACGCGGGAATCGAAGTTGATCGCGAGCGGCGTCGAGTTCTGCGCGTTGCTTGCGAGCGTCGAGACCGTGCCGAAATCGAGATAGAGATACTCGACCTTGCCGGTCCAGTTGCCGCCGAGACGAACCTCCGCGCCCGCGCCCGCCGCCCAGCCCACCTTCGTCTTCTGGCTGAAGAAGGTGGTGCCGGCGGGGTCGGCGCTGGCGGTGACGATGGGGATTTCCACCGGCACTTCAATGGGGACTTCGATAGGGTTGCCGTCAGGGTCGAGCTCGATGGCCACGCCCTGCTCGACGCCCTCGATGACACCCTCGGTGAGACCGAGACTGGAGCCGCTGATCGTGCCGGAGGTCTTGATCCTGCCGACCGCGAGACCGCCCGTGGCGTAGATCAGGGATCCCGGGGTGGGCGTCACGCCAAGCCGTCCACGGAGCGTTCCGAACCATTCAAGCCTTTGCTCCATTCGCGCGCTCACCGGCGCATCGAGGCCGAAGGCGCCGATCGCCGGATTGCAGGTCGTTCCTGCGCAACCGAATGTCGTTGTCCGCCCGGGCTGGCGTGAGTTCTGGATGTCCGCCTCGATGCCCGCGACGAAAACGCCCGACTGCCAATTGAATCCGGTTTGGGCGCCATAGATCAGGCCGTCGGGTTTGGAGGAGGTGCTGGTCGCGACGAGAGATGTCCCGGCGATGGCATCGCTGATGAGCGGTATCGGTATTGGACTTGCCGAAGCCGTAGCCGGCGTTCACGCCGAGATACGGGCCGGCCCAGGTCCATTCGGTCACGATCGGCGCGCTGGTGATCATCGGAGCCTTGTAGGCCGGTGCCTTGTAGACGACGGCGCGCCGATGCCCGTGCAATGCGTCAAAGACCCCGACGATGGGGTCGAGCTTGTAGTTGAGGCCGACCCTCACGATGTGGTCGGTGATGTGGGAACTGGTGGAGAGCGTGACCGGCGTCGCGTTGAACGGGTTGAGGACATTCGCCGAGACCGTCCCGAAATCCATGTAGAGATACTCGATCTTGCCGGTCAGATTGCCGATCAGCCGGCCCTCGAGCCCGGCGCCGACCGTCCAGCCCGCCTTTGTCGTCAAGTCGCTGAAGGACTTGGTGACGCCGGTGAGGTTGCCGTCGCCATCGAAACCGACACCGTCGATCCGGCCGGACGTCCTGATCGAGCCCACCGCCAGACCGCCGGTGGCATAGGCCATGACATCCGGGGTGATGGTGGTCCCGAAACGTCCGCGCACGGTGCCGAAGGAATCCAGCTTGTGGCCCTGCTCGAAGCTCGCCGTCACCGGCGCGTCGGCGTCGACGATGGCCGCGTTGCAGATCGCGCCGGGGCAGACATAGGTGGGGGTTGCGCCCTGGCCCGAGATCTGGAGATCGGTTTCGACACCGGCCACCCAATTGCCCCACTGCCAATTGTAGCCGCTCTGGATGCCGCCGATCAGCCCGTTGAGATTGTCCGAGGAGCTCGCGGCGAACAGCGACGCCCCGGTCGTGGCATCGATGAAGGCGGCGTCGGTCCTGGACCTGCCGGCGCTGTAGCCGATATTGGCGCCGACATAGGGGCCGGCCCAGCTCCACGCGGTGAGAACCGGCGCCTTGAAGACCGGGAAGGCGTCGTAGCCGTTGGTCGGGCCGAAGCCGCGCGGGCCCTTGAAGCCCTTGAAATAGGGGGGCGGCGCGCCCGGCCCGTTGCCGCCGAACCTGGCATTCATGAAGAACTTGATGCTGCGTCCGGGCAGCAGGATTTCATCCTTGTGGAACTGGACGTGGTTGCGCACGTCGACGTCGAGCAGGTTGTTGCCGACAAGTCCGGTGATGATCTCGGTCGCTCCCCACGGCGAGTCCCGGAAGAACTTGCGGTGGCTGATTTCCATCTTGAGCAGATTGTAGCCGGCGGTCGGCGTCTCGTTCAGCGCGAGATCGCTCTGCCCGAAGGCGTGCAGCAGCCCCATGCGGACGAACCAGTTGTCGTTGCGCCAATAGGCGCCGCCGCCCAGCCGCATGGGCGGAATGCGCGGCACGTTGCTGCCGAAGCCGGAGAACATCAGCGGCTACCGGCCCTACCGGATGGACGAGCAGCCTGGGGATTGGCGGACGTATTGAGGCTTCGCGCCCTTTAGGTACCGGCCGTGGGGTGACAACAGCGGTAACGGCCGGCCGATCCTGTGGCGATTGGGCGACAGCGACGAGAATTGAGCGTGCGAAACTTGGCAGTTCTGCACGGTTTTTCTTGATGCTATTTTCGGCCTCATTTAGCGTGCAAATGTCACGTGCGGAATGGGAGGCAGATATGGCGATTGTGGGCTATGCCCGGGTGAGCACCCGGGATCAGGACTTGGCGGGGCAGCTTGCGGAATTGAAGGCGGCGGGGTGCGAGTTGGTTTACCGGGAGAAAGCGTCGGGTGCCGCTTCCGACCGGAAGGAGCTGGCCCGGCTGGTTCGGAAGCTGGAGCGCGGCGACACCGTGATTGTGACGCGGCTAGACCGGCTGGCGCGTAGCACGCGGGACCTGTTGAATATCCTAGACGAGATCGGCAAAGCGGGCGCCGGCTTCAGGTCGATCAGGGATACTTGGGCGGATACCACCACGTCGCATGGCCGGCTGATGTTGACCATCCTCGGCGGACTCGCGGAGTTCGAGCGCGAACTCATCAAGGATCGAACGGACGCCGGCCGGGTGCGTGCGAAGGCTCGCGGCGTGAAGTTCGGTCGCAAACCGAAGCTCAACTCGTTCCAGCGTGAGCAAGCCTTGGCGCGGCTGTCTACCGGCGAGACGCAGGCTGAGGTCGCTCGCACCTATGGCGTGGATCGGGCGACCATCAGCAGACTGGCCTCGCCGCTCCCTTTCGAGGCGGGCGCCGCGCTTCCCAGAAACTGAAGGGCCGGCGCCGATGATGGTGCCGCGGTCCGGGAAGGCGGCAGCCGGGCATATCCGGCAGCTCGGCCCTGCCCAGGCAATAACTGCAAATTCCCGTTCCCACCCCCCGTCTTTTCGGGTCCTCACACGGGGCACCAACTCGCGTTGGGAGAGTTGTCGATACGGGTGGTGGCTGGATGCAGCCGGCCGTGAACTCAAGCGCATCGCGACCACAGCAGCAAACTGTCGCCACCCACCTTGGACCCTAGCGTCCTCCAAAAAAAGCGCTGTACGCGCCTCGCTGAATCACGGCGGGGTATCCTATTGGCCGCCTGGAGGCTGTTTCGGAACGCCGCCGCCCGCGCCGCGCCGCTGCCAAGATCGCACGTCATCCAATAACAAGCTCAATTTTTCCCGCCTCCGGAAATTTTGGCCTCCAACCCCACCAACGCACCATCCGGAATTCCGTTGAGGCTCGACTACGCCGACCTTTCGCGCGTGACCAGTCCGACGAACCAATCGATTTAGAACAATTCAGGTATGCCCCAAGGACCTGCGACACTGCCCCTGGCAGGCTGAACATGCGGCAGACCGCCTGCTCGCGGCGGTTGGTTGCTGGTATCATGAAGGTGGCCGCAGAACCGACGGGACGGAGGAAGTCCCCAATGTTCTACGTCAAGCGGCGCGACTTCATCACGTTGCTCGCCAGCGCGGCGGCCGGGGTGGCCGCTCGTGGCGCGGGCGCAGCAATCGGCGATGCCGGTGGTCGGGTTCCTCAGCAGCTCGGCGCTTGCTGATCGTGCACGCTATTTGCCCGCATTCCGGCAAGGCGTTCGCGAAACCGGCTACGGCACAAAATAGCCGACCGTCGGAATGTCAGGCAGCGCGCCCCAGCTCGCCTCGGTAGTTGCCGCCAATGAGCGCAACCTCAGCTCGGCGACCTGACATCACCGAGAACGCGACTTGGGTGTGCACCAATCCACCAATGTGTGACCTAGTTCACTGCGCGCGAATAGGCTCCGCTTATACTCGTGAGCGGTTTAGGAGGGACGATCAACGCTCTCCTGAATCCAAAGAAACCACCATGAAAAGCTCACTTGCCCAACAAGGAGGAAGTCATGGCGGCTACCAATTGCAGAACGACGCCGGCGGCGCAAACACCGAACGCATCGGCGTCTGCGGGTTCGGACACGTCGGCCCGATGCGCGGCGAGGGACGGAAAGCCAACACGAGCCGGCAGAGCGCTGAGCTCATGCAGACGGCGCCTAACAGGATGGCTTTCATCACTCGAGGGGCCGCGCAAGCTTGCCATCAATGGGCTCATCGTCATTGTCAGCTGTGTTGGGTCCGGCGTCATAGTGAAGGCCGCGCTAAAGCAAGTCGCCGTGATAGACACAATCAGCGTGCCCAAGGGCCTTGAAGCTGACGGCTACACCCCCGCCACGGTGGGGCAGCGCATTATAGACGCGGTCACGGAAATCAACCGCGACGCGGCGATGACCAGGCGGATCGGCATCTACACGCTGTCTGAGGCTGATTCGTTGCAACCGGACTCGGCCGATTACGAAGGCCCGGGGCACGCTTATTCATTGGACGCTGCGTTCACCCTGACATCCGATGATCCGTCGAAGAAATACGACGTTTCAGTCGGCGGCGTTTCCCTCACGACGGTCATTTTACACCTTCGTGAGCTCTTCGGTCTGTCCGACACCAAAATCTCAGGCGAGATCACCTTGGACCACTCACCGGCTGTTGGCGTCGGCGGCAAGGACGAAAAATCGCCTCCGAAGAAGTTCTTGATCCGGCTTCGGATCACGGACAAGGGACACGTCCAGCACGAAGCCGAGGCGACCGACAAGCTCGAAACGCTTTTCGAGCAGGCAGCATTGAAGCTAGTCGAGCGGTTCGAACCGCTCAATGCCGCCTACTACAGCTACTACAAGCGCGACTACGAAAATGCATTGCGCATTGTCCGTGCATACCTCGTTGACCAGACAACGAAAAAGGAGACGAAGTGGGCATTGAACTTGCTCGGATTGATTGAGCACGCGCGGTTCCGTCACGACGAGGCTCGCGCGGAGAAAGGCTACGATAGAGCCATCGCCGTATTCACGAATTTGAAGACAAGCGATCCGAAGTTTGCGCCAGCGCTATACAATCTCGGCTTCGTCCTGATCGACAAGGGTAGAGAAACATCTCAAGGACCGGGACAGTGAAGGCGCACACGCACTGTTCAGCAAGGCACACGAGGTTGCGCGCGAAGGCATTGCAATCGATGAGGCTGAGAATAGGACCGGTCGAGAACGGGCGGCCGGCTACGCCACGGCCGGCCGGGCGCTCCGCTTCCTGGGCCGATGGGAATCCGCGAACTACGACGAAGCGCTACGCTATTTCGACCGCAGCATCGACGCCGATCCTATGTTCATCTATGCGTATTTGAGCCAAGACGGGATCCACGACCACCGCCGCGCGCCCGACAACGCTATTGTCAAGTACCAGCTCGCCACCGAGATCAATCCGTCCGCCCAGACTTTTACGCGTGCGGGCACCTCCCTACGCCGGTACGACCGGCACGCCGATGCAGTACCAATGTTCCGAAGGGCGGCGGAGCTCAAGCCGTCGGCCAACGCCTACACCTATTGGGGGATGGCTGTCCGTGACTCGGGGCGGCATGACGAGGCGAGAGAGATCCTCGAAAGGGCCATCGAAACAGATCCCACCATCCCGAACGGATACAATCAGCTCGGCCTCATGTACCTCGACCAGTACAAGTGGGATGAGGCCGCTGAGAAGTTCGCCAAGGCGATCAAGCTCTCCCCGCAATGGTCTAACTATCAGTACAACCTCGGTCTTGCGCTCCGCCGCGCCGGTAAGTTGGAGCAGGCCATCGCCGCTTTCGAGAAGGCGGTCGCGATCTACCAGAGCCACGCCTGGTCTTATGCGGAGCTGGGCGTTACGCTCGCCGAGATGGATCGTCGGGAAAAGGGAACGGTGGCCGCGGAAACGGTCCGGAACGTCGAGAAGAAATTGAAGAGGGCTATGGAGATCGCGTCTGGCGACGCCATCGTTCTCAGGACCGTCGGCCAAGCCTATGAACTCCTGGATTGGCCTGAGCAGGCATTCGAATTCTATCGCCGCGCCGTTGGCAGCGATAGAAGGCACAGCGGATTGGAAGCGGATATTGAGCGAGTCGGTCGAACGATCGGGAAGTTCTGAGCAGCGCGCCGGCATCCGGCGGCACCCTCATAGTCATTGACGCGACAACGTGCGCGCCGCCGCCATGTTGGAATGGGGTCGTTGCAGAGTGTGGCCCGCTCGAGCCACCTGGCATTGTTAGATTGCAGAAGATACGCTCATTGAGCAGAATCCCACGAGGCCAAGTCAATCTTAGTGCCAGGCCATTCAGATTGTACTTCGAACAGGAATGACGGCCTTTATGAAGCGGCATCTGACCTTCGTAGCAGCGTTAGGCGTGTGCTTGTACGCACTAAATATCACTGTCCACGGTCAGCAGGTTAGAGTGGAAGGTGAGGCGGCCATCGGAGGAAACGCTGGTAAATCAACCGTCATCGGCATTCGCCAGGAGACACTCGAGGAGCTTGTCCGCGATACGAAACACTCGCGGCGGAGATTGATCGCTCAACAGCCAGAGAAGCTCGCTTTACTTGAGGAAAAATTGGAGCTCAATGAACGCCAAATATTCGCCGCGCTGGACATTCTTGCTGAGAACGACATCCCGCTGGAGCTCCTGGTCGTCAAGCTTGTCGAGATCGCAGAGCGCTTCAAAGTCCTGCAAAGAACGCTATCGGCTCCCAGCGATAATCCGAGCGCCGCTACTCTCGAAGCTGAAGCGCGGAAAGCCATAGTCGCAGGTGAATTGGCCAAAGCCGACGCATTTATCGCAGATGTCGAAACGGAGCAGAGGCATATTCTCGACCGAGCTGGCAATCTTGCGAAACGCGGTGAAATTGCCCTCGCGCGACTGCGTTATGTGGAAGCCGCTATTCACTTTGCTAAGGCAGCTGACGTCTTTCCACCCGGAAGCAAATACGAGGACAAGCGGATCGGCTATCTCACGCGCCAGGCAACCGCTCTCTACCAACAGGGCGAAGAGCTTGGCGACAATGGTGCCCTCCGCTGGGCGATCGAGCTGTACAAGCGCGTAATCGATCTTAGTTCGCGAGAGCGTGTGCCGCTGCCATGGCCCGCGATCTGGAATAGTCTGGGCAATGCGCTCAGAGTTCTGGGGGGACGCGAGAGCGGGACGGCGAAGTTGGAAGAGGCCGTTGCCGCCTATCACGAGGCGCTGAGGGAGTTAAATCGCGAGCGCGTACCGTTTGATTGGGCCGTCACGCAGACCAATCTGGGCGGTGCGCTCCTGATCCTCGCGGGGCGCGAGAGCGGGACGGCGAGGCTTGAAGAGGCCGTCGCCGCCTACCGCGAGGCGCTGAAGGAACAGACACGCGAGCGCGTGCCTGTGGACTGGGCCATGACCCAGAATAACCTAGGCATCGCGTTGCGAGCTCTCGGGGAAGACGAGCCCGGGACGGCGAAGCTTGAAGAGGCCGTTGCCGCCTATCGCGCGGCGCTAAAGGAGCTGACCCGCGAGCGCGCACCGCTTGATTGGGCCACGACCCAGAACAATCTTGGCAGCGCGCTACTCGTTATTGGGGAGCGCGAGAGGGGGGTGGCGAACCTTGAAGAGGCTGTCACCGCCTATCGGGAAGCGCTAAAGGAATGGACCCGCGAACGCATGCCGCTTCAATGGGCCACCATTCAGAACAATTTAGGAGTTGCGCTGAGAGCCATTGGGGAGCGGGAGAGCGAAATTGCAAAACTTGAAGAGGCCGTCGTCGCTTATCGCGAGGCGCTGAAGGAGTGGACTCGCGCCCGCGTGCCGCTCCAATGGGCCGCGACCCAGAACAATCTGGGCAATGCGTTTAGGGTTCTTGGGGAACGCACGACCCGGACGGCGGAGCTTGAAGCGGCTGTCGCCGCCTATCGCGACGCGCTGAAGGAGCTGACCCGCGAGCGGGTACCGCTGGAATGGGCCACGACGCAAATCAACCTGGGAAGTGCCCTTCTGCTCCTCGGTGAACGCGAGACCGGGACGGCGACGCTGGAAGAGGCCGTTGCCGCCTATCGCGAGGCGCTCCGGGAGCTGACTTATGAGCGCGTGCCGTCCCTATGGGCAATCAGTGTTGGCAATCAAGGCGTCGCGCTGATGCACCTCGCCGAGCGACGCACGGACGCAGCCATGGCCGAGGGCGCCCTGAGCCTAATCAGCACTGCATTTGAATTAATGCGGGACGGCGGCGAACCGTCGGCAGCAGCGTACTATGAACAACAGCTGGCAAGCGCTCGCGCGTCAGTCGTTCGATTGCGTGGACCTTGATGGTTCCTGTCAAGTAGGAAGCTTTGTGAGCATAGGCTCGTATGACACCCACAAGAGCAGCGGATCAAAAAGAAAAGTCTCCCAATCAACAGTCTTTCCCTCGACGTAGCCAGCCTCTCTCGGCCTGACTGGCCGGCCTGCTGCGCGCGCCGCCTTACACCGGGCATGGGCTTCCCTGCCGCGCTGAGCGCCGGGCGCTCTAGGTGATGATACCAGCAAGTCGACCCGGCAGGCAGGCGGTTTGCCGCATCTCCAGCCTGCCGGTGGAAGGGTCAAGCCGGTCCTTGGGACAAACCTGAATCGTTCTGAATGAGGTGGCTGCTGTTGGCTTGCGAGCGGGCCGAAGTCCGACTTGGGGGGCAAATTCAGTCGGCTCATGTGCGGATTACCCCCGCGAGTTTGCGGGCGCTGCCGCAATGCGGTCGAGAATGCCTCTCTCAGTTGCTGCGGCGGGGCCTGGCCACGTAGACCCTGATCGGCTTCGACATGACCGGGGGATTGTGCGGCACATGGTTTTCGTCGCCGAACAGAAGTTGAAGCGTATGCCTTCCCGGTGGAAGCGTCACGGTCGCTTCTGTCTGTCCGGCACCGAAGTGTATGTGATTGAAGTCGTTGGGTATGGGCAGGTCCAGCGGCGGCAGCTTGGTGTCGACCAAGAGATGATGATGGCCGGTATTGGGCTTGTCGATGCCTGCCGGTGCCACGCCCATATTAGCGAGGCCGAAGCGAATGGTCGACTTTGGAGGAATCACCGACCCGTCCTGCAGGCCGACAAAATATAATCGGGCGTCAGCGGGCGCCGGCTTGCGCAGCGAAGGATCGACGACACGGACCCTGATGCGGGGTGACATGACCGGCGGCGTGTGCGGGATGTGGTCCTTGTCGCCCATGAGCAGCTGGAGCGTGTGCTCGCCATGTTTGAGGGTGATCTCCGCCTCGCTCTGGCCGCCGCCGAAGTGAAGATGGTTGAAGTCGTTCGGGATCGGCCGGTCGAGCGGCGGCAGATCGGTATCGATCAGCAGGTGATGATGGCCCGAATTCTCGCGATCCGAGCCGGCGGGGGCGACGCCCATGTTCCTCACACCGAAAGAGATCGTGATCGTGGGAGGAATAACCGCTCCATCTTTGAGATCAGCGAAATAAACCTCGGCTCCGGCACGAGACGGGGTGGGACCTCCGGTCAGCGCGGCCGGTGCACCCTCCGCGACGCGAACACGAATGCGGGGCGACATGACCGGCGGCGTGTGCGGGATGTGGTCCTTGTCGCCCATCAGCAGTTGCAATGTGTGCTCGCCCCGCCTGAGCGTAATCTCAGCCTCGGTCTGCCCGGTGCCGAAATGCAGATGGTTGAAGTCGTTTGGGATCGGCCGGTCGAGCGGCGGCAGATCGGTATCGATCAGCAGATGATGATGGCCGGAATTCTCGCGATCCGAGCCGGCGGGGGCGACGCCCATGTTCCGCAAACCGAAATAAAGCTTCAACTTCGCCGGAACGGTCGCTCCGTCCTTGAGGTCGATGAAATAGACCTCGGCGCCCGGACCTGACTTGGTGGGACCCCCGGTCCGCTGAGCCTGTGCAAACACAGCGCCGCAGGCTGCAATGCCAACGAACAGCATCGCGACGACCAGACCCGTCATCCTGCCGTGTTTGGCTGCGGCGTTCTTGAGCACGTGCATGGCTACATCCTCCGTGGCTCTCGCCCCTCACTTCGGAAAACCATCCGCAGAGCCACAGATAATCTAGGGGAGCCCGGCGGTACTGGGAAGCGCGCGCTTCTTTCGCCGGCTCTGCGCCCGGCGGGAAGGCAACCACAACCCTCTCGCGTCAGACGCACGGGTGAGCGGCGCTAGCGGCGCGGCTTTCAACCTTTTCGTCACCACCTCCTGCGCAACCAGAACAGTTGCAGAACGGCAATCCTTTATGCAGGCCACTGGCCCCTGTTGTCCGCAAGCAACATTCCGTCTACAATTTTAGTATCGCTTGAAAAAGAGCCAATACTGGGCGGCACAGGAGGTTTTGAAAGGCGCGGGATGAACATGCGGTTGCTGTTTTGGCTGTGCGTGTCTGTGGTGTCCGCAATGCTGACCTCTTCGGCGTTGCCTCAGCAAAGGGCTGCACGCGTGGCGCTGGTCATCGGCAACAACAGCTACCCAGATGCCAGTACGCCGCTATCCTCCACGATCAGAGACGCTCGCACCCTGGCCGAAGAGCTTCGTCGCAGCGAATTCGACGTCGACCTCAAGGAGAACGTCGGCAGGGAGGACATGCAGCGTGCGATCAACTCCTTTGCGAGCAAAATCCGCAACGGCACGGCCGCGCTCTTGTACTTCAGCGGTTACGGCATTCAGGTCGCGCGACAAACCTATCTCGTTCCAGTCAATGCCCAGGTTTGGACCGAAGCCGACGTTCGACGCGATGGCGTCAGCGTGGATGCGCTGTTGGCCGAGATGCACCGCAAAGGTGCAAAGGTAAAGATCATCATTCTGGACGCTGCCTACAGAAACCCGTTCGAGCGGCGGTTCCGAGCGTCTGCGGCGGGGCTTGCCGCGCTCGACTCACCCGACGGTACGCTCGCCCTGTACTCCGTTGCGCCCGGCAAGGTGATCAACGACGGCACCCTTGCCAACAGCCTGTTCGTCAGCGAGCTGATCAAGGAGCTGCGCTCCCCAAATCTGACCGCCGAAGAGGTCTTCAACCGCGCGCGCATCGGCGTAGCGCGCGCATCCAATAACGAGCAGGTGCCCTGGGTGGCTTCGTCCCTTGTCGAGGAGTTCTATTTCGGGACGTCGCGCGGGGTGGCGGCGGCGCCCGCTCCCGCTCCGACGCCTGCCCCCCCAGCCAGCCCTGCCCCTGCGGCCCGTCCCGCGCCGCCGCCTGCGCCCAGCCCTGCACCGCAGGCCTCTTCGATTGCGCCTGCGACCGAACCCGTTACCACCAGCTTAAAGCCGGGCGATACATTTCGCGATTGTGCCGACTGTGCTGAACTCGTCGTGGTACCTGCCGGCTCTTTCGACATGGGCTCGAGCTTGGAATACGAGAATCCGATGCACCGCGTGACCATTGCGAAGCCCTTCGCCATCGGTCGTCACGAAGTGACATTCAGCGAATGGGACAAATGCGTCGATGAAGGAGGGTGCAAGTATCGGCCCGATGATCGCGACTGGGGCCGCGGCGATCGTCCTGTGATCAATGTCAGCTGGCTCGATGCCAAGGCGTTCGTGACTTGGCTATCTCAAAAGACCGGCAAGAGCTATCGGCTTCCCTCCGAAGCTGAATGGGAATACGCCTCCCGGGCTGGAACAAATACTGCGTACTGGTGGGGGCGCGACCTCGGTTCCCGTCAAGCCAACTGCCGGGAGTGCAATACCGGTGAGCCGCAAAAAACGACCCCGGTCGGGTCGTACAAGCCGAACGGGTTCGGCCTTTACGACACCGCAGGCAATGCAGCCGAGTGGATGGAAGATTGCTGGAACGACAATTATCGCGGCGCGCCGAATAACGGCGCGGCATGGCTGAACGGTCAATGTCGGCTGCGTGTATTGCGCGGCGGTGCGTTCGATAGTCAAGCAAGGTATCTGCGCTCGATGTCGCGCTTCAGATACGACGTAGATGTACGATTCATCGCGAATGGATTTCGGGTGGTACGGGAGTTGCCGTAGCTCCGTCGACAGAAGCGGCGGTGCCGAGAGTCGTGCTCTCGCCATAGTACAACGTGGACCGGAATCACAGGTGCCGGTCCTGAAAACTTTGGTTCCGGTAATGATCACCGCAACAAGCGTGAAGACGTCATCGAGACGCGGTTGGTTCAAGTCGGATTTCACACTGATACCGACTCTGAAGGCTCCACGAAGGCGACATGGTCGTGGCCAATGCAGGCAGCTCTCTGCGCGATCCATGACAAGGGCAGGCCCATCCTCGTCGACGCCTCTCGAATGGGGCACCGCTGACGCGGGCAAATTCCGATGAAGGAAGCGCCACACAGAAGCTGGTGGAAGGGACTGTTCGGCAAGTACGTCCTCTCCTTCGTCGGACTGGTGGTGCTCCTGCTGGTCTTGAACGGCGGGCTCGAGACC
The DNA here is from genome assembly GCA_963827585.1 of uncultured Alphaproteobacteria bacterium. Classification (GTDB taxonomy): domain Bacteria; phylum Pseudomonadota; class Alphaproteobacteria; order Rhizobiales; family Xanthobacteraceae; genus VAZQ01. The sequence continues at coordinate 114,763 of CAWHCK010000056.1, forward strand.
TGGTTCATGTACCGTGATACCACCGAGTTGCTGGCCAAGGCGCAGTCGGAAAAGGCCGAATCGACGGCCCGGCACATCGAACAGTTCGTGTCCGAGATCGAACGTCAGATCAGCTGGGCCACCCGCGCGAGCTCCACCACCGTCGAGCAGCGTCGCGCGGACTATGCATTGCTGCTTCAACAAGTGCCGGCCATCGACAGGGTGATTCAACTCGACGGGTCCGGCAAGGAGCAGCTGAGGTTGACGCGCAAGGAGTTCTTTCAGGGCAGCGAGATTGACTACTCCGGCAATCCGAGATTCACCCAGACGCAAGGTCGATCCGTTTGGCTGTCGCCGGTCTATTTCGACGGACTTGATCCGTTCATGAGCATTGCGATGGCGCACTCCGGCCGGAACGCTGGTTCGACCGTGGCCGAGATCAATCTCAAGTTCCTGTCGAATTTCATCGATCCGTCTCAGATCGGCAAAGGCTACGAAGCGTTTGTCGTGGGGCAGGCCGGGCGGCTGCTCGCGCATTCCAATTCCGAACTCCGCTTGGGCACGGATCTCATCAACCTTCCGCAGGTCGCGGCCATGGTCAAGCCAGGCAGTCAACCTTTGGAATTTGGGAGCGACATGGACGGACGCTCGGTCTTGTCCGCGGTCGCGCCGATACCGCGGATGCAGTGGTACGTATTCTTCGAGCAGCCTTTGACGACGGCGCTGCAGCCGGTTTACAGCTTATTGTTCCGAACCGCCTGGCTGCTGGCCTTGGGCGTGCTGCTTGCCGTCCTGTCTGGCGTGCTGATGGCACGCCACATGGTTGTTCCAATTCGCGCGTTGCAGGTTGGCGCAAAGCAGCTGGAAGCGAGCGATTTCGGTCATCGCATCGAGGTCCGAACTGGAGACGAAATCGAGGATCTGGCGAACTATTTTAATAGAATGGCGGACCAGCTGCAGGGGTCGTACAGCCGTTTGGAGCAGAAGGTCGCGGAGCGAACACGCGATCTCGCGCGCTCCGTGAGTGAATTGAAGGCGCTCGAGGAGATCGGCCGTGCCGTGGCCTCGTCCCTCGAAACCAAGTCCGTGCTCGATACGATCGTGACCCGCGCCGTGGAACTCACCCAGGCGGATGCCGGCGCGATCTACAGCTATGACGCTGCGCAGGACGCCTTCGAGCTGGCCGGGACATATGCGCTCGACCCGGCATTTCAGGATGCCGTCCGCGCCACCCGGATCAGACTTGACGAAAGCGCCTTGGGACTTTCAGCCAAGCAACGCGAGCCCATCTGCTTGCCGGATCTTTCGAATGCACCGAATTATTCGCTGAGGGACCTCACGCTCTTGGCCGGCTTCCATTCCGTGCTCGTCGTGCCGCTGCTCGGACAGGACGAAATTCTGGGAGCTTTGGTGCTGCTGCGCCGGCCAGCCGGAGATTTTCCCGCAAGCACGGTCGGCCTGATGCGGACCTTTGCCGATCAGTCGGTTCTCGCCATGAAAAATGCGCGGCTGTTTCGCGAGGTCGAACAGAAGGGACGCGAGCTTGCCATCGCCAATGAACACAAGAGCCAGTTTTTCGCCAATATGAGCCACGAGTTGCGGACGCCCTTGAATGGCATACTCGGCTTTGCCGAACTGCTCGTGGATGGGCTGTACGGTACTTTGCCGGAGAAGGCGCTGGAGATCTTGGACCGTATCCAGAAAGACGGAAAACATCTCCTCGGTTTGATCAACGACGTGCTCGATATTTCCAAGATCGAAGCCGGCCAGCTCACCTTGGTCCTCGAAACCTACTCTTTGCAGGGGGTCGTGGAAGCGGTCGTCGCGTCGACTGGCGCCCTGGCGCGCGCAAAAGGCATCGAAGTCAGCGCCGTCCTTTCCCCGGATCTTCCGGTCGGCCACGGGGATGAGCGGCGTTTGACCCAGGTTCTACTGAACATCGTCGGCAACGCGATTAAATTCACCGATGCCGGTTCGGTGGAGGTGCATGCCAAGGCAATGGACGACCACTTCATTATTGCGGTGCAGGATACCGGTCCGGGCATTTCCCCCGAGGATCGAGTCCGTATTTTCGAAGACTTTCAACAGATCGACAACAGCATCACGCGGCAGAAAGGTGGCACCGGACTGGGGCTGTCGATCGCTCGCCGTCTGGTCGACGTGCATGGCGGCCGTATTGACCTGCAGTCGACGCCGGGCGTGGGTTCCACTTTCACCATCTTCTTGCCGATCCACGCGATTGATCGGAGGCAAGCGGCATGAGCAAACGCATACTGGTCATCGAGGATACCGAGAACAATCGGCGTATTCTCAATGATCTGCTCACCAACGCCGGTTTCGAGGTATTGGAAGCTGTCGACGGAGAAAAGGGCGTCGCAATGGCAGCGGAGTGCCGACCTGACCTCATTCTTATGGATATTCAGCTGCCGATCGTTGACGGCTATGAGGCGACCCGTCGGATCAAGGCAAATCCGGAGCTGCGGCACATTCCGATCATCGCTGTCACCTCCTATGCACTGTCCGGCGACGATGCGAAGGCGCTGGCGGCGGGATGCGACGGCTATTTCGCCAAGCCGTTCAGCCCGCGCGTCATTCTCGCCAAAGTCCGCGAATTCCTGACGTGAAGTTGGGGGGCCTCGTATGCGAACTCCGCCCCGGATACTGGTGGTCGATGACAATCCCACAAATTTGGAAGTGCTGCGGGTTCGGCTCAACGCGCAGGGATACGAGGTGGTCACCGCGGTCGACGGCGAGGATGGGCTCAGGCGCGCGCGCGAGCTCGAGCCCGACCTCGTCCTGCTCGACGTCATGATGCCGAAGCTCGACGGCATCTCGGTTCTCAAGGAACTCAAGGGGGATGCCGCCCTTCGCTTCATACCCGTCATTCTGGTGACCGCCAAAGCCGATACGCGCGACATCGTCAATGGCCTGGAGGCAGGCGGCGACGACTATCTCACGAAGCCGTTCGAGCAAGCCGCATTGGTGGCCCGCGTCCGCTCGTTGCTCCGCATCAAGGAACTTCACGATACCGTGCAACTGCAGGCGGCGCAGTTGAAGGAGTGGAACCGATCGCTTGAGGAGCGGGTGGCGACGCAAGTCGCGGAAATCGAGCGGATCGGCCGTTTGCGGCGATTTCTGGCCCCGCAGGTGGCGCAGATGATTGCTTCCTCGGATGCACCAGACTCGCTGTTGGCGAGCCACCGCCGGGAGGTAACGGTGTTGTTCTGCGATCTGCGCGGATTTACCGCCTTCGTCGAATCGTCCGAGCCCGAAGAGGTCACGGCTGTCCTGCGCGAATATCACGAGAGCATGGGAGAGCTCATCTTCCAATACGAGGGCACGTTGGAACGGTTCCTCGGAGATGGCATCATGATCATCTTCAACGATCCAATTCCGTATCCTGATCATACCGAGCGCGCCGTCCGGCTCGCGCTTGATATGCGAAAAAAGGTGGTGGATTTGGCAAAGGGATGGGCCCGGAAGGGTCACGTTCTCGGAATGGGCATCGGAATTGCTTCTGGCTACGCAACGCTCGGCCAGGTTGGCTTCGAGCATCGACGCGAATACACCGCAAACGGCAGCGTCATAAATCTCGCGTCGCGGCTCTGCGACGAGGCAAAGCCGGGCCAAATCGTGATCAGTCAACGGGCGTTCGCCGCCGTCGAACAATGGGTGGGAGCCTCACACATCGGTCAGCTGAGCTTGAAGGGATTCAACCGGCCGATTGATGCTTACGAGGTGGTGAATTGGAGCCCAGGAAGGGAAGCCTGAGGTTGATCGGCGCCGCAACCCCCACCACCGCCTCCCTCGCCGCGCGCAAACGCGTTCTGTATTGCCTTGATTTGGGCGGGCTTGTCCAAAACCCTCTCCGCGGCTATCTAAACGGGCGTGTCTCCTGCACCCGCCCCCAAAGCGGCCCGCGGCCACCAAGCTCCGATCTTGGCGCGTCTCCATTCTCCGAACCCGCGCCCGGTGTCGTCGAGGCGCCCGACAAAAAGGCAGCCGAAGCCGCGGCTATCACAGAGTTCAATCTGAGCGATGAGCAGCGGAAGCGGCTCGTGGTGCAGGAGCAGGATTAGTCCACGCCATACACATGAGCCAGTCCAATGACGACCGGCGCGAGACCGCCGACGCCGCAACGCGGATGCAGTATCCCGACGAATATTGGTGCATCGCCGAACGATGGCTGGGTGCAATATTTCTGGGCGGAGCAGACCGTCAGCCGCGAAGAGTACCCTCGCCAATTCGGGCAAAGATTGCGCATGCAGAACCGCACCTACTTCAATCACCGCATCGATATGTGGACCGACGACGGCGAGAACATCGTCGAGCACCTGGCCGGTGTCGAGGACTTCACGGTTGCCATCATTGATGCCGCGGCCCCTCAAGCGCTGGCCGGGTGCCGCCGTCAACCTTGCGGCAGGGCGCGCGGGTGATCGAGGACAGCCACCGCACGCGAATTGCCTCGGTGGCCTGACAAGGGCCGCCAAGGCGGGCGTTAGCAGCTGGATGCGGGCTAGCCGGGCTAGACGGCTCGATGCTCTGCCTCCTCGCGGCTCTGTCGCGCGGCGGCCGCCCACAGCTCTGCCAACCTGATCCACATCTCACGCTGCTTCGGGTCGTCTGTCTGCTCAGCGACGTACTTGCTGTTTAGCGCGAACCAGTCAAACAATCGGCTATCGTCATCGGGGCACCTCCTCGCTCCGAATTAGGATACGGCCGGCTCTATGATGCGCGTGTGACGCAATCCACAGCCTGGGCGGACGATGTTGCGGCGCCGCTCACGCCGCGCGCCTCTGTTCCAGTCGGCCGAAAGACCGCATTAGATTTCGATGGGTCATTTGATCGAAATCGAGAGCGGAATCCCGCTGGTGTCGGGGCAATCCATGTATCCGCTCGAACTGCCGGAGAACTGCCCGCTGTAGACGCATCGCATACCATTGAACAAAATCGCCGCTTCGATCTTGGAGACGGCTCCCAGTCTGGAGATTTGGACGCTGATTTCGCCCAGTTCTTTCTGTGGGCCGTTTATACTGCACAGACCAATGTGCTTCCAGACTAGCGGCCCGGAAAGCTCCTTTCCGTCGCTGGAAATTCGTTCCGTGACTTCGCCCCTCAGCTCCCATTCCGAGAGATAGCCGGCGATGCCCACAATTTGCAGGGACCGCGACTGCGCCGGCCCGGCGGCGACGCCGAGGGCAATCACGCGACCAAGAGGTACTCGGCGGTGGTGCCGGTGCGTTCGGGTCCAGCGGCGCCGGGGGCGGCGCAACCGGCGGGGCGTACGGCCGGATGGAGTTCGCGAGCGTGGTGGCCTCGCTCTTGGGCACCGGGTTGGTGGCCGTGCCGAGCCAGACGACGAACCAGCGGGCCGGGGTGCGCTGGCCACGCGGTGTGCCGCGGTTCGACCGGCTCACCGACGACGCCGGCCCAGATCTGGCCGGTCGGCTTGTTGGTGTCGGTGAACTTCACCTCGTAGTACGACGCGACACCCGGCATGCCCGCGGCGTCGAGCTTCACCGTCTCTTGGTTGACACGGGTGCCGGGGAACGGCATGAAGAACTCGCCCATATCCGATGCGAGCCGCTGGGCGGCCTTCGTGTTGTCGGTCTCGGCGCCGGCGAACAGCTTCAGGTCGAGCCGGCCGAGCAGAACGCTCGTGTCGTTCGGTGGCTGTCGCGCCCTCCGGCGCGATCTTCGTCAACAACGCCTGGCCGTACGACAGCTGAGTGGAATCCGACACCTGCCAGCCCGCAGGCACGACGAAGCTCAGGCCGCCGGCGGCGTTGTCGACGCGGCCCGGTTCGGCGGGCGGCGGGGGCGGCGGCGCGTTGGGATCCGCCAGTGGTGCGTTGGGATCCGCCGGTGGCGGCGGTGGTGCGTTGGGATCCAGCGGTGGTGGCGGTGGTGCGTTGGGATCGGCAGGCGGAGGTGGCGGCACGGGGGCGCCCGGCGGCGGCGGGCGGCGGAGGCGGCCCCTGCAGGAATGTGTTGCCCGGCGGCGGCGGTGGCGGCGTGGGCGCCGGCTGCGCCTGAGCGATCGTCGGCAGCGTCAGCGCCACCGCGGTGGCACCGGTCAGCGCCGCGATCGCCAGCGACTTTGAGAGGCCCTTGCGGTGTTCAGATTTCGCGTCCGGCTGATCCATGGGGAAGAAACTACCGTGTTACCGCCGTGACGCAAGTGTGAGTTGCTATAAAAGTGCTCAACTGAGAGATTGCTGTGCAACTTGAATATCGAGCGAGCCAGTGCAATAGCAGATTGCTGAAATGGCAAGCTCCCCACGCGTCGCGCGGAGTGGCGCCGACGGTGGGCTCGTACCGGATTCACGAGCGATCCAGTCGATGAATCGTGGCGATGAGCCGCGATGTTACGGGCTCGGAAGAAGGCTGACCTCCTGCGCCTTCACGGAGAAGTAGACACGGTCCCCGGGTGTCAGTCGTAACTCGGCTGCCGAATCGGCGGTGATGTCAGCGGCGAGGCCCGGCGCCCCATCGGGCTGTTCCTCCCCGCGCACACGGATGGCCGGCCCGCGGCTGTCGAGATCGGCGACCGTCACCTCGACGGTGTTGCGGGGGCTGCCGTGCGGTCTGTCCCGATACACCGCGACCGCCGCCGGTGAGAACAACGCCACCGTCGGACGGCCCGCGACCGTATCCGGTCCGGCGACGCCGTGCCAGACGGTCCCCCACTCTGTCGTCAGCACGCCCTCGCCGCCTGCGGTGCCGGAGACCAGGTTCACGCCTGCGAAACGCGCCCCGAACCGGCTGCGCGGTGCAGCCAAAACAGCTGCGGTGGAACCTGTTTCGACGATTCGGCCGGATTCCAGAATCAGCACCCGATCGGCCAGGGTCAGCACGTCGACCAGGTCGTGGGTGATCAACACCGCCGACCGGCCGTCGCGGACCAGCACGCGGCGCAGCAGTTTGCGCATCGCGGCGGCGACGCCCACGTCCAGGCCGGCCATCGGCTCGTCGAGGAGCAGCACATCCGGTTCGGCAGCTAACGCACGAGCCAGTGCGACCCGCTGTGCCTGCCCACCGGAGAGTTCTCGCGGCATCCGGTCGGCGAGCTCGGTGGCCTCGACCTCGGCCAGCCAGCGCGCCGCGTCCGCACGCGAACTGCGCGGTGAGAACGCGACGTTGGCCGCGACGCTCAGATGTGGGAACAGCAGCGGATCCTGCAGCAACAGCCCGACGCGGCGGTCGTGGGTCGCGACATGCTTGCGCCTCGACGTATCGGTCAGCACCCGTTCGCCGACGCGGACCACGCCGGTGTCGGGCTGCACCAAACCCGCGATGACGTGAAGGGCGGTCGACTTTCCGGCGCCGTTCGGGCCGAGGACCGCCAGCACCTCTCCGGCGGCCACCGCGAATTCGACGTCCACGCCGCGGTTTTCGACGATCGCCCGCACACTGACGTCGGTCATCGGCGGTCACCACGCATTGGCGCCCCCGGCCCGCAAGCGCCTGCTGCCCAGGCCGATGACGACGACCGCGGCCACCGCGACCAGCAGCAGCGACAGCGCGACCGCGGCGTCGGCATCGCTCTCCCGTTGCAGGTAGATCTCGAGCGGGAGGGTGCGGGTGACGCCCTCGCGGGAACCGGCGAACGTCAGGGTGGCGCCGAACTCGCCCAGCGAGCGGGCGAATGCCAGTACCGCGCCGGACACCAGGCCCGGTGCAAGAAGCGGCAGCGACACCCGCCACCAGACAGTGGTGGGCCGCGCGCCCAGAGTCGCGGCGACCGACCTCGTAGTCGGCCCCGGCGGTACGCGCCGCGCCCTCCAGCGAGATGACGAGGAACGGCAGCGACACGAAGGTCTGCGCCAGCACCACGGCCGTCGTCGTGAACGCGATCTGGATCCCCGCGGCGTTCAGGTACTCCCCGATCAGGCCCAGCCGGCCGAAGGCGTACAGCAGCGCGATGCCACCGACGACGGGCGGGAGCACCAGCGGCAGCAGGATCAGCGGCCGAGTCAGCCGCACCACGCCGGGCGTCGCTGCGGGCGAACACCAGCGCCATCGGCACGCCGAGGACCAAGCACAGGGCCGTGCTCGCCGCCGCGGTTCGCAGGCTCAGCTCCAGCGCAGACAGCGACGCGGGGCTGGTGATCAGTGACCAGAACTGCGGCCAGTCGACCTTGGCGGCCACGGCGATGAGAGGGACCACGACGAACAGCGCCCCGAGCATGGCGGGGACATAGATCCAGCGGGGAAGGACGAGCCGACGGGGTCAAGGCGTGGCGGAAACTGCGGAAATCGCGATGGTCATCCCGAAGGTCACTGCCGCGATGGGCTTCACAGATCACGACCCTATGGCACTTCGGCGGCGATGTGGTGGCGTTGTCCGCGTGCCGAGTTTCGTCCTTTAGCTACTAGCCAGTAACATGTGCGCTCAGCTGGGGTTCAGCGTTGAACACGGAGGAGGTCCCTGCGATGGAGGTGCTTGTCACCGGAGGCGATACCGATCTCGGTCGCACGATCGCGGAAGGCTTCCGCGATGCGGGCCACCGCGTCGCGATCGCGGGCGCGCGCCGCGACGACCTGGAAGTCGCCGCGAAGGAACTCGAGGTCGACGCCATCGTCCTCGACAACACGGACCCTGCCAGCCTCGAAGAGAGCCGCGGGCAGTTCCCCCATCACCTCGACACCATCGTCAACGTGCCCGCCCCGCGGTGGGACGCGGGCGATCCGCGCACCTACTCCCTGTCGGATCAGGCCGCGGCCTGGCGCAATGCGCTCGACGCGACGGTGCTGTCGGCAGTGCTCACCGTGCAGATCCTCGGTGATCACCTGCGGTCGGGCGGGACGATCGTCAACGTCGTACCCGCGAATCCCGCCGAGGGCGGAGCTGAGGCGGCCATCAAGGCCGCGATATCCGACTGGACGGCCGGGCAGGCCGCTCACTTCGGCATCCGCGGCATCACGGTCAATGCAGTGGCGTCTGGCCGAAGCGCCGAACAGGGCTACGACGGCCTGTCGCGGACGCCGCCGCCGGTGGCCGCCGAGATCACCCGGCTCGCGTTGTTCCTCACCACTCCGGCCGCCCGGCACATCACCGGCCAGACGCTGCACGTCAGCCACGGTGCGCTGGCGAACTTCGGCTGAATATTCCGGCGTTCGCCGGAAGCTAAAGCGGGGTGACCACTCCGGTTAGTTGTGGTTACGTGAAGTCGTGACCATCAAACTTGGACTCCAGATCCCCAACTTCTCCTACGGCACCGGCGTCGCCGAGCTCTTCCCCACTGTCATCGCGCAGGCCCAGGAGGCCGAGGCCGCCGGCTTCGACTCCGTCTTCGTGATGGACCACTTCTATCAACTGCCGGGTATCGGAACCCCGGACCAGCCGATGCTCGAGGCGTACACGGCCCTCGGCGCGTTGGCCACCGCGACCGAACGCGTGCAACTCGGAACCCTGGTCACCGGCAACACCTACCGCAACCCCACACTGCTGGCCAAGGCGCTCACGACGCTCGACGTGGTGAGTGCGGGCCGGGCGGTGCTCGGCATCGGCACCGGCTGGTTCGAGCTCGAGCACGATCAGCTCGGCTACGAGTTCGGCACGTTCACCGACCGCTTCAACAAGCTCGGCGAAGCGCTGCAGATCATCCTGCCGATGCTCGCGGGTGAACGGCCGACGTTCTCCGGGAAGTACTACAAGACCGTCGAGGCGATGGCGAATCCCCGTTTCCGCGACCACATCCCGTTGATGATCGGCGGCAGGGGCGAGAAGAAGACGATTCCCCTGGCGGCCAAGCACTTCGACCACCTCAACATCATCGCGGGATTCGACGAGCTGGCCCGCAAGGTCGATGTGGTCAAGCAGAGCTGCGAGGCGATCGGCCGCGACCCGGCCACCCTGGAGACCAGCATGCTGGTCTTCGCGATCATCGATGAGAACGTGACCGCCGACTTCATCCCCGACAACGTCAAGCAGCAGGCGGTGTTCGGCAGCGCCGAGCAGGTGGCCGAGCAGGTCAAGACCAAGATCCTCGACGCAGGCGTGGACGGCGTGATCCTGAGCCCGGTCACCAACATCAACGGCTACCACCCGGGCGGCGTCACGGAGGTGGGACGGCTGCTGAAACCACTTCTCGACGCGTGATTCCCCCGCTCGACGTGGGAAAGAACACAGCGCATCGATGCGGTGATCGGGGGTTCAGGCGGCTACCGTAATGGGTAGGAACTGCACGTGAAGCACCGTCGAGGAGCCCGAGAATGAGCCATCCCGGAGCCACTGCAACTGATCGGCACAAGGTCGTCATCATCGGGTCCGGCTTCGGCGGGCTGACCGTTGCCAAGGCGCTCAAGCGAGCTGATGTCGACATCAAGATGATCGCCAAGACCACGCACCACCTGTTCCAGCCGCTGCTGTACCAGGTGGCGACGGGCATCATCGCCTCGGGCGAGATCGCACCCCCGACCCGGATGATCCTGCGCAGGCAGAAGAACGCGCAGGTGCTCCTGGGAAATGTCACGCACATCGACCTCGCGAACAGGACCGTCCGGTCGGAGTTACTCGGCCACACCTACGTCACGCCGTACGACACGCTGATCGTCGCCGCGGGCGCGGGCCAGTCCTACTTCGGCAACGACCATTTCGCGGAATGGGCGCCGGGCATGAAGTCGATCGACGACGCCCTGGAGTTGCGCGCCCGTATCCTCGGCGCCTTCGAGCAGGCGGAGCGGTCCAGCGACCCCGCCCGCCGCGAGAAGCTGCTGACGTTCACGGTCGTCGGTGCGGGTCCGACCGGCGTCGAGATGGCCGGGCAGATCGCCGAACTCGCCGATCACACGCTCAAAGGCGCGTTCCGGCACATCGATTCGACCACCGCGCGGGTGATCCTGCTCGACGCCGCGCCCGCCGTGCTGCCACCGATGGGTGAGAAGCTCGGCAACAAGGCACAGGCACGCCTGGAGAAGATGGGCGTCGAGATCCAGCTCGGCGCGATGGTCACCGACGTGGACCGCAACGGCATCACCGTCAAGGATCCCGACGGCAGCTTCCGTCGCATCGATTGTGCGACCAAGGTCTGGTCGGCCGGAGTGTCGGCGAGCCCGCTGGGCCGCGACATCGCCGAGCAGTCCGATGCCGAGGTCGACCGGGCGGGACGGGTGAAGGTGCTGCCGGACCTGACGGTTCCCGGCCATCCGAACGTGTTCGTCGTCGGCGACATGGCCGCCGTCGAGGGCGTGCCCGGGCATGGCGCAGGGCGCCATCCAGGGCGGCAAGTACGCCGCGAAGGCCATCAAGGCCGAGCTGAAGGGCGCCAACCCCGCCGAGCGCGAACCCTTCCAGTACTTCGACAAGGGTTCGATGGCGACGGTGTCACGCTTCTCTGCGGTCGCCAAGATCGGACGGCTGGAGTTCGGCGGCTTCATCGCCTGGCTGGCGTGGCTGGTGCTGCACCTGGTGTACCTGGTCGGGTTCCGGCGCAAGATCACCACGCTGCTGTCGTGGACGGTGACGTTCCTGTCCACCGCGCGCGGCAATCTCACCATCACCGAGCAGCAGGCGTACGCCCGAACCAGGATCGAGGAGCTCGAGGAGATCGCTGCGTTGGTGCAGGACACCGAGAAAGCGGCGGTCTAGAGCCGCTCGCCCTGCCAGGTCGACAGGCACCCGCCGCCGGCCAACGCAAGCGCCATGCCCGCGGTGTCGACATCCGTTTCGGGATAGTGCAATTCGCTGATGCACGCCATCGGCGCGGCCAGCTCGTCGTCGGCCACCGAGCCGTTGCCGAGCTCGATGCGGTGCCGCAGCAGGGCTGACCCGTCGACGTCGGCATGCAGCGACCCGGACCAAAAGCCCTGCCGCTCACCGCTTCTGCCGATCTGGATGCGCTCTCGCACCCTGACGCGGCCCGATCCGCCAAGGGCGAGGCGTGTCGACGTGATGTGCCGCGAGTGTGGCCGCGACGACGGTCGGCTGCGGATCGACGTCGAGTTCACCTGCCACGTCCAGAGCCCAGAGCGCATGCGACTCGGCGTGGCCGGCCCCGGCAGGGTCACCGTCGCCGCCGGCTGTGCGCACCCGCAGCCGCGCGCCCGGCTCGACGACGATGCGCACGTAGACGGAGTCACCGCCGAGCGGAGTTGCCGCTGCCGACACCAGGTGCACGGTGTCGCGTTCGGTGTCCCGGGCGGCCAGTCCGCCCGAGCACTCGATGCGCGGCCGTCGGTCGCGACGGGCGACGATGAGGACATCGGATTCGCACTAGCACCGGCACCCGCAGTTGTTCACGCACCCACGCCAGCACCGCCGTCGCGCCGGGGTCTTCGGTCAGGGAGATCAGCACCGTGGGGCGCTCGCCGCGCACGGTGGCCGCGTCGCGGCGCATCACCTCCAGGTCGGCCCCGACCAGCGGCGCCAGGTCGGTCTTGTTGACCACCAACAGATCCGAGTAGGTCACGCCCGGCCCGCCCTTGCGCGGCACCTTGTCGCCGCCCGCGACGTCGATCACGAAGATCTGCACGTCGACCAGTCCGGAGGAGAAGGTGGCCGTCAGATTGTCGCCGCCGGACTCCACCAGAATGAGATCGAGTCGGTCGTTCTCCGCGATGAGGTCATCGATGGCGTCGAGGTTGGCGGTGATGTCGTCGCGGATCGCGGTGTGCGGGCAGCCGCCGGTCTGCACCGCGGCGATCCGTTCGTCGGGCAGCACGGCGTGGCGGCGCAGGAAGTCGGCGTCCTCGGTGGTGTAGATGTCGTTGGTCAGCACCGCCAGCGACAGCTCGTCGCGCAGTTGCCTGCACAGCGCCGCCACGAGCGCGGTCTTGCCCGAGCCGACGGGGCCGCCGATGCCGATGCGCAGCGGCTCCCCCGGCGCCGGTGTCGCTTGGGCCGGTCGGTGTGACCGTGGGGCTGGCCGTCGAGGAAATGCGGTGGCATCGAAGGCTCCAGCTTCTTTCAGGAGGCGAACAGGGGACGCTCGCGCTGGCTGTGCCGCTGGGCCAGCACGTCGAGTAGCGGATCGGACAGGTCGGCCAGTTCCTTGCAGGCCGCGGCGGCGGTCTCGTCGCACAACGTCGCCAGCTCGAAGGTCAGCGCCGCAACGTCGCCGGGGTCGAGGGCGAGCAGCCGCTGCGCGGCCGTCGCCGAACCGGTCATCGTCGTGTAGACGACCGACAGCGCGGTCTCCTCGGGTGTCAGGCCGCCGGCCGCACCGACCGCGCCTGCCACGACCGCGAGGTGGGGTGTGGCGCCGAACGCTGTCCCAATCCCCGGCCGGCCAGACGCGGCGCGCCAGCCGTAACAGGCCGCGGCCCTGTGCGCGCGATGCCTGCCGCGCGGCGGGAGCCGGTGTGCGGGCGTCGGTTTCGCGGTCGCGCCTGTGAGACTGACAGGCTGCCGGCGTGCACGGCGGCGGCCACCGACGCAGTCACCAGACCGTGGTGCGGATCCGGCGGCGCAGGAACGCCCGCAGCGTCGCGAGGTCGCGGACCAGGCCTTCGGTGACGGCCTCCTCGACGCCGCCGGAGTGCACGTGCCCGCCGGTCGGCAGACGCGAGTCCGCCAGCGTGAGCAGGGTCGCCAGGCTTGTCATCTACATACCCAGAACAGGAAATAGCGCTGTGCCATGGGCAGTTCGACGGCGGGCTGCTCCTGCCACACCTCGCCGTCGATGCGCACGGTGAAGGTGTCGGGGTCGACCTCGATCGCGGGAAGCGCGTCGTTGAGCGGCATCTCGGCCTTGCCGACGCTCGCGGACGTTCTTGACCGCGACGAGCCGGCGGTTGACGGCGAGCCGGTCGGCCAGCCCGTCGTCGACGGCCTGCGGCGACACGAAATGCACCGACGTCGCCGCCGCGGCAGCGGGCGCCGCGCCGAACATCGGCCGCGGCAGCACCGGCTGCGGCGTCGGGATCGACGCGTTGGCGTCCCCCATTGCGGCCCAGGCGATCATGCCGCCCTTGAGCACGGCGTGCGGGCGCACGCCGAAGAACGCCGGCTCCCACAGCACGAGGTCGGCGAGCTTGCCGACCTCGACCGAGCCGATCTCGTGGTCGAGTCCGTGTGCGACGGCCGGGCAGATCGTGTACTTCGCGACGTAGCGGCGGGCACGGTTGTTGTCGGCGCCGCCGTCGCCGGGCAGCGCGCCGCGGCGCCGCTTCATCACGTGCGCGGTCTGCCAGGTGCGGATCACCACCTCGCCGATGCGGCCCATGGCCTGCGCGTCGCTGCCGATCATCGAGATCGCGCCGATGTCGTGCAGCAGATCCTCGGCGGCGATCGTCGACGGCCGGATGCGGCTCTCGGCGAACGCGAGATCCTCGGGCACGCTGGGGTTGAGGTGATGGCACACCATCAACATGTCGAGATGCTCGTCGAGGGTGTTGACGGTGTGCGGGCGGGTGGGGTTCGTCGAACTCGGCAGCACGTAGGGCTCGGCGGCGACGCGTGATGATGTCGGGCGCGTGCCCGCCGCCTGCGCCCTCGGTGTGATACGCGTGGATCGACCGGCCCGTTGATCGCGCCGAGCGTGTCCTCGACGAAGCCCGCCTCGTTGAGGGTGTCGGAGTGCAGGGCCACCTGCACCCCGGCCGCGTCGGCGACCGTCAGGCACGCGTCGATCGCCGCGGGGGTCGTCCCCCAGTCCTCGTGCAGCTTGAAACCCGCAGCGCCGCCGCGCAATTGCTCCCACATCGACTCGGCGCTGACGGTGTTGCCCTTGCCGAGCAGCGCGATGTTCATCGGCCAGGAGTCCAGCGACTCCAGCATGCGGGCCAGGTGCCATGACCCGGGGGTGACGGTGGTGGCCTTGCTGCCCTCCGCGGGGCCGGTGCCGCCGGCGATGATCGTGGTGATGCCGCCGCCGAGCGCCTCCTCCATGATCTGCGGACAGATCAGGTGCACGTGGCAGTCGATGGCGCCCGCGGTGACGATGCGGCCGTTGCCCGCGATGATCTCCGTCGACGGGCCGACCACCAGGTCGGGATGCACGCCGGACATGATGTCGGGGTTGCCCGCCTTGCCGATCGCGGCGATGCGGCCGTCGCGAATACCGATGTCGGCCTTGATGATTCCCCAGTAGTCGATGATCACCACACCGGTGATCACGGTGTCGGGTGCGCCGTCGGCCCGGGTGGCGCGGCCCTGCCCCATCGACTCGCGCAGCACCTTGCCGCCGCCGAACACCGCCTCGTCGCCCGCCAGTCCCGGTCCGCCGCTGCGGTCTTCGGTGATCTCGACGAACAGGTCGGTGTCGGCCAGCCGGATCCGGTCGCCCGTCGTCGGTCCGAACAGCGCGGCATAGCTGGCCCGCGACAGCTCGGTCATGGCGCGTCCAATCGGCCGGGCGGCTGCAGGCTCAAACCGTGCACCTCGCGCGATCCGCTCAGCGGAACCAGCGAGACCCGCTGGGCGACACCGGGTTCGAAGCGCACGGCGGTGCCGGCCGGAATGTCGAGCCGGTGACCGTGGGCGGCGTCGCGGTCGAACTGAAGCGCGGCGTTGGCCTGCGGCAGATGCACGTGGCTGCCGACCTGAACCGGGCGGTCGCCGGTGTTGACGATGTCCATCTCCAGCCGTTGGGCGCCCGGGTTGATCTCGATATCGCCGTCGCCGTAGACGATCTCGCCCGGCGCCCACGATGCGCGACCGGCCTGCGTCTTGTCGTTGGTCATGCGATCGGATGGTGGACGGTGACGAGTTTCGTGCCGTCGGGGAACGTCGCCTCCACCTGGACGTCGTACAGCATCTCGGGCACTCCCGCCATCACGTCGTCGCGGCTGAGCACCTCACGGCCACTGACCATCAGCTCGGCGACCGTGCGCCCGTCGCGGGCGCCTTCGAGGAGGTGGTCGGTGATCAACGCGACCGCCTCGGGGTGATTGAGCTTGAGGCCGCGCGCCTGGCGGCGGCGCGCCAGTTCGGCGGCATACGACAGCAGCAGCCGGTCCTGTTCATGCGGCGTTAAGCGCATAGTCGGCGATACTGCCACGCCGTGCAGGGGTCAGCAGCGCCGACGAAGTTCGGCCGCTACTCGGGCGGAAGGTTCTGCAGCCGCACCTGGCCGCGGGCGACGACGCGGTCCTTGTCGTCGGTGATGGTGATGAGCCAGAGCTGTTGGCGGCGGCCGCGGTGGATGGGCATCGACACCGCCGTCACCGTTCCCGAGGAGATGGCGCGCAGGAAGTCGGTGTTGTTGTTGACGCCGACGACGTGGCCGCCGCCGTTCTCGCTGAGCCAGACCTGAGCCGACACGCTGGCCAGGCTCTCGATGATCGAGCAGTACACCCCGCCGTGCACGATGCCCCACGGCTGCAGCAGCTTGTCGTGGATGTGGAGTTGGGCGGTACCGCCGTCCGGGGTCAGCTCGAGGAATTTGAGGCCGATCTCGGAGTCGAACCCGGCTCCGAGGCCGGACGGGCGTTTCTGTGGTCACGCAGATTTGTCTACACGTTGCGGCTGACAGACCCTGAAATGCGGACGGGCCCCGCACATTGTGCGGGGCCCGTCCTTCGAGTGGACCGGGGGTCTCTGCAGCCCTCAGGACTCCGGCGCGGTCCGGTGGTACACGTTCTGTCGCAGTGCATGAGCATAGGCAAGGCTGCCCTAATTCAGCAAGACCTTCCCTGCGGTCGTCCTCGTCGTGCCCGCGTACCGGCAGGCCGAATCCGACCAGGGCGTCCAGCACGGCCTGGCTGCGGCGCATGCTCGTCAGCTCGCTCGAGCCGGCCAGCAGCGGCACCTGTGTCGCGGCGCTCACCACCGCGCCCCCGACGATGTGCCACATCGATGCGATCGAGATGGCCGACGCCGCTCACCTCGGCGAGCTTGCCGAACAACGGCTCCAGGGCGCGGTGGCTGCGATGTGCGATCCACGTCGTCAGCGCCGCCTCGTTGGGCAGGGCGACGATCCCGTCTCGCGCAGCGTTGCCCGCCCGCACCGTCGTGCGGCTATCGAAGAACCGGTCGTCGGGCAGCGCGCGCAGCGTCGGATCGACGACGCCCACCCAGTCGATCGCGCCCTCGGAGTCCACGTGCACCCACAGGTTCTCCAGGCCGGTGTCCCACGCGCGTCCCTCGAGCACGATGAGCGGGACGACGCGCCCGATGACGACGTGCGCCAGGGTCGCCGCCAGCTGCTGCGCCACGGCCGCACGGCTGTCGGTCTCCTGGGCCGCGAGCTCGAACATCGCGTGGAGCCGATCCGTGGTCAGTGCCTCGGCCAGCGGCCACCAGCGCCGGCGCGACAGGTCGCCCATCACCGCGACGCCGTAGACCCGCGGACATTCGGGGTAGAGCTCGCGCAGTCGGCGGCTGGACTCGTGCAGCGGCAGCGCCCGCGCTGATCGCCATGCCCGCGATGAGCGGGTCGTCGACCAGTACCGTCATGGCACCTCCCGATATTGAGTTAGGTTAGCCTTACTATAACAGGACCGATCGTCGGAGCCACACCCTGTGACTGGACTCACAAGGGCTGGGCGAAGGGGCGGTGACCTCGAATGAACGAAGCCGGAACAAGTCGTCGGGCGCGCGCGAAACCGCGAAGAACGATGCCCGCCGTGCGAGATACGACGCACGGTAGTAAACCCGTAGTACGCTGGATCTACCGTCGCTAGGAGATGAACGAAGACATGGCCAAGATGACGCGTCTAGGGGAACTCGAACGCGCGGTGATGGACCACCTGTGGTCCGCGCGGGAGCCCCAGACCGTGCGGCAGGTCCACGAGGCACTCTCGGCCCACCGCGACCTGGCCTACACCACGATCATGACCGTGCTGCAGCGGCTGGCGAAGAAGAACCTGGTCGTCCAGCACCGCGACGACCGTGCTCACCGGTACGCGCCCACGCATGGCCGCGACGAACTGGTCGCCGGGCTGATGGTCGACGCGCTGGACCAGGCTGCGGACTCGGGCAGCCGGCAGGCCGCGCTGGTGCACTTCGTCGAGCGGGTCGGTGCCGACGAGGCGGCTGCGCTGCGTCGTGCACTGGCCGAATTGGAGAGCAAGCACCGGATACCGCCGTCCCGCTGGCGGGCCGGGCACCGGCTGAGGGACACTTACAGCGTGTCCGCGCTGGCCTTCACCGTCGTGGCGCTGGTCCTGTCGGGACCGGTGCCGGCGATGCTGGCGCGGGCATCGTGGCCGATCGCGGGCACCGCGGGCCGCGATCGTGCTGTGGCAGGCCGTCGCGCTTGCCGCCGTGCTGTCGGCGTTCTCGCGCCGGGATCGCCATCGCGAGCAGGCTGTTCGTGCCCGGCCCCGACGGCAGCCCGACCGCGACCATCGCCAGCGAAATCGATGTTCTGGGCTGGCCGCTGTGGATCGTCTACGTCGTGGTGTTCGCGCTGACCCTGGTGATCGGCGCCCGGCTGGCGGTCGCCGTGGTGCAGGTCGCGATCGCCACCCGGCGCCGCCGCGCGCACCACCGGATGGTCGTCGACCTGGTCGGGCAGATGTCGCGGCAATGGGCCCACGCGCATGCCGGGGACGGGCTGCGCATCCTCGACGTCGAGCAGCCGCTGGCCTACTGCCTGCCCGGTGTGCGCAGCCGCGTCGTCGTCAGCGAGGGCACGCTGACGACCTTGGCGGACAACGAGATCGCCGCCATTCTGACCCACGAGCGTGCGCACCTGCGGGCCCGGCACGACCTGGTGCTCGAGATGTTCACCGCCGTGCACGCCGCGTTCCCGCGGTTCGTCCGCAGCGCCAGCGCGCTGGACGCCGTCCGTCTGCTGATCGAAATGCTCGCCGACGACGCCGCCGTGCGCGCCGCCGGCCCCACTCCCCTGGCCCGCGCGCTGGTCGCCTGCGCCGCCGGCCGCACACCGTCGGGCGCGCTGGCGGCAGGCGGTCCGACCACCGTGCTGCGGGTGCGCCGGCTCGGCGGGCGCGGCAACAGCCTGCGTGCTGGCCGCCGCCGCCTATCTGGCCGCCGCCGCCGTGCTGGTGGTGCCCACCGTCGCGCTGGCCGTGCCCTGGCTGACCGAACTGCATCGTTTGTTCACCGCGTAGGCGTTTGGCTGTCGTAGAGCCGTTCTGCCACAACAAAAAACGAAAGGCTGCCCGATGACTCGTCTGAAGCTTCCACCGCCGGCACCGCTCAGATCGGGGTCACCGGCCTCGCCGTGATGGGCTCCAACATCGCCCGCAACTTCGCCCACCACGGGTACACCGTCGCGCTGCACAACCGATCGATCGCCAAGACCGACGCGCTGCTCGCCGAACACGGCTCGGAGGGCAAGTTCGTCCGCAGCGAGACCATCCCGGAATTCCTTGCCGCCCTGGAGAAACCGCGCCGGGTGCTGATCATGGTCAAGGCCGGCGACCCGACCGACGCCGTGATCAACGAACTCGCCGACGCGATGGAAGACGGCGACATCATCATCGACGGCGGCAACGCGCTCTACACCGACACCATCCGCCGCGAGAAGGCGATGCGCGAGCGCGGCCTGCACTTCGTCGGCGCCGGCATCTCCGGCGGCGAGGAGGGCGCGCTCAACGGCCCGTCGATCATGCCGGGCGGCCCCGCCGAGTCCTACAAGTCGCTGGGCCCGCTGCTCGAGGAGATCTCCGCGCACGTCGACGGCGTGCCGTGCTGCACCCACATCGGCCCCGACGGTGCGGGCCACTTCGTGAAGATGGTGCACAACGGCATCGAGTACTCCGACATGCAGCTGATCGGCGAGGCGTACCAACTGCTGCGCGACGGGCTCGGCAAGTCCGCACCGCGAGATCGCCGACGTCTTCGCCGAGTGGAACAAGGGCGACCTGGACAGCTTCCTCATCGAGATCACCGCCGAGGTGCTGCGCCAGACCGACGCCAAGACCGGCAAGCCGCTGGTCGACGTCATCCTCGACGAGGCCGAGCAGAAGGGCACCGGCCGCTGGACGGTCAAGTCGGCGCTCGATCTCGGCGTGCCCGTCACCGGTATCGCCGAGGCGGTGTTCGCCCGCGCGCTGTCGGGCTCGGTCGCCCAGCGCAAGGCCACCACCGGACTGGCATCGGGCGACGCTCGGCGAAAAGCCCAGCGATGCAGAGCAGTTCACCGAGGACGTCCGTCAGGCGCTGTACGCGTCGAAGATCATCGCCTATGCGCAGGGCTTCAACCAGATCCAGGCCGGCAGCGCCGAATACGACTGGGGCATCACCCCGGGCGACATGGCCACCATCTGGCGCGGTGGCTGCATCATCCGGGCCAAGTTCCTCAACCGCATCAAGGAGGCGTTCGACGAGGACGCGGACCTGCCGACGCTGATCGTGGCGCCGTACTTCCGCAGCGCGATCGAGGCCGCGATCGACAGCTGGCGCCGCGTCGTCGTGACCGCGACCGAGCTGGGCATCCCGATCCCCGGCTTCAGCTCGGCGCTGTCGTACTACGACGGCGCTGCGCACCGAGCGGCTGCCCGCGGCGCTGACCCAGGGCCTGCGCGACTTCTTCGGCGCCCACACCTACGGGCGCATCGACGCCGACCCGAGCCAAGCGGTTCCACACGCTGTGGAGCGGCGACCGCAGCGAGGTGCGGGCATAAGCCCGAGACTGCGCACAGATCGTGAAATCGGGTGCGATCGCGATCTGGCTGGGCCCACGCGAAGCCGGGGACAGTCTCGGCGGAACTAGACTCGATGTGAGATGAGATTTCTCGAAGGCCACCCGCCTGCCTACGACCTGACCTACGACGACGTCTTCATCGTCCCCGGACGCTCGGACGTGCTGTCGCGGTTCGACGTCGACCTGTCGACGTCCGACGGCTCGGGCACCACGATCCCGGTGGTGGTGGCCAACATGACCGCGGTGGCGGGTCGGCGGATGGCCGAGACGATCGCCCGCCGTGGCGGCATTGTCGTTCTGCCGCAGGACCTTCCGATCTCGGCGGTGCAGGCGACGGTCGACTTCGTCAAGAGCCGCGACCTGGTCGTCGACACCCCGGTGGTGCTGTCCCCCGACGACTCGGTGTCGGATGCGACGGCGCTGATCCACAAACGCGCCCACGGCGCCGCGGTGGTGGTCTTCGAGGGACGGCCGATCGGCCTGGTCACCGAGGCGGACTGCGTGGGCGTGGACCGGTTCACCAGGGTCCGCGACATCGCCGTGTCCGATTTCGTCAGCGCGCCGGTGGGCACCGACCCACGCAAGGTGTTCGATCTGCTCGAGCATGCGCCGGTCGACGTGGCGGTGCTGACCGAGGCGGACGGCACGCTGGCCGGGGTGCTCACCCGCACCGGCGCGATCCGGGCGGGCATCTACACGCCGGCCGTCGACGACAAGGGACGGCTGCGGTCGCGGCGGCGGTCGGCATCAACGGTGACGTCGGCGCCAAGGCCCGCGCGCTGGCCGAGGCGGGTGTCGACCTGCTGGTGATCGACACCGCGCACGGTCATCAGGTCAAGATGCTCGACGCGATCAAGGCGGTGTCCTCGCTCGACCTCGGCTTGCCGCTGGCCGCGGGCAACGTGGTGTCCGCCGAAGGCACGCGCGACCTGATCACCGCGGGCGCGTCGATCGTCAAGGTCGGCGTCGGGCCCGGCGCGATGTGCACCACCCGGATGATGACCGGTGTCGGCCGGCCACAGTTCTCCGCTGTGCTCGAATGTGCTGCGGCGGCAAAGCAACTCGGCGGGCACGTGTGGGCCGACGGCGGTGTCCGCCATCCTCGCGACGTCGCACTGGCGCTGGCCGCCGGGGCATCGAACGTGATGATCGGCTCGTGGTTCGCGGGCACCTACGAGTCGCCGGGCGACCTGATGCGCGACCGCGAGGACCAGCCGTACAAGGAGAGCTACGGGATGGCGTCCAAGCGTGCGGTGGCAGCGCGCACCGCCGCCGACAGCGCGTTCGATCGGGCCCGCAAGGCGCTGTTCGAGGAGGGCATCTCGACGTCGCGGATGGGCCTGGACCCGTCCGCGGCGGCGTCGAGGACCTGCTCGACCACATCACCTCCGGCGTGCGCAGCACCTGCACCTATGTGGGCGCCGCGACCATCGCCGAGCTGCACGAGAAGGTGGTGCTCGGTGTGCAGTCGGCGGCGGGGTTCGCCGAGGGCCATCCGCTGCCCACCGGTTGGTGAGTCCGATCGGCTGGCCGCGACCGGGCTAACATGGATTTCACTCTGCACGCGCTACACCGAAAGGGACACCGTGCCGCAGGCACCCGTTGAGGCCGCTGGGCTTCCGGGCCGAGCGGCCCGACCACGAGCCGTCCGACGCCGAACCCTCCCCTAGTCGGCCGGGCGACACGGCCCGGCGCACCTTCGGCGCAGACGCGATGAGCGTCATGTACACCGCGCTCGAGCGTGCTGGCGTTCCTCGTGCTCACCGCCGGTACCGCGGTGTTCGTGGCCGCCGAGTTCTCGCTGACCGCGCTGGAGCGCAGCACGGTCGACGCCAATGCCCGCACCGGCGATCGCCGCGACCAGATCGTGCAGCGGGCGCACCGCACGCTGTCGTTCCAGCTCTCCGGCGCCCAGGTCGGCATCTCGATCACCACGTTGATCACCGGTTATCTGGCCGAGCCGGTGGTGGCGCGGCTGCTGCGAGCCGGTCTTGACGCGTGTCGGTTACCCGCGAGCGTCGCCGGCGGGCTGGCGTTGGCGCTGGCGCTGTTGATCGCGACCTCGGTGTCGATGGTGTTCGGCGAACTGGTGCCCAAGAACCTGGCGGTGGCCAAGCCGGTGCCCACCGCACGTGCGTCGGCGGGCCGCAGCTGCTGTTCTCGATGCTGTTCACCCCGCTGATCCAAGCGACCAACGGCACCGCCAACTGGATCCTGCGCCGGCTGGGCATCGAACCCGCCGAGGAGTTGCGCTCGGCGCGCTCGCCGCAGGAACTCGGCTCGCTGGTGCGCAATTCGGCTCGGCGCGGCTCGCTGGACCCGGTCACCGCCACCCTGGTGGACCGGTCGCTGCAGTTCGGCGAGCGCACCGCCGAGGAACTGATGACCCCGCGGTCCAAGATCGTGTCGCTGGAGGCCGACGACACCGTCGCCGATCTGGTGACGCGGCCATCGAGACCGGGTACTCGCGGTTCCCGATCATCGAGGGCGACCTCGACGAGACGATCGGCATCGTCCACGTCAAACAGGTGTTCGAAGTGCCGCCGAGCAACGCGCAGCGACCCGGCTGGCCAGCCTGGCGCAGCCGGTCGCCAGGGTGCCGTCGACGCTCGACGGCGATGACGTGATGGCACAGATCCGCGCCAACGGCCTGCAGACCGCGCTGGTGGTCGACGAATACGGCGGCACCGCGGGCATGGTGACGGTCGAGGACCTGATCGAGGAGATCGTCGGCGACATCCGCGACGAACACGACGAAGCCACGCCCGATGTCGTGCAGGCGGGCGACGGCTGGCAGGTGTCGGGCCTGCTGCGCATCGACGAGGTGGCCGACGCCACCGGATTCCGCGCCCTGAAGGCGAATACGAGACCATCGGTGGCCTGGTGCTGCAGGAGCTCGGGCACATCCCGAGGCGGGTGAGTCGGTCGAGTTGACGGCGTTCGATCCGGACGGGCCGCTGGAGGACCCGGTGCGCTGGCTGGCCACGGTGGTGCGATGGACGGCCGCCGGATCGACCTGCTCGAACTGACCGAGCTCGGGCGGCGCGGCGAGGAGGACGATGACGAGCTGCCGATGGGTGACATCCTCGGCGTGCGTGCTGACCGTGCTGCTGCTGGCCGCCAACGCGTTCTTCGTCGGCGCGGAGTTCGCACTGATCTCCGCGCGCCGCGACCGACTCGAAGCGCTCGCCGAGCAGGGCAAGCAGCAGCGCGGTGACGGTCATCCGGGCGGGCGAGAAGCTGCCGCTGATGCTGGCCGGCGCCCAGCTGGGCATCACGATCTGCTCGATCCTGCTGGGCCGCGTCGGCGAACCTGCGGTGGCGCACCTGCTCGAGAAGCCGTTCGACCTGGTCGGCATGCCCGACGCGGTGCTGCACACGGTGTCGTTCATCGTCGCGCTCGCGATCGTCGTGGTGCTGCACGTGCTGCTCGGCGAGATGGTGCCGAAGAACATCGCCATCGCGGGCCCCGAGTCCGCCGCGATGCTGCTGGTGCCGCCGTACCTGCTGTGGGTGCGCGCCGCGCGGCCCGTCATCGCCTTCTACGACTGGTGCGCGAATGTCATCCTGCGCGCGGTGGGCGTCGAGCCGAAGACCGAACTCGAAAACACGGTGTCGACCGTCGAGCTGTCCGAGATGATCGCCGAGTCGCTGTCGGAGGGACTGCTCGATCCCGAGGAGCACAACCGGCTGTCCCGCGCGCTGCAGATCCGCAACCGCGTGGTCGCCGATGTCGCGGTGCCGCTGCGCGAGGTCCACGCGGTCCGGTGGCCGCCGAGGGGTCCGGGCCGACGGTGGCGGCGATCCAGCGGGCGCTGGCCGAGACCGGCTACTCCCGCTTCCCGGTCGTCGACCCGTCCGGCGACTTCATCGGCTACCTGCACATCAAGGACGTGCTGCCGCTCGTCGACGACCCGGACGCGGTTGTGGACCTGGCGATGGTGCGGCCGCTGCCGCAGGTGCCCGCGTCGTTGCCGCTGCCCGACGCGCTGTCCCGGCTGCGCCGCAACAACAGCCACCTGGCGCTGGTGACCGACGCCGACGGCAGCGTGTCGGCGATGGTGGCGCTGGAGGACCTGGTCGAGGACCTGGTCGGCACCGTCCGCGACGGGACGCACCGTGTCTGACGTCGGTGCTCGCACGAGACCGACTGGACTCGACCGGCGAGCGCGATGCACCAGCAAGCGGGTGCGACGACTTCCTGTGGGCCTATCGCGGCGCGCCAGGCCGGTGAGGCCCACCCGGTGTTGGACTTCCTGTTCACCTACTACAGCCTGCGGCCGCGCCAGCTGCGGCGTGGCACCCCGGCTTCGGCGTCGTGCTCGCCGGCGCCGGCGGCGCAGCGCTACCTCGGCCGCAGCGGCTACGGCGCGGGCGCGACGGTGTGGCGGTGACGCGGGAGCTACCTGGCTGGCGCGTGCCGACACCGTGCGGTTCATCGCCGGGCTGCTGCGCGCGACGGCCGCGGCCCGCGCGGCTCAACTGTTTCGGGCTGCACGAGTGGGCGATGGTGTACCGGGCGCCGAGCGTGCGTCATGACCAGGTGCCGCTGCGACTCGGCAACGCGGGCACCGATGCGGTGGTCGAGTCAATGCCGTTGCGCTGCAGCCACTTCGATGCGTACCGGTTCTTCACCGAGCCGGCGACCGCACGCAACAGCGACCGGCTGACCCGGGAAAGCCAGGTCGCCGCGGAACAGCCGGGCTGCCTGCACGCGGCGATGGACCTCTACAAGTTCGCGTACAAGCTTCGGTCCGCTGGTCGACTCGGAGCTGGTGATGGACTGCCTGGAGCTGGCGGCACAAGCCCGTGAACTCGACATGCGGGCCAGCCCCTATGATCTCCGCGACTACGGATTCGAGCCGATAGCCATCGAGACGCCGGCGGGCGTGCCGAATACGTGCGGGTCCAGCAGCACGTTGCTGAGCAGGCGGCGCCGCTGCGGGACAGCCTGGCCGAGCGGTGTGAGCAGCTGCTCACCGCGTGACCGCGAAACAGCTGGAGCGGTGAACCGCGAAACAGCTGAAGCGGCGACCGCGAAACAGCAACGCGGTCCACGGGGAATAGCTGCAGTTACCGTGGGTAAGCTGGATCGACCGCACTGCGTTCGATGCGCCTTTCCGGCGAGGGAGGAAACATGACCGATCGCGTGAAAGTGGGCAACCTGCGGTGGCCCAGGTGCTGTACGACTTCGTCAACGACGAGGCGCTGCCCGGCACCGGCCTCGACCCCGACACCTTCTGGTCGGGCGTGGACAAGGTCGTCGCCGATCTGACGCCGAAGAACCAGGACCTGCTGGCACGGCGCGACGACCTGCAGGCCCGCATCGACAAGTGGCATCGCCAGCGGGTCATCGAGCCGATCGATCCCGAGGCGTACAGGCAGTTCCTCACCGAGATCGGCTACCTGCTGCCCGAGCCCCACGACTTCACCATCACCACCGCGGGCGTCGACGACGAGATCACCACGACAGCGGGCCCGCAGCTCGTGTCCCGATCCTCAACGCGCGCTTCGCGCTCAACGCCGCGAACGCCCGGTGGGGTTCGCTGTACGACGCGCTGTACGGGACCGACGTCATCTCCGAGGAAGACGGCGCCGAGAAGGGCACCAGTTACAACAAG